>CANGHH010000003.1 GCA_947453725.1 Betaproteobacteria bacterium | reverse complement strand
CACGCATGTCGCTTCGACTGGCGCGAGCGGTATCCGCAGCCCGCTGGATGCCCTGGTGGCATAGCAGTCCAGACGCCCGCACAGGCCCGCTTCGGCGGGCTTTTTCATGCCTGCTGCGGCGGTCTATTTAGGCTATCGCATGGGCAGCCCAGGCTGACGAATCCGACGGTGGGTGCCTTCGCGGCAGCGATGGGGGTTGCGGTCATGCGGCGATTTTCGTTCATCGCGCGCATCGCCGCCGAAGTCCGGCAGCGACAGCTATTTCTTGGCGCCCGGGAAGCCCGCGATGCCGGGGAACAGCGAGCCGGCCTGCTGCATCTTCTCGAACACGCTGCGGCTCTGCGCCAGGTAACTGTCCATGATGCCTTGCATCGCCGGTGCCTGACCGGTCATGAACTGCGTCCACACCTCGGGGCTCAGGTGCTGGGGGTCGTAGAGGCCTTTGCCGGGGTTCAGGAACTGCGCCTGCAGTTCGGCGAAAGCCGCCATGTTCTTCTCGAGCATCGTGCCCATCACGCCCTGCATCGCATGGCCGTAGAAACGGATGATCTGGCTCAGCGTCTGCGCGGTGAACATGGGCACGCCGCCGGATTCCTCTTCCAGGATGATCTGCAGCAGGATGCTGCGCGTCAGGTCTTCGCCTGTCTTGGCGTCGCGCACCTCGAAGGCCTCGCCGCCCAGCACCATCTGCTTGACGTCGGCCAGCGTGATGTAGCTGCTGCTGCGGGTGTCGTAGAGGCGCCGGTTGGGGTACTTCTTCAGCGTGCGCAGGACAGGCGCAGCAGGGGCTTCGTTCGGCGTGGGTTCCGCGGCGCGGCGGTGGGACGGCATGCAGGCTTTCCGACGGTGGCTGACAGGGCCGATTCTAGGAGGCGCGCCCGGCCCGCTGCGGCCGGGGTTTCCCAAGGGTCAGAGCCCGTGGGCGACGAAGTTCGGGTTCTCATGGCCCGGCTTGCCGTAGCGCAGCGGCGCGCCGGCCAGGTCGGTGACCTCGCCACCCGCGCCGCGCAGCACGGCGTGGCCGGCGGCGGTGTCCCATTCCATCGTGCGGCCCAGCCGCGGGTAGACATCGGCCAGCCCGGCGGCGATCAGGCCGAACTTCAGCGCCGAACCGGCCTGAATCGTGGCTGCCACCGGGCGCCCGTTCAGCCAGGCGGCGGTTGCGGCAGCGTCGCCATGCGAGCGACTGCAGGCCAGCGTCCAGCCCTCGGCCGGCGCAGCCCGGCAGCGGATGGCGCGCCGCGCGCCCTGGGCCTCGAGCCAGGCGCCCTGCCCCACCAGCCCCGCATAGAGCAGATCCTGCACCGGCACGTAGACGACGCCGAGCAGCGGCGCGCCGTCCTCGATCAGTGCGATGTTGACCGTGAACTCGCCGTTGCGGCTGACGAATTCCCGCGTCCCGTCGAGCGGGTCGACCAGCCACCAGCGGCGGCCGGTCTGCGGCGTGGAGCCCTGCGACGCCGCCTCTTCGGCGACCACCGCCCAACTCGGCTCCAGCGACTGCAAGGCCGGCGTGATCAGCGCTTCGGCCTGCTCGTCGGCAGCGGTCACGGGTGAGGCATCGGCCTTGCCCGCCACCGCGAAATCGGTGCCGTAGACCTGAAGGATCAGCGCGCCGGCCGCGCGGGCGATGGCCTCGACCTGGGCCAGCAGGGCCAGCGTGACGCGCATCGCGGGCGCCTCAGATGCCGACCGTGGCTGCCCGCCGCCAGCCACCGCGGCGCACCCAGGCCAGCGCCCGCGTCAGCAGGCGCCAGAGCAGGCGCAGCATCAGCAGGGTGGCCAACGCTTCCAGGCTGGTGACGAGGAAGGCGACCAGCGTCGGCCAGCGCGCGTCACGCTGGTGGAACTTGGCGATGGCGCCGTCACGCGACTTCTCGATGCTGTCGTAAAAGCTGGGAATGACCAGCAGCGTCAGGAAGGTGCTGGTGATGGTGCCGCCGATGATGGCCACCGCCATCGGGCGGTAGAACTCGCTGCCCTCGCCCAGGCCGATGGCCACCGGCAGCATGCCGGCGATCAGCGCGAAGGTGGTCATCAGGATCGGCCGCAAGCGCTTCTTGCCGGCCGCCATCAGGGCCTCTTCGCGGTCCATGCCGGTGGCCTCCAGCATGCGGGCGGCGTCGAGCAGCAGGATGGCGTTCTTCGCCACCAGGCCCATCAGCATGATCACGCCGATCAGGCTCATCAGGTTCAGCGTGCCCTTGGTCAGCAGCAGCGCCAGGACCACGCCGATCAGCGACAGCGGCAGCGACATCATCACCGCCAGCGGCGCCGTGAACGAGCTGAACTGCATCACCAGCACCAGGTACATCAGCGCGATGCCCGACAGCAGCGCGATGCCCATCTGCTTGAAGACCTCCTGCTGGTCTTTCGACGAACCGGCCAGCTCCAGGCCGAAGCCCGGCGGGTAGGTGGTGGCCCGCGCGATCTTCATCGCATCGGCGGTCACCTCGCCGGGTGCGCGGCCCTGCGCGTTGGCCGCCACGCTGATGGTGCGCTTGCCGTCGCTGTGCTGGATCTGGCTCGGGCCCTTGCCCATCGTCACCTTGGCGATCTGCTCCAGCGGCACCATCTGGTTGCTGCCGCTGACGGCGATCGGCAGGCGTTCGATGTTGCTGGCGTCGACGCGGTCGGCCGGGTCCAGGCGCACCGAGACGTCGCGCGTCTCGCCACTCGGGTCGACCCAATCGCCGACCTCGACGCCGGCGAAGGCCACGCGCAGGGCCTGCGCCGCATCGCCGACCGAAATGCCCAGGGTGTTGGCCAGGCCGCGGTCGAGCTCGATCTTCAGCTCGTTCTGCGGATCCTGCTCCGACAGGCCGACGTCGACCGCGCCCGGCACCTTGCGCAGCTGGTCCATGAAGGCGTTGGTGATCTCCAGCAGCTGGCGTGTGTCGGTGCCGGTGAACTTGATCTGCACCGGCTTCTGCACGCCGTTGTTGAAGTCGTCGAGCACCACGTATTCCGCGCCGACCAGGCGCGCGGTCAACTTGCGCAGGTCGCCCGAGATCGTGGCGGCCATGCGCTGGCGCTTCACGCTCTTGCCGATGTCGACATAGACGCGCCCGCCATTGGCGTTGACGTTGCTGTTGGTGGCGATGGTTTCAGGCAGCGTGCGGGCCAGCGCGGCGGCAGCTTCAACCTTCAGCCGCGAATACTCCAGGCTGCTGCTGGGCGGCGTGCGCACGTCGATGGCGATCATCCCGGCGTCGGCCGACGGGAAAAAGCTGGTGCCGCCGTACTTGCCCTGCAGCGTCAGCGCGCCGACCAGGCTGGCCGCGGCGAACAGCGCCATCCAGCGGCGGTGGTGCAGCGCCCAGGCAATCAGGCGTCCGTAGCGCTCGGCCTGGTGGTCGAACCAGTCGTTGAAGCGGCCCAGCAGCTTGCTGATGCCGCGCTTTTCCTTCAGGTGCTGGCCGGCGGGGTCGCCCCAGTAGGCCGAGAGCATCGGATCGAGCGTGAAGCTGATGAACAGGCTGACCAGCACCGAAGCCACGACGGTGACGCCGAAAGGCCGGAACCATTCGCCCGACACGCCGGGCATGAAGGCCACCGGCACGAAGACGGCGACGATGCTGAAGGTGGTGGCGGCCACCGCCAAGCCGATCTCGGCGGTGCCGTTGAGCGCCGCCGTGCGCCGGTCTTCGCCCATTTCCATGTGGCGCACGATGTTCTCGCGCACGACGATGGCGTCGTCGATCAGCACGCCGATGGCCAAGCTCAGGCCGAGCAGGCTCATGAAGTTCAGCGTGAAGCCGGCCAGCCAGACGGCGATGAAGGCTGCGATGACGGAGGTCGGCAGCGACAGCGCGGTGATCAGCGTGCTGCGCCAGGAATTGAGGAAGACGTAGACCACGAACACCGTCAGCATCGCGCCGAAGCTCAGCGCGTCGATGACGTTGCGCAGGCTGTTGTAGGCGTTCTCGCCGCCGTCCTGCGTGACTTCCAGCTTCGTGCCGGGCGGCAACGTGGTGTTGATCTCCTTGACCAGCTTGCGCACGCTGTCGGCCACCGTCACGGTGCTGGCTTCGCGCGTGCGGGTCACCGAGATGCCGACGTTGGGGAAGCTGTTGCGCACCGAGAAGCCGGCCAGTTCGGCGAAGCCGTCCTGCACCGTGGCGACCTGGCCCAGGCGCACCATTTCGCTGCCGCGGCGCTTGATGACGATTTGTTCGAAGGCTTTCGGTGTTTCGATGCGCCCGACCAGCCGGATGCTCTGGTCTTCCAGCGTGCCGCGCACTTTGCCCACCGGCGCGGTGGCGTTCTGCGCGCGCAGCGCGGCCACGACTTCGGTCACCGAGACCTCGTATTCGCGCAGCTTCTCGCTCTTCAGCAACACCGACAGTTCGCGCTTCAGCGCGCCATTGATGTTGACCACGGCGACGCCGGGAATGCCGCGGAACTTGTCGGCCAGCTGGTCTTCGCCGAGACGCGAAATCGCCGCATGCGACAAGGTGCTGGACGACAGCGCCATCTGCATGATCGGCTGGGCCGAGGGGTCGACGCGCTGCAGGATGGGCTCGCGCATCTCGATCGGCAGCTTGTAGCGCACCGAGGCGATGGCGTTGCGTACCTCGTCGGCGGCCACCACCATGTTCTTGTCGAAGTTGAAGATCAGCACCAGCTGGGCGCTGCCTTCGCTGGAAGTCGATCGCAGCTGGTCGATGCCGGCGATGCCCTGCAGCGCCTTCTCGATGCGGTTGACGATCTCGCGTTCCACCGTGTCGGGCGATGCCCCCGGGTAGGGAATGGCCACGACGAGCACCGGCTGCTCGACATCCGGGATCTGGTTGACCCGCAGCTTGGACAGCGCGAGCAGGCCCAAGGCCATCAGGGCCACGATGATCACGATCATCGCGATCGGCCGCTTGATGCTGAATTCAGACAGGAACATGGCGGTTCACCTGGCAGCCGAAGCCGCGCCCGACGTGGACGATGCCAGCTCGAAGGTCTGGCCTTCGGTCAGCGTGCTGGCCGGGTTGCGCAGCACGCGGTCGCCGCTGGCCAGGCCTTGCAGGACGGGCAGCAGGCCGCTGCGCGGGTCGCGATCACCCAGCTTGACCACCACCTTGTTCAGCACCCCGCCGCTGCCCACCCGCCAGGCCCAGGCGTTGTCGCCGGCCCGCACGACGGCCGTCTCTGGCAGTGTCAGCGCCTGAGAACGGCCGGTCTCGACGCGGCCCTCGGCAAACAGGCCGGCCACGCGCGGCGCCGCCGTCCTGTCGCTGAAGGTCGCGATGACGGCGACCTGGCGGGTGGTGGCATTGGCCGCCGCGTCGATGCGCTGGACCTTGCCGCTGAAGTCGCCCTGGCCATAGCCATTGACGCGAAAGCGCACCACCTGCCCGAGCTGCAGTTCGCTCATGCGGTCGGCCGAGACCAGGCCTTCGAAGCGCATGCTGCGCGGGTCGATGACCTTCAGCAGTTCCTTGCCGATCTGCACCGTGTCGCCGGCCGAGGCCTTGCGCTCGCTGACGACGCCGTCGAAGGGCGCGCGCACGCCGGTGCGCTGCATCTGCTGGCGGGCGGACACGACACGCGACTTGGCGGCCACCAGATCGCTCTGCGCGTTGTTGCGCCGCACCTCGGCGTCTTCCAGCGCCTGCGTGCTGGTCATGCCCTGCTGCTGCAAGGTCTTGAGACGCTGCACCTGGCGCTCGCTCTGCTCGAAAGCCTGGGCCGCTGCGCGAACCGCCTCTTCGGCCGAGGTCAGGCCGTCGCGGATGGCGGTCTCGTCCAGGCGCACCAGCAGGTCGCCGGCCTTCACCGGCTCGCCGTTGTCCTTCAGGATCTGCAGCACCACGGCGGCGACCTCGGCGCGCAGGTCGGCACGCCGCTCGGGCTGCACCGAGCCGGTGATCACCGGGCCGCTGGCCAGCGTGCTGGCCGTCACCGTCAGCAGGTCTTCGGGCGCCAGCAGCAGCTTGACGGCGGGCTTGGCCGCGGCGTCGGCTGCACCGGGTGCAGGCTTGTCGGACTTGCCACAGGCGGCCAGCAGCGCGGCAAGGAGCAAGGCAGGAATCAGGATGCGCATGGAGTGGGCTCGGCGCGCCAGGCGGCCGCGCAGGGAAATGCAAAGGCGTGAGGTTAACGCCCGCGCATGCCCACGCCGGGCGCGGTGCGATGAAACGACAGCAGCGCCGCACCAAACGCCGGCCCAGGCGGCCGCCGGCGTCCGGCCTTCAGCAGCCCTGCCCGGCCAGCGGTGGCACACCCAGTTCGGCCGCCAGCCTGTCCAGCGTGGACCGCAATTCAGCCGGCAGCGGGATGCCGCTGGCGGCGCGCTCGCGCCGCGTCTCGGTACGGCCTTCGCCCGGCACGCGGATGCGGTCGACGCCGGGCAGCCGGGCAGCGGCCTGCAGTTCATCGACGATGCGGTCGACCTCGTCGCGGAAGGCGTCGGCATCGCAGAAGGCCGCCGGGTCGAGCACGGCGATGGTGTGGCCGGTGTTGGTCAGCGTGGTGTCGTCGGCGTTGAAGTCGACCACCTGGCTGCCCATGGCCGCGCCGTTCAAGGTGCCGGCCAGCAGGCCGATCATCAGCGACAGACCGTAGCCCTTGTAGCCGCCGATCGGCAGCAGCGTGCCTTCCTTGGCACGCGCCGGGTCGGTCAGCGGCTGGCCCTGGCTGTCGATCATCCAGCCCTCGGGCATGGCCTGCCCGCGCTGTGCCGCCAGCTTGACCTTGCCGTAGGCGGCCACCGTGGTGGCCATGTCGAGCAGCACGGTGCCGTGGCGGCGGCCGGGCACCGCGATGGCGATGGGGTTGGTCGACAGCAGCGGCTCGATGGAGCCCCAGGGCGCCATGTGGTTGGCGCTGCCCACGGCCAGGTAGATACCGACCAGCCCGGCGTCGGCCGCCAGATCGGCATACAGCGCCGCCGGCCCGGCGTGGTTGCTGTGGTGGGCGCCGACCCAGCCGATGCCGTGCGCCCTGGCCTTCTCGATGGCCAGTTCGGTGGCGCGGCGCATCACCAGGTGGCCCATGCCGTTGTCGCCGTCGATCACCGCGCTGGCGCTGGTCTCGCGTTCGGCACGGATATTCGGCGTCACGTTCAGGCCGCCGGCGCGGATGCGGCGCAGGTACTGCGGCAGCCGGAACACGCCGTGGCCGTCGGCGCCGGTCAGGTCGGCCTGCGCCATCAGTTCGGCGACCCCTGCGGCGTCGCCAGCCGGCAGGCCGACAGCGGCCAGCATGTCGGCGATGAAGCGCTGCAGTTCGGCCGCAGTGACGGTGAAAGCGGCCTTCATTTGACCAGCGTCCAGGCCTGGCCACCGGCGCTGTACCTCTTGACCGCCGCTTCGTCGAAACCGAAGCCCAGGCCCGGCGTCTGGTGCAGCACCAGGCGGCCGTCCTTGGCGACCAACTGCCGGTCCAGCAGGCGGCGGAAGTTCAGCACCTGGTCGTCGGGGAAGAACTCGACGAAGCGCGCGTTCGGCGTGGCCGCGACCAGCGGGGCGTGCAGGTCGTGGAACCAGTGCGGGCTGACCGTGATGCCCCGGCTGTCGGCGTGCGCGGCGATGCGCCGCCATTCGCTGATGCCGCCGCAAACCGCGGCGTCGGTCTGCAGGATCTCGGCGCCGCCCGCATCGATCAATTCGCGGAAGCGCCAGCGGCCGACTTCGATCTCGCCGGTGGCGATGGTCACGCCCGTGCGCTGCGCCAGCCGGCCGTGCAGGTCGATGGCGTCGGGCGTGAAGGGCTCTTCGATCCAGTAGGGGTCGTGTTCCTCGAAGCGGCGCACGTACGCCATCGCCGTCGGCAGGTCTTTCCAGCCGTTGTTGACGTCCAGCATCAGCAGCACGTCGGGCCCGATGGCGTCGCGCGCGGCGGCCACGCGTTCGGCTTCGGCGGCCGGCGAATGGCGACCGACCTTCATCTTCACGGCCCTGAAGCCGGCCTCGACGAAGCCGGCCATTTCCGCGCCCAGCATGGCCGGCGTCTTGCCATCGACGTAGTAGCCGCCGCTGGCATAGGCCGGCACGCTGCTGCGTTCGATGCAGCCCAGGTAGTCGTGCAACGGCAGGCCCACCGAACGCGCGTTCAGGTCCCAGATCGCGGTGTCGAGGATGGAGATGCCGCGCATCACCGCGCCGGCGCGGCCCTGCAACAGCGCTTCCTGGTTCATGGCCTGCCACAGGCCTTCGCTGCGGTGGCTGTTCTCGCCGATCAGGACCGGTGCCAGCAGTTCTTCAACCGCCACTTTCAGGATCGAACCACCGCGGCTGCCGATGTAGCAGAAGCCGATGCCTTCGATGCCGTCGCTGCTGCGCACCTTGACCAGGCCGTAGAAACGTTCGCTGACGGTGCGGGTGGCGAAGGAGGTGACCTGGTCCAGCGGCACGCGGGCCACGGCCACGCTGACGGATTCGATGAGGGGCATGTGCAGTCCTTGGGGCCATGAAGGGGGTGGCGCCGTCCGCTTGAAGGACTTGACCATCCGTGATGATAGGCAGCCCGCCACCAGGGCGGTCCAAGCAGAAAGAACCCATGCCCGAACATTCAAGCCTGCGCGCCGTCATCGTCGGCACCGGCATCATGGCCCAAGGCATCGCCGCCGGTTTTCTGGCGCAAGGCGCCCGCGTCGTCATGCTGGGCCGCACGGTGGCGCGCAGCGAAGCCGGCCGCGAGCCCACGATGAGGCTGGTGCGCACGCTGCTGCCGCAGCCGCCGACCGACTGGTCGCTGCGCCTGCAATGCGGCGCCATCGATGGCTGGACCGACTGGACCGACGTCCGGCTGGTCATCGAAACAGTGGCCGAAGACCTGGCGCTGAAGCAGGCCCTGTTCGCCGACCTCGACGCCCGCGTGCCGGCCGGCGTGCCGATCGGCAGCAACAGCTCGGGCTTCCCGATCTCGCAGATCGCTGCCGGGCTGGCCGGCGCCCGCCGGATGTTCAACATCCACTACTTCATGCCGGCGCAGCTGGTGCCGCTGGTCGAAGTGGTGCTGGGCGAGGCCTCGGACCCGGCGCTCGGCCAGCGCCTCTGCGAGCTGTACACCGCAATGGGCAAACAGCCGGTGCTGGTGCGCCGCGACATCCCCGGCTTCCTGGCCAACCGCATCCAGCACGCCTTGATGCGCGAGGCGCTGTCGCTGATCGACGCCGGCATCGCCACGCCCGAGGACGTGGACCTGGCGGTGCGCTACAGCTTCGGCTTCCGCTACGCCGCCGTCGGACCGATCCTGCAGAAGGAGATCTCGGGCTGGGACTCGGTCTGCAGTGCGGCGCGGGCCATCTACCCGTCGCTGTCGAACGTCACCGAGGTGCCAGCCTGCCTGGTCGACCGGGTGGGGCGTGGCGAAACCGGCATGAAGTCGGGCCAGGGTTTCATGGCCTGGACGCCCGAGACCACCGCCGCGACGACGGCCCGCTACGAACGCAAGCTGCAGGCGGCTTTCGAGATCCTTCAGAGCGACGGCTGAGATCGGTCAGCCGCGTGGCCGCCTCCGCGGCCGGCGCAGACGCCGCTCGCGCTGGACGAACGCCTTACGGTATTCTCGGCCGCCCCCGTCAGGCGACGTTTGAAACGAATGCCCGCATGCGCCGTATCGTCTACCTCAGCACCGCCACCCGCCTCCTGTCCGACTTGGAACTGATGGACGTGCTGCGCGTGTCGCGGCACAACAATGAGCGAGACGGCGTCACCGGCCTGCTGCTGTACCAGGGCGGCAATTTCATCCAGCTGCTCGAAGGCGAGGCCGCTGCGGTGGCCACCGTCTACGCACGGGTGATGAAGGACCCGCGCCACCACAGCGTCCTGCACATGCTCGACAACGAGGCGACCGAGCGCCTGTTTCCAGGCTGGTCGATGGCCTTCCGGCCCGCTGCCGGTCTGGGCGACGAACGCCGGCAGGAAATCGCGGACTTCATCATCAAGGCGCCGCAGGAAGCGGCCTCCCCGGACGGCCGGCGTGCGCTGCGCCTGGTCGGCAGTTTCGTCCAGTCGATGCGCTGAAGCGGCGGCGCCAGGCGCCAGCGGGACCCGGCGCGGCACGGTCAGCGCACGGTCTTGGTGACCGACAGCCGGTTCCAGCCGGCCTCGCGGCGGTAGGCCACGCTGTCCGTCAATTGGCGAACCAGGAACACGCCCAGGCCGCCGATGGGGCGGTCGTCGAGGTCGGCGTCGAGGTCGGGCACGGGTGCCTGCAGCGGATCGAAGGCGACGCCGTCGTCGGCGATTTCCAGGACCAGCAGGCTGCCCTGTTGCGCGATTTGCAGCCGCACCTGCGGCAGGCGGTCGCCATCGGCGCCGTGGGCCATGACGTTCATCAGGATTTCCTCGAGGACCAGCCTGAGCTGGAACAAGGTCGTCTCCGGCCAGGCCATGCGCGCGGCAAAGCCGTCGAGCGCCTGATCGGCCTGTTCCAGGCCGGCCAGTTCGGCCTTCAATTCAAGGGTGATCGGCTCAGACAAGGGTTGGTACTCGGCAAGGTCTGGTCGTGCATTCTCCTCGCGCACCGAGCACCCGGCCGGGCACTCCCGAGGCCGGGCAAAGCAAGGTAAATTAGGTCAGCAGATTCCTGCATCCAGCCGCTCCTGTTCGCTCACCCCGCACGCTTCATTGGACCTTACAACATGGGCACGACTTCCTACCAACTCGCCGGCCGTCTCGACGGCGCCAGTTCTGCTGCCCACGAGCAGGCGCTGAGGGCGCTGCTGGTCGGCGATGTCGATTCCATCGACATCGACCTGTCGGCGCTCGACTACGTCAGCAGCGCGGGCCTGCGCGTTTTGCTGGTGGCGGCCAAGGCGGCCAAGGCCAAGGGGGGGAAAGTCACGCTGCTGTCGCCCAAGCCCGCCACGCTGGAAGTGCTGAAGATCAGCGGCTTCGACAAGATCATTGCCATTCGGGTCTGAGCGCAACATGCAAAACCAACGCCGACTCGGGGACTCCGGTCAACAGGCTACAGGGTCCCGATGATCAATATTTCCGAGCTCGCGCGCTTTCTCACGCAACTCCACGAGAAGCACCGTTCCAACGATGCCGGGACGGTCGCGACCTACATCCCGGAACTGGGCAAGGCCAACCCCGACCATTTCGGCATCAGCATGGTCACCGCTGACGGCCAGGCTTTCTCGGTCGGTGACGTCGACCAGGAATTCACCATCCAGTCCATCTGCAAGCCGCTGGCTTTCTTGATGGCGCTCGAGCAGCACGGCCGCGACAAGACCCTGTCGCATGTCGGCGTCGAGCCCAGCGGTGACGCCTTCAATGCGGTGGAACTGTGCCCGAAGACCCGTCGCCCGTTCAACCCGATGGTCAACGCCGGCGCGATCGCCACCGCCTCCTTGATCAAGGGAGGCTCGCCCGAGGCCGGCGTCGCGGCTTTCGTGGAGCGCCTGAGCCGGGCGGCCGGCCGGCCCTTGCGGGTCGACGACAAGGTCTTTGCGTCCGAGTCCTCGACCGGCAACCGCAACCGGGCGATTGCCTACCTGCTGCGCAATTTCGACGTCATCGACGAGCAGGTCGATCACACCCTGCACCAATACTTTTCGCAATGCTCGGTGCTCGTCACCTGTCGCGACCTCGCCGCGATCGGCGCCACCCTGGCCAATGTCGGCGAGAACCCGCAGACGCACGCCGAGGTCTTCGACCCGATCTGCGTGCGAGACGCGCTGGCGGCGATGTTCACCTGCGGCATGTACGACTACGCCGGCGAGTGGGCTTTCCGCGTCGGGGTGCCCGCCAAGAGTGGCGTGGCCGGCGGCCTGATGGCAGTGGTCAACCGCCAGATGGCCGTGGCCGTCTACTCACCACGGCTGGATGAGCGCGGCAACAGCGTTCGCGGCATCCAGGTGTGCGCTGATCTCTCCGATGAATTCGGGCTGCACGCTTTCGACGTCACGAACTTCGGATCGAGCCTGCTGAGAACTTTGTAGCGCTTCGCGGACGGCTGGGCGCTTGCGCTTCAGCTGTCCTTTGACTTGCCGGTCTTGCCGGTCTTGCGCCCCCATCACCCATGTCGAAACTCAATGCGTCCGAACTCATCGGCCTGCGCCGGTCCCTGATGAGCCTGGCGAGCCTGATGCTGCTGATGGTTCTGACGACCGGGGTGGCCGGCCTGTTTGCTGCCTGGTCGCTGAGCGAATTCCATCTGCGCACCGAGAAGACGCTGACCGAGGCGTCCCTTGCGGTCGACGATGCGCGCGCTATCCATGCGAACTTCAAGGTCCAGGTGCAGGAGTGGAAGAACGTCCTGCTGCGCGGCCACGACATCGAAAGCCGCGACCGCTACGCCGCCGCCTTCCGTGCGCAAGGCAAGAAGACCACCGACATGCTCGAGTCGCTGCCGGCCCGGGTGGACCGTCTGAAGCTCGCCAGCGACACCGCGGCCAAGGGCGTGCCCTTCAAGCTGGCCGATGCGGTCGATGTTCCCGGCATGCTGGCTGAACTGCGGGTGCTCAACGCCGCGTATGAAGGCGCCCTCGCAGCGGCTTCGGCCAGCGCCGTCAAGGGCGGCTGGGACCCTGGGCTGGCCGATCAGTTGCTTCGCGGCGCCGACAGAGCGGTCAGTGAACGCCTGGAGTCGATTCCTTTCGCGCTCCTCAAGGCCGTTGACGCGACCTTGCGCCTGTCGCAGGCGGAGGGTGCCTCGCGCTTTGAAACCCTCACGCGCTTCGTCTGGTCGGCCATCGTCTTTGCGCTCGCGATGGTGGCAACCATGGTCTGGCGCATCCTCGGGCACCCGGCGCTCGCGCGATGAACGATCTGGGGGTCACGGCCTGGGCGGGACTGGGGCTGTTCTTCGTCGGCATGCGCATGATCAGCACGCATGTTCGGCAGTTGGGCGGCGGCAGCTTTCACGCCTTCATGGTTCGCAGCCTGGGGCGCCGGATGGCGCCGCAGTCGGCGGGCCTGATGTTCGGCGCCCTGACCCAATCCACCGGCGCGGTCACCTTCGTGACGGCGGGCCTGGTTGCAGGCGGCGCGTTGACGATGGCGCGCGCGTTGCCGATGCTGTCGTGGGCCAACGTCGGGACCTCGGCGCTGGTGCTGCTTGCGGCGGTCAACATCCACTCGATGGTGCTGCTGCTGCTGGGCATCGTCGGTCTGTCGTTCTTCCTCGGCCTCGAGCATTCAGACCGCTACCGGCACGTGGTGTTCGCCTTGCTCGGTCTGGGCCTGCTGCTGTTCGGCCTGACGATGCTCAAGGGCAGCATCGCCGCGCTCAGCAGCGAACCCTGGATGCGCGAGTTCGTCGAGTTCTCGGGCTCGGGCGTGGCCATCGCGCTGGTCGCGGGTTTCGTCATCGCGGTAGCGGTGCAGTCGTCGTCCATCGTCACGGTGCTGGCGCTGCCGCTCGTTCACGAGGGCCTGCTCAGCCTGGACCAGACCGTGCTGATGATCTACGGCGCCAGCGTGGGCTCGGGCTTTGCCGTCCTGCTGCTGGCCTCGGGCATGGAGGGCACTTCGCGGCAGTTGTCCCTGTGCCAGGCCGTCTTGCGGGCGATGACGGCGCTGGTGTTGCTGCCGCTGTTCTTTGTCGAGCAGGTCGCCGGCTTGCCGCTCGTGCTGGCGCTGTTGCGCCGGGTGTCCACCGCCCCCGCGACGCAGTGCGCGGTGGCCTATGTGCTGTTTCAGGTGGTCCTGGTGCTGATCAGCCAGATCAGCGCGCGGCGGCTGCTGGCCATGGCCCTCAAGATGGCCCCGCCCTCGCAGGAGGAAGTGCTGATGAAGCCGCACTACCTGTTCGAGGAAGCCACAGGCGACCCGGCCACCGCGCTGTCGCTGGTGGAACTCGAACGCCGCCGGCTGGTCAGCCTGCTGCCCGACTTTCTCGAAGACCTGCGTCCCGAAGGTGAACGCTCGCCACAGGCCGCGCCGCTGAAGCTGCGTGCGGCAGCCAGTGAAGCGATCGCCGAAGAGATGGACCGCTTCCTGAGTGCCACCGTGCGGGCCAACCCCGGCATGGCCGACATCGACCGGGTGTTCGCCGCGCGAAGCCGGCTGCAAACACTGCGCCCGCTGCAAGCCGCCCTGCACCAGTTTTCAGCGGAGCTCATCGACGTGCCAGCGGCTGAAAGGCCGGCGTTTGCCGCGCACATGGTCGAGGGACTGCACGCCATCCTGATGGTGGCCGCCGACACCGCGGCGGACGATTCAGCGGACGCCACCGAAATGCTTTTCATGCTCACCGAGGAGCGAAGCGCGCTGATGGAGCGGGTGCGCGAAGAACTGCTCGGCGACAGCGCGAGCATCGGCGGCCGTGAGTCGCTGCTGTCGGCGACCTTGACCTTCGAGCGGATCATCTGGCTGTTACGCCGCCTCTGACGCCCGCGGCCCTCAGTGCTTGAAATGCAGGTGGAGGGTGGTCACGCCCTGCGCGGTCACGCTGTGCGCGCGGTCGGCCTGCCGGCCCACCAGGTAAGCGGCCATCCGACGCAGGCCGTCCTCGCCATCGAGCAGGTCGTCGTGCGACGGTGCCCGGTCGGGCACCTCCAGTGCCTGACCCGCGTAGACCAGCCGGGCATCGATGTCGAACTCGTCGAAGCTGAGCTCGAGTCCGATGGCGCCCCGCACCTCGGCGTGGTGGATCAGCGCCTCCAGCGCCTGCTGCACCGCCCACTCGACCCGCGTGGCGACATCGCGCCGTGCGCCCCAACCGCCGGCGGCGCGCTCGATGAAGCGCTCGACCTCGTCCAGCGCCAGCGCGCCAGGCTCGATGGTCATGGCCACACGACGCCGGATGCCGATGCGGAACAGACCGTTCAGCGACAGCGCGACCAACGTCGCCAGCACCAGTGGCGAACTGGTCAGCGGCTGGGCCCAGTGCGGAACGCCGGCGAAGGCCCTCGGAAACACCGAGACAGCGAAGAACGACAGCATCCCGGCGCCGATGACCAGGGTGCGGCGTGGGTCGAGCACGCGGGCCGACATGATCTGGATACCGCCGATCATGATGAAGACCGCCGTGAACAGCAGCGCTGCCGTCATCACCGGCGGCGGCATGATCGTCAGCACGCCGACCAGGGTCGGCTGGAAGGCGCCCAGCACCAGGATCGCCGCGATCACGAAGGCGATCCGCCGGCTGGCCACGCCAGTGGCAGCGACCAGGCCGACGTTGGCGGTGGAGATCGTCAGGCCGTGCGTGCCGAGCAGGCCGGCAACCACGGCGGCGATACCGTCGCCGAAGATGCCGCCGGCGATCGAGCGTGGCTCGGGCCGCACCCAGTCGGCATCGTTGAGGCGCTGGTAGGTGGTGACGACCGCGGTGGCACTCATGGCGGCGGCCAGCCCGCTGACCGCGAAGGGGATCACCAGCGACCAGTCGAAGGCCCAGGCCAGGTGCGACACCGAGGGCAGCGCCAGCAGCGGCTGGGCCAGCACACCGTCCACCGATGCCGCGCTGATGTGGCCGGTCAGGCCCGACAGGGCGTAACCCACCGCCATGCCGGCCAGGATGCAGAACAGCCGCAGCCGCCCCTTGTTCCAGATGTTCAGGCCGATCATCGTGGCCAGGCTCGCGCCAGCGATCAGCGCGTCGCCCCCCGCCACCATGCCGTCATGGCCCTCGCCGAGCAGCACGCGCAGCGAGGCCAGGCCGATGATCACGCCGACCAGGAAGACCACCATGCCCGCAGTCTCGGGCGGGACGAAGGCGCGCAGCCGCGACCACACCCGCGACAGGCCGATCTCGACCAGACCAGCAAAGATCGTCATCCCCCAGACCAGCGGCAGCCCGCCCTGCTGGGCCGCCAGCAGCGAGGGTGCGAGGTAGACGCCGGTGAAGATCGAGGGCGCCAGAAAGCGGCTGCCGACAGGCCCGCGCGCCAGCGCCTGCAGCAGCACCGCCACCGCCAGCGCCAGCATGCTCAGGCGCAGGACGTTGACGATCTCGGCCGGCGGCGCACCCGCGGCGCGGGCCACGATCAGCGGGTAGATCAGGAACATCGCCATCACGGCGACGTGCTGGAAGGCGCTGATGACGGTGATGGCGGTCGGCGGCGTCTCGTCGCTGCCGTACACGAGGCTCGGCGGCTTCTTCATCGGTCGGCCTCTTCATAGCGCAGATGGACGGCGGCGACGTCGTCGAAGGACGGCATTCCGCTCTCGAATTCACGCACCTGCCGGAGCAGGCTGACCACCGTGTGATCGCCAGGGGGCTGCCCCAGGAAGTCCACGACGCGTTCTTCGCCGAACAGCGCCTCGCTCGGGTTGGTGGCCTCGGTGACGCCATCGGTGACGATCAGCAGATGGTCCCTGGCTGCCAGCGTCAGGGCGGTCGAGCGGTACCGGTAGTCACCGTCCATCAGGCCCAGCGGCAGGTCGGGGTCGCACTGAACGCGTTCGACGGCGCCGCCGGCGCGGCTCAGGAAAGGTGCCACATGCCCGGCGCAGACGCAGCGCAGGCAGCCGGTCTGCAGGTCCATCACCGCCAGCAGCATGGTGACGAACATGCAGCTGTCGTTGCCCCGCGTGAGAACCGCGTTGACCAGGTCGGCGGCGCGCTCGGGCGCGCGAAAGATCTCGAGCACGTCGGGGCGCGACAGCAGGCCGCGAAACAGCGCCTGGGTGCGCGCCATCATCAGCGCCGGGCCGGCACCCTTGCCCGACACGTCGCCGATCAGCACGACCAGCAGTTCGTCGCCGATCACGAAGTGGTCGACCAGATCGCCGCCGACTTCGCGGGCCGGCTCGAGCACGATGTCGATCGAGACCCGCCGCCCGTGGTGGTGGCCGCGGTAGTTGGCCGGCACCAGCGCCAACTGCAAGGTGCGCGCCTCCGCCAGTTCGGCCTGCTTGCGCGCCAGTTCCTCGCGCACCTGGTCACGCAGCTTCTTCTTCTCGAGCATCGCCAGGATGCGCGCGCGCAGCAAGGTGGCGTTGAAGGGCTTGAGGATGAAATCCTCGGCGCCGAGTTCGATGCAGCGAACCACCGGCTCGAGGTCGCTGAGCGCCGAAATCACGATCACAGGCAGGTCGGTCAGCCGGCCGTGCGCCTTCAGATGCTGCAGCACCTCGAAGCCATCCATCTCCGGCATCATGATGTCGAGCAGCACCAGGTCGAAGCTGCGTCGCTCGATGGCCGCCAGCGCCTCGCGGCCGTTGGTGGCCTGCTCGATGCTGGCGATGCCCATCCGCTTCAGGCGGCGCTCGAGGATGTCGCGGTTCTCGTCGATGTCATCGACGATCAGGACGCAGGCGGTTTGCGGGTTCATCAGCGGGCTTGCGGGTCGGACGGTGGCATCAGGAAGCGGGCCGGCCATCACGCGCCCAGAGGCGCCGCATCGATCAGCGCCAGCATGGCACCGGCGGTGTCCAGCACGCACTGCAATTCGTTGGCCAGCGCGTCCTGCGCCTCTTCGCGCCAGTCGTCGACGAGCATGTCGCCGTAACCCATGACCGCGTTCAGCGGGGTGCGCAGCTCATGACGCCAATGGGCCAGGAAGTCCCGCTCCAGCTCGGATGCGCCGCTCGCCAGCTGCGGCGCATCAGCACCGGGCTCGACCAGCCGCCGCAGCCGCAGGCAGGCCGTGCGGATGCGTTCGAGGTCGGCACCGGCGGCACCCGCATCGGCCAGCCCGGCGGCGGCGGCCCTGGCGACCAGCGCGTCGACGAGCTCGCCCATCGCCGCGGCCGGCGCGTCCAGGGCGCGGCACAGCGCCGCCGTCAGGCTCGCCAGGGAGTCGCTCATCGGCTGCTCCGGGGCGCCTCAGGTGGGCCGCGCGGGCATCAACGTCTCGATCTTGCCGATCAGTCGCTCGAGCTCGATCGGCTTGGTGTCGTAGTCGTCGCAGCCGGCGGCCATCGCCTTCTCGCGGTCGCCCGCCATCGCGTGCGCGGTCAGCCCGATCACCGGAATGTGCGCGGTGGCCGGGGCCGCCTTGATGCGCCGGGTGGCCTCCCAGCCGTCGATCACCGGCAGGCTCATGTCCATCAGGATCAGGTCGGGCTGCGCCGAAGTGGCCATCTCGACGCCCTCGCCGCCATCGACCGCGATCACGACCGCGTAGCCGCGCCGCAGCAGCCGCCGCGACAGCATGTCGCGGTTCATCTCGTTGTCTTCGACCAGCAGCAGTTTCACGTGTCCCGTACCCTTGAAGAATGACGCGCCGATGCGGCGTCAGATGACGTAGTCGGACGCGACGGCCGGCCGCTCGCGCAAGGCCTGTCGAACTTCGCTGACCAGATCGCGCGTGCTGCCCGACCCCTTCGCGATCACCGCGCGCGCATGCTCACCCAGCCAGTCACGCTCCTGCGCCGACAGGTCCTGGGCCGTCACGACCACCACCGGAATGTGCTGCCAGGTGGGGTGCTGGCGCAGGTGCTCGAGCAGCATGAAGCCGTCCATCTCCGGCATCATCAGGTCGAGCAGGATCAGCGACGGCGGCTCGTGGCTGGCCAGCCACGCGATGGCCTGGCGGCCGTCGTGGGCCTCGAAGGCCTCGATGTTGAGCGGGCCCATCTGGCGCGCGACCAGTTCTCGGCTTTGCGGGTCGTCATCGACGATCAGGATGGTGGCCGCCGCGTCGAGCAGGTGGTTCAGCACCGTCCCCAGCCGCCAGCGGTCGACCGGCTTGGTCATGAAGTCACTCGCACCCAGCGACAGCGCGAAGCCGCGGTCGGCCGACATCGTGACCACGATCACCGGGATCGCAGCCAGCTCGGGGTCGGACTTCAGCGCGGTCAGCACCGACCAGCCGTCCATCCGCGGCATCATGATGTCGAGCGTGATCGCGGCCGGCCGCAGCGTGCGGGCCCGCTCGAGGGCCACCTCACCGCCGTCGGCCTCGACGACGCGCCAGCCTTCCTTGCGCAAGGTGATGGCCATCAGCTCGCGCGATGCCGGATCGTCGTCGACCACCATCACCAGCGGCGCCTTGCCGGATTCCGGCGTGCCGGCTGCAGCCTGGGGCGGCGGCGTGGCCAAACCGGGGCGCCGGCTGGGCAGCACCATCGTGAACGTCGAGCCGACGCCAGCGCTGCTGTCGACCCGGATCGTGCCCCCCAGCAGTTCACAGAAGTGCCGGGTGATCGCCAGGCCCAGCCCGGTGCCGCCGTAGCGCTTGGTCGTCGAGGCGTCGGCCTGGGCGAAGGGCGCGAACAGCTTGTCCAGTTGCTCGGGCGTCATGCCGATGCCGGTGTCCTGCACGGTGAAGGTCACCGGGGCATCGGCCTGCGCGGCATCGCGCTCGAGCGTCAGGGTCAGCGCGCCTGCCGAGGTGAACTTGGTGGCGTTGCTCAGCAGGTTGAGCAGGTTCTGCTTGAGCTTGGTGCGGTCGGAGTGAAGTCTGCCGATCTGCGGCGGGCAGACGACCTGCAGCGTGTTGCCGTTCTTGGCCACCAGCGGCTTGACGATGGCCTGGATCTCCTCAACCAGGGCGGTGAGGTCGATGTCCTCGAGGTAGAGGTCCATCTTGCCGGCCTCGATCTTCGACAGGTCGAGGATGTCGCTGATCAGGTTCAGCAGGTGGCGCCCGGCCGACTGGATCTTGGCCAGGTCCCGCTGGTAGTCGTCGAGCGCGTCGTCCTCGGCCATCTCCTGCAGGATTTCGCTGTAGCCGATGATGGCGTTGAGCGGTGTTCTCAGCTCGTGGCTCATGTTGGCCAGGAAGGACGACTTGGCGAGGTTGGCGGCCTCGGCCTGCGTCATGGCCGCCTCGAGTTCGATCTGCCGCCGCTCGAGCAGCTGGCGCTGCAGGTCGCCCTCGTGGGCCAGCCGCCCGCGCTCGACGATGCTCAGACGGAACAGCTGCAAGGTGCTGGCCATGGTGCCGATCTCGTCGGGGCCGGCCGGTGGAATGGGCGTGTCCAGCTCGCCCGCGGTGATGCCGTTCATCGCCACGACGACGCGGGTCAGCGGCACCAGGATCGAACGCAGCACCAGCCAGGTCACGAGCGCGCCCAGCGCGACCGCCAGCGTCACCGTCATCAGCGCCACCCGCGTGGTGCGGTCCGTCGTGGCCACCATCTCGTTGCGCGTCCGTGCGGCCTCGGCGCTGAGCACGACCACCAGCGAACCGAGTTCGGCATCGATCACCATGCCGTGCTGGCGCGCCTCGGCAAAAAAGGTGTTGCCGATGACCCGCTTGTCGTCGGTGTAGGCGTCCACCGCCTGCCCCCCGGACTTGGCGAAAGCGTCCACCGCGTCCTTGAGCTTGGCAATCAGTTCAGGCTTGCCGGGCGCCAGCGCATCGAGTTGGCTGGCCAGCCGATCGTGGGCCGCGTTCGAATTGAGCTCCGACTGGCGCAACAGGCTGACCGCCAGATCGGTGAGCCAGTAGCGGTAGTCGCCAAAGGTGTTGCGGATGGCGTTGGCCAGGTCGATCTGCCGCGCCAACTCGGCATTGCGGGTGGTCAGCTGGGCATTGCCCGCCATCGTCACCGTCAGGTAGGCCGTGGTGGCGATGAGCCCGAGCATCAGCATGCCCGACAACAGCAGGACCCGGGCCTTGATGCTCAGCGTCTCGAGCAGGCGGGTCCAGGACTGCGGGGCCGAAGCCGCTGCGGCCGTTGCGGTCATCAGCGGAACAGGGTGACGCTGATGACGCCGCCGAGGTCACCCTCGCTGGCGCCTTCCTTGGGGTAGCCGGTGACGTCGATCTGGCCCTTCGGTCCGCCGTGGCAGCTCAGGCAGGACGGCGCGTAATACTCGGGCGAGGCAAATCGGAAAGCCTGGCGGCCCTGGCTCGAGGTCGCGTCGGACACCATCTGGCCCTTGGGCCAATCAGCCGCCAGCAACTTGTCGCGGATGGTCTTGGCTTCCCAGTCGTCGGGACGCGACTTGCGGTTGCGGATCAGCTGCTCGGGCGCCGTCACCTTGACGACGGCGTCCTCGGACGCGCGGCGGGAAAAAGCCTCGTTGATCAGCCGCGCAGCGGTCGCCGGAATGAAGCCCTTGAAGGCCACACCGCGTTGGTTCAGCGTCGACTGATTCGCGTCGATCACCTCGACGATCGCGTCCTGCTGGGCGCGCAGCAGCCGCCCGTGGCGCGATCCGGCAGCGATGCCCTTCGGGTCGATCTGCGTCGTTTCCTTGTAGATCACCAGCGCCTCGGCGAGCACCTTCTTGCCCCCCAGCCCCTTGTCGCCGATGGCGGGGTCGTTGATCAGCGCCTGGTTGCGCGAAACCACGGTGCGAGCGGCGCGCAGCATCGCGGTCAGGCTGCGCGCGATGACCGCATCGTCTTCGCGCTCCACCGCCTGACCCAGTGCGGGCGCGACCGCAAGAAGGCCAAACAGAAGACGCGCCGACCAGTGCTTGAAGCTGCTCATTCTTTCCCTTGTGCGATGACCTGCCCGACCGAAGCGACCGCCCCGGCAGCGCCGGATTTTCCAGCCGAATGTTCGCGGGGCAGGCTTAAGTCGGGCTTAAGTCGAACTTAATTTTTTCCAGCCGGCACACCGCCAGCGTCCGGATAAGAAAAAAGCCCCGGCCTGCGCATGCAGACCGGGGCATCTCTGTTTGGTAGGCGCGAATGGACTCGAACCATCGACCCCCACCATGTCAAGGTGGTGCTCTAACCAGCTGAGCTACGCGCCTGGGGAAGCCTCTGACTATATACGAAGTTTCGCTGAGCGGGCATCCGCCCTACTTTCGGCGCGCATGACGCACGCCCGGAATGCGCGCGATCTGGGCCAGCACCTGGCCCAGGCGCGCGACATCGGCCGCTTCGACCGTGAAGGTCATCCAGGCCGTTGCGCCGTCCCTGGTGCTTTGCGTGTGCACGCCGGTGACGTTCATGCGGTCCTTGGCGAAGACTTCCGAGATGTCGCGCAAGAGGCCGCTCCGGTCGTCGGCTTCGATGGCCACGTCCAGCGGGTAGACGGCCGGCCGGGCGCCACCCGCCTGGCCCCAGGCCACCTCGATGACGCGCCCTGGCGAGGTCTGCGCCATCTGCCGCAGGTTGCTGCAATCGCGGCGGTGCACGGCGACGCCCCTGCCGCGCGTGACGAAGCCGCTGATGGCGTCGGGCGGCGCCGGCCGGCAGCAGCGCGCCAGCGTGGTCAGCAGGCTGTCCATGCCGACGACCAGCACGCCGCCCTTGCTGCCGCCGTCGCTGCGCGGGCGGTGCAAAGCGATGGGCTCGTCGGCCGGCGGCGGCTCGGCAGGGCGCAACAGGTTTTCGATGGTGCGCAGCGACAGCTCGTCCTTGCCCACGACCTCGAAGAGCGCATCGGCGTTCTTGAAGCCGAGCTGGTCGGCCAGGGTGTCGTGGGCCAGCGCGGTCCTGCCTTCGCGCTGCAGCAGCTTTTCGACGGCGTCACGGCCCCGCGCAATCGTCTGCGCCTGCTGCTCGGCGTTGAACCACGCGCGCACCTTGGCCTTGGCGCGCGGGCTGGCCAGGAAGTGCAGTTCGGGATTGAGCCAGTCCAGCGACGGCCCGCCCTCCTTCGCGCTGACGATCTCCACCGTCTGCCCCGATTGCAACGGCGTGCTCAGCGGCACCATCACGCCGTCGACCCGCGCGCCACGACAGCGGTGGCCCAGGTCGGTGTGCAGGCTGTAGGCGAAGTCGATCGGCGTGCCGCCGGCGGCCAGGTCGATGATGGTGGCCTGCGGCGTGAAGACGTAGATGCGGTCGTCGAAGGCCCCCACTTCACTGCCCACGCCGGCCTGCCGGGCCTCGTCGGCGTCCTGGCGCGAGAAGTCGCGCTCCCAGGCCAGCAGTTCGCGCAGCACGGCCTTGCGCGCCTCGGCGACGCGCTCTTCGAATTCGCCGACCGCGCTGACGCCGGCATAGCCCCGCGCGCCCGCTTCCTTGTACATCCAGTGCGCCGCCACGCCATGCTCGGCATGCTCGTGCATGGCGCGGGTGCGGATCTGCACTTCCACTGCCCGCCCGTCGGTGCCGCGGACCACCGTGTGCAGGCTCTGGTAGCCGTTGGGTTTGGGCCGCGCGATGTAGTCGTCAAACTCGCCTTCGACGGGCTGCCAGGCCTCGTGGACGCGGGCCAGCGCGGCGTAGCAGGCGGCCACGTCGTCGACCACCACGCGCAGCGCGCGGGTGTCGAACACGCGGTCGAAGGCCAACTGCTTGCCCTGCATCTTTTTCCAGATGCTGTAGAGGTGCTTGGGCCGGCCCTGGACGTCGGCTTTCAGTCCGACCTGCGCCAGCAGGGTGGCCAGTTCCTGGCGCGCGGCCTGCACGCTCATCTCGCGCTCGCCGCGCTTCTCGTCGACCAGGCGGGCCACGCGCTGGTAGTCCTGCGGGTGGAGGAAGCGGAACGACAGGTCTTCCAGTTCCCACTTGATCTGCCAGATGCCCAGTCGGTTGGCCAGCGGCGCGAAGACCTGCAGCGTCTCGGTGGCCAGCTCGGGCGGGCATGGCAGCCGGCTGGCGGCATACCAGCGCAGCGTCTGCAGGCGGGACGCCAGGCGCAGCAGCACCACGCGCAGGTCGCGGCTGAAGGCCAGCAGCATCTTGCGCACGCGTTCGGTCTGCAGCGCGCGTTGCCCGGCCACCACCTGCGCAGCGCGGGCCGCACGCTGGATCTGCACCAGCTTGCGCGTCAGCATCACCAGGTTCGCAGGGCTGTCGCCGAAGGCCTTGCGCACCACTTCTTCAGGGCGTTGCAGGTAGTCGCCGGCGTAGACCAGGTAGGCCGCCGCGCACAGCGCCGGGCCGGCGCCGATGGTGCGCAAGACCGCTGCGGCGCCGTCGGCATGGCCCAGCGCGTCTTCGCCAGTGTCCAGCGTCTCGCCGGCCAGCAGGGGCTCGGCGAAGGCGCGGGCGCGTTGCTCGGCGTCGGCGCCGGCGTCATCCACGCTGGCCAGGTGGACGATGCTGGCGGCGCCCGCGTGCTCCCGCGCGCTGTCGCCCGCCGCCGGTCTCACGGCGGGAGCAGGAAAGCGCGCACCGCGGCACGCTGATCCGGCGCGATCAGCGTGGGCGCATGACCGACGCCCGCGAATTCACGCAAGGTGGCCCTGGGGCCGCGTTCGGTCATCGCCTGCGCCGTGGCCGGCGTCAGCAAGTCGGAGTCCGCGCCGCGCAGCAGCAGCGTCGGACAGGCGATGCGGTCGTAGGCCTGCCACAGCAGCGCTTCGCCGAGCGCCGCCAGTTCGGGCGTCACGCTGCGGAAGGGCACCGCAATACCCGGGTCATAGTGCGGCTTCAGGCCGTCGCCGTCGGGCCGGACCTGTGGCCGCGACAGACCCAGCCATTCATCGCGCGAGTGCGGGCCAAAGCCCGTGGACAGGGCCCACATCGCGTCGGCGGCCTGGTCCAGATCGCGCCAATGCGGCAACTGCCCGACGTAACTGGCTATGCGCTGCAGGCCGGCGGCGTCCAGCGTCGGGCCGATGTCGTTCAGCACCAGGCGCCGCACCGGGTTGCGGCCTGGATCCCCCCCCGCAGCGGCCAGGCTGGCCAGGCTCAACCCAATCAGGCCGCCCATCGACGTGCCCACCCAGTCGACCTGCGCCACGCCCAGCCGCGCCAGCAGCGTGACCATGTCGGCCACGTAGCCGGGCACGCCGTAGCCGGCGGGGTCGGTCAGCCAGTCGGACTGGCCGCGGCCGACGATGTCGGGGCAGACCACGCGGTAGTCGGCGCACAGGTCGCGGGCCAGGGTGTCGAAGTCGCGCCCCTGGCGCGACAGGCCATGCGCGCAGACCAGCACCCGCGGGTTGAGGCTGTCGCCCCACTCCCAGTAAGCCATGCGGTGCAGGCCGCGGCTGTCCAGACAGGAAACGTGGTGCAGGCGGGGCTCGGTCATGGTGGGCGTCACGGGCGGATGCGGTTGCCGGGCTGGCATCGTATCAACCGGCCCTGCCGAGCCCGCCGGCTATTTCATCTGCACGCTGCCGCTGACGCTGACCGCCACCGTGGCCTTGCCGGCTTCGACCGGCAAGGCGGCCTCTTCGCCGCCGCCGCGCACCGCCATCTGGCGGGCAAAGACCATCGGCGCGCCCTGCGGCAGCTCCGACGACACCGCGACCTCGCGCACGGTGTAATCGGTGTAACCGAACTGCCGCGTCACGGCATCGGCGCGGGCACGAAAGCGGTCGATGGCCTGCGCCGTGACATCACCTTCCACCTTCTGCCGTGCCTCGCGCGACAGCGAACTGCCGACCCGCGCGATGCTCAGGCTCTGGATGCGCGCCGTCAGTTGCGCGATGGCCTGCAAGTCGCGGCCTTCAACGACCAGCTCGGTGCTGCCCTGCCAGCCGACGATGCCACCCGGGATGGCCGCCGCGCCCTGCCTGGGCGAGGCCGGCGCGTAGCGCGGAAACAGCGAAAACGCACCCGTCTGCAATTCGACCTGCCCCGGCCTGGCCAGCTTGCGCGCCTCGGTCAGCGCGCTGTCCAGGGCCTGCCGCAACTGGGTCTGGACGGCCGCGGCGTCGACGCCGTCGCGGGTCGTCGAAAACACCACCGTCAGCCAGTCCTTGACCACCTCCTGCGTCGCCGTGGCGTTCAGCGTGACAAGGTTCTGCGGCGGCGACAGCACCTGCGCGGCGGCGCTGCCGGCCAACGCCACGGCCCCGCAGACCGCAGCACGGCGCAGACCGGTGGACCAGCGCAGCCAGATAGACGGGGTCATGGCGTTCCTCGATGCGCTTCGGCGGGATGCCGAAACGGTGCCCCATCATCCACTGAAAGAGATGTAACAGGTCACGAGTGCGGTCGAAAATCAAGGTGGGCAGGCCCTCACAATGCTGCTGTTACATCTCTGGAGCCGCGTATGAACGCAACCGCAAGCGCCCGCGCCGACCGCATCCTGGTGGTCGACGACGATGCCCGGATCCGCGACCTGCTGCGGCGCTACCTGTCGCAAGAGGGCTTCGACGTGCTGCTGGCCGAAGACGCCAAGGCGTTGAACCGCGTGCTGACCCGCGACACGGTGGACCTGATCGTGCTGGACCTGATGCTGCCCGGCGAGGACGGTCTGTCGATCTGCCGCCGGCTGCGCGCCGCCAACGACATCACGCCCATCATCATGCTGACCGCCAAGGTCGAGGACGTCGACCGCATCGTGGGCCTCGAAGTCGGTGCCGACGACTACCTGCCCAAGCCCTTCAACCCGCGTGAACTGCTGGCCCGCATCCACGCCGTGCTGCGGCGCCGGCCGGCACAGGAAGCGCCCGGCGCGCCGTCGAAGGAGGCGCAGATCGTGAACTTCGGGCCCTTCGAGTTCGACCTGTCGCTGCGCCGGCTGTCGAAGGACGGCGAGCAGATCGCCCTGACCACCGGTGAATTCAGCATGCTGAAGGCCCTGGTGCGCCACCCCCGGCAGCCGCTCAGCCGCGACAAGCTGGCGCAGTTGGCCCGCGGCCGTGAATTCGAACCCTTCGACCGCAGCCTGGACGTGCAGATCTCGCGCCTGCGCAAGATGCTCGAACCCGACCCGGCACAGCCGCGCTACATCCAGACGGTCTGGGGCGTCGGCTATGTCTTCGTGCCGGACGGTGCCCACTGAGCCCGAACCGCCTCAGCCTGTCCAGCGCCTTCGGGCCGCGGCGCCGCACGGCGCTCGGCCTGACCCTGTTCTGGCGTACCTTCTGCCTGCTGGCCATCCTGCTGACGGGCGGCGTCTTCGCCTGGATGCAGACCTTGCGCGCCCTCGAACTGGAGCCGCGTGCGGCCCAGGCCGCCCGGCAGACAGCCGGGCTGGTGACCCTGGCCAGCACCGCGCTTCAGCACGCCAGCGGCCCCCAGCTGGCCGCCCTGGTGAAGGACCTGGGTGCGCCGGCCGACACGCGGGTGGTGCCGCGTGCGGCGGCCGACCGCTGGGAAAGCCTGGAGTCCGACCGCTACACGCGGCTGCTCAGCCAGCAGTTGCGCGGCCTGCTCGGCCCCGGCGCCAGCGTGGCGCGCAGCGTCAACGGTCAGCCTGGCTTGTGGGTGGGCTTCGCCGTCGCCGGTGACCGCTACTGGCTGCAGGCCGATGCCGAGCACGCCGGCGGACCGAACACGAGCAGCTGGATGGCCTGGACCGGCATCGCGCTGGCCGCCACCCTGCTGGCCTCGGTGGCCATCGCCAGCCTGATCAACCGACCGCTGCGGCAGCTGTCCTTCGCGGCCAGCCGCATCCGCGAAGGCGACCTCGATTCGCGGCTCGACGAGAACACGCTGACCAGCGAGATCCGCGAAGTCAACATGGGCTTCAACCGCATGGCCCGCGAACTGGCGCGCGTCGAGGAAGACCGCGCGGTGATGCTGGCCGGCATCAGCCACGACCTGCGAACGCCACTGGCCCGCCTGCGGCTGGAAACCGAAATGAGCGTGTCCGACGAAGAAGCCAAGACCAATATGGCGCTGGACATCGACCAGCTCGACGCCATCATCGACAAGTTCATGGACTACGCGCGGCCGGGTGAAAGCCAGGTTCGCCCGGTCGACGTGGCCCCGCTGGCCGCCCGCGAGGCCGCCGTCTTCCGGGAGCCCGGGCAGATCCAGATCAGCCTGAAACTGCCCGCGGACCTGGCGGTGTTGGCCGACGAGACCGAGCTCGGCCGCGTCTTCCTGAACTTGTTCGAGAACGCCCGCCGCTATGGCCGCGGCACCTACACCGGCGTCGCCGATGTGGTGGTCACGGCGCAGAAGACCGGACCCTGGATCATCATCAGCGTGCGCGACCGCGGCCCGGGCGTCAGCCCCGAAAAGCTGCCCCAGCTGACGACGCCCTTCTTCCGCGGCGACGCCGCGCGCACCGCGGCCACCGGCGCCGGCCTCGGGCTGGCCATCGTCGACAAGGCCATGCAGCGCATGGGTGGCAGCCTGGAGTTGGCCAATGCAGCCGACGGCGGGCTGGTGGCGCACTTGCGGCTGAAGCGCGCGCCCTGAGCGGCCGTGCGCCGCGTGCAGCCTCGTCAGGCGCGGCGCACCAGCAGACAGACCGCCCGCGCCTCGATCGCCAGCCCCTCGCCGACCGGGCCCATCTTTTCAGCCGTCTTGGCCTTGACGTTGACCGCGTCGAGGTCCAGCCCCAGCGCCGTCGCGATGCGCGCGCACATCGCCGGGATGTGCGGCGCCAGCTTCGGCGCCTGCGCGACGATGGTGCTGTCGATGTTGACGATGGCGTAGCCGGCGGCCGCCACGCGGCGTGCGGCTTCCTGCAGCAGCCGGAGCGAATCGGCGCCCTTGAACTCGGCGGCGGTGTCGGGGAAATGGCGGCCAATGTCGCCCAGAGCAGCTGCGCCGAGCAGCGCGTCCGTGATGGCGTGCAGCAGCGCGTCGGCGTCGGAATGGCCGAGCAGGCCGTGGCTGTGCGGGATCGTCACGCCGCCCAGCACCAGAGGCCGGCCGGTGACCAGCTGGTGGGTGTCCCAGCCCTCGCCGATGCGCATCGTTGGCAGGGTCATCGCTTCTTTCATCTTGTGCCCAGCAGGCGGGCGGCCAGCGCGAAATCGGCCGGCCAGGTGAGTTTGAAATTCTCGATGTCGCCGGCCACCAGGCGCGGCAACAGGCCCAGCGCTTCGACGGCGCTGGATTCGTCGGTGACCGTGCTGCCGGCCGCGCCGGCCTGCGCCAGCGCGCGCTGCAGCAGCCCCAGGCGGAACATCTGCGGTGTCTGCGCCAGCCACTTGGCGCTGCGGTCCAGCGTGGCCACGACCTGCCCGCTGGCGTCGGCCTGCTTCAGCGTGTCGGCCAGCGGCAAGGCCAGCAGGCCGCCCACCGCATCGTCCAGGCAGGCGTCGATCAGACGGTCGACCCAGGCCGGCTGCAAAAGGCAGCGCGCGGCGTCATGCACCAGCACCCAGTCGGCGTCCTGCGCACCGTGTTCGCGCAGCGCCAGCAGGCCTGCGCTGACGCTGTCGGCGCGGCTGGCCCCGCCGCAGCGAGCGACCCAGCCCCGTTCGCCGACGTAGCCTGGCGCCTGGCTTTCGAAGACCTGGTCGTCGGGCGCCAGCACCACCAGCGTCGCGCTCAGCCGGGGAACGGCGGCCAGCGCCGACAGCGTGTGCACCACCACAGGCCGCCCGCGCAGGCTGGCGTACTGCTTGGGCCCGCCGACGCCGGCGCGCAGGCCCACACCAGCGCAGGGCACGAGGGCAAAACAGCGGGGCACGGATGACATGGCGCCGGATTCTAGAATCGAGGCCCTCACGCCCCGGTTCACGCCCCGCTGGACGACCCCTTGCCACCCCGCCAGCAAGCCGGCCGGGGCGGTTTGCTTTTTGCGGTTCGATTTTTCGGCTCGATGCAACTTCCCCACATCCCCAACGGCCAGCGCTACACGCTGCCCCGCCCCACCGGTTCGGGCGACGCCCTGCAGCTGGCCCGCCTGGCGCGGCAGCATGCGGACAAGCAGCGCGTGCTGGCCATCTTCACCGCCGAGCCGTCCGACAGCACGCGGCTGGCCGGTGAAATCCCTTTCTTCGAGCCCGGGCTGCGGGTCGCCGTCTTCCCCGACTGGGAGACCCTGCCCTACGACACCTTCAGCCCGCACCAGGACCTGATCAGCGAACGCCTGGCCACGCTGTGGCGCATCCACACCAGGGACGTCGACGTGGTGCTGATGCCCGCCGCGACGGCGCTGAACCGCATCTCGCCGCCCAGCTTCCTGGCCGGCACCACCTTCCAGTTCAAGCAGAAATCCAAGCTCGACGAAGCGAAGTTGAAGGGCCAGTTGACGCTGGCCGGCTACCAGCACGTCAGTCAGGTCGTCAGCCCCGGTGAATATGCCGTGCGCGGCGGGCTGATCGACCTGTTCCCGATGGGCAGCCTGGTGCCCTACCGCGTCGACCTGTTCGGCGACGAGGTCGACAGCATCCGCACCTTCGACCCGGATACCCAGCGCAGCCTCTACCCGGTGCCCGAAGTGCGCCTGCTGCCCGGCCGCGAGTTCCCGATGGACGAGGCCGCGCGCACCGCTTTCCGCGCGCGCTGGCGCGAACAGATCGAGGGCGACCCGACGCGTTGCCGCCTGTACAAGGACATGGCGCAGGGCATCGCTGGCGGCGGCATCGAGTACTACCTGCCGCTGTTCTTCGACAGCCCCGGCACGATCTTCGACTACCTGGACGCGGGCGGCGACCACCCTTCCGCGCTGGTGCTGCACGGCAAGGTCGACGAGGCGCTGGAAGCCTTCTGGACCGACACCCGAGAACGCCACCGCTTCCTGCAGCACGACCCCGAGCGGCCGATCCTGCCGCCGCCGGTGCTGTTCATGCCGGCCGAGGAATTCTTCGGCCGCACCGCGCCACACGCCACGCTGTCGCTGCGCGGCGTGGAACCCACCGCCTGGGCGCGCCCGCTGCCCGACCTCAGCATCGACCGCGGCGCCACCGACCCGCTGGGCACGCTGGAAAAGCACATCCAGGCCACGGCGCACCGCGTGCTGCTGGTGGCCGAGAGCGAAGGCCGCCGGGAGAGCCTGCTCGAGCTGCTGCGCGACCACGGCATCGCGGTGCCCAGCGTCGACACGCTGGCAGCATTCGTCACCGGTCCGGAAAAAGTGGCCATCGCCACCAACCCGCTCGCCGAGGGCTTCCACTGGCTGGAACCCGAACAGAAGATTTCGATCCAGTTCGTCACCGAGACCGAGCTGTTTGCGACGACGCCGCAGGCCCGCAAGCGGCGCAAGCAGGAGCAGACCAGCAGCGTCGAGGCGCTGATCAAGGACCTGTCCGAGCTCAAGGTCGGCGACCCCGTCGTGCACCTGAACCACGGCATCGGCCGCTACATGGGGCTGATCAGCATCGACCTCGGCGAAGGGGCTTCCGAGTTCCTGCACCTGGAATACGCCGACAAGGCCACCCTCTACGTGCCGGTGGCGGCGCTGCACCTGATCGGCCGCTACACCGGGGTCAGCGCCGACGAGGCGCCACTGCACCGGCTCGGATCGAATCAGTGGGACAAGGCCAAGCGCAAGGCCGCCGAGCAGGTGCGCGACACCGCCGCCGAGCTGCTGAACCTCTACGCCCGCCGCGCCGCCCGCGAAGGCTTCGCCCACCGCTTCAGCCCGCAGGACTACGAGGCCTTCGCGACCAGTTTCGGCTTCGAGGAAACCGCCGACCAGCGCGCCGCCATCCACGCCGTGATCCAGGACATGGTCAGCCCCAAGCCGATGGACCGCCTGGTCTGCGGCGATGTCGGTTTCGGCAAGACCGAAGTGGCGTTGCGCGCCGCCTTCGTGGCCGTGCACGGCGGCAAGCAGGTGGCGATCCTGGCGCCGACCACGCTGCTGGCCGAACAGCATTTCCAGACCCTGACCGACCGCTTCGGCAAATGGCCCGTGAAGATCGCCGAACTGTCACGCTTCCGTTCACCCAAGGAGGTCAAGCAGGCCATCGAGGGCATCGCCGACGGCACCGTGGACATCGTCGTCGGCACCCACAAGCTGCTCTCCAGCGACGTCAAGTTCAAGCGCCTGGGCCTGCTGGTGGTCGACGAGGAACACCGCTTCGGCGTGCGCCACAAGGAAGCGATGAAGGCGCTGCGCGCCGAGGTCGACGTGCTGACGCTGACCGCCACGCCAATCCCGCGCACCCTGGGCATGGCGCTGGAAGGGCTGCGCGACCTGAGCGTCATCGCCACCGCGCCGCAGCGCCGGCTGGCCATCAAGACCTTCGTGCGCAACGAGGGCAACAGCGTGATCCGCGAAGCCGTGCTGCGCGAACTGAAACGCGGCGGTCAGGTCTACTTCCTGCACAACGAGGTCGAGACCATCGAGAACCGGCGGCAGAAGCTGCTCGAACTGCTGCCCGAAGCACGCATTGCGGTGGCCCACGGCCAGATGGCCGAGCGCGAACTGGAAAGCGTGATGCGCGACTTCGTGGCCCAGCGCCACAACGTGTTGCTGTGCTCGACGATCATCGAGACCGGCATCGACGTGCCCAGCGCGAACACCATCGTCATCAGCCGCGCCGACAAGTTCGGCCTGGCGCAGCTGCACCAGCTGCGCGGCCGCGTCGGCCGCAGCCACCACCAGGCCTACGCCTACCTGCTGGTGCCCGATACCGAGGGCTTGACCAAGCAGGCGGCGCAGCGGCTGGACGCCATCCAGGCGATGGAAGAGCTGGGCAGCGGCTTCTACCTGGCGATGCACGACCTGGAAATCCGCGGTGCCGGCGAGATGCTCGGCGAGCACCAGAGCGGCAACATGATGGAGATCGGCTTCCAGCTCTACAACGAGATGCTCAGCGAAGCGGTGCGCTCGCTGAAGGCGGGGCACGAACCCGACTTGCTCAATCCGATGAGCGCCACCACCGAGATCAACCTGCATTCGCCGGCGCTGCTGCCCGACGCCTACTGCGGCGACGTCCACACCCGCTTGAACCTCTACAAGCGCCTGGCGTCGGCCGAAAAGCCCGAGCAGATCGACCGGCTGCTGGAAGAGATCACCGACCGCTTCGGCCGCCTGCCGACGCAGGGCCAGGTGCTGTTCGACACCCACCGCCTGCGCGTGCTGGCCAAACCCTACGGCGTGCTGAAGATCGACGCCGGACCCAGGCTGATGAACATCACCTTCCGCGCCAAATCGCCGATCGACCCGCGCCGCATCATCGAACTGGTGCAGAAGAACCGCGCCGTGAAACTGGTCGGCAACGACAAGCTGCGGGTCGACCGCGAAATCGCCGCGCCGGCCGACCGCGTGCACTTCCTGCGCGACCTGCTGAAGGCGCTGGGTCAACCGCTGGCGGCAGGCGCATGACGGCGGCGGTCGAAGTCGAGCCCGGCCTCTTCGTCCGCGGTTTCACGCCGCCGCTGAAGCTGGCCGACTTCAAGCTGGTCGCCTTCGACATGGACTCGACGCTGATCAACATCGAATGCGTGGACGAGATCGCCGAGGCCGCCGGCCGCAAGGCCGAGGTCGCGGCCATCACCGACGCCGCGATGCGCGGCGAGATCACGAACTACGAAGACAGCCTGCGTCGACGGTTGGCGCTTTTGCGCGGTGTGCCGCTGGCCGCGCTGGAAGCGGTCTACGCGCAGCACCTGCAGCTGAACCCGGGCGTGGAAAGTTTCGTTCACGCGTGCCGCCTTGCCGGGCTGAAGACGCTGCTGGTATCGGGCGGCTTCACCTTCTTCAGCGACCGCATACGCACCCGGCTGCGACTCGACTACGCGCGCGCCAACATGCTGGACATCGAAGACGACCGCCTGACCGGCGGGTTGGTGCCGCGGCCCTGGGGCACGGTGGTCGATGGCCAGGAAAAGCGCCGCGTGCTGCTCGAAGTGGCCGAACTGATGGGCATCGCGCCCGAGCAGACCATCGCCGTCGGCGACGGCGCCAACGACCTGCCGATGATGGCCGTCGCCGGTCTGTCGATCGCCTTCCACCCCAAGCCGGCGGTGCTGGAGCAGGCCATGCTGTCGATCACCACAGGCGGCATGGACCGCGCGCTGGCGCTGCTGCGCTGAACGGCGCAGCACGCGCCACGGCCCAGGCCGTCAGCTTTCCATCTGCGCCCAGGCCTTGTCGAGCCGCTTCGGGCTGACCGGCTGCGGCGTGCGCAGTTCCTGCGCAAACAGGCTGACGCGCAACTCTTCGAGCAGCCAGCGGTACTCGTCCATGCGGGCGTGCGGCGCGCCCTTCAGGTCGACGGTGCGGCGCACCCAGCGCTGCTCCAGCGGCCGCAACTCGGCCAGGCGCTGGGCGTCGCGCGCCGGTTCGCTGCGCAGCTTGTCCAGGCGCATCACGACGGCCTTCAGGTAGCGCGGCAGGTGCAACAGCGCGGCCCAGTCCGTGGTGACCAGAAAGCGCTTGCCGACCAGGCGCTGCAGTTGCGCGGCGATGTCGTCGGCGACGTCCTTGGGCGGCTTGCTGTCCTTCAATTTCCGCGACGCAGCAGCGAAGTCGGCCAGCACGGCGCCGGCCTGGCGCGCCACTTCCTGCGCGATCAGGTTCAGCCTCGCGCGGCCTTCATCGAGGCGACGCTTGAAGGCCTGTTCGTCGGTGGGCAGCGGGTCGGCCAGGAAGGCGCGGTCCAACGCCACCTCGATGATCTGGGTGCGCAGCTCTTCCAGGGTACCCAGCGGCAGATAGGCGCCGCCCATCGCGGTCAGGCCGGGGATGTTCTTCTCCAGGAACTTCAGCGGCTCCTTCAATTGCAGCGCCACCAGCCGCCGCAGGCCGGCACGGTGGCGGGCGGCGGCCAGCTCGGGCTCGTCGAAGACTTCGACCTCGACATGGGTGCCGCGGTCGATCAGCGCCGGAAAGCCCACCAGCACCTGCGCGCCGCGCCGCACTTCCATCAGCTCGGGCAGTTCGCCGAAAGTCCAGGCCGTGTGTTGCGCAGCGGGTGCGGCAACCGCCGGCTTGGGGGCTTCGATGACCGCTCGAACGCCGCGGCCCACCGCACCACCGGGTGTGAGACCGGCGGGCCCGGCAGGCTCAGCAGGCGCGGGCCGCGTCGACGCAACTTTCAACACCGCCAGCGCCTGAAAGGCCGAACGCGCCTGGGCCCCGAATTCGGCCTTCAGGCCGGCCAGGTCGCGGCCCGTGCCGAACTGCCGGCCGTTCTCGTCGCAAACGCGGAAATTCATGAACAGGTGCGGGCTCAGCTGCTCCAGCTTGAAGTCGTTGCGCTGCACGGCCAGCTGGGTGCGGTCGCGCACCGCCTTCAGCACCGCGTCCATCAGGCTGCCCTCGCCATGAGCACCATTCGAGGCCTGCGCGCAGAACTCGGCCGCGAATTCGGGCAGCGGCACCAGGCGCGAACGCGGGCGCTGATGCAGGGTCTTGATCAGCGCCAGCACCTTGGCCTGCAGCATGCCCGGCACCAGCCATTCGCAGCGGTCTTCGTTGACCTGGTTCAGCGCGTAGATCGGCACCGTCACCGTGATGCCGTCCTTGGCGTCGCCCGGCTCGTGCAGGTAGACCGCCGGGCAATCGATGCCGCCCAGGCGCACGGTGCGCGGGAAGGATTCGGTGGTGATGCCCGCCGCCTCGTGGCGCATCAATTCGTCGCGCGTCAGCTGCAGCAACTTCGGCTGTTTCTTCACCTCGTCGCGGAACCAGCGTTCCAGGCTGGCGCCACTGCACACGTCGCGCGGCAGCTGCTGGTCGTAGAAGGCGTGGATCAGTTCGTCGTCGACCAGCACGTCCTGGCGGCGCGCCTTGTGTTCCAGGTCCTGCACCTGGGCGATCAGCTTGCGGTTGTGCGCCAGGAAAGGCAGGCGGGTTTCCCACTCCTCGCCGACCAGCGCTTCGCGGATGAAGATCTCGCGCGCCGCCGGCAGGTCGACGTTGCCGAAGTTCACCTTTCTGTTGTTGTAGATGACGATGCCGTAGAGCGTGGCGCGTTCCATCGCCACCACCTCGGCAGCCTTCTTTTCCCAGTGCGGCTCCAGCAGCTGGGTTTTCAGCAGATGGCCGGCCAGCGGCGGGATCCACTGCGGCTCGATCGCGGCCAGGCCGCGGCCGTACAGCCGCGTGGTCTCGACCAGCTCCGCCGCCACCAGCCAGCGCCCCGGCTTCTTGCTGAGGTTGGCACCCGGGTGGCGCCAGAACTTGATGCCGCGCGCGCCGAGGTACCAGTCTTCGTCGTCGCTCTTGCAGCCGATGTTGCCCAGCAGCCCGGCCAGCAGCGACAGGTGCACCTGTTCGTAGGTGGCCGGCTTGGTGTTCAGGCGCCAGCCGTGTTCCGCCACCACGGTGTGCAACTGGGTGTGGATGTCGCGCCATTCGCGGACCCGGCGCACGCTGATGAAGCTGTCGCGCAGCCGCGTTTCCTGCTGGCGGTTGGTCAGCTTGTGCGGGTGCTGCGCGGGCGCAGCGCCGGGCTCGGCATGTCCTCGGCCCGTCTCGATCCACGCCCACAGCTTCAACGTGCCCATGAATTCCGACTTCTCGTCGTCGAAGGGCTGGTGGCGCTGGTCGGCGGTCTGCGCTTGCTCCTGGGGACGATCGCGCACGTCCTGCCCGCTCAGCGCCGAGGCGATGATCAGCACCTCGGTCAGCGCCTCGTGCCGGCGTGCTTCGAGGATCATCCGGCCGACGCGCGGGTCCAGCGGCAGCCGCGACAGCTCGCTGCCGATGGGCGTCAGTTCGTTGTCTTCGTCGACCGCGCCCAGCTCGGCCAGCAGCGCGTAGCCGTCGACGATGGCCTTCTTCGGCGGCGGTTCGATGAAGGGGAACTCGTCGACCAGGCCGAGGCGCAGGGCCTTCATCCGCAAGATCACGCCGGCCAGCGAACTGCGCAGGATCTCGGGGTCGGTGAAGCGCGGTCGGCCGTTGAATTCGGTCTCGCTGTACAGGCGGATGCAGATGCCGTTGGCCACCCGCCCGCAGCGCCCGGCGCGCTGCTGCGACGCGGCCTGGCTGATGGCCTCGATCTGCAGTTGCTCGACCTTGGTGCGCCAGGAATAGCGCTTCATCCGCGCCAGGCCGGTGTCGATGACGTAGCGGATGCCCGGCACCGTCAGCGAAGTCTCGGCCACGTTGGTGGCCAGCACGATGCGCCTGCCGTTGCCGGCCTCGAAGACACGGTCCTGCTCCTGCGGGCTCAGGCGGGCGTACAGCGGCAGCACCTCGGGCAGCGGGCCACCCTTGTGACCCTGCGCCAGGTGACGGCGCAGGTGGTCGGCGGCATCGCGGATCTCGCGCTCGCCGGGCAGGAAGACCAGGATGTCGCCGGGGCCCTCGCGCCAGAGTTCGTCCACGGCGTCGGCGATGGCATCGTTCTGGTCGAAATCGCGCTTGTCCTCGAAAGGCCGCCAGCGCTGTTCGACAGGAAACAGCCGGCCCGACACCATGATCACCGGCGCCGGCCCATGGCGGCTCGCGAAGTGTTGCGCGAAACGGTCGGCGTCGATGGTGGCCGAAGTCACGACGACCTTCAGGTCGGGCCGCCGCGGCAGCAGCTGGCGCAGGTAGCCGAGCAGGAAATCGATGTTCAGGCTGCGCTCGTGGGCCTCGTCGATGATGATCGTGTCGTAGGCGCGCAGCAGCGGGTCACGCTCGGTTTCGGCGAGCAGGATGCCGTCGGTCATCAGCTTGACGCTGGCACCCGGTTGCAGGCGGTCCTGGAAGCGCACCTTGTAGCCGACCACGTCGCCCAGCGGACTCTGCAATTCGTCGGCGATGCGCTTGGCCACGCTGCTGGCGGCGATGCGCCGCGGCTGGGTGTGACCGATCAGCCCCTTGCCACCAGCGCCCAGGCCGCGGCCCAGTTCCAGCAGGATCTTGGGCAGCTGGGTCGTCTTGCCCGAACCCGTCTCGCCGCAGACGATGACCACCGGGTTGTCGCGTATCGCCCGCGCGATCTCATCCCGCCGCGCCGAGACCGGCAGCGCTTCGGGATAGTGGATGGGCGGGATGGGCGCAGCCGATACGGGCGGCCCGTTGCGGGGAGGCTTCACGGGGCGCGGATTATGTCTGCCGCGGCGCTCCCGCGTGCGTCACCCCATCTTGTAGGCGATGGCGCTGATCACCGCGCCCTGCGGGTCCTGCAGCACCAGCATGCGGCCGACGCCCGGGATGTCCATCGGTGGCACCAGCACCTTGCCGCCCAGTGACAGGCACTGCGCGCCGGTCTGGTCGGCGTCGGCCACCGTGATGTAGCAGCCCCAGTGCGGCGGCATCGGCGGCGCCCCGGGCGGCAGAGCCATGATGCCGGCGACACCCTGGCCTTCGACCTGCACCGCACGGTAGCCGCCCATCGCGGCGTCGGGGTCCTTGATGGTCCAGCCGAACAGTTGGCTGTAAAACGCGGCGGCGGCGGCCGGATCGGTGGTGGTCAGCTCGCTCCAGCTGAAGGCGCCCGGGGTCTTGAACAGGTCCATTGCACGCTCCTTGGCAGGGTGGGGAGACCGCACGCTGCGGCACAATCCCGCACAGCATGAGTCTAGTTTTCCCGCACACCTTCGTCCCCTGGTTTCGCGCCGTGGCCCCCTATATCCACGCCTACCGCGGCAAGACCTTCGTGGTGGCGCTGGCCGGCGAGGCGATCGCGGCGGGCAAGCTCAACACCTTCGTGCAGGACCTGTCGATCCTGCACGCGATGGGGATCAAGCTGGTACTGGTGCACGGTTTCCGGCCGCAGGTGACCGAGCAGCTGGCGGCCAAGGGCCACGTGTCGCGCTACGCGCGCGGCATCCGAATCACCGATCCGGTAGCGCTGGACGCTGCGCAGGAAGCCGCCGGGCAATTGCGCTTCGAAATCGAAGCCGCGTTTTCACAAGGGCTACCCAATACCCCGATGGCCAACGCCACGGTGCGCGTGGTGTCGGGCAACTTCCTGACCGCGCGCCCGGTGGGCATCGTCGATGGCGTCGACTTCATCCACAGCGGCCTGGTGCGCCGGGTCGACCAGGCCGCTATCCAGCGCGCCATCGAAATCGGCGCGCTGGTCCTGCTCAGCCCCTTTGGTTTCTCGCCGACGGGCGAGGCTTTCAACCTGACGATGGAAGACGTGGCCGTCGCCGCAGCCATCGCCCTGCAGGCCGACAAACTGGTGTTCATGAGCGAGATCGCCGGTATTCGCGAAGACCAGAACGACCCCGACAGCGCCATCGACACCGAACTGGCCCTGGCCGATGCGAAACGCCTGCTGGCCGCCCTGCCCGCACCGACGCAACCCAGCGACCCGGCGTTTTACCTGCAGCACTGTGTCAAGGCCTGCGAAGGCGGCGTCGAACGCTCGCACATCCTGCCCTTCGCTGCCGACGGCGCCTTGCTGCTGGAAGTTTTTACCCATGATGGCGTGGGCACGATGGTGGTCGACGAAAAACTCGAAAGCCTGCGCGAAGCCTCGTCCGACGATGTCGGCGGCATCCTGCAACTGATCGAACCTTTCGAACGCGATGGCACGCTGGTGCGCCGCGAGCGCACGGAAATCGAACGCGATATCGGCTACTACAGCGTGGTCGAGCACGACGGCATCATCTTCGGCTGCGCCGCGCTCTACCCCTACCCGGAAGCGCACACGGCCGAAATGGCCGCCTTGACGGTGTCGCCGCTGACCCAGGGTCAAGGGGACGGCGAACTGCTGCTCAAGCGCATCGAACAGCGCGCCAGGACGCTGGGGCTGCACAGCATCTTCGTGCTGACCACGCGCACCATGCACTGGTTCATCAAGCGCGGCTTCAGCCCCGTCGACCCCGACTGGCTGCCCGAGGCGCGCAAGCGGAAATACAATTGGGACCGGCGCTCACAAGTGCTCGTCAAGAAACTGAACTGACCGGAGGAATCGATATGGCGCGCATGGTGCAATGTGTTTATTTGAAGAAGGAAGCCGAAGGCCTTGGTTTCTCGCCGTACCCGGGCGAACTGGGCAAGCGAATTTATGATGGCGTCAGCAAGGAAGCCTTCGAGCTTTGGAAGAAGCACCAGACCATGCTGGTCAATGAAAACCGCCTGAATCTGGCCGATGCGCGGGCACGGCAGTATCTGGCCCGCCAGATGGAACAGTTCTTCTTCGGTGGCGCCGTCGACCAGGCGGCTGGCTACGTTCCGCCAGCGGCCTGAAGGGACTTTGCAGCAGCTTGTGGTTGCCCCCAATCTCGATGAATATCGGATTGGCGTATATTCGCCGTTCCCTTTTCATTCATTGAGATGATTCATGACGAAAGACCAGCTGAGCGAACTCCTGGCCCAGAAGGCCGCCCTTGAGCAGCAGATTGCCGACGTGCAGCGCGCGCAGCACAGCGAAGCCGTCGCCAAGGTCAAGGCCCTGATGGCTGAGCACGGTCTGACGCTGGCCGACATCGGCAGCGCCAGCAAGGCTGCGCCCGGCCCGAAGAAGGCCCCGAGCAAGGTGGCCGCGAAGTTCCACGACCCTGCAACGGGCGACACCTGGTCGGGCCGGGGCCTGAAGCCCAAGTGGCTGACCGCCGCGCTGGCTGCGGGTCGTGCCTTGTCCGAATTCGCGGTCTAAAACCGCATCGGCTGCCGCCGCGCCCCAGCCGGGTTCTTGTGAATCTTCAGCGGTGGTCCCTTGAATCCTGATCCGGGTCTGCGGCCCGAGGCTGCAGCTCCCGTCGATCCCCGCGCGCCGGACTTTGCGTTCGGCGCGATCGGCTGGCCGCTCTCCGCTGCGGCCGTGCTGCGTGTCGTCATGGGCGCCGTGGCGGCGGTGGTCCTGGCCTACCTCGGCGCCCTGTGCCTCCCGGTGGGGCCTTGGAACGCGCTGACCCTGCCCGCAGGGCTGGCGCTGGCCGGCCTGTGGCGCTTCGGCCGCGCCACGCTGCTCGGCGTCGTGCTCGGCTGCCTGGCCGCCCTGCCCGGCCTCAGCTGGACCGTGACCGCGTCGGCGGCCGCCGCGCTGGGCCTGGCCGCTGCGGCGCTGGGCGCCCAGAGCCTGCTCCGAGCCCTGCGTTTCGACGCGCGACTGGAACGCGCGACCGACGTCGCCTCGCTGGCCGCGACCGTCGTCGTCGGCGCCGCACTGCCCCTGACAGTGGCCGCATCGCTGTGGGCCGCGCTGGTGCGAGGATCGGGCCTGCCGGCATTCGACAGTCTGGCCGCCGGCTGGTGCCTGATGGCGCTGGGCATGCTGAGCACCGCCGTGGCCGTGCTGGCTTTCGACCGCAGCCTGTTGCGCGCCCTGCACCGCGGCACGGCCTCGCGGCAGAGCGCATCCGGCCTGCTGGCCACGCTGCTGGTCTTGTGGCTGCTCTGGATGGCCAGCACCGAAGGCTCACCGCTGGCCCTGCTGGCCATGTTCGCACCGCATGTGGTCGTGGTGGTGCTCGCGCTGCGCGGCCAACTGGCCCTGGGTGCCACCGGCTTGCTGGCCGCCGGGCTGCTCGGCGCGGCCAGCGCCAGTTCAGGGCTGTCGATGTGGGGCCAGGGCGGCGGACCCGGTCCCGTGCTGGCCGCCTGGATGGCTTCGGCACTCGCGGTCATGCTGCTGACCTATGCCTCGATGGTCGAGTGGCGCGGCCGCTCGCAGCGCTGGGAATGGGCCCTCGACGGCTCGCGGCTGGGCGTCGCCGACTGGCACCTGCAACGCGAGGCCAGCTTCGCCTCGGCCGCCTGGCGTTCGCTGACCTCCCACAGCGGCAAGTCCTGGACACCCGCGGCCTGGCTGGCCGAGGTCCACCCGGAAGACCGCGGCGCCGTGACCGAGGCCATGGCTGCACTGAGCGCCGGCGATGCGGGCCGACGGACCTTCGAACTGCGCATGCCCAAGGGCGGCGGCTGGCGCTGGGCCGAAGTCACGATGATGGTCATCGAGCGCGACGGCGAAGGCGTGCCGGTGCGCCTGCTGGCCACACTGGCCGACGTGCAGGAGAGGCGCGATGCCCAGGAACGTCAGCTGATGTCGGTCAGCCTGTTCCAGCACCTGCACGAAGGCCTGCTGATCACCGATGTCGACCTGCGCGCACTGGATGTCAACGCGGCCTACACGCAGATCCTGGGGATGGCGCGCGAGGATGTCCTGGGCACCGTGCCATCGCTGCTGCGCCCGTCGCCCGGCGACCCCGTCGCCCGCCAGCAGCGCGCTGCGATGTGGGCCAGCCTGCGCGACACCGGCAGCTGGCGCGGCGAACTGCTGGAACGCCGCCGCAACGGCGAGTTGTGCACGCTGCAGACCACCATCTCGACGGTTCTCGGGCCCAGCCAGGACCTGCGCTACCACGTGCTGGTGATCAGCGACATCACCGAACAGCAAACCCAACGCGAACGGCTGGAAAGACAGGCGCATTTCGACGAATTGACGCGGCTGCCCAACCGCACAAGGCTGTCGCAGTTGCTGGACGAGGCGATGCGCGCCGCCGACCGCGACAACTACCTGCTGGTGGTCTGCTACCTCGATCTGGACCGCTTCAAGCCGGTCAACGACCGTTACGGCCACGCCGCCGGGGATCGCCTGCTGGCCGAACTCGCCGGCAGGCTGCGCAGCGCCCTGCGCAGCCGCGAGCACTGGACCGACAGCGCGGCGCGCCTGGGCGGCGACGAGTTCGTGCTGCTGCTGCGCGCCGGCACGCTGGAAGAAGCCAGGCTGGCCGTCGAACGCGTGCTGCGGGTGGTTTCGCTGCCCTACGCGGTCGATCCGGCGCAGGACAGTGTGCAGGTCACGGCCAGCATGGGTGCCACCGTCTACCCGGTCGACCGCAGCGACGCCGACACCCTGTTGCGTCACGCCGACCACGCGATGTACGGCGCCAAGCAATCGGGCCGCAACGGCTACCTCTTCTTCGACCCCGAGCACCGCCGCCGCGCCGAGCAGCGCGTGATGGCCATCGGCCGCATCCAGGAGGCGCTGGACCAGCAGGAATTCATCCTCTACTACCAGCCCAAGGTCGACATGCGCAGCGGCCGTGTACTCGGCTTCGAGGCGCTGCTGCGCTGGGAGCACCCGCAGCAGGGTCTGATCGCGCCACTGCAGTTCCTGCCCCTGATCGAGAACACCGGCCTGTCGTCGCGGGTCGGCGACTGGGTGCTGGCGCAGGCGCTCGAGCATCTGTCGCAGTGGCGGCGCAACGGCCTTGATTTTTCGGTCAGCGTGAATGTGTCCGCGCGTCACCTGCAGGAACCCGATTTCGCGCTGCGGCTGTCGGAACTGCTGGCCCGCCACAGCGAGATGCTGGCCACCAGCCTGGAACTGGAGATGCTGGAAACGGCGGCCCACGCGGACATCGAGGCCACCTCGGCGCTGGTGGCGCGCTGCCAGGGCATCGGCGTGAGGTTCGCGCTGGACGATTTCGGCACCGGCTATTCGACGCTGACCTACTTGAAGCGCTTGCCCGTGGATGTGCTGAAGATCGACCGCAGTTTTGTCCACCACATGCTCGACGACACGCAGGACCTCGCCATCGTCGAAGGCGTCATCGGCTTGGCGCGCACCTTCGGCTGCACCGTGGTCGCGGAGGGCGTTGAGTCGCCGGCGCAGGCACGCACGCTGCTGGAACTGGGCTGCGACATCGGCCAGGGCACCGGCATCGCCGCGCCGATGCCGGCGGCCCTGGTGGCGCAGTGGGTGCGCGACTACCGCGGCATGTTCGCGCTGACGCCAGCCGAGCCGGCGAACGCGGCGCCGCAACGCCTGGCCTGAAGCGATCGCGGCTGCGGCCGGCTAGATCAGTTCGGGAGAGACCACGGCATGCAGCACCACCTGCAGCTCACCGTCCCGCTCGCGCGCCCGCAGCCACCACACCGCACCCTTGCGCACCGCCCAGGCCTGCGGCTCGGCAGCCAGCAGATAGGCGGCGGTGAGCCCCAACATGGGCTGATGGCCGACCACCAGCACCGGTTCGCGCGCGTCGGGCCAGCGGGCGGCGTGCAACAGGCCTTCAACGGTGCCGTCGGGCGCCAGTTCGGCGGCGGTCTTGAACTTGCGGTCCAGCGCGGCTGCGGTCTGTTGCGTGCGGCGGGCCGGACTGGCCAGCACACGGGTGCCGGCTGGCAGCTGCCGGTTCAGCCAGGCCGCCACCCGCGCCGCCTGGCGGTCGCCCTTGGCCGTCAGCGGACGCGCCAAGTCGTCGCCGGGATCGCTGGCGTCCAGGGCTTCGGCGTGCCGCCAAAGGATCAGGTCCATGACGAGCCGACTCCGCTTGGGCGCCTTTTGGGGCCGCTCAGGAATATCGATGCATCAGGGCGCGTTGCGCGCTGATGCCCGATTCGGATAAGCGCTTGTAGCGCCCTTCGCCGTCCAGCATCCAGGCATCGCGCTGGTCATGCAGATAGGGCACCAGCCCTTCGTCGATGACGCGCTGGCGCAGCACCTTGTCGCGCACCGGCCAGGCCACTTCGATGCGGCGGAACATGTTGCGGCTCATCCAATCGGCGCTGCTGAGGTAGAGCACCTCGTCGGCGTCCCCCGGACCCCAGCGGAAATACAGGATGCGCGTGTGCTCCAGGAAGCGACCGACCACCGAACGGACGCGGATGTTGGGCGTACGCCCCGGCAGCCCCGGTGGCAGCATGCAGGCTCCGCGCACGATCAAGTCGATCTCCGCCCCCGCCAGGCCGGCATCGACCAGTGCAGCGATCAACCCCGGGTCGGTCAGCGCGTTGATCTTCACGACGATGCGCGCCGGATGACCGGCGCGCGCCGCATCGGCCACCTGCTGGATGTGCTTCACCATCCGCTTGTGGAGCACGAAGGGCGCGGTCAGCACGTGGTTGGCTGTCTTCGCGCGGGTCTGGCTGGCCAGTTGCAGGAAAACCGCATCGGCATCAGCGGTCAGCCCGGCGTCGCTCGTCAGCATGCCCATGTCGGTGTACAGCCGCGCGGTGCGCGGGTTGTAGTTGCCGGTGGAGAGGTGAACATAGCGCTTCAGCCTGGACTGCGAAGCCCGCCGGCTGTCGTTGCTGAGCGTGCCTTCGCGTCGCGTCACCAGCAGCAGCTTGGCGTGGGTCTTCAGTCCCACGATGCCGTAGACCACCTGCGCGCCGACGGCTTCCAGGCGCTCGGCCCAGTTGATGTTGGCTTCCTCGTCGAAGCGCGCTTTCAGCTCCACCACGACCAGCACTTCCTTGCCGCGCCGGGCGGCCTCGATCAGCAGGTCCATCAACACACTCTGCGTGCCGGTGCGGTAGATGGTCTGCTTGATGGCCAGCACGTCGGGGTCGTGCACCGCTTCGCGCAGGAACTGGACCACCGGCTCGAAGCTCTCGAAGGGGTGGTGCAGCAGGATGTCGCCAGCACGCAACTGGGCAAACACCGAAGACCCGCGCGGCCACTGACTTTCAGGCCACTGCGGTTCGAAGGGCGCAAAGCGCAGCGCATCGGCGTCGGCCTGGTCGATCAGCTGATTCAGCCGCACCAGGTTGACCGGACCGTTCACCTTGTAAAGCGCCACGTCGGGCAGGCCGAACTGTTCCAGCAGCAAGGTATACAGCTCGGCAGGACAGGTGTTGACCACCTCCAGCCGGATGGCCTGACCGAAGTTGCGCGTCGTCAGCCCGCTGCGCATCGCCTGGCGCAGGTTGGTGACGTCGTCTTCATCGACTTCCAGTTCGGAGTCGCGCGTGACGCGGAACTGCGAGAAGGACTCGACCGGCCGGCCGGGGAACAACTCGGCCAGGTGAGCGCGTATCACGCTGGTCAGCAGCACGAAGCCCTGCTGACCGCCGCACAGCTCGTCGGGCAGACGGATGACACGCGGCAGCACGCGCGGGACCTTGACGATGGCGATCAGGTTCTCGCGGCCGAAGGCATCACGGCCGCCGAGCCGGGCAATGAAGTTCAGCGACTTGTTGGCCACCATCGGGAAGGGGTGGCTGGGGTCGAGACTGACCGGCACCAGCAGCGGGCGCACCTGACGCTCGAAGAAGCGGGCCACCCAGGCGCGCTGCGCAGCGTTGCGGTCAGCGTGGTTCAGCACGATGATGCCCTGGCGCTGCAGCGCCGGCATCACCACGTCGTTGAACAGCGCGTACTGCTCGTCGATCAGCTCGTGCGCCGCCTGCGCCACCTCGGCCAAATCGCGCCGCGTCACCCCCGATCCGGGCAGCCGCGTGGCCTCGATGATGTCGGCCACCCGCACCTCGAAGAACTCGTCGAGGTTGCTCGACACGATGGTCACGTAGCGCAGCCGCTCCAACAGCGGCACGTCGGCCCGCAAGGCCTGCGCCAGCACGCGGCGGTTGAACTGCAGGATGGCGCGGTCGCGGTTGAGCAGGGTCAGCGGCCCTGAGGGGGCTTCGACCGGCGGCGCCGCTTCGGGGGGTACGGCCTGGGATTCATCGGACATGCCGGTAGTTTAGGCAGCACCTGCGTCAACCGTGTGACAAGGCGAACTCAGGCGCTGAGCAGCTTGCCGGTGCGCGCCAGCGTCGTGCCGGCGATCTTGGCCAGCGGCTGGCCGGGCCGCGCCCAGCGCGTCGCGCAGCGGGCATACAGCAAGCCGGCCGACTGCGCGCACAGCGGCAGCACTGCGCCAGTCTCGACGTCGACCAGATCGGCGACCCGCGCGCCGGCTTCGACGCGGTCGCCCGGCTGGGCGTGGAAGACCACGATGCCGTGGCACGGCGCCGTGATCGGCTCGGACGCGGCCAGCGGCGTGGGCTGGCAGCGCGGCGCGGGCAGCGGCTGCGGCACGCCAGCCAGCACGCCGCGCCGGCGCAGGAATTCGAGAATCGCCGCGGCGTCCTGCCGAGCCAGTTCGTGACCGGTGTCGGCCTCGCCGCGCAGTTCCACCGTGGTGCTGAAACAGGCCAGCGGAATCGGCTGCTGCGGGTGGCGGCGCTGCAGTTCGAACCACGGCCGGCTGCACGCCTCGTCGAAGGGCGAGTCGCCCGATTCGGTCGCCAGCAGCATCGCCTGGGCGCCCATCAGCGCGCCCAGCTCGGCCAGCATATCGGCCTGCGGCGTGAGGCCGTAGAGGTGCAGCGTGGCCTGCTGGTCGCAGTGCAGGTCGAGCACGGTATCGGCATCGATGGCCCACAGCAGCAACTGCCGCTTCAGGTCGGCGACCGGCGTGCCGGCCGTCAGCGCCGCAGCCGCCTGGCGCAGCGCGTCGCGGATCAGCGCGACATTGGTGTCGGCATCGGCGCCGAGTTGGCCGGACACAGCCAGTGCCACGGCCTCGGTCAGGTCCGGAATCAGGCGGTTGAAGTTGACGCCGTCGCGGAGGTCGAAACGGCCCTGGTGCAGGCCCAGCGTCTGCTGCGCCAGGCCCACCGGGTTGGCCCAGGGCACCAGCACGACGTGGCCGCGGATGTCGCCCGCCGCCTCCAGCGCGGCCAGCGGTTCACGCAAGGCCTGGGCGACCAGCAGCGCCGGTATCTCGTCGGCGTGCAGCGCAGCCTGGATGTAGGCCTTGGGCCCGCACCCCGGTTGGCCGAAATGCCAGGCCTGCAGCAGGTGCCGGACGCCGGGCGAACTCCCCGCCAGCTCGATGGTCTCGGTGCGCATGGCGCAGCGCGCCAGCGGTCAGAGCGCCAGGAAGTGTTGGCGGTAGTGCATCAGCTCGTCGATGGATTCGTGGATGTCGGCCAGCGCGGTGTGGGCCTGCGCCTTCTTGAAGCTGCTCATCACCGCCGGCTTCCAGCGCCGCGCCAGTTCCTTCAGCGTGCTGACGTCGAGGTTGCGGTAGTGGAAGAAGGCTTCCAGCAAGGGCATGGTGCCCGCCATGAAGCGTCGGTCCTGGCAGATGCTGTTGCCGCACATCGGGCTCTTGCCCTTGGGCACGTACTGCTTCAGGAAAGCCATGGTCTGGGCCTGCGCTTCGGCCTCGTCGATCAGGCTGGCCTTCACGCGCGCCGTCAGGCCGCTCTTGCCGTGGGTGCCGGTGTTCCAGGCGTCCATGCCGGCCAGCGTGGCGTCGCTCTGGTGGATCGCGAAGACCGGTCCCTCGATGCGCACCGTCAGATGCGGATCGGTCACCACCACGGCGATCTCGATGATGCGGTCCTTGTCGGGGTAGAGGCCCGTCATCTCCAGGTCGACCCAGATCAGGTTCTGGTCGCTGATGGCCAGGGTGGGCGTGGGCAGGGACGGGGTATCGGTCATGGTGCAAAGCCGCGATGTAAACCCCCGATTCTGGCCCAGCCTACACTCGCGCCCCATGCAAGTTACCGCTGTCACCCTCGCCTTTGCCGCCGCCCTGCTGCTGTCCCTGGCTGTCAAGCTGTGGCTGTCGACCCGGCAGATGCGCCACGTTGCGCAACACCGCGCCAGCGTGCCGGCCGCTTTCAGCGCCACCGTCACGCTGGCCTCGCACCAGAAGGCCGCCGACTACACACTGGCCAAGGGCCGGCTGGGCCTGATCGCCACCGCCCTGGGCAGCGCCGTGCTGCTCGGCTGGACGCTGCTGGGCGGGCTGGACGCGCTGAACACCGCGCTGCGCGACGCGCTGCTGCCGGCCTGGGGCCCGATGGCCTACCAGCTGGCGCTGCTGGCTGGCTTTTCGCTGGTCAGCGGCCTGATCGACCTGCCGCTGGAATGGTTTGCCACCTTCCGCCTCGAACAGCGCTTCGGCTTCAACCGCATGACGCCGGCGATGTGGCTGCTGGACATGGCCAAGGGCGTGGCGGTCGGCACGCTGATCGGCCTGCCGCTGGCCGCGCTGATCCTGTGGATCATGGCTGCTTCGGGCGGCCTGTGGTGGCTGTGGGCCTGGGCCGCCTGGGTGGCCTTCAACCTGGTGTTGCTGGTGCTCTACCCGACAGTCATCGCGCCCTTGTTCAACAAGTTCGAACCGCTGGCCGACGAGTCGCTGAAAGCCCGCGTCCAGGCGCTGATGCAGCGCTGCGGCTTCGCCGCGCAGGGCCTGTTCGTGATGGACGGCAGCAAGCGCTCGGCCCACGCCAACGCCTACTTCACCGGCCTGGGCGCAGCCAAGCGGGTGGTTTTCTTCGACACCCTGCTGCAGCGCCTGTCGCCCGGCGAGGTCGAGGCCGTGCTGGCGCACGAGCTGGGCCACTTCAAGCACAAGCACGTGCTGCAGCGCATGGTCGGCATCTTCGCGATGAGCCTGGCCGGCCTGGCGCTGCTGGGCTGGCTGGCCGGACAGAGCGGCTTCTACGCCGGCCTGGGCGTGCGGCCCAACCTGGCGGCGCCCAATGACGCACTGGCGCTGCTGCTGTTCATGCTGGCGCTGCCGCCTTTCACCTTCTTCGTGTCGCCGCTGATGGCGCTGGTTTCGCGCCGCCACGAATTCCAGGCCGACGCCTACGCCTGCGCGCAGTCCGACGGCAGCGACCTGGCCAGCGCGCTGCTCAAGCTGCACGAGGACAACGCCGCCACGCTGACGCCCGACCCGGTCTACGTGCGCTTCTACTACTCGCACCCGCCGGCCTCCGAGCGGCTGGCCGCCCTGCCCGCGCCGCGCCTTGCTGGTGGCCTGGTCGACGGCCCGGCATGGCCCCAACCCGCCTGATCGGGCCGCCCATGCAAACCCTGGCCAGGCCGCTCGGCCAGCCCCTCGAAAGCCCCGTCGCGATGGCGGCCGCCGAGATCGCCGGACATCTCGCTCAAGCGCCCGGCTGGACGCTGGTCGACGGCGCCATCCAGAAGGATTTCGACTTCGCCGATTACCACCACACGCTGGCCTTCGTCAATGCCGTGGCCTGGATTGCCCACCGCGCGGACCACCACCCCGACCTGCGGGTCGGCTACGGTCGCTGCACGGTGCGCTTCAACACCCATTCGGTGGGCGGCATCTCGGTCAACGATTTCATCTGCGCCGCCCAGGTGAACGGTTTGCTGCCTTGACGCCGCCGAGCGCGCGCAGCCGTCACGCCGAATCCGACGGCGCGCTGGCGTCCGGTCTGGTGGTGGCGGCCCACGGCCGCCATGTGATGGTCGAAACGCCCGAAGGCCGCCGTGTCCACTGCCAGACGCGCGGCAAGAAGAGCGAGCTGGTGGTTGGCGACCGCGTGCGCTGGCTGCCGACCGGCGACGGCGGCGTCATCGAAAGCATGGATCCGCGCAGCAACCTGCTGTTCCGCCAGGACGACTGGCGCACCAAGTCCTTCGCGGCCAACCTCGACCAGCTGCTGGTGCTGGTGGCGCCCGACCCGGTGTTCAGCGAGTCGCAGCTGACGCGGGCCTTGATCGCGGCGCAGGCGGCGGGCATCCCCACCGTCATCGGCCTGAACAAGGTCGACCTGCCCAGCACGCCCGTCGCGCGCGAGCGGCTGGCGCCTTATGTGGCGATGGGCATTCGCGTCATCGAACTGGCCTTGAAGCAAGACCCCGAGGGCGCACTGGCCACGCTGCGGCCGCTGTTCGCCGGCCGCACGACGCTGGTGCTGGGCCCCAGCGGCATGGGCAAGAGCACGCTGATCAACCTGGTGGTGCCACAGGCCGCCGCCCAGGTGGGCGAGATCTCGCAGGCCCTGCACACCGGCCGCCACACCACCACCAGCACCAGCTGGTACTGGCTGGACGAGGCGCGCAGCGGCGCGCTGATCGACTCGCCGGGCTTCCAGGAGTTCGGCTTGCGGCAGATCGCACCCGAAGACCTGGCCGGGCTGATGCCCGACTTCGCCTCCGCCTTGGGCGATTGCAAGTTCCACAACTGCAGCCACCGCCACGAACCCGGCTGCAGCGTGCGCGACGCGATGGCGCGCGGCGAGATCAGCCCGACGCGCCAGCGCATCTACAGCGAGTTGTTCGACGAGCTGTCGCAGAAGCGCTGGTAGCGCCGCAGCCCGGGCGCAGCACCCCGGCCCGAGGCCTCCATCTCAGCCGCCCGGCGGCTCACCGGCAGGCTTCAGATAGGCCGCGTCGACATCGGGGTGACCCTGCAACTGGGCCACCAGCGCAGGCAGCCGGCTGGCGTCGGCGCCTTGCAGCAGGTACCAGCGCTGGCCATCGTCGTCCTGTGCGCCGGGAAACATCGCCACCAGCTGCACGCCGGCTTGCCGCGCCCAGGCCTGCACCGCATCGGCGCGGTGCCCCGGGTACAAGGCCAGCACGGCTTCCATCCGGCACAGCATAAGCCCGGCGCACCGACCACGCCACGGCCGGCACCCCATCGGCAGTACCCCTAACCCTTGGGGTACTGCGTTTCGCAGCCGGCACCCAGCATCGGAGCCCTGTCAGGACCCCGGCCTGCCGCGCGCGGTGGTCGGCATCCAGCAAGGGGCACCCACCGCGTAGGCACAAGGAACGGACATGACCCAGAAACTGCACACCGCCGCCGAGATCATCGTCATCGCGCGACCCGAGGCCGAGTTGCGAACCGTCCCGGGCGCCGCCGCGCCGAGCGGTGCGGCGGCGGCGGCCACCAGCTCGCTGCAGGCCCTGCTGAAGGCCGCCAAGGTCGAGATGCGGCCGCTGTTCGGCGCCAGCGAGGAACGGGTCGCCGCCTGGGTCAGCCCGAGCGTGCGCGCCGCCGCACCCGAACATCCCGACCCGGCCACCTTCTACAGCCTCAGCGGCGACCTGAAGAACCACCAGAAGCTGATCGACAGCCTGCTCGCAGAACCGAGCGTGCTGGGCGCCTACTACAAGCCGCCGGGCGAGCCGCCGGAGATGGACCGCGGCGCGTTGCGCGGAACGCCCGACGCCGCGCCGCAGGACCTGAGCCCCACCGTCACGCCCGACTTCAACACCCGCCAGGGCTACCTCGACGCCGCACCCGGCGGCATCGACGCGCGCTTCGGCTGGACCAAGCCCGGCGGCCGCGGCGACAACGTGCGCATCATCGACCTGGAATGGGGCTGGAACTTCAGCCACGAAGACCTGCTGGCGAACTGTGGCGGCCTGCTCGACGGCAGCAACGCCGCCGACACCGACCACGGCACGGCGGTGATCGGCGTGATCGGCGGCGACGACAACGGATTCGGCGTGATCGGCATCGCGCCGAATGCCCGCGTCTCGACGATTTCCTTCGTCACCAATTCATCGGCCCTGGCCATCCGCAAGGCCGCCGACCGCCTGCAGCCGGGCGACATCATCCTGCTGGAAATCCACCGCCCGGGGCCGCGCGCCACTGGGGCCGGGCAGATGGGCTACATCGGCATCGAGTGGTGGCCCGATGACTTTGCCGCCATCGTCTACGCCACCTCGCGCGGCATCGTCGTCGTCGAAGCGGCGGGGAATGGTTCGCAGAACCTCGACGACCCGGTCTACAGCACGCTGCCGGCGGGCTTCCCGGCCGGCTGGCGCAACCCCTTCAACCGCAGCAACCCGCAGTGCGGCGCGATCCTGGTCGGCGCCGGCGCGCCGCCCCCCGGCACCCACGGCCGCAACTTCGGGGCCGACCGTTCGCGGCTGGACTTCTCCAACTATGGCAGCGCGGTGGACGTGCAGGGCTGGGGCCGCGAAGTCACCAGCACCGGCCGCAGCTGGGGTGTGGCCGACCTCTACAACGGGGGCGGCAACGCCTGGTACACCGACCAGTTCTCGGGCACCTCGAGCGCCAGCCCGATCGTTGTCGGTGCTGTCGCCGTGATGCAGGGCTGGCTGCGCGCCGCCGGCAAGACCCTGCTGACCTCGGTGGCCGCGCGCGACGCGCTGCGCGCCACGGGCTCGCCGCAGCAGAACGAGCCCGGCCGCCCAGCCACGCAGCGCATCGGCAACCGACCCGATCTGCGCGGTCTGCACGGCCGGCTGTTCCCCAAGCTGGCCATCAAGGATGCCAAGGACCGCATCAAGGACACCAAGGAGATCAAGGAAAAGGACAGCCTCAAGGACCGGATCAAGGACGTGAAGGAAAAGGACACCAAGGAAGTGTTGAAGGAGCGCATCAAGGAGCAGGTCAAGGAGGTCAAGGAAAAGGACCGCAAGGACGTCGTCGAGGTGCTGATCCCGCCCTTGGGCTTGCAACGGGCGCCCGAACAGCCTGGGCTGCAGGACCGCGTCGATGCGCTGGAGGCGGCGCTCAGCGGCTTGCTGGGCACCATGCCTGGGGCGGCAAGCGGTGCACACTTCATCGACCCGTCGCTGCGGCCCGACGTCGGTGCCGCCGCCTTCGACCCGCCCGCAGGTGGCGACGACGGCAGCCAGCGCTAGGTGAGTACCGCGGCGCCGGACCGGGCTGCGCCAGCCGCACAGCAGGTCCGCTGGTTGCTGGTACACGAGTTGCACGACGCCGCGGCGCCCTGGCTGGCAGCGCAATGGCGGCAGCAACTGGGCCGTCGGGCGGCCGAACTGCTGGTGCTGCCGGCGCCGGCCTTGGCCTTGTGCAGCCGCTGGCAGCTGCGCGTGCTGGGCCGGACCACGCACAGCCGGCTGCAAGTGTCGCTGGGCCAGGGGGCCGCGAGCCGGCACTTCGATGTCGACAGCGAACAGCTGCAGGGCGTGCTTCACCGGCCCGGCTGCGCCTGGGTGCCTGAAGCGACGCCCGAACGCGACTACCTGGTCCAGGAACGCCAGGCCCTGCTGGCCGCCTGGCTGCACGGCCTGGGCACGCGCTGCATCAACCGCCCGGGCGTCGATGCGCTGGCCGGACCGGCCTGGCCGGTCGCGCAATGGCGCTGGCAGGCCCAGCGCTGCGGGCTGCCGGTACTGCCTTGGCCAGCAGATGGCACGGCGGCGCCGCTGCTGCGGCTGCTGGTGGTCGGCGAGCGCTGTTTCAGCGTCAACGGGCCGACCTTGAACGCCCACTGGCAGACGGGCGCACGCCGGCTGGCCACTGCCGCCAGCTGCCAACTGCTGGGCCTCTACCTGGCGCCCGACGGCCCAGGACGATGGCGGCTGGCACAGGCCAGCCCTCAGCCCGACCTGCGCCCGGCCGGGGACGCCGCGGCGTCGGCCTTGGCCGGTCTGATGGGCATGCCAGCGCCCGCCTGGGCGGCCGAGCCCAAGCCCGCAGCCTGCGCATGAACAGCGCGACCGACGCCACGACCGTGGGGGTGCTGGGGCTGCCGGGCGAAGGGCCGACGCAACTGCTGCTGCAGGCCTTGGCCGATGAGGGCATCGCCACGCTGCTGCTCGACCAGCGGCGCTTCGACCGGACGCCGCTGCACAGCCGTATCGACGAATCGGGAGACCTGGGTTGGGCCTGCCCCGACGGCCAGACCCTGATCGCCTTGGACAGCCTGGCGGGCCTCTACCTGCGTCCGATGGACGACCTGCGGCTGTGGCCGGCCGACCCGGCGCGCGGCCAGGCTGGCCAGGCCTGGACCCAGGCCTGGGTGGAGGTGGCCGAACGCCTGCCCGGCCGAGTCGCGAACCGCGTCTCGGCGATGGCCAGCAACGGCAGCAAGCCCTTCCAGTCGCAGCACCTGGCGGCGGCCGGCTTCAGCGTGCCGCCGATGCTGATCAGCACCGAGCCACAGGAGGTTCTGGACTTCGAGGCCGAGCACGGCCCCTTGATCTACAAATCGGCCAGCGGCGTGCGCTCCATCGTGCGGCCGCTGGACGCCGCTGCGAAGACACGCCTGCCGCAGATCCGCTACTGCCCGACGCTGTTCCAGAAACGCCTGCAAGGCACCAATGTGCGGGTGCATGTGATCGGCGAAACGACTTTCTGCACCGAGATCGACAGCGACGGCCTGGACTACCGCTATGCCAGCCGCGACGGCGGCAGCACCACGCTGCGCAACACCACGCTGGACGCGACCACGCGCTGGCGCTGCATCCACGCCGCCCAGGCGCTGGACCTGCCCTTCGCCGGCCTGGACCTGATGCTGGCCGACGACGGCCTGAGCTACTGCTTCGAAGTCAACCCCAGCCCCGGCTACAGCTGGTACGAAGACGCCACCGGACAGCCGATCGCGCGCACGCTGGCGCGCTGGCTGGCCGGCCGCTGCTGAAACACCGCGCAGACGCGCGCCGGCGCGGCCCGCATCGCCCGCGCCAGGCGCGCATCACCCCAGTACGTTGGCCAGGCTGAGCAAGGCGACCAGCATCATCCACAGCACCACCGAACGCCAGACCAGACCGACGACGCTGTGCAGATGGCCCGGCTGGGCCGGTGCGCCGGCGGTCGAACCCTGGGCCTCGGCGATGTCGGCCGCAGCGCCGGCGTCGAAGGTCTTGGACCGGTCGGGCGTGACGCCGGGCGCGGCAGCACCGCCCAGCTGCACACCGACGGCGCCGGCCGCGGCTGCCAGGATCACACCCTCGTTGCTGTGCTGCCAGAGCGTGGCATCGCGCCGCCAGCTGCTGACGGCTTCTTCGAAGTTGCCGACCACTGCAAAGCCGGCGGCCGTCAGGCGGGCCGGCAGGTGGTCGATGCGCGCAAACAGGCGGTTGGACAGCGCCAGCAGCTGGTCGTTGCTGGGCGTTTCGGTGTTGCGCTGGCGGTAGCCCCAGTAGCGCGTCGAAAACTCGGCCATGCGGTAGAAGACCGCGCCCATCGGCCCCAGGCCCAGCGCCGACAGCACGACGAACCAGAAGAACACGCCGAAGACGTGGCGGTGCGCCGCCAGCAGCGCGTGTTCGATGACGTGGCGCAGCACTTCGGTGCGCGGCAACTCGCTGGCGTCGAGGTGGCGCCACTCGGCCAGCAGGCGGCGCGCCTCGTTCTCGTCGCCGCGTTCCAGTGCGTCGCGGATGTCGGTGAAGTAATGGCTGAACTGGCGGAAACCCAGTGTCAGGTAGAGCAGGCCGACGTCGAAAGCCAGCGCCAGCAAGAGGCTGTAATGCGCGATCAGCAGATACAGCCCGCCCGCCAGCGCCGAGGGCAGCAGCACCGAGACGCACCAGACAACCCAGGTGTGGTGGGGCTGGCCAGCGTCGAAGTTGCGGCCGGTCCAGCGCACCCAGGCCATCAGCGTCTCGTGGACCCAGTTTTCGCGTGGCAGCGGCTTGAGTTGTTCGACCAGCAGTGCGAACAGGACGGCGAAGAAACTCATGACGACCGATGATAGGGGCTGGCCCTGCTGCGGTGCTTCACAGCGACAGGTAGCGGTACAGATTGCGCAGCATCGCGGCCGTCGCGCCCCAGATGAAGTACTCGCGCGGCGCGCCGTCGGCCGCAAAGCCCTGCCAGGGCATCGACAGGAACTGTCGCTGTCCGCCCTCGAAATCGAAGCGGTGGCGCTGGTGGTTGGCCGGGTCCATCAGGAAGGACAGCGGCACGTGAAAGGCTTCGGCCACCTCGAAGGCGTCGATGGTCAGGTCGGCCAGCTTGAACGGCGGACGCACCAGCGCCACGACGGGCGTGACGACGAAATTCGTCACCGTGGTGTAGGTCGGCAACTGGCCGATGACATCGACTTGCGCGGGCGGCAGCCCGACTTCTTCCTGGGCTTCGCGCAGCGCGGTCGCCGCCGCGTCGGCGTCTTCGGGCTCGGCGCGGCCGCCAGGAAAACTGACCTGCCCGGCATGGGCGCGCAGGTGGTCGGTGCGGCGGGTCAACAACACGTGCAGATCGCCCGCGTGTTCGACCAGCGGGACCAGCACCGAGGCGTGGGCCGCGGCGCGCTCGGCCCCGATGTGGCCGTCGCCGGTGAATTCGGGCTGCCAGTTGAGCTTGGCGCGCTCGGCAAAACGCCGGCGAAGTGCCGGCGCTTTGAGACGTTCAGGGACGACAGCTGGCAGGTGCACATCCCGCCCCACGACGGGCACGGCCCGAGGATCGTGGATGCGGGGCGGCGCCATCGGCCGGCTGTGCCGCAGGCTGACCGGGGGTCAGGCCAGCTTTTCCTTGATCCGTGCCGACTTGCCGCTGCGTTGACGCAGGTAGTACAGCTTGGCGCGGCGGACATCGCCGCGGCGCTTGACTTCGATCGCAGCGATCAGCGGGCTGTAGGTCTGGAAGGTCCGTTCCACGCCTTCGCCGCTGGAGATCTTGCGCACGATGAAGCTGCTGTTCAGGCCGCGGTTGCGCTTGGCAATGACGACGCCTTCGTAGGCCTGCACGCGCTTGCGCGTGCCTTCAACCACGTTGACGCTGACGATGACCGTGTCGCCGGGGGCGAACGCGGGGATGGTGCGGTTGAGACGGGCTATCTCTTCCTGCTCGAGGATGTCGATCAAATTCAAGGTCTTCTCCGAGGCGATCGTGCAGCGGGCGGGATGGTTGGATGCGGTCGGCTCCGACTGGGCGTCAGGGCCGATCACGGTGCGTGGCCGGCATGGTGCTGGCCACTTGGAACCCGGCAGAGGATCGCAAAGCCTATGAGTATAGCCCGAGGCTGGACAGGAAGCGCTCGTCGTCCCGGCTGAGCCGGCCTGCAGCGCGCGCCTGGGCGATCAGGTCGGGGCGGCGCTGCTGCGTCAGCGCCAGAGACCGCTCGCGCCGCCAGCGCGCGATCTGGGCGTGGTGGCCGGACAGCAGCACCGCCGGCACGGCCTGCTCCACGCCGTCGATCAACAGGCGTTCGGGCTTGCTGTAGCTCGGGCCTTCCAGCAGGCCGTCGGAAAAGCTGTCCTGCTGGTGCGAAGGCGCATTCAGCACGCCGTCCTGCAGCCGCGCGACGGCGTCCAGCAGCGCCAGTGCCGGCAGTTCACCACCGGACAGCACGAAGTCGCCAAGGCTGAGTTCGTGCGTGACGTGGGCGTCGATGACGCGCTGGTCGATGCCTTCGTAGCGCCCGCACAGCAGCACCGCCCCCGGGCCGCTGGCGAAGTCCTGGACCACAGCCTGGTCGATGCGCCGCCCGGTCGGCGTGAAGTGCACGACGGCCGGCTTGGGATCAGCACGCTCGCTGCGGATGGTGTCCAACGCGCGCAGCAGCGGCCCCGCCAGCATCACCATGCCCGGCCCGCCGCCGCAGGGACGGTCGTCGACACGGCGGTAGCTATCGTCGGCGAAATCGCGCAGTGGCCACAGGCGCACGTCGACCTGCGCCGAGCAGAAGGCGCGGCGCGTCACGCCCTGAGCCAGGTGCGGGGCGAAGAGTTCGGGGAAGATCGTGACGACGTCGAAACGCATCACCGATCAGTAGTCGAGATCCCAATCGACGGTGATGCACCGCGTGGGCACGTCGACCCGGTCGACATAGGCGTCGACGAAGGGGATCAGGCGCTCGGACGCTTCGGCGTCGGCTCCCTGCCCCTGGGCCTGCACCTGAAGCACACAGTGCGGGCCGGTTTCGAGCAGGCCGATCACCACGCCCAGGGCCAGGCCTTCGCGCGTGACGACGCGCATGCCGATGAGGTCGATCCAGTAGAACTCGCCAGCGTCGGGCGTGGGAAAGCTGGATCGTGGCACGAAGATGCGCGCGCCGCGCAGCGCTTCAGCGCCATTGCGGTCGCTGAGGTCGTGCACGGTGGCGACGACGCCGTCACCGTGCTCGCGCGCCGAGATGACGCGGAGCAGCGCGGGCAGCGGGCCGCCGGGTTTCATGCCGACGGGCCGCGGGCCCTCGGGCGGCTGGATGAACCAGCGCTTCGAGGAAAACAGCGCTTGCGGGTCGGACGCGAAAGGTTTGACTTTCAAGCCACCCTGGATGCCCCAGGCACCCAGGATGCGGCCGACCTCGACAGCATCTTCAGGCATCGCCGACGCCGCATCGGCCGCCAGGTGCGAAGGTGAGGATGCCGCGCTCACGCCAGCAGCGATCAGGCCGCCTTCTTGGCCTGGACGATCAGGCGCGCGACGGTGGGCGACATCTGGGCGCCGACGCTCGACCAGTGGGTGACGCGGTCCAGCGCGACGCGCAGGCCTTCGGCGGAACCCGAAGCGACCGGGTTGTAGAAACCGACGCGCTCGATGAAGCGGCCATCGCGGCGCTCACGGGAATCGGCGACGACGATGTTGTAGAAGGGGCGCTTCTTGGCGCCGCCACGGGCCAGACGGATGACGACCATGTGATGTCCTTGGAACAGAATTCGATGCCGAACCACGGGAGACACACCGGGCGGGCTTTCGGGGGCTTGCGAATGTGACCGACGGAACGAGCCGCCAGCCTCGGTAAACGCCGTAGATACGCTTGGGGTGTTGCCACCCCAAGCCAGCGTCGGGAACCCAACATTATAAACTGAAGGTGACAGCGCCCCGGTGCTTCTTCCGGTTCACAGCCCATAGCCACTGCCCGAGACGGGCTCATTGATGCCACTTCCCCCGCTTTACCGATCGAAAACCACCGCCGCCTGGCTGGCCCTGTTGCTGGGCAGCCTGGGCGCACACCGGCTCTACCTGCACGGCCTGCGCGACCGCCGTGCCTGGCTGTACCCGCTGCCGACGCTGGCGGGCCTGGCCGGCGTACTGCGCATGCGCCAGCTGGGCGTCGAGGACGGCCTGGCGGCGCTGCTGGTCCCGCTGCTCGGCGTCACGCTGTCGCTGGCCATGCTGGCCGGCATCGTCATCGCGCTGACGCCCGACGAGCAATGGGACGCTCGCTACAACCCGCAACAGGCCGCGCAAAGCACGGCATGGGGCCCGGTGATGGCCGCGATGGCCGGCCTGTTCGTCGGCGCGGCGGTGTTGCTCAGCACCATCGCCTTCGGCGGCCAGCGCTTCTTCGAATGGCAGGCCGAATCAGCCGCAGCGGCTCAGAAGAGCCAGCCGCTGACGCCGTAGCACAACGCGGCCATCACGGCCGTGGCCGGAATTGTCACGACCCAGGCGGTGACGATGTGGCCGGCCAGACCCCAGCGCACCGCCGAGGCATTGCGCACCGAACCCACGCCGAAAATGGCGCCGGTGATGGTGTGGGTGGTCGACACCGGGATGCCGAAGGCCGAAGCCAGGAACAGCGTGATCGCGCCGCCGGTTTCGGCGCAGAAGCCGCCCACCGGTTTCAACTTGGTGATGCGCTGACCCATGGTCTTGACGATGCGCCAGCCCCCGAACATGGTGCCCATGCCGATCGCCAGGTAGCAGCTCCAGATGACCCAGATCGGCGGCAGCTTGTCGCTGGCCTGGCTGTAACCGGCCGCGATCAGCAGCAGCCAGATGATGCCGATGGTCTTCTGGGCATCGTTGCCGCCGTGGCCCAGGGAATACAGGCCCGCCGACACCAGTTGCAGGCGCCGGAAGACGCGGTCCACGCGCGACGGCGACCAGCGCAGGCAGATCCACGACACCGCCACCATCAGCAGTGAGCCGAGCAGAAAACCCATCACCGGGGCGACGAAGATGAAGGCCACGGTCTTGATCAGGCCGGAAGCCACCAGCGGTCCGGCCCCGGCCTTGGCCATGGTCGCGCCGACGATGCCGCCGATCAGCGCGTGCGAGCTGCTCGACGGGATGCCGTAGAGCCAGGTGATGAGGTTCCAGGCGATGGCACCGACCAGCGCGCCGAAGACCACGTGCTGGTCCACGATGCCGGGGTCGACGATGCCCTTGCCGATGGTGGCGGCCACCTTCAGCTGGAACAGGAAGATGGCCACGACGTTGAAGAAGGCCGCGAAGGCAACCGCCTGGCTCGGCCTGAGCACGCCAGTGGAGACCACGGTGGCGATGGAGTTGGCTGCGTCGTGGAAGCCGTTCATGAAGTCGAACAGCAGCGCCAGGGCGACGAGCGTGATCACCACCCACAGGGCGATAGGCAAGGTCTGCATGGGGAAACGGGTAGCCGGAAACGGGGAACGGGAAAGCGGACGAGGGCCGGGTTCAGGAGTTCTCGAGGACGATGCCTTCGACGAGATTGGCAACGTCTTCGCAACGGTCCGATATCGATTCCAGGTGCTCGTAGACGGCCTTCAGCTTGATCAGCTGGCGCGTGTCGGGCTCTTCGCGGAACAGCGCCGACATGGCGCCGCGCATCACGCGGTCGGCGTCCGACTCCAACCTGTCGATCTCCTCGCAGGTCTTCAGCACCGACTCAGCCACCTCCGCTTCCTTCAGGCGCGGCAACAGGGTCAGCACATGCTGGACGCGTTCGCAGCAGCGCACCGAGATCTCGGACAGCCGCACCACGTCATCCGACAGGTATTGCAGGTCGTAGAGCGACATCACTTCACTGCTGTCCTGCAGCAGGTCGATGACATCGTCCATCGCGTTGATCAGGCGGTGGATCTGGTCGCGATCCAGCGGGGTGATGAAGGTCCGGTGCAGCAGGCGGTGCACTTCGGCGGTGACCTTGTCGGCAGCCCGTTCGGCGGCGACGACCTGGGTCGCGTAGTGCTCGCGCAGCGCCGGGTCACGGTAGTTCTGCACCATGGCCATGAAGGCCTGCGCCCCTTCGGCGATGTACTGCCCATGCTGATTGAACAACTGGAAAAAATTACCGTCACGCGGCAGCAGCTTGCCGAACACCATGGGCACTCCGATCCCTGTCACCGATGCGTCATCGGCATGTCACGAATGGATTCTAGGCGGGTGCTGTGCGCGGGCCGGTACGCCTCAGCGGGCGCCTGTCCGTATCGGCTGATCAGCCACTGCAGACAACCGGCCGGCGAGCGCGCCGAGCAGGGGATGAACGAGCGCCGGTTCGATGTCCAGCAAGGGCCGAAGCACAAACGCTCGCTGGTGCAGCCGCGGGTGCGGCAAGGTCAGGCTCGGGTCGTCGCTGACGCGCTGGCCGTAAAGCAGCAGGTCGAGATCCAGCGTGCGCGGCGCGTTGCGGTAGGGCCGCCCGCGGCCGTGTTCGGCCTCGATGGCGTGCAGGGCCTGCAGCAGTGCCGCGGGCTGCAGACCGGTGCGGATCTCGACCACGGCGTTGGTGTAATCCGGACCGGTGGCGTCGACGGGTGCGGTCACGTAGAAGGCCGACTCGGCGACGACGGCCGTCATCGGCAAGTGACCCAGCTGTTCGATGGCCTGCCGCAGGGTGCCGGCAGCCTGACCCAGGTTGGCGCCCAGCCCGATGAAGACCCGCTCGGGCGGCATCAGGCGGCTGGGGCTGCGCCCTCACCGCCACCGCCACCGCCACCGCCACCGCCACCGCCACCGCCACCGCCACCGCCACCCGAACCGGCCGGCTTGCGCCGGCGGCGGCGGCGCTTGCGCGGCGCGGTCGAATCGCCGTCTGCCGCTGGGGCGCCGACCTCATCGCCGGCTTCGTCCTCATCGAGAACGCCGGCCTCGGCGGCCGACTCTGCGCCCGCCGGATCGGCCGGTGTCGCCGGGGCGCGTCGGCCTTTCGAAGCCGGCTGCGGCCGCAGGTCCAGCAACATCGCCTCGCGCTCTTCGTCGTTGCCCAGGTGCAGGTCTTCCCACCAGTCGGCCAGCTCTGGCGGTACTTCGCCGCAGTCGGCGCGCAGGCGCAGGAAGTCGTAGCCGGCACGGAAGCGAGCCTGGGCCAGCAGCGCGCTGGCCGAGCTGACGGTGCGGCGCTCGAAGCGCGGCTGCATCAGCCAGATCTCGCGCATGTCGGCCGCCAGCTTGCCACGGCCCGAGATGTCGCCGATGCGCGCGTCGAAGACGGCGTCGACCGCCAGTTGCAGCGCCGGGAAAGGCGCCTCGCCGCCGGCCTTCAGCGCACTCCAGCGCTCCTGGACGTCGTGCCACAGCATGCAGGCCAGCATGAAGCTGGGCGCCACGGGGCGGCCTTCGTTGACGCGGCGGTCGGTGTCCTCGAGCGCCAGACGGACGAATTTCTCGCGCGCCGGATTGGGCGTGGCCGGGGCCAGCGCGGCGTCAAGCACCGGAAAGATGCCCAGCTTGCCGCCGATGAGGCCGAACTTGCGCATCTGCTCGATGCTGGAAATGGCGTGCCCGGTCTGCAGCAGCTTGACCATTTCGTCGAACAGGCGCGAGATCGGCACGTTGGCCAGCAGCGGCGTGGCCTTGGCGATCGGCTTGAGCGTCGCCGGCTCGAGCGTGAAGCCCAGCTTGGCGGCGAAACGCACGACCCGGATGATGCGCACCGGGTCTTCGCGGTAGCGCGTCGGCGGGTCGCCGATCATGCGCAGCAGGCGGGCCCGCGAATCGGCCAGGCCGCCGTGGTAATCGACGACGGTCTGCGTCGTCGGGTCGTAGTACATCGCGTTGATCGTGAAGTCGCGCCGCGCCGCGTCTTCGACCTGCGGGCCCCAGACGTTGTCGCGCAGCACCCGGCCGCTGGCGTCGACGACGTGCTTCTTGTCGGCACTGTCGCCCTTGCCGCCCTTGCCGCCCCGCTCGGGCCTGGCCAGGTCCTTCTCGTTGGCCGGCGCCGCGTCGGCGGCGGCGGCGTCGAGGTAGGCGCGGAAGGTACTGACCTCGATGGTCTCGTGTTCACGGCCGCGGCCGAAGACCACGTGCACCAGGCGGAAGCGGCGGCCGATGATGAAGGCGCGGCGGAACTGCGCCTTGATCTGCTCGGGCGTGGCGTCGGTGGCCACGTCGAAGTCCTTCGGGCGCATGCCGACCAGCAGGTCGCGCACCGCACCGCCGACGATGTAGGCCTCGAAGCCCGCGTCCTTCAGGGTCTTGACCACACGCACCGCGTTGGCGTCGAGCAGGCTGGGGTCGATGCGGTGTTCGGACACGGGAATGTCGACGCGCTGGCCGAGCGGAATCTCGGGCACGGCGGGGGTCGCCGCGACGGCATCGGCAGCAACGGCCGGGTCGCCTTTGCCCAGCAAACGGTTGATGAATTTCTTGATCATGCGAAGAGCTTCAGGACAGGCCAGCCGCGGTCTTGCGCGATGCGCTCGAGGGCGGGGCCGGGGTTGGTGGCAACGGGGTGGCTGACGCGCTCGAGCAGCGGCAGGTCGTTGGTGGAATCGCTGTAGAAGGTGCTGCGCTCGAAGTCGTCCAGCGCCTGGCCGCGGGCCGCCAGCCAGGCCTGCAGCCGCGTGACCTTGCCCTCGCGGAAGGATGGCACACCGGCGATCTGGCCGGTCACCCGTCCCGCCGCGTCGCGCGCCAGGTCGGTGGCGATGAGTTCTTCGACACCCAGCAGCCTTGCGATCGGCCGGGTGACGAAATCGTTGGTGGCCGTGACGATGGCCACCAGGTCGCCGGCCTGCTGGTGGCCCTGCACCAGCGCGCGCGCCTCGGGCGTCAGCATCGGCTGCACCACGGTGGCCAGGAAGGCCGCCGTGGCGCGGTCGAGTTCTTCAGCCGAACGATCCCGCCAGGGCGAGGTGGCGAATTGGGCGTAGGCGTGGATGTCGAGCCGGCCCGCCAGGTAGTCCTGGAAGAAGGCGTCGTTGCGGCGGCGGAATTCGCCTTCATCGGCCCAGCCCAGGCCGATGATGAATTCGCCAAAGGCGTGGTCGGAGTCCTTAGGAATCAAGGTGCCATCGAGGTCGAACAGGGTCAGATTCATTCGGCTTCAGTTTCGGCTGGCGTTGCGGCTGGCATCTCGGCGAAGGGCGCGGCCTGAGCCGCCGGTCCCTGCCGGAACGGCGGCGCTTCCTGCAGCATCTGGCGCAGCAGCGGCACCGTCACGCGGCGACCCTGGGCCAGGGCGTAATCGTCCAGCCGGTCGAGCAGCTGCATCAGGTGCGACAGATCGCGCGGGAAGTGGGTCAGCACGTGGTCCATCACCTCGTCCGACAGGAAGATGCCTCGGTGGTCGGCTTCGCGGCGCAGCGCGGCGCGGGTCTCGGCTTCGGGCAGCGGCTGCAGCGCGAACACGTGGCCCCAGCCCAGGCGCGTGCGCAGGTCTTCACGCACCGGCAGGTCCACCGGCGGCAGTCGCCCGGCCGCAGCGACCTGCACGCCGTGCGTGCCGGCTTCGACGAACAGCGCGAAGGCGGCGTGCTGGGCTTCGGGCGACAAGGCTTCGCAGCGCTCGATGACGACCAGCGACCAGTCGGCTTGCAGCGGCCAGGGCAGACGGTCGGCGGCGTCGAACCAGCCCACGCGCTGACCGGCGGCCTGGCAGCGCCCGGCCAGCGCACGCAGCAGATGGCTCTTGCCGCTGCCGGCGGGGCCCCACAGGTAGACCGGTGCGGTCGGCAGCCGCAGGTCCTGCAGATGGGCCAGCGCGGCGGCGTTGTCGCCGGGCAGGAAGTTGTCGAAGGCCGGCTGCGGCTGCGGGCCGATGGGCAGGGGTATCTGTTTCATCGCGGGTCGGTCGGCGCCCCAGGCAGCGTCAATGGGCGCGCCGCCAGGCGCTGAGCTTGCGGCGCATGGCCGCCGCGTCGGCGGCCTGCGGACGGTGTTCCAGGTACAGCGCCAGCGCGTCGACCGCGTCGCCCGACAAGCCCAGTTGCGCCAGCGCCAGGCCCAGGTCGCGGCGCTCTTCCCAGTCGTCTGGCAGCAGGATCACCAGGCGCCGCGCCACCGCCACCAGGCGCACCCAGTCGCGTGCGCTGCGGTGGATTTCCTTCAGGTTGCGCAGCAGCCGGGCCGTCACCTCGCGCCCGGGGGCGGGCTGCAGAAACAGGCCCAGCGGCACCGCCTCGTCGCCAAGCCGACTGGGCGGCTGGCGGTAGGGCAGGAGCCGTTCCTCGAGTTCTTCGCGGTCCAGCGAACGGCCGGTGAAGGGATCGATGACGACCTCGCCCATCGGCATGCGCAGCTTGACCAGGAAATGGCCAGGAAAGCAAACGCCCTGCGCCTGCAGGCCGAGCTGGGTGGCGATCTCGATGTAGACCAGGGCCAGCGTCAGCGGGATGCCGCGCCGGGTGCGCAACACCGCCGGCAGCGAACTGTTGCTGCGGTCGTAGTAGTCGTTGATGTTGCCGCCAAAGCCCAGCTCCTGGAAGAAATACTGGTTCAGCAGGCGCAGGCGTTGCAGCGGCGCGGCGTCGGTCGGCACGCGGCGGACCAGGCGGTCGGCCAGCACGTCGACCTGCGCCAGCACCCCCTGCACGTCCAGCCCCGGCTCGTCGTCCTGGGCCACGGCGACAGCCGCTTCCAGCACCGGGAAGCCGGCGTCCTCGGCCACCAGCACGGCGAAGTAGTCGAGGGCGCTGGGCGCGTCAAATTGCAAAGGACTGGGCATCCACCTCAGTGTAGGTCAGGCCCGCCGCATCAGGTCGCGCGGCCGAAGACCGCAGGCGACCAGCACGGCGAAATAGGCCGCCGCCACGCCAGCCAGCACCAGCGCCAGCACGGCGACGCGCCAGCCGGCATGGGCCTGCAGCGCGATCCAGTCGATGCGCCACGCCGCCCAGGCCAGCCCCGCGCCCAGCACGGCGTTGGCCAGCAGCACGCGGGCTGCAAAACCGCCCCAGCCAGGACGCGGGCTGTAGGTGCCCTGGCGCATCAGGCTGCCCAGCAGGATGCCGGCGTTGACCAGCGCGCCCAGGCTGATCGACAGCGCCAGGCCAGCGTGGCCCAACCAAGGCACCAAGGCGATGTTCATCAGCTGCGTGGCGACGAGCACGCCGATGGCGATGCGCACCGGCGTGCGCACGTCCTGCCGCGCGTAGAAAGCCGGCGCCAGCACCTTGATGCCGACGATGCCGAGCAAGCCCACGCCATAGCCCTGCAGCGCGCGGGCGGTCATCGCCACGTCGTCGGCCGAGAACTTGCCGTAATGAAAGAGCACGGCCGTCAAGCCGCTGGGGAAGATCAGCAGGGCCAGCGCGCAAGGCAAGGCCAGCAGCAGCACCAGGCGCAGGCCCCAGTCCAGCATGTCGGAATAGCCACCCGCGTCGCCACGGGCCCTTGCCGCCGACAACTGCGGCAGCAGCACCGAGCCCATCGCCACGCCCAGCAAGGCCGTCGGAAATTCCATCAGGCGGTCGGCATAGGTCAACCACGACACCGCGCCCACCGCCACGTGGGTGGCAATCTGGGTGTTGATCAGCAGCGAGATCTGGGCCACCGAAACGCCCAGCAGCGCCGGCGCCATCTGGCGCAGGATCTGGCCGACGCCCGGGTGGCGCCAGGCCGCTTCGATCGCCCCCGGCAGCAGGCCGATGCGCGGCGCGCAGCCGATGGCCGCCAGCGCCGGCAGCTGGACGGCTGCCTGCAACAGACCGCCCAGCATCACGCCACCGGCCAGCGCGTAGACCGGCTCGAGCCCGAAAGCCGCCATCCGCGGCACGCCCCACCAGGCCGCCGCGATCACCGACAGGTTCAGCAGCACCGGCGTGATCGCCGGTACCGCGAACTGCTTCCAGGTGTTCAGCACGCCGGCCGACAGCGCCACCAGCGACATGAAGCCGATGTAGGGAAACATCCAGCGTGTCATGACCACGGCCGCGTCGAAGCGCTGCAGGCCCGATCCCATCAGCCAGACCAGCAGTGGCGCACCGACCACGCCGACCCCGCAGATCAGCAGCAGCACCCAGACCAGCACGGTGGCCACGGCGTCGATCAGCCGGCGCGTGACGTCGTCGCCATCGCGCTCGCGGGTTGCGGCGAGCAAGGGCACGAAGGCCTGCGAGAAGGCGCCTTCGGCGAACAGCCGGCGGAACAGGTTGGGGATGCGGAACGCGACGTTGAACGCGTCGGTGACCCCGCTGGCGCCAAAAGCCACGGCCACGAGTTGCTCGCGCACCAGGCCGGTCACCCGGGACAGCAGGGTCAACAGAGAAACAATGGAAGCCGCTTTGAACAAATTCACAGCGCATTATAGGAAGGCGCCTGGCGGGGGGCTGGACATTCCAACCCCGCGTGCTATACTCGAAAGTCTTTGCACCTTCTGATTTCAAATCCGTATAAGCATGGCCACTTCGTCTAAAGCTAAGAAGAAAACCGTTCGCCTCGCCTCGGGCCTGAAGCGCGCCCGCCAGGATGTCGCCCTGAACGCCGCCAACACCTCGCTGCGCTCGCACTTCCGCACCGTCGTGAAGAATGTCGTCAAGGCCGTGACCGGCGGCGACAAGGTCAAGGCTGCAGAAACCTTCAAGTCGGCGCAAAGCGTGATCGACTCGGTGGCCGACAAGGGCATCTTCCACAAGAACAAGGCCGCTCGCCTGAAGAGCCGCCTGTCCGCCAAGGTCAAGGCCCTGGCGCTGGCTGCCTGATACAGACGTCTTTCGGTGCAAACGAGAAGGCCCGCTTCAGCGGGCCTTTTTCATGGCGCGGTCAATTCAACGACGGTCAGGTGGTTGTCGCGTGCGAAGTTCATGACGAAGTCCCAGGCCATCGGCTCGATGTCCCTGAGCGCCTCGTTGACCAGCACGCACTTCACGCCGTCAACGACCTGCGGCACGCAGTAAGGCGAATAGCCGATGTAGGCACCGATGCCGCCACCGCCGCCGGGGCGGAAGCTGGACATGGCACCCGCCAAGCGCTCGGACCAGTCGCTGGGCCGGAAAGTCCGGCCCTCGGTGGTGATGCCGCGGATGGTGTACTGACGGGGCTTGTGGAGGCTCATCGGTGACGGCGCGGCGCCTGGGGTTTGCCGGTGGACGCAAAGTCGGCAACCTGAATCCGGCGCCGCGCTGGGAACCCATTGTGCATCTTGTTTGCTGCGTCGCAGCATGCGCGGCCGGACCGACAGTCGGCCGGATGGCGGTGATCGCCGCCTGATCGAGAGCGCGGCACCCCCCTTTAGAATCGAATTCCGCCGGACCGTGCGCTGAGCGTCACAGGCCGGCTTCTTGTTCCGGGTCTTTGAGAGGAAACGCCAGATGAACGCACCCGAGCCCGCGCTGTCCCAGGCGCTCACCCGGCAGATGCCGCATGTGATGAACACCTACGGCCGCCTGCCGATCGCCTTGGTGCGCGGCCAGGGCGCCTGGGTCTGGGACAGCGAGGGCCGACGGTATCTCGACGGTCTGGGCGGCATTGCCGTGAACACGCTGGGCCACGGCCACCCGAAGCTGGTGCCGGCGCTGCAGGAACAGGTCGCCCAGATGATCCACTGCAGCAACTACTACGAGATTCCGCTGCAGGAGCAACTGGCCGCCCGGTTGTGCGCGCTGTCGGGCCTGTCAGCGGCCTTCTTCTGCAATTCGGGGCTCGAAGCCAACGAAGGCGCGATCAAGATCGCCCGCAAGTTCGGTCACGACAAGGGCATAGACCGCCCGGAAATCATCGTCTACGAAAAGGCCTTTCACGGCCGCAGCATCGCCACCCTGTCGGCCACCGGCAACCCCAAAGTGCAAGCCGGTTTCGGACCGCTCGTGGAAGGCTTCGTGCGCGTGCCGCTGAACGACCTGGCCGCCGTCGAACACCAGGCGCGCACCAACCCGAACGTGGTGGCGGTGTTCCTGGAAGTGATCCAGGGCGAAGGCGGCATCAACGCCAGCCGCAACGACTATCTGCAGGGCCTGCGCAAGACCTGCGACGAACACGACTGGCTGTTGATGCTCGACGAGGTGCAGTGCGGTCTGGGCCGCACCGGCAAATGGTTCGCGCACCAGTGGGCCGGCATCCTGCCCGACGTGATGCCCCTGGCCAAGGGCCTGGGATCGGGCGTGCCCATCGGGGCCATCGTCGTCGGCCCCAGGGCCGCCAAGGTGCTGGGCCCGGGGAACCATGGCACCACCTTCGGCGGCAACCCGCTGGCCATGCGCGCCGGTGTGGAAACGCTGCGCATCATGGAAGAGGACGGCCTGCTGGCGAATGCCGCGACGGTGGGCGGCGTGCTGGTGGACGCACTGAAGGCCGGGTTGCAAGGCCTGCCCGGCGTGGTCGAATTCCGCGGTGCGGGCCTGATGATCGGCATCGAACTTGACCGACCCTGCGGCGTGCTGCTGGGGCGCGCAGCCGAGGCCGGCCTGATGATCAGCGTCACCGCCGACCGGGTGATCCGCCTGCTGCCGCCGCTGATCCTGAGCGCCGACGAGGCGCGGCAGATCGCGGCCATCCTGTGCCCGCTGGTGCAGGCATTCCTCACCGAACCGGCATGAAGCCGGGCCACACGCTGATGAAGCATTACCTGCAGTTCAAGGACTTGCGCGCCGAGGAGTACGCCTACCTGTTCGAGCGCACGCGCATCATCAAGACGCGCTTCAAGAACTACGAGCGCTACCAGCCGCTGGTCGACCGCACGCTGGCCATGATCTTCGAGAAGGCCAGCACGCGAACGCGCGTCAGCTTCGAGGCCGGCATGTACCAGATGGGCGGCTCGGTGGTGCACCTGACCACCGGCGACAGCCAGCTGGGCCGCGCCGAGCCGGTCGAGGACAGCGCACGCGTGATCAGCCGCATGACCGACATCGTGATGATCCGCACCTACGAGCAGACCATGATCGAGCGCTTCGCGGCGCACTCGCGGGTACCGGTCATCAACGGGCTGACCAACGAATACCACCCCTGCCAGATCCTGGCCGACCTCTACACCTACATCGAACAGCGGGGTGACATCAAGGGCAAGGTCGTGGCCTGGGTCGGTGACGGCAACAACATGGCCAACACCTGGCTGCAGGCGGCGGAGATCCTGGGCTTCACGGTCCACGTCAGCACGCCCAGCGGTTACGAGGTCGATGCCCAGGTTGCGGGCATCCGCAACAGCGACTGCTTCAAGGTCTTCAAGCACCCGATGGCGGCTTGCGAAGGCGCCCACCTGGTGACCACGGACGTCTGGACCAGCATGGGCTACGAAGCCGAAAACGAAGAACGCCGCAAGGCCTTCGTCGACTGGTGCGTGGACGACGAGATGATGGCCGTGGCACAGCCCGACGCGCTGTTCATGCACTGCCTGCCGGCGCACCGCGGCGAAGAGGTCACCGCCGAGGTCATCGACGGGCCGCAGAGCGTGGTCTGGGACGAAGCCGAGAACCGCCTGCACGTGCAGAAGGCGCTGATGGAGTACCTGCTGCTGGGTCGCATCGGCTGAGCATTCGGCAGGCAGCGCTTCGCACGCCGCAGGCGGGCCAAAGCCCGCGCCCGGCGCGCTCAGGCGCTGGCCGGTTTGCGCCGGGCCGGTGGCCGCTGCAGCACCGGCAACTTGCGCCGCGAAGCCAGCAGTTCCTGGACCGCGGCCTGCGCGGGCGCGATCAGACGCTCCACGGCCCGCTCGGCCTTCAGCGGCGACTTCGCCACCACCGCGTCCAGCACGGCCCGGTGGCCCCGCAGCCAGGGCTCGGGGGCTTCGCGCCGCACGCTGGACAAGGCCCAGCTGGTGCGCAGCAGCGGACCCAGGGCCGGTGCCATCTGCATCAGCAGGCGATTGCCGCTGGCGTGAAGCAAAGCCTGGTGGAAAGCCAGCAGGTGTTCGACCGGGTCGTCACCGTCGTCGATGGCGGCCTGCATCGCGGCGCAGGCCGCCGTCAGCACCGCGACGTCGTGTGGCGTGGCGCGCTCAGCGGCCAGCCGTGCGGCGGCCGGCTCGACCACTGCTCGCAAGTCCTGCAGGTCGCGCAGCAGGCCGCGCATCAGCCCGCTGCGGCTGTGCCAGGCCACCACCTCGGCGTCGAAACCGTTCCATTCATCGGCCGGCCTGACCCGGGTGCCGACCTTGGGCCCGGTGCTGAGCAGACCCTTGGCGACCAGCGACTTGATGGCCTCACGCACCACCGTGCGGCTGACACCGAATTCGGTGCACAAGGCGGTCTCGGTCGGCACCGCGCTGCCCGGCGCGTAGCGGCCGGCGACGATGGCCTCGCCCAGGCGGTCCAGCGTGCGCCCATGGGCGTTGCGGCTCGCCGTCACGGGCAGGGGATTCGCGGTGTTGCGGTTCATGAGCGGACGAAGGCAGTGACGAGCGGCTGGTCGCCCAATTGGCAACTGCAATGGCCGTGCACCTGGGGATCGAAGCTGGTGCCCGCGGGCAGCAGGTCGGCCGAATAGAAATGCTGGCCCGGCCCGAAGACGCGGCGCGTGCCGTCTTGCAGGCCGATTTCCATCTGCCCACCCAGGATGAAGACCCACTGCGGCGCGCCAGTGCAGTGGAAGTCGCTGCGAAAGCCCACCGGACTGATGCGCAGTTGCAGGCCGCCACTGGGCATCACGGGCGACAGCCGGGCCTGCGGCTGGCCTTCGCTCAGGTCGATGGACGACTCGCGAAAACGTGCGCGGCCGTCGGCTTCGGTGATGAGGATGACTTGGGTGAATTGCATGGGGCGGCGGTTGCCGGCGGGGACCGGCTCTGTCGTAGGGGCTAATACGGCTGCGGGCGCAATCGTCACACCATAGTATTCCGGGCCGCCCAAGCCGTGGCACCGGGAAAGCCAGAGGCCCGAGGGCGCCTGCCAACATGGACCACCAAGGATGAAGATTGCCCTCGTCACCGGGGCCGGCAGCGGCATCGGCCGCGCCTGCGCCCTGGCCCTGCTGGCCGAAGGCTGGACCGTGGCCTTGCTGGGTCGCCGCGCCGACGCGCTGCACGAGACCGCTGCGGCAGCCGGTGCCCGATCCGTCAACGCGCTGGTCCTGCCCTGCGATGTGGGCGACGACGCGCAAGTCGCGGCGGCCTTCGACAGCGTCCAGGCACGCTGCGGCCGCCTCGACCTGCTGTTCAACAACGCCGGCGGCGGCCTGGGCGCGAAGACGCCCGATGAAGTCACGCCCGCCGAGTGGCGCCGCGTGGTCGACGTCAACCTCAACGGCGCGTTCTACTGCCTGTCGAACGCCTTCCGGCTGATGCGCCGACAGACGCCGATGGGTGGCCGCATCATCAACAACGGCAGCATCTCGGCCTACGCGCCGCGGCCGGGCAGCATTGCCTACACCGCGACCAAGCACGCCATCAGTGGACTGACGCGCACCGCCGCGCTGGACGGTCGGCCCTTCGACATCGCGGTCGGCCAGATCGACATCGGCAACGCCGCCAGCGAGATGACGGCGCGCATGGTGACCGGCGTGGCGCAGGCCGACGGCAGCCTCCGGGCCGAGCCCCGCATGGACCTGTCGGCGGTCAGCGACACCTTCATGGCCATGGCCCGCCTGCCGCTGTCGGCCAACGTGCTGTTCACCACCGTGATGGCCACCAAGATGCCCTTCGTGGGACGCGGCTGAAGGACCCGCCGACCACAACCGCGCAAGCCGCCGGCGGCGCGCGGCAACCGATCTTTCTAACTGCAAACGGACCGACATGAAACTGCTTCGACACGGCCCCAAGGGCCAAGAGAAACCCGCCATCCTGGACGCCGAGGGCCGGGTGCGCGACCTGTCCGCACTGATCGCCGACCTGACGCCGGCCCAGCTGTCACCGCAAGGCCTGGCGGCCCTGCGCGCGCTGGACCTGAACGCGCTGCCGGTGGTGTCGCAAGGCCGGCTGGCGGTGCCCTGGACGGGCATGGGCAAGTTCATCGCCATCGGCCTGAACTACGCCGACCACGCGGCCGAGGCCAACATGCCGATCCCGAAGGAACCGATCGTCTTCACCAAGACCGTCGACTGCGCGGTCGGCGCCAACCACCCGGTGGTCTTGCCGCAAGGCTCGGTCAAGGGCGACTGGGAGGTCGAACTGGGCATCGTCATCGGCAGCATGGCGCGCTATGTGTCCGAGGCCGACGCACTGAACCATGTCGCGGGCTACTGCGTGGTCAACGACGTCTCGGAACGCGAATACCAGCTCGAACGCGGCAGCCAGTGGGACAAGGGCAAAGGCTGCGACACCTTCGGCCCGATCGGGCCCTGGCTGGTCACCGCCGACGAGGTGGGCGACCCGCAGAACTTGAGCATGTGGCTGGACGTCAACGGCCACCGCTACCAGAACGGCAGCACCAAGACCATGATCTTCGGCGTCGCCGCCATCGTCAGCCACCTCAGTCGCTTCATGACCCTGCGCGCCGGCGACCTGATCATCACCGGCACGCCACCCGGCGTTGGCATGGGCGTCAAGCCCAACCCGGTCTTCCTGAAACCGGGCGACGTGATGCGCCTGGCCATCGAAAAGCTCGGCGAACAGCAGCAGACCGTCCACGCCTGGGATCCGGCCCTGATCGACGGCTGAAACCGAAAACACCCCATCCGACGACAAGAAGGCAACCCATGCTGCACCGCAAGAACCTGGCCGCGCTGGCCGCCGCCACCCTCACGCTGGCCGGCCCGGCGCTGGCCCAGCCGCTGCCCACCGCCGCCCCTGAAAGCGTGGGCTTTTCCAGCCAGCGGCTGCAGAACATCGATGCCTTCTTCGCCCGCGAGATCGAGCGCAAGCGGGTGCCCGGCGCGGTCGTGGCCATCGCCCGCAACGGCAAGCTGATCTACTTCAAGGCCTTCGGCTCGGCCAACGCGGCCAAGGGCACGGCGATGGCCACCGACACGATCTTCCAGCTGGCGTCGATGACCAAGATCCAGGTGGCGGTCGGTGCGCTGGCGCTGACCGAACAGGGCCAGCTGCCGCTGCAGAGCAGGCTGGCGGACTACTTCCCGGCCTTCGGCACGATGCAGGTCGGCGTGCCCACGGCCGACGGCAAGTTCACCACCGAAGCCCAGAAGCAGCCGATCCGCATCCACGACTTGTTTCGCCACACCTCGGGCCTGACCTACGGCGGCCGACCCGACGGCAGCAGCCCGATCGCGGCACTGTGGCCGAGCGGCGGCGCGGCGCAGAACATGGGCACATCCAGCGAGTTCGCCAACACCATCGCCAAGCTGCCGCTGGTCTACCAGCCCGGCACGGTCTTCGAATACAGCCTGTCCTTCGAGGTGCTGGGCGCGGTCGTCGAGAAACTGACGGGCAAGACGCTGGGCGGCCATCTGTCCGACACGGTGTGGAAGCCGCTGCAGATGAACGACACCACTTTCCGCCTGAGCGACGCCCAGCGCGCACGCGTTGCACGGCCCTTCCCCAACAACCCGCTGGACGGCAAGCCGCAGGCCATCGGTGCGATCGACAAGCCGCCCAGCTTCGACTGCGGTGGCGCCTGCGCCTTCGGCACGATGGGCGACTACATCCGCTTCGGCCAGATGCTGCTCAACGGTGGCAGCCTGGACGGCGCGCAGGTGCTGAGCCCGGCCACCGTGAGGCTGATGACCAGCAACCACCTCGGGGCTGGCGTGCAGAACCGCGTGGCCGCGGTCGAGCCGCACCGCGACGGCTACGGCTTCGGGCTGGGCGTGGCGGTGCGCGTGCAGCCCGGTCTGGCGGCGGTACCGGGCAACCCGGGTGAATTCAGCTGGAACGGCGCCAACGGCACCGGCTTCTTCGCCGATCCGAAGGAGCAACTGGTGGTGGCCTTCGGCACCGCCGCGCCCGGCGAACTGCGCAAGTACTACCGCGAGCAGGTCCAGGACCTGGTCTACGGCGCGCTGAGCCGTTAGGACGCGGTCAGCAGCAACTGCTGCTGACCCAGCCGCACGACATCGCCCAGGCGCAATTTGCGTCCGCGGCGCGTTTCCAACTCGCCGTTGACCTGCACCTGGCCGTCGGTGATCAGCACCTTGGCGCCGCCGCCGCTGTGCGCCAGGCCGGCGGCCTTGAGCAGCGCATCCAGCGTGATGTGGTCACCGCGCAGCGCGAAAGGGGTCGGTTCCATGGCTCTCGATTCGGGTGGGTCGGGGTGGTCTTCAGGCGGCCGATGCGGTCAGTCCGGCCAGCAGGCGGGTGCCCAGCGCCTCGGCCACCTCGATGCCGTCGACACCAGCCGACATGATGCCGCCGGCATAGCCCGCGCCCTCGCCGGCCGGGTACAGGCCAGCCACGTTCAGGCTCTGGAAGTCCCGGCCGCGGTTGATGCGCAGCGGCGAGGAAGTGCGCGTTTCCACGCCCGTCAGCACCGCGTCGGCCATGGCGAACCCCTTGATCTGGCGCTCGAAGGCCGGCAGCGCCTCGCGGATGGCCGCCAGCACGTAGCCCGGCAGGCTGGGCCGCTTCGCATCGTTCAGGTCGGTCAGCGTCACGCCGGGTTTGTAGGACGGCTCCACCTTGCCCAGCACCGCCGAGCGCTGGCCCTTGATGAAGTCGCCGACCAGTTGCCCCGGCGCCCGGTAGCCGCCGCCGCCGAGCTCGAAGGCGCGCGACTCCCAGACGCGCTGGAAGGCCATGCCATCGAGCGGGCTGACCGCACCGTCGCCGGGGGACAGCCGGTAGTCCTGCGGGCTGATGCCGACCACGATGCCGGCGTTGGCGTTGCGTTCGTTGCGGCTGTACTGGCTCATGCCGTTGGTGACCACGCGGTCGAGCTCTGAAGTGGCAGCGACCACCGTGCCGCCGGGGCACATGCAGAAGCTGTAGACGCTGCGGTCGTTCTTCGCGTGGTGCACCAGCTTGTAGTCAGCCGCGCCCAGGATCGGGTTGCCGGCCGCCGGGCCGAAGCGCGCGGCGTCGATCAGGCTCTGCGGGTGCTCGATGCGGAAGCCCACCGAGAAGGGCTTGGCTTCCATCTGCACGCCACGCGCGTGCAGCATCGTGAAGGTGTCGCGCGCGCTGTGGCCCAGCGCCAGCACGACGTGATCGGCTTCGATTTCCTCGCCGCCGGCCAGGGTCAAACCGCGAATCGCGAGGGTGCGGCCGCCGTCGGCGCCCGCGGGGCCGGCTTCGATGCGCACGTCCGTGACCTGCTGCTGGAATCGGATCTCGCCGCCCAGGGCGACGATGTCGGCCCGCATCTTCTCGATCATGCTGACCAGCCGGAAGGTGCCGATGTGCGGCTTGCTGACGAAGAGAATCTCTTCAGGCGCACCGGCCTTGACGAACTCGGTCAGCACCTTGCGCGTCAGGTGCCGCGGATCGCTGATCTGGCTCCAGAGCTTGCCGTCGCTGAAAGTGCCGGCGCCGCCTTCACCGAACTGCACGTTGGACGTCGGATCGAGCACGCCCTGGCGCCACAGGCCCCAGGTGTCTTTGGTCCGCTCGCGCACTTCCTTGCCCCGTTCCAGCACGATGGGCGCCAGGCCCATCTGGGCCAGGATCAGCGCCGCGAACAGCCCGCAAGGGCCGAAGCCGACCACCACCGGGCGCCGCCTTCCGGCCGCCCGGAAGTCCGCCGGCGCGTGGCCGACGAAGCGGTAGCGTGTGTCGGGCGCAGGCCGGATGTGCGGGTCGCCCGCCAGGCGCGCCAGGACCGCGCCCTCGTCGCCGAGTTCGCAGTCGATGGTGTAGATCAGCTGGATCGCCGACTTCTTGCGCGCGTCGTAGGCTCGGCGGAAGACCGTGAATGCCGTCAGTCCGGCATCTCCGATGCCCAGACGGGCCACGATGGCCGGCCGCAGCGCGACCTCATCGTGGTCCAGCGGCAGCCGAAGCTCAGTAATCCTCAGCATGCTGAATTCCGACCAAGCTTCCCGCCGCGGAACCGGCTTTGCCGGGCCGCCAGCGGGGCGGCCCCCTCGGGGGTGGAGGGGGTAGCGAGCGTTAGCGAGCTTGGGGGCTCACGTTTTTTCAGCCGCCCTTCTTGGGGCGCTTGCCCGGGTTCTTCTTGCTGCGCGTGTGCGAGCCGCGCTCGAGGCTGATCTTCTGGCCCTTGGGCGCCGTGTGGGTCACGCCGATCGGGGCGGCGGGACGCGGGGTGGCCTTGCGGTCAGCTTCGGTGACGATCTTGTTGCCCATGTGTGGCTCCGGTTCGAACAAAACCCCGTATTAGGCCACAAGCCCGGGTGGACAGCCGTGGACAGCGCACCGCAACGGCCGAACCGCAACCCGCCTCGGGCTGCTGTCAATGCAGCAGCGGCTCGGCGGTGTTGCGGCCGTAGGCTTCGAACAGGCCCAGCGCGGCCCGGCGCAGCCCTTCGTCGCTGCTGGTGTGGGCCGTCGCCAGACAGCGGTAGGCGTAGGCCGTGTCGACGCACATCCGCGGCAGGTCGACGTCCCAGCCCTCGTAGTTCATCAGGCGGCGAAAACGCGCCAGCGCCATGATGGGCATGGCCAGCACCGGGGCTGCGGGCCGGGCTGTCGCTGCGGTTGCCGACAGGGTGGATTCGGTTTGCGCCATCGCGGCCTCCTGGGCCAGCGAAGGGCCGGCCTGTGCCGCCATGGTGGCGTCGGGACGGCAGCTGGATCGGCCGAACAAACCAGATTTCCCCGCCCAGTTGGGACGCGATCCGGGCCCGCTCAGGCCCTGGGCAGGGTGACGCCGCGCTGGCCCTGGTACTTGCCGCCGCGGTCCTTGTAGCTGGTCTCGCAGACCTCGTCGCTCTCGAAGAACAGCACCTGCGCGCAGCCTTCTCCGGCGTAGATCTTGGCCGGCAGCGGCGTGGTGTTGCTGAATTCCAGCGTCACATAGCCTTCCCACTCGGGTTCGAAAGGCGTGACGTTGACGATGATGCCGCAGCGGGCGTAGGTCGACTTGCCCAGGCAGATGGTCAGCACATTGCGCGGGATGCGGAAATACTCGAGCGTGCGGGCCAGCGCGAAGCTGTTCGGCGGAATGACGCAGACGTCCTTGTTGATGTCGACGAAGCTGTTCTCGTCGAAATTCTTCGGGTCCACCACGGTGCTGTGGATGTTGGTGAAGACCTTGAACTCGGGCGCGCAGCGGATGTCGTAGCCATAGCTGCTGGTGCCGTAGCTGACGATCTTTTCGCCGGCCGCATTCAGCCGCACCTGACCGGGCTCGAAGGGCTCGATCATCCCGTGCTGTTCGGCCATGCGCCGTATCCACTTGTCGCTCTTGATCGTCACGTGCTGCACTCCCGGTTGGCGCCCGATTCTAGGAGGCGGCCCGCGCCACGCGGCGGACGGTCTGCGCTAGGATGAATCGCGAAGGAGACCCGCCATGGCCACACCGCTCCGCTCGGCAGCCACGCTGCTCGGCCAGTACGCCGAATACCACCGCGACCGGCGCAACATCGCCACCCACTTCCTCGGCGTGCCGATGATCGTCTTCGGGATCGGCGTGCTGATGGCGGCGGTGCACGTCGCCGTCAACGGGCGCGACATCACGCTCGCCTGGGCGACCTTTGCGCTGGTGGCGGCCTGGTACTTGACGCGCGGGCATTTCAGCATCGGCCTGGCCACCACCGCCGGTGTCGGCCTGTTGATGGCGCTGGCGCACCAGGTGGCCGGCGCCGGGCGCTGGCCGTGGCTCGGCTGGGGCCTGGGTTGCTTCACGCTGGGCTGGGCCGTCCAGTTCGTCGGCCACTATTACGAAGGCAGGAAGCCGGCCTTCGCCGACGACCTGGTCGGCCTGCTGGTCGGGCCGATGTTCGTGGTGCTGGAAGGCCTGGCCCCGCTGGGCTTGTTCAAGGACCTGATGGCCGAAGTCGAACGCCGCGCCGGCCCGACGCATCTGCGCGACCTGGCGCACCCCGCCACACGTTGAAGGCCGGGCGGCACGGCGAACTTGGGGCGGGGTCAGGGCTTGGCGTCGGGGAAGAAAGCCTGTTCGCCACCGACCTGGTAGCTGGCGATGACGGCCTGGCCGGCGGGCGAGGTCACCCAGTCGGCAAAGGCCTGAGCCAGCACGGCCTTGACGTGCGGGTGGCGGGCCGGGTCGACGATCATCACGCCGTAGGGATTGAACAGCGTGCGATCGCCTTCGACCAGCACCCTCAGCTCGCCACGGTTCTTGAAGTTCAGCCAGGTGCCGCGGTCGCTCAGCACGTAGGCGTTGCTGGCCGAGGCGATGTTCAGCGCCGGCCCCATGCCGCAGCCGCATTCCTTGTGGCCGGCGGGCTTGGCCGCTGACAGGTCGATGCCGGCCTGCTTCCACAGCCGCAGTTCGGCGGCGTGGGTGCCGCTCTTGTCGCCGCGCGAGATGAAACCCGCGCCCTGGGCGGCGATCTTCTTCAGCGCCGCGGCGATGTCCTTGCCCTGCGCCTTGGCGGGGTCCGCAGCAGGGCCTGCGAGCACGAAATCGTTGTACATCACCGGCCGGCGCTGCTTCGACCAGCCCTCGGCGACAAACTTCTCTTCGGCCGGCGTGTCGTGGACGAAGACCACGTCGGCGTCGCCGCGACGCGCCGTATCCAGAGCCTGGCCGGTGCCCACCGCGACCACACGGACATCGATGCCGGTGGCCTTCTTGAAGGCCGGCAGCAGGTGCGCGAAAAGCCCCGATTGCTCGGTCGAGGTGGTCGAGGCCATCGTGATGAACTTCTCCTGCGCATGGCCGCCGGCCGCCCCGCCCAGACCCGCCAGCAGCACCGCAGACAGCAGCAAGCGCCGCATTTTCGACATCGACATCCAATTCATCGCCATGGCAATTCACCCTTCAGAAATTGCGCCGCCTCGTGCGGCAGCGCGTCGTTGAAAAAGCGGTCGACCGGCAGGTCGACGACCAGTCGGCCACCTTCGAGGTACAGCACCCGGGTCGCCAGGCGCTTGGCCTGGCCGAGGTTGTGCGTGCTCATCACCACCGTCACCCCTTCGGCGGCGATGGCATCGATCAGGGCCTCGACCTCGCGCTTGGCGCTGGGGTCCAGGCTGGCCGTGGGTTCGTCCAGGTAGAGCACGTCGGGCCGCAGTGCCCAGGCACGGGCCAGCGACAGGCGCTGCTGCTGCCCCCCCGACAGCGCCTGCGCCGGGCGCCGCGCCAGGTCCAGCAAACCGACGCGCTGCAGAGCCTCGTCGCAGCGCGCCGCCCGCGCCGCGCGCGGCACGCCGCGCAGCCACAGGCCCAGCAGCACGTTCAGCCGGACCGACAGGTGCAGCAGGAAAGGATGCTGGAAAACCATCGCAGCGACCGGCGCTGCAGCACGGCCGGCTGCTGCATCGCCATGGACGGCGACACCGCTCGAACAGGCCAGCAGCCCGTGCAGCAGGCGCAGCAGGCTGGTCTTGCCCGAGCCATTGGCGCCGACGAGCGCCAGCCGCTCGCCGCGGTGCAGCGTCAGGCTGACGCCGCGCAGCGCCTGCACGCTGCCGAAGCGCACACCGGCGTCGGTCAGCGTGACCAGGGCCCGGGTGTTGTCGACCACCGTCATGCCCAGGCCGCACCGCGCAGCGCCGTGCGGCCCGGCATCGCGGCGATCAGCAGGTTGACCAGCGCCACCACGCCGAGCAGCAGCAAGCCCAGCGCCAGCGCCAGCGGCAGGTCGCCCTTGCTGGTTTCCAGCGCGATGCTGGTCGTCATCACCCGCGTCACGCCGGCTATGTTGCCGCCGACGACCATCACCGCACCCACCTCGGCGATGGCGCGCCCGAAGGCCGTGAGCACGATGGTCAGCACGCCCAGGCGCTGGTGCAGCAACAGCAGCGCGCCGGTCTGCATCGGGCCGGCACCCAGCGAACGCAGTTGGTCGCCGCCGTCCTCCAGCGCGTCGAGCACCAGGCGCCGGGTCAGCGCGGCCATCAGCGGCACCACCAGCACGCTCTGCGCGATGACCATGGCGGTCGGCGTGAACAGGATGCCCAGGCGGCCCAGCGGCCCGGCGCGCGACAGCAGCAGGTAGACCAGCAGGCCGACCACCACCGAAGGCAGCGCCAGCAGCGTGTTGAGCAGCCACACCACCACCGCGTGGCCGGGGAAGCGCGCCACGGCCAGCCAGGTGCCCAGCCACAGCCCGACCAGCGCGCCGATCAGGCAGGCCAGGCCGCTGACGCGCAGCGACAGCGCCACGACCTGCCACAGGGCAGCGTCGAAATGCAGGACCAGGTTCAGGGCCAGGCCGAAGCTGTCGCTCATCGTGGGGTGGATATCAAGGCTGTCAGCGTTCGAGGGAGCGGCCCGGCAGGCTGCGCGCAACCCGACATTTTGCGGCCTGCTCGCGGTGCTGGCGATATGCAAGCAGCTGCATAGCGCCAGCGGCATTGCAGAATGGCAGCCGGCACCCAGCCCGGGTGCAGCAGGACTTCACCATGTCGGAACTCGCAGAGTCACCCCTGGCCGCCGGGGACCGCAACCTCAGCGTCGAGCAGGCCCGCGCGGCCATCGCAGCGGCCTTGCAGCCGATCAGCGAAACGCAGACCGTGCCGCTGGGGCTGGCCCTGGGCCGCGTGCTGGCGACCGACGTGATCTCGCCCATCGATGTGCCGGCCCACGACAATTCGGCGATGGACGGCTACGCCTTCGCGTCGGCCGATCTGCAGGCCGACCAAGCCACGGTGCTGCAGGCCGTCGGCACCGTGATGGCGGGTGCGCCGCACGCCGGCCGGATTGCACCCGGGCAGGCGCTGCGCATCATGACCGGCGCGGTGATGCCCGAGGGCCTGGACACCGTGGTGCCCCACGAGCTGTGCCGCGTCGACGGTCTGCAGCTGCGGATCGAGCCGGGGGTGGTCCGCGCCGGCGAGAACCGCCGCCGCCAGGGCGAAGATCTGGCGCTGGGCCGTCCGGCGCTGCAGGCCGGGCGCTGGCTCAAGCCGGCCGACCTGGGCCTGATCGCCTCGCTGGGCATCCCGCAGGTGGCCGTGCTGCGCCGCCTGCGCGTGGCGCTGTTTTCCACCGGCAACGAACTGCGCAACGCCGGCCAGCCGCTGGAGCCGGGCTGCATCTACGACAGCAACCGCTACAGCCTGATGGGCGCGTTGCAGCGGCTGGGCATGGAGGTCATCGACCTTGGCCTGGTGCCCGACGACCCGGCGGCGCTGCGGGCCACGCTGGCTGCCGCCGTGGCCGACGCCGACGCCGTGCTGACCAGCGGTGGCGTCAGCATGGGCGACGCCGACCACGTGCGCGACCTGCTGGCACAACTCGGCGAAGTGGCCTTCTGGAAAGTGGCCATGCGCCCGGGGCGGCCCTTCGCGTTCGGACCGCTGCGCAGCCCCGACGCGCAGCAACCGGTGTGGCTGTTCGCGCTGCCGGGCAATCCGGTCGCGGCCCTGGTCACCTTTTACGTCTTCGCGCGCGACGCGCTGCTGCAACTGGCCGGTGCCCGGCCGCAGCCGCTGCCGGTGCTGCAGGCGCGCTGCACCAGCGCCATCCGCAAGCGCCCCGGCCGCACCGAGTTCCAACGCGCGATCGTCGAGCCCGCGCCCGCTTCGGATAGCGGCTGGCAGGTGCGCCTGACCGGCTCTCAGGGCGCCGGCGTGCTGCGCAGCATGAGCGAGGCCAACGCACTGCTGGTGCTGGGCCACGGGCAAGGCTCGGTCGCGGCGGGCGAGATGGTCGATGTCTGGCTGTTCGACGGCCTGAGCTGAGCGCGCCGGCGCGCCCTGCCCCGCGAAGCCGACTGCCGGCGCCGCTGGCGGGCGTTTCGCGACCTGAGCCGACCACCCGTCGCAGCGTCTGCGACGGCGCAGCCTGCGCCACCTAGGATGGCTGCACTCAACACCGGGGCATGCCACATGGCCGATCTGCTGGAAGTCCGCGACCTGCGCAAGCGCTACGGCGAGCGCCGGGCTGTCGACGGGGTGTCGCTGGCGGTGACCGCCGGCAGCGTGCTGGCCTTGCTGGGCCCGAATGGCGCGGGCAAGTCGACCACCGTCGGCATGATCTGCGGGCTGACCGCTGCCGACAGCGGCACGGTGTGCGTCGGCGGCGTGGCGCTGGCCGGTGACGGCGCGGCCTGCAAGCGGCGCATCGGCCTGGTCCCGCAAGAGCTGGCGATCTTCGAGGACCTCAGTGCGCAGGCCAATGTCGAACTCTTCGGCGCGCTCTACGCCTTGCCCCGCGCGCGGCTGAAGGCGCGTGCCGCCGAGGTGCTGGCGATGGTCGGCCTGGCCGACCGCGCGCGCGACAAGCCGGCCACCTTCAGCGGCGGCATGAAGCGTCGGCTGAACCTGGCCTGTGCCCTGGTCCACGACCCCGAGCTGATCCTGCTGGACGAACCGACGGCCGGCGTCGACCCGCAGAGCCGCAACGCCATCTTCGACCAGCTCGAAGCCCTGAAGCGCGCTGGCAAGGCGCTGGTCTACACGACGCATTACATGGAAGAAGCCGAACGCCTGGCCGACCGCGTGGTGATCATCGACCACGGCCGGGTGGTGGCCGACGGCACGCTGTCCGCGCTCTACCGCCGCTTGCCGGCCACGCACAGCCTGCAGGTCGACCTCGAAGGCAGCAGCGCCACGGTCGACACCGCCGCGCTGCAAGCGCTACCGGGCGTGCGCCAGGTGCAGCAAGCCGGCGAACGGCTGACGCTGGCGCTGGACGACCTGGCGCGCGACGCGCCCGGCGTGCTGCAGGCCATCGCCCAGGCGGGCTGGACGGTGCGCCACTTCAGCTCCGGTCGCGCCAACCTGGAAGACGTCTTCCTGGCGCTGACCGGCCGCCAGTTGCGCGACTGAACCCTGCCGCCGAGAGACCGCCATGACCGCCTTCCTCGCCCTGCTGCGCAAGGACCTGATCCTGCATTTCTCCAACCGCCGCGCAGTGATCATGAGCTTCTTCGCGCCGGTCTTCATCGCCGCCTTCTTCGGGAGCCTGTTCGGCGGTTCGGGAACCGGGGGCGGCGCGCGCTCGGCGGTGGCCGTGGCGGTGGTCGATCTGGACCACAGCGCCGGCTCGGGCCGCGTGCTGGCGGCACTGCGCGCCGACACGACCCTGGCCCTCACCGAGCCCGGCGCCGAAGCGGCGGCCGGACTGGTGCAGGCCGGTCAGGTGCGCGCCGCCATCACGCTGCCTGCCGGCTTCGCGGCGCAGGCCGGCCAGGCGCTGTTCAGCGGTGGCAGCGCCACGGTCAAGCCGGAAATCGACATCCGCTACGACCCCTCGCAGGCCACCACGCTGCCGCTGGTGCGCGGCGTGCTGATGCAGCACGTGATGGCCGCTCTGACCAGCGAGGTCAACGGCGGCCTCGGCTTCAGCGCGCCCTACACCACGAAGGAAAGCGAATCTGCCGGCCGCTTCGAAGCCCGCTACAACGGCTACGCCCATGCCTTTGCCGGCATGGGCGTGCAGTTCCTGCTGCTGATGGGTGTCGACATGGGCCTGGGCCTGCTGCTGATGCGGCGCATGGGCCTGTGGCAGCGGCTGCGCGCCGCGCCGCTGTCGCGCGCCACGCTGCTGGGCAGCCGCATCGCCAGTTGTGCGCTGATTGCCTTGATCGTCTTCAGCGGCGTCTACGCGGTGGCCTGCGCGGCCTTCGGCGTGCGCATCGAAGGCAGCGTGGCCGGCTTCGTCGCCGTGCTGGTCGCCTTCTCGCTGCTCACCGCCACCTTCGGCCTGCTGATCGCTGCCATCGGCCGAACGCCCGAAGCCACGCGCGGGCTGGCCATCCTGGCGACCTTGCTGATGGTGATGCTCGGCGGGGCCTGGGTGCCGAGCTTCATCTTCCCGCCCTGGTTGCAGCAGGCTTCGCTGCTGGTACCCACGCATTGGGCCGTCGAAGGACTCGACGCGATGACCTGGCGGGGTCTGCCCTTCAGCGCGGCGCTGCTGCCGGTCGGGCTGCTGCTGGCCTATTCGGCCGCCTTCGCCGGCCTGGCCTTGTGGCGCTTCAACTGGGAGGAATGAAGCCTGCGGCCGTGCCTCAGGCCTGGCCGGCCACCACACGCACCGGCGGGCGCTGCGGTTCGGGTTCCGAATCGAAACGCGCGGCGCCGGTGTAGCAGAGGAAATGGCGGTTGGCGGCGCGTCCGAACAGCGTCATGCCGATCTGCGTCGCCAGCTCGTGCCCCATGGCCGTCACGCCGTTGCGCGACACGATGATCGGCACACCCATGTGGGCCGACTTCATCACCATCTCGCTGGTCAACCGGCCGGTGGTGTAGAAAGCCTTGTCGCCGCCGTCGACGCCGTGCAGGGCCATCCAGCCGGCGATGGTGTCGATGGCGTTGTGGCGCCCCACGTCTTCGACGAAAACCAGCATCTGTGCGCCGCGAAACAGCGCGCAGCCGTGCACCGATCCCGCCTTGCGGTGGACGCTGTCCTGCTGGCGCATCGCTTCGAGCATGCGGTGCAAGGTGCTCTGGCGGATGCGCGCGTGGCGGGCGTCGGGCAGGCGCAGGTCACCCAGCTGACTCATCACGTCGCCGAACACCGTGCCCTGGCCACAACCGGTGGTGACCACGCGGTGCGCCGTCTTGGCCGCCAGGTCCTGCACACCGCGCCGGGTGCGCACGGCAGCAGCGCCAACGTCCCAATCGACGGTGATCGACTCGATGTCCTGCACGGCCGTGACCAGCCGCTGATTCAGCAGATAACCCAGCACCAGCAGTTCGGGGCACTCGCCCAGTGTCATCAGCGTGACGAGTTCGCGCTTGTCGACGAAGACCGTCAGCGGGCGTTCGGCCGGGATATGGATCTGGCGGCTGGCGCCGTACTCATCGACCACGCTGATCTCGCGCAGCAGTTCACAACGCGCCGCGGTCAGGCGCGGCGCGCCCGGCACAGGCTGCCAACCAGGGCTGGCTTCTTCGGCGGAACGGGATTCGGGCTGCACGGTCATCACCGGGTCAGTTTCTCATTTCTTGGGCGGGGTCGCTGGCTGGGCCTTGGCGGCCGCGGTCACGGCAGCGGGCGCCGAAGCTGCGCCGGCCGGCGCGGCCGGCACATAGACGAAAGCACCGGGGTCGGCACAGGCTGGTGTGGCCACCACGGCCTTGCTGTCCTTGCCGGCCTTCTTGGCCTGCGCCAGGTAGACCGCAGCCACCTGGTCCATCGACTTGCACAGCTGGAAGTTGGCCACCTGGTTGCTCCAGTTGGTCTTGGCGGCCGCTTCGGCGGCCTTGGCCTTGGCCTCGTCGGACGGTGCGGGCAACTTCGCCAGCGCCGGGGCCACCAACAGCACCGCCAAAGCCGCCATGGCCACGCAGTCGCGATTCCGGGTATTCATCTCGAGGTCTCCATCCGTTTCGTGTCAGCCGCTCAGGCCTGGGGACTGGCCGAACCCAGCGCAGGACGGACCGGCGCCGAGCGCTGCGCAGGAATCTTGCCGGCCTTCACATCGTCATACCAAAGTTCGTGGTGTTCCTCGGCCCAGGCTTCATCCACATAGCCGGTGCGCATGGCGCTGTAGGCGCCCTGCATGCCGATGGTGCCCAGGTAAATGTGGCCGACGAACAGGGCGATCATCAGCACCGTGGACGCTCCGTGAACCAGGTTGGCGATCTGCATCTGGCTGCGCACATCGCCCAACCCTGGCACCAGCCGGTCGAGCACCAGACCCGAGGCCACCACGAGCAGTCCCAAGCCGAAGACGCCGCCCCAGAACATCACCTTTTCGCCGGCATTGAAGCGGTGGGACGGCACCTCCTGATCGCCCAGCATGCCACCGGCGCGGCGCAGCCAAGTCCAGTCCTCCGCGCGCGGCAGGTTGTCGCGCACGTAGGTGAAAAAGACCACGACCAAGGACACCGCGAACAAGGGGCCGACGAAATTGTGCAGGTTCTTCAGCGCATAGCTCAGCCAGCCGAAAAGCGTGCCGCCCAGCACGGGCAGGAGAAAGAACTTGCCAAAAGCCATCACCAGACCCGACAGCGCCAAGGCCACGAAGGCGATCGCGTTGAGCCAGTGCGCCGAGCGCTCGAAGGGCGTGAAGCGCTCGATCACGCGACCGGTATCGACAGCGTGCCCACCCATCGGGCCGGCCCGCCAGTAGAAGATGCCGACAGCCAGCACCGCGATCAGCAGCAAGGACCCGCCGTAGGGCACCAACCAGTGGTTGCGCACCTGGCGCCAGGCTTCACCGGCACTGGCCAGGCGGGAACCCGGGTACTGCGTGAACGACTGGATCAGCACGCCCTTCTCGGCGCCCGGCAGCGTGCTCAGGCCTTCGGTGCGGCCGCTTTCGCGCACGGCGCGCCACAGCGGCGCGTTGTTGCCCGGCTGGGTCTTGGCGCGGACAGCATTGCTCTCGTCGGCCTTCGGTTCGGCCTGGACCACGAAGCCGACCGGCGGGCCCTGGGTGACGTTCGCAGCGCGAGCCTCGACGGCGACCGGTGCCCCGCTGCCGGCCGCAGCCGGCGCCTGCGCCCAGGCCGGGGCACCCAGCACCGCCCAGGCCAAGACGATCTCTGCAGCGCGTTGGTTCAAGCTCAGCTTCATCACAGATCCTTCCGGAGGTTCACGGCGGCGAACCGGTGCGCGAGTACTCGTTCTGGCCCTGCGCACGGATGCGCATCTGCGCCTCCCAGCCGGCCGCATCGCCGGCCTTCCAGTTGCCCGCGGTGTAGGCGGTGGTCGGCCCGTCAGCGGGTGGGCCGTCGGCCTTGCGCTGGCCGATGGTCTGTGGCTTCTCGCTGCAGGCAGCGAAGGCCAGGCTCAGCAGCAGGCCGGCCCCGATGGTCAGGCGGCTCATGACTTCTTCCCTTCGGTCGGCTTGCCGTAGGCCGTGCCCCAGCCCCAGACCTCGCTGCCCTTGCCGCGTGTCAGCACGCGGTTGCGGAAGATGTCGGCGACCACGTCGCCATCACCGCCCAGCAGGGCCTTGGTGCTGCACATCTCGGCGCAAGCCGGCAGCTTGCCTTCGCTGAGCCGGTTGCGGCCGTACTTTTCGTATTCCGCCGGGCTGCCGTTGTCTTCCGGCCCACCGGCGCAGAAGGTGCACTTGTCCATCTTGCCGCGCAGGCCGAAGGTGCCGTTGCTGGGGAACTGCGGCGCGCCGAAGGGGCAGGCGTAGCTGCAGTAGCCGCAGCCGATGCAGACGTCCTTGTCGTGCAGCACGACGCCTTCGGCGGTGCGGTAGAAGCAATCCACCGGGCAGACGGCCATGCAGGGCGCATCAGAGCAGTGCATGCAGGCCACCGAGATGCTCTTCTCGCCGGGCACGCCGTCGTTCAGCGTCACCACCCGGCGGCGGTTGACGCCCCAGGGCACATCGTGCTCGGCCTTGCAGGCGGTGGCGCAGCCGTTGCACTCGATGCAACGCTCGGCGTCGCAGATGAATTTCATTCGGGCCATGGTGCTGTTTCCTTAAGCCGTGGCTTTTTCGATCTGGCAGACCGTGGTCTTGGTCTCTTGCATCATCGTCACGCTGTCGTAGCCGTAGGTCGTGGCGGTGTTCACGGCCTCGCCGCGCACCACCGGCGCAGAACCTTCGGGGTAGTAGGCCAGCAGGTCGATGCCACCCCAGCGGCCGGAGAAGTGGAAGGGCAGGAAGACGGTGTCCTCACCCACCCGTTCGGTGACCAGCGCCTTGACGCGGATGCCCTTGAAGTCGGGCACGGCCTGCATCGGCGGGGTTTTCACCCACACGAAATCGCCGTTGCGGATGCCGCGGTCGTTGGCCGCCTTGGGGTTCAACTCGACGAACATGTCCTGCTGCAGTTCGGCCAGCCACGGGTTGGACCGCGTCTCTTCGCCGCCGCCCTCGTACTCGACCAGCCGGCCGCTGGTCATCACCAGCGGGTAGGTCTTGCCGATGTCCTTGTTCTTGTCCTGCACGCTCTTGTACAGCGTGGGCAGGCGCCAGAAGGACTTCTTGTCATCGTGGGTCGGGTACTTGGCGATCAGATCCGGCCGATTGCTGTACAGCGGCTCGCGGTGCTGTGGGATCGGATCCGGGAAGTTCCACACCACGGCCCGCGCCTTGGCATTGCCGAAGGGGTGGCAGCCGTGGACCTGCATGGCCACGCGGATGATGCCGCCCGACATGTCGGTTTTCCAGTTCTTGCCCTCGGCGGCTTTCTGTTCGGCTTCCGTCAGGTCGCCCCACCAGCCCAGCTTCTTCAACAACAGGTGGTCGAACTCGGGATAGCCGGTCGTCAGATCGGCGCCTTTCGAATGCGAACCGTCGGCAGCCAGCAGCGACACGCCTTCACGCTCGACGCCGAAGTTCGCGCGGAAGTTGCCGCCGCCTTCCATCACATGCTTGCTGGTGTCGTAGAGGTTGGGGCTGCCAGGGTGCTTCATCTCGGCGGTGCCCCAGCACGGCCAGGGCAGGCCGAAGTAGTCGCCGTCGAGCTGGTAACCCGTGTCCTTGTCGATGCCGCCCTTGGCGCGCAGCGTCTTCACGTCGAAGACGTGCATGTTGCGCATATGGGCCTTCAGCCGTTCTGGCGTCTGGCCCGTGTAGCCGATGGTCCACATGCACTTGTTGATTTCGCGCAGCAGGTCTTCGGTGCTGGGCTCGTCCATCCCGCCCTTGCCCTTGACCAGCTTGACGTTCCTGACCAGTTCCTTGTCGAAGCCCAGCTTCTGTGCCAGCTGGTACATGATCATGTGGTCGGTGCGGCTTTCCCACAGCGGGGCGATGACCTGCTCACGCCATTGGATGCTGCGGTTCGAAGCGGTGCACGAACCGCTGGTTTCGAACTGCGTGCAGGCCGGCAGCAGATAGACCGCGCGCTTGGGGTTCTGGTCCTCGGGCTTGCCCGGCATCGCCGCCATCGCGGCCGTGGCGCTGGGGAAAGGATCGACCACCACCAGCAGGTCGAGCTTGTCCATCGCCCGCTTCATTTCCAGACCGCGGGTCTGGCTGTTGGGCGCATGGCCCCAGAAGAACAGGCCGCGCAGGTTGCTGTCCTGGTCGATCAGTTCGTTCTTTTCCAGCACGCCGTCGATCCAGCGCGACACCGTCATGCCCGACTTGGTCATGCCGCCCGGCGCGTACTGCTTCTTGATCCACTCGACGTCGACGTCCCAGGCCTTGGCGAAATGCTTCCAGGCGCCATCGGCCAGGCCGTAGTAGCCGGGCAGGCTGTCGGGGTTGGGGCCGACGTCGGTGGCGCCCTGCACGTTGTCGTGGCCGCGGAAGATGTTGGTCCCGCCCCCGCTCTTGCCGATATTGCCCAGCGCCAGTTGCAGCAGACAGCTGGCCCGCACGACGGCATTGCCAGTGGTGTGCTGGGTCTGGCCCATGCACCAGACCACGGTGCTGGGCCGGTTCTCGGCCATCGTCTTGGCCACCCGGTAGCAGGTGGCCTCATCGACACCGCAGGCTTCCTGCACCTTGTCCGGCGTCCACTTGGCCAGCACCTCTTCCTTGACCTTGTCCATGCCGTAGACGCGGTCGTTGATGTACTTCTGGTCTTCCCAGCCATTCTTGAAGATGTGGAACATCACACCAAACAGGAAAGGGATGTCGCCGCCCGAGCGAAGGCGCACGTAGTCGTCGGCCTTGGCCGCCGTGCGCGTGTACCGCGGGTCGACGACGATGACCTTGCAGCCGTTTTCCTTGGCGTGCAGCAGATGCAGCATGCTGACCGGGTGGGCTTCCGCCGCATTCGACCCGATGTACATCGCCGCCTTGGCGTTCTGCATGTCGTTGTAGGAATTCGTCATCGCCCCGTAGCCCCAGGTGTTGGCGACACCGGCGACCGTGGTGGAGTGGCAGATTCGCGCCTGGTGGTCGGTGTTGTTGGTGCCCCAGAAGGACACCCACTTGCGCATCAGGTAGGCCTGTTCGTTGTTGTGTTTGGAACTGCCGACGAAGAACAGCGAATCGGGGCCGCTCTGCTGTTTCAGCTCGAGCATCTTCTTGCTGATCTCGTCGAGCGCCACGTCCCAGGTGATGCGCTGGTACTTGCCGTCGACCAGCTTCATCGGGTACTTCAGGCGGTATTCCCCGTGGCCGTGTTCGCGCAGCGCGGCGCCCTTGGCGCAGTGCGCGCCCAGGTTGATCGGGCTGTCGAAGACCGGCTCCTGCCGCACCCAGACGCCGTTCTCGACGACCGCGTCGACCGCGCAGCCCACCGAACAGTGACCGCAGACGGTGCGCTTGACCTCGACCTTCTTGACGCCGTCGGCGGCCTTGGCGCCCTCGGCGGCGTCGGCCTTCTTCACCAGCGTCAGCTGGCTGGCCACCATGCCGGCGCCGACGCCCAGGCCGGAGCGGCGCAGGAAAGCGCGGCGGTCCATCGTCGGCACGGCGCGCGACACGCCGCGCGCCAAGCTGGCCACCAGGCGCGAATGGACTGCGGGGACGGCGGAGGCCGCGCCAGCGGATGTAGGTTTGCGGGTCAACAACATGGAATCTCCTGGTGACGGATCCACCGATCAAGAAAGATCAGGCGGCGGTCATGGCCGGCCCGGACTGCAGCACAAAGCGCCTCGCCCGGCGGGCCGGTTCGCGTCAGACGCGGGCGGTCTGGTAGTAGCGCTGCACGTGCTCGGTGAGCTGGTAGCCGCTGTCGGCGGCGGTCACGGCTGCCGGCAGCAAGGTGGGAACCGGCGCCACCACTTTGGGCAGCACGGCCGCAGCAGCGGCCAGCGCACCGACCGTCCCGGCACCGGCGAACAGCGTGCGGCGCGACAGTGGGCTGGCTGCCAGCGCCGCTTTCAACGACTTGGTCATTTCCGTCTCCTTCGACGCCTGCCATGCAGGCGGATGCATAGGTAGATTCACACCAAAACCACCCGACTTCAATCGGTGGACACCCGGCCTCCGCGGCTGCACACGGATCTCCACACCGACCTGAAATCGGGAAAACCCGCGACTCTAAGGCCTGCCAGCGTGGCTACGGTGGCCTCGGACAAAAAGACCCTGCACAACGGGGGCGTGCTGGGAGCGGCACGCCAGCCTGCACGCCAGCGTGCCTAGAATCCGACGCCCCCTAGATTGCCGAAGGGTGCACGCCCGCACCCGAAGAGCTGAATCCACCCGTGACCGACCGCCCCAGCCTGCGCGTTGCCGTGCAAATCGACCGCCAGCGCCAACCCAATCGCTGGGAAGACTGGCGTTTCGCCATCGCGCAGGTGCTGATCGACGAAGGCCAGTTCGGCACCACACCGCGCCTGCTGCGCGACGATGGCACGACCGCCTCCTTCCTGCACCCGGGCTTCGAGGTCAGCCTGCACCGCGACGAGGCCGAAGGCTATGACCTGAACCTCGGTTCAGGCTCGCCCGTCTGGTTCGTGATGTGGCGCATCGGCGAGACCGGTGCAACCGACCCGCCCGTGGCCACACCCGAGCGCGTCACGGTGTCCTACCACGAGGCCGGTCGACTGTTGGACGCGCAGGAGCGTGTGGACAACCGTCCGCTGCCGCCCGAGGTCTGCGCCTGGCTGCAGGCCTACACCGACGAACATTACCGCCCCGAAGTCAAGCAGCGCCGCCGGCCGGCTTCGTTTCGCGCGCCAGAAGACCGCTGAGCGCTGTGACCAAAGACGCCGAGGACTCCTTCCTGTCGCGCTGGTCGCGGCGCAAGGTCGGCGCGCGCGCGGGCCTCGTGGTGGAGGCAGAAACGGTGGCTGCCGAAACGCCGGCACCGGGCTCGGCGCAACCGAGCCGCGAAGCGCTGCCGGCTGCACCGGCAGCCGGCCCGCTGACGCCGCACGAAGTCAGCGCGACAGCGACAGCGCCAGCGCCCCCGCCGCCGACGATGGCCGATGTGGCGCTGCTGACACGCGACGCGGATTACACGCGCTACCTCGGCAGCGGCGTCAGCCCCGACGTCAGGAACGCCGCCTTGAAGCACCTGTTCACCGACCCGCATTTCAATGTGATGGACGGCCTCGACACCTACATCGCCGACTACAACACCCCCGACCCCCTGACCGCCGGCATGCTGCGGCAGATGGTCCAATCGCAACTGCTGGGCCTGTTCGACGACAAGGCCGAAGCCGATTCCGCGGGTGACGCCCAGCCGGCGACCATCGCCGCTGCCCAGCCTGCCCCAACACCGACTGCAGACCCCACTTGTTTGGCCGCCGATGAAAACCCTGATCTGCAACTGCAACCAGACGATGGCGCTGGACGCCCAGGCGCTGAGCCGGGCGCTGGCGCGCACGCCGGGCGCACACACTGACGGGCTCGACGCCGTCCACACGCTGCTGTGCCGCCGTGAAGCCGGTGCTTTCCAGCGCGCGGCAATGGCCACGGCGGCCAGCGGCGACGCGCTGCTGGTGGCCTGCACCCAGGAGCAGCGTCTGTTCCTGGAACTGAACGACGAAACCGAAGGCACGGCGCGCGTCGAAGAACGGCCCATCCACTTCGTCAACATCCGCGAAACGGCGGGCTGGTCGCGCGACAAGGCCAGCCCGACGCCGAAGATCGCCGCGCTGATCGCAGCCGCCCAGCTGCCGCCACCCGAGCCAGTGGCCACCGTGCGCTACACCTCGGGCGGCCGCTGCCTGGTCATCGGCGACGCCGAGGCCGCCGAACGCGCCGCCGCGCAGTTGGCCGACAAGCTGGACGTCAGCGTGCTGGTCACCCAGCCCGGCGGCGCGCTGGCCCAGGGCCACGCGCGTGCCACGCACCATGGCCAATTGACGGCCTTGACCGGCTGGCTCGGCCGCTTCCAGGCCGAGTGGACGAGCAGCAATCCGATAGACCTGGACCTGTGCACGCGCTGCAATGCCTGCGTCGATGCCTGCCCCGAAGGCGCGATCGGGCTGGACTACCAGGTCGACCTGAACGCCTGCCAGAGCCACCGCGACTGCGTGCGCGTGTGCGATGCGGCCGGTGCCATAGCCTTCAACCGCGCCGCGCAGACGCACAGCGAAGCCTTCGACCTGGTGCTGGACCTGCGCGCCACCAGCGCCTTCAGCCAGCACCAGCCGCCGCAAGGCTACTTCCACGTCGCGAACGACGGCCCGTCGCTGTTCGACGCGGTGCTGAAACTGCGCGAGCTGGTCGGCGAATTCGAGAAGCCCAAGTTCTTCCGCTACCAGCCCAAGCTGTGCGCGCACAGCCGCAACGAGCAGATCGGCTGCACAGCCTGCATCGACGTCTGCTCGACGCGGGCCATCCGCAGCGACGCCTCGCACAAGGGCAAGCGCAAAGGCGAAGCCGCTGGCGGCGTCATCGTCGAGCCCTATTTGTGCGTGGGCTGCGGCGCCTGCAGCACCGTCTGCCCCAGCGGCGCGATGGGCTTTGCCTACCCCGGCACCGTGGACCAGGGCCGGCGCCTGCGCACGATGTTGACGGCATGCGCGCAGGCCGGCGGCGTGGCCCCGGCGCTGCTGATCCACAGCGAAGGCGCGGGCGCGCGGCTGATCGACGAACTGGGCCGGGGAGCCCGCCTGAACCAGCGCCTGGGCCGCCGCCTGCGCGGCCTGCCGGCGCGCGTGCTGCCGGTGGCGGTGTGGCACACCGCCAGCATCGGCATCGACCTGTGGCTGGCCGCCATCGCCCAGGGTGCCAGTCAGGTCTGGGTGCTGGCCACCACCGAGGACGCACCCGAATACCGCCAGGCGCTGCGCGAGCAGATGGCCGTCGCGCAGGCGGTGCTGGCCGGCCTGGGCTACACCGGCGAGCACCTGAAGCTGATCGAAGCACGCGACGCGCGCGACCTGGCGGCGCTGGACGCCGCCTTCGCTGCGCCCGCAGCACCCGTGATCGCCAGCGCTGCGACCTTCAGCGCGCAGGCCGACAAGCGAGCGACGCTGGAACTCGCACTCGACCACCTGGTCGCGCAGGCGCCGGTGGCGGCCGAGTCCATCACGCTGCCGGCCGCCGGCTCGCCCTGGGGCGCACTGGCCGTCGATACCGACCAGTGCACGCTGTGCCTGAGCTGCGTCGGCGCCTGCCCGGCCAGCGCCTTGTCCGACAACCCCGAGCTGCCGCAGCTGAAGTTCACCGAAAAGAACTGCGTGCAGTGCGGGCTGTGCGCCAGCACCTGCCCCGAAGGCGCGATCACGCTGCAGCCGCGGCTGTGGCTGGCCGACGGCGGCAAGGCCCGCAAGACGCCGCGCGTGCTGGCCGAGATGCAGCCCTACCGCTGCATCCGCTGCAGCAAGCCTTTCGGCACGCTGCGTGCCATCGAGAACATGCTGACCAAGCTGGCCGGCCACGCGGCCTTCCAGGGCGCTGCGGCCGATCGCCTGAAGATGTGCGCCGATTGCCGGGTCGTGGACCTGTACAGCAACCCCGCCGAAGTGCGCATCACGGACCTCCCGACATGAGCAGCCCCGCCTCAGTTTCAAGCTTGAATTTCGCCGCGGCCGACGACAGCGAAGAACTGGCGCGTGCAGAGCTCTACGGCCTGCTGTCGCGCCTGTGGCTGGCGCCGCCCGACGCCGAACTGCTGCAGCAGTTCCAGGTGGCCGTGACCCAGGCGCCCGAGAGCGGCGCGCTGCTGGAAGCGCCCTGGCAGGCCCTGGTCGGCAGCTTGCGGGCGACCTCGCTGGCCGCGGCCGCCGCCGAGTACGAAGCGCTGTTCCTGGGTGTTGGCAAACCCGAGGTCTTCGCCTACGGCTCCTACTACCTGACCGGCTTCCTCAACGAAAAACCGCTGGCTGCGCTGCGCAGCGATCTGGCCGCCTTGGGTCTGGCGCGCGACCCGCAGGCGATGGAAACGGAAGACCACATCGCCTACGGCTTCGAGGTCATGCGCTACCTGATCGCCGGCGACGACGTCGCGGTGTGCAACCTGGAACGGCAGCGCCTCTTCTTCCGCCGCCACCTGCAGCCCTGGGCCGAAAGCCTGTGCGACGCCGTCGTTGCCCAGCCGCGCGCCGTTGTCACCCGCGCGCTGGCCGACTTCACCCGCGCCTTCCTGCAGGTCGAGACGCAGGGTTTCGACCTGCTGGAGACTTGAACGCGATGAACACCACGAACGCCAGCGATGACACCGCGACGATCGCCACCGACGACATCACCGGCCTGATCCTGTGCGGCGGGCGCGGCACGCGCATGGGCGGCGTGGACAAGGGTTTGCAGACCCACCAGGGCCTGCCGCTGGCGATGCACGCGCTGATGCGGCTGCAGGGCCAGGTCGGCCACCTGATGGTCAACGCCAACCGCAACCTCGGGGCCTATGAAGCGATGGGCGTGCCGGTGTGGCCCGACGCCCTGCCCGACTTTCCCGGCCCGCTGGCCGGTTGGCTGGCCGGGCTGGAACATTGCGAAACACCCTACCTGCTGACGCTACCCTGCGACACCCCCGGCTTTCCGCTGGACCTGGTGGCGCGGCTGGCGAAGGCGCTGGTGGCCGAGGACGCCGACATCGCGATGGTGGCCACCTGGGAAGACGGCCGCTTGCAGAAGCAGCCGGTTTTCTGCCTGCTGAAGAGCACGCTGCTGGAAAGCCTGGTCGCCTTCCTGCACCGCGGCGAACGCAAGATCACGGCGTGGACGGCGCAGCACCGCTGCGCCCTCGTCACCTTCGACGACGGCGGCGCCTTCTTCAACGCCAACACGCTGGCCGACCTGCAGCACCTCGCCGGCAAGGCTGCCGTCTAGCCGCGACCCGCACTGATTGCCCTCAGGCCGACAAGGGCGTGCGGATCAGGTGGTCGAAGGCCGACAGCGCCGCCTTCGCACCGTCGCCGGCGGCAATGATGATCTGCTTGTAGGGCACCGTCGTCGCGTCGCCGGCCGCGAACACGCCCGGCAGGCTGGTCGCCCCCTTGGCGTCGACGACGATCTCGCCGTACTTCGTCAGCTCGACCGTGCCTTTCAGGAACTCGGTGTTGGGCACCAGGCCGATCTGCACGAAGACGCCGGCCAGCTCGACCCGGTGCTCGACGCCGGTGAGGCGGTCCTTGTAGCGCAGGCCGTTGACCTTGCCGTCGGCGCCCGTGATCTCGGTGGTCTGCGCGTTCACATGCACCGTCACGTTCGGCAGACTGTGCAGCTTCTTCACCAGCACAGCGTCGGCCTTCAGCTGGTCGGCGAATTCGACCACCGTGACGTGGGCCACCACGCCGGCCAGGTCGATGGCCGCCTCGACACCCGAATTGCCGCCACCGATGACGGCCACCTGCTTGCCCTTGAACAGCGGACCGTCGCAATGCGGGCAGTAGGCCACGCCCTTGTTGCGGTACTCGGCTTCACCCGGCACGTTGACGTTCTTCCAGCGCGCGCCGGTCGACAGGATCACGCTGCGGCTGTGCAACTGCGCGCCGTTGTCCAGCGTCACCGCGATGGCACCGCCTGCAACAGCCGCCGGAACCAGCGCAGCCACGCGCTGGCCGTTCATGATGTCGACGCCGTAGGCGCGGGCGTGGACCTCCAGCGCCGCCGCGAACGCCGGTCCTTGCGTCTCCAGCACCGAGATGTAGTTCTCGATGCCCAGCGTGTCCAGCGTCTGGCCGCCAAAGCGCTCGGCGACGATGCCGGTGCGGATGCCCTTGCGCGCGGCGTAGACCGCCGCCGCCGCACCGGCCGGGCCGCCACCGACGATCAGCACGTCGAAGGGCGCCTTGGCGCCCAGCTTGGCCGCGTCGCGTGCCGCGCTGCCGGTGTCGACCTTCTTCAGGATCTCGGCGATCTCCATGCGGCCCGAACCAAAACTGGCGCCATTGAGGAAGACCGAAGGCACGGCCATGATCTGGCGCTCCTCGACTTCCGCCTGGAACAGGCCGCCGTCGATGGCCACAGCGCGCACGCGGGGGTTGAACACCGCCATCAGGTTCATCGCCTGCACCACATCCGGGCAGTTGTGGCAGGTCAGGCTCATCCAGGTGTCGAAGGCGAAGTCGCCGCCGTCAGCAGGAACAAGCGCCTGGATCTGCTCGATGACCTCGGCGTCGACCTTGGGCGGGTGGCCACCGGCCCACAGCAGCGCCAGCACCAGCGAGGTGAATTCGTGGCCCATCGGCACGGCGGCAAAGTGCACGCCCATGTTCTGGCCGACGCGGGTGATCTGGAAGGACGGGCGGCGTTCGAACTGGCCGTCGAAGCGGACGCTGATCTTGGCCGGCGCGATGGCCGCGATCTCGGTGACCAGTTCGCGGATCTCCGCGGCGCCTGCCGATTCGTCGAGGCTGGCGATCAGCTCGACGGGCTGGATGATGCGCTCGAAGTAGGCGGCGAGTTGCGCCTGGGTGTTGCTGTCCAGCATGGCGGTGTCCTTCTTCAGGGTTTCATGGGATGAGCCGATTCCGGCCCCCTTGAAAACACCTGAGGCACCGCCCGGTGGGCGTCGTCAGCGTGTTTTCAACGGGGCCCGACAGAGCCCGGCCGTCGCCGGGCTGCGGGTAGCGGCGAGCAAGGCGCCCGCCGCGGTCGGCTGCAAGGTCTTAGATCTTGCCGACCAGGTCCAGCGACGGTGCCAGGGTCTTGGCGCCTTCGTTCCACTTGGCCGGGCAGACCTGGCCCGGGTTGGCGGCGGTGTACTGGGCGGCCTTGAGCTTGCGCAGGGTTTCCTTGACGTCGCGGGCGATTTCGTTCGAATGCACTTCCATCGTCTTGATGATGCCGTCGGGGTTGATGACGAAGGTGCCGCGCAGCGCCAGCCCTTCTTCGGCGATGTGCACGCCGAAGGCATTGGTCAGCGTGTGCGTCGGGTCGCCGACCAGCGGGAACTTGGCCTTGCCGACGGCCGGGCTGGTCTCGTGCCACACCTTGTGCGAGAAGTGCGTGTCGGTGGTGACGATGTAGACCTCGGCGCCCATCTTCTGGAATTCAGCGTAGTTGTCGGCCGCGTCTTCGACTTCGGTCGGGCAGTTGAAGGTGAAGGCGGCCGGCATGAAGATCAGCACCGACCACTTGCCCTTCAGGCTGGCGTCGCTGACTTCGATGAATTCGCCCTTGTCGGCGCGGTTGACGAAGGCGGTGGTCTTGAACGGCTGGACGGGGGTGTTGATCAGGGACATGGGATGTTCTCCGTTGGGGTTGGTGAGGGTTTCAAACAGCGCGAGCTTGGCGGCAAGCTGCGATGGATGAATTCTGGCGGCTGCGCGCCATCTGCGGGATTGATTGACGCGATGCCGGACATTACCTGCGACTATGAGCGCCGCGCAGCGGTCGGCCGGGGTTTCAGGTGTTCTTGGACACGCTGATGGTCGGGAACTTGGCCGAGAAGTCCTTGGCCTTCAGCGCGATCTTCACGGCCACCTGGCGTGCGATGGCCTTGTAGCTGGCAGCCACCGTGCCGTCGGGGTCGGCCACCACGCTGGGCCGGCCGTTGTCGGCGTGTTCGCGGATGCTCATGGTCAGCGGCAGGCCACCCAGGTAGTCGACCTTGTACTCGGCGGCCATGCGCTGGCCGCCATCGGCGCCGAAGATGTGCTCGGTGTGGCCGCAAGCCGTGCAGGTGTGCACGGCCATGTTCTCGACGATGCCCAGGATCGGCACGCCGACCTTCTCGAACATCTTCAGGCCCTTCTTGGCGTCGAGCAGCGCGATGTCCTGCGGCGTGGTGACGATGATCGCGCCGGTCAGTGGCACGCGCTGGCTGAGCGTCAAGGCGATGTCGCCGGTGCCCGGCGGCATGTCGACCAGCAGGTAGTCCAGGTCGCGCCAGTTGGTCTGGCGCAGCAGCTGGTCCAGCGCCTGGGTGGCCATCGGGCCGCGCCAGATCATGGCCTGGTCGTCGTCGATCAGGAAGCCGATCGACATCACCTGGACGCCGTAGTTTTCCAGCGGCTCCATGGTGCTGCCGTCGGCGCTTTCGGGGCGGCCGCTGATGCCCATCATCATCGGCTGGCTGGGGCCGTAGATGTCGGCATCGAGGATGCCCACGCTGGCGCCTTCGGCGGCCAGGGCCAGCGCCAGGTTGACGGTGGTGGTGCTCTTGCCGACGCCGCCCTTGCCCGAGGCCACGGCGATGATGTTCTTCACCTTGGGCAGCAGCTGCACGCCACGCTGCACGGCGTGGCTGACGATGCGCGTGGTGATCTCGACACTGACATTGGCCACACCCGGCACCGTGCGCGCGGCGGCAATGCAGGCCTTGCGCAAGGCCGCGTGCTGGCTCTTGCCGGGGTAGCCCAGTTCGATGCCGAAGGCGACATCGCCGTCGTCGATGCGCAGGCCCTTGACCGCTTTGGTGGTGACGAAATCCTTGCCGGTGTTCGGATCGACGACGGTCTTCAGCGCTTCGAGCAGCGCGGCTTCGGTGGGGTGGGTGGGCATGGCCTGGGCAAACTCCGGGTAAGGCGGATGAGGCGACGTGCTTCGGAGCACAGCGCGGGGCGGCAGTCTAGCCGCCGGTCAATCCACCCGCTGGACCCGAGGGGCTTGATGGGTGCCGGCGATCTCCAGCCGGAAGCTGCCCATCGCCGCCCGGCGCACCGTCACGGCCGGGTCACGCAGGTAGAGGCTGGCCGACGAACCGTCGCTGACCTGCCAGACCTGCCCGTTGGCCAGCCTGAAGCGGGTGTCGCGCTCCCAGCCTTCGAACAGGCCGGGCAGCGTGCTGCTGATGTCCTGCACCGCCGAGCGCCGGCTTTCCAGGCCGAAGGCGGCCTCGGGCGTCAGCGCGGCGGCGGGCGGCACCGCGGGTGGCGGAACGGGTGAGAACGGCAAGGCAGAGGTCGCCGGCGTTGCCGGCAGGGCCAAGGTCGCCGGCGCTGCCGGCAGGGGCAAGGCGTCGTAGCAGGCCAGCCGGGCGGTGACTTCGGGCAGCGCGCGACAACGGCCCAGCGAGCTGGCAACCAGCTCGGCGGCCGGCGCGGCCGGCGCCAGGAACGCCAGGCCCAGGCACAGGAAATATGGCTTCATCGGATGGAGTCCCAACGGTTCGCCGGCATGGTACCCGCCGCCTAGAATCGCCACCATGTCGCGCCAGCTCTTCGTCACCACCGCCCTGCCCTATGCCAACGGGCCCTTCCACGTCGGCCACGTGATGGAATACATCCAGGCCGACACCTGGGTGCGCTTCCAGCGCATGCGCGGGGCTGAAGTGAATTTCGTCTGCGCCGACGATGCCCACGGCGCGCCGATCATGATCGCCGCCGAAAAGGCCGGCCTGACGCCACAGCAGTTCGTGGCCAACATCGCAGCCGGCCGCAAGCCCTACCTCGACGGCTTCCACATCGCCTTCGACAACTGGTCGTCCACCGACGCCCCCGAAAACCACGAACTCGCGCGCGAGATCTACCGGGCACTGCGCAAGAACGAGTTGATCGACGTGCGCGAGGTCGAGCAGTTCTTCGACCCGGAAAAGGGCATGTTCCTGCCCGACCGCTTCATCAAGGGCACCTGCCCGAATTGCGGCACGCCCGACCAGTACGGCGACAACTGCGAAAGCTGCGGCGCGGTCTATGCGCCCACCGAGCTGAAGAACCCGTATTCGGCGCTCAGCGGCGCCACGCCGGTGCTGAAGACCAGCGAGCACTTCTTCTTCCGCCTCAGCGACCCGCGCTGCGTCGAATTCCTCGAAAGCTGGACCCAGGACGGCCGTCTGCAGCCCGAGGTGGCCAACAAGGTCAAGGAATGGTTCAAGCGCGACGACACGGGCAAGGCCGGTCTGGGCGACTGGGACATCAGCCGCGAAGCGCCCTACTTCGGCATCGAGATCCCCGACGCGCCGGGCAAGTATTTCTACGTCTGGCTGGACGCGCCGGTGGGCTACCTGGCGTCGCTGAAGAACCTGTTCAGCAAGACCGGCGCCGACTTCGACGCCTACCTGGCCCGGCCCGACCTGGAACAGGTGCACTTCATCGGCAAGGACATCGTCACCTTCCACACCCTGTTCTGGCCGGCGATGCTGCACTTCAGCGGCAAACATCAGGCGGACGGTACCTACGTGCCGCGGAAGACGCCGGACAAGGTCTTCGTGCACGGCTTTCTCACCGTCAACAACGGCGAGAAGATGAGCAAGAGCCGCGGCACCGGCATCAGCCCGCTGAAGTACCTGGAGCTGGGCCTGAACGCCGAGTGGCTGCGCTACTACCTGGCGGCCAAGCTGAGCAGCCGCGTCGAAGACATCGACTTCAACCCCGACGACTTCACCGCCCGCGTCAACAGCGACCTGGTGGGCAAGTACATCAACATCGCCAGCCGCGCAGCCGGCTTCCTGGCCAAGCGCTTTGCCAACCAGCTGTCGGGCGACCTCGGTGTCGAGGGCCGCGTGCTGCTGGACGGCCTGCGCGCCCACGCCGACGCCATTGCCGAGCTCTACGAGGAACGCGAATTCGCCAAGGCGCTGCGCGAGGTGATGGCGCTGGCCGACCGCGTCAACGGCTACGTCGACCAGAACAAGCCCTGGGAACTGGCGAAACAGGCCGGCATGGACGCCGCGCTGCACGACGTGTGCAGCGTCTGCATCGAGGCCTTCCGCCTGCTGACGCTGTACCTGAAGCCAGTGCTGCCGGCACTGGCGGTGCAGGTCGAAGCATTCCTGCAGATCGAGCCGCTGCAGTGGGCCGACAGCGCCCGCGCGCTGGGCCACCACCGCATCGCGCCCTACACACACCTGATGCAGCGCGTCGACCCGAAACTGCTGGACGCGCTGTTCGAGCCGCCGCCAGAGCCCGTGATCGAACTGCCGCCGCCGGGCGGCGAGGCCATCGCGCCGCCCATCAGCGCCGACGAGTTCTTCAAGGTCGACCTGCGCATCGCCCTGATCGTCAAGGCCGAGGCTGTCGAAGGCAGCACCAAACTGCTGCGGCTGACGCTGGACGTCGGCGAAGGCAAGCCCCGCAACGTCTTCAGCGGCATCGCCGCGAACTACAAGCCCGAGCAGCTGACCGGCAAGCTGACCGTGATGGTGGCCAACCTGGCACCGCGCAAGATGAAGTTCGGCCTCAGCGAAGGCATGGTGCTGGCGGCATCGGACGCCGATGAGCAAGCCAGCACGGGCGTCTACGTGCTGGAGCCCTTCCCGGGCGCGGTGCCCGGCATGCGCGTGCGCTGAGTCGGCTGCCGCCGGCCCGCCGCCAACCCGCAGTACCCGGCGCAGAATGCGCGGATGCTGCGCAGCCAACTCCACCCCTTCCGACCCCGCCTGCTGGACACGCTGAAGGGCTACGACAAGGCCCACTTCCTGACCGATCTGGGCGCCGGCATCACGGTCGGCATCGTCGCCCTGCCCCTGGCGCTGGCCTTCGGCATCGCCTCGGGGGTCAAGCCCGAGCAGGGGCTGATCACGGCCGTCGTCGCCGGCTTCCTGATCAGCGCATTGGGCGGCAGCGCGGTGCAGATCGGCGGCCCGGCGGGCGCCTTCATCGTGATCGTCTACGGCATCGTCGAGCGCTACGGCTTCACGAATCTGCTGGTGGCCACGGTGCTGGCCGGCCTGCTGATGGTGGTGCTGGGGCTGTTCAAGCTGGGCGTCTTCATCCGCTACATCCCGGTGTCCATCGTCATCGGCTTCACCAACGGCATCGCGGTGCTGATCGCGCTGTCGCAGCTGCGGGATCTGATGGGCCTGGCGATCGACAGGATGCCCGGCGAATTCTTCGCCCAGATCGGCACGCTGACGACGCACCTCGGCAGCTTCAACGCCTATGCGTTCGCCATCGGCGTGGCCTGCATCGCCGGCCTGGCGGTCTGGCCGAGGCTGTTCGTGGCCGGCCAGCCGCTGCCCGCACGCCTGCTCGGCCGGTGGCCCTTGCGCATGGCGGCGAAGCTGCCGGCACCCATCGTGATGCTGGCGACGCTGACGGCCGCGGCCTGGTGGTTCAAGCTGCCGGTGGAAACCATCGGCAGCCGCTTCGGCGAACTGCCGCGGGGCATTCCGCATTTCGACCTGCCGCCAATCAGCTGGGCCAGTGCACAGCAGCTGATCATCCCGACCATCACCATCGCGCTGCTGGGCGCTGTCGAAAGCCTGCTCTGCGCTCGCGTGGCCGACGGCATGGCCGATGCCGGGAACCCGTTCAGGCGTCACGACCCGAACCAGGAACTGATGGCGCAGGGCGTGGCCAACATCGTCACGCCTTTCTTCGGCGGCATCCCGGCTACCGGCACCATTGCCCGTACCGTGACCAATGTGCGCGCCGGCGCCACCAGCCCGGTGGCCGGCATCGTGCATGCGGTCACGCTGTTTGCCATCCTGCTGGCGGCGGCGCCGCTGGCCTCGCTGGTGCCGCTGGCGGCGCTGGCTGGCATCCTGATGTTCGTGGCCTGGAACATGTTCGAAGGCCACCAGTTCCAGCGCCTGGGCCAGTTCAGCGGCGGCTACCGGCTGCTGATGGTCGGCACCTTCTTGCTGACCATCGTCTTCGACCTGACGGTGGCCGTGGAAGTCGGTCTGGTACTGAGCTGCGTGTTCTTCATCTGGCGCATGGGTACGCTGTTCAGCGTCAAGCCCCACCAGCCGGCCGCCGGCACCGAGGTGCCGGCCGGCGTGCAGGTCTTCGAGCTCTACGGCTCGCTGTTCTTCGGCGCGGTGAGCAAGATCGAAGCCCTGCCCGACAGCCTGCCCGCCGGCACGCGCGCCGTGGTGCTGGACATGCAGCGCCTGGTGCTGATGGACAGCTCGGGGCTGGACGCCCTGCAGCAGATGCACCGCACGCTGCAGCGCAGCGGCACCGGCCTGGTACTGGCCAACGTCAACGAACAGCCCTTGGCGCTGATGCGCAGCACAGGCTTCGAAGCGGTGCTGGGCAGCGAACACATCGTGCCGACGCTGGCCGAGGCCGGGCTGGACGCGGCCGTGGCATGAGCCAGCAACCGTTGCCGGCCGCGTTCTCGCTCTACCTGGACCTGCTCCGGATCACGGCGGCCATCTCGGTCCTGCTGCACCACCTCTGGCCCCTGATGGCCCCAGGCCACCCCTTGCCCTGGCCGGGCCACGAAGCCGTGGTGCTGTTCTTCGTGCTGTCGGGCTTCGTCATCTCGCACGTCAGCCAGCGCCCGTCGGAGGACCTGCGCAACTACGCCGTCCACCGTTCAGCGCGCATCCTGTCGGTGGCGCTGCCGGCCCTGTTGCTGGGCTGGCTGCTGGCACCTGTTGCCCTGCCGCCGCCCATCCCCGATGGCGAGCCGCTGCCTGGAGACGCTTGGGCCTGGGCCGGCGCCACAGCCCTGAACGCGGTCTTTCTGGCCCAGAGCTGGGGCCTGTCTGTCGCGCCGCCTTTCAACCCGCCGTACTGGTCGCTGAACTACGAGGTCTGGTACTACTTTCTCTTCGGCGCATGGACTTTCGCGCCCGGCCGCTGGCGCTACGGTCTGCTGGTCTTGTTCGCTTTGATGGCCGGGCCCCAGATCCTGCTGCTGATGCCGATCTGGCTGATGGGCGTGGCCATCCAGCGCTGGAGGCCTCGGCTGACGCAGGCGCAGGCACGCAACTTGTTCCTGCTGTCCCTGGTCGCAGCACTGGCCTGGATCTGGTGGGACCTGTCCCGAGCCCTGCGCGGCGCAGCGGCGGCGCAATGGCCAAAGGTCTGGTGGAGCCTGCGGGGCGCCAACCAGTTTCCGGGCGATTTCGTGCTGGGGCTGTTGATTGCCGCCCACTTCGTTGCCGCCGCGCAGCTGGACGACCTGCAATCGATCCTGCGGCCCGCGCAGGGTCTGATTCGCAGCCTGGCCGCTTACACCCTCAGCACCTACGTCTTCCACATGCCGCTGGCGGCCCTGATCTGGCTGGCCAGCGACCTGCACCCGCCGCTGGCCTTCTCCTTCGCGCTGTTCGCCGGGATCGTCGCCCTGGGTTCGCTCACCGAGAAACAGTTGCCACGGGCGCGGTGGCTCGTCGATGGTCTGTTCACCGCAGCAGGCTGGCCACTGCGGCGCCGGCTGACGGCCGCCACCGGCGCAGCATCAAAGGCCGCTGGCGCCCGCTGATGGGACTGCGGCCCGGCGCAGCAGCAAGCCCAGGGTGCGCAGCAGCAAAGTCTGAAACGGCAGCCCGACCAGCACGAAAGGCGCAGCCATCGCGCCCGGCGGGCCGGCCAGTTCGCGGGCGATGGCCTCGCAGTCTTCGGCCAGGTCGGCCGGGTTGTCGCCCCCGGCGCTGCCGTCACGCTGGGCCATCCGGCGCAGCGCTTCAGGGATGCGGCGCAGGGCGGCGCGCAAGGCTTGCAGGTGGTCGGGGCCACCCAGCCCTTCGGCGAGCTCGGCGGCGTTGGCCACCGCCTGGGCCAGCGCGGCCTGCAGCGCAGCGTGGCCGGCGGGCAAGTCCGCGTCAGCCGCCCGGCGCGGTGACACGTGCACGGTCACGGCCGGCCCGCTCTTCAGGCCCAGCGCCAGGCGCATGCCGCGTTCGCTCTTGGTCCGGCTGTCCCACCACAGCGCATGCTTGCCGGCCCAGCGCAGCGCCAGCGCGGCCAGCTTGGCGGGCGGGCCGCTGAGCAGTTCGAACTCGATCTCGTTGACCGCCAGCTTGCGGGCTGTCGGGCCTTCACCCGCACCGGCCAGCAGCCAGCCGCGGTCGTAGGCGACTTCCACCACCGCGCCTTCGAAGCGCAGCGGACGGTGCAGCCGGCTGATGTCGGTGCGGTACAGCGGCCGCAGCGCGGCGTCCGGCGGCAACGCGGCGGCCAGGCGCTCACCGGCCGGGGTGCCGGCGTGGCGCTGGAGGTCCAGCGTCGGCACGCCGCTTTGCGCCGGCAGCCTGACCTCGTGTTCCAGCCGGTTCAGCAAGCCGTCGCCGCGGCCCTTCAGCGTCTGCACCCAGACCCGGCCTTCCTTGCGCAGCCGCAGTGCCAGACCGGCACGCGCCAGGTGCTGTTCGTCGGTATCGGCGTAGACCGCCTGCAGCCGGGTGGTTTGGGCGTCGCTGCCGGCCACGGCGCGCTCCAGCGCCGCCCGACAGTTGGGCGGGATCTGGAATTTCAGTTCGGTTTCCATGCGTCCTTGTCATTGCGGGGGATCATGTCGTCAGCTTGTCGCTGGGCTGGCAGGCCGCCGCATAAAATGCGGCTTCCGATTCTGACCTGCGCCCGCGCACAAGCCACCATGCCGTTCTTCTGGAAGCCCTATACCTCGGACGTCACGAACTTCATCGCGACCTTGAAAGAGAAGAAGCCGGCGCTGGAAGCCGAACAGCGCGCCGGCCGTGCCCTGCTGTGGGACCGCCAGCTGGACCGCCGCGAGCAGGCCGAATGGCGTGACGCCAAGGTGGCGCAGCAGCCCTACGTCTACCAGACGAAATGAAACCCCTGGGCGTGCCGGCGCCGGGACTGTTGCGTGCTTGAAGTCAGGGAGCTGGCGGCGGGCAGTGACGCGGGCATGCCGCTGGTCGTTGACCAGGTGGCCGTGGCGCGCCTGTACGGCGAGCCGCTGTTCCGCATGCCGACCGACCTGTACATCCCGCCGGACGCGCTCGAGGTCTTCCTGGAGGCCTTCGAAGGCCCGCTCGACCTGCTGCTCTACCTGATCCGCCGGCAGAACTTCAACATCCTCGACATCCCGCTGGCCAGCGTGACGCGGCAGTACCTGGACTACGTTGACCAGATCCGCCAGCACAACCTGGAACTGGCCAGTGAATACCTGCTGATGGCGGCCATGCTGATCGAGATCAAGAGCCGGATGCTGCTGCCGCCAAAGAAGGCTGCTGACGGTGGCGAGGTCGAAGACCCGCGCGCCGAACTCGTGCGCCGACTGGTCGAATACGAGCAGATCAAGCTGGGAGCCGCCCGACTCGACGCCCTGCCGCAACTGGGCCGCGATTTCCTGCGTGCCCAGGTGCATGTCGAACAAAGCCTGGCCCCGCGCTGGCCCGATGTGCAGGTCGACGAATTGCGGCTGGCATGGCTGGACATCCTGCAGCGCGCGCGGAACAACCAGCACCACGTCATCAGCCGAGAACAACTCAGCGTGCGCGAGCACATGAGCTTCGTGCTGCGCCGCCTCCAAGGCCAGCGCTTCGTCGAATTCCATGAGCTGTTCGACACCATGCGCGGCGTACCCGTGCTGGTCGTGACCTTCATCGCGATGCTCGAACTGTCACGCGAGCACCTGCTGGAGGTGACGCAGGCCGAGGCCTTCGCGCCTATCTACGTCCGGCTGGCCTACACGCAAAACTAGCGCGCGACGAGCACCGACGACCAGAGGGCCACGGCAAGTGCCGGCCTTTGCTGTTCCGCTCGGAAGCCCAGGCATTCGCACGACGGAACTCGGCGGTCAGCCCCATCCTGCGCCGCCTGGTCACCGAACGCCAGGACACCTTCAAATCGGACTGCAAGCGCCGCCTGGGCTGGTTCTGAAGGGTCTGCGGTCAAGTCTGCAGCGTGCAGGGATCAAAGTTGGCGCCACACAGCACCAGCGCCACGCGCTCGTGGCGGGCTGCCGGCACCACACCCGAGACCAGCGCCGCCAGGCCGAGCGCAGCCGCCGGCTCGACCGCCAGCCGCAAACGGCGCCACAGCAAGCCCTGCGCAGCGGTGATGTCGGCATCCGCCACGCGGTGCGACGCGGCCACGTAGCGCTGCGTGATCGGCCAGGCCACCGCGCCGATACGCTGCGCGCCCAGTGCGTCAGCCGCCAGACCGGCGACCACCACATCCACCGGGGCACCGGCGGCCCGCGCGGCGTGCAGCGTCGGCGAACCGAAGGGCTCCAGCGCGTCGACATGGCAGCGCCCGGCGAACCAGGCGGCGATGCCGCCGATCAGGCCGCCGCCGCCCACGCTGACCAGCACCCGGTCGGGCAGCCCGGCGTCCTCTTCGATTTCGAGCGCCAGCGTACCAGCACCAGCCACCACCTCGGGCTGGTCGTAGGCGTGCATCAGCAGGGCCCCGCTGCACTGCTGGCGCTGCAGGCAGGCGGCCAGCGCGTCGGCGTAGGCCGCCCCGCCGACCACCACCCGGGCGTCCAGCGCGGCCAGGGCCTGGCGCTTGACGACGGCGCTCAGCTCGGGCAGAAAGACTTCGCAAGGCACGCCCAGCGCCCTTGCCGCCGTGGCCACCGCAATGCCGGCGTTGCCGCCGGATGCGATGACGACGCCGGCCGCCGGCAGGGTCTGCGCCAACATGCGGTTGAACATGCCGCGCGCCTTGAAGCTGCCACCGGCTTGCAGGTGTTCCAGCTTCAACCAGATCTCGGCGCAGTCCACGCCCAGGGCCGCACCCGGCACGCGCAGCAACGGCGTTCGGCGCACCGAACCGGCGATCCGCGCGGCGGCCTGACTGATGGTGTCGCGGCTGACGGTCAGCGGCACGGCGCAGGACCGGGATGATCTGGCCGCCCGCTGGCAGCCGACACGATCAACGGACCCTCAATGCGGCAGGCCGTCGGCAGCCGCCACGGGAGGCGCCACCTCGGGCTTGGCCGCTGCGGCCACCGGCTCTTCATCAGGCAAGGGCTGCGGCACCCGTTCCAGCGCAATCGCCAACACCTGATCGATCCAGCGCACTGGCACGATCTCGAGGTTGTTCTTCGCGTTCTCGGGAATGTCCTGCAGGTCCTTGACGTTGTCCTCGGGGATCAGCACCGTCTTGACGCCACCGCGATGGGCCGCCAGCAACTTCTCCTTCAAGCCACCGATGGCCGTGACCTCACCACGCAGCGTGATCTCGCCGGTCATCGCCACGTCGGCGCGCACCGGGATGCCCAGCAGGGAAGACACCAGGGCCGTCGTCATGGCCGCTCCCGCGCTGGGCCCATCCTTGGGCGTGGCGCCATCGGGCACGTGGATGTGGATGTCACGCTTCTCGAAGATCTCGTCTTTCAGACCCAGCCGGCGGGCGCGCGAACGCACCACCGTGCGCGCCGCCTCGACCGATTCCTTCATCACGTCGCCCAGCGAACCGGTGCGGATGATGTTGCCCTTGCCGGGCATCACCGTGGCCTCGATGGTCAGCAGATCGCCGCCGACCTCGGTCCAGGCCAGGCCGACGACCTGACCGATCTGGTTCTGCTTCTCGGCACGGCCGAAGTCGAACTTGCGCACGCCGAGGAAGTCGTTGAGGTTCTCGTCGGTGACGACCACCTTGCCCTCGTAAGTCTTCAGCGCGATGCCCTTGACCACCTTGCGGCAGATCTTGCCGATCTCGCGTTCGAGCGACCGCACGCCGGCTTCCCGCGTGTAGTAGCGCAAGATGGCCCGCAAGGCGGACTCGGTGATCTCCATCTCGCCGTCCTTCAGACCATTGTTGGTGGCCTGCTTCGGCATCAGGTATCGCTGCGCGATATGGAGCTTTTCGTCTTCGGTGTAGCCGGCCAGGCGGATGACTTCCATCCGGTCCAGCAGCGCTGGCGGGATGTTCATCGAATTGCTGGTCGCAACGAACATCACATCGCTCAGGTCGAAATCGACCTCGACGTAGTGGTCGCTGAAGGTGTGGTTCTGCTCGGGATCCAGCACTTCCAGCAGCGCCGACGACGGGTCGCCACGGAAGTCCATGCCCAGCTTGTCGATCTCGTCGAGCAGGAACAGCGGGTTGCGCACGCCGATCTTGGACAGGCTCTGCAGCACCTTGCCCGGCATGCTGCCGATGTAGGTGCGGCGGTGGCCGCGGATCTCGGCCTCGTCGCGCATGCCGCCCAGCGCCATGCGGACGAACTTCCGCCCGGTGGCCCGCGCCACGCTCTGGCCCAGGCTGGTCTTGCCGACACCCGGGGGCCCGACCAGACACAGGATCGGCGCCTTGACCTTGTCGACGCGCTGCTGCACGGCAAGGTACTCGAGGATCCGGTCCTTGACCTTTTCCAGGCCGAAGTGATCCTCGTTCAGCACAGCCTCGGCATTCGCCAAGTCGTGCTTGATCTTGGTCTTCTTCTGCCACGGCAGAGCCACCAGCGTGTCGATGAAGTTGCGCACCACGGTGGCCTCGGCCGACATGGGCGACATCAGCTTGAGCTTCTTCAACTCGCTGTCGGCCTTCTTGCGCGCTTCCTTGCTCATGCGCGCGGCCTTGATCTTCTTCTCGAGTTCCTCGAGGTCGGCACCTTCTTCGCCGTCGCCGAGTTCCTTCTGGATCGCCTTGACCTGCTCGTTCAGGTAGTACTCGCGCTGGCTCTTTTCCATCTGCCGCTTGACGCGGCCGCGGATGCGCTTTTCGACCTGCAGGATGTCGACTTCGTGTTCCAGCAATTCCAGCAGCTTTTCCAGCCGCTTGGCGACGCCGAACAGGTCGAGCACCGCCTGCTTGGCTTCCAGCTTCAGCGGCAGGTGCGCGGCAATGGTGTCGGCCAGACGACCCGGATCGTCGATGCCGGCGATGCTGGTCAGGATCTCGGGCGGGATCTTCTTGTTGAGCTTGACGTACTGGTCGAACTGCTGGGTCACCGCCCGGCGCAGGGCCTCGATCTCGGGCGTGGCGTCGGCCTCCGGTTGGACGGGAACGACCTCGCCGACGAAGTAGTCGTTGTCCTCGGTGATGCGGGTGGTGTTGGCGCGCTGCACGCCTTCGACCAACACCTTCACGGTGCCGTCAGGCAGCTTCAACATCTGCAGGATCGAACTGACGCAGCCGATATCGAACATGTCGTCGGCTCTGGGCTCGTCCTTGCCGGCTGCCTTCTGTGCGACCAGCATGATCTGCCGGCCCTGCTCCATCGCGGCTTCGAGGGCCTTGATGGATTTCGGGCGCCCGACGAACAGCGGGATGACCATGTGCGGAAACACGACCACGTCACGCAAGGGCAACAGCGGCAGCGTGATCGGATCTGAGGGAAGGATGGGATGTCCGGACATTGAAGCCTCACTTTCTCAGGCACACGTGGGGCCCGAGATCAGGAATGCAAGTTGTGGGGATGACCCGGCGGCGCCAGCGGGCGCTCGGCACCCGCTGAGGGAGCGCTCAGGCGCTGGCCTTCTGTTCGCGGTACACCAGCAGCGGCTTGGTACCGTCTTCGATGATGTGGTCGTCGATGACCACCTTGGCCACACCATCGAGCGATGGCAGATCGAACATGGTGTCGATCAGCGAATGCTCGAGGATCGAGCGCAGCCCGCGGGCACCGGTCTTGCGCAACAGCGCCTTGCGGGCGATGGACAGCAGGGCCGAGGGCCGGATCTCGAGTTCGACGCCGTCCATCGCGAACAGCTTCTGGTACTGCTTGACGAGCGCATTTTTGGGCTCGGTCAGGATCTGGATCATGGCCTCTTCGGTCAGTTCGCCCAAGGTGGCGATCACCGGCAGGCGGCCAACGAGTTCGGGAATCAAGCCGAACTTGATCAGGTCTTGCGGTTCGGCCTCGCGGAAGAGGTCGGCCGCACGCTTTTCGTTCTTGCTGTGGACGCTGGCCGAGAAGCCGATGCCCGACTTCTCGGTGCGGCTCTGGATGACTTTTTCCAGGCCGTCGAAAGCGCCACCGCAGATGAACAGGATATTGGTCGTGTCGATCTGCAGAAAGTCCTGATTCGGGTGCTTGCGCCCGCCCTGCGGCGGCACGCTGGCCATCGTGCCCTCGACCAGCTTCAGCAGCGCCTGCTGCACACCTTCACCCGACACGTCACGCGTGATGCTGGGGTTGTCGGCCTTGCGGCTGATCTTGTCGATCTCGTCGATGTAAACGATGCCGCGCTGAGCGCGCTCGACGTCGTAGTTGCAGTTCTGCAGCAGCTTCTGGATGATGTTCTCGACGTCCTCGCCCACGTAACCGGCTTCGGTCAGGGTGGTGGCGTCGGCAATCACGAAGGGCACGTTGAGCAGGCGCGCCAGCGTCTGCGCGAGCAGCGTCTTGCCCGAACCCGTGGGCCCGATCAGCAGGATGTTGCTCTTGGTCAGTTCGACCTCTTCCTTGGAGGCGTTGGCCCCCATGTGCTTCAGGCGCTTGTAGTGGTTGTAGACGGCCACTGACAAGGTGCGCTTCGCGACATCCTGGCCGATCACGTACTGGTCAAGGCTGGACTTGATCTCGCTGGGGACCGGCAGATCAGACTTGCTGGTCTTGGCGGCGCTGCCTTCGGCGGGCACTTCATCGCGGATGATGTCGTTGCACAGTTCAATGCATTCATCGCAGATGAACACCGAAGGCCCAGCGATGAGCTTCTTCACTTCGTGCTGGCTTTTGCCGCAGAACGAGCAGTAAAGAACCTTCTCGCCTGAGGCGCCCTTTTTGTCGGCCATGGATGTTCTTTACGGGGTGATGAGCGATGGTGTCATCGCATCATAGATCAACTGAAAAGGCCGCACTCCGCGAGAAAAGGGCCCGAAAACGGGCCCTTCAGCGTACTGGCCGGGCGCCGGATGGCGCCTGCGCAAGTCCGGATCGGTCAGGCGCGCTTGTCGAGCACCTGGTCGATCAGGCCGTACTCCTGGGCCTCGGCGGGAGACAGCCACTTGTCGCGCTCCATGTCGGCCGCGATGCGCTCCAGCGGCTGGCCGGTGCGGTCGGCGTAGATGCGATTCAACTGCTCGCGGGTCTTGATGATCTCGCGGGCCTGGATCTCGATGTCAGAGGCTTGGCCCTGCGCACCACCCGATGGCTGGTGGATCATCACGCGCGAATTGGGCAGCGCCGAACGCTTGCCCTTGGCGCCGGCCATCAGCAGGAAGGAACCCATGCTGGCGGCCATGCCCATGCACAGCGTTGACACGTCGGGCTTGATGAACTGCATGGTGTCGTAGATCGACAGTCCTGCGCTCACGCTGCCGCCCGGCGAGTTGATGTACAGAAAGATGTCCTTGTCGGGGTTCTCGCTCTCGAGGAACAACATCTGCGCGACGACCAGGTTGGCCGTGCCGTCGTTGACCGGGCCGACCAGGAAGATGATGCGTTCTCGCAGCAGGCGGCTGTAGATGTCGTAGGCGCGCTCGCCACGGCCCGACTGCTCGATCACGATGGGCACCATGCCCAGTCCAACGGTGTCTTGAACGCTCATCGAATTTCCTTTCGCTCGGGAATCAAGCGGCTGTCATCAGTTCGTCGAACGGTAGCACCTTGTCGATGACCTTCGCGCTCTTGAGCACGAACTCGGTCACGTTGTTCTCGATGACAACGGCCTCGACTTCGGCCATGCGCTGGCGGTCGCCGAGGTACCAGCGCATCACCTCGCTGGGCTTCTCGTAGCTCTGGCTGAGTTCTTCGATGTGGGCCTGCAGTTGCTCGGGCTGGGCGCGCAGGTTGTTGGCGCGAACCAGTTCGGCCACCACCAGGCCCAGGCGCACGCGGCGCTCGGCTTGCGGCTTGAAGATTTCGGCCGGAATCGGCGCGGTGGCAGCGTCCTTCACGCCGCGCTGCTTCAGGTCGGCGCGGGCGTTCTCGATCAGGCGATCGGTCTCGCCGGCGACCAGCGCGTTCGGCAGATCCAGCGTGGCGGCGTTCGACAGCGCGTCCATCACCGCCGCCTTGTTGCGCGCCAGCACGCGGAACTTCACTTCACGTTCCAGGTTCTTCTTGACGTCGTCGCGCAGGCCTTCGACGGTACCTTCCTTGATGCCCAGCGACTTGGCCAGCGCCTCGTCGATATCCGGCAGGTTCTGCGCCTCGATCTTGCTGACCGTGACCAGGAAGTCGGCTTCCTTGCCGGCCACGTCCTGGCCGTGGTAATCAGCCGGGAAGCTCAGCGGGAAGGTCTTGCTCTCGCCGGCCTTCATGCCGCGCACGGCCTGATCGAATTGCGCCAGCATCTGGCCTTCGCCGATGATGAACTGGAAGGCTTCGGCCTTGCCGCCGGCGAAGGGTTCGCCGTCGATCTTGCCTTCAAAATCGATCGTCACGCGGTCGGTCTCGATGGCGCCTTCGTCCTTGGCGCGCAGGCCGAAGGTGCGGCGCTGCTTGCGCAGGATCTCGACCGTGCGGTCGATGGCGGCCTCGGTCACTTCGGTGGCCACGCGCTCAACTTCGGCCTGCGCCAGGTCGCCGATGACGACCTCGGGGTAGACCTCGAAGGTGGCATCGAAGGCCAGCATGTCGGCCGGCGATTCGTCCTTCTGGGCGATGCGCGGGGCACCGGCCACACGCAGCTTGGCTTCGTTGGTGGCCTCGTTGAAGGCCTGGCCGACGCGGTCGTTGACGACCTCGTACTGGACCTGGTAGCCATAACGCTGGGCAACCACCGACATCGGCACCTTGCCGGGACGGAAGCCGTCGGCCTTGACGGTCCGCGCGAGCTTTTTCAGCCGCGCCTCGACATCGCCGTTGATCGTGGCAGCCGGCAGCGTCAGGGTGATGCGGCGCTCGAGCTTCTCTAGGGTTTCAACAGTGACGGCCATGGTGTCTCGCTTGAGCTTAGGTTTGGGGCTGAAGATGCAGATGTTCTGGTGCGCGGGGCGGGACTCGAACCCGCACACCCGTGAAGGCGTCAGGACCTAAACCTGGTGCGTCTACCAATTTCGCCACCCGCGCAGGGTCAATGCCGTTACCGGCAAACCGCGCATTTTAGCGTCAGCCCGCAGGCCTCACGGGCTGGACCCTGAACCAGGCTGCGTACATCGCCGGCAGCGCCAGCAAGGTCAGGGCGGTGGCCACGATCAGGCCGCCCATGATGGCCACCGCCATCGGGCCCCAGAACACACTGCGCGACAGCGGAATCATGGCCAGCACGGCGGCCGCGGCGGTCAGCACGATGGGCCGGAAGCGCCGCACCGCCGATTCGACGATGGCGTCCCAGGCCGGCACGCCGTGTCGGCGGTCCTGTTCGATCTGGTCGATCAGGATCACCGAGTTGCGCATGATCATGCCCATCAGCGCGATCACCCCCAGCAACGCCACGAAGCCGAAAGGCCGGTTCAGCAGCAGCAGGGCCGCGGCCACGCCGGGCAGGCCCAGCGGCCCGGTCAAGAAGACGAGGACAGCGCGGCTGAAGCTCTGCAACTGCAGCATCAGCAGCGTGAAGATCAGGAAAAGCATCACCGGCGCGCCAGCGGCAATCGATCCCTGCCCTTTGCTGGCCTCTTCGACGGCACCGGCAACCTCGATGCGGTAACCCGGCGGCATCTTCGCGGCCAACGCCTGCAACTGCGGCCCCACCTGTGCCGTGACCGTCGGGCCCTGCACACCTTCGATCACGTCGCCCTGGATGGTCACCGCGAAATTGCGCCCCTCGCGCCACAGCACGCCCGGCTCCCAGGTGAAACCGACTTTGGCGATCTGCGTCAGCGGCACCGCGCGGCCGCTGGCCGTCGGCAGATAGGCCTTGCCGATGTCGGTGATCGCGCTGCGCTCGGCCAGCGGCTGGCGCAGCACGATGTCGACCAGCTTGTCGCCCTCGCGATACTGGCCGATGGTGCTGCCCGACAGGGTGGTGCGCGAAGCCTGGGCGATGGCCTGGCTGCTGACGCCAAGCGCGCGGGCCTTGTCCTGGTCAACGGCCAGGCTGAGCACCTTGACGGCTTCGTTCCAGTTGTCGTTGACACCGCGCATGCTCGGGTTGGCGCGCAGCACCTCCTTGGCCTGGTCGGCCCAGGCGCGAACCTGCAGCGCGTCGATGCCGACCACGCGGAACTGCACCGGATAGGCCACCGGCGGGCCATTCGGCAGCAGCTTCACGCGGCCCCGGACTTCGGAGAATTCGCTGGCCAGCAGTTGCGGCAGGCGCAGGCGCAGGGCTTCGCGTTCTCCCAGGTCTTTCGGCAGCACGATGACCTGGCTGACGTTGCTCTGCGGGAAGACCTGGTCCAGCGGCAGGTAGAAGCGCGGCACCCCGCTGCCCACCCAGGTGGCGACGCTGGCCACGCCAGGCTCTCGCATCATCCGCGCCTCGAAGCGCTTGGCGACTTCGTCGCTCTGCTGGATGGTCGAGCCCTCCGGCAGCCACAGGTCGACCAGGATCTCGGGCCGGCTCGAATCGGGGAAGAACTGCTGCTGCACGCGGCCCATGCCGACGATGCCGAGCGCGAAGCTCAGCACGGTCAGGCCGATGGTGATCCAGCGGTGCGCCACGCACCAGCCGACGGCGCGACGGAAGCCGTTGTAGAAAGGCGTGTCGAAGAGTTCGCCCTCGTGGCTGTCGCCCTCGGCCTGCTGGCGGGTGTGCAGCAGCACCGCACCCAGGTAGGGCACGAAATAGACCGAGACCAGCCAGGAAATGACCAGCGCCGCCGCCGTCACGGCGAAGATCGCGAAGGTGTATTCCCCAGTCACCGACTTGGCCAGGCCGATCGGCAGGAAGCCCGCCGCCGTGATCAGCGTGCCGGTCAGCATCGGCATGGCCGTCACCTCGTAAGCGAAGGTAGCGGCGCGCATCTTGTCGTAGCCCTCTTCGAGCTTGCGCACCATCATCTCGACGGCAATGATGGCGTCGTCGACCAGCAGGCCCAGCGCGATGATCAGGCTGCCCAGCGAGATCTTGTGCAGGCCGACGCCCCAGTAGTACATGACGACGAAGGTGATCGCCATCACCAGCGGGATCGTGATGCCCACCACCAGGCCGGGCCAGATGTCCAGCGTCGGCCGCCAGCTGCCGGGCTTGAAGTGCAGGCCCAGGCTGATGAAGCTGACCAGCAGCACGATGATGACCGCCTCGACCAGCACGCCGACGAATTCACCCACCGAACGCGTGACCGCCGTCGGCTGGTCCTGCACCTGCTGGACGCTGATGCCCAGCGGCAGTTCACGCTGCACCTGCGTGACGGCGGCCTGCAGCGCCTTGCCCAGTGCGATGATGTCGCCGCCCTTGGCCATCGACACACCCAGCGCGATCACTTCCTGACCCTGGAAGCGGACCTTGGTGGTTGGCGGGTCGGCGTAGTCGCGGCGCACGTCGGCCAGGTCGCCCAGCTGCAGGGTGCTGGACGCCCCAGTGGCGGCATTGGTGGCGCGGATCGGGAAGCGCTTCAGCTCGTCGACCGAGTTGAAGGGGCCGCCGACGCGGACCTGCAGATTTTCCAGCCCGGCGTTCAGCACGCCCGCGCTCTCGACGGCGTTCTGCGCGCCGATCTGCGCGATGACCTGGTTGAAGTCCAGGCCCAGCTGGGCCAGCCGGCGCTGCGAGATCTCGATGAAGACCTTCTCGGCCTGCGCGCCGAAGACCTCGACCTTGGCGACGTCGGGCACCTTCAGCAACTGCTGGCGCACGCGCTCGGCCTGCACCCGCAGTTCCTCGCGGCTGAAGCCGTCGGCCGACAGCGCGAAAATCGAACCGTAGACATCGCCGAAGTCGTCGTTGAAGACCGGGCCGATGACGCCGGCCGGCAAGGTCGAGCGCATGTCACCGATGCGCTTGCGCGCCTGGTACCAGCTGTTGCTGACCGCGCTCGGCGGTGAACTGTCTTTCAGCTGGAAGATGGTCAGCGATTCACCGGGTTTGGTGAAGCTGCGGATCTTGTCGGCGTAGGGCACTTCCTGCAGCGTCTTCTCGACCTTGTCGGTGACCTGTTCGGCCATCTGCAAGGCACTGGCGCCGGGCCAGAAAGCCTGCACCACCATGGCGCGGAAGGTGAACGGCGGGTCTTCGTCCTGGCCAAGCTGGAAGTAGGCCGTGATGCCCAGCAGCATCAGCACCACCATCAGGTAGCGCGTCAGCGCCGGGTGTTCGAGGGCCCAGCGCGACACATTGAAGCGCGGCGCGGCCTGGCTGTCGGTCGTCTGCATGGCCAGCGCCCCTTCAGCGGCTGGCCGCCGAAGCCGGCGCCGCCAGGGCGGGCGCAGCGGCGATCGGCTCGGCGTAGAAGCTCACCTGCTGGCCGGGCGTCAGCGCATGTACACCGGCCGTCACCACGGTCTGCCCGGGGCTCAGGCCGCTGGCCACCACCACGCTGTTGCCGTCGGCGCCGGCCACGACGATGGTCTGCGCCCGGACCGTCATGCTGGCGCGGTCGACCAGCCACACAGCGGTCTGGCCCTGCTGCTGGGTCACCGCCGACAGTGGCAGCTTGGTGATGCCCGTCAGGGGCGGCAGGTCGATGACGACGCTGACGGTCTGGCCCAGCTGAAGCGCCGCGCCACCGAGGTCGGCCTTGACCAGGAAGGTGCGCGTGGCCGGGTCGGCCGCCGCGGCGATTTCGCGCACCGTGGCCGGCAAGCCGGCCGCCGCACCCCAGGGGACGACCTTCAGCGCACCGGCCCGACCCTGCAGCGCGCGGATGGCCGGCAACTGGTCTTCGGGCACGGCGAAAACCGCGTCGCGCGGGCCGTCGTGAGCCAGGCGGACCACCGGCGTGCCGGCGGCCAGCACCATGCCGACCTCGGCCTCGACCGCGACGACCACGCCGGCCACCGGCGCCAGCAGGGCGCCGTAGCCGGCCTGGTTGTTCTGCACCTGGGCCTGGGCGCGGGCTTGCTCGAGCGCGGCCTGCTGCGCCTTCAGCGTGGCTTCGCGGCGCTCCAGGTCGAGCGCACCGATGAAACCCTGCTCGCGCAGCGCCTGGTAGCGCTGGAACTCGGCCGCGGCCAGCTCGGCGTTGGTCTGCGCGGCGCGCACCGCGGCTGCCGCCGCCTCCTGCGCCAGCTTCAGGTCGGTGGTGTCGGCCTGCGCCAGCAGTTGCCCCGCCCGGACCCGCTGGCCGACTTCGGCCGAACGGCTGAGCAGCTTGCCGGCGACGCGCAGCCCGAGGCGCGACTCGACCCGCGCCCGCACCTCGGCGGCGAAGGCGTGCGACCCGCCCGCGCTGCCGCTGGCCACTGTCAGGGTGCGCACCGCGCGCACCGGTTCCGGCGCCGCTGCAGGGCGGCCACAAGCCCCGAGCAGGGCCAATCCGGCCACGGCGATAGCCGAAAGGAAGTGTCGAACAGGCATGGCATTCATCGGCTGGACCCTGGCAAAGCGCACAGCGGCGGGCGCTGGCAAATTAATGACTTGTTAGTCATTAATATAAAAGGCGGTGACCGGCCTGTCAAACCAGGGGCTCGGGAAGACGCCCGAGCAGAGTGGCGAGAATCGGTACCCGTGAGCATCGAACATTACGAAAACTTCCCCGTCGCCTCCCTGCTGTGCCCGCCGGCGTTGCGGCCCGCCGTGACCGCGATCTACCACTACGCGCGCACGGCCGACGACATCGCCGACGAAGGCGACGCGCCGGCCGGCGAACGGCTGGCCGACCTCGCCGCCTACCGCGTCGATCTGCAGGCCGCGTTGGCGGGGCAGCCGCCGTCGCCGCGCTGGGCGCGCGTCTTCGTACCGCTGGCTGCGGTCATCAAAAGCCGGCAGCTGCCCGCGGCGCTCTTGGAGCAGTTGCTCGACGCCTTCGAGCAGGACGTGCGCAACCCGCACTACGCCGACCGCGCCGCGCTGCTGGCCTACTGCAGCCTGTCGGCCAACCCGATCGGGCGCCTGCTGCTGCACCTGTACGGCATCGCCGACGCGACGTCGCTGCAGCGTTCGGACGCCCTCTGCAGCGCGCTCCAGTTGATCAACTTCTGGCAAGACCTCAGCATCGACGGCCAGCGCGGGCGGCACTACGTGCCCGCTGCAGACTTGCAGCGCCACGGCCTGCCGCTGCAGGCGCTGGCAGCCGGCCAGGACAGCCCCGCCGCACGCCAGCTGGTGCGCGAACTGTGCGACTGGTCCGAGGCACTGATGCGCTGCGGTGCGCCGCTGGCGCTGGCCGTGCCGGGACGTGCCGGCTGGGAATTGCGCCTGGTGGTGCAGGGCGGGCTGCGGATTCTTGAGAAAATCCGCCAGATGGACCATGCCGCTCTGAACTGCCGCCCTGCCCTGCGCCGCCGAGACGGCCCACTGCTGCTCTGGCGCGCGCTGCGCATGCGGGCAGTGGCGGCATGACACCGCAGCAGTATGTCCAGGACAAGGCCGCAAGGAGCGGCTCCTCGTTCTACTACGCCTTCCTCTTCCTGCCACCGCCGCGGCGGGCGGCGATCACCGCCTTCTACGCCTTCTGCCGCGAGGTGGACGACGTGGTCGACGAGGTCAGCGACCCGGCGCTGGCCGCCACCAAGCTGCACTGGTGGCGCCAGGAAGTGGCGCAGGCCTACGCCGGTCAGCCCAGCCACCCGGTGACGCAGGCGCTGCTGCCGCTGGCGGCCGACTACGGCATCACCGCGGCGCACCTGCAGGCCGTCATCGAAGGCTGCCAGACCGACCTCGACCAGACCCGCTTCCTGGACTACCCGGCGCTGCAGCGCTACTGCCACCTGGTGGCCGGCGTGGTCGGCGAAGTCGCGGCCAACATCTTCGGCCGCAACGAGGCCGCCACGGTGCAGTACGCCCACCAGCTGGGACTGGCCATGCAGCTGACCAACATCATCCGCGACGTCGGCGACGACGCCCGGCGCGGCCGCATCTACCTGCCAGTGTCGGAACTGCAGCGCTTCGACGTCAAGGCCCACGAACTGCTGAAGCGCGATGCGCCCTGGGGCTACAGCGAGCGTTTCAGCGCGCTGATGCGCTTCCAGGCTGAACGCGCGCATGCCGCCTACGACAGCGCGCTGGCCCTGCTGCCGGAAGCCGACCGCCACGTGCAGAAGCCGGGGCTGATGATGGCCAACATCTACCGCACGCTGCTGCGCGAGATCGAGACCCAGAACTTCCAGGTGCTGCACCAGCGGACCTCGCTGACGCCGCTGCGCAAGCTGTGGATCGCGACGCTGACCCACCTGCGTGGCCGCTGAGCCCGGGCGCATGAAGCGCGCCGCATGAAGCTGGCCATCGTCGGCGGTGGCTGGGCCGGGCTGGCGGCGGCAGTGCGCGCCGTGCAGGCCGGGCACGCGGTGGTCTTGATCGAGATGGCGGCGCAGCTCGGTGGCCGCGCCCGGGGCGTCGACGTGGCGGGCCTGGCGCTGGACAACGGCCAGCACATCCTGATCGGCGCCTACCGCCGGACGCTGGACCTGATGCGCACGGTGGGCGTCGACGGGGCGGTCGTTTTCGACCGCCGCCCGCTCGAGTTGCGCTACCCCGACGGGCGCGGCTTGAGCATGCCGCCCGGTCCGGCCTGGCTGGGCTTCGGGCTGGCCGTGGCCACCTGCGAAGGCTGGACCTGGCGCGACCGCGCCGCGCTGCTCAAGGCCGCTGCGGGCTGGGCACTGGCAGGCTTCCGCTGCGCCCCCGCGCTGAGCGTGGCCGAACTCTGCAAGGACCTGCCGCCGGCCGTGCGCGAACTGCTGATCGACCCCTTGTGCGTGGCGGCGCTGAACACCCCGGCAGCAGACGCCAGCGCCGCGGTGCTGCTGCGCGTGCTGCGCGACGCCCTGTTCGGCGGCGCCGGGTCGGCCGACCTGCTGCTGCCGCGGCGCTCGCTGCGCGCCCTGCTGCCCGGGCCCGCCGGCGCCTGGCTGCAGGCCGCCGGGGCCAGGCTGGACCTGGGGCGGCGTGTCGGCCAGCTTGCGCCGGATGGCGCGGGCTGGCGCGTCGACGGCGAGCCGTTCGACAGCGTGATCCTGGCCTGCACGGCGCATGAAGCCGCCCGCTTGACCCAGGACCTGGCGCCGGCCTGGTCGGCACAGGCCAGCGCGCTGCGCTACGAACCCATCGTGACGGTCTACCTGCGCGCGCCGGGAGCGCGCCTGCCGGCACCGATGACGGCCTTGATCGAAGGCCCGCGCGCGCCGGCCCAGTTCGCCTTCGACCATGGCGCGCTGGGCGCAACGCCCGGGCTGTTCGCCTTCGTGATCAGCGGGGCCCGCCGCTGGGTCGATGCCGGGCTGGACGTCACCGGCCAGGCGGTGCTGCAGCAGGCCCGCGACGACTTCGCGCCCGCGGCCTGGCCGAGCGCGCCGACCCTGGTCAAGGTGCTGGCCGAGAAGCGTGCAACCTTCCGCTGCACGCCAGGTCTGGCGCGGCCGGCAGCAGCCATCGCGCCGCAGCTGGTCGCTGCCGGCGACTACCTCGAAGGCCCCTACCCGGCGACGCTGGAAGGTGCGGTGCAGTCCGGCGAAAACGCGCTGCGCCTGCTGCTGGGCTGAGCACCTTCAGCGGCGGGCAAATGGCGCCGCCAGCGGCTCGCCCACGAAGAGACTCTGCTGCGGCCAGGCCACGCTTTTCCAGTAGGCCTCGATGGCGGTGGCGCCTTGCAGGTATTGCCCCAGCAGCACCTGGGGGTGCGGAAACTTCTGCAGGTGGTTGCAGGGCTCGCTGACCGCGCCGTGGCTGGCCGTGGCGCCGGCCTCCAGCCAGGTCAGCGCGGTGCTCTGGCCGTGCTGGCCGGCCAGGTCGCCGCCGAAGGACGTCAGGTGGTCGCCCAGGGCGCCCGGCACCCAGTCGAGGGACGGGTCGAGCAGCACGCCCGCGCTGCCGGTGATGACCACCAGCAGTTGGCGGGCCGTCGCCAATTCGGCGGCCGGCGCGATGCGGATGTCGACGCGCGGCCCGGGCAGGAAACCGGGCTGCGGGTAGAGCGCCGTGCGCACGGCTCGCGCGGCGTCATCGGTCGTCAGCAACATCGCCATGGCCGGCGGCCGGCCGCGCAGCAGCAGCGCGCCGTCGGCCGCCACGCCGCGGTCGATCAGCGCCTGGCCCTGAGCGAGGTTGCGCGCCGCCAGCAGCATCGACGGCCGCCAGCCGAAGTCGCTGTAAGGCCGGGTCGACGCCGAGTTGAAATAGCGCGAAGGCCGCGAGGCCACGCAGCTGTTCCGGCACAGTTCGCTGTCGAAACCCAGCGCCAGCGCCCCGGTAATCGAATTGCACCCGACGGCGTAGGGCTCGGCCCAGGCCAAGGCCAGGGCCTGGATGCCGGGCCCGAAATGCAGGTCGATGGTGGCGCGCAAACGATCGAATTCGGCGCGCTCCAGGGCCGCGCGCAGCGGCAGTTCCAGGCGCAAGACCTGCCCGGGCGCCAGGCGCCGCGCCGCGATATAGCGCTCGCCGATGGCCACCGACAGCGGGTCGGCGGTGTTGATGACCAGGCCGATGTCGGCCGCATGCAGGCGTCCGTTCAAACGCGGGATGGCGACAGGCCCGAAGGGCGCACGGTGGTTCAGCACCGGGCCAGAACCGGCGCTGGCCGATGCCCTTGAAGGGCTCGATGCGGCTGACGCCGCCGGTGCGGCTGCGCCGCCCTGGGCCAGGGCCGTGCCGGCCAGCGACCAGGCTGCGAGCAGCGTCAGGCCGGTCAGCGCCCGGCTGAACAAGTTCTGGTAGGCGGTCAGCCATCCCGCGATGCAAAATCGCCTCCCACGGAAGGATCTCGAACCGCCATGAACACCAAGGCCCCGCAAACGCCAGCCATCCAGGTTCTGGAGCGCACCTTCTCGCTGCTCGAGACCCTGGCCGCGCAGCCCGAATCGGTTTCGCTGAAGGAGATCAGCGAGCGCACCGGGCTGCACCCGTCGACCGCACACCGCATCCTCAACGACCTCGCCATTGGCCGCTTTGTCGACCGCCCGCAGGCTGGCAGCTACCGGCTGGGCATGCGGCTGCTCGAACTGGGCAACCTGGTGAAGGCCAGGCTGGACGTCCGCGACGCCGCGCTGGGGCCGATGCGCGAATTGCACAAGGTGACACACCAGCCGGTCAACCTGTCGATGCGCCAGGGCGACGAGATCGTCTACATCGAACGCAGCTACAGCGAGCGCTCGGGCATGCAGGTGGTGCGCGCCATCGGTGGTCGGGCGCCCTTGCACCTGACCTCGGTGGGCAAGCTCTTCCTGGCGCATGACGACCCGGCGCGGGTACGCGCCTACGCGACGCGAACGGGGCTGACCGGCCACACGCGCAACAGCATCACCGATGTGGCGCGACTGGAACGCGAACTGGCCACGGTGCGCGCCACCGGCAATGCCCGCGACGACGAGGAACTGGAACTGGGCGTGCGCTGCATGGCTTGCGGCATCTACGACGACCAGGGCAAGTTGCTGGCCGGCCTGTCGGTTTCGGCGCCCGCCGACCGGCTGGAAGAATCGTGGCTGGAGCGCGTGAAGAGCACCGCCGCACAGATCTCGGCAGCGCTGGGTTATCGCGGCTGAAGCGTGTCCAGCGACGCGGTTGGCGAGGCCGCGAGCCACTTGCGAATACGCTCGGCATCACCGATGCGCGAGTACTTGCCCGCCGAATCCAGCAGCACCATGATCAGGCTGCGGCCGGCCATCTGCGCCTGCATCACCAGACACCGCCCGGCGGCCGAGATGTAACCGGTCTTCTGCAGGCCGATTTCCCATTCGGGGTTGCGCACCAGACCGTTGGTGGTGTGGAACTGCACCTGGCGGCGACCGACCGGCATCACGGCCTCGATCGAGGTCGACAGATTGCGGATGATGGGGTGCAGGAAAGCGGCGCGCACCAGACGGGAGAGGTCTTGCGCGCTGGACTGGTTGTTGCTGGACAGGCCGGTCGGCTCAACGTAATGGGTGCTCAGCATGCCCAGCTCCTGGGCCTTGGCATTCATCGCCGCGACGAAGGGCTCGATACCGCCCGGGTAGCTGCGACCCAGCACATGCGCGGCGCGATTTTCGGAAGCCATCAGGGCCAAGTGCAGCATTTCGCCGCGAGTCAGTTGGGTGCCCAGGGCCAGCCGCGAACTGCTGCCTGCGGTGGCCGTGACATCTTCCTGCGACACCGACAGCGGCTCATCCAGGGACAGGCCGGTTTCGGTGACCACCAGCGCGGTCATCAGTTTGGTGATCGAGGCGATGGGCAACACGGCCTGCGAGTTCTTGTTCAGCAGGATTTCGTTGGTGTCCTGGTCGATGACGAAGGCGACGCTGGACTTGAGGTCCAGCGCGGCCGAGGTCTTCTGCAGCCCGGAGGCATGGCCGAAGGAGTTGCTCGCTGGCTCGGCCCGTGCGACCGACCGCCTGACGGTGTGCACCGCAGCGCGTGGGTGATGAGCGGGCTTGGCGCTGGCCGGCTTGACGCCGTGGCCCTTCTTGACGGCCTTGGACGGGGCAGGCTGGGCGTCTGTGGCGGCGTGGCTGGCCACAGCCGGGATGCATGCCATCAACAAGCCGGTGGCACAGGCCAGCAAGCGCTTCGTTCCATACACATTGATCTTCAGCATCGGATTCCCAGCGCAAGCCTATGCCTCAGTGTAGGCGAAGGGAAAAAAGCACGCAAGATCAAGCGCTTGCGTGTTTTTTCTGAAGTGGCTCAGAGCGGCAAGATGCCACGCCAGCTGCGCCCCGCGAACTAGCCCTGCGCAGCGACCCGGTCGGCGTTGCTGTGCAGCTTGTTCAGGGCCGACAGGTAGGCCTTGGCCGACGCCACGACGATATCCGGATCGGCGCCGACGCCGTTCACCACCCGGCCACCGTGCTGCAGGCGGACGGTGACTTCACCCTGGGATTCTGTGCTGCCCGAGGTGATGGCATTGACCGAGTACAGCACCATTTCCACGCCGCTCTTCACCTGGGACTCGATGGCTTTCAGGCTGGCGTCGACCGGACCGTTGCCGTCGCTGTCGGCGTGCAGTTCGACGGCGCCGGCGGTGAAGGTCACCGTGGCGTGCGGCCGTTCGCCCATCTCGGAATGCTGCGACAGCGACAGCAGCCGGTAGTGCTCGGTGGCCGGCGTGACGCTTTCGTCGCTGACCAGCGCGATGATGTCCTCGTCGAAGATCTCGCTCTTGCGGTCGGCCAGGTCCTTGAAGCGCGCAAAGGCGGCGTTGATCTCGCCTTCGCTGTCCATCTGTATGCCCAGTTCCTGCAGCCGTTGCTTGAAGGCATTCCGGCCCGACAGCTTGCCCAGCACGATCTTGTTGGCCGCCCAGCCCACATCTTCGGCGCGCATGATCTCGTAAGTGTCGCGCGCCTTCAGCACGCCGTCCTGGTGGATACCGCTGGCGTGGGCGAAGGCATTCGCGCCAACCACCGCCTTGTTCGGCTGCACGACGAAACCCGTGGTCTGGCTGACCATCCGCGACGCCGGCACGATCTGCGTGGCGTCGATGCCCAGGTCGAGCTTGAAGTAGTCGCGCCGCGTGCGCACGGCCATCACCACTTCTTCGAGCGAGCAGTTGCCGGCGCGCTCGCCCAGGCCGTTGATGGTGCATTCGACCTGGCGAGCGCCGCCGATCATCACGCCGGCCAGCGAATTCGCCACCGCCATGCCGAGGTCGTTGTGGCAGTGCACGCTCCACACCGCCTTGTCGCTGTTCGGCACGCGTTCGCGCAATTCGCGGATGAAGGCGCCGTAGAGCTCGGGCACGGCATAGCCGACGGTGTCAGGGATGTTGACGGTGGTGGCCCCTTCGGCGATCACGGTTTCCAGCACGCGGCACAGGAAGTCCATGTCCGAGCGGTAGCCGTCTTCGGGCGAGAACTCGATGTCGCCGCACAGATTGCGCGCGAAGCGCACCGACTGCCGGGCCTGTTCCAGCACCTGATCGGGCGTCATGCGCAGCTTCTTCTCCATGTGCAGCGCCGAGGTCGCGATGAAGGTGTGGATGCGCGCCCTTTGCGCGCCCTTGAGCGCTTCGGCGGCCCGTGCGATGTCGCGGTCGTTGGCCCGCGCCAGCGAGCACACGGTGACCTCGCGGATCGCGTCGGCGATGGACTTGACGGCTTCGAAATCGCCGTTGCTGGAAGCGGCGAAGCCGGCCTCGATCACGTCCACGTGCAGGCGCTCCAGCTGGCGCGCGATGCGCAGCTTTTCTTCGCGCGTCATCGAGGCGCCGGGCGACTGTTCGCCGTCACGCAAGGTGGTGTCGAAGATGATGAGCTTGTCGGTCATGGTGAGTCGCCTTTTGCGTTTCGCGTTTTGCGTTGAAGGGGGTCGCACGCAGCGCTGAAAGTCCAACGGCCCGCTGCTGTGCGCTGGCGGGCCGTTGATCGGGGAATTCGAGTGAGTTCAGGAATTGATCAGCGCGCCCGCGGTGCTCCTAGCAGGCTTAGCGTGAACAGGTGGCTGGTCGAATTCATCAAGGCAATGTAGCACAGGGGCTGCGCGCGCAGCTCACGGGTGCAGACCCTTCTCGTCCGGGTCATCGGTCGAGATGGCGATCACGCTGGTCGGTTTGCCCTTCAGCTTGCGCCAGGCGTAGACCGCGTAGCCCGACAGGCCGTAGGCGCAGAACACGGCGAACAGGGCAATCGGCGGGTGCAGGCTGATCAAGGCGATGCCCAGCGCAATGGCCACGAGGACCACGAAAGGCACCGTGCGTTTGCCGCCGACCACCTTGAAGCTGTAGAACGGCGCGTTGGTCACCATCGACAGGCCGGCGTACAGCGTGACGCCGAACGCCGTCCACGACAGCCAGCCGATCTTGGAAACGCCGCGAAAACCGGCGTCGTCCATCACGTAGATCAGGCCCATCACCAGCGCCGCAGCCGCCGGGCTGGGCAAGCCCTGGAAGAAGCGCTTGTCGACGACACCGATGTTGGTGTTGAAGCGCGCCAGCCGTAGCGCTGCCGCCGAGATGTAGACGAAGGCCGCGATCCAGCCGGTCTTGCCGAGGTCCTTCAGCGCCCATTCCAGCACGATCAGGGCCGGCGCGGCGCCGAAGTTCACCATGTCGCACAGGCTGTCCATCTGCTCGCCGAAAGCGCTTTGCGAGTTGGTCATGCGCGCCACGCGGCCGTCCAGGCTGTCCAGGATGGCCGCGCAGAAGATGCCGATGGCGGCCACATCGAAGCGGCCATTCATCGCCATCACGATGGCGTAGAAGCCCGAGAACAGCGCCGCCAGCGTGATCGCGTTGGGCAACACGTAGATGCCCTTGCGGCGCGGCCGGGGCCTGTCCATCGCTTCCGCCGTTTCGGCTTCGTCGGCCGCGGCCGTCCTCAGATCGTCATTCATGACCGCGAGGATAGCCGCTGCACAGGCCCATCAGTTGCGGCTGCGGTCGACCAGCTTGTTGGCCTTGATCCACGGCATCATCGCGCGCAGCTTCTCGCCCACGACTTCGATGGAATGCTCGGACGTCAGGCGGCGGCGCGACATCAGCGTCGGCGCGCCGGCCTTGTTTTCCAGGATGAAGCTCTTGGCGTATTCGCCGGTCTGGATGTCGGTCAGGATCTGCTTCATGGCCTGCTTCGTCTCGCCGGTCACGACACGCGGGCCGGACACGTACTCGCCGTATTCGGCGTTGTTCGAGATCGAGTAGTTCATGTTCGCGATGCCGCCCTCGTAGATGAGGTCGACGATCAGCTTCAGCTCGTGCAGGCACTCGAAGTAGGCCATCTCGGGCGCGTAGCCGGCTTCGACCAGCGTCTCGTAACCGGCCTTGATCAGCTCGACCGTGCCGCCGCAGAGCACCGCTTGTTCGCCGAACAGGTCGGTCTCGGTTTCTTCGCGGAAGTTGGTCTCGATGATGCCGGCCTTGCCGCCGCCGTTGGCTGCCGCGTAACTCAGCGCCAGATCACGCGCCTTGCCGCTCTTGTCGGCGTGCACGGCGATCAGGTGGGGCACGCCGCCACCCTGGCTGTAGGTGTTGCGCACCGTGTGGCCGGGGGCCTTGGGCGCGACCATCCAGACGTCCAGATCGGCACGCGGCACGACCTGCCCGTAGTGCACATTGAAGCCGTGCGCGAAGGCCAGTGAAGCACCTTGGCGGATGTTCGGCTCGACATCGTTCTTGTAGACCTCGCCGATCTGCTCGTCGGGCAGCAGGATCATGACCACGTCGGCCTGCTTCACCGCTTCGGCCACTTCGGCGACCTGCAGGCCAGCCTTCTCGACCTTGCTCCAGCTGGCGCCATGGCGGCGCAGGCCGACGGTGACCTTGACGCCACTGTCGTTCAGGTTCTGCGCGTGGGCGTGGCCCTGCGAGCCATAGCCGATGATGGTGACGTTCTTGCCCTTGATGAGGCTCAAGTCGGCGTCTTTGTCGTAGTAGACCTTCATGGTTCTCTCCGTGAAAAATGGGGGTTCAGACGCGCAGGATGCGCTCGCCGCGCCCGATGCCACTGGCACCGGTACGCACGGTTTCCAGGATCGCTGCCCGGTCGATGGCGACCAGGAAAGCGTCGAGTTTGCTGCTGTCGCCGGTCAGCTCGATCGTGTAGGTCTTCTCGGTGACGTCGATGATGCGACCGCGGAAGATGTCAGCCATGCGCTTCATCTCGTCGCGCTCCTTGCCCACTGCGCGCACCTTGATCAGCATCAGTTCGCGTTCGGTGAAGCTGCCCTCGGTCAGGTCGACCACCTTCACCACCTCGATCAGGCGGTTCAGGTGCTTGGTGATCTGCTCGATGACCTCGTCGCTGCCCGTGGTGACGATGGTCATGCGCGACAGCGAAGCGTCCTCGGTCGGCGCGACCGTCAGGCTCTCGATGTTGTAGCCGCGCGCGGCAAAGAGCGCGACCACGCGGGCCAGCGCGCCGGCCTCGTTCTCGAGCAGTACGGCAATGATGTGTTTCATGTCTCTCGTCCTGCGCGCTCTTCAAGCCGGGGGCCGGTCAGCCCGCGGCCCTTGGCCACGCTGTTCGATGTTGAAGAAGGAAGGGCCGATCGAGGCTGGGCGTCTGATTCACCGGCGCCTGCAACCCACGCGGTAACGCGGGCGACCGGCGCCGGCTTCACGGATTCACAGGTCCTCGGCGCCCAGCACCATCTCGGAAATGCCCTTGCCCGCCCGGACCATGGGCCAGACGTTCTCGGTCTGATCGGTGCGGATGTCGAGAAAGACAGTGCGGTCCTTCAGACGAATCGCTTCCTTCAAGGCGCCTTCGACGTCACCCGGCTTTTCCACCAGGATGCCGACGTGGCCGTAGGCCTCGGCCAGCTTGACGAAGTTGGGCAGCGCGTCCATGTAGCTGTGCGAGTAGCGGCCTTCGTAGTCCAGTTCCTGCCACTGCCGCACCATGCCCAGGTAACGGTTGTTCAGCGAGACGATCTTCACGGGCGTCTTGTATTGCAGGCAGGTCGACAGCTCCTGGATGCACATCTGGATCGAGCCTTCGCCAGTGACACAGAAGACGTCGGCATCGGGCCGGGCCAGCTTGATGCCCATCGCGTAAGGCAGGCCCACGCCCATCGTGCCCAGACCGCCGCTGTTGATCCAGCGCCGCGGCTGCTCGAAACGGTAGTACTGGGCGGCCCACATCTGGTGCTGGCCGACATCGGAGGTGATGTAGCTGTCACTGTCCTTGGTCAGTTGCCACAGCTGCTCGATCACGGCCTGCGGCTTGATCACGTCGGGGCTGGTCTTGTAGGCCAGGCAGTCGCGCTGGCGCCAGTCGCTGATCTGCGCCCACCAAGCCGCCAGCGCCGCAGCGTCGGGGCGGGCCTGCGCCTCCTTGATCTGCGCGATCAGCTCGATCAGCACTTCCTTGACGTCGCCGACGATGGGGATGTCGACCTTGACGCGCTTGGAGATCGACGATGGGTCGATGTCGACGTGGATGATCTTGCGTTCGACCGAGGCGAAATGCTTCGGGTTGCCGATGACGCGGTCGTCGAAGCGCGCGCCAACAGCCAGCAGGACGTCGCAGTTCTGCATCGTCATGTTGGCTTCGTAGGTGCCGTGCATCCCGAGCATGCCGAGGAACTTGGCTTCGCTGGCGGCGATGGCGCCCAGTCCCATCAAGGTGCTGGTGCAAGGAAAGCCGACCAGCGCGATCAGCTGCCGCAGTTCGGACGCGGCGTTGCCCAGGATCACGCCGCCGCCGGTGTAGATGTAGGGGCGCCTGGCCTGCAGCAACAGCTGCACGGCCTTGCGAATCTGCCCGCCATGGCCCTTCTTGACCGGGTTGTAGGAGCGCATCTCCACAGCCTCGGGGTAGTGGAAGGGCGCGGTCTTCAGCGACACGTCTTTCGGGATGTCCACGACTACCGGCCCGGGCCGGCCGGTGCGGGCGATGTGGAAGGCCTTCTTCAAGGTCAGGGCCAGGTCGCGGACGTCCTTGACCAGGAAGTTGTGCTTGACGATGGGCCGCGTGATGCCGACCGTGTCGCATTCCTGGAAGGCATCCAGGCCGATGGCCGCGGTCGGCACCTGGCCGGTGACGATGACCATCGGGATCGAGTCCATGTAGGCCGTCGCGATGCCGGTGATGGCGTTGGTCACACCAGGGCCCGAGGTCACCAGCGCCACGCCGACATCGCCAGTGGCGCGGGCGTAGCCATCGGCGGCGTGGACAGCCGCCTGCTCGTGGCGCACCAGCACGTGCTGGATCGTCTGCTGCTTGTACAGCGCGTCATAGATGTACAGCACCGCGCCACCGGGGTAGCCCCAGAGGTACTTGACCCCTTCGGCCTGCAGACAGCGGACGAGAATCTCCGAGCCGTTCGGGTCGGCGGCAGCGGGCGCGGGGGTGGAAGTCGGCTGTGCCAGGGCGGCACGCTTCACTTCGGCGGCAGTAATTTCCATGAAGAACCTTTGCGAATTTCTCTAACGAAAATCCATCGGTGCACCTCTTGCGCGCCCTCGTGAGGCGGATTCGGTAGCTGCGCTGTGAAAACAACAACGGCCTGATCGGCCGCCTGGAAGACGCCGGCCGGATCGGCCGGTTGGACTTGGAAGCCCATGGGAACGTGGTGTGTAGCCCATGATTATGCATGGCCGGTGGCAGCGGGCCTCGCGCGGCCACGCACAGCGCAGGTGCGATGACATAATCCAGCGCGCTCGAGCCGGGCGCATCCCGTTCCGCCCAGCGTTGGCCACAGACAAAGAACTCTCCGACTTTCTCAAGAGCGTCGAGAAGCGCGCCTTCAAGCGCACGGTCTACGCGGTGCGCGGCGACGACGCGGCACTGGACATCGTGCAGGACGCGATGATCCGCTTGGCTGAAAAGTACGCCGACCGACCTGCTGCCGAGCTGCCGCTGGTCTTCCAGCGCATCCTGTCGAACGCCACGATGGACTGGTTCCGCCGCGAGAAGGTCCGCGGCGCGCTGATGCAGAACCTGTCCGACTTCGATTCCGGCGGCGACGAGGGCGAATTCGACCTTCTGGAAACCCTGCACGCCCTCGAGGACACGCTGGGCACCGAGAGCGCGGCGGACGCCGTTTCACGGGCACAGATCCTGCGTGCCATCGACAGTGAGGTCGGCGAGCTGCCCGCACGTCAACGGGAAGCCTTCCTGCTTCGTTACTGGGAGGAGTTCGACGTGGCCGAGACGGCGGCGGTGATGGGTTGCTCCGAGGGCAGCGTGAAAACGCACTGTTCGAGGGCAGTTCACGCGCTGGCGAAGGCGCTTCGCGACAAGGGAATCACGCCATGAACACGCAAAACCATCTCCACGACCGCCAGCTGATCGAGTCACGTCTGGCCGCCCGCCTGGCGGGTGGACTGGGTGCTTCATCCGACCAGCTGCCCCACGACATCACCGAGCGTCTGCGCTTCGCCCGCGAGCAGGCGCTGTCCCAGGCTCGCAAGGCTCGGCGAATGGTGCCGGCAGGCTCCACCGTGGCCGGCGTCTCTGCCCGTGGCGTGGCGGTTCTCGGTGGTTTCGTGCCTTGGTGGCAGCGCGCTGCATCGGTCCTGCCGCTGATCATGCTGGTGGGTGGCCTGCTGGTCATCGACCATTGGGCGGTGCGCGAACAGGTGGTTGCCGCGGCCGATTTCGACGCCCAGTTGCTGGCCGACGACCTGCCGCCGGCGGCCTACAGTGATCCAGGCTTCGCCGAGTTCATCCGCTCGACACCGCAACCGTGACGGTGATGCGCCTGATCCGCATGACCGTCGCCTTCCTCGGTGCGCTGGTCATCGTATCGGCCGCGCAGGCCGCTGCCGACAAGGGCGTGGCCTGGTCGTCCCTGACCGCACAGCAGAAGCAGGCACTGGCGCCCTTGCAGCGCGACTGGACCAGCCTGGACCCCAACCGGCGCCAGAAGTGGCTGGAGGTCGCTGGGCATTTTCCGACCATGCCCGCCGACGAGCGCCAGCGCGTGCAGGAGCGGATGGCTGAATGGGCCCGGCTGACGCCTTCTGAACGGACACAGGCCCGGCTGCAATTCCAGGAAGTGCGGCAACTGCCGACGCAAGAGCGGAATGCCAAGTGGCAGGCCTACCAGGCCCTGCCCGACGCCGAAAAGAAGTCGCTGGCACAGCGGGCCAAGCCCGTCGCCAAGGCCGCGTCCGCCGGGGAGGGCGCAGCCAAGCCGCGCGATCCCCTGACCGCGTCACGCCACACCCCTGCACCGGCATCCGGCGCATTGGGGCATTCGGTGGCGCAGATCGTGGTTCAAGCCCGCCCGGGCGCCACGACCACCACGATGTCCACGCACAACAGCACGCCCGCGCACCGCCAACCGGGCGCACCCAAGATCGCGGCGACGTCGGGCTATGTCGATCCGGCGACGCTGTTGCCGCTGCGCGGCGCCCAGGGCACGCCTCCCCCTGCCGGCAGCCCGGAAAACCCCGACGCACCGTGAACCCCGCCGAGGCGCTGGTCGCCCCGCCCCTGCTGCGCCGCCTGGCCTGCTTCGTCTACGAGGGTGTGCTGCTGTTCGGCATCGTGATGGTGGCGGGCTTTGCGTATTCAACCTTGACCCAGCAGCGCCACGCCCTGAGTGGCATTGCTGGCATGCAACTCGTGATCTTCGGCGTGCTGGGCCTCTATTTCGCCGGCTTCTGGTCGCGCGGCGGTCAGACGCTGGCCATGCAGACCTGGCAGATCCGCCTGGTCAGCGCATCCGGCGGGCAGGTTCCGCTGCGGCAGGCACTCGGGCGTTATCTGCTGGCCTGGATGTGGTTCCTGCCCGCCCTGCTGGGCCTGTATCTGGCCGGTTTGAAAGGCAGCGTCCCGACCTTTGTCGCGCTGACCGCCGGCGTTTTCGCCTACGCCGCACTGGCTTGGCTGCGCCCGGATCGACAATACTGGCACGATGCCGTCTGCCGCACCCGCCTGGTGATGGCTCAACCCCGCGCCAGATCCTGAACCATGCCCCTGCCCAAACCCGTCAGCATCTGCGTCTACTGTGGCTCGCGACACGGCAACAAGCCGGCCTACACGGCGGCGGCCCGCGAACTCGGGGCGGCCATCGGCTCGCGCGGCTGGCAGTTGGTCTACGGCGGCGGCAAGGTCGGCTTGATGGGCGAAGTCGCCGATGCCACGATGGCCGCCGGTGGCCGGGTGGTCGGCGTGATACCCGAGTCGCTGAAACTGCGCGAAGTCGAACACCGGGGGCTGGACGAGTTGCACGTCGTGCCCACCATGCACCTGCGCAAGCAGATGATGGCCGAGCGCGCCGATGCCTTCATCGCCCTGCCCGGCGGCATCGGCACGCTGGAAGAGTTGTACGAAGTCTGGACCTGGCGCCAGTTGGGCTACCACCGCAACCCCATCGGTCTGCTGAACACCGACGGCTATTACGACGACCTGCTGCGCTTCATGCGGCATTCGGTGGCCGAAGGCTTCTTGTCGGCAGAGCAGATGGCGGCAGTTCAAGTCGACACCGACCCGCAAGCGCTCCTCCTCAGCCTGATGAGCCAGGCTGCGCCGCAGTCACCGGGCGCGGCGAGCGACCTCTCGCGCGTCTGAGCGCGCCGCGTCGATCAGACGCTCAGACCGCCGCCTCGTTGGTTTCGCCGGTGCGGATGCGTACCACCTGCTCGACCGAGGTCACGAAGATCTTGCCGTCGCCGATCTTGCCGGTCTTGGCGGCCTTGACGATGGCCTCGATGCAACGCTCGACATCCTCGTCCTTGATGACCACCTCGACCTTGACCTTGGGCAGGAAGTCGACCACGTACTCGGCGCCCCGGTAGAGTTCGGTGTGGCCCTTCTGACGGCCGAAACCCTTGACCTCGGTGACGGTCAGGCCCGACACGCCCACATCACCCAGCGCCTCGCGAACTTCTTCGAGCTTGAAGGGTTTGATGATGGCGGTGATCTGCTTCATGTCGGGCTCCGGGAAACGTTGACAACTTTCGGCAATTTAAGCACGGAACCCCGAAGTGATGGGGTAGCGCCAATCGCGGCCGAAGGCACGGTGGGTGATGCGGATGCCCACCGGCGACTGGCGCCGCTTGTACTCGTTGAGCTTGATCAGCCGGGTCACGCGTTCGACATCGGCGCGGTCGAAGCCGGCGGCCACCATCTCCTCGATGCCCTGGTCTTCTTCCATGTAGCGCGCCAGGATGGCATCGAGCACCGCGTAGGGCGGCAGGCTGTCCTGGTCGGTCTGGTCGGGGCGCAGTTCGGCAGAAGGCGCGCGGGTGATGATGCGTTCGGGAATCACCGGACCCGTTTCACCGGGCCTGCCGTCGGCGCGCCGCGTGGGCTGCTGGTTGCGCCACTCGGCCAGCCGGTAGACCAGGGTCTTGGCCACGTCCTTGATGACCGCAAAGCCACCGGCCATGTCGCCGTACAGCGTGCAGTAACCGGTGGCCATCTCGCTCTTGTTGCCGGTGGTCAGCACGATCGAACCGAACTTGTTCGACATCGCCATCAGCAGCGTGCCGCGGATGCGGGCCTGCAGGTTTTCTTCGGTGGTGTCTTCGGCGCGGCCGATGAAATGCGGCGCCAGGCTGGCGCGGAAGGCGTCGAACACCGGGGCGATGGCGATCTCGTCGTAACGCACGCCCAGGCGCGCAGCCATGTCGCGCGCGTCCAGCCACGAGATGTCGGCCGTGTAGGGCGACGGCATCATCACCGCGTGGACCCGGTCGGCGCCCAGCGCATCGACGGCCACGGCCAGCACCAGGGCCGAGTCGATGCCGCCCGACAAACCGATCAAGGCACCCGGAAACCCATTCTTGCCCAGGTAGTCGCGCACACCGATGACCAGCGCCGACCAGGCCTGGGCTTCGATGCACGGCACCTCGGCGACAGCGCCGTGCGCGCTGCCGTCGGCCACCACATCCAGCAGCAGCAGCGCCGGCTCGAAAGCCGGCGCCCGGGCCGTCACCGCGCCCTGCGCATCGAGCGCGAAGGAAGCGCCATCGAACACGACTTCGTCCTGACCGCCGACCAGGTGTGCATACAGCAGGGGGCGTCCCACCGCCCGCGCGCGGTCGGCCATGCGCGCCTCGCGCTCGCCGGCCTTGTCGAGGTGAAAGGGCGATGCATTCAGCACGCACAGCAGTTGCGCGCCGGCGTCGCAGGCCGCCTGCGCCGGCTCATCGAACCAGGCGTCTTCGCAGATCAGCACGCCGACGCGCAAGCCGCCGACATCGACGACCAGCGGCGACAAGCCGGCATCGCGCCCGGAAGCGAAATAGCGCCGCTCGTCGAAAACCTGGTAATTCGGCAGTTCGCGCTTGCAGTAGGTGCCCCGCACCGCCCCGCCGGCCAGCACCGAGGCCGCATTGAAGCGCTGCTGCACCGCCAGCGACTTGGACCTAACATCGCCCCGCACGCCGAATTGATGCGGGTGGCCGACGATCAGGTGCAGCCCTTCGCAATCCGCCAATTCGGCCGCCAAAGCCTGCAAGGCCTCGGCGCAGGCGGCCATGAAAGCCGGCCGCAAGAGCAGGTCCTCGGGCGGGTAGCCGGTCAGCGCCAGTTCCGGCGCCAGCACCAGGGTGGCGCCTTGGGCGTGGGCGGTGCGGGCCGCATCGGCCAGCAAACGGGCGTTGCCGGCGAGGTCGCCCACCTTGGCGTTGATCTGTGCAATTGCCGCTTTCACGCTGCTTTCAGGCTCCTGTTTCCACGTTCGCTGACCCTGTGTTTCAAAGATCCAAATGATCGAAAAAGATTATGTCATCCGGGTTCATGCCGAGCCCGCCACGCTGGATGCCGCAGCCTGGAACGCCTTGCTCGCCGAGCAATCGGCGCCGACGCCTTTCATGCGCCACGAATACCTGGCCGCGCTGCACGCTTCGGACAGCGCGACGCCGGAAACCGGCTGGGCGCCGCAGTTCCTGACCATCGAAGCCAACGGCCAATTGCAGGCCGCCGCCGCGCTGTACCTGAAAAGCCATTCCTACGGCGAATACGTCTTCGACTGGGCCTGGGCCGACGCCTACCGCCGGCACGGCCTGCCCTACTACCCCAAGCTGCTGGGCGCCGTGCCGTTCACCCCGGTGCCGGGCACGCGGCTGCTGGCGCGCAGCGCGCCAGCGCGGCAGTTGCTGGTCGAGGCCATCGGCGGCCTGGCGCGCCAGGCGAAGCTGTCATCGGCGCATGTGCTGTTCCTGGACGAGCAAGACCGCAGGGCCTTTGAACAGGCGGGCTGGATGATCCGCCACGGCGTGCAGTTCCACTGGACGCAGGACGCCCAGCAGCCGATGGCCGACTTCACCGACCTGCTGCAACGCCTGCAGCGCGACAAGCGCAAGAAGATCCAGCAGGAGCGCCGCAAGGTGGCCGAACAGGGTGTGCGCTTCACGACGCACGAAGGCATCGACATAACGCCAGAACTGTGGGACTTTTTCTACGCCTGCTACACGCTGACCTACCAGGCGCACCACAGCACGCCCTACCTGACGCGCGCCTTCTTCGCGCGCATGGCGCAGCAGATGCCGCAGCATTGGGTGATGTTCGTGGCCCACCGCGCAGGCGCACCGATTGCCGCTTCGCTGGTGGCCATCGATGCGGACAGTCGGGCCGCCTGGGGCCGCTACTGGGGTTGCACCGAGCCGGTGTCCTGCCTGCACTTCGAGGCCTGCTACTACCAGCCGCTGGCCTGGTGTCTGGCCCATGGCTACACGCGCTTCGAAGGCGGCGCGCAGGGCGAGCACAAGATGGCCCGCGGTCTGCTGCCCACGCCGACCGCATCCGCCCATTGGCTGCGTGACGATCGCTTCGCGCAGGCCGTAGCGGACTTCCTGGCCACGGAGGGAAGCGGGATCGCCGACTACGTCGACGAATTGCGCGACCGCAACCCCTTCAAGCCAGCGGCACCGCCGGATGGCGAGGCCGCCACCGAAACCTGAAGATCAGGCTTCGCCCTTCTTGAAGTTGGCTATGCCGGTGTTGATCTCGGCGATGGCGCTGTCCTTGCCTTCCCAGCCCAGCACCTTGACCCACTTGCCGGGTTCCAGGTCCTTGTAGTGCTCGAAGAAGTGCTGGATGGTCTTCAGCCGCAGCGGGTTCAGGTCTTCCGGCTTCTGCCACTGGGTGTAGATCGACAGGATCTTGTCGATGGGCACGGCCAGCAGCTTGTTGTCGCCGCCGGCTTCGTCGTCCATCTTCAGCATGCCCAGCGGGCGGCAGGTGACGACCACACCGGGAATCAGCGGCACCGGCGTGATGACCAGCACGTCGACCGGGTCGCCGTCGTCGGCCAGGGTATTGGGGATGTAGCCGTAGTTGCACGGGTAGTGCATGGCGGTGCTCATGAAGCGGTCGACGAAGAGCGCGCCGGTTTCGTGGTCGACCTCGTACTTGATCGGGTCGGCGTTCATCGGGATCTCGATGATCACGTTGAACTCTTCCGGCGCTTTGGCGCCCGGTGTCACGTTGTGCAGGCTCATGGGTATCTCTTCAGGCTGTTGTTGGGCGGTTGATCTGGGAAAACCCGCATTCTAGGTTGGCAACTTGCCCTGTCCTGACGCCGCGCAATGACCGATGGCAAACCCCAGACAGCAGCCCCACCCATCGGCCGTAACATCATTTCGCTGTATCCGTTTTGCAGCGCCGAGTCCCGTGTGGCGGCCAACTGCGAAGCCCCATCACCCGATTGGATTGAGCAAGGAGCCTTTTCTATGACGACCCCCATGGCGCTGTACACAGCCCTGGCTTGTGGCCTGGCCGCAGTGATCTACGGTTTCGTGCAGCGAAGCTGGATCCTGTCGCAGGACGCCGGCAATGCCCGCATGCAGGAAATCGCCAGTGCGATCCAGCAGGGCGCAGCGGCCTACCTGGCGCGCCAGTACCGCACCATCGCCATCGTCGGCGCGGTGCTCGCGGTGCTCATCTTCATCTTCCTCGACAAGCTCAGCGCAGGCGGTTTCGTGCTCGGCGCGGTGCTGTCGGGCGCCTGCGGCTTCATCGGCATGAACGTCTCGGTGAAGGCCAACGTACGCACCGCGCAAGCCGCCACCAAGGGCATCGGGCCGGCACTGGACGTGGCCTTCAAGGGCGGCGCCATCACCGGCATGCTGGTCGTCGGCCTCGGCCTGCTCGGCGTGGGCATCTTCTTCATGCTGCTGACGGGCGGCAGCGACGTGAAGCCCGAAACGCTGAAGCCGCTGCTCGGCTTCGCCTTCGGCTCGTCGCTGATCTCCATCTTCGCCCGGCTGGGCGGCGGCATCTTCACCAAGGGTGCCGACGTCGGCGCCGACCTGGTGGGCAAGGTCGAAGCCGGCATCCCGGAAGACGACCCGCGCAACCCGGCGGTGATCGCCGACAACGTCGGTGACAACGTCGGCGACTGCGCCGGCATGGCCGCCGACCTGTTCGAGACCTACGCCGTGACGCTGATCGCCACGATGGCGCTCGGCGCGCTGATGATCAGCGGCGCCACCCTCAACGCCGTGGTCTACCCGCTGTTGCTGGGCGGGGTGTCGATCATCGCCTCGATCATCGGCTGCTACTTCGTCAAGGCCTCGCCGGGCATGAAGAACGTGATGCCGGCGCTGTACAAGGGCCTGGCCGTGGCCGGCGTGCTGTCGCTGGTCGCCTTCTACTTCGTCACCACGGCGATGTTCCCGCAACCGCTGACGCTGACCGCCGGCGGCACGGTCTCGGCGATGGCGCTGTTCGGCACCTGCGCCGTCGGTCTGGTGCTGACCGCGGCGATGGTCTGGGTCACCGAGTACTACACCGGCACGCAATACCCGCCGGTGCAGCACATCGCCCAAGCATCGACCACCGGCCACGGCACCAACATCATCGCCGGCCTCGGCGTGTCGATGCGCTCCACCGCCTGGCCGGTGCTCTTCGTCTGCGCGGCGATCCTGGCGGCCTACAGCCTGGCCGGCCTCTACGGCATCGCCATCGCGGCGACGGCCATGCTCAGCATGGCCGGCATCGTGGTCGCGCTGGACGCCTACGGCCCGATCACCGACAACGCCGGCGGCATCGCCGAGATGAGCGAACTGCCGAAAGCAGTGCGCGACGTGACCGACCCGCTGGACGCCGTGGGCAACACCACCAAGGCCGTCACCAAGGGCTACGCCATCGGCTCGGCCGGCCTGGCGGCGCTGGTGCTGTTCGCCGACTACACGCACTCGCTGGAAGGCCGCGGCATCAGCGTCGCCTTCGACCTCAGTGACCCGAAAGTCATCGTCGGCCTGTTCATCGGCGGGCTGATTCCCTACCTCTTCGGCGCGATGGCGATGGAAGCGGTGGGCCGCGCCGCCGGTTCGGTGGTGGTCGAAGTGCGCCGCCAGTTCCAGGACGGCCTGATCATGGCCGGCAAGCGCAAGCCCGACTACAGCGCGGCGGTCGACATGCTGACCACGGCGGCGATCAAGGAGATGGTCGTCCCGTCGTTGCTGCCGGTGGTCGTGCCCATCGTCGTCGGCCTGACGCTGGGCGCCGCGGCGCTGGGCGGCCTGCTGATGGGCACCATCGTGACCGGGCTGTTCGTGGCCATCTCGATGTGCACCGGGGGCGGCGCCTGGGACAATGCCAAGAAGTACATCGAGGACGGTCACTTCGGCGGCAAGGGCAGCGAAGCGCACAAGGCCGCCGTCACCGGCGACACCGTCGGCGACCCCTACAAGGACACCGCCGGCCCGGCCGTCAACCCGCTGATCAAGATCATCAACATCGTGGCCCTGCTGATCGTGCCTTTGCTGCCGATGGGCGCCAAGGCGCCGGCCGCCGCAGCGCACGTGGCGCCGATTGCCGCGACAGCACCGGCGGCGATGGCGGTTTCGGAAGCGGCATCCGCCGTGATGCCGCCGGCGCTCGCGTCGTCCGCCGACACGACAGCGTCGGCGCCCGTCAAGCCCTGACCCTGGCGGCCCGCGCCCAGGGGCGCGGGCCTCAGCCCATCGCGGCCAGCACGCGGTCGACCATCAGGCCCGACTGCCCCAGGTAGTTGGCCGGGTCGCACATCGTGGCCAGCTGTTCGCGGGTCACGTGTTTCATGATCTGCGCGTTCTCGCACAGCAGGTCCAGCAAGGGCCGCTGCTGCTGCAGCGCCACGCGGCAGATGTCGTAGACCAGGTCGTGGGCGACTTCGCGGCCGATATAGGGCCCGAGGCCCATCATCACGGCCTCGCTCATCACCAGGCCGTGGGTCATGTCGATGTTGCGGCGCATCGCTACTGGGTCAACCTCCAGGCCTTCGACGATGACGCGGCTCTGCTTCAGCGCGCCCGCGAGCAGGCAGAACGCTTCCGGCAGCACGATCCACTCGATCTGCCACGGGCCGGTGCTGCGTTCATGGTCGGCCACCATCGCGTCCATCAGCGCCGCCGCATGCTGGCGCAACACGCTGATGGCGCCGTGGATGTAGGCGCTGCTGATGGGGTTGCGTTTCTGCGGCATGGTGCTGCTGCTGCCGCGACCGTGGTGGTAGGGCTCGAAGACCTCGCCCACTTCGGTCTGCATCATCAGCTTGATATCCATGCTGAGCTTGCCCAGCGTGCCGCCGATCAGGCCCAGCACGGCACCCACCTCGGCGATGTTGTCGCGGATGGTGTGCCAGGCGATCACCGGCTGCTGCAGGCCCAGTTCGGCACACAGGCCGGCCTGGGTTTCCATCGCACCGGTCTGCAGCGACGCCAGCGTGCCAGCGGCCCCGGCGAATTCGCCGACCAGCACGCGTTCACGCAGCTGCGCGATGCGTTCGCGGTGGCGCAGCACGGCCGACAGCAGGCCGGCCATCTTGTAGCCGAAGGTCACGGGAATGGCCTGCTGCAAATTGCTGCGGCCGATGATCGGCGTGTCGCGATGCTCGCGCGCCAGCTGGGCCAGCGCCGCGGCGATGGCCGCCAGTTCGTCGTCCACCAGGACGAGGCCTTCGCGGATCTGCAGCACCGTGGCGGTGTCGGTGATGTCCTGTGTGGTGGCGCCCCAATGGCAGTACTCGCCCAGTTGGTCGCGGCACAGGGCATTGAGCTGCGAGACCACGCCCAGGATGGGGTAGCCGATGCGTTCGGTCTGCGCACGCAGCCTGGCCAGGTCGATCTGGTCCAGCGTGCAGTGGCTGACGATCTCGTCGGCGGCCTCTTGCGGGATCAGACCCAGCCGACCCTGCACCACGGCCAGCGCGCGTTCGATGTCGAGGTACTTCTGGGTGCGGTTCTCGTCCGACCAGACCTGGCGCATCGCGTCGCTGGTGAAGATGCCCTGGAAGATCGCGGAATCGATGATGGAGGCTGGCATGGTCGTGTCTGGGCGTGTTCTGGGTGATGACTGGGCGGGTGGCGGGTCAGCAGGCGGCGCGTTCGGTGGTCAAGCTCGCAAGGTGGCGACGGCGTCCATCGTCAACCAACCTTCGTGGTCCTGCGCCCACAGCCTGACAGAGTCTCCATCACGCGAACCGCAGACCCGGAAGGGGTGCAGGTCGAAGGTCGGCCGCACGGCCTTGAAGCGGAAGCTGGCGACCTCGGCGTCGGGCAGGTGGCGGCGCAGCAGGTCCATCAGCAGCGTGGCGATCAGCGGGCCGTGGACGACCAGACCCGGGTAGCCTTCCACCTCGGTCACGTATTGGCGGTCGTAGTGGATGCGGTGGCCGTTGAAGGTCAGCGCCGAATAGCGGAACAGCAGCACGTCGTCGGGCGTGATCTCGCGCTGCCAGGGCGCGCCCTGCGGTGCCGGCTGCGCTGAAGGCGCCACGTCACCGGCACGCTGCGCTTCGCGGTAAACGATGTCGTGGAATTCGACGAGCGCCGCCTCGGCAGCGCCGTTGCATCGCACCTCGTGGCGCACTTTCACGAACACCAGCTGGCCGGTGCGACCGGATTTCACCGTCACGTCGGCGATGGTCGACGTGCGGGCCACGGCATCACCCACTCGGATCGGCGCGCGGAACTCGAACTGGCTGCCCGCCCACATGCGACGGGGCAGCGGCACCGGGGGCATGAAGCCGCCGCGCCGGGCATGGCCGTCGACGCCGATGTCGCTTTGCCGGTGCATGGGCAGAAAGTACAGCCAGTGCCACAGCGGCGGCAGCGGTGTGCCCGCATGCACCGCGACGGCCGGGTGGTCCAGCGTCGCGGTCAGGGCCATCACGGGGGTCGGGCCCACGGTGTCGACCACCGTCTCGCTGCGACCGATCCACGCGCTGAGTTCGTTCATCGAAGCTCCTTGACGTGGCGATGCCCGCCACAAAGAAGAACAGCCTAGAGGCCTGCGCCTCTAAGCTGTTGTTTCGTCTATCTTTTCTATGGTCGGGGCGGCGGGATTCGAACTCGCGACCCCTTGCACCCCATGCAAGTGCGCTACCAGGCTGCGCTACGCCCCGACTGAGCCTCACAGTATACGTCGGCGGCGAGCCTTTAGGCGGTCAGCAGCTCACGAATCGACATCAACTCGGCGCGCAGCTGGGTGATTGCGATGGCCGGCTGGGCCGCCGCAGGACGCGGCGCCACGATTCCAGCCGGGGCTGCATCATCCATGCTTGAACCGGACGCCTCGGCAGCGAGCGCTGCGTCCGCGGCATCGGCATCGGCAGCCGCCGACCGCGCCAGTGCCGCGGCGTCACCCAGGCGGTTGCGAGCGCCGATGATGGTGAAGCCCTGGTCATAGAGCAGTTCGCGGATGCGCCGGATCAGCAGCACTTCGTGGTGCTGGTAGTAGCGCCGGTTGCCGCGGCGCTTCATCGGCTTGAGCTGGGTGAATTCCTGTTCCCAGTAGCGCAGCACATACGGCTTGACCGCGCACAGCTCGCTGACTTCACCGATCGTGAAGTAGCGCTTGGCGGGGATGGGCGGCAGCGCAGTCTCCATTGAAATCTCCATTGAAATCAATGGGATGAGATAGAAACTCTAGACTCTACTCGAAGTCACCTTCGGCCGGCGTCTCACCCTGGACGATGGATTTCAGCTTGTGGCTGGCGTGGAAGGTGACCACGTTGCGGGCCTTGATCGGGATCGACTCGCCGGTGCGCGGGTTGCGCCCCGGGCGCGGCGCCTTGCGGCGGATGTTGAAGTTGCCGAAGCCCGACAGCTTGACGTCCTGGCCCTCGACCAGCGTGCCATGGACGATCTCGAAGAAGGCCTCGACCATGTCCTTGGATTCGCGCTTGTTCAGACCGAGGCGGTCGAACAGCAGTTCGGCCAATTCCGCCTTGGTCAGCGTCGGCGTCTCGAGCGAAGACAGGGCGGCCGGTGTGTCGGCGGTTTCGTCGTCCAGCATCTCGATGTCCTTCATGCCCGCAGGCGGGCGCCGTGCGCCTGCACCGCGCGGGCGACCGCCGCCTGGACAGCCGCGTCGATGCGCTCATCGGTCAGCGTGGCCGCGTCGTCGCGCAATTCCAGCCGAACCGCCAAGCTGCGCTCGCCGGGCAGCCAACCGGCGGCTGCGCTGGTGGCAGCCGCCGGCTTGTAGATGTCAAACAACTTGGCCGAACGGATCAGGCCCGCCGGATCGGCGGCCAGGCTGGCCACCAGGGCATCGTGGGTGACCGTGTCTTGCAGCACCAGCGCCACGTCGCGCAGCACCGCTTGCTGGCGCGCCACCGGCTCGAAAACCGGCACGGCCCCTTCGAGCACGGCCGCCAGGTCCAGCTCGAACAGCAGCGGCGCCTGCGGCAGCTCGTAGGCCAGGCGCCAGCGCGGGTGCAACTCGCCGACATGCCCCACAGGACGGCCGTCGAGTTCGATGCGCGCGCAACGGCCAGGGTGCATCGCCGGGTGGCTGTCGGCGACGAAGCGTGCGTGGCGCGGCGCCAGCAAGGCCTCGATGTCGCCCTTGACGTCGAAAAAGTCGACGCCCTGCTCCCTGCTGCCCCACTGCAGGTCGGTGGCCGCGCCATAGGCCAGGCCCGCAACGCGCATCGGCTGGCTGACCCCGGCCACCGTCAAGGCGCCGTCGGACACCGACGCATCGCGACTGAACACGCGGCCCAGTTCGAAGACGCGCACGCGGCTGGCCTTGCGGGCCAGGTTGTGGCGCAGCACCTGCACCAGGCTGCCGACCAGACTGGACCGCATCACGGCCAGCGGCGCAGCGATCGGATTCAACACCCTGATCGGATCGGCGTTGCCGGCCAGTTCGTGTTCCCAGCGTGCTTCGACGAAGCTGTAGCTGATCGTTTCCTGGTAGTCGAGCGCGGCCAGCGCACGGCGCACGGCGTGCGTGCTGCGACGGCTCTCGGGCCGCACGCGGGCGGTGACCGGCGCCACCGGCGGCGTGGCCGGCAGCTCGCCGTAGCCGATGACGCGGATCAGCTCCTCGATCAGGTCTTCCTCGATCTTCAGGTCGAAGCGCCAGCTCGGCGGCAGCACCGTCAGGCTGCCCGGCCCTTCGCTGAACTGCAGGCCCAGGCGGTGGAAAACCTGCGCGCATTGCGCCTGCGTCACCGGCATGCCGATGACCTGCGCCGCGCGCGCCACCCGCATGGTGACGGGATCAGCCTGCGGCAGGGCCAGCGTCTGGTCGTCCGTCGGGCCGGCCTCGCCGCCGCAGATGGAGAGGATCAGCCGCGTGATGTGCTCGAGGATTTCAACGGTCTTCGCTGGGTCCACGCCGCGCTCGAAGCGGTGGCCGGCGTCGGTGTTGAAGTTGTAGCGGCGCGAGCGGCCCTGCACGGCCTCGGGCCACCAGAAGGCGGCTTCGACGTAGACGTTGCGGGTGTCGCCGGACACCGCGGTGGCGTCGCCGCCCATGATGCCGGCCAGCGACTCGACGGCCTGCGCGTCCGCGATGACGCCAACCTTCTCGTCCAGCTCGACGACGTTGCCGTTGAGCAGCTTCAGCGTCTCGCCCTTCCCTTCGATGACACGACCCCAGCGAACGACCAGGCCGTCGTGGATCTTGTCGAGGTCGAAGATGTGCGTGGGCTGGCCGTACTCGAACATCACGTAGTTCGAGATGTCGACCAGCGCACTGACGCTGCGCTGGCCGCAGCGCGCCAGGCGATCGACCATCCAGGCCGGCGTCTGCGCCTGGGTGTTCACGCCGCGCACGATGCGGCCCGAGAAGCGGCCGCACAGGTCGCTGGCTTCGACCTTCACCGGCAGGCGCTGGTCGTGGGTCGGCAGCACCGGCAAGACGACCGGCAAGGTCAAGGGCACAGCGGTCAGCGCCGAGACTTCGCGCGCGACGCCGAAGACGCTGAGCGCGTGGGCCAGATTGGGCGTCAGCTTCAGCGTGAAGACGGTGTCGTCGAGCTGCAACCAGTCGCGGATGCTGGCGCCCAAGGGCGCGTCGGCCGCCAGTTCGAGCAGGCCGCCATGGTCGTCGGCGATCTTCAGCTCGCGCGCCGAGCACAGCATGCCGAAGCTCTGCACGCCACGCAGCTTGCCGACGCCGATCTTGAAGGGCTTGCCGTCGTCGCCCGGGGGCAGTTCGGCGCCGACGATGGCCAGCGGCACGCGGATGCCGGCGCGGGCATTCGGCGCGCCGCAGACGATCTGCAGCGGGCCGTCGGGGCTGTACGGCCCGGCGTCGACCAGGCAGACACGCAGGCGGTCGGCGCTGGGGTGCTGTTCGGCGCTGACGATCTCGGCCACCACGATGCCGCTGAACGGCGGCGCGACGGCGCGGGTCTCTTCGACTTCCATGCCGGACATGGTCAGCAGATCGGCCAGCTGCACGGTGGACAGCGGCGGGTTGCAGAAGGCGCGCAGCCAGGATTCGGGGAATTGCATGGTCAGTTGAATTGCTGCAAGAAGCGCAGGTCGCCGTCGAACATCAGGCGCAGGTCGTCGATACCGTAGCGCAACATGGCCAGGCGGTCGGGGCCCATGCCGAAGGCGAAGCCGATGTGGGTTTCGGGGTCCAGGCCGTAGTTGCGCACCACGTTCGGATGGACCTGGCCCGAACCGGCCACTTCCAGCCAACGGCCAGCCAGCGGCCCGCTGCGGAAAGCGATGTCGATCTCGGCGCTGGGCTCCGTGAAGGGGAAGAAGGACGGCCGGAAGCGGACATCGAAATCGTCGGTCTCGAAGAACTGGCGGATGAAGTCGCTGAAGACGAACTTCAGGTCCTTGAAGCTGACATTGCGACCGATCCACAGGCCTTCGCACTGGTGGAACATCGGCGAATGCGTGGCATCGCTGTCGACGCGGTAGGTCCGGCCCGGCGCGATGACGCGGATCTCGGGCATCGGCTTGCCCTGCTCGATGTCGCCGGCGTGGCGCGCAGCGTGGGCCCTGGCATACCGCACCTGCATCGGGCTGGTGTGCGGACGCAGGTTCAGCCAACGGCCCTGCGCGTCTTTCAGGTCGACGTAGAAGGTGTCCTGCATCGACCGCGCGGGGTGGTTCTCGGGGTTGTTCAGTGCCGTGAAGCTCATCCAGTCGGTCTCGATCTCGGGACCCTCGGCGACGTCGAAACCCATGCTGCCGAAGATGGCCTCGATGCGCTCGATGGTGCGGCTGACGGGGTGCAGGCCGCCGGTGCCACGGCCACGGCCGGGCAGCGTCACGTCCAGCGCTTCGGCGCGCAATTGGGCCTCGAGCTCAGCAGCCGCCAGCGCGTCGCGGCGGGCCTGCAGCGCGGCTTCTACCTGCACCTTGGCCACGTTGATCTCGGCGCCACGCGCCTTCTTGGCTTCGACCGGCAAGGCGCCCAGCGCCTTCAGCAGATCGGTGACGCGGCCGCTCTTGCCCAGGTAACGCGCCTTGGCGTTTTCCAGGTCGGCCGGCGTGGTGGCGGCAGCGAAGTCGGCCTGCGCAGCGGTGACCAGTTGATCGAGTTCGTTCATGCGTTCAGAAAACAAAAAAGGCCGCCCACAGGTGACGGCCTTCGAATGCTTGACGGAGCGCCGGGCTTCACACCCGGCGGTCTACGGTATCAAGCGAGCTGAGCCTTCACCTTGTCCACGATGCTGGCAAAAGCAGCTGGGTCGTGAATGGCCATGTCCGACAACACCTTGCGGTCGATGTCGATGTTGGCCTTCTTCAAGCCGGCCATGAACTTGCTGTAGGTCACGCCCAGGCCGCGGCTGGCGGCATTGATACGCGCGATCCACAACTGGCGGAACACGCGCTTGCGTGTGCGGCGGTCACGGTAGGCGTACTGGCCGGCCTTCATCACCGCCTGTTTGGCGATGCGGTAGACGTTCTTGCGGCGGCCGCGGAAGCCCTTGGCAAGCTTCAGGATCTTCTTGTGGCGGGCGTGTGCGGTGACACCACGTTTGACGCGAGGCATGTGTTGAGTCCTTGTGCGTGTGGAGTGGGATCAGAGACCAGCGAAAGGCAACATCTTGGCGATGTGGCCCATGTTGGTTTCGTGCACGTTGGCCGAGCCGCGCAGGTGGCGCTTCTGCTTGGTGGTCTTCTTCGTCAGGATGTGGCGCTTGTAGGCTTGTCCACGCTTGACGGTACCGCCCGGGCGAACGCGAAAGCGCTTCTTCGCGCTGCTCTTGGTCTTCATCTTGGGCATTGCTGCTCCTTCTATGTTTGCCGCTGCAGGCGTCACCGTTTCATCGATGCCTTGTTGGCCTGCAACTGCTTCTCTCCGCTGCTGCAGCGACCAAGCCGCAGCAGCGAAATTTCAACTTCTCCACACCACCCAGCAGCCGCCGCGGAACCGGCTTTGCCGGGCCGCTGCCGGCGCCCCTGGCGGGGAACGCCGCAGGCGCCTCGGGGCGGTCCTATTTCCGCTTGGGCGCCAGCACCATGATCATCTGCCGGCCTTCCAGCTTGGGCATGTGTTCGACCATCGCCACATCAGCCAGCTCGTCGCGGATGCGTTCCAGCATGCGCATGCCGATGTCCTGGTGGGTAATTTCACGCCCGCGGAAGCGCAGCGTGACCTTGCCCTTGTCGCCGTCTTCGGCAATGAAGCGGCGCAGGTTGCGCATCTTGATGTGGTAGTCGCCGTCGTCCGTGCCCGGACGGAATTTGACTTCCTTGATCTCGATGACCTTCTGCTTGCTCTTGGCCTCGGCCGCCTTCTTCTGCTCCTGGTACTTGAACTTGCCGTAGTCCATCAACCGGCACACCGGGGGATCAGCCGCGGCCGCGATCTCGACCAGATCGACGTCCAGCTCCCCGGCCATGCGCAACGCTTCCATCGTGCTGACGATGCCCAGTGGCTCGTTTTCAATCCCGTTCAGGCGCACGTTGAGCGCCATGATTTCCCGGTTCAGCCTGTGCTTGCGTTCCGCGTTGGGGACGCGGCGGTCCATGAAAGTAGCGATGGTTCCAGCTCCTGTGGCAACCCGAAGGCAGACGGGCCACGAAATATTGAACGCGCGCCTGTGAGTCCCTACACCTTGGCGGCGACGTCGCTGCTGATCTTCTGGAGGAAGTCTGCCAGCGGCATCACACCAAGGTCCTGGTTACCCCGGGCGCGCACGGCAACAGCCCCGTTTGCCTTCTCCTTGTCACCAACGACCAGGATGAACGGGACTTTTTGCATTGAATGCTCTCGGATCTTATAGTTTATTTTCTCGTTGCGCAAATCGACGGCCACCCTAAGCCCTTGTTTTTGCAGCATTTTCGATACTTCGGCGGCGTAGTCGGCCTGCCCGTCGGTGATCGAGGCCACCACCACCTGCACCGGCGCCAGCCAGGCCGGCAAGGCGCCGGCGTGCTGCTCGATCAGGATGCCGATGAAACGCTCCAGGCTGCCGACGATGGCACGGTGCAGCATCACCGGGTGCTTGCGCTCGCCGCTTTCGGCCACGTAGACCGCGTCCAGCCGTTCGGCCATGCTGAAGTCGACCTGCATGGTGCCGCACTGCCACTGCCGGCCGATGGCGTCTTTCAGCGTGTATTCGATCTTCGGGCCGTAGAAGGCACCATCGCCCGGCGCGATCTCGAATTCGCAGCCGCTGGCGCGCAGGCTCTCGATCAGCGCATGCTCGGCCTTGTCCCAGGTCTCGTCGCTGCCGATGCGCGCGGCCGGCCGTGTCGCCACCTTGTAGATGATCTGCCCGAAGCCGAAGTCGCGGTAGACCTTCTGCAGCAGGACCGTGTAGGCCACGCACTCGTCCAGGATCATGTCCTCGGTGCAGAAGATGTGGCCGTCGTCCTGCGTGAAACCGCGCACGCGCATGATGCCGTGCAGCCCGCCGGTGGGCTCGTTGCGGTGGCACTGGCCGAACTCGCCGTAGCGCAGCGGCAGGTCGCGGTAGCTCTTGATGCCCTGCTTGAAGATCAGGATGTGACCCGGGCAGTTCATCGGCTTCAGCGCGTAGTCACGCTTCTCCGACTCCGTCGTGAACATCGCGTCGCGGTACTTGTCCCAGTGGCCGGTCTTCTCCCACAGCGCACGGTCCAGGATCTGCGGGCCTTTCACCTCCAGGTAGCCGTTGTCGCGGTAGACGCGGCGCATGGTCTGCTCGACCTCCTGCCACACCGTCCAGCCCTTGGGATGCCAGAACACCGTGCCGGGCGAATGCTCGTCGAGGTGGAAGAGGTCGAGTTCGCGGCCCAGCTTGCGGTGGTCGCGCTTCTCGGCTTCTTCCAGCATCGTCAGGTAGCCCTGCAGCGCCTCCTTGCTGGCCCAGGCCGTGCCGTAGATGCGCTGCAGCTGTTCGTTGGCCTGGTCGCCGCGCCAGTAGGCGCCGGCCACCTTCATCAGCTTGAAGTGCTTGAGCTTGCCGGTGCTGGGCACGTGCGGGCCACGGCACAGGTCTTCGAATTCGCCTTCGCGGTACAACGACACGTCCTGGTCGGGCGGGATGCTGCTGACGATCTCGGCCTTGTAATCCTCGCCCAGACCCTTGAAATAGGCCACCGCCTCGTCGCGCGGCAGCACGCGGCGCACCACGGGCTCGTTCTTCGCAGCCAGTTCGGCCATGCGCTTTTCGATGGCAGCGAGGTCGTCGGGCGTGAATGGGCGCTTGTAGGCGAAGTCGTAATAGAAGCCGTTGTCGATGACCGGGCCAATCGTGACCTGGGCTTCGGGGAACAGGGACTTCACCGCGTAGGCCAGCAGGTGGGCCGTGCTGTGGCGGATGACGTCCAGGCCTTCGGCGTCCTTGTCGGTGACGATGGCCAATTGCGCATCGTGCTCGATGCGGAAACTGGTGTCGACGACGGTGCCGTCGACCTTGCCAGCCAGCGCGGCCTTGGCCAGGCCCGCGCCGATCGACGCGGCCACTTCGGCCACCGTGACCGGGCCGGGATATTCACGGCGCGAACCGTCGGGCAGCGTGATGTTCAACATGGTGCTTGGCTCCGGAAAAAACAAAGCGCGGGGGCGCCGCGCTTGCTGTGGGAACAGGTGACCAACAGTTTATCCGATGCCCTGCGCGCAGGGCCGCTCAGCGCAGCGGGCTGGCCTCGACCGGCCGGCCGTCTGCGACCAAAGCCGCGAATTCGTCGGCCAGGCGCTGGCTTTCGGCCAGGGCCAGGCGCCAGGCGCGCACGCGACCGGCGTCGTCGTTGGCGTAGGCCTTGAAGTCGGCACGGTCGGGCAGCTTGCCGCCGGGCAGGCCCGCCACCCAGGCCGGCCTGGGCGACAGCAGCACCAGCTTGTCGAGCTGCGCCGTGGCGCGGTGGCGGGACTTCCAGGCCTTGTCCAGCCAGCCGGGCACGACCTGGCTCTGGAAATGCGGATACAGCACCAGGCCGTCGTCCGTCGCGGCCATGCCCGAATACGGCAGGTGCAGGTGGTAGTCGGTGATGCCGCCGTCCCAGTAGGCGCCCCGCGGGCCGCCGGGTATGTCGTGCACCGGGTCCAGCCAGAAGGGAATCGAGCAACTGGCCAGCACGGCCTGTGTCAGGTTCTGCGGCCCCAGCGCGACCTGCTGGCTGCGGAAGTCCGACAGCGGGAAGGGCAGCGCCTCGCGCGGGTCGCTGAAGACCACCCGCTCCAGAAAAGTCCCCAACGCGCGCCGGTGCACCGCGTTGGCCGCGAAGGCGCCCAGGTAGCCGACCGGCGTACGCCAGCGGCCGGCTCGGTGCAGCAAGGACCGACCATGGCTGGTGAAGACATGCAGGCGCCAGCGCGGGTGGGCCAGCAATTCGGCAGCCCGCGCACCCAGCCGCCGATCGATCTGCAGGCCGAATTCACGGCTGACGGTGGCCGGCGTCGGCGCCTGGCCGGGCGCGTGTTCGTAGCGCTGGGTGATGTAGTCCTCGGCCAGTTCGGCCAGCGCCGCGTCGGCGTCGGGCAGGCAGGCGCAGGCCATGCGCCAGGCGCCAATCGACGCGCCCAGCAGGTGCACGGTCTGCGGCGCTGCCGGCAGCCAGCGGCCGAAGAGGTAGCGGTCCAGCGGGTTGAGGATCAGCCCCTTGGGCCCGCCCGCTGCCGCCGGGATGACGCGCACGTCCTGCGGCCGCAGCCCGCGTTCGCGCAGCCGCGCCAGGGCCCGTGGGCCGGCGTGGACTTGCAAGGCAGTCAGGGCAGCGGTGGCGGCCATCAGAAGCGCCATTGCAGGCTGGCGTTGAACTGGGTCGAGGTCTGCCGGCGCGTGTCGGCGCTGGCCGCGAAACCGTCGAGGTCGTCAACGCGCGTGCTCGACAGCGCATCCGATGGCAGCGCGTTGTTGGCGGCCACGCGGACGTTGAGCCCGCGGTCGACGCGCCACAGCACGTAGGCGTCGAGCCGGCGTGCCGGCCCGCGCCAGACGCGCTGGCGGTCGGTCTGCTGGGTGGAGAAACCGGGCGCGAGCGACAGGTTGCCGCCCACGGTGAAGGTCTTGTCGGCGAGGCTGTGGTCGAAGCCCAGCGTCGCACCCCACGGCGCCTGGCCATCGAGGCGCGCATCGGGGTCGTCGATCTGCTCGACCGCCGAGCGGTAGACCGCCAGCGAGGCGCGCAGTTGCAGCGCCTTCGGTGCGCCAGCCCACAGCGGCTGCAGCAGCTGGTCGGCCTGCCCCTTGATCTCCAGTTCCAGCCCGCTGCTGCGTGCGCCGCCCCCATTGGTCGGCCGCGAGACCCAGCGCGGCGCTGTGGCTTCGCTGACGGTTTCCAGCCCGATGCGGCGCCGGATCAGCCCTTCGATGCGGCGGTGGAAGGCGCCGGCGCTGAGCACGCCACCACCGGCCAGATGCTGCTCCCAGGCCAGCTCGAGGCCGGTCGACGTCTCGGGCTGCAGCAGCGGGTTGCCGGCGCTGTCGGCGGCGATGGGCGTGTTCGGCGTGTTGCGGTCGTAGCTGGCGTTCAGGTTGTAGCGCGGCAGCAGCAGCGCGACCTCGGGCACACGGATGCTGCGCGCCAAGCTGATGCGGACCAGGTCCTGCCCCTTGGCATCCAGCGCGTGGCGCAGGTGGAACAGCGGCGATACGACGCGGTAGCGGTTGGCCACCTCGCCGACCGGTCCGGCCGTCGTCAGACGCGCCTGTTCGGCGCGCAGGCCGGCCATCACCGACCAGCGCTCGCCGGCCACCCATTCGTCCTGCGCAAAGGCGGTGTCGCGGTGGATGCGCGCGGTGAAGGGCACCCCGGTGCTGGTGGTGAACAGCTCGGCGCCGTCTTCGAAGCCGCGGCGCAGTTCGCGGCGCCAGCGTTGGTCGACGTCGAGACCTGCGCTCAAGGTGTGCGCCTCGCCCACCGGCTGGCGCCAGCGCGCCCCCAGCGAGCCGCTGCGTTCCCGCTGGCTGGACAGCGTGTCGCGCAGCACGCCCGGCACACCCGCGCGGTCCTGCCCCTGCGAGCGGCCCGCGCCGCGCCACAGGCTGCTCTGCGCGCTGCCCTTCAGTTCGACCCGGCTGCCGTCGCCGCGCTGGCGAACCCACTGCGCCTGGCTGCGCGCCAGTTCCCAGGCGCCGGGCGACTCGGACCGGTCCTGCACGCTGGTCGGCGCCGGACCCAGCAGCGCGCTCGTGTCGCGCTGGCTGCGGTTGTCGTTCTCGTGGCGCTGCAGGAACAGCTGGCCGTTCAGCGTGTCCTCGTCGCCCAGCTTCCAGTCCAGCCGCGGCGCGAACGTCAGGCCGCCGCCGCGCCCTTCATCGCGCCCGGTCACGCGCTGCTGGCTGATCTCGCCGCTGGCCAGCCGCGACAGGCGCAGGGTCTCGAAGCCCGAGCCGTTGGCCCAGGTGTAGGCGCTGAGCGGCAGGTAGTGGCCCAGGTCGCCGGTGCGGTCGCCCCAGTTGAAGGAGGTCGAGGCCTGCGCGCCAACGCCCCTGCGGTAGGCCGTGGCGGCGCGCCATTCGCGCTGCAGCCGCTTGGGCGCGTTGCGCAGGATGACGTTGATGGTGCCGGCGACGCCGCCGAATTCGGCGGTCGGGCCCTTGATGATCTCGATGCGCTCGATGTCGCCTGGCGCCAGCGTGTCCAGCGAAAAGCCCGGCGGCGCGGGCTCGCCGTTGAGCAGGATCTGCGTGTAGCCCCCGCCCATGCCGCGCAGCTTGGGCGTGTCGCCGTCCAGCGTGATGCCGGGCACGCGCTGCAGCACGTCGAGCGCGCTGGTGTCGCCGTAGGCGTCGAGCTCGTCGCGGCCGACCACCGTCAGCGCCACCGTGCTCTGCCGGCGCTGCTCGGCCGCGCTGTTGCTGCGGCCTTCGACGACGATGCGCTGCGGCGCCTCTTCGGCCCAGGCCGCAGCCGCAACGGCCGGCAGCGCCAGCCAGGCGAAGGCCCGCGTCAGTCGCATGCCAATGGCAGCGCGGGCAGCGGCGGCGTCATCGACAGGCGCTCAGCGCCGGTTCTGCAGCTTGGCGAAGGCCGCCGCCAGGGCCCCGCCGGCTGCCGGCTCGGGCGCGCGGCCACGCGGCTGCTCGTTGCGGCCGGCCGGGCGGTAGCTGTTGTCGCCACCGGTCTTGCGGGCCTCGCCCGTCGGCGCATCCAGCTTCATCGTCAGCGAGATGCGCTTGCGCGCCAGGTCCACCTCTTGCACCCGCACCTTCACCACCTGCCCGGTCTTGACCACTTCACGGGCGTCGGTGACGAACTTGTTCGACAGCTGGCTGACGTGGACCAGGCCGTCCTGGTGGACGCCGAGGTCGATGAAGGCGCCGAACTGGGCGACGTTACTCACCGTGCCTTCCAGCACCATGCCGGGCTGCAGATCCTTGATGTCCGACACGCTGTCGTTGAAGCGCGCGACCTTGAAGTCGGGGCGCGGGTCACGGCCCGGCTTTTCCAGCTCGACCAGGATGTCCTTGACCGTGATGGCGCCGAATTTCGCGTCGGCGAAAGCCTCGGGCTTCAGCGTGCGCAGCACCTCGGCGCGGCCCACCAGTTCGCTGACCGGGCGGCCGGTCGCGGCCATCATCTTCTGCACCACGGGGTAGGTTTCCGGGTGCACGCCGGTCAGGTCCAGCGGGTTGTCGCCGTCACGGATGCGCAGGAAGCCGGCCGACTGCTCGAAAGTGCGCGGGCCCAGGCCCGTCACGTCGAGCAGCTGCTGGCGGTTGCGGAAAGCGCCGTGGGCGTCGCGCCAGCGCACGATGCTGGCCGCCACCGAGGCGCTCAGCCCCGAAACGCGCGACAGCAGCGGCGCGCTGGCCGTGTTCAGGTCCACGCCGACGGCGTTGACGCAGTCCTCGACCACCGCGTCCAGGCTCTTGGCCAGGCCGCTCTGGTTGACGTCGTGCTGGTACTGGCCCACGCCGATGCTCTTCGGGTCGATCTTCACCAGCTCGGCCAGCGGGTCTTGCAGCCGCCGCGCGATGCTGACCGCGCCGCGCAGGCTGACGTCCATGTCGGGCAGCTCCTTGCTGGCGAATTCGCTGGCCGAATAGATCGACGCGCCGGCTTCGCTGACCACGACCTTCTCCAACTTGACGTCGGGCGCCATCGCCTGGATGCGCTTGATCAGGTCGGCGGCCAGCTTGTCGGTCTCGCGGCTGGCGGTGCCGTTGCCGATGGCGATCAGGTTCACGCCGTGGGTGGCCACCAGGCGGCCCAGGCTGTGCAGCGAGCCTTCCCAGTCCATCCGCGGCTCGTGCGGGAAGACGGCCGTGGTGTCCAGCACCTTGCCGGTGTCGCTGACGACGGCCACCTTCACGCCGGTGCGGATGCCGGGGTCCAGACCCATCACCACGCGCTTGCCGGCCGGGGCGGCCAGCAGCAGGTCGCGCAGGTTGTCGGCGAAGACCTTGATGGCCACCGTCTCGGCGTCTTCCCGCAGCCGGCCGAAGAGGTCGCGCTCCAGGCTCAGGCTGAGCTTGACCTTCCAGGTCCAGGCCACGGTCTTGCGAATCAGTTCGTCGGCGGCGCGCCTGGCGTGGCTCCAGCCCAGGTGGATCGCAATGCGGCCTTCCGCCAAGGACGGTTTGCCGGGCACCAGGTCCTCGTCGAGCACCAGCTTGGCATCCAGCCATTCGTTCGTCCGCCCGCGGAACACCGCCAGCGCGCGGTGGCTGGGCACGGTGCGTATCGGCTCGGCGTAATCGAAATAGTCGCGGAACTTGGCGGCGTCGGCATGGTTGCCGTCCTTGCCTTCCACCAGCTTGCTCTGCAGCATCGCTTCGGACCACAACCAGGTGCGCAGCTTGCCGACCAGCACCGCGTCTTCGGCCCAGCGTTCGCTCAGCAGGTCGCGCACGCCGTCCAGCACCGCGTGGGCGTCGGCGAAACCGCCTTCCGCGTTGATGAAGGCCGCGGCCTCGGCGGCCGGGTCCAGCCGCGGGTCAGCGAAGAGCTGGTCGGCCAGCGGCTCCAGGCCGGCTTCGCGGGCGATCATGCCCTTGGTGCGGCGCTTCTGTTTATAGGGCAGGTAGAGGTCTTCCAGCTCCTGCTTGGTCGGCGCGGCTTGGATCAGGGCGCTCAACGCCGGCGTCAGCTTGCCCTGCTCGTCGATGCTCTTCAGCACCGCCGCACGGCGGTCTTCCAGCTCGCGGATGTACGACAACCGGGCTTCCAGCTCGCGCAGCTGGATGTCGTCCAGGCCGTCGGTGGCTTCTTTCCGGTAACGGGCGATGAAAGGCACGGTGGCCCCGCCGTCGAGCAGTTCGACGGCGGTTTGAACCTGGGCCGGCCGAACCTTCAGCTCGGCGGCAATTTGCAGAACGATCTTGTCCAAGGGCGCACGCGGCCCGCGCAGGGCCGCCAGGAAAACGGGTAAGCGCTCAGTCTACCGGGCGACCGCCGTCGCCGAATCAGCCTTCGGCGCAGCCAACCAGTCGGCAGCGCCCTGCCCGGCGCTCAGGCCGGTGGCGAAGCAGGCGGTCAGCAGGTAGCCGCCGGTGGGTGCTTCCCAGTCCAGCATCTCGCCGGCCACGAAGACGCCGGGCAACTGCTTCAGCATGCCGTGGGCGTCCAGGCCGTCGAAACGCACGCCGCCGGCCGTGCTGATGGCCTCGTCGATCGGCCGCGCGGCGGTCACCGTGATCGGCAGCGCCTTGATGGCGGCGGCCAGTTGCGCGGGGTCGGCCTGCGCCGCCTTGCTCAGCAACTCCCACAGCAGCCCGCTCTTGACGCCCGCCAGGTTCAGGCGCGATTTCAGGTGCGTGGCCAGCGATCGCGGGCCGCGCGGATGCGCCACTTCGCGCTGCACCCATTCAGCGCTGCGCGCCGGCAGCAGGTCGAGGTGGAAAGTGGCCGATCCGGCCGTCGCGATGCGCTCGCGCAGCGCCGCCGACGCCGCGTAGACCAGGCTGCCTTCGACACCCGTCGCGGTGACGACGAACTCGCCCGGCTGGCGCCAGCCTTCGAACGAGAGGGCCACCGACTTCAGCGGCTCGCCGGCATAACGCGAACGGAAGTGTTCGCTCCAGGCGGCGTCGAAGCCGCAGTTCGACGGTTGCAGCGGCGCCAGGGGCACGGCCTTTGCAGCCAGCCAGGGCCACCAGGCGCCGTCCGAGCCCAGCCGCGACCAGCTGGCGCCGCCCAGCGCCAGCACGGCGGCGGCCGGGGTGATCTGCAAGGCACCGCCCGGGCTGTCGAAACACAGGGCGCCGTCTTCGGCCCAACCGGTCCAGCGGTGGCGCATGTGGAAGCGCACGCCCTGCACGCGCAGCCGGTGCAGCCAGGCGCGCAGCAGCGGCGCGGCCTTCATGTCCTGCGGGAAGACGCGGTTGGAACTGCCGACGAAGGTGGTGATGCCCAGACCCTCGGACCAGGCGCGCAGTGCGTCGGGGCCGAAATGGCGCAGGCCCGGCTCCAGCTCGGGCGCCGCTGCGGCGTAGCGGGTGACGAAGCGGTCGAAAGCCTCGGCGTGGGTCAGGTTCAAGCCGCCCTTGCCGGCGAGCAGGAATTTGCGGCCGACCGAGGGCATGGCGTCGTAGACGTCGACGCTCAGACCGCGCTGGGCCAGCGCTTCGGCGGCCATCAGGCCGGCAGGGCCGCCGCCAATGACGGCGGCCGTTGGGGGAGCGACAGGGTGGGTGGCAGGCATCTGCTGACTCTACGCGACCCCGGCGCTCGGCTTTGGATACCGCTTTGTGTGCATCGCCAGCCGGACACCGATCCGCATGCTTCAGCTTGGTGCATTTTCATGCACCAAAACGGGAATGCTTTTTGCTTTACCTGGTGCGCCACCGCCATTGGCTGGCTGCAAACGCACCGACTTGAACCTTTATCCCGAGGAGACCGCTGTGAACCCCATCCAGCAAGGCACTGACGCCTTGTTCATCCTGCTCGGCGCCATCATGGTGCTGGCCATGCACGCCGGCTTTGCCTTCCTGGAGCTGGGCACCGTGCGAAAGAAGAATCAGGTCAACGCCCTGGTCAAGATCCTGGTCGATTTCTCGGTCTCCACGGTGGCCTATTTCTTTGTCGGCTACGCGGTGGCCTACGGTGTGAGCTTCATGACCGGCGCGCCCAGTCTGGCCGAGCGCAACGGCTACGAGCTGGTGAAGTTCTTCTTCCTGCTGACTTTTGCAGCGGCCATCCCGGCCATTGTCTCGGGCGGTATCGCCGAGCGCGCCCGCTTCGGGCCGCAGTTGATCGCCACGGCGGTGCTGGTCGGGCTGTTCTACCCCTTGCTGGAAGGCGTGGCCTGGAACCAGAAGTTCGGCTTGCAAGCCTGGTTGAAAGCGACCACGGGCGCCGAATTCCACGACTTTGCCGGCAGCGTGGTGGTGCACGCCTTCGGCGGCTGGGTGGGCCTGATCGCGGTGCTGCTGTTGGGTGCCCGCGCCAACCGGTACCGCAAGGACGGCGGCATCAGCGCCCACCCGCCGTCCAGCATTCCTTTCCTGGCGCTGGGCGCCTGGGTGCTGGCGGTGGGCTGGTTCGGCTTCAACGTGATGAGCGCGCAGACCATCGACAAGATTTCCGGCCTGGTCGCGGTGAATTCGCTGATGGCGATGGTCGGCGGCACGCTGGCTGCCGTGGTCGCCGGCCGCAACGATCCGGGCTTTGCCTACAACGGCCCGCTGGCCGGCTTGGTGGCGGTCTGCGCGGGCTCGGACGTGATGCACCCGGCAGGCGCCTTGGTGGTGGGCGCGGTGGCCGGCGCGGTCTTCGTCACGATGTTCACGCTGACGCAGAACCGCTGGAAGATCGACGACGTGCTGGGCGTGTGGCCCTTGCACGGCCTGTGCGGCGCCTGGGGCGGCCTAGCCTGCGGCATCTTCGGCACGCAGGCGCTGGGCGGCATCGGTGGCGTGAGCCCGGTGGCGCAGGTGATCGGCACCTTGCTGGGCGTGTTGTGGGCGCTGCTGGCCGGGCTGGTGGTTTATGGCGGCATTCGCCTGGTCACGCCGCTGCGGCTGAGCGCCGAGGAAGAGTACGACGGCGCCGACCTGTCCATCCACAAGATAGGCGCCACGCCGGAACGCGAAGCCAGCTGGTGAAGCCGGCGGGGGCTGCGCAGGCCCCCGCTGGCCTCACGCGGTGGACGGCCCGCCGCGCAGTTGTTCGCGCAGCCGTTGGCCGATCTCGGGCTTGGCGTGGAAGGGATCGGTCGGGTTGCGCAGCGCCAGGATGTCTTCGAGCCGCGTCTGCACGCCTGCCAGCGCGTGCGGGTGGCTGAAGACGTAGAAGCGGTTCGCGTCCATCGCATCGAAAACATACTGCGCCACCTGCGCGGCGGTCAGCTTGCCGCGCGTCACGGCCTGGTCGCTCATCGCCTGGGCGATCAGCTGGCTGCGCGTGGGCTTGACGTCTTCCTGGAATTCGGCCGGCCGGTTGCGTTCGCTCTGGTGGATGCCGGTGGGCACGAAGTAGGGGCAGAGCACGTGGGCGTGGACCTGCCCGGTGACCAGCGCCAGGTCCTGGTGGAGCGTCTCGCTCATCGCCACCACGGCGTGCTTGGTGACGTTGTAGACGCCCATGTTGGGCGCGTTCAGCAAGCCGGCCATGCTGGCGGTGTTGACGATGTGGCCGTGGTAGCCGGGGTCGGCCTCGGCAGCGGCCAGCATCATCGGCGTGAAGACGCGCACGCCGTGGGCCACGCCCATCAGGTTGACACCGACCACCCATTCCCAGTCCTTCAGCGTGTGCTCCCAGATCAAGCCGCCGGCACCGACGCCGGCGTTGTTGAAGAAGAAGCTGGGCGCGCCAAAGCGCTGCAGCGTGGCCGCCCCCAGCGCTTCGAATTCGACGGCCTTGGCCACGTCGATCTGGAAAGGCAGCACCGCGGCGCCGTGGGCGCCGGCGATGGCCTCGATCTCGGGCACGGCCTTGTCGAGGGCGGCCTGCTGCACGTCGGCCATGACCACGTTCATGCCGCGGCCGGCGGCGATGCGGCTGGCTTCCAGGCCGAAGCCCGAGGCGGCGCCGGTGATGACGGCGGTGGGGCGTTTCGTTTGGTCGTTCATGTCGTCTCCTGCTGAATCTCGAACCCGCGGCGCGGGAAGTGGACGTGGACGCGGCCGGCGCGTTCGTCGTCGCGCGCCACCACCACCTCGTCGGCGTTCAGGCCGACCAGGGTGCCGGTCACCGGGTCCATGCCGTAATCGGTGGGCGTGACGCTGACGACCTGGCCGGCTGCGAAGCCGAGACCCGGCTGCACCGCCGTCGGGGCGTGCGACGGGGCCGCCTTCGCGACGGCCAGCGCCTGCTGGCTGGTCATGGGTTCGGACGGGCCGTGGCCGATGGCCAGTAGGCGATCCAGCCAGGCACCGAGTTGGGCATGACGGGCGACGATCTCGGCCAGGGCACCGGCCCGCCGCAGGTACCAGACGCCGTGCGCCACGGCGAAGTCGGCGATCGAGGCCTCGAGGCCCAGCAGAAAGGGGCGGCCGTCGGCCAGTTGGGCCTCCAGACTGCCCAGGTAGGCGGCGAGGTTGACGGTGGCGTCGGCGGCCGTCTGCCGTTTCATGCCGGCGGTGAAGGGTGCGCGGTCGGCGCTGAAGGCCTTCAACACCTCGGGCGGCGCGCCCTTGAAGATGTCAGCGATGCCGGCGGGCTGCATGGCATAGGGAATGACAGTCCAGAACAGCGTGCTGTCAGCCCATTGCGCCAGCAGCGGCGCCAAGGGCTGGCTGGGCGGAAACAGCGACGGCCGGGGCGCTCGCGCCTCCAGCAACTGCGCGATCAAGGCCGTGTCGCAATAGACATCGGCGCCGACCTGCACGATGGGCGTCTTGCGGTAGCCGCCGGTCAGCGCGGTGACATCGGGCTTGGGCATGATCACCGGCACCTTGACCGAGCGCCAGGCCAGGCGCTTGTAGCCCAGCATCAGGCGCACCTTTTCCGAGAACGGCGAGCCGTCGTAGTGGTGCAGGATCAGGCTGTCCCTTGCTGCGTTCATCAGCAGGTCTCCGTGGGCAGGGAACGGTTGATCAGGGCTTGCAGGTCGTGGCGGACGGGCAGCAGGCCGTAGACGTCGCTGGCCTGCGCCAGCCGCGCGTCGCAGAAGGCGTCGAAGACCGCGCCGGGCGCCTGCCGGTGCAGCAGGCTGGCTTGCAGCAGCAGCGCGACATCGCGCGCCAGGCCGCGGGCCTGGCCTTCGGCGAAAACCCCGTCGATGTGCTGCAGCACGGCGGCCGCCGCGCGGTCGAAAGCGGCGTGCGCGCCGCGCGCCGGGGCGAATTCGTGTTCCAGCGCCGGCGCGACATCGGACCCGCGAAGGGCACGCAGCAGATCCAGCGCCATGATGTTGCCGGCGCCTTCCCAGATGCTGTTCAAGGGCATCTCGCGGTAGATGCGCGCCATCACGCCCTCGCCCGCCGCTTCGACATAGCCGTTGCCGCCCAGGCATTCCATCGCCTCCTGCGCAAAGCCGCTGCCGCGCTTGCAGATCCAGAACTTGGCAACCGGCGTCAGCAGGCGGCGCATCACCTGTTCGTGGCCGGCATCGCCGCCGCCGGCGCCGCCGTTTTCCGTGCGGTCCACGGCCACGGCCAGGCGCAGTGCCAGCGCGGTGGCGGCCTCGCTTTCCAGCGCCAGGTCGGCCAGCACATTGCGCATCAGCGGCTGGGCGATCAGCGGCTTGCCGAAGGCGCTGCGCTGCGCGGTGTGGTGCAGCGCCAGGCTCAGCGCCTGGCGCATCAGGCCGGCGGTGCCGAGGGCGCAGTCCAGCCGCGTCAAGGCGCCCATGGCCAGGATCTGCGGCACGCCACGGCCTTCCTCGCCGACCAGCCAGGCGCAGGCGCCGTCGAACTCGACTTCGCTGCTGGCGTTGGCATGGTTGCCGAGCTTGTCCTTCAGGCGCTGGATGGCGATGGCATTGAGCCTGCCGTCGGGCAGCCAGCGCGGCAGGAACAGGCAGCTGAGCCCGGCCGGCGTCTGCGCCAGGACCAGGAAGGCATCGCACATCGGCGCCGAGAAGAACCACTTGTGGCCGGTGACCGCAAAGCGCCGGCCCCAGGCGTCGTCGCCGTCGAACACGGCGCGGGTGCTGTTGGAACGGACGTCGGAGCCGCCCTGCTTCTCGGTCATGCCCATGCCCATGGTCGCGGCCGACTTCTGCTCGATGGGCCCGAAGCGCGCGTCGTAAGCCGTGCTGGCCAGCTTGGGGCCCCAGACCGCGTGCAGCGCGGGGTTGGCGCGCAGGGCGGGCGTGACGGCGTAGCTCATCGACACCGGGCACAGCACGCTGGGCTCGGCCTCGGTGAAGATCATGAAGGCCGCAGCGCGCTGGAGGTGCGCGCCGGCACCGGCCGTCCACGGCGTGCCGTGCAGGCCATGCGCCAGCGCGCGGCCCATCAGCGCGTGGTAGCTGGGGTGGAACTCGACCTCGTCGGTGCGGTGGCCGAACCGGTCGTGGGTGTGCAGCACAGGCCGGTGGGTGTTGGCCAGGCGCGCGTCGGTCTGCATCGCGGTCGATCCGGCCTCGGCGCCCAGGGCGCGCAGCGCGGTGGTGTCGAGCGTGGGCGCGTGCAGGGCCAGGGCGTCGCGCAGCGGGCGGTTGCCGTCGAACAGGTTGGCGCCGACGAAGGGCGCCGCCTGGTTGGTGACGGCATGGGTGGCGTTCATGCCGCGCGCACCATCTCGCAGTGGGGGATGCCGTCTTCGATGTAGTCGGCGCCCTCGCGCACGAAGCCGTGGCTGGCGTAGAAGGCTTCGAGCCGGGCTTGGGCGCCGATGCGGATGGCTCGCCCTGGCCAGGCCGCCTCACAGCGTGCCAGGCCTTCGTCGATCAGCCTGTGGCCCAGGCCCGTACCGCGCGATGCCGGCGAGGTGATCACGCGACCCAGTGACGGTTCGGCGTACTTCACGCCCGGGTCGACGATGCGCAGATAGGCCTGCAGCACGCCGGCGGCGTCGCGGCCCAGCAGGTGGCCGCTGGCGCGGTCGGCGCCGTCGGCGTCCTGGAAGACGCAGGCCTGTTCGACGACGAAGACCTCGGCACGCAGCGCCAGCGCGTCGTAGAGCGCGTCCACGCTGAGCGCCTGAAAGCGCTGGTAGGTCCAGTTCAAATCAATTTCACCAGTTGCTTGCCGAAGTTCCGGCCCTTCAGCAGACCGAGGAATGCTTCGGGCGCTGCAGCGATGCCCTGCGCCACGCTTTCGCGGTACTTCAGCTGGCCGCTGGCGACCAGGCCGCCCAACTCCTTCAGCGCACCCGGCCACAGGCTCATGTGTTCGCTGACGATGAAGCCCTGCAGCTTCAGGCGCTGGGTCAGCAGCAGACGCGGGTCGGTGATCGCCATGGGCTGGCCGTCGTAGCCGGAAATCATGCCGCACAGCGCGATGCGGCCGAAGGCGTTCATGCGCGACAGCACGACGTTGAGGATCAGGCCGCCGACGTTCTCGAACAGGCCGTCGACGCCCTGGGGCGCCGCGGCGTCCAGCGCGGCCGCCAGCGACGCGAAGTCGCGGTGCTGCTTGTAGTCGATGCAGGCGTCGAAGCCCAGTTCATCGACCACGTAGGCGCACTTGTCGGCGCCGCCGGCCAGACCGACCACCTGGCAGCCGCGCGACTTGGCCAGCTGGCCGACCGCGCTGCCGACGGCGCCGCTGGCGGCGTCGACGACGATGGTTTCGCCGGCCTTGGGTGCGATCAGGTGGATCAACCCGACCCAGGCCGTGACGCCAGGCATGCCGACCGCACCCAGGTAGGCCGACAAGGGGATGACCGAGGCGTCGACCTTGCGCATCGCGCCCGGCACGGCGGCGTTGACGACGGTGTATTGCTGCCAGCCGCCCATGCCGACCACGGTGTCGCCGGCGGCGTAGCCGTCGTGGCGCGATTCGACGACTTCGCCCGCGGTGCCGCCGATCATCGGCTCGCCGATGGCCTGGGGCGCGGCGTAGCTCTTGGCGTCGTTCATGCGCATGCGCATGTAGGGGTCGAGGCTCAGGTGGTGGTTGCGCACCAGCACCTGGCCGTCGGCCAGCGCGGGAACTTCGACCGACTCCAGTCGGAAGTTGTCGAGCGTGGCCTCACCGGCCGGGCGGGCGGCGAGAACGATGCGTTGGTTGAGCGTCATGTTGATCAATCCGATGCGTTGAGTTTCTGGACACGCCGGCCGCCGACAGGCAGGCCTTTCATGTACTTGAAGGTGCCGCTGGCGTGGGCCATCAGCACGCCTTGGGCGTCGTGCACATAGCCTTCGCAGAAGGCCAGCGAGACGGTGCCGTGCAGGCGCTTGCCGGTGGCCACCAGGCGGCCCAGGCCGGGGCGCATGAAGCTGGTCTTCATCTCGATGGTGACGACGCCGGGCTGGGTTTCACCGCCAGCCTCGCGCGGGCTGCGCGCGGCGTGGGCCATCACCACGTCGAGCAGCGTCATCGTCACGCCGCCGTGGGCCACGCCCCAGGAATTGGTCAGCTCCTGGCGCAGGTCGAGGTGGATCTCGGCCTCGCCGGGTTCGAAGCGCATCAGTTCCATGCCCAGCAGTTCGACGAAGGGGATCTGGACCTGGAAGTCCAGCGCGGTCACAGGCACGTCAGGCACGTCAGGCACCGTGCACCGCCGACACGCCGCCGTCCACGGCCAGGATCTGCCCGGTGATGTGCTTGCCCGCCGCGCTGGCGAACAGCAGCACCGCGCCCTTCAGGTCGTCGTCGTCGCCAATGCGCTTCAAAGGGGCGCCGGCGGCCATCTTGTCGGCGCCGAAATGGTCCAGCGTGCCCTGCGTCATCTTGCTCGGGAAGAAGCCCGGCGCCAGCGCGTTGACCGTGATGCCGTAGGCGCCCCACTCGCCGGCCAGCGTGCGCGTGAAGTTCACCGCGGCGCCCTTGCTGGTGCCGTAGGCGATGAACTTGACGTCCATGTTGCCGCTCAGGCCGGCGATGCTGGCGATGTTGATGATGCGGCCGTGGCGGTTCGGAATCATGCTGGCCTTGGCCACCGCCTGGGCGAACAGGAAGAGGCTGCGGATGTTCAGGTTCATCACCTTGTCCCAGGCCTCGATGGGGTGGTCTTCGGCGGGCGCGCCCCAGGTGGCGCCGGCGTTGTTGACCAGGATGTCGATACGGCCCAGCCTGGCCATGGTTTCGGCAACCACGCGCTGCACCTCGTCGGCCTTGCTCGCGTCGGCGGCGATCCAGTGCGCGGTGATGCCGCGCGCCGCCAGTTGGGCGGCAGCCTGCTCCAGATCGGCGGCCTTGCGCGAACACAGCATCACGGTGGCGCCGGCTTCGCCCAGCGCTTCGGCCATCTGCAGGCCCAGGCCGCGTGAGCCGCCGGTGACCAGGGCGGTCTGCCCGCTCAGGTCGAACAGTTTCTGGATCGGGGTGCCCATGGTCTTTTCCTTCGGCTGGTGGGGTCGCGGTTGACGCGCTCGGGCGCGCTTGGGATCAGTACTGCAGTTCCAGCAGGACCAGGTGGTTCTCGGCCGCCGGCCAGTTGCGGCCGACGATGCGTTCGCCGTTGAACTGGCCGACCACCGCGCGCTGGGGCGCGGCCGGCAGTTTCACTTTGGACACCGCCACGCCGGCCACGCCGCGCGGTATGCCCGGCGCCGGGTCCTGCCCGTCGAGCACGATGTGGTCGCGCGGCAGGCCGAAATAGCCGCGCGGGCGGCTCAGGCTGATCACGGCGCCGGCGCCCTGGTCGGCCTCGGCCAGGCGCTCGGCGCGGAAGTGGACGAAGTCCGACGAGCGCGGGAACGCCGAACGGTAGACGTGCAGCACGGCGTAGCCCGGGGCGCTGATGACGAATTCGTAGCTGCTGCGGCCATCGGCCTGAAACGGACCCCAGCGGCCGTCGGGTCCGACGGCCTTGCGCCAGCGGGCCTCACCCTGGCGTTCGCCGGTGGCCGGGTCGGTGGCGTAGACCTCGACCGTCGCGCCGGCCAGCGGCAGGTTGGTGGCGTAACTGCCCTTCGCCGGGTCGTTGCCCAGGCCCTGCCCGCTGACCTGGCCGTCGAGCACGACGCGGGCCTCAGGCTGGACTTGCCTTTGCGCCGGGGCCTGCCCGGTGATGAAGCGATATGCGGCTTCGAAGGCCTGCGGGCTGTAGGACGTTTCGCGGTGGTCGATGCCGGCGACGACGGTGTTCAGCGCGCCCTTCAAGGCCGGGCCGTCGAAGCCCACATGGGTCGGCTGGCCGGGCATGCCCAGCCAGGCACCGTCGGGCTGGGCGAACTTGTCGTTGTTGTCCGAGCGCACCGTCAGCCACTTGGGGCCGGGCGTGATTTCGACACCGGGCGCGCCCTGGTTGTTCAGCGCGTTCAGGAAGGGGCCGGCGCCATTGAATTCGTTCATCGGCCGCACGGCGGCGTTGGCCTGCACGCCATGGTTGGGTGTGCCGCCGAGGATGGCGTGGCTGACCTGGGCCGCCCCGCCCTGGGCGATGAAACTGCGGATCGCATGGCCGCCGCGGGAGTTGCCGATCAGCACGACCTGCTTCGCACCGGTGCGACGCAGCACGCGGTCGACCTCGGCGGCCAGGAACAGGCGGTGCTCGGTGGTCGAGGTGCGGCCAGCCTGGGCCACATCGTCGAGGTCGCGGGCCAGCGGGTAAGGCAGGTCGATGGCGTGCAGGCGATCGCGCGGCCAGCCGTTCGATTCGAAACGCCAGATCGTGGTCAGCCACAGCGCGGCGGTGTCGCCATTGCCGTGCACGAAGACGATGGGCGGGTGGGCGTCGGGCGCGGTGGGCGCAGTGGCGGCGGGCGGCGCCGACACCGGGCCCGCTGCGCAGCCCGCCAGCATGGCCAGGGCGGCGACCAGCAGCAGGCGGCGGGTCATGCGGTTGAGGGGGGTGGCGTTCATGGACGTTCCTGTTCGTGGGCGGGTGCTTCCAGCATCCGCGAGCGCACCCAGACGAGCACCGCGCCCGCCAGCGCGACGACCGCGCCCAGCCCGATCAGCGTCCAGCCCAGGCCTGCGTCACTGCGCTTCACGAACAGGCCCAGGCTGAGCAGCAGCAGACCGCCGTAGACCAGCACCCAGATCCACTTGTCGAGGGCCGCGCTGCTCATCGGGGCGTTCAGAACCACGCGTCCTGCATCTCGCGCGGCAGCGCTTCGCGGCGGGCGACGACGCCCAGCCAGGCGTCGATCTTGGGCAATTCGTAGACAAAGAAGTAGCGCATGGCCGCGAGCTTGCCAGATGCGAGGTCGCCCTGCGCCGTGCAGGCCGCCAGCGCGACGTCCAGCCACAGCCAGGCCAGCACCAGATGGCCGAAAGCCTGCAGATAGGGGGTGGCATTGGCCAGGGCTTCTTCGGGCACGCCGGTGGCCCAGGCGGACTTCGTCGCCGCACCCAGGCTTTGCAGCGCTGCCGCCAGAGCGTTGGCGTGTTCGGCCAGACCTTCCACCTGGCCCGCCCGCTCGGCCGTGGCGGCGACGCGCGTGGCCAGCAGCTTCAAGCCGGCGCCGCCGTTCATGACCACCTTGCGGCCCAGCAGGTCCAGGCCCTGGATGCCGTGGGTGCCTTCGTGGATCATGTTCAGGCGGTTGTCGCGCCAGTGCTGTTCGACCGGGAAGTCGCGCGTGTAGCCATAGCCACCCAGCACCTGGATGGCCAGCGAATTGGCTTCCAGGCACCATTCGCTGGGCCAGCTCTTGGCGATCGGCGTCAGCACCTCCAGCAGCGTGCCGGCCTGCGCCGCGGCGGCTTCGTCGCCGGTGTTCAGTTCGTCGACCAGTCGGGCGCAATACAGTTCCAGCGCCAGGCCGCCTTCGACATAGCTCTTCTGCGCCAGCAGCATGCGCTTGATGTCGGCGTGCTGGATCAGCGTGACGGGCGGCAGCGACGCGTCCTTGCCGCTGCCCGTGATGGGCCGGCCCTGGCTGCGCTGCCGCGCATAGTACAGGCTGGCCTCGTAGCCGGCATAACCCAGCATCACCGCGCCCAGGCCGACGCCGATGCGCGCCTCGTTCATCATGTGGAACATGCAGCGCAGGCCCTCGCCGGGCTGGCCGACGAGGTAGCCCACGGCCCCGGACTCGCCGCGCACCGGGAACTGGCCCTCGCCGAAATTCAGCAGCGTGTTGGTCGTGCCGCGGTAGCCCAGCTTGTGGTTCAGGCCGGCCAGCGCCACGTCGTTCCGTTCGCCGGTCAGTTCGCCCCGCGTGTTCACCAGCTTCTTGGGCACGATGAACAGCGAAATGCCGCGCGTGCCGGGCACCAGCTTGCCGTCGGCGCCAGGGATCTTGGCCAGCACCAGGTGGATGATGTTCTCGGTGATCTCGTGCTCGCCGCCGCTGATCCACATCTTGTTGCCGCGCAGGCGAAAGCGTGGGCCAAGCGGATCGGATTCAAAGTCGGGACCATCGGGCACGGCCCGCGTGGCCACGTCGCTCAGCGACGAGCCGGCCTGCGGTTCGCTCAGGCACATGGTGCCGAACCAGCGGCCGGCGAATTCGTTCTTGGCGAAGACCTCGCGTTGCAGCGCGCTGCCGTGGGCCATCAGCAAGCCGGCGTTGCCAGTGGTCAGCATGGCATAGCCGCCGATGGCCACGCTGGCCTGGCTGAAGAAGCTCTTGGCCGCCATCTGGATGACGCAGGGCAGTTGCATGCCGCCCACGTCGTAGTCCTGGGCGGCAGCCATCATGCCGGACTCGACATAGGCGGCCAGCGCGTCGTGTGTGGCCTGCGGCAGGTGCACGCGCTCGCCGTCGAAGTGCGGTTCCTGGGTGTCGATGAGCCGGTTGAAGGGTGCGAATTTCTCGCGCGCGATGCGCTCGCAGGTGTCCAGCACCTGGGTGAAGGTCTCGCCGCTGTGGTCGGCAAAGCGCGGTCGGTCGAGCAGCGCGTCGACGCGCAGCCAGTCGTTCAGCAGGAATTCGAGGGTCTCGCGCATCGCCATGTTCAGCTCATTCCTTGTGGGGCACCAGGGCCATCGTGGCCGAGGCCTTCATCACCAGTTTGCGCTGGCCTTGTGACGCTGCATAGACCTCGGCTTCGGTGAAGCTCAGGCGCAGGCCGGCCTTGATCACCACCGCCTCGCAGACCAGCCGCTCGCCCTGGGCGGGGCGCAGCAGGCTGGTCTTGAGTTCGGCGGTGATCACCCAGTGCCCCGCGGGCGCCTGCGTCTGCGCCGCTGCGCCCATGGTGTGGTCGGCCAGCGTGGCCATCACGCCGGCATGCACCTGGCCGGTGTGCTGGAAATGGCGCGGTTCGATGGACAGCACGGTGGTCACCGTGCCGGCACCGGCGGCCACGGCTTGCACGCCGAGGTCGACGATGAAAGGCGCCTGGTCGAAGAAGCGCTGAACCGCGGGCAGATCGAGGGCGATCATGGCCCGACCAGCCCGAAATGGGCCAGCGCCGCCTGCGCGACGGGCGCGCCCCATTCGGGCAAGAAGTGGCCGCCGGCAGCCACTTCCAGCGGCGGCGGGCAGCCGCGGATGACGCCCCGCAGGGCCTGCATCGCCGGTGCGCCCAGCACCGGGTCCTGCAGGCCGACGGCCATGAAGCTGCTGCCGGTCCAGCGCTCGCGCCAGAAGATCGTGGCCTCGCGCGCCAGCGCCGCGCCCGGTGCGTCAGCGCCGTCCGGCACGAGGTTCGGAAAAGCGCGCAGGGCCGCCTTGTAGCTCGCGTCGGGATAAGGCGCGTCGTAGGCCGCGACCTCGGCGGCGCTCAGGTCGCGCTTGCCGCGCTGCAGCAGCTTGCCAACCGCGAGGTCGGGCTGCGAGTTGGAATAGGCCCGCCAGTGCCGGAAGCCTTCGGTGAGCGTGCCGCTGGCCAGCGCGGTGTTCATCACCAGCAGGCGGGTCCAGCGCTCGGGCGCCGCCATCGGCAGCGTCAGGCCGAAGATGCCGCCCCAGTCCTGGCAGACCAACAGGATGTTGCGCAAGCCCAGCTTCTCGACGAAGGCCAGCAGCATGTCGCGGTGAAAGTCGAAGCCGTGCGCGGCCTCGTCCTGCGGCTTGTCGGACCGCCCGAAGCCGATCAGGTCGGGGGCGACGACGCGCAAGCCGGCCGCCGTGAAGACCGGAATCATGTGCCGGTAGAGGTAGCTCCAGCTCGGGTTGCCGTGCAGGCACAGCACCGTGACCGCGGCGTCGGCCGGGCCTTCGTCGATGTGGTGCACGCGCAGGCCGGCGTGCTCGGTGTAGCGCGGCTGAAAGGGCCAGCCGGGCAGGCCGGCAAAGCGCTCGTCCGGGGTGCGCAGCGCAGCCATGGCGTGTCCGCTCAGAGCACTTCGAAGATGCCCGCCGCGCCCATGCCGCCGCCGATGCACATGGTCACGCAGACGCGCTTGGCGCCACGACGCTTGCCTTCGATCAGCGCGTGGCCGGTCAGCCGCTGGCCGCTGACCCCGTAGGGGTGGCCCACGGCGATGGCGCCGCCGTTGACGTTGAGCTTGTCCATCGGGATGCCCAGGGTGTCGGCGCAGTACAGCACCTGCACGGCGAAGGCTTCGTTCAGTTCCCACAGGTCGATGTCGGCCACCGTCAAGCCCAGTCGCTTGAGCACCTTGGGCACGGCGAAGACCGGGCCGATGCCCATCTCGTCGGGCTCGCAACCGGCCACCGCGAAACCCAGGAAGCGGCCGATGGGCTTCAGGCCCTTGCGCTCGGCCACGGTCTCGTGCATCAGCACGCAGGCCCCGGCGCCGTCGCTGAACTGGCTGGCGTTGCCGGCGCTGACCAGACCGCCCGGCAGCGCCGAGCGGAGGTTGCAGATGCCTTCGTAGGTGGTGCCGGCGCGGATGCCCTCGTCGTGGGCCACCGTGACTTCCCTGCTGCGCAGGCCCAGCACCGGGTCGACGACACCGGCCGTCACCGTGATCGGTGCAATCTCGGCCGTGAACAGGCCGGCTTCCTGGGCGGCGGCGGCCTTCTGCTGGCTGCCGGCGCCGTAGCGGTCCATGCGTTCGCGGCCGATGCCGTAGCGCTTGGCCACCTGCTCGGCGGTCTGCAGCATGTTCCAGTAGATCTCGGGCTTGTTGGCCTTGTGCCAACTGTCCTGCAGCATGTGGGTGTTGGCCTCCTGCTGCACGCAGCTGATGCTCTCGACGCCGCCGCCGATGTAGATCTCGCCCTCGCCGGCGATGATGCGTTGCGCGGCCAGCGCGATGGTCTGCAGACCGCTGCTGCAGAAGCGGTTGACGGTGACGCCGCTGGTCGTGATCGGCAGGCCGGCACGCAGCGCGATCTGGCGCGCGATGTTGTTGCCGGTGGCGCCTTCGGGCGTGGCGCAACCCATGATGACGTCGTCGACTTCGGCGCCGTCGATGCCGGCCCGATCAACGGCGGCCCTCACCGCGTGGCCACCCAGCGTGGCGCCGTGGGTCATGTTGAAGGCGCCTTTCCAGCTCTTGCAAAGCGGGGTGCGGGCGGTGGAGACGATGACAGCTTGGGTCATGGCGGGCGTCCTTGTGGGTCAACGGAGGGAATCAGAGCGACGGCTGCTGAAGCAGCCGGGTGAGGGAGCGAACCCTGGTACAGCGTGTTGCCCACCAGCACGGCAGCAAGCGGTAACAGGAGGCCGAGCAACTGCCGTTTGATCATGGGCTGCGTGACGACGACCGCAGCCGCGGCTTCAGGTGAAGCTCTTGCCTTCAGCCGCCAGCTTGGCCAGCAAGGGCGCCGGCTGCCAGAAGGCCGCGTCGTCGAGCGGGTTGGCGGCGAACTGCTTCATCGTCTGCACCACGTTGTACAGGCCGACCTGGTCGGCGTAGCACATCGGCCCGCCGCGGAACAGCGGGAAGCCGTAGCCGGTCAGGTAGACCATGTCGATGTCGCTGGCTTTGCTCGCAATCCCCTCTTCGAGGATCTTCGCGCCTTCATTGACCAGCGAGTAGACGAGGCGGTGGACGATCTCGTCGTCGCTGATCTGGCGCGGCGTGATGCCCTGGGCGGCGCGGTGTTTCTCGACCATCTCGACGACGAGCTTGGACGGGATGGCGGCGCGCTGGCCGGGCCGGTAGTCGTACCAGCCGGCGCCGGTCTTCTGCCCGTAACGGCCCATTTCGCACAGCAGGTCGGCGGTCTTGCTGTAACGCATCTCGGGCTTGTCGATGTAGCGCCGCTTGCGGATGGCCCAGCCGATGTCGTTGCCGGCCAGGTCACCCATGCGGAAGGGGCCCATCGCGAAGCCGAATTTCTCGACGGCCTTGTCGACCTGCTCGGGCGTGGCGCCCTCCTCGATCAGGAAACCGGCCTGACGGCTGTACTGCTCGATCATGCGGTTGCCGATGAAGCCGTCGCAGACGCCGCTGACCACGGCGGTCTTCTTGATTTTCTTGCCCAGGGCCATCACGGTGGCCAGCACGTCCTTCGCGGTCTTCTCGCCACGCACCACTTCCAGCAGCTTCATCACATTGGCCGGGCTGAAGAAGTGGGTGCCGATGACGTCCTGCGGGCGCTTGGTGAAAGCCGCGATGGCATTGACGTCCAGCGTGCTGGTGTTGCTGGCCAGGATCGCGCCGGCCTTCATCACCTCGTCCAGCTTGCGGAAGACCTTCTCCTTGACGCCCATTTCTTCGAACACGGCTTCGATGACCATGTCGGCGCTGCCGATGTCGGCGTAATCCAGCGTGGTGCTCAGCAGCGCCATCCGCGCGTCCAGCTTGTCCTGCTTGAGCTTGCCGCGCTGGACCTGGGCTTCGTAGTTCTTGCGGATCGTGGCCACGCCACGGTCGAGCGCGTCCTGCTTCATTTCCAGCATCACGACGGGGATGCCGGCGTTGAGGAAGTTCATGCTGATGCCGCCGCCCATGGTGCCGGCGCCGATGACGGCGATCTTCTCGATCTTGCGCTGCGGCGTGCCCTCGGGCACGTCCGGAATCTTGCTGGCCGCGCGTTCACCGAAGAAGGCATGGCGCAGGGCCTTGCATTCCGGGGTGCTCATCAGGCCCTGGAAGAGGGCCAGCTCGTTGGCCATGCCGTCGTCGAACTTCAGCTTCAGCGCGCCGGCGACCGCATCGACGCACTTGACCGGCGCCGGGAAGTTCTTGGCCATGCCCTTGACCATGTTGCGGGCGAAGCCGATGTAGGCGTCGGCATTCGGGTGCGACAGCTTCATGTCGCGCACCCTGGGCAGCGGGCGGGCTTGGGACACTTCCTGCGCGTAGGCCACGGCGCCATCGAGCAAGTTGCCTTCGATGATCTTGTTGAACAGCTTCTGGCCGGGCAAGGCGGCCAGCACTTCGCTCTTCACCGGGTCGCCGCTGACGATCATGTTCAGCGCCGTTTCCACGCCCAGCACGCGCGGCAGGCGCTGCGTGCCGCCGGCGCCCGGGATCAGGCCGATCTTCACTTCGGGCAAGGCCACCGCCGTGCCCGGTGCGGCGACGCGGTAATGCGCGCCCAGGGCCAGTTCCAGGCCGCCGCCCATGGCCACGCTGTGCAGCGCGGCGACCACGGGCTTGGTGGCCGCGTCCAGCTGCTTGATCAGGGTCAGCAGATTGGGTTCGGCGCCGGCCTTGGGGCTGCCGAATTCCTTGATGTCGGCGCCGCCCGAAAAGGCCTTGCCGGCACCGGTCAGCACGATGGCCTGCACGGCCGCGTCGGCCAGCGCGCGTTCAACCCCGGTGGCGATGCCGACCCGGGTGTCGTAGCCCAGGCCGTTGACTGGCGGGTTGTCCAGCGTGATCACGGCAACGTTGCCGCGGACTTCGTAATGGGCACCCATGGTGGCTCCTTGCCAGGAAAAAGACGTGAAGACGAAAAATAGAACGGTCGTGCGATTCTAGAGTTGCTGCCGTTCCAATCCTGTCGCAGCAGCGACAAGGGCCGCGCTCAAACCTCGAGCCATTCCTTGCGGACCTCGGAATTGGCGCGAAGGTCGGCCGGTGTCCCTTCGAAGACGATCTGGCCGTGGCCCATCACCAGACAGCGGTCGGCGACCTGCAGCGCGATGGTCAGCTTCTGCTCGACCAGCAGCACGCTGATGCCGCGCCGCTTCAGTTCACGCAGGTATTCGCCGACCAGTTCGACGATCTTCGGCGCCAGGCCCTCGGTGGGCTCGTCGATCATGATCAATTCGGGGTCACCCATCAGGGTGCGGCACAGCGTCAGCATCTGCTGTTCGCCGCCCGAGAGGACACCGGCTTCGGTGTGCTGGCGCTCGCGCAGCCGCGGGAACATCGCGTACATGTCCTCGAAGGACCAGCGCGGACTTTTCGCGCCACGCTTCTCGCCCAGCATCAGGTTCTGGTGCACCGTCAGGCTGGGGAAGATGTCGCGGTTCTCGGGCACGTAGCCGATGCCGGCGTGGGCGATCTCGAAGGCGGAGCGGCCCAGCACTTCCGTGCCTTTCCAGTTCACCGAACCGGCGCCCTGGACCAGGCCCATGATGGCCTTCACCGTGGTGCTGCGGCCCGATCCGTTGCGGCCCAGCAGGGCCACGATCTCGCCAGGCTGGACCGTGAATTCAACCCCGTGCAGCACGTGGCTCTTGCCGTAGTAGGCGTGGACGTCGGTGAGTTTCAGCATCTCAGTGCCCCTGCCCGACCGCGCGAGACGCGTTCGGGCCTTCGTCTGGCGACAGCCCGTGCGCAGGCACGGGCTGACGTCCCGCCTCCGCTTCCGCGGCTTGCTGGTCAGCGAGCACGGAGCCCAGGTAGGCTTCCTTCACCCGCTCGTTCGCCCGCACTTTTTCCGGCGTGTCGAAGGCGATGACCTCGCCGTAGACCAGCACGGCGATCTTGTCGGCGAGGCCGAACACCACGCCCATGTCGTGCTCGACCGTCAGCAGCGTCTTGCCGACCGTGATCTCGCGGATCAGGTTGACGAAGCGCGCCGTCTCGCTGCGGCTCATGCCGGCGGTGGGCTCGTCGAGCAACACCACGTCGGCACCGCCGGCGATGGTGATGCCGATCTCCAGCGCGCGCTGTTCGGCGTAGGTCAGGTTCATCGCCAGCGCGTCGCGGCGGCGGTCGAGCTTGATCATGGCCATGACTTCTTCCGCGCGTTCATTGGCGTCGCGCGCGCCGGCCAGGAACTTCCAGAAGGCGTACTTGTAGCCCAGGCTCCACAGCACGGCGCAGCGCAGGTTCTCGAAGACGCTGAGGCGGTTGAACAGGTTGCTGACCTGGAAGCTGCGCGCCAGCCCCATGCGGCTGATCTCGTAGGGCGGCAGGCCGTCGATGCGCTGGCCGTTGAGCAGGATCTCGCCGCTGGTCGCGCCGAAACGGCCGCTGACCAGGTTGAACAGCGTGCTCTTGCCGGCGCCGTTGGGGCCGATGATGGCGACGCGCTCGCCGGGCTGAACGACGAGGTTGGCGCCGCGGATGATCTCGGTCTTGCCGAAGGACTTGCGCAGGTCCTTGAGCTCGAGCGCGGGGTGGCTGGCGGGCGTGGCGGTGGGCATGCTCACAGCGCGGTCTCCTTGGCGCGGATGGCCGCTTCGATCTCGCCCTGCACGTCGCCCCAGCGCTGCGCGAAGCGCCGGCGCACCCGCATGAACAAGCCGCCGCCGACGCTGGCCAGCGCCGCAGCCCCCAGCCAGCTGGCGGACGAAGCCGCATTCAACTCCACCCCCATGAAGCGCATCACCGGCCCGAGGGCTTCGTTGAGTTGCAGGTGGTAGACCATTTCGATCATCGACGAAACGCCGCAGAAGGCCAGCAGCCCGGTCACCGCCAGTGCCGCATAGCTGCCCAGCAGCCCGCCGAACTTGCCAAACTTGGCCACCCGCACGTTCATCATGATCAGGCTGGCCAGGCCGCCCGGCGCGTACATCACCATCAACATGAAGACGCCGCCCAGGTAGAGCAACCAGGCCTTGGTGAATTCGCTCAGCAGCACGAAGGCCAGGACCATCAGCACCGCGCCGATGATGGGCCCGAAGAAGAAGGTGGCGCCGCCGAGGAAGGTGAACAGCAGGTAGGCGCCCGAGCGCCCCGCGCCGACGACTTCGGCAGTGGCGATCTCGAAGTTCAAGGCGTACATGCCACCCGCGATGCCGGCAAAGAAGCCGGCGATGATGAAGCTGAAATAGCGCACGCGCTGCGTGTTGTAGCCGGTGAATTCGACGCGTTCGGGGTTGTCGCGCACGGCGTTCAGCATGCGGCCCAGCGGCGTTCTTGTGTAGGCATACATGCCGGCGGTGCAGACCAGGGTGTACAGCGCCAGCAGGTAGTAGACCTGGATCTGCGGGCCGAAGGTGATGCCCAGCGCCGCCTTGCCGACAACGCGGTTGGCGTTGACGCCGGCCTCGCCACCGAAGAACTCGGGGACCATCAGCGACATCGCGAAGACCAGCTCACCGATGCCCAGGGTGATCATCGAGAAGGTCGTGCCGGCCTTCTTCGTGGTGACGAAGCCCAGCAGCACCGCGAAGCCGAGACCGGCCACGCCACCGACCAGCGGAATCAGGCTGACCGGCACCGGCAGCGTACCGCCGCCCACCGCCTTCAGCGCATGAATGGCCACGAAAGAACCCAGACCCGAGTAGACCGCGTGGCCGAAGCTGAGCATGCCACCCTGCCCCAGCAGCATGTTGTAGGACAGGCAGGCCACGATGGCGATGCCCATCTGCGACAGCATGGTGATCGCCAGGCTGCTGGTGAAGACCAGCGGCGCACCCAGCATCAGCAGGATGGCCAGGCCCCAGACGATGAGGTCGCGCGCACCGAGTGCGCCATAGCGCTTGGCGGAAAGGCTCATGTCATCCCTCCCGCGTGCCCATCAGGCCCTTGGGCCTGAAGATCAGGATCAGTACCAGGAACAGGTAGGGCAGGATCGGTGCCACCTGGGCCAGCGTCAGTTTCAGCAGCGTGTGGTTGGCAGCGCCCGCCGACAGCGTCACGCCGACGGCCTTCAGCGCGCTGACCACCGAGTAGTCCAGCGCCACCGCGAAGGTCTGCAGCACGCCGATCAGCAGCGAGGCCACAAAAGCCCCGGCCAGCGAACCCATGCCGCCGACCACCACCACGACGAAGATCACCGAGCCCACGGTGGCGGCCATCGCCGGTTCGGTGACGAAGGTGCTGCCGCCGATGACGCCAGCCAGCCCGGCCAGACCGGCGCCGGCGCCGAAGACCAGCATGAAGACGCGCGGCACGTTGTGGCCCAGCGCTTCCACCATGTCCGGGTGGGTCAGTGCGCTCTGGATGACCAGGCCGATGCGCGTGCGGGTCAGCATCAGCCACAGCGCCAGCAACATCACCAGCGCGATGAACATCATGAAACCGCGAGTCGCCGGGAACGGCGAACAGACGATGCGCACCGCCGCGTCGGCGCTGCTGCACAGCGCCTGCGGCACCGCCCCGAAGGTCAGACTCAGGCCACTGAGCGACGAGTTGACCAGCGTGAACACCGGGCCGCGGAGCAAATCGGGCGGCTGGAATTCGACCGCGGTGCGGCCCCAGATCAGCTGCACCAGTTCCAGCATCACATAACTCAGGCCGAAGGTGATCAGCAGTTCGGGCACATGGCCGAACTTGTGCACGCGGCGCAGACAGTATTTCTCGAAGCCCGCACCCAGCACGGCCACCACCAGCGGCGCCAAGAACAGCGCCGGCCAGAAGCCGACGATGCGGGTGATCGTGTAAGCCACGTAGGCGCCGACCATGTAGAAACTGGCGTGCGCAAAATTCAGCACGCCCATCATGCTGAAGATCAGCGTGAGACCCGAGCTCAGCATGAACAGCAACAGCCCGTAACTCAGGCCGTTGAGCATCGAGATCGTGAAGAACTCCATCGTGGGGATCACCGTTCTGCTGGTCGCACGGGCCGTGGCCTGGTGCTGGTCAAAAACAGGGCCCGCCGGGTCGCCCCGGTCGGGCCCACGCAAACCCTCGAAGATTCAGCAGCGCGGCTGTCAGGACGCCGGGCGCGTCATCTGGCAGCTGGTCGGGGTGCTGGACACATAGGGCTCGTAGGTGGCCACCGGGGCCAGCGTCATGCCGGTGTTCTCGGGCGAATACGGGTTCTTCGCATCGGCCTTCTGCCAGACCGTGATGTACAGCGTCTGTTGCAACTGGTGGTCGGTCTTGCGCATCTCGACTTCGCCGCCGAAGGCGCTCTTGACCTTCAGGCCTTCCATCGCGAAGGCCACCTTGACCGGGTCGGTGGACTTGGCCTTGGCCATCGCGGCACCCAGCACCTCGAACTGGCGGATCACGGCACCGGTGTAGAGGTCGTCGTTGAACTTGGCCTTGAAGTCCTTCATGTAGGCGTCCATCTGGCCGCCCATGTTGTAGTGGGCGTAGGCCACCTGGTAAACCTTGCCGGCGCCGCCGGTGCCCAGGGCCGACGGCGTGCCGGTGACGCCGGTGTAGTAGGTCAGGAACTTGCCGGTGTAGCCGCCTTCGTTGGCCGCCTTGACCAGCAGCGACAGGTCGGAACCCCAGTTGCCGGTGATGACGGTGTCGGCGCCGGCAGCCTTGATCTTGGCGATGTAGGGCGCGAAGTCGCGCACCTGGGCCAGCGGGTGCAGGTCTTCGCCGACGATCGCGATGTCGGGTCGCTTGCGGGCCAGGTATTCCTTGGCGTAGCGCGCCACCTGCTGGCCGTGCGAGTAGTTCTGGTTCAGCAGGTAGACCTTCTTGACATCGGGCTGGCCCTTGATGAAGGTGGTCATGGCTTCCAGCTTCATGGTCGTGTCACCGTCGAAGCGGAAGTGCCAGAAACTGCATTTGCTGTTGGTCAGGTCGGGGTCGACCGCGGCCTCGTTCAGGAACACGACTTCCTTGCCGGGGTTGCGCTCGTTGTGCTTGTTGATGGCGTCGATCAGCGGAATCGCCACCGACGAGCCGTTGCCCTGGATGACGTAGCGGATGCCCTGGTCGATGGCCGACTTCAGCGCGTTCAGGCTTTCGGTCGGGCTGAGCTTGTTGTCGACGCCGATGACTTCGAACTTCACGCCGGCGGGGTTGCTGGCGCTGAACTTCTCGGCCAGGAACTGCTGGGTCTTGAGCTGGTTGGTGCCGACCGGGCCCATCAGGCCGGTGAGCGGATCGATCCACATCAGCTTGACGGTCTGTCCAGCCAGCGGCTTGGCCTGGGCCAGCGCAGCACCGGTACCCAGGGCCAGGGTAGCCGCGACAGTGAGCGTGATCAGGCTGAGGGCGGGGGTGGTCTTCGCAGTTTTCAAGTGTTTCTCCAGAGGGAACAAGGCAGCGCCCGCAAAGGTATCGGAAGACCGGTGCCTGGGGCTAGAGGGACTTCCCCAAACACCCTGTCGCGCCAGGGACAGCGCCTGCTGGCTAGACTGCGCGCCATGCACCCTGTTGAGATGCCTTTTCTGGCGGCTGACCCCGGACAATTGCGCTGGAGCAACCGTTTCCACCGGCTGGGTGCCGAACACCACACCGAGCTGGGTCCGCAAGCCCTGCCACAGCCGCACTGGGTCGCCACCAGCCCGGACTGCGCCGCCTGGCTGGGCCTGCCGCCCGACTGGGCCGACTGGGCCGACAGCGACGGCGGCGACAGCCTGTCGGTGCTGGCCGGCAACCGCCTGTGGCCGGGCATGCAGCCGCTGGCCAGCGTCTACAGCGGCCACCAGTTCGGACAGTGGGCCGGCCAGCTTGGTGACGGCCGGGCGCTGATGCTGGGCGAATTGCAGACGCCGAACGGCCCCGTCGAGCTGCAGTTGAAGGGTGCGGGCCTGACACCCTACTCGCGCACCGCCGACGGCCGCGCGGTGCTGCGTTCGTCGATCCGCGAATTCCTGTGCTCGGAAGCGATGCAGGCGCTGGGCATTCCGACCACGCGGGCGCTGGCCCTCGTCGGTTCGCCGCTGAAGGTCAGGCGCGAAACGATCGAGACCGCCGCCGTCGTGACGCGCGCCGCCCCGAGCTTCCTGCGCTTCGGCCACTTCGAGCATTTCGCGCACACGGCCGACAACGTGGCCGCCTTGCAAAGGCTGGCCGACATGACCATCGCCCACCACTACCCCGAACTGCAGGACCAGCCGCAACCCGTGGTGGCGCTGCTGGCCGCCGTAACCGGGCGCACGGCCACGCTGATGGCGCAATGGCAGACCGTGGGTTTCTGCCATGGTGTGATGAATACCGACAACATGTCGATGCTGGGCCTGACGCTGGACTACGGGCCCTTCGGTTTCCTCGACGCCTTCGACCCGCACCACATCTGCAACCACACCGACCAGCAGGGCCGCTACGCCTGGTCGCGCCAGCCCGGCGTGGCGCTGTGGAACCTGCACGCACTGGCCCAGGCGCTGATGCCGCTGATCAGGGACAGCGACGCCGCCCTGGCCGCGCTGGAACCCTACAAGACGCAATTCCCGCAGCGCCTGCTCGACGGCTGGCGCGCCAAGCTGGGCCTGCGCTTCGACGCAGATCGCGAAACCGCCGCCGAACGCGAGGCCGACCGCCTGCTGGCCGACGGGCTGCTGCGCCTGATGGCCCAGGACCGCGCCGACTTCACGATCACCTTCCGCCGCCTGGCCCGCTTCAGCACCGAGCCCGGCGCCGCCAACGACACGCTGCGCGACCTGTTCATCGACCGGGCGGCCTTCGACGCCTGGGGCCTGCGCTACGCCGAGCGCCTGCGCGCGGAAGCCAGCACCGACGCCGAGCGCGCCCTGCGCATGAACCGCGTCAACCCCAAGTTCGTGCTGCGCAACCACCTGGCCGAAACGGCCATTGCCCGCGCCCGCGAGGGCGACTTCAGCGAGGTGCAGCGCCTGCTGAAAGTCCTGCAGCACCCTTTCGACGAACAGCCCGAAGCCGAGGCCGACGCCGGCTTTCCGCCCGACTGGGCCACCCACCTGGAAGTTTCCTGTTCATCATGAGCACCGCAAAGCCCCATCCCCACGACGACCCGAGCTACGCCGTCCAGAAGACAGACGCCGAGTGGCGCGCCGAACTCGACGCCATGCAGTACCAGGTGGCGCGCCACGCCGCCACCGAACGCGCCTTCAGCGGCCGCTACTGGGACGAGTTCAAGCCCGGCCAGTACGACTGCGTGGGCTGCGGCACGCCGCTGTTCGCGTCCGACACCAAGTTCGACGCCGGCTGCGGCTGGCCCAGCTACAGCCAGCCGATCAACAGCACCGTGGTCGAACGGGTGCGCGACGCCAGCCACGGCATGGTGCGCGTCGAAGTGCGCTGCAAGCAATGCGGCAGCCACCTGGGCCACGTCTTCAACGACGGCCCGACGCCGACCGGCGAACGCTTCTGCATCAATTCGGCGTCGATCAACTTCAAGCCGGAAACCAAGACGTGACGGCCGACGACCTCCACGCCGTGTTGCAGGCGGCCCTGGCGCCCAGCAGCTTGCGGGTACAGGACGACAGCCACCTGCACGCGGGCCACGCTGGCGCCAGCGACGGCCGGCACTTTTCCGTTCAGCTCACCAGCAGCCGCTTCAGCGGCCTGAGCCGGGTGGCACGACACCGCCTTGTGTATGATTCTTTGGGTTCCCTGGCCGCCGTTGGCGTGCACGCCCTGGCCATCGTGGCCCGGGCACCGGGTGAATCCTGACTGCTCCGCCGCCGACCCGGCGCCCAGCATCGCGCCGCAGCCCCACACCGAGCCGCCACCGCTTTGCGGCTCTCACCCCAGAAAGTTCCCCGTTCATGAAGCTGATGACCCCTGCCGCCCGCGCGGCCCTGGCTGCCCTCACCGTCGTGCTGATGCCGCTGTCGGCTTCGGCGCAGAACATCGCCACCGTCAACGGCAAGGCCGTCCCCAAGGCCCGCGTCGAGGCGCTGCTTCAGCAGGCCGCACGCGGCGGCCAGGCCGTCACACCCGAGATGCAGGCCCAGGCCCGCGACCAGGTGGTGCTGCGCGAGATCTTCGTGCAGGAAGCCAGCAAGCGCGGCATGGCCAGCAGCAAGGACTACGCCGAGCAGATGGAACTGGCCAAGCAGAGCATCCTGATCCGCGAACTGTTCGAGGACTTCAAGAAGAAGAACCCTGTCGGTGACGCCGAGGCCAAGGCCGAGTACGAGAAGTTCAAGGCCCAGGCCACCGGCACCGAATACCGCGCCCGCCACATCCTGGTCGACAAGGAAGAAGACGCCAAGGCGCTGATTGCCCAGATCAAGGCTGGTGCCAAGTTCGAGGAACTGGCCACCAAGAACAGCAAGGACACCGGCTCGGCGCAGAACGGCGGCGACCTGGACTTCGCCAAGCCCGAGTCCTATGTGCCGGAATTCGGCGGCGCGCTGAGCAAGCTGAAGAAGGGCGAGATGACCGACGCGCCAGTGAAGAGCCAGTTCGGCTACCACATCATCCGCCTCGACGACACGCGCGACGCGTCCTTCCCGGCCTTCGACGACGTCAAGGCGCAGATCAAGCAGCGCATCGAGCAGGTCAAGATGCAGGGCTTCCAGGAAGACATGCGGGCCAAGGCCAAGACCGACTACAAGTTCAGCCCCCAAGCTCGCTGACGCTCGCTGCCCCCCGAGGGGGATGCTCCGTCACGGCCAGGGAGACCCTGGCCGGCCTTCGAGCTTGATCGATCACTCACAGGCCGCTTTGCGGCCTGTTTTGTTCAGGGCATCAGGACCGTGCAGCCCGTGGTCTTGCGCGCTTCCAGGTCACGGTGGGCCTGGGCCACCTCGGCCAGCGGGTAGCGCTGGTCGATGCGGATCTTCACCGCGCCGCTGAGCACCACGGCGAACAGCTCGTCGGCCATCTGCTGGTTGGTCTCGCGCGTGGCGATGTGGGTGAACAGCGTCTGCCGCGTCAGGTAGAGCGAGCCCTTGGGGCCGAGGATGCCCGGCGCGATGGGCGCCACCGGGCCCGATGCGTTGCCGAAACTGGCCATCAGGCCGAAAGGCCGCAGGCAGCTGAGGCTGCCTTCCCAGGTGTCCTTGCCGACCGAGTCGTAGACCACCTTGACGCCCTTGCCGCCGGTGATTTCTTTCACGCGGGCGACGAAGTCTTCCTTCGAGTAGTCGATCGCATGGGCCGCGCCGTGTTCCAGCGCCAGCGCGCATTTGGCGGCGCTGCCGGCGGTGCCGATCAGCTGCAGGCCGAGTGCCTTGGCCCACTGGCAGGCGATCAGGCCGACACCGCCGGCCGCGGCGTGGAAGAGCACGAAGTCGCCGGGCTCCAGGCCTTCAACGGGCCGCGTGCGCTTCAGCAGGTACTGCGCTGTCAGGCCCTTGAGCATCATCGCCGCACCGGTTTCGAAGGCGATGCCCTCGGGCAGCTTGCAGACGTTCTTCGCCGGCATCACGCGGGCTTCGCTGTAGCTGCCCGGCGGGTTGCTGGCATAGGCGGCGCGGTCGCCAGGCTGCAGGTGGGTGACGCCCGCGCCGACCGCTTCGACGACGCCCGCGCCTTCCATGCCCAGGGTCAGCGGCAAGGCGTTGGCGTAGAGGCCGGTGCGCTGGTAGACATCGATGTAATTCAAGCCGCAGGCGTGGTGACGGATGCGGATTTCGCCGGGGCCCGGCTCACCCACCGGCAGGTCAACGAGTTGCAATTGTTCGGGTCCGCCGAAGGCGGTGATCTGGATGGCGCGCGGCATGGTGTCTCCTGCTGCTGGTTGGGTGGAAGGCTCAGCCGCGAGGTTAAGCCAAGGCGCGCGGGCTTGCTGGCGGGGTGCGGACTGCGCTCGCTTTCATGGCACGATCCAGCGACCCAGGCTGTGCCTGAACCCCAAGGGCACCGCCACCCGCACCGCCATGAAGTTGACCCCTCGCCTGCTGGCCCTGCTGACCCTGCCGCCGCTGCTGTGGGCCGGCAACGCCGTGGTCGGCCGCGCGATGGTCGGCCAGGTGCCGCCGATGACACTGAACCTGCTGCGCTGGTCGCTGGCCACGCTGATCCTGCTGCCGCTGGGCTGGCGTGCGTTGCGGCCCTGGTCGCGCATCGCCCAGCGCTGGCCTTATCTGATGGCCGTCGGCCTGTGCGGCGTCGGCCTGTACAACGCGCTGCAGTACCTGGCGCTGGTGACGTCCACGCCGCTCAACGTGACGCTGGTGGCGTCCAGCATGCCGGTGTGGATGCTGGCGGTGGGCGCGCTGTTCTTTCAGGAAAGACCACGGCCGCAGCAACTGCTGGGTGCGGTGCTGGGCCTGGGCGGGGTCTGTGTCGTCATCGCCCGCGGTTCCTGGCACACGCTGCAGACGGTGCAGTTCGTGCCCGGCGATTTCTACATCCTGCTGGCCGTCATCGGCTGGGCCTTCTACAGCTGGCTGCTGGCGCGGCCGCCGGCGCACATGCGCGGCAACGACCGCCCGCGCGCCGAAGAAGGCTGGGACTGGGCCGGCGTGCTGCTGGTGCAGACGCTGTTCGGCCTGGTCGCCGCCGGCTGCTTCAGTGCCGGCGAACAATGGGCCGGTGCCGCGCCGATCCGCTGGAGCCTGCCAGTGGCCGGCGCGCTGCTCTACGTGTCGCTGGGCGCGTCGATAGCCGCCTACCGCTGCTGGGGCCTGGGCGTGGCCGAAGGCGGCCCGGCGCTGGCTGCCTTCTTCAGCAACCTGACGCCGCTGTTCACGGGCCTGCTGTCAGCCTCGCTGCTGGGCGAGGCGCCGCAGCCGTTTCACGCCGGCGCCTTCGCGCTGATCGTCGGCGGCATCGCGCTCAGCATGTGGCGGCCACGGGCTCAGAACGTCCCCGGGTGATCAGGCGGCCGGGGACGTCAGAACGTCCCCGGATAGGCCCCACCGTCCATCAGGAAGTTCTGCCCGGTGACGAAGCCGGCCTGCGCGCTGCAGACGAAGGCGCAGAAAGCGCCGAACTCGTCGGCGGTGCCGAAGCGGCGCGCCGGCGACAGCAGCTTGCGGGCCTCGGCGATGGCCTCGATGGGCTGGCCGCTCTTGGCCGCGGCGCCGGCCATGGTCACCTTCAGGCGATCGGTGTCGAAGGCGCCAGGCAGCAGGCCATTGATGGTCACGTTGCGCGAGGCCAGCTTGGGCTGGCGGGCCAGCCCGGCGACGAAACCGGTCAACCCGGAACGCGCGCCGTTGCTCAGGCCCAGGATGTCGATCGGTGCCTTGACCGCGCCCGAGGTGATGTTGACGATGCGCCCGAAACCTCGTTCGGCCATGCCGTCGACGGTGGCCTTGATCAGCTCGATCGGCGTGAGCATGTTGGCGTCGATCGCCTGGATCCAGGCATCGCGGTCCCAGGTCCGGAAATCACCGGGCGGCGGGCCGCCGGCGTTGTTGACCAGGATGTCGACCTGGGGGCAGGCGGCCAAGGCCGCCGCACGGCCTTCCGGCGTGGTGATGTCGCCGGCCACCGCCACCACCTGCACGCCCGGCGCCGCCAGCGCCCGCAATTCGGCCGCCGTGGCTTGCAGCGCCTCGACGCCGCGTGCCGTGATGACCACGTTGACGCCCTCCTGCACCAGCGCCTGCGCGCAGCCCTTGCCCAGGCCCTTGCTGGCCGCGCAGACCAGCGCCCAGCGCCCCTTGATACCCAAGTCCATGTCGCTTGCTCCTCAGTCGAATTTTCAGCGGGCCCGGGCCAGCAGCCAGATGCCCGTCAACACCAGCACCGTGCCGGCCACGATCCATGCATTCATCGGTTCACCCAGGACCAGCACGCCCATCGCGATGGTCGAGACGGGACCGATCATGCCGGTCTGCGCCGTCAGTGTGGCACCCACGCGCTCGATGGCCATCATCACCATCACCACCGGCGCGAAGGTGCACAGCGTGGCGTTGACCAGCGACAGCGCGATGACTTCGGGCGCAACCAGGGCCGCCGAAAGAGGCCGCACGATGAGGAACTGCGCGATGCAGAACCCGCAGGCCACGGCCGTCGCCCAGCCGGTCAGGCGCAGCGCGCCCAGCCGGCCGACTTCCTTGCCGCTGAACACCAGGTAGACCGCGTAGGCCACCGCGCTGCCGAAGACCAGCGCCGCACCCAGCACGGTGTGTGGGCCGCTCAGCTGCACCTCGTGGCCGAAGACCAGCAGCACGCCCGCGTAGCTGACCGCCAGCGCCAGCAGTTGCCGGGGCGCAGCGCGCTGCCGGTGCAGCAGCACGCCCATCGCCAGCACCAGCGTCGGGTTGAGGTAGAGGATGAGCCGCTCCAGGCTGGCGCTGATCAGCTGCAGGCCGGCGAAATCGAGGAAGCTGGCCAGGTAGTAGCCGCAAAAACCCAGACCGACGACGGCCCGCAGATCGCGCCGCGTCAGCGCCGGCTTGCCGCGCCCCGCCCACCAGGCCAGGCCGACGAACAGGGGCAGCGCGAACAGCATGCGGTACATGATGAGGGTGACCGCATCGACGCCATGCCGGTAGGCCAGCTTGACGATGATGGCCTTGCCCGAGAAGGCGATGGAGCCGGCCGCGGCCAGCGCCAGGCCGCTGCGCAAGGCCGGGCGATCACGCATGTCCGTCACCGAGTGCGGTGGGAATCAAGGCCTTGCGCGGAGCCGGCTTCGCCGGGCCGCAGCAAGAGCCCCCTCGGGGGGTGGCGACCGCAGGAAGCCTGGGGGCTCAATACCCCGCAGCCTGCCCGTCGCGGCGCGGGTCGCTGGCCGCCGCATAACCCTCGACGGCCGGATCGCCCGGTCCGCCGTCGGGGCTGGCCAGACGCCAGATGAACTGGCCGGCGCCGTAGTCCTGGTAGCTGTCGTCGAAACCCTGCACGTCGTGGCCCAGGTCGCGCAGGCCCTGCGCGGTAGCCGGGTCGAAGCCGGGTTCGCAGTTCAGCAGGCCGGCGTTCCAGCGCCAGCGCGGCGCGTCGCAGGCAGCTTGCGGCTGCTGCCGGTAGTCGAGCATGCGCACGACGGTCTGCATGTGGCCCTGCGGCTGCATGTCGCCGCCCATCACGCCGAAGCTCATCTGCGGTTGGCCGTCCTTGGTCATGAAGGCCGGGATGATGGTGTGGAAAGGCCGCTTGCCCGGGCCGACCAGGTTGTCGCTGCTGCGGTCCAGCGTGAAGCCGTGGCCGCGGTTCTGCAGGCTCAGGCCGTAGCCCGGCACGACGATGCCCGAGCCGAAGCCCATGTAGTTGCTCTGGATGAAGCTGACCATCATGCCGCTCTCGTCGGCCGCGGTCAGGTAGATGGTGCCGCCCTGCGGGGCGTGGCCGGGGCCGAAGTCCTGTGCGCGTGTCGGGTCGATCAGCTTGGCGCGGCTGGCCAGGTAGCTGTCGTCGAGCATCTGCGCGGCGGTCATGCGCATGGTCCTGGGTTCGGCGACGTATTTGTAGACATCGGCGAAGGCCAGCTTCATGGCTTCGATCTGCAGGTGCTGCGAGGCAATGCCGTCCACCGGCAGGCTGGCCACATCGAACTTGTCGAGGATGCCCAGCGCGATCAGCGCCGCGATGCCCTGCCCGTTCGGCGGGATCTCGTGCACCGTATGGCCGCGGTAGTCGCGCTGGATCGGCGTGACCCACTCGGGGCGGTAGTTGGCGAAGTCCTCGGCGCTCATCACGCCACCGTGGGCCTTCGAATGGGCTTCGGCGGCGGCGGCTACTTCGCCGCGGTAGAAGGCTTCGCCACCGGTCAGCGCGATCAGGCGCAAGGTGCGCGCGGCCTCGGCGAAGGTGAAGCGCTCGCCGACGTTCGGCGCACGGCCCCGCGGCATGAAGGCCTGGGCCCAGCCGGCCTGCGAATTGACTTCGTCCAGCGCGGCGGCAGCGGCCCACTTGCCCTGCACGATGACCGGCACGGCGTAGCCGCGCTCGGCGATCTCGATGGCCGGCGCCATCAGGTCGGCGAAGGGCAGCTTGCCGAAGCGCTTGTGCAGCGCCACCCAGCCGGCGACGGCGCCGGGCACCGTCACCGAGTCCCAGCCGCGCTTGGGCGGCGTCTTGGCGTCGGGGCCGTACTTTTGGCCGAAGTACTCGGGCGTCCAGCCCTGCGGCGCGCAACCGCTGGCGTTCAGGCCGTGCAGTGACTGGCCGTCCCACAGGATGCAGAAGGCATCGGAACCCAGGCCGTTGCTGCAGGGTTCGACGATGGTCATGGCCGCCGCCGTGGCGATGGCGGCATCGACGGCATTGCCGCCGTTCTGCAGCATGCGCAGGCCGGCTTGGGCGGCCAGCGGGTGCGAGGTCGACACCACATTGCGGGCGAAGACGGGCGAGCGCTGGCTGGCGTAGCCGGTGCTCCAATCGAAGGCGTGGGTCATGGTGTCGGGCGTGAGGCGTGAGATGAGGGCCGAGTATCTCGCGGCCGGTCCGCCGCGGCCTGCGTAAAAACCGAAACGCGGCCCCGCCTTTCCTCGTCAGAGCACCGTGCCCGGCGGCCCGGCCTGCCCGTCGGCCACATAGCGGCGGAGCACCGGGGGTTCGGCGCCGATGTGGAAGATCAGGCGCTGCCCGCGCAGTTCGGCGTCGAAGGCCGTGAAGCGCTCCAGCCGGCGCTGGTGCTCGAGCCAGTTCTCGTCGACGAAGTACTCGACGTAGCGGCCGGGCACCGCCACGTCGCGGAACAGGCCCCAGGACAGCGCGCCCTGGCGCAGGCGGGCGCGGCGCGTGCGCTGCATGACCTCGGTGAAGGCCTCGGCCTGCGCCGGGTCGATCTCGTATTCGACCGTGACCATCACCGGTCCTTCATCGGGCCCGATGGCACAGGCCGGCTCGGGGGCACGGTTGACCGCGGCCGGCGTGAAATCGAGGCCCGCGCCGCCCTCGACCGACAGCCGCCGCGTCACCAGCAGCACCAGCACACCGAAGCCGGCGGCCGCCAGCACGGCGCCGCGCACCCCGATCAATTCGGCCACCTGCCCCCACAGCACCGAACCGGCGGCCGAGCCGCCCATCAGCGCCATCTGGTAGATCGACATGCCGCGCGCGCGGACCCAGTTGGGCATCGCCACCTGCGCAGCGACGGTCAGCGAATTGGCCACCGAGATCCAGGCCATGCCGATGACCACCATGGCCGGCAGGGCGACCCACAGCTCGGGCACCAGCACGATCAGGGTCGACAGTGCGGCGTGGATGAGCGTGCCGCCGCGCACGAAGGTGTCGCGGTTGAAACGCTCGCGCAGCCGGGGGAAGTACAGCGCCGCGGCGATGGCCCCGGCGCCGACACAGGACAGCATCACCGTGAAGGTGCCGGCGCCGCCGCCGTGCAGGGTGCGCGCGACCAGCGGCAACAGCGCGGTCAGCGCGGTGGCCTGCAGGAAAAACAGGAAGATGCGCAGCAGGATGACCTTCAGGCGCGGCGACTGCATCGTGAAGTTCAGGCCGGTGCGCATGGCGCCGAGGAAACGTTCGCCGGGCAGCGCGCTGGCGCGCGATTCGCTCTTCCAGCGCAGAACCAGCACGAAGGCGACGCCGGCCAGCAGCGTGTTCAGCACGAAGACCGCTGCCGGGCTGAAGGCGGCCAGCAGCGCGCCGGCCAGCGCCGGGCCGATGACGCGCGACAGGTTCATCGCGATGCCGTTCAGCGCCAGCGCCGCCGGCAGTTCGTCGCGGCTGACGATGCCCGGCACGATGGCCGCGAACACCGGCCAGCGCATGGCCAGGCCGATGCCGTTGCTGAAGGTCAGCAGCAGCAGCACCGGTGCCGTCAACAGGCCGGCCAGCGACAGCCCGGCCAGGATCAGCGCATTCAGCGACACCCACAACTGGGTGGCGGCGAAATAGCGCCGGCGGTCGAGGATGTCGGCCAGCGCACCGCTGGGCAGACCGAGCAGGAAGACCGGCAGCGTGGACGCGGTCTGCACCAGGGCCACCATCACCGGGCTGGTGGTCAGCGTGGTCATCAGCCAGGCCGCCGCCACGTCGTTCATCCACATCGTCATGTTGGCCGCCAGCCAGGCGAACCACAGGCCGCGGAAGACGGGACCTTGCAGGGGTGCGAGTGCGGCGGGTGTCGGCATGGTCCGAGGCTACCGTAACAATGCAAAGGGCCCCGACGTTGCGGGGCCCCGGTGCTTCGGTCCTGGCCAGCGGCGTGAAATCACGGCCGGCCCTTCGTGCGGCGTTCGAGTCCTTCCGGACTCTCACGTCCGCACTCAGTCTTCCGAGAATGCCACTTCGCGCTTGTTCTTGATCGACGGCAGCATCACCACCACGATCATCAGGAAGGCCGCGGCCAGCAGACCGGCCGACAACGGCCGGCTCAGGAAGGTCGACCAGTCGCCCCGCGACAGCAGCAGCGCACGTCGCAGGTTCTCTTCCATCATCGGGCCGAGGATGAAGCCCAGCAGCAGCGGCGCCGGTTCACAGCCCAGCTTGTAGAAGATGTAACCCACCATGCCGAAGAAGGCGCCGATGTAGACGTCGAACGAGGAGTTGTTCAGCGTGTACAGGCCGATGCAGCAGAAGGTCATGATCGCCGGGAACAGGAAACGGTAAGGCACCGTCAGCAGCTTGATCCAGATGCCGATCATCGGCAGGTTCAGGATCACGAGCATCAGGTTGCCGACCCACATCGAGGCGATCAGGCCCCAGAACAGCTGCGGGTTGCTCGTCATCACCTGCGGGCCGGGCTGGATGCCCTTGATGGTCATCGCGCCGACCATCAGCGCCATCACGGCGTTGGGCGGAATGCCCAGGGTCAGCATCGGGATGAAGCTGGTCTGGGCGCCGGCGTTGTTCGCCGATTCAGGACCGGCCACGCCGCGGATGTTGCCCTTGCCGAACTCGACCTCGCCCTTCTTCATCGGCATCTTCTTCTCGACCGTGTAGGCCGCGAAAGAGGCCAGCAGCGCGCCGCCGCCCGGCAGCACGCCGAGTATCGAGCCCAGCGCCGTGCCACGCAGGACCGCCGGCCAGGCGTCCTTGAAGTCCTGGAAGGTCGGCCACAGGCCCTTGACGTCCTTGGTGAAGACCTCGCGGCTTTCTTCCGGCTGACCCAGGTTGGCGATGATCTCGCCGAAGCCGAAGACGCCCATCGCGATGCCGACGAAGCCGATGCCGTCGGTCAGCTCCGGCACGTCGAAGCTGAAGCGCGGAACGCCCGAAATCACGTCGGTGTTGATCTGGCCCAGCAGCAGGCCCAGCAGGATCATCGAGATGGCCTTGACGAGCGAACCCGAGGCCAGCACCACGGCGCCGATCAGGCCCAGCACCATCAGGCTGAAGTACTCGGCCGGGCCGAACTTGAAGGCCAGTTCGGTCAGCGGCGGCGCGAAGGCCGCGATGATCACGGTGCCCACGCAGCCGGCGAAGAAGGAACCCAGGCCAGCCGCCGCCAGCGCCGGGCCGGCGCGGCCCTTGCGAGCCATCGCGTAGCCGTCGATGGCCGTGACCACCGAGCTGGATTCACCCGGCACGTTGATCAGGATGGCGGTGGTGGAACCGCCGTACTGCGCGCCGTAGTAGATGCCGGCCAGCATGATCAGCGCGGGGGTCGCGTCGAGCGCGTAGATGGACGGCAGCAGCATCGCGATGGTCGCGACGGGCCCCAGGCCCGGCAGCACGCCGATGAGGGTGCCGAGCACCGAGCCGAAGAAAGCGTACAGCAGGTTCTGCGCCGTGAAGGCGACGCCGAAGCCCAGCATCAGGTTGTGGATCAGGTCCATGTGTGGGCTCTCAGCTGGCCAGGAAAGAAGGCAGAAGCGGAATCGTCAGCTTGAGACCCCAGATGAAGATGATCCAGCTGCCGATGGTCAGCACGATCGAGTTCAGGATGGCATCTTTCCAGTGGAATTCGCTGCCAGCAGCGGCCGACAGGATCACCAGCAGCGGCAGCGAAACGACCATGCCCAGGTGCGGCAAGGCCCAGCCGAAGATGGCCACCGCGCCATTGATGACGAGCAGGGGCTTCCAGGCCCAGGCGCCGATCGGGTCGCCGCCTTCGACTTCCAGCGTCAGCGACTTGAACAGCACCATGCCGCCCAGGATGGCCATCAACAGCGCCAGGCCGAAGGGAAAGTAGCCGGGGCCGGGGCGCGCCGAAGCACCCATGCTGTAGTAGGTCGAGCCCCAGGCGAACATCACGCCGACGGCGATGAACATGAGGCCGGACCAGAAGTCCTTCTGGCTCTTGATTTTCAAGGCGCTTCTCCACCTGGGATTGAATTGCGGCCGATTCTAGGGAGCGTCGCCCCCGGGTCGGCTGTGGTTTCCACGTAAGGCCGCACCATGCGCAGCCACTTGCGCGCCGGCAACCCGAGGGCGCCCCAGCGGTCTTCGATGGCCGCCGCGCGCAGCGTCAGGGCCTCGCGCTCGGGCACCACCACGCCGCGGCCGGCGACCACCACGGTGTTGCCCTCACGGGTCGGGCGCAGGCTCCAGACCTGGTCGGCGCCAAAAGCCTGCGCGATGCGCGCGATGCTGCGCTCGAAGCTGGCGTCGCGACCGAAGAGGTTGACGCTCATCAGGCCGCCCGCCTCCAGCGTGGCCCGGCAGGCGGCGTAGAAGTCGACATCGTCGAGCACGGGCGCAGCGGCCTCGTGGTCATAGAGGTCGACGTGCAGAAGGCGCACGCTGCCCGGCTCGGCCTGCGCCAGCCAGTCGGCGGCGTCGCCCAGCACCACCTCGGCAGACGGCGGCAGCGCGAAGAACAGGGTGTTGGCCTGGACCACGTCGGGGTTGATCTCGACCACGGTGGTGGGCGTGTTCAGCGAGCCGGCGGTGAAGCGCGTCAACGCGCCGGCGCCCAGGCCGAGTTGCACAGCCTGCCCGCCTTGCAGCGCCTCGGTGGGCAACCACAGCAGGCTGGCCAGCATGCGCTGGATGTAGTCCAGCTCGACCTGCTGCGGCTTCTTGATGCGCATCGCGCCCTGGATCCAGATCGTGCCCAGGTGCAGGTAGCGCACGCCGGCGTGTTCGGAAATCGTCACGCCGGGCAGGTCCCGTTCGGGCTTGCGGGGGGATGGGCGGGCGGGTGCCCGGGCGGGCGGCTTCGAGGGGTCAGGGCTGGGTTTCTTCACCACGCGACGATAGCGGCTCGGTCAAGGCCGGCAGCGGCAGTCCGGCGCCCAGCGCCGCTGTGCGCCAGGCGGCCAACTTGCGTTCGAAGGACCAGCTGGCATTGGCCGGGCTGCTGGACGGCAGCTTGAAGACCGGCAGACCCAGCGCGCCGGTGAAGCGCAGCGCACGCGCCGACTCGCCACCGTTGTGGGCGATGGCGGCCAGCGCCGGTGCCAGCCGCCGCAGGCTGGCCAGGTCGTTGAAGGCGGCGTCGCGGATGGCGCTGTCCAGGCTGCCGGCACGGCGGCAGCTGGCGTAGACGTCCCACAGGCCCAGGCCGTGGTCGAGCAGCCAGTCCAGGCGATGGGCGTAAGTCAGCGCCTTCAGATCGACCTGCCACAGCCCGCCGACCAGGGGCCAGAAGTGGTTGCGCGGGTGGCCGTAGTACTGCTGGGCCTGCAGCGACGCGACGCCCGGGAAACTGCCCAGCAAGAGCAGCCGCGTGCGCGGGCCGATGACCGGCGGCAGGCCTTGCAGCCGGTCGGTCACGTCGACGCCGCCAGCAGCGCCAGGCGGGGCAGCGCGGCACGGGCATTGGCCGAAGTGACCGCCGCTGCCTGTGCCCGCGTCCAGCCGCGCAAGTCCGCCAGCACTGCCGCGATGCGCGGCAGTTCGCCCGGCTCATTGCGGCTGTTCGCACCGGCCAGGCGCTCGGCGGCCGTGCGGTACAGCCATTGCGGCGGGATGTCGGGCGCGTCGGTTTCCAGCACCAGCGCGGTCTCGGGCAGCGCCGTCGCCAGGGCGCGGATCTGCAGCGCGCGGTCGAAGGTCAGCGTGCCGCCGAAACCCAGCCTGAAGCCACGTTCGACGAACTGACGCGCCTGCACCGCGCTGCCGTTGAAGGCGTGGGCGATGCCGCCCAGCACGGCGATGCGGCGCAGCCCTCGCAGCAGCGAGTCGGCCGAGCGCCGCACATGCAGCAGCACCGGCAGCCCGGCGTCGCGCGCCAGCTTCAACTGCGCGGTGTAGAAGCGCGCCTGCCGTTCGCGGTCCAGCCCGGGCACGAAGTGGTCGAGCCCGATCTCGCCCACCGCGACCAGGCGCGGGTCATCGCGGTGCTGCTGCAAGGCCTGCTGCAGGCGGTCGAGGTCGGCGTCCGGCGCACGGTCGACGAACAGCGGGTGGATGCCCAGCGCGTAGGCCAGGCCGTGGCGGTGGGCCAGGCTGCGCACGGCGTCGAAGTTCGCCGCATCGACAGCCGGCAGCACCATCTGCGTGACGCCGGCGGCGCGGGCGCGCAAGACCACGGCATCGCGGTCGACGTCGAACTCGGCGGCGTCCAGATGGCAGTGCGTATCGGTCCACATGCATCGATGATGACGCAGGCGCTGCAGGCCCGCGCCTGCGAGCTCCCCGGGGCGTGGTACTGTCATCGCGCACCCACCCTGCCCGCATGAACAAGGCCCCGCTGTACAGCCGATCTCCACGCCGCGTCGCCGCTCAGCCGGCTGCTGCTGCTGCGCCGGTGTCCGCGCCGGCTGCGGAGGGCACTGCGACGGGCTGGCTGCGGACCCTCAGCCAGCGACACGCGGCGCCGCTGTGGGCCTTCACCGGCGCGCTGCTGGCCTTGGCGCTGGTGCTCTTCATCCCCTTCGCCCTGTCGCCGTGGCGCCCCGGCGCCCACCCCATCACGCAGGACGACATCGCCGCCGCCGTGCGGCAGTCGCTCGAAAAGGAAGCCCTGCCCTCGGCCGCAGCCGCGGCCTACGAAGCCGTCCTGCCCTCCGTGGTGCGGGTCGTCGGCCTGATGGACGACAAGGACAGCGGCGAAGACAAGCCCGAGCAGCGCGCGATGGCGCGCAGCCTGGGCACCGGCGTGGTGATCATCGACAACGGCACCATCCTGACCAATCTGCACGTCGTGGCTGGCGCGAAACGGGTCAAGCTGCGCTTCGCCAACGGCCAGGAGAGCGAGGCCATGCTGGTCGGCGCTCAGCCCGAGAACGACCTGGCGGTGCTGAAGGCGCTGACCCTGCCCGACGACCTGGAGGCGGCCACGATGCGCAGCACCAGCGACCTGCGGCCGGGCGACCACGTCATCGCCGTCGGTCACCCCTTCGGCATCGGGCCTTCGGTCAGCTACGGCGTGGTGTCGGGCCTGCAGCGCGAATTCCGCGCCCCCGACGGCGCCAGGACGCTGAGCAAGCTGATCCAGTTCGACGCCGCCGCCAACCCGGGCAATTCGGGCGGTCCGCTGGTCACGATGGACGGCCAGGTCGTCGGCATCGTCACCGCCATCCTCAACCCGTCGGCGCAGCGGACCTTCATCGGCATCGGCTTCGCCGTGCCCATCGAAAACGCCGCCACGGCGGCAGGCATGCCGCCGTTCTGAGAAAGCCCGCACCATGCAAGCACCCGCCGCCGAAACCGCCTTGCTGATGGAGCGCCTGCTGTACGAGGTCAAGCGCGTCGTCGTCGGCCAGGACCGATTCCTGGAACGCGTGCTGGTGGCGCTGCTGGCGCAGGGTCACCTGCTGGTCGAAGGCGTGCCCGGTCTGGCCAAGACGCTGACCATCAAGACCCTGGCGTGCACCATCCACGGCAGCTTCAAGCGCATCCAGTTCACGCCCGACCTGGTGCCGGCCGACCTGGTCGGCACCCGCATCTACAACCAGAAAAGCGGCGAATTCGGCACCGCGCTGGGCCCGGTCTTCGCGAACCTGCTGCTGGCCGACGAGATCAACCGCGCGCCGGCCAAGGTGCAGAGCGCGCTGCTCGAGGTGATGCAGGAACGCCAGGTGACGATCGCCGGCGAGACGCACCGGCTGCCCGAGCCCTTCGTGGTGATGGCCACCCAGAACCCGATCGAGACCGAAGGCACCTACCCGCTGCCCGAAGCGCAGATCGATCGCTTCATGATGAAGGTGCTGGTCGACTACCCGACCGAGGAAGAAGAATTCGTCATCGCGCAGCGCGTGACCGGCCCGGCGGTGGCGGTGCACGCTGTGGCCGACACGCTGCAGCTGGCCGCACTGCAGCGCGAATGCCGCGCCGTCTTCTGCGACCCGGCGCTGATGCAGTACGCGGTGAAGCTGGTGAGCGCCACGCGCCGGCCGGCGCAGCACGGCCTGGCCGAACTGGCGCCCTACCTCAGCTACGGCGCCAGCCCGCGCGCCACCATCGGCCTGATCGAAGGCGCCAAGGCGCTGGCCCTGCTGCGCGGCCGGCGCTACGTGCTGCCCGAGGACATGGTCGAGCTGGTGCCCGACGTGCTGCGCCACCGCCTGGTGCTGAGCTATGAAGCGCTGGCGGCCGACATCACGCCGGATGCGGTGATCCAGCGCATCCTCAAAGCCGTGCCGGCGCCCGACAAGCCGCTCACCTCGATGGCCCATGACTGAAGCGGCAGCGACCAAGGCCTTGCGCGGAACCGGCTTTGCCGGGCCGCTGCAAGAGCCCCCTCGGGGGGTGGCGAACGCAGTGAGCCTGGGGGCACCAGACCAACTGCTGCGCCGTCTCGAGTGGACGGTGATCCGCCGACTCGACGGCCTGTTGCAGGGCGACTACCGCACGCTGTGGCGAGGCGCCGGCGTGGACCTGGCCGACCTGCGCGAATACCAGCACCACGACGACGTCCGCCACATCGACTGGAACGTCACCGCGCGGCTGCAGCAGCCCTATGTGCGGCAGTTCCTGGAAGACCGCGACCTCAGCGCCTGGTTCCTGCTGGACCTGTCGGGCAGCGTCGACTTCGGCAGCGGCGACACCACCAAGCTGGCCGTTTCCACTGCCTTCGTGGCCACGCTGGCGCGCGTCGTCACGCGCCACGGCAACCGCGTCGGGGCGATGTTCTACAGCCAGCAAGTGGACGGCCTGATGCCACCGCGCGCTTCGCGGCTGCACGTGCTGGAACTGCTGCAGCGCATGCGCGCGCCGCAGCCGGCTGCGCATGCAGGCGCAGCCACAGCGCCAGCCGCCAACACCGGCACCGCACTGGCCAGGCTGCTGAGCGCCGCCGAATCGGCCATCCGGCGCCGCAGCCTGGTCTTCGTGGTCTCGGACTTCATCAGCCAGCCGGGCTGGGCCGAGGCACTGGCCCGTTTGTCGCGCCGGCATGACGTGGTCGCCGTGCGCTTGTGGGACCCGATGGAGATGGCACTGCCGGACGTCGGCCTGGTGACCGTGCAAGACGCGGAAACCGGCGAGCAACTGTTCATCGACGCGGCCGATCCGGCCTTCCGCGAGCGCTATGCCCGAATGGCGCAGGCCCAGGAACAGTCGCTGCTCGAGAGCCTGGCGAAGTCCGGCGCCGACGTGCTGGAACTGGCCACCGACGACGACTTGCTGAGCGCACTGATGCGCTTCGCCGACCTGCGCCGCCAGCGCGCGCGGCTGAAGCTGCCCCTGCGCTTTCCGCGAGCGATTGCGCGCGGCACCCCGATGACGGGAGCCGCAGCATGAGCCTGATCTGGCCGCAGATGCTGGCGCTGCTGGCGCTGCTGCCACTGCTGGTGGCGCTGTACTTCTGGCTGCTGGCGCGCCAGCGCAGGGCCACCGTGCGGGTGGCCAGCATCGCCATCGCCAAGCTGGCGCTGGGCCGCGGACCCGGGTGGCGCCGCCATCTGCCGCCGCTGCTCTTGCTGCTCGCCCTGACCACGCTGCTGCTGGCCGTGGCCCGGCCCACTGCCACGCTGAGGCTGCCGCTGGCCGAGCGCACCATCATGCTGGCGATGGACGTGTCGGGCAGCATGCGCGCCGAAGACGTCAAGCCGAACCGGCTGGTGGCCTCGCAGGAAGCCGCCAAGAGCTTCGTCAACAAGCTGCCGCGCGAGGTCCGCGTCGGCGTGGTGGCCTTCGCCGGCACGGCCGCCGTGGTGCAGGCGCCGACGGCCAGCCGCGACGACGTGATCAAGGCCATCGACCGTTTCCAGCTGCAGCGCGGCACCGCCACGGGCAGCGGCATCATCCTGAGCCTGGCCACGCTCTTCCCCGACGACGGCATCGAGATCCAGCACGTCACCGGCCAGCGCAACTTCCCCGGCAAGGACTTCGCCGCGAAGCAGGAAGCGACCAAGCGCCCGCCGGCAGCACCCGGCAGCTACAACTCGGCGGCCATCATCATGCTGACCGACGGCCAGCGCACGACCGGCCCCGACCCGCTGGACGCCGCCAGGATGGCCGCCGACCACGGCATCCGCGTCTACACCGTGGGCGTGGGCACGACCAGCGGCGAGACCATCGGCTTCGAAGGCTGGAGCATGCGCGTGCGGCTGGACGAAGAGACGCTGAAGAACATCTCGCTGCTGACCCACGGCGAGTACTTCTACGCCGGCACCGCCGAAGACCTGAAGCAGGTCTACGAGGGCCTGTCGTCGCGCATGGTCGTCGAGCGCAAGGAAACCGAGGTGACGGCGCTGTTCGCCGCCCTGGGCGCGCTGCTGGCGCTGCTGTCGGCGGGGCTGTCGCTGTGGTGGTTCGGTCGGGTGGCCTGAGCCCCTTCCAGCGGCCAGGGGTCAGGGCGCGCTGGCCTCGACCATCATCTGCACGCGCTGCTTGCCGTTCCATTCGTCGATGCTCAATCGGTAGGCCAAACGCGCCGTGGCGGGCAGCGCTTCGGTGTGGCTGAACCAGATGGCGTCGCGCTCGGTGCCCTGGTGGCGCAGCTTCAACTTCATGTGCTTCTCGCCGACCAGGCGCTGCTGCAGCACCTGCACCTCGTCGCAGAACATCGGCGGCTCGAAGCCCTGGCCCCAGACCTGCGCGTCGAGCAGCGCCACGGTCTGCGCGTTGAACCATTCCAGCGGCAGCGGGCCGTCGGTGCGCAGGGTGCGGGTCAGCGTCGCGGCGTCCAGCCATTCGGTGGCGACCGCCCGCAGCGCACCGTCGAACAGCGCCAGCGGACCGTCGTCGCCGACATCGCCCAGCGTGCAGCCAGCGGCCATCGCGTGGCCGCCGAAGCGCAGCAGCAAGCCGGGGTGGCGCTTGGCCACCAGGTCCAGGGCGTCGCGCAGGTGGAAGCCAGGGATCGAACGGCCCGAGCCTTTCAAGTGGCCGTCGGCGCCGCGGGCGAAGACGAAGGTCGGCCGGTGCAGCCTGTCCTTGACGCGGCCGGCGACGATGCCGACCACACCTTCGTGGAAGCTTTCGTCGAAGAGCGCGACCGAAGGGGGCGCGGGCGGCGCATCGGCGGTGTCGTCGGCCGGCATCAGCTGCAGCAAGGCCCGCTCAGCCAGCTCGCGCATGCCGGCTTCCACTTCGCGGCGTTCGCGGTTGATGGCGTCGAGCTGCGCGGCGAGTTCCTGCGCCAGCGCGGCGTCGTCGGTGCTCAGGCAGGTGATGCCCAGCGTCATGTCGGCCAGCCGGCCGGCGGCGTTGATGCGCGGGCCCAAAGCGAAGCCGAAGTCGAAGCCGGCCGCCTTGCTGGCGTCACGCCCGGCGGCCTGGAACAGCGCCGTGATACCGGGCTGCATGCGCCCGCTGCGGATGCGTTTCAGGCCCTGCGCGACCAGTCGGCGGTTGTTGGCGTCCAGCTTCACCACGTCGGCCACGGTGCCCAGCGCGACCAGGTCGAGCAAGGCGTCCAGCCGCGGCTGCGTGGCCGCATCGAAGGCACCGCGGGCGCGCAGTGCGGCCCGCGTCGCCAGCAGCACATAGAACATCACGCCGACACCGGCGATCGCCTTGCTGGCGAAGTCGCAGCCGGGCTGGTTGGGGTTGACGATGACGTCGGCGTCGGGCAGCGAGATAGCGCCGTCGATGACCGCCGGCAGGTGGTGGTCGGTGACCAGCACCTGCAGGCCGCAGGCCCGCGCGTGGGCCACGCCGGCGTGGCTGGCGATGCCGTTGTCCACCGTGACCAGAACGTCGAGGCCCTTCGGGTGGCGCTCGCGGGCCAGGTCGACGATGGCCGGCGTCAGGCCGTAACCGTGGACCGCGCGGTCGGGCACGACGTAGCCGACGCTGCCCGGCGCAGCGCCCAGCAAGGCCAGCCCGCGCAGCGCCACGGCGCAGGCGGTGGCGCCGTCGCAGTCGTAGTCGGCGACGATGCAGATGCGTTGGCGCTGCTGGATCGCGTCGGCCAGCAGACGGCCGGCTTCGGCGCTGCCTTTCATCGTTTCGGGCAGCAGCAGTCGGCCCAGGCTGTCGTCCAGTTCATCGACGGCCCGCACGCCGCGCGCGGCGAGCAGGCGGGCCAGCAGCGGATGCACGCCGGCCTGCTCCAGCGCGTAGGCGGTGCGCGGCGAGACGTCGCGGGTTTGCAGAATCACAGGCTCTCCAGCAACGGCAGCATGGCCGACGCAGCAAACAGGCCGCGCGCCCGCTGCAGCAAGCTGCGTGGCGCCGGTTCGAAGGTGGCCGCAGCGCGTTCGCCGCACAGCGTCAGGCGGACCGCCTCGCCGCGGTCGGCGCGCTGCAGCAGATCGGCCAGCGGGCCTTCGTCCAGCGTGTCCCAGGCCTTGACCCAGGCCGCCCAGTCGTCGGCCAGCGCCGACCCGCGCAGGCGGGCGTCGGTGGTCGGCTCAATCCCGGTGACCGCCTGGGCCACGCCGCAGCCGCTGAGCCAGAAGGAGTTGACGGGCAGCAAGCCCTGCGCCTCGCGCTGCTCGTTCAGCGGGTGCGTGTAGAGCAGCATCTGCACCTCGCTCTGCAAGCGGCGCAGCGGCTGCATCGCCGGATCGCTGCCCAGCCAGGCATCGACGTTGCGGCCGATCACGCGGTCCAGCGAGGCGGTGGCCAGCCGGGCCAGCGATTCGTGGGCGATGTACCAGCGCAGCGGCGCGGCCCGGTGCACCGCGTAGCCCGCGCTGGTGAAGAGGTCCTGCACCGCATCGAAGCAAGCCTTCGAGCCGGCCTCGTCCAGCATCAGGGTCTGCGGGTCGAGCAGGCTGACCTGATCGGTGCCCAGGTGCCAGTGCGCAGGCGTGACCAGCCCCCAGGCCCGATCGCCCACCGCCAAGCCATCGGCCCGGGCCTGCAGCGCCGCCCAGGGCAGTTGCCCGCTGCCGCCCCGCAGGCCCAGCGCCCGGGCCCGGGCGCGTTCGTGCGGTGGGCTCAGGCTCCATTCGTCGGCGCTGTCGCGATCCACTTCGGTCCAGCGGCCGAGCAGCGCCTGCAGGCGAGGCAACTTCAAGCTGGCGCTGGCTTGCCGGCCGGCCTCGGACATGGGCGCGGCGTAGGGGATCATCAGGTGCATGCGGCGATTATCCGGGGCGGCTGCAGCCCGTCCGTTAGCATCCGCGCGCCATGAACCCTGCCCCGCACCGCGCATGAACCTGCCGTTTGAGTGGACCATCGGCTGGCGCTACACGCGCGCCGGCCGCGCCGGTCGCCGCAACGGCTTCATCTCCTTCATCAGCGCGGTCTCGATGCTGGGCATCGCGCTGGGCGTGGCGGCGCTGATCATCGTGCTCAGCGTGATGAACGGCTTCCAGCAGGAAGTGCGCGACCGCATGCTCAGCGTCATCGCGCACATCGAGGTCTTCGACGCCGCCGGCGGTGCGCTGCCCGACTGGCAGGCCACGGCCGCTGCCGCGCGCCAGGACCGCCGCGTCGTCGGCGCGGCGCCTTTCGTGGCCGCGCAAGCGCTGGTCGGCCGCGGCGACGAGTTGCGCGGTGCCGTGGTGCGCGGCATCGACCCCGCGCTGGAAGGCCAGGTCACCGACCTGGCCAAGACGCAAGCCCCGTTGATGGCGAAACTGAAGGCGGGCGAATGGAACATCGTGCTGGGCATCGAACTGGCGCGCATGCTGGGCGCCCGCACCGGCGACAAGGTCACCATCGTCGCCCCCGGCGGCCAGACCACGCCGGCCGGCGTGGTGCCGCGGCTCAAGCAGTTCACGCTGGTCGGCACCTTCGAGGCCGGGCATTACGAATACGACAGCGGCCTGGCGCTGATTCACGTGGAAGATGCGGTGCGCCTGTTCCGCGTCGAAGGCCCGATGGGCGTGCAGTTGCGGCTGAACGACGTGCAGGGCGCGCGGCAGATCGGCGCCGAACTGCAGGCCCGCCTGGGCCCGGCGGTCACCGTGCGCGACTGGACGAGGACCAACCGCAACTGGTACGACGCGGTGCAGATCGAGAAACGCATGATGTTCATCATCCTGACGCTGATCGTCGCCGTGGCCGCCTTCAACCTGGTCAGCACCCTGGTGATGACGGTGACCGACAAGCGTGCCGACATCGCCATCCTGCGCACCCTGGGCGCCAGCCCGAAGAGCGTGATGGGCATCTTCATCGTGCAGGGCGCGATGAGCGGCATCATCGGCACGCTGGCCGGCGTGTTGCTGGGTCTGGGCGTGGCCGTCAACATCGACGTCATCGTGCCGGCCATCGAGCGCGCCCTGGGCGTGGCCTTCCTGCCAGGCAGCATCTATGTCATCAACCACATGCCCAGCCAGCCGCTGGCCAGCGACATCCTGCCGATCACGCTGATTTCGCTGGCGCTGGCCTTCGCCGCCACGCTCTACCCGAGCTGGGGCGCCAGCCGCGTCAACCCGGCCGAGGCGCTGCGCTATGAATGAGCTGCCGGACGGCGTGATCCTGCGCTGCCAGGACCTGCACAAGCGCTTCCTGGAAGGCCCGCTCGACGTCACGGTGCTGCAGGGCGTCAGCCTGCAGGTGGCAAGCGGCGAGACGCTGGCCGTGGTCGGCGCTTCGGGTTCCGGCAAGAGCACCCTGCTGCACCTGCTGGGCGGGCTGGACGCCCCCACTTCGGGCACGGTCGAGCTGATGGGCCGCGCCTACACCGGCATGGGCGCCGCCGAGCAGGGCCGCTGGCGCAATCTGCACCTGGGCTTCGTCTACCAGTTCCACCATCTGCTGCCCGAGTTCAGCGCGCTCGACAACGTGGCCATGCCCTTGCGCATCCGCCGCCTGCCGCAGGCCGAGGCGCGGGACGCGGCGCAGCGCGTGCTGGCCAGCGTCGGCCTGGCCGGTCGCGCGAACCACCACCCGGCGCAACTGTCGGGCGGCGAGCGCCAGCGTGTGGCCATTGCGCGGGCCCTCGTCACGCAGCCGGCCTGCGTGCTGGCCGACGAGCCGACCGGGAACCTCGACCGCAGCACCGCCGACGGCGTCTTCGAGCTGATGCTGGGCCTGGCCCGCGAACAGGGCACGGCCTTCGTCGTCGTCACCCACGACGAGAGCCTGGCCGCGCGCTGCGGCCGGCGCATGGCGCTGGGCGCCTGAAGCCGCCGACTGCGCCAGGCCTGCACAAGCCCCGCCTTTGCGCTGACAGGCGCCGAGTTTTTACAATGCGCTGTGCACCTACTCAACGCCGACCTGCATTCGCATTCCGCCTTCTCTGACGGCACGCTCAGCCCGGAGGCGCTGGCCGAGCGGGCCCACGCCCAGGGCGTCGAACTCTGGGCGCTGACCGACCACGACGAACTCGGCGGCCAGCAGCGGGCGCGCAGCGCGGCGCTCGACCTCGGCATGGGCTACCTCACCGGCACCGAGATCTCGGTCAGTTTCGCCGGTGAAACCGTGCACATCGTCGGCCTGGGCTTCGACGCCGACGACGCCGCGCTGAACGCCGGCCTGGCCGCCACGCGCGGCGGCCGCCGCCAACGCGCCCTGGACATGGCCAGCGGCCTGGCGAAAGCCGGCATTCCCGGCGCCTTCGAAGGCGCGCTGCGCTACGTCAGCAACCCCGAACTGATCTCGCGCACCCACTTCGCCCGCTTCCTGGTCGAGACCGGCGTCTGCGCCGACATGCACAGCGTGTTTCGCCGCTACCTGAAGGAAGGCCTGCCGGGCTATGTGCCCCACGTCTGGGCCGGCCTGGGCGACGCGGTTCGGTGGATCACCGGCGCCGGCGGCATCGCCGTCATCGCCCACCCCGGCCGCTACAAGTTCAGCGCCACCGCCGAGTACGCGCTGATCACCGAATTCATCGCCCACGGCGGCCGCGGCGTCGAGGTCATGACGGGCAGCCACAGCGCGGCCGAGCACATCCGCTACGCCGACACGGCCGTCGAATTCGGCCTGCTGGCCTCACGCGGCAGCGACTTCCATTCGCCCGGCGAGAGCCGCACCGAACTCGGCACCTTGCCCGACCTGCCGGGCCGGGTGGACCCGGTCTGGGGTGCGCTCGCGCCGCGCGTCCAGTCGTCACGGCAGGCGCTTTCGTAGAAACCCCAATGCCGGCGGCGAAACCAGCTATACTTCGAGGCTTGGCTGGTTCCTGACCTGCCAGAAGTTCATCCCCTTCGGCCTTTGCCACGTTTGCTCAAACGTGCGCTTCTTTCGGGTCGGCGGCGATGCCGTCGCTGTACCCGGGTGCGACCGAAACCATGGCAGCAATCTGCCTGGCAGCACCTACCCGCGACCCCACCCACGTTGCCCACAAGGCAACGATGGCACGCTTTTGCGTGCCGCGAGCCCATAGAAGCGAGACCGACATGACGTTTGAAGCCCTGAACCTGCACGAAGCCCTGGTGCGTGCCCTGCAAGCCGCCGGCTACACCGAGCCCACCGGCGTCCAAGCCGAAGCCATCCCGCCGGCGCTGGCCGGCAAGGACCTGATGGTCAGCAGCCGCACCGGCAGCGGCAAGACGGCCAGCTTCATGCTGCCGGCCCTGACCAAGGTGCTGGCCAGCCGCAGCCTGCCCGCCACCCCGGGCAGCAAAGCGCGCGGCCCCCGCGTGCTGGTGCTGACCCCGACCCGTGAACTGGCCATGCAGGTGGCCAAGGCCGCCAGCGACTACGGCCGTTTCGTTCCCGGCCTGCGCGTGGCCACCGTCGTCGGCGGTGTGCCCTACGGCGCGCAGCTGGCTGCCTTGCGCGGCCCGCTGGACATCCTGATCGCCACCCCGGGCCGCCTGATCGACCACCTCGGTTCGGGCAAGGCCATGCTGGGCAACCTCGACATGCTGGTGCTCGACGAAGCCGACCGCATGCTCGACATGGGCTTCATCGACGACATCCGCCTGATCACCGAAGCCACCCCGGCGGCGCGCCAGACCATGATGTACAGCGCCACCTTCGCCGGCCATGTCGGCCGTCTGGCGCAGGAACTGCTGCGCGACCCGCAGCGCATCGAAGTCAGCTCGCAGACCGAAGCCCACGGCGACATCGAACAACGCCTGCACTGGGCCGATGACTTCGAACACAAGAACGCCCTGCTGGACCACATCCTGACCGAGAAGAACGTCGATCAGGCGCTGGTCTTCACCAGCACCCAGCGCGACGCCGACTGGTTGGCCGACCGCCTGCACGAGATGGGCCATTCGGTGGCTTCGCTGCACGGCGGCATGCCGCAAGGCCGTCGCAACCGCGTGCTGCAAGGTCTGCGCAGCAAGCAGCTGCGCGTGCTGGTGGCCACCGACGTGGCCGCCCGAGGCATCGACGTGCCGACCATCAGCCACGTCATCAACTTCGGCCTGCCGATGAAGGAAGAGGACTACGTCCACCGCATCGGTCGTACCGGCCGTGCCGGCCGTACCGGCCTGGCGGTGACGTTGGCCGAGCGCCGCGACAGCGGCATGATCCACCGCATCCAGCGCTACACGACGCAGCGCATCCCGCTGGCCACCATCGAAGGCCTGGAACCGAAGCGCTCGGCCCCGCTGCCGATGCCTGCCGGCGCGCCCCCGCGCGGCGGCAAGAGCTTCGGCCCGCGCCCCGCGGGCGGCAAGCCCTTCAAGCCGGCCGGCAAGACCTTCGCCAAGCCGGGCTTCCCCCGCCCGGCACGCTGAGCCTCGATCAGCCCAACAAAAAAAGCGCCCTCCGGGGCGCTTTTTTTCGGGCTGTCGCTGTCAGACCCCCAGCAGATCGACTTCGAAGACCAGCGTGGCGTTCGGCGGGATCACGCCGCCGGCGCCGCGGGGGCCATAGCCCAGATCGGCCGGGATGGTCAGCACGCGCGTGCCGCCGACCTTCATGCCCTGCACGCCTTCGTCCCAGCCGCGGATGACCTGGCCCTGGCCGAGGCCGAAGGCGAAGGGCTGGCCGCGGTCCTTGCTGCTGTCGAACTTCTTGCCGCGGTTGTGGCTGGCGGTCGGGTCGTAGAGCCAGCCGGTGTAGTGCACTTGCACGTGCTGGCCGGCGGTGGCCTCGGCGCCGTCGCCGACGTGGGTGTCTTCGTATTGCAGGCCGGATTCGGTGGTCGTCATGGATCGCTCCTGGTGGCAAAGCCCGCAATGATGCCAGCCCAGCCCGCGACCGCCCCTGCCAGCCAGTCCGGCACCGTCCGAGACGACAGCTCGGGCAGCCCCAGCACCGCGGCGGCGGCCTGCAAAGCCGCCAGCGGGTCGCGCAGATCGAGCGCCTGCGCGCCGTTCTGCTTGCTCAGCTTGCGGCCGTCGGCGGCCCGCACCAGCGGGGTGTGCAGATAGCCCGGCGACGGCAACTGCAGGGCGCGCTGCAGGGCGATCTGCCGCGCCGTGTTGTCGGCCAGATCCTCGCCGCGAACGACCTGGGTGATGCCCTGCGCCGCGTCGTCCACCACCACCGCCAGCTGGTAGGCCCACAGGCCGTCGGCGCGCCTCAGCACGAAGTCACCCACCTCGCGGCCCAGGTCCTGGCGCTGCGGACCCAGGCGGCGGTCGGTCCAGTCGATGGGACCGTCCACCCTCAGGCGCACCGCACGCGCCGGCTGGCCGTGCAGGCCGTTGCGGCAGGTGCCCGGGTAGATGCGTTCGCTGTCGGGCTGGTGGACCACGCCCAGCGCCTGCCAGTGCGCTTCGATGGCGCTGCGCGTGCAGCCGCAGGGGTAGGCCAGGCCGGCGGCCAGCAGGCGCTGCAAGGCGGGGTCGTAGGCGGCGCTGCGGGTGGATTGCCAGACCACGACCTCGTCGGACCGCAGCCCGCAGGCGTCGAGCTGCTGCTGGATCGTGCGAGCCGCTGCCGGGCTGCAGCGCGGCGTGTCAACGTCTTCGATGCGCAGCAGCCAGACGCCGCCGTGGGCGCGGGCGTCGAGCCAGCTGGCCAGCGCGGCGACCAGCGAACCGGCGTGCAGCGGGCCGGTGGGCGACGGCGCGAAGCGGCCTCGGTAGCGGGGCGCTGTGGCAATGGTGGTGGTCGCGGCGGTGTGGACGGCGGGCATCGGCCCATTGTCGCCAGCGCCTGCGCGCTTCAGCGCCGGCGGGCGCGCCGGAACACGAGCAGCAGGCCGGCCAGCAGCAGGACGGCAGCGGCCGGCTCAGGCACGCTGCCGACGGTGGGCAGGGCGGCCACTTCGGCGGCGCTCAGGGCACTGCCATAGATGCGGATGTCATCGACGAAGCCGGCGCTGGCCTCGCCAGGAACGGCGAGGTCGTCGCGGAAGAAGCTGGCCATCTGCGTGGGACCGCTGAAGGTGGCCAGCGCCGCAGCATCGATAAAGGCGACTTGCTGGACACCGTTGACGTAGCCGACGAACAGCCCGGTGGCATCGCGCGTCACGGTGACCCGGGTCATCTCCAGCGCAGCGAAAGGTGTGCCCGAGCCGGTGACTTCGTTGTAGAAATTCAGATCGCCGCTATAGACGTACAGGCCGGTATCGCTGGCCTGGTTCTGGAAGTCGATGATGCGGCGGTAGCCGCTGAGCTCATCGAAGGAGAAGGCCAGGTCGATGGTGTAGACCGCCTCGTTGACCACGCCATCGACCGTCAGACCCTGGTCGGCGCCGAAGGCATAACCGGTCGAACCCAGCGTGCCACCCAGCGGCGTGAGCGACGGCCCGCCCAGGTCGTCGGCGTAGCTGCCGTCCAGTCGGTAATGGTGGGTGGGTGTTTGCGCCTGCACGGCCCAGGCAGCGCAGACACCGACGAAGGCGGCGAGCAGTTTGCTGATCATGGCGGCTCCTGGTTAGGCGCTCCAGTCTGGCGCTGCGGCGCGCCGCGCGCGACCCCTCGAGTGGACGGGGTCCGCCGGCCTTCAGGCCAGCGGACCGGCGTGGTGTTCCAACAGCGCCTTTCGCGTGGTCGGGCTTTCCAGCTGGGCCAGCCACCACTGCAACGCGCGGCCCAGGCTCTGCGGGCCGCGGTCGGCGCGCCAGGCGTACTGCAGGCTGGCCACCGGCGAACCGCGCAGCGTGTCCCTGCGGACCAGGTGGCCGGCCTCCAGGTGCGGTCGGGCCAGCGGCTCGGGCAGGAAGCCGCAGCCCAGGCACCGCAGCAGCGCTTCGAGCTTGGTGCGCATGCTGGGCACCGTCAACACGTCCTGGCCGGGCAGCAGGTTCAGGGTCATCGGCGCCAGGCGCTGCGCGGTGTCGGCGACGGCCACCGCGCGGTGGTGCACCAGCAGGGCGTCGGTCAGCGGCTCGCTGGCCGACGCCAGCGGGTGATGCGGGGCGACGCAGAAGACGAAGGGCAGATCGCCCAGCGGCCGCATCTCGATGCCACTGGCGTCGACGTGGCGCGACGACACGCCGATGGCCAGATCCACCTGCCCCGAGATCAGCGCCTCCCAGGTACCGCTGAGCACGTCGGTCCGCAGGCGCAAGCGCGTGGCCGGGCCGGGCCGATCGCCCTGATCGCCGGGCTTCTGGGCGGCCGGTCCGCTGCTGGCGACCAGGCCCGGTTCGGCACTCATCGCGCAGAAGGCCTGCACCAACTCAAAAACGATGGGCATCGAGACGATGTCCTCGACGCTGATCGCCAATTGCGTTTCCCAGCCACTGGCCACGCGGCGCACGCGGTTGGCCACCGCGCCCATCTCGCTGAGCAGGCGGCGACCCTCGGTCAGCAGTTCGGTGCCGGCGGCGGTCAGCTGGGCCTGGCGCGAGCTGCGGTCGAAGAGCAGCACGTCGAGCGCCTCCTCGAGCTGGCGCACGCTGTAGGTCAGCGCCGACGGCACCTTGCCCAGTTCACGGGCGGCAGCGGCGAAGCTGCCGGTGCGGGCGATGGTGTCCATCATCACCAGCGCATCAGGGGTGAGGGCGAGCAGTTTCTCGGTCATCGCTTCATCTTATTTGAACGGCTTCGACAAGCTGCCACAGCCCGGACGCGGTGCCTGTTCGGCACAGTACCGACTTCACCGGAGACGAACACCATGATCACCCTGCGCAAGTCGGCCGAACGCGGCCACGCCCAGCACGGCTGGCTGGACAGCTTCCACAGCTTCTCGTTCGCCGATTACCGCGACCCGGCCCACATGGGTGTCGGCAACCTGCGCGTCATCAACGAGGACCGCATCGCGCCGGGCACCGGTTTCGGCACCCACGGCCACCGCGACATGGAGATCGTCAGCTATGTGCTCGAAGGCGAACTGGCGCACCAGGACAGCATGGGGAATGGCACGGCTGGCGGTGCTGAGACCGGCAAGGCAGCCGGCGTCATCCGCCCGGGCGACGTGCAGCGCATGAGCGCCGGCACCGGCGTGCGCCACAGCGAGTTCAACCACGCCGCCGGGCAGACCACGCATTTCCTGCAGATCTGGATCCTGCCCGAGCGGGCCGGCATCGCGCCCGGCTACGAGCAGCGGCATTTCGACGCCGCCAGCAAGCGCGGCAGGCTGCGACTGGTGGCCGCACCCGACGGCCGCGACGGCGCGGTGACCCTCCATGCCGACGCCACGCTGAGCGCCGGCCTGTTCACCGGCGCCGAGCGCGCCGAGCTGCCGCTGCCCGCCGGCCGCATCGCCTACGTCCATCTGGTGCGCGGCAGCCTGCACGTCAACGGCCACCCCCTGCAAGCCGGCGACGCCGCGCGGCTCGACGCGGAAACGATGCTGGTACTGGAAGACGGCGAGGACGCCGAAGTGCTGGTCTTCGATCTCGCCCCCTGAACCCCAACCCCTGACCCCCGAAAGAGACCCACCATGAGCGCCATCGTCATCGTTTTCCACAGTGGCTACGGCCACACCGCCCAGGTCGCGCAAGCCGTGGCCGAAGGCAGCGGCGGCACGCTGCTGGCCATCGACGCCCAGGGCAAGCTGCCCGAAGGCGGCTGGGAACAGCTGGCCGCCGCCAAGGCCATCGTTTTCGGCAGCCCGACCTACATGGGCAGCGTCAGCTGGCAGTTCAAGAAGTTCGCCGACGAAACCAGCAAGGTCTGGGGCGGCCAGGGCTGGAAGAACAAGCTGGCCGCGGGCTTCACCAATTCGGCCACGATGAACGGCGACAAGCTGTCCACGCTGCACTACCTGATCACGCTGAGCCTGCAACACAGCATGCTGTGGGTCGGCACCGGCCTGATGCCCAGCAACAGCAAGGCCTCGACGCGCGACGACATCAACTACGTCGGTTCGACCTCGGGCCTGATGACGACGACGCCGTCCGACGCTACGGCCGACGAGATGGTGCCGGGCGACATCGCCACCGCCAAGGCCTTCGGCGCCCGCGTGGCCGACGCGCTGGCGCTGCTGAAGTGATGGCGTGATGCTGCCGGGGCGGGCTGCAGCCCGCCCCCAGGGTCAAGCCGCTTGTCAGGCCGGCTGCAGCAGCCCGCGCTTGTGGAGCAGCGGCTGCACCGTCGGGGCGCGCCCGCGGAAGGCCGCGAAGGCAGCGCCCGGCTCGACGCTGTTGCCGCTGCTGTAGATGTGCTGCAGCAGGCGCTGCGCCACCGCGGGGTCGAAAGGACTGCCGGCTTCGGTGAAGGCGCCATACCCGTCGGCGTCGAGCACCTCGGCCCAGAGGTAGACGTAGTAGCCGGCGGCATAACCCGAACTGGCGAACAGGTGCTGGAAGTGCACCAGCCGGTGGTTCAGGCCGACGCCATGGGGCAGGCCGGCGGCCTGCAGCACCTCGGCCTCGAAGGCACAGAGGTCGGCCGGCGGTTCGGCGTCGGTCAGCGCATGCGCGGCCATATCGACCAGCGCGCTGGCGGTGTAACGCACGGTCTCGTAGCCCTGGTTGAAACGCGCCGCACGCTGCAGGCGCGCCACCAGGTCGTCGGGGATCGGCGCGTCGGTCTGCCAGTGGCGGGCGTGGCGCTGCAGCACCTCGGGCTCGGCGATCCAGTGCTCGAAGATCTGCGACGGCAGCTCGACGAAATCACGCAGCACCTGGGTGCCCGACAGGCGCTCGTAGGTCACGTCGGACAGCAGGCCGTGCAGGCCGTGGCCGAATTCATGGAACAGCGTGCGCGCGTCGTCCAGCGACAGCAGCGTCGGTTCGCCCTTGGCGAAATTGTTGTTGTTCAGGATCACCGGCAGCACCGGCACTTGCGGCTGTTCGCCGTTGCGGCTCTGCCAGCGCAGGCTGCTCATCCAGGCGCCGCTGCGCTTGTTGGGCCGCGCGAAGTTGTCCTGCAGGAAGACGCCGCAGACCGCGCCGCCGGCATGGCTGACCTCGTAGGCCCGCACATCGGGGTGGTAGACCGGGATGTCGCTGCGCAGCGTGAAGCGCAGGCCGAAGAGGCGCTGCGCGCAGTCGAAAGCCGCCTGCACGACGCGACCGAGTTCGAAGTAGGGCTTGACCTCGGCGTCGTCGATCGCGTACTGGCTGCGGCGGACCTTTTCAGCCCAGAAGCGCCAGTCCCAGGGTTCGATCTCGCCGTCGGCTTCCGACACGCCCTCGCTGGCCATCACCGCGCGCAAGGCGGCGCGTTCGCGTTCCAGCGCCATCAGTGCGCGCGGCCAGACCTCGCCCAGCAGGCCCTGCACGGCGGCGTGCGTGCCGGCCATGGTGTCGGTCAGCGCGTAGTCGGCGAAGCTGGCATGGCCATGCAGGCGAGCCTGTTCGTTGCGCAGGCGCAGGATGGCGCGCGCCACCTCGCGGTTGTCGTGCTCGCCTTCGTGTTCACCGCGGCCGACCCAGGCGCGCCAGGCCTGTTCGCGCAGGTCGCGGCGTTCGGAGAAGGTCAGGAAGGGCACGATCAGCGACCGCGCCAGCGTGATCACCGCGCCGGCCAGGCCGCGCTCGGCGGCCGCCTGGCGGGCGCTGGCGCGAACGAAATCGGGCAAGCCAGCCAAGTCCGCATCGTCCGCCAGCGGCAGTGCCCAGCTCGATTCGTCGTGCAGGACGTTCTGCGCGAAGCGCGTCATGTGCTGCGCCAACTCGGCCATGATGGCTGCGTAGCGGGCCTGCGGCGCGGGCGGCAACTGCGCACCGGCACGCACGAAGTCCAGCTGCAGGCGCTCGACCAGGCGCCGCTGCTCGGCCGTCAGGCCCAGCTCGGCGCGCTGCGCGTGCACGGCATCGAGGCGCTGGAACAGGGCGGCGTCGGTGTGCACGGCGCTGTGGTGGGCCGCCATCGGGCCGGCCATCGCGCGCTGCACCGCCTGCAGTTCGGCGCTGGTGGCCGACGAGGTCAGGTTGTGGAAGGCCGCGGCCACCCGGCCCAGCTGCGCGCCTGCGCGGTCGAAGGCCGCCACCGTGTTGTCGAAGGTCGGCGCCGCCGGCTGCTCGGCGATCAGCGCCAGCTCGGCACGGTGAGCCTGCATCGCGGCCTGCAGCGCGGGCTCGAAATGCGCCGCCTGCAGCTGCGCGAACGGCGGCAGACCGTGCGGCGTGTGCCAGGCCTGCAACAGGGGGTTGTCGGTGGCGCTGTTCGCGCCATGGGCGTTGGTGGCGATTGGGGCGGTCATCTTGGCGGGATCACTTGCCGCGCTTGATGGCGATCTCGTCGTCTTCACGGAAGCGGCGGTCGGCACAGCTGCCGACCCAGTCCAGACGCTCGGCTTCCAGCGCGCGCGAGTCCTGGTTCCATTTCTCGTTGCGCAGGTTCCAGGCCGCGACCTGGGCGTCGACGACCACCGCCTTGGCGTTGTAGTCGCGGACCAGCCCTTCGCTCTTGGTCGCGTAGTCGGCCTTCTCGGCCTCCAGAACCTTCTGCAGCACGCCGAGTTCCTCGCGTTCCTTGTTCAGGGCGTTGCGCTCGCGTTCGCCCTTGGCCCCGGTCGGGTTGTTGGTATTGAAGGCCGCGACGCTGTCGTTCCAGGCCGTGATGCGGGCGCCATAGGCCTTCATGCGATCGTTCAAGCCGTCGGCCAGCTTCCTCATGTCTTCCAGCGGGGCGCGCTCGGTCTTCAGCGTCTGCTGGGCGGCAGCGATGTCGGCCTTTTCCTTGTCCAGCGGCGCGCGCAGCGCAGTCAGGGCTTCCAGGCGCTTGCGGATGTTCTCCTCCTGGCTCAGGCAGACCCGCAGTTCGTCGCGCGTCAGGATCGGACCCGAGTTGCCTTTGCCGGTGCCCATCACCGCGGTCTTGTCATCGGCGGCCGAAGCGGCCGAAGCCGCCGGATTGGCTGCCGCGGCCTTGCCGGGAGCCGGTTTGGCGGCCGCCTTGGCAGCCGGCTTGACCGGGGTCGTGGTCTGGGCTTGCGCCCCGGAAATGGCGGCTGCAAACAGCAGGGCCGACAGGAGCGTCATGACCTTCATCTTCATCCTCGCGCGGGAACGGGTGGGGTTGGCGGCCGATTCGACCGACGAAACCACGCATGATGCCATCCTCGCCCGGGGCAGGCCGGCCGCTGTGGCACAGTGCGCAGCCTTCTCCCCTGCTTGCCTGCCCATGCCCGCCGTCACCTGTTCCGATCCTGCACTGGCGCTGCGCCACCGGCCATGGCGCTGAAATCCACCATCTGCAAGGCCACGCTGCAGATCGCCGACATGGACCGCGGCCTGTACGCCACCCACGCGCTGACCCTGGCCCGCCACCCGTCGGAAACCGACGAGCGCATGATGGTGCGCCTGCTGGCCTTCGCGCTGAACGTGCCGGCTGACGACCACGACGGCAACCTCGTCTTCGCACGCGGGCTGGCCGACGCCGACGAGCCCGACCTGTGGCAGATCAGCCTCGACGGCCAGTTGCGGCACTGGGTCGAAATGGGCCAGCCCGACGAACGCCGGCTGGCCAAGGCCAGCGGGCGCGCCGACCGCGTCACGCTCTACGTCTACAGCAGCGCCGCGCTGATCTGGTGGGCCGGCGTGCAGAACAAGGTCGCGCGGCTGAACAACCTGGCGGTCTGGCAGCTGCCGGCTGCGCAGAGTCAGGAACTGGCACAGCTGGCCAGCCGGTCGATGCAATTGCAGGTCACGGTCCAGGACGGCGCGATCTGGGTCGGCAACGCCGACCGGAGCGTCGAAGTCCACCCCACCCTCATCAAGGCGCGCGCCCCGTGACCAACCCCACCACCGCCCCCGACCCCGGTCCGCAAGACCCCTACCGCTGGCTCGAGGACGTGCTGGGCGACAGCGCGCTGCAGTGGGTGCGCGAGCGCAACGCCGAGAGCGCCGCACTGTTGCAGGCCGAACCGGGTTTCGAAGCGCTGCGCGCCAGCATCCGCGAGGTGCTGGATTCGAAGGCGCAGATCCCCTACGTCACGCGGCGGGGCGACAGTTTCTACAACCTGTGGCGCGACGCGGCCAACCCGCGCGGCCTGTGGCGCCGCGCCACGCTGACCGAGTACCGCAAGCCGCAGCCGGCCTGGGACACCGTGATCGACATCGACGCGCTGGCCAAGGCCGAGAACGAGAACTGGGTCTGGGGCGGAGCGACCGTCCTGGCGCCCGACTACCGGCTGGCCATGGTGGCCTTGTCGCGCGGTGGCGCCGACGCCCAGGTGCAGCGCGAATTCGACACCGTCAGCCGGCGTTTCGTCGAAGGCGGCTTCAGCCTGCCCGAGGCCAAGTCCTCGGTCGAATGGATGGACAGCGAGCACCTCTACGTCGGCACCGATTTCGGCCCCGGTTCGCTGACCGATTCGGGCTACCCGCGGGTCATCCGGCGCTGGCAGCGCGGCCAGCCGCTGGGCAGCGCGGTGACCGTCTTCGAAGGCGAAAAACAGGACGTCGCGGTCTCGGTCAGCGTCGACCGCACACCGGGCTACGAGCGCACCTTGTTCGCGCGCGCGCTGGACTTCTACAACAGCCTGGTCTACCTGCTGCAGGGCGACCAGCTGGTGGCGCTGGAAAAGCCGCAGGACGCGCAGCTGGCCTTCCAGCGCGACCGTGTCTTCATCGAACTGCGCAGCGACTGGGTCATCGGCCGCAAGACCTGGCTGCGCGGCTCTCTGCTGGTCGGCGACGCCGCCGCCTACCTGAAGGGCGAACGCCGCTTCGCCGCGCTGTTCACGCCCACCGCCACGCGCAGCCTGGCCGGCTACACGGCCACCCGCGAGACGGTCATCGTCAATGTGCTCGACAAGGTCGCCAGCAAGCTGCAGGAATGGCGCGAAGCGCCGGGCCCGGGCGGCGAGCGCGACGCCACCAAATGGACCAAGCGCGAGATGGTCGCGCCCTACCCCGGCCAGCTGAGCGTGACGGCGCTGCACGACCCGCTGCTGCCCACCGACCCGCTGGCCGAGCACTACCTGCTGAACGCCGCCGACTTCCTCAGCCCCGACTCGCTGCAGCTCGGCCGCACGGGGGCCGACGACCGCGAGGTGCTGAAGTCGCGCCCCAGCTTCTTCGACGCCGAGGGCCTGCGCGTCGAACAGCGCTTCGCGCCGGTGCGTGACGGCACCCGCGTGCCCTACTTCGTCGTCTGGCCCAAGGGCGCCAAACCCGACGCCGAGAACCCGACGCTGCTCTACGGCTACGGCGGTTTCGAGGTCTCGCTGACACCTTTCTATTCCGGCGCCATCGGCCGCGCCTGGACCGGCCGCGGCGGCGTCTTCGTGCTGGCCAACATCCGCGGCGGCGGTGAATTCGGCCCCGGCTGGCACCAGGCGGCGGTCAAGGAACACAAGCAGAAGAGCTACGACGACTTCGCCGCCGTGGCCCAGGACTTGATCCGCCGCCGCGTGACGCGGCCGGGACGGCTGGGCATCCAGGGCGGAAGCAATGGCGGCCTGCTGGTCGGCGCGACCATGGTCCAGCGGCCCGAACTGTTCAACGCCGTGGTCTGCCAGGTGCCGCTGCTGGACATGCAGCGCTACAACAAGCTGCTGGCCGGGGCTTCGTGGATGGCCGAATACGGCGACCCCGACAAGCCCGACGAGTGGGACTGGATCAAGAAGTACAGCCCCTACCAGAACGTCAAGGCCGGCGTGAAGCTGCCCAAGGTGCTGTTCACCACCAGCACGCGCGACGACCGCGTCCACCCCGGCCATGCCCGCAAGATGGCGGCGCGGATGATCGAGCAGGGCCACCGCGTGCTGTATTGGGAAAATATCGAGGGCGGCCACGGCGGCGCGGCCGACAACGCCCAGCGCGCGCAGATGTCGGCACTGGAATACACCTTCCTGTGGATGCAGCTGGCTCAGGGCCGGGACAAACCGGCCGCCAGTTGAGCCGAAGACCGTCATGTTGAACTGGATCGACGACAGCACGCCGCTGCCGCCCACCCGTTTGGCGCTCGGGCCCGACAGCGACACGCCGGGCCTCGTTGCTGCCGGCGGCCGCATCACCCCGGAACGGCTGGACGAGGCCTACCGCAAAGGCATCTTCCCCTGGTTCAGCCCGGGCCAGCCCGCGCTGTGGTGGAGCCCCGACCCACGCATGGTCTTGCCGGTGGCCGACTTCCACCTGTCGCAGACGATGCGCAAGACGCTGCGCCGCTTCCGCCGCACGCCGGGCTGCGAACTGCGCTTCGACAGCGACTTCCCGGCGGTGATCGCCGCCTGTGCCGGCACGCCGCGCGAAGGCCAGGACGGCACCTGGATCGTGCCGGCCATCATCGGCGCCTACACCGCCTGGCACCGCGCCGGCCGCGTGCACAGCTGCGAGACCTGGGTCGACGGCCGGCTGGTCGGCGGCCTGTACTTCATCGCCATCGGACGCATGGTCTTCGGCGAGTCGATGTTCGCGCATCGCGCGGATGCCTCCAAGGTCGCGCTGGCCGCGCTGGTCGCTGCCTGCCGCGCGCGCGGCATCGTATTGATCGACTGCCAGCAGAACACCGGCCATCTGGCGTCCTTCGGCGGCCACGAGATCCCGCGTGCGGCCTTCGAAAGGCACCTGGCGGCAGCCCTGGCCGAGCCGGACGTCGCGCCTTGGACCTATGATGAAGCCGCCTGGGATCTGCTGGTCCCGACGCCCCTGCAGCCCCTTCCGCAGCACCCCCACCGCGCGTGACCCACCCGAACGAATTGCCGCTCGGCTCCTTGCAGTTCTACGCAACGGCGCCCTATCCGTGCAGCTACCTGCCCGAGCGCCAGGCCCGCTCCCAGGTGGCCACACCCAGCCACCTGATCCACGCGGAAACCTACTCCAGCCTGGTGGCCGCCGGCTTCCGGCGCAGCGGCCTGTTCACCTACCGCCCGTATTGCGACGGCTGCCGCGCCTGCGTGCCGATGCGCGTGCCGGTGGACGGTTACACGCCCAGCCGCAGCCAGCGCCGCGCCGGCAAGGCCCACGCCACGCTGAAGGCCCGCGTGCTGCGACTGGGCTTCGTGGCCGAGCATTACCAGCTCTACCTGCGCTACCAGAGCGGCCGCCACAGCGGCGGCGGCATGGACCACGACAGCGTCGACCAGTACACCCAGTTCCTGCTGCAAAGCCGCGTCAATTCACGGCTGGTCGAGTTCCGCGAGCCCACCGAGGACGGCAGCCCCGGCGTGCTGAAGATGGTCTCGATCCTGGACGTGCTGAGCGACGGCATCTCGGCCGTGTACACCTACTACGAGCCCGACGACGAGGCCAGCTACGGCACCTACAGCGTGCTATGGCAGATCGAACAGACGCGGCTGCTGAAGCTGCCCTACGTCTACCTCGGCTACTGGATCGCGGATAGCCCCAAGATGGCCTACAAGTCGCAGTTCAGGCCCCACCAGTTGCTGCTGGACGGTCGCTGGCAAGACGCGGCGCCGCCGCCATCAGCCGGCTGACACCCACCGCTCGCCCGCCAGCACGACAGCACCGTCGGCCTGCAGCTTCAGCAGGTGGGCCAGCAAGGACCGTTCGGCCACGCCGTGAAGCGCGGCCGGCACGTCGTCGTAGACCTGCAGCACCAGCGCCGCCAGCGTGGCGCTGCCGCCCACGCGGTCGAACGCAGCCAGCACCTTGGCCTCGCGGCGCAGCCGGTGGGCGATCAGCTTGGCGATCACGGGCTGCGGCTGCGCGACCAGGAAACCGTGGCCGGGGGCCAGCCATTCGAGGTCTTCGTCGAGCAGGCCGCGCAGGCTGGCCAGGTAGGCCGCCATGTCGCCGTCAGGCGGGTTGATGACCACCGTGCTGCCCTGCATCAGGTGGTCGCCGGTGAACAGCAGGCGTTCTTCCTCGAGCAGGAAACACAGGTGGTTGGACGCGTGGCCGGGCGTGTGGATGACGCGCAGGGTGGTGTCGGCACCGATGACGATGCGCTCGCCATGCTGCGGCTGGTGGGCCGGCGCGAAGGTTTCGTCCTGCCACATCGGGTGGGCGGCGAAGCGGCCCGAGACCGGCGCGCCGGTGGCCTGCGACAAGGCCGCCGCGCCGGGTGAATGGTCGCGGTGGGTGTGGGTGACCAGGATGCGCTGCAGCGGGCCCGGCAAGGCGGCAAGCAGGACCAGGATGGTCTGCAGGTGCTCGTCGCTTGCGGGCCCCGGGTCGATGGCGGTCCAGCCCTGGCCCTGGCTGTCGCTGACGAGGTAGGTGTTGGTACCAGGCCCGGTCATCACGCCGGGGTTGGGCGCGGTGATGCGCAGGATGCGCGGCGACAGGCGCACCGCACGGCCGGGCAGCAGTTCGCACGAGGCATCGGCGCGGCCTTCGGGGTCGAGCTTGCCGATCTCGGCGTAGGCGAACTCATCCGGCAGCACGGCGCGCAGGCCTTTCGGACCCAGTGCGCGGCGCGGCATCATCAGCGGGAATTCGGTGCGGGCGGCGATCGCCGCCAGGGCGCTGTCGGCGTCAGGCCATTGCGCCAGTTCCTGCAGGGTGCGCAGCGTCACCGGGAGCAGCTTGAGGTCGCGCTGAAGGGCCACCGCCGCCCGCGGCGTCAGCCACATCAGGGCCTGGGCTTCGCGGGCATCGGCGCGCGGCGTCTGGCCGGCCGGCGCGCGGGTCGCGAAGAAGCGCGTGTCGAAGCGCTTGGGCGCGCCCGGCGGCGTCAGCCAGTGGCTGTGGTAGTGCAGGCCGCTGACGTCCAGCTGCAGACCGGTGTCGGCGCAGAAGTCGGCCATCCCGGCCTGCCCCTGCTGCAGGCGCTCGCGCCAGGGCTGCAGCGCGGCGGCGTCGAAGTCGGCGGCGGCCAGCAGCAGGTCGACTTCCTCGAAGGTTTCGCGCAGCGCGGCGACGGCGTAATCCAGGCCGCCCTCGGGCAGGCCCAGGCGGGCGCTGAGCGCGGCGTCGTCGGCACCGACGCAGTGCGCATGGGCGGCGCGGTCGCGGGCGTCGAGCAAACCGCCGGGGAAGACGGCCGCGCCACTGCCGGCGTCGCCGGCGCGTTCGGCGCGGCGCAGCATCAGCACTTCCAGGCCGTCTGCGCCATCGCGCAGCAGCAGCAGCGAAGCCGCACGGCGGGCGTCGGCGGGCGTGGTGTGCGGGTGCTTCATCGGGTGGCTCATCGGGCAATTCCTTCGGTGATCAACGCGGCGATCTCGGCCGCGCTGTAGCCGACTTCGCCGAGCACGGCAGCCGTGTGTTGGCCATCGATCGGCGCGGCTTGCGGCTGGCCCGCCGGCGTGCGGCTGAAGCGCGGCGCGGGCGCCGGCTGCACCAGGCCGGCGACTTCGACGAAGGCGGTTCGCGCTCGGGCGTGCGGGTGCTGCGCGGCCTCGGCAAAAGTCAGCACCGGCGCGAAGCAGGCGTCGCTGCCTTCGAGCCGCGCGCACCAGTCGTCGCGGCTGCGCAAGCGCACCGCGGCGGCGATGGCCCCACGCATCTCGGGCCACAAGCGGCGGTCGTACTGGCCGCGCACGAAGCGCGGGTCGAGGCCCAGCGCGTCGGCCAGCAGCTGGAAGAACTTGGGTTCCAGCGCGCCCAGGCTGATGTGCCGGGCGTCGGCCGTTTCGTAAGTGGCGTAGAAAGGCGCGCCGCCGTCGAGCAGGTTGGCGCCGCGCTCGTCGCTCCAGCCGCCGGCCGCCTGCAGACCGTGGAAGATGGAGGCCAGCGACGAGGCGCCGTCGACCATCGCCGCGTCGACCACCTGCCCCAGGCCGGAACGCTGGCGTTCGTACAGCGCCGCCATCACGCCGAAGGCCAGGTAGAGCGCACCGCCGCCGTAGTCGCCGACCAGGTTCAGCGGCGGCACCGGCGCGCCGCCAGCCGGCCCGATGGCGTGCAGCACGCCCGTCAGCGCGATGTAGTTGATGTCGTGGCCGGCGGCGCCGGCCAGCGGCCCGGTCTGGCCGAAGCCGGTCATGCGGCCGTAGACGAGGCCGGGGTTGACCGCCTGGCAATCGGCCGGACCCAGGCCCAGGCTTTCGGTGACGCCGGGGCGGAAGCCCTCGATCAGCACGTCGGCGGTGGCGATCAGCCGCAGCACCGCTTCACGACCGGCTGGTGATTTCAGGTCCAGCGCCACCGAGCGCCGGCCGCGGCCGTTGACCTGGTGCTCGGGCTGCAGCGCCAGGTCCAGTCCGCTGGGCGCCAGGCGGTCGATGCGCACGACATCGGCGCCCAGGTCGGCCAGCAGCATGCAGGCCAGCGGGCCGGGGCCGATGCTGGCCAGCTCGATCACCCGCAGGCCGTGCAGCGGTCCGCCCCGCGCTTCGCTGGTGGTCTGGCTGTTCGTCTTCATGGGCCATGAGTTTGCCGCATGCTGCGACCTGCGGGATGGACCACCGCCCGGGCCCCGGCTAGCCTGGGCCGAGCTCCGCTGTTGGAGCCTACCCCGGAGACTTCCCATGTGCATTGCCTTCAGCGTCGGCCGCGGCGGCCGCAACGACCTGGCCGACGTGGCCGCCCTGCAGATCCTGTTGAACCTGAACATGGCGCATTTCCCCGAGCCCCGCCCCCACGCGCTGTCCACCGACGGCCGCATCGGCCCGAACACCATCAACGCGATCATCGCCTTCGAGACCGTGGTGATGGGGCAGGCCGAATCCGACGGCATCGTGGCCCCCGGCGACGCCACGCTGCGCGCCTTGCTCGCCGGCCTGCCGCCCGGCCCTTCCGAGGAAAAGCTGGCGGTGGTGCTGCCGCTGGCGCTGGCCAGCCGCATCACCACCTTCTACGACCCGCTGGTGCAGGGGATGACGGCCTACGGCATCACCAGCCCGCTGCAGATGGCGCACTTCCTGGCCCAGATCGGCCTGGAGTCGGGCAATTTTCTCTACACCGAAGAGCTGGCCAGCGGCGCGGCCTACGAAGGCCGCAAGGACCTCGGCAACAGCCAGGACGGCGACGGCGTGCGCTACAAGGGGCGGGGTCTGATCCAGCTGACCGGCCGCAACAACTACACCGCCTTCAGCCGCTACACCGGCGTCGACTACCTCGCCCACCCCGAACTGCTGGCCAGCGACCCGCTGGTGGCCGTCGACGCCGCCTGCTGGTTCTGGAAAGACCGCGGCCTGGCGCCGCTGGCCGAGCAGGACGACGTCAAGGCCGTGACCAAGCGCATCAACGGCCTGGCCGACGGCCCGCACACCCACCTGGACGCGCGCATCGCCAACCTGAACCGGGCCAAGGCCGTTCTGGGCCTCTGAGCGGGTTCAGGCGACCCCTCAGCCGAGCTTCAGGGGCACGAAGATCGTCTCGCCCTGGCGCTGGACCAGCAGCGCGATGTGCTTGGGCTTGGCCTTCATCAGCTCGCGCACCTGCTCGGCGCTCTGCACCGCCTGGCCGTTGATGGCCAGCAGCACGTCGCCGGCCGCGACACCGGCGCGCGCCGCCGGGCCGCTGACGCCTTCGACCAGCAGACCCCCTTCGACCTGCGCCTGCTGGCGTTCGCCGCGCGTCAGCGGCCGCAGCGCCAGACCCAGGGCGCCGCCCTGCACCGCGCTGCCTTCGTCTTCGGCCAGCGCCAGCGGGTTGTCGGCGCTGCCCAGCTTGACATCGACATCGCGCGCGGCGCGCTCGCGCCAGACCTTCAGCCTGACCCGCTCGCCGGGCGCCGACAGGCCGATCAGGCTGGACAGCATGCCCGAGCGTTCGATGGCTTCGCCGTTCACCTCCAGCACCACGTCGCCGGCTTTCAGACCGGCCGCTGCGGCCGCGCTGTCCTTGCTGACGTTGGCGATCAGCGCGCCGCCCGGCTTCTTGATGCCGAAGGATTCGGCCAGCGCCTGGTTGACGTCCTGCACGGTCACGCCGAGGCGGGCGTGGCTGGCCTTGCCGGTGGCGACGATCTGGCTTTTCACCTTCAGCGCCACATCGATCGGGATGGCGAAGCTCAGGCCCTGGAAGCCGCCGCTCTGCGAATAGATCTGCGAATTCACGCCGACCACCGCGCCGCTGCCGTCGAACAGCGGGCCGCCGGAGTTGCCGGGGTTGACGGCCGCGTCGGTCTGGATGAAGGGCACCACCGCGTCGTTCGGGAGCGAGCGGCCCTTGGCGCTGACGATGCCGCTGGTGGCCGTCTGCTCGAAGCCGTAGGGCGAGCCGATGGCCATCACCGGGTCGCCGACCTCGATGCGGCGGCTGTCGCCCAGGCGCACCACCGGCAGGTCCTTGGCGGCGATGCGCAGCACGGCGATGTCGGTGGCGGCGTCGGTGCCCAGCACCTTGGCGGCGAACTCGCGGCGGTCGCTGAGCTTGACCGTCACTTCCTTGGCGTCGCGCACCACGTGGGCGTTGGTCAGGATCAGGCCGTCGCTGCTGATGATGAAGCCCGAACCCTGGCCGCGAAACGGCTGCTGCGGCAGCGGGCCGCGGCCGCCGCGCCCCTGCAGGCCGGGCATGCCGCGGAAGAACTGGAAGAAGGGGTCGTTCTCCAGGCCCTGCGGGATGCCCGGCTGGGCCCCTTGCTCTTCCGCCGACAGGCGGTGCAGGCCTTCGACGGTGATGCCAACGACGGCCGGCGCGGCCTGCTTGAAGATCGCGCGGTAGTCGGGCACCTGGCCCTGCGCGGGGACCAGCGGCACCGTTGCCGGGGCGGCCGTCGGCGCGGCCGTGTTCTGCGCCAGGGCGGTGGGCTTGGCGGGTTGCAGCCAGCTGGGCAGCGAGAAAGCCTGGGCCGCACCAGCGGCCAGCACGCCGCTGGCCAGCAGCGCAGCACTCAAGGTCTTCAGGCGGGTGATTCGCTTGCGGTTCATCGTCGCTCCTTGGAAAGGGCGCCACGCGGGACCATCCCGGTGACGGCATGGAGCGAAGACTAGGCCGCCGGCATGAGGCCAGCGTGAGCCGGCGATGAGGCCAGGATTAAGCCGGCGGGCGGTGCGGGAAACGCACGGTCACCCGCAGGCCGCCCAGCGGGCTGTCGCTCAGCGCCACCGTGGCGCCGTGCCGCGTGGCCACCGTGCGCACGATGGCCAGACCCAGGCCGCTGCCTTCGCTGGCCGCCGGGTTGCGGCGGTAGAAGCGGTCGAAGACGCGTTCGCGCTCGGCCGGCGGGATACCCTCACCGGCGTCGTCGACGACCAGCTCCGCGCCCTGGGCCGCGGTGCCGACCTGCACCTGCACGCGCGCACCGGGCGGCGCGTGGCGCACCGCGTTATCGACCAGGTTGCGCACCAGCACCAGCAGCGAAGCGGCGTCGCCCTGCAGCGGCACCGGGCTGTCGGCCTGCAGCTCGAGGTCGCTGCCGCGCGCCAGCGCCTGCGCCACCGTGTCGGCCAGCGCCCGGCGGGCGATCTCGGCCAGGTCCACGGCAGCGAAGGGCAAGCCGGGTGCGCCCGGCTCGTTGCGCGCCAGCGCCAGCAGTTGTTCGACCAGCCAGGCGGCCCGCGTGATGCCGTCGCCCAAGGCGCGCGCGGCAGCCTCGCGCGCCGCGGCGTCGGGCGCCCGCTGCAGCAGCTCGAGCTGCAGCTTCAGCGCCGTCAGCGGCGATCGCAGCTCGTGCGCGGCGTCGGCGACGAAGGCGCGCTGCACGTCCAGCGCCTGCCCCAGGCGCTGCAGCAGGCCGTTCAGCGCGTGCACCAGCGGCGCCAGTTCGTCGGGCAGGCCATCGCCCGGCAGCGGCGCCAGCGACTGCGTGTCGCGCTCGCGGACGGCCTGCGCCACCTGCTGCAGCGGGCGCAGGCTCAAGGCGGCCAGCCACCACATCAGCAGCGCCAGCGCGGGCGCCACGACGAGCAGCGGCTGGATGCTGTGCAGCGCGGCGTCGGCGGCCAGCTGCTGGCGAATCTGCCGCGGCTGCGCGACCTGGATCACGCGCCGCCCGGTCGCCACGCTGAAGGTGCGCCAGGCCTTCAGGCCCACGGTCACATCGGCCAGGCCGAGCAAGGCGCTGGCCGGCAGCTGCTCGTGTTCGCGCGAGGCATAGATCGCACGGCCGTCGGCGCTCCAGATCTGGACGACGAAATCGAGGTCCTTGTCGGCCAGCGCGCTGGCCTGGTCGGGCGCGATCTCGCCCTGGTCGCGCAGCGACAGCGCCATCTGCCGCAGCTGGTAGTCCATCAGCGCTTCGGTCTGCGCCAGCACATTGCGGTAGGTCACGCCGGCCATCGCCAGCGCGGCCACGGCGAGCATGCCCAGCAGCAGGACGAGCAATCGAACGCGGATCGATTTCACTGGATGAGGAAGTAGCCGACGCCGCGCATATTGCCGATGAAGTCGGCGCCCAGCTTGCGCCGCAACTGGTGGACGTAGACCGACACCGCGTTGCTCTCGACCTCTTCGCCCCAGCCGTACAGGCGGTCCTCCAATTGGGTGCGCGACAGCACCGCGCCGGGCCGCTGCATCAGCGCTTCCAGCACCGCGAACTCGCGCGCCGACAGCAGCACCGGCTGGCCGTCCTGGCTGACCTGCTTGCTGCCGGGGTCCAGCATCACGCCGCGGTGCTGCAGCGCCGGCTCGGCGCGGCCGCCGTGGCGGCGCAGCACGGCGCGGATGCGGGCCTTCAGTTCTTCGACCTCGAAGGGCTTGACCAGGTAGTCGTCGGCGCCGCTGTCCAGCCCCTTGACCCGGTCGCCGGCGGCGTCGCGCGCGGTCAGCACGATGACCGGCGTGGCGTCGGCGCGGGCCCGCAGTTCACGCAGCACCGTGAGTCCGTCGGCCGGCTCGGCGCCGGGCTGCACAGCCAGGGCACCGCCCGGGCCGCCACCGGGCAGGCCGAGGTCGAGCAGCACCAGGTCGAAGCGTTCGCTGGCCAGCGTGGCGCGCGCCGCCGCGACGTCGCGCACCCAGTCCACGGCGTGGCCGTCCAGGCGCAGCGCGGCGCGCAGGCCTTCGCCGATCATCCGGTCGTCTTCCACCAACAGCAGTCGCATGGGGCTGAAGGATAGCGAGGCGAATGGTGGGGCGGACCGCGAAGCGCGGCGCAGGGCCCATCATCGGCCGACCCGCCACCGACCTGCACACGAATGCGCCACCCGATGAGCACCCTGCCCCACCTGCCCGCCAGCGTCGAGACCTGCCACTGGGGCGCCTTCGACGCCGCCCTGCCGCCGGTGATGACCGTCGCCAGCGGCCAGCGCTTCACCATCGCCACCGTCAGCGGCGGGCCGCAGGTCCTGCCGCCGGCCGGCTTCCAAGTGCCGCCCGAACTGCTGGAGATCCACGCCCGCAGCGAGCTGCTGGCGCCCGGCCACATCCTGACCGGCCCGGTGGCGGTGGCGGGCGCCCTGCCGGGCGACACGCTGGAGGTGCGCATCGTCGACGTGCAACTGCGCCAGGACTGGGGCTACAACGTGATCCGCCCGCTGGCCGGCACGCTGCCAGCCGAATTCGACGCCTACCGACATCTGAACATCCCGCTGGACCCTGACCGGATGGTCGCCCGCCTGCCCTGGGGCCTGGACCTGCCGCTGCACCCCTTCTTCGGCGTGATGGGCGTGGCACCGCCGGCGCACTGGGGCCGCATCAGCACCATCCAGCCGCGCGCCCACGGCGGCAACATCGACAACAAGGAACTCGGGCCCGGCAGCTCGCTGTTCCTGCCGGTGCATGCGCCAGGCGGGCTGTTTTCCTGCGGCGACGGCCATGCCGCGCAGGGCGACGGCGAGGTCTGCACGACGGCCATCGAAACGGCCTTGCTCGGCACCTTCGAGCTGGTGCTGCACAAGGCCGACACCAGCGCCCAGCCGCTGACCTACCCGCGCGGCGAGACGCCGACCCACTGGATCACGATGGGCATGGACCCCGACCTCGACCAGTGCCTGGCGATGGCGCTGCGCGACATGATCGCGCTGCTGGGCGAGAAGGGCGGCCTCAGCCGCGAGGACGCCTACACGCTGTGCAGCCTGGCCGTCGACTTCCGCATCACGCAGACGGTGAACGGCCACAAGGGCGTACACGGCATGCTGCGCAAGAGCCTGATTGCCGGCTGAATTCGGCGGCGGCGGCGCGGTCCCGCCATGGAAGGGCTGGCGCTCGGTCTGGCCCTTAGCATCGCGGCTCCATCTGGGACGGAGCAGGACATGACGGGTTGGCAAATTCGAACGGTGGCGGCGCTGCGCGTGCTGCTGCTCGCGGCCGCGCTGCAGGCGGTGCAGGCACAGGCACAGGTACCAGCCGTGCCGCCCCCGGCGGCCTCGCTGCGAGCAATCACCGACCAGCTGCAGGCCCTGCCGGGCTTCATCGACGTCTGGCGCGACACGGCGCGCGGCCGTGTCTTGCTGGCGGTCAGGCAACTCGAACAGCCCTTCCTGCTGCTCACCTCGCTGCCCTATGGCCTGGGCTCCAACGATGTCGGCCTGGACCGCGGCCAGCCCGGGCAGCCCAAGCTGGTGCACTTCGAAAAGCGCGGCAACCGCTTGCTGCTGGTGCAGGAGAACACCCGCTACCAGGCCACGTCGCCCAGCGCCGCCGAGCGCGCCAGCGTGGTCGAAGCCTTCGCCTCGGCGGTGCTGTGGTCCGGCGAGATCCTGGCCAGCGACGGCGCCACGCAATTGGTGGACTTCTCCAGTTTCCTGCTGACCGACAGCCACGGCGTGGCCCGTCGCCTGCGCAACAGCCAGCAGGGCGTCTACCGCGTCGACGACAAGCGCAGCGCGGTGCTGGTCGAGCAGAGCCGGAACTTCCCGGCCAACACCGAACTCGAGGCCCTGCTGACCTTCGACGGACCGGGTGACGGGGCTTTCGTGCGCGAGGCGGTGGCCGACCCCGCCAGCGTCACGCTGCGCCAGCACATCAGCCTGGTCGCACTGCCCCCGGCGGGCTACCGGCCGCGCGCCTACCACCCGGCTTCTGGTGGCTTCAGCGTCGGCTATACCGACTTCGGCGTGCCGCTGGCGCAGAGCCTGCAGGTGGAGTGGCAGGTCCGGCACCGGCTCGAAAAGACAGACCCCGGCGCTGCACTCAGCCCCGTGAAGAAGCCCATCGTCTACCACCTGGACCGTGGCACGCCCGAGCCGGTGCGCAGCGCGCTGCTGGACGGCGCCCGCTGGTGGGCCACCGCCTTCGAGGCGGCCGGCTTCAAGGACGCCTACCGCGTCGAGCTGCTGCCCGAAGGCGCCGACCCGATGGACGCGCGTTACAACGTCATCCAGTGGGTGCACCGCGCCACGCGCGGCTGGTCCTACGGCTCCACGGTGGCCGACCCGCGCACGGGCGAGATCATCAAGGGCGTGGTGATGCTGGGCTCGCAGCGCGTCCGCCACGACATCCTGATCGCCGAAAGCCTGCTGGCCGCCTACGGCCGCGACGGCGGCGCGAAGCAGAAGCAGGCGCTGGACATGGCGCTGGCCCGCCTGCGTCAGCTGGCCGCCCACGAGGTGGGCCACACGCTGGGCTTTGCCCACAACTTCGCCGCCAGCCGCACGGCCAACGGCTCGGTGATGGACTACCCGCACCCGATGGTCAGGCTCGACGCAGCCGGCGAGGTCGACCTGAGCGCGGCCTACGGCGTGGGCGTCGGCCCGTGGGACGACTTCATCGTGCGCCATGCCTATGGCGAGTTCGCGCCGCAGCAGGAAGCGCAGGAACTGGCGAAGCTGCGGGCGGCGGCCAAGGCGCGGGGCCTGCTGTATGTGGGCGACAGGCACGCGCGCAGCCCGTCCAGCGAACACCCCGACGGCGCGCTGTGGGACTTCGGCGCGGACCCGATCAAGACCTGGGACCAGTTGATGGCCGTGCGGCAGCGAGCGTTGCAGACCTTCTCGATCGACGTGCTGCCGCCCGAGCGCCAGACCGGCGAACTGGAAGCGCGGCTGGTGCCGGTCTACCTGCTGCACCGCTACCAGGGCGAGGCCCTGGCCCATCTGCTGGGCGGCACCGATTTCGAATACGGGCAGGCCGCCGATGTGCGTGCCGGTGCCGTGCGGGCCGGCCCGCGCAGCGTCAGCGCCGGGGTCCAGCGCCAGGCGCTGAGCCGGCTGGTGGACGCGCTGCAGTCTGAACAACTGGTGCTGTCCGGTCCGCTGCTCGACCTCGTGGCGTCGCCCTCCGAGGGCTACGACCGAGGCCGCGAATACTTCCCGAACCGCACCGGCACCGGCTTCGACGCCCAGGCTGCGGTGCAGTCAGCCGCCGCCCACTTCACCGCGCTGCTGCTCAACCCCGAGCGCCTGAACCGCCTGGCCTGGCAGCACGCGGCCGACGTCCGGCAACCCGGCGTTGGCCAGGTCGTGGGCCTGCTGCTGGAGCGCACCTGGCAGCGAAGCTGGCCACGCAGCGCGCAGGCAGGCACCGGCGTCGCACAGGCCACGCAAACCACAGCCAACTGGGTGGTGCTGGATGGCCTGCTGGCCGTGCTGGACGGGGGCAAGCTGCACCCGGCGGTGCAGGCAGAAGTCCGCCAGCTGACGGCCGACCTGGCGCGCTGGCTGAACCGGCACCCCGCGACGGGCGCGTTGGGCGCCAACCGCCAGCAGGCCGCCGAGGCGGTCAACCGCTACCTGACCGACCCGCAGCGCGTGAAGTTGCGCAGCCTGCCTGCCGTGCCGCCCGGCGAGCCGATCTGAGCGACGGCCCGCTTCGGCGCCTCAGCGCCTCAGCGCTTCCCGTCCGACAGCTCGCCCAGGGCCTTTCCCTGGTGCTGCAGGGTCGGCATGACCTGCGAATGGTTGAAGCCCTGGTCGCGGATGGCGTTCAGCACTTCGGGCCCGCGGGCTTGGCGTGCAACAGCGGCGGCGCGAGCAGGGTGGCGCTGGCGGCGCCGCCAGCCGGCATTCTGACCGGGTGCCAGCAGGCCAGCGCAGCGTCGCCCTGGCGTTCCAGCGGCGGCACGGCGGCCCTGCAGTCGGCCAGCGCTGCGCCGCAGCGCGGCGCAAAGGCGCAGCCCGCCGGCAGCGCCGACAAGTCGGGTGGCGCACCGGCGATGGTGGCCAGCGGCCGGCCGCGGTGCTGGGTGCCGACGGTCGACGCCAGCAGGCCGGCGCTGTAGGGGTGGCGCGGCGCGGCCAGCAGGTCGGCCACCGGGCGGTCTTCGACGATGCGCCCGGCGTACATCACGGCCAGCCGGTCGGCGACCTCGACCGCGGCACCGATGTCGTGGGTCACGAAGATCACCGCCATGCCGGTCTCGCGCTGCAGTTCGCGCAGCAGCAGCAGGATCTGGATCTGCACCGTCGCGTCGAGCGCGGTGGTCGGCTCGTCGGCCAGCAGCAGCTTGGGGCGGCAGGCCAGAGCCAGCGCGATCATCGCGCGCTGGCGCATGCCGCCCGACAGCTCGTGCGGGTAGGCGTCCAGCCGGCGCTCCGCCTGCGGGATCTGCACGCGGTCGAGCAGCTGCAGCGCGCGCTGGCGGGCGGCCGTCGCGTCCATCGCTTCGTGGGCGCGGACGAATTCGGCAATCTGCTGGCCCACGGTGTAGACCGGGTCGAAGGCCAGCCCCGGCTCCTGGAAGACCATCGACACCACGCCGCCGCGGTAGGCCTGCAGCGCGCGGCCCTTCAGGCCCAGCACGTCCTGGCCGTCGACCGTGATGTGGCCGCTGATGCGGGTGCGCTTTTCCGGGTGCAGGCGCAGCAGCGTGCGCAGCGTGACGCTCTTGCCCGAACCCGATTCACCGAGCAGGCCCAGCACCTCGCCGGGCGCGACGTCGAAGTTGAGATGTGACAGGGCAGCGGCCTGACGAGCGCCGGTGAAGTGCACGCTGAGGTCGCGCACCGACAACAGCGGCGGCCTCATGCCACCGGCTCCACGGCAGGGGCCGGCAACCCGGCGAAGGCCGGGTCGAAATGGCAAGCGGCAGCGTGGCCATCGGCCGTGCCGCGCATCACCGGCACGCGCAATTCGCAGACCTGGCGGGCCATCGGACAGCGATCGCGGAAGCGGCAGCCGCTGGGCGGGTTGATGGGGTTGGGCGGATCACCCTGCAGCGGCGACTGCTGCGTGCGGTTCGCCGGGTCCATCGAAGGCACGGCCGACAGCAACGCGCGGGTGTAGGGGTGGCGGGCCTGGCTGAACAGCGTCTCCACCGGGCCGCTCTCCACCACCTGGCCGAGGTACATCACCAGCACCCGGTCGGCGATGTAATGCACCACGTGCAGGTCGTGCGAGATGAAGAGGTAGGTCAGGCCGTGCTCGGACTTCAGTTCCTGCAGCAGGTTCAGCACCTGGGCCTGCACCGACTTGTCGAGTGCGGCCACCGCTTCGTCCAGGATCAGCAGCCGCGGCTGGAAGGCCAGCGCGCGGGCGATGTTGACGCGCTGGCGCTGGCCGCCGGACAGCTCGTGCGGGTAGCGCTGGGCGTAGAGCTCGGGCGCCAGGCCGACGCGGGCCAGCAGCGCGTGCGCGCGTTCGCGTGCGGCCGCCGCCGACAGGCCGTGGACGCGCGGCCCGTAGGCCACGGCCTCGCCGACCGGCATGCGCGGGTTCAGCGAGGCGTGCGAGTCCTGGAACACCATCTGCAGGTTGCGCCTGAAGTCCTTCAGCGCCATGCCCCCGAACTGCGCCACGCCCAGGCCGTCGAAGACCAGTTCGCCGCCGTCGGGTTCGACCAACCGGGCAATCAGCTTGGCCGTGGTGCTCTTGCCGCAGCCCGACTCGCCGACGATGGCCAGGGTCTCGCCCTTGGCGACGTCGAAGCTGACGCCGTCCACCGCCTTGACCTGCAAGCGGGGGCCCCCGAAGGCACCGCCGCGCACCGCGAAGTGCTTGCGCAGGTCGCGCACGATCAGCAGCGGCTGCGCCGGTCCGCCGACGTCTTCGGTCGCCGCTTCGAGACCGGCGTAGCCGGCCAGATCCATCGAGGTACTCACCGGCGGATGTCCATCGCCGAACGGATGCCGTCGGCGAGCAGGTTGAAGGCCATCGAGGTGATGAAGATCATCACCCCGGGCAAGGCCGCCAGCAGCGGCTGGCGGTAGATCGCCGAGCGCAGCGTGTTCAGCATCAGACCCCATTCGGGTTCGGGCGGCTTGACGCCGAGGCCCAGGAAGCTCAGACCCGAGGCCAGGATCATGCTGACGCTGACCAGTCCGGTGGCATAGACGAAGACCGGGCCCAGCACATTGCCCAGCACGTGGTGGCGGATGATGCCGAAGGCGCTGTCACCCGACAGGCGCGCGGCGTCGACGTAGTCGAGGTGGCGCACCTGCGTGGTCACGCTCTCGGCCACGCGCACGACCTGCGGCACGAAGACCAGGGTCAATGCGATCAGGCTGTTGCTCATCCCCGGGCCCAGGGCGCCGGCCACGGCCACCGCCAGCAGCACCGAGGGGAAGGCGTAGAACACGTCCAGCGTGCGCATGATCAGCATGTTGGTGGTGCCGCCGACATAGCCGGCCGTCAAGCCGATCGCCGTGCCGATGATGAAGGCGACGACCACCGGCAGCACGCCGATCAGCAGCGACAAACGGCCGCCGTAGAGCAGGCGGGTCAGCATGTCGCGGCCCAGTTCGTCGGTGCCCAGCAGATGACCCGGGCTGCCCACCGGCAGCAGGCGGTTCAGCATGCTGGCCTTGTAGGCGTCGGCCGGCGCGATCCATGGCGCCAGCAACGCCGCACCGACGATCAGCAGCAGCAGCAGCGCGGCGGCCATCGCCACCGGGTCGCGCTGCAGTTGCTGGCGGACCAGCGTCCAGTAGCTGCGGCTGTGGCTCATGCTCGAGCGATCCGCGGGTCGAGCAGCGGCTGCAGCAGGTCCACGGCAAGGTTCAGCACCACGAAGAACAGGCACAGCACCAGGATCGTGCCCTGCAGCAGCGGGATGTCGCGCTGGAAGATGGCGGTGTTGAGCATGAAGCCGGTGCCCGGCCAGGCGAACACGGTCTCGACCAGGATCGAGCCGCCCATCAGGTAACCGACCTGCAAGCCAGCCACCGCCAGCACGGTGGGCGCGGCGTTCTTGGCGACGTGGCGGAAGATGCGCCCGCCGCCCAGGCCGCGAGCCTGCAGCGAGACGACGAATTCCTGGTTCAGCGTGTCGGCCACCAGGGCCCGCACGGTGCGCGTGATGATGCCCAGCGGGATCACCGCCAGCGTCACCGCCGGCAGCACCAGATGGCGCAAGTGCGCGCTGTCCCAGCGCCAGCCGTCGCTGTCCCCGGGCCCGGCGCCCATCGCCGGCAGCCAGCCGAGCTGGATCGAGAAGATGATGGTCAGCACCAGGCCCAGCCAGTAGTGCGGGATGCTGACGCCGACCACCGACAGCGCGCTGGCGATGCGGTCGATGGCGCTGCCGGTCCGGTAACCGGCCAGCGCGCCGAGCACGCAGCCCAGCACCACGCCGAGCAGCGCCGCGGCGCCGGCCAGCAGCAGCGTGTTCGTCACTGCTGCGAAGACCTCGCTGCTGACGGCGCGGCCGCTGGCAATGGATGCACCGAGGTCGCCGTGCAGCGCGCGCCACAGCCACAGGCCATAGCGCACGGGCAGCGGGCGGTCCAGCCCGTAGGTGGCCTTCAGGGCATTGATCACGTCCTCCGGCGCGTCGGCCGGGGCGATCGCGTTCAGCGGGTCGCCCGGCGCCAGGTAGACCAGCATGAAGGTGACGAGCGTCACCCCCAGCGCGGTCGGCAGCGCGTAAAGCAGACGCTTGAGGACATAGACCAGCATGCGACGGTTTCGGCCCTTACATGCCGAGGGTGGTCAGGTCCTGGAACCAGTGCTGGGCCTGGACGAACTGCTTGACCTTCGGCGACAGGGCGTGCGGCTGGGTGTCGTGCACGACCCAGAGCATCAGCGCGTCGTCGACCATCTGCTGGTGCACGAAGGCCAGCAGCTTGTCCTGCACCTTGGTGTCGAAGCTGGCGCGGATCTGGTCGATGGCTTCGTTGACCTTGGGGTTGTCGTAACCGCCCCAGTTGACGCCGTTCGGCGCGATGTACTTGCCGTAGGCAAAGCGCGTCAGCGCGTAGAAGGGGTCGGCGGTGACATAGCCCAGGTTGATCGCCGTGATGCCCTTGCCGGCGTTCATCTCGGCCTTGGCACCGGCGCGCCAGTGCAGGTAGAGGTTTTCCAGCTCGACGACCTGGAATTCGACCTGGATGTTGACCTCGGCCAAGCTCTGCTGGATGTACTCGTTCATCGGCAGCGACAGCATCTGTCCGGTGCCGCCCTGGGCGATGATGATCTTGGCCTTCAGCGGCTTGGCCTGGCTGTAGCCGGCCTGGGCCATCAGCGCGCGCGCCGCCGGCAGGTCGTATTTCAAGTCGAAGGTCGGCTTGCCGAACCAGGTGCTGCCGGGGTCGAGCTGGCCCTTGGCGGCGACGGCCTGGCCGCCCAGCAGCTTGACGATGGCCGAGCGGTCGATGGCCAGGTTGGCCGCCTTGCGCACGCGGATGTCGGTCCACGGCGAACCCGGCTGGGTGCTGAAGTGGTAAGGCCAGACGTGGGGCGTCACGTTCTGCACGATCCTGAACTTGCCCGCGCTCAGCTGGGGCAGCATGTCCGGCGGCGGCGTCTCGATCAGGTCGACCTGCCCGTTCAGCAGCGCGTTGGTCCGCGTCACGGCGTCCGGGATCGTCACCAGCACGATGCGGTCGGTCTTCGGGATCCGCGTCTTGTCCCAGTAGCCGGCGTTCTTGACCAGCTCGGCGCGCTCTCGCGGCACCAGCTTGTCGAGCTTGAAGGGACCGGTGCCCGAGGGCTGGGTCGCCACCTTGGCCCAGTCCTTGCCCAGCTTTTCCCATTGCGCCGGGCTGCCGACCAGGAACCACGGCAGCTGGTAGGGGAAGAGCGCGTCGGTGTCCTTGGTCGTGATCTCGACGGTGTAGTCGTCGACCTTCTTGTACGAAGCAATCGACGGGATGCGCGGCTTGACCTGCGCGGCCTGCTTGGCGTCGAACTGCGGGCTCTTGTCGTTCAGCACCTTGTCCAGGTTCCAGACCACGGCGTCGGCCTTGAAGTCGGAACCGTCGTGGAACTTCACGCCCTTGCGCAGCGTGAAGCGCCAGACCTTGCTGTCCTTGGCGTCGGCCTTCCACTCGGTGGCCAGGCCGGGAACCAGCTTGCCGGGCCGGGTGCCGATGTTCGCTTCCCAGGCGATCAGCGGGTCATAGATCGTGTGGCCGGTGAACTGGTAGGCGCCGGCGCCGCGGTCGGGCTGGCCGGTGGTCAACGGGATGTCGGCCATCGAGATGCCGTAGCGCGCGACGGTTTCGGCGTGGGCCGACAGGGCCAGCGGCAGGGCCAGGGCCAGCGCCGACAGGCCGGCCGCCAGGTGTTTCTTCAGGATCGACATCGTGCGCACTCCAAAGGCTTGAGCCCATTCAGCCAGCACGTGCCGTGCCAGCCTGATCCACCACCTTATGCACCAAACGAGTGCAGCCCATCAGGCCTGGCTCGGGTTGATCAGCCACTTCTCGCCAGTCGCACGCTGGCCGTAGCGGGCCAGCACCTCGGCTTGCAAGGCCTGCGCCAGCGAGATCTCGCCGGCGTAGTGGCTGGCGAAGGTGGTCTTCAGCTCCGCGGCGACGCGGTGGCGCAGCGCCTGCGCAGCCTCGCTGCCGATGCGCTGCAGGAAGGGAAACAGCAACCAGCCCCCCATGCCCCAGCTCATGCCGAAGTTGCGCACGAAGCTCGTCGGGCGCGTGTCCAGGCCGCCGTAGAGGTAGACCTGCTTGTGGGTGGTCGACCCGTAGCGGCTGTATTCGGTGGCGCTGCGGTTCAGCGCGGCTTCCATGCAGCCCAGGATCTGACCGGCCAGCGGACCGCCGCCGGTCGCGTCGAAGGCCAGCGTGGCACCGGTGTCGATCAGGGCCTGGGTCAGCTCGTCCAGGAAGCCGGGCTGCGAAGCGTCGCAGACATGCTGCGCGCCCTGGCCGCGCAACAGCGCCGCCTGTGCGGGCTGGCGCACGATGTTGACCAGCGGAATGCCGTCCGCCAGGCAGATGCGGTTCAGCATCTGGCCCAGATTGGAAGCCGCTGCGGTGTGCACCAGGGCCTGGTGGCCTTCGCGCTTCATGGTCTCGGTCATGCCCAGGGCCGTCAGCGGGTTGACGAAGCAGGAAGCGCCTTCGGCCGCCGTCGTGCCGGCGGGCAGCGGCAGGCATTGCGCGGCCTTGAGGGTGCGGAACTGGCTGTACATCGCACCGCCGAGCACGGCCACCGTGCGGCCGAGGAGGGCCTGCGCGGCGGGCGACGCGCCGGCCTGCACCACCCGGCCGGCGCCTTCGTTGCCGACCGGCAGGGACTGCCCCGCCCGCCCGGCCATGGCCTTCATTGCGGCGGCCGGCACCGGGGCGCTGACGACGGCCTGGGTGCCGCTGCCGACCACGCTGGCGGCGGCCATGTCGGCCGCGCCGAACAGCAGGCCGATGTCGGACGGGTTGATCGGCGCGGCCTCGATCTGCACGACGACTTCGTCGTCGGCCGGGACCGGCGTGGGCACGCGCTGCAGGCTCAGCTGCAGCTGGCCTTCGGGCGTGATCAGCGAGCGCAGTTGCAGGCCGGTTGCTGGGGCAGTGGATGCAGTGGATGTGGTCATCGGAATCTCGGGCAGTGGCGGGACGGGCTGCGCCGGCGGGATGGTCGCGGCGCGCGGCCGAGCTTAAGCCCGCGACGCGGCTGCCGGGTCTGCTGCAAGCCCGTATGGCCGGCGGCCTCGCGCATGGCGTCCAATACGCGCATGGACCACCCGCACGACGACCCCGCACAGGATGCGCGACTGACCGAACTCGAGATCAAGGCCAGCTACACCGAAGACACGCTGGACCGTCTGAACGAGGTGGTGGTGCGCCAGCAGAATCAGATCGACCGGCTGCTGCGCGAACTGGCCGAGCTGAAGCTGCACGGCGCCGGCGACGGCGGCATGGCGCCGCGCAGCCTGCGCGACGAATTGCCGCCGCACTACTGACGACAAGCCCACGAAGACCAACCCACCGACAGGACCGCCGATGACCAGCAGCCCCCGCTTCGAACTGTTCTCGTTCTGGCGCACGTCGGCCACCTACCGCGTACGGGTGGCCTTCAGGCTGAAAGGCCTGCAGCCGCAGGAGCGCATCGTCAACCTCGATGCCGGCGAACAGCACAGCGCCGCCTTCCGCCAGATCAACCCGATGGGCGCGATACCGGCGCTCGTCGACCATGGCGCCGGACAGCCGGCCGCGCCGCTCACCCAGTCGCTGGCGATCCTGGAATTCCTCGACGAAATCTACCCCACGCCGGCCCTGCTGCCCGGCGATGCCCACGGCCGCGCCCGCGTGCGCTCGCTGGCCGCGATGCTGGCCGCCGACACCCACCCGCTGATCACGCCGCGGGTCAGGAAGTACCTGACCACGGCCGGCGGCTTCGACGACGCGGCCTGGCGCGCCTGGCAGATCCACTGGTTCACGACCGGCCTGCAAGCCCTCGAACAGCGGCTGGCTGGCGATGCCCAGACCGGCCTGTACTGCCACGGCGACACCGTGACGACGGCCGACATCTGCCTGGCCAGCGTCGTCGCGGTGATGCGCGTCTTCAAGATCGAGGTGCCGGACATCCCGACCGTGCGGCGCATCATGGTCGCCTGCGAACAGCTGGACGCCTTCGCGCTGGCAGCACCCGGACTGCAGGCCGGCGCGCCAGCGGCCTGAAGCCGCGCCGTCCGGGCGCGCGTGGGTTCGCGCTTCAGTCGTTCGCGCTGGCAGGCGCGTCGGCGAGCGGCGCCTTGAACAGCGCGGCGGCGCGGTCGCGGGCTCGCGCCGGCACGCTGCCGGCCAGCGCCACGGCCGCGCTGCCGGCCAGCAAGGCCGAGAAGACGGCCGTCACCTCGGCGGCCGGCACCGCCTGCAGCCGCGCCAGGGCGTCGAGTGGATCGCGCAGCCGGCCGAAGGCGAACAGATCCTGGGCCGCCGACTCCAGCCGACGCGCCGGCTGCTCGATGGCCCGCAGGGTGCGCACCGTCAGCTGGTTGCGGGCCCGCTGCAGCCCGACGACGTCGCTGGCTTCGGCCTGCTGCTGCAGCAGGCGCGCCACCTCGACGAAGAATTCCTCGGCCTGGGCCGGTGCGGTGGCGGCCTCGACGACGAACTGGCCGGCGATCGGCAGGATGTCGGCCGAGCAGGCGGCGTAATAGGCCAGACCGCGCCGTTCGCGGATTTCGTCGAGCAGCGGCGAACTCATGCCTTCGCCGAGCAGCGCCGCGGCCAGCACATAGGGCAGGTGGCGCTCGTCGTTCAGCGCCGGGGCCTCGAAACCCAGCACCATCTGGCACTGCGAACTGCCGCCCATGCGGCGCAGCTTGACGCCGCCCTGCCAGACCGGCAGCGCCACCCGGTTGTCGTCACCGCGCGGCATGGCGCCGAAAGCGGCCTCGACGCTGCGCAGGAAAGCCTCGGGCTGCACGGGCCCGGCCGCCGCCACGACCACATTGCCGGCGCTGTACTGGCGCTGCACATAGTCGAGCAGGTCGGCCCGCGTGAAGCGCTTCAGGTTGGCGCGGTTGCCGATCACCGGCTGACCGGCCGGGTGCAGGCCGTAGCAGGCGCGGTCGAAGAGCTGGAAGGCCATCGCCGAGGGGTCTTCGTCGAACTCGGTGAACTCGTGCAGGATGACCTGGCGCTCGCGCTCCAGCTCGTCGGCCGGGAAGCTGCTGTTCAGCACGATGTCGGCCAGCAGGTCGACAAAGGCGTCCACGTCGCGCGGCAGGCCTTCGATGTGGAAGGCCGTGTGGTCCTTGTCGGTGTGCGCATTGACCTCGGCGCCCAGGCGCTCGGCGTCGAGGTTGATGCGCTGGCAGTCGCGCAGCGCGGTGCCCTTGAAGGCCATGTGCTCGACGACGTGGCTGATGCCGTTCAGCCGCCGGGTTTCGTGCAGGCTGCCGGTGCGGATGAAGACGCTGAGCGAGACCGTTTGCCGCCAGGGCATGGGAATGACCACGGCGCGCAGGCCGTTGGACAGGGTGGCGACGCTGGCAGGCGGGATGGGGTTGGGGGCGCGGTTCAAGGTGGCGGCAGTCTAGCCGGCTCCGCCGGCGCCGCCGCCCAGCGGGGCGGTTGCAGGCCCGGCCTCAGGCCAGCGCCGAACGGACCCGCGCCGGCGTGAACGGCAGGCTGCGCAGGCGGCGGCCGGTGGCCTTGAAGATCGCGTTGGCGATGGCCGCCGCCACCGGTGCGGTGGTGGCTTCGCCGGCGCCGACCATCGGCTTGTCGGGCCGGTTGATCAGCGTGATGGCGATGCGCTCGGGCACATCGCTGAAGCGCAGGATCGGGTAGCCGGCCCAGTCCAGGCTGGTCACGCCGCTGGCGCCGTATTGCACCTCTTCCAGCAGCGCTCGGCTGATGGCTTGCACCACATTGCCCTCGATCTGGTTCTTCACGCCGTCGGGGTTGACGATCAGGCCGCAGTCGTGCGCCACCGCCACCTGCGGCACGCGGACCCGGCCGCTGGCGCTTTCGACCAGCACGCTGACGACCACCGCGACGTAGGTGGTGGCGTTGTCGTAGTGCACGAAAGCCACGCCGCGCCCGGCGGCCCAGCCCGCCGGTGCGGCGGCGGGCGGCTCGCGCCAGCGCGCCAGTTCGGCCACCGCCTTCAGCACCGCGATGGCGCGCTCGTCCTGCAGGTGCTGCAGGCGGAAGGCCACCGGGTCGGCCTGCGCCGCAGCGGCCAGCTCGTCGATGAAGGACTCGTTGGCGAAGGTGTTCTGCGGCGCGCCCAGACCGCGCAAGGCCGACACGCGCAGCGTCGGCGAGGCCTTGGACAGGTGCAGCGTGGTGCGCTTGTGGGCGACGAGGTAGCTGCAGTCGGCGTTGCGGTCGGCGCCGACGTTGCCGTAGCGCTCGGGCTTGCCCAGCTGCGCCCCGGCCAGCGTGTTGCCGCCGCCGTCGCCGCCGGGGCGGCTGCTGTGCGTCGGGCTCCAGACCTGGTAGTCCCAGGCCACGGCGCGGCCCTGGGCGTCGAGGCCGCCTTGGACCGCCATCACCATCGCCGCGCTCTTCGGTTCGTTGCCGTGTTCGTCGTGGCGCATCCACTGCACGCGCACCGGCCGGCCGGCCAGCTGCGACAGCAGCGCCGCGTCGGCCGTGGCGTCGTCGGCGCCGTTCTGGCCGTAGCAGCCCGAGCCTTCGGTCCAGATCAGCCGGACCTGCTCGGCCGGCAGACCGAGCAGCGCGGCCACGCTGGCGCGGGCCAGGAAGGAACTCTGCGTGGCCGACCACAGCGTGGCGCCGTCGGCGCGCACATCGGCCACCGCGCACGACGGGCCGATCGAGGCGTGCATCTGGTGCGGCACGAAGTACTCGGCGGCCAGCCGGGTCTTCGCCCCGGCCAGCGCGGCGTCAACGTCGCCGACCTGGGCCAGCACGGTGTCGACGGCCGGCACCGCCCGCACGGCAGCCCGCAGGTCGGCCATCGCCGGCAAGACCGGAGCGGACTGCCAGGTCAGCCGGATCTCGCGCGCAGCGCGGATGGCGTCTTCCTCGCGCTCGGCCACCACGCCGACGAAACCGCCCTGCCGCAAGACACGCACTTTGCCCGGCAGCTGCTCGATCGACGCGGCGTCGACGCGGGCCAGCATGGCACGCGGATGCGGCGGCCGCAGCACCCGGCCGTGCAGCATGCCGGGCAGGCGCAGGTTGTGCACGTAGGCGTGGGTGCCCAGCACCTTGGCCGGCAGCTCGACGCGCGGCACGGACTGGCCGATGACGCGGTGCTGGACGGCACTCTTGGGTGCCGTCTGGCGCTGCAGCGGGCGGCTGAAGGCGCGGCCGCCGACCAGATCGGCATAGCGGGTGGTCTGACCCGCGGGCCCGCTGACCACGCCGGCCTGCACGCGCAGGCTGTCGGCCGGCACCTGCCATTGCGCCGCGGCCATCGCCAGCAGCAGCTGCCGTGCCTCGGCCGCCGCGCCGCGCACCTGCGGCCCGCCGCGGAACAGCGAATTGCTGCCCACCGTGGGGCCTTGGTCGGGGCAGCGCGCGGTGTCGCCCATCAGCACCGTGACGCTGCCGAAGGCGACGTCCAGTTCCTCGGCCACCAGCTGCCCGAAGGCGGTCTGGATGCCGGTGCCGAGTTCGACCTTGCCGCAGCAGGCGGTGACGTGCCCGTCGGCGGCCACGGCCAGCCAGGCGTCCAGTTGCTGGTCCCGCGCCGGACCCGCCGGGCCGGCCGGCGCTGCGGTCTGACCCTGCCCGGCGCCCGGCAGGCTGAAGGAGACCAACAGCGCGCCGCCGGCCTGCAGCGCCTGCCGGCGCTTGATCGCGGTCATGCCGTTCCCCCGGCCGCGCGGTGCACGGCGCGCAGGATGCGCAGGTGGGTGCCGCAGCGGCACAGGTTGCCGTCCAGCGCGCTGCGGATCTCGGCGTCGGTCGGCCGCGGCTTGTCCTTCAACAGGGCGGCGGCCGTCATCACCATGCCGTTGATGCAGTAACCGCATTGGGCCGCCTGCTCGACGATGAAGGCGGCCTGCACCGGATGCGGCTGCTCGGCCGTGCCCAGGCCTTCGACCGTGGTCACCGGCGCGTTCACCGCCGATACCGGCAGCACGCAGGCGCGTGTCGCCACGCCGCCGACGTGCACCGTGCAGGCGCCGCACTGGCCCAGGCCGCAGCCGAACTTGGGTCCGTTCAGTGCCAGTTCGTTGCGCAAGACCTGGAGCAGCGGGGTATCGCCGGCGGCGGCCACGCTGTGGAGTTTTCCGTTGACAGTGATGCGCATGGGGCGGGGTCCTGGCGGCGTCGGGGGTTCAGGCTTGCCAGCGCGGCATCAGCCGCACGGCGTTGTCGCGGCCGATGGCCCGCAGGTCGGCATCGCTGAAGCCGTAGGCCGTCAGGCCCTTGACGTGGTCTTCGCCGCTGCGGTAGGGGTAGTCGCTGCCGAACAGCACCTGCGACACATTCACCAGCTTCAGCAGCGAGGCCAGCGCGCCCGGGTGCGCCGACCAGGCCGTGTCGTAGTGGAAACGCTGCAGCTCGAAGAGCACGCCGCGCGGCACGCGGGCCACCAGCTTGGGGTCGAGCACCGGCATCTTCACGAAGCGCTCGGTCAGGAAGGGCAGCGTGCCGCCGGCGTGCGAGAAGATGAACTTGACGTCGGGGCAGCGCGCGGCGGTGCCGCTGAAGACGATGTCGGTGATCGTGCGGGTGGTGTCGGTGCCGAATTCGATGACCGTCGGCGGCACGTCGCTCAGCACATTGCGGCAGCAGGTGGCGGCCGTCGGGTGGGTGTAGAGGATGGCCTTGCGGCGGTTCAGCTCGTCCATCACCGGCGCGAACTGGGGGTGGCCCAGCCATTTGTCGCCTCCTTCGTGGCTGTAGCTGGTCAGCAGGCCGATGCCGTCGGCCTTCAGCGTGTCGAGCGCGTATTCGAGCTCGCGCAGCGCGCCGTCGGTGTCCTGCATCGGCAGCATCGCGAAGCTGCCGAACTTGCCCTTGTGGTCCTGCGCCAGCCGGGCCGCGTACTCGTTGCTCTCGCGGGCGATGCGCCGGGCATTCGCCGCGTCGGTGAAACTGGCCTGCGGCGTGGTCAGGCTCAGCATCGCCGTCGCCACGCCAGCCTTGGCCATGTCGTCGAGCGTCTTGTTCAGCGTCCAGTTCTTGACGATCGCCGGCGCCTGGCCGACCTTGTCGAGCTCGGCCACGTAGCTGGGCGAAAAGAAATGGTGGTGGGTGTCGATGCGCGGCGGCAGCGAGGCGGGCTGGGCCGCAGGCGCTGCCGGCGACGCGCAGCCGGGCATGACCGCCGCCGCGCCCAGGCCCAGCAGGCCGGTCAGCCATCCGCGGCGCTGAAGATCGGGCCCGCAAGGGCAGGCACATGGGGGATTGGTCTGCATGACGGGGCTTTCGGTCATCGGGCTTGAACTGGGCCGCCGCAGCTTCACGCGGCGTCCGCTATCGGGTTGGCCAGCACGCCGATCTGCTCGATGTCGATCTCGATGCGGTCGCCGGCTTTCATGAACACCGGCGGCTTGCGCGCATAGCCGACGCCGGCCGGCGTGCCCATCGCGATGACGTCGCCGACTTCCAGCGTCAGGCACTCGCTGAGCAGCACGATCGCCTGGGCCACCGTGGTGATCATCAGCCGCGTGTTCGAGTCCTGCATCACCTGGCCGTTCAGCCGAGACTGGATGCGCAGGCCGCTGGCGCCGGGCGGCAGTTCGTCGGGCGAGACCACCCAGGGGCCGAAGGGGCCGGTGGCGTCGAAGTTCTTGCCGATGGTCCACTGGCTGGCCTTGCGCTGGTAGTCGCGCAGGGTGCCGTCGTTGAAGATGCTGTAGCCGCCGACGCAGGCCAGCGCGTCGTCCAGCGTGCGCTGGCGCGCCGGGCTGCCGATGATCACCGCCAGTTCGGCCTCGAAGTCGAGCTTGTCGCTGCAGTGCGGGCGCAGCAGCGGCGCGCCGGGCGCCAGCAGCGAGGTGGCGCCGCGCATGAAGAAGGCCGGGTACTCGGGCGCCTGATGGCCGCCTTCGGCCGCGTGGTCGGCGTAGTTCAGGCCCAGGCAGATGAGCTTGCCAGGGCGGGCCAGCGGCGTCAGCAGGGCCAGGCCGGCCAGCGGCACACCGGGGGCACGCAGCGCGCGGGCCTGCAGGTCGGCGCGCACGGCGGCGCTCAGGCCCAGCCAGGCCAGGCCGTCGCGCAGGTCCGGGTGCAGGGCCGTGAGGTCATGCACCCGCTCGCTCTGCAGCAGGCCGATGCGCGGACCGTCCGCGGCGTCATATCGAAGCCATCTCATCCGAAATCCTGGGTTCGTGGGGGATCGCTGATTCTGGGAAACATCGCCGCCCAGGCGCTCAGGGGCATCCCTGACGCCAAGTGACACCAATTGCCGCCGTCGGCCGCGCCGGCGCCGGGTTGGCACAATGCCTGCAAGGACGTTGCCGTCGCCGCTGCACACCGCAACCCGGCGGCGCGCCCGCCGCCAGGACCACCCGGAAGCCACCATGCCCCAGAACATCACCCGCCTGACCGCCACCAAGGCCCTGGCCGCCGCCGCCCTGGCCGCCAGCTTCACCGCCACGCCGGCCTTTGCCGGCAAGACCATCGACGCCATCAAGGCGCGCGGCCAGCTGGTCTGCGGCGTGGGCACCGGTCTGGCCGGCTTCTCGGCGGCCGACAGCGCCGGCAACTGGACCGGCATCGACGTCGACGTCTGCAAGGCCATCGCCGCGTCGCTGCTCGGCGATGCGAACAAGGTCAAGTGGGTGCCCCTGAGCGCCCAGCAGCGCTTCACCGCGCTGCAGTCCGGCGAGATCGACATCCTCAGCCGCAACACCACCTGGTCGCTGACCCGCGACGCCTCGCTCGGGGCCTCGTTCACCGGCGTCACCTACTACGACGGCCAGGGTTTCATGGTCACCACCAAGGGCAAGATCCGGAGCGCCAAACAGCTCAAGGGCGCCACCGTCTGCGTGCAGTCGGGCACCACCACCGAGAAGAACCTGACCGACTTCAGCAAGAGCAACGGCCTGGGCATCAAGCCGGTGGTCTTCGAGAAGCTCGAAGCCGCCACCGGCGCCTACTTCGCCGGCCGCTGCCAGGCCTACACCACCGACGCCTCGGGCCTGGCCAGCTCGCGCAACAAGGAAGCCAAGGTGCCGGCCGACCACCTGATCCTGCCCGAGCTGATCAGCAAGGAACCGCTGGGCCCCGCCGTGCGACGCGGCGACGACGAGTTCTTCGCGATCGCCAAATGGGTGCTGTTCGCGATGATCGAGGCCGAGGAATACGGCATCACCCAGGCCAACGTCGACCAGCAGAAGACCAGCGCCGACCCGGTGGTGCAGCGCATCCTGGGCGTCAGCGAGGACACCGGCAAGCTGCTCGGCCTGGACAAGGAATGGGCTTACCGCGCCATCAAGCAGGTCGGCAATTACGGCGAGATCTTCGAACGCAACGTCGGGCCGAAATCGGCGCTGGGCCTGCCACGCGGGCTGAACAACCTGTGGAACAAGGGCGGCATCCAGTACGCACCCCCCGTGCGATGAGGCCACCACCCGCGCCACGGCGCTCGTTCTCGCTGCGCAGCCGCGCCCTGCGCGGCGTGCTGTACCAGCTGATGGCCATCGCGCTCATCGGGCTGACGGTGTGGTTCCTGGCGCACAACACGCTGGAGAACATGCGCGTGCGCGGCATCCGCAGCGGCTTCGACTTCCTGCTCCAGCCGGCCGGCTTCGACATCGGCGAGACGCTGATGGCCTACGCGTCCAGCGACCCCTACTGGATGGCCTTCGCGGTGGGCGTGCTGAACACGCTGCGCGTGGCGCTGATCGGCGTCGTGCTGACCACCGTCATCGGCACGCTGCTGGGCGTCGGGCGCTTTTCGCGCAACGCGCTGGTGCGCGGCCTTTGCTACGGCTACGTCGAGGCCTTCCGCAACATCCCGCTGCTGCTGCAGTTGCTGATGTGGTACCTGCTGCTGACCGAGGCCCTGCCCGACCCGGGCCAGCCGCTGTCGCTCTTCGGTGCGGTCTTTCTCAGCAAGGGCGGCTTGTCGCTGCCAGCCCCGGTGTGGGCCGCCGGGCATGCGGGGGCGCTGCTGGGTGCGCTAGCCGGTGTCGGCGGCGCCATCGCCGTCGCCCGGCGTGCGCGGCGGCAGTTCGACGCCACGGGCGTGCCGCGCGCCACGCTGCTGCCGGGCCTCGGCCTGGTGCTGCTCGGCGCCGCACTCGGCTGGGCGCTGGGCGGTGCGCCGACCGAATGGCGCCTGCCCGTGGCTGGCGAAGCGGCCGTCACCGGCGGCGGCGAGATCACGCCCGAATTCATGGCCGTGCTGCTCGGCCTGACGTTGTACACCGCGGCCTTCGTCGCCGAGGTGGTGCGCGCCGGCATCCTCAGCGTGCCGCAGGGCCAGACCGAAGCCGCCAACGCACTCGGCCTGCCGCGCAGCCGGGTGATGCGGCTGATCGTCCTGCCGCAGGCGCTGCGGGTGATCATCCCGCCGCTGACCAACCAGTACCTGAACCTGACCAAGAACTCGTCGCTGGCGGTGGCCATCGGCTACCCCGACGTGGTCAGCATCAGCAACACAGCCATCAACCAGACCGGCCGCGCGGTGGAATGCATCGCACTGATCATGGCGGTCTACCTGGCGACCTCGCTGTCGACCTCGGCGGCGATGAACGCCTGGAACCGGCGCGCCGCGATCCAGGAACGCTGATGGCCGCCCGCCCCGACCCCATCGCCGCCCGCCCTGCCCCCCTGCGCACCGCAGGCTGGGTAGCGGCGATGCGCGTCAAGCTGTTCAGCACTGTGCCGAGCGGCATCACCACGGTCGTGCTCGTCGCAGCCTTGCTGGCCCTGCTGCCGGCCGCGCTGGACTGGTTGTTCTTCAAGGCCGTGTGGGCGCCCGACTTCGACGCCTGCCAGGCCGCGCGCGGCGTGGGCGCCTGCTGGGGCGTGATCGCCGAGAAGCACCGCATCATCCTGTTCGGCCGCTACCCGCTGGCCCTGCAGTGGCGGCCCGAACTGGCCACCGCCGCGCTGGTGGCGCTGCTGGTGGCCAGCTGCGTGCGGGCCTGCTGGAAGCCTTGGCTGGCCGCGCTGTGGCTGGCCGTGCTGGCGCTGTTCTTCGGGCTGATGGGCGGCGGCACGCTGCTGGGCATGGCCACCGGGCTGGAGCCCGTACCGACCGACCGCTGGGGCGGCCTGCCGCTGACCATCATGCTGGCCACGCTGAGCATCGTCTGCGCCTTCCCGATCGCCGTGGCGGTGGCGCTGGGCCGGCGCAGCCGGCTGCCGGCGATCCGCACGGTCTGCCTCGTCTACGTCGAGCTCGTGCGCGGCGTGCCGCTGGTCAGCGTGCTCTTCATGGCCAGCTTCCTGTTTCCGCTGTTCATGCCGCCGGGTCTGCACATCGACGTGCTGCTGCGGGTGCTGGTCGGCATCACGCTTTTCGCCGCGGCCTACATGGCCGAAATCGTGCGCGGCGGCCTGCAGGCCATCCCCAAGGGCCAGCAGGAAGCCGCCGACACGCTGGGCCTGAGCGCCTGGCAGACGCAGCGCAAGATCGTCCTGCCGCAGGCCCTGGCGCTGGTCGTGCCGGGGCTGATGAACAACTTCATCTCGCTGTTCAAGGACACCTCGCTGGTGACCATCGTCAGCCTGTTCGAACTGACCGGCGCGATGGGCCTGGCCCTGAACGGCGACAGCGACTGGCGGCCGTTCAAGGTCGAGGCCTACCTCTTCATCGCCGCCCTCTACTTCAGCATCTGCTTTTCGATGAGCCGCTACAGCCTGTGGATCGAAAAACAGCTGCGCCGCAGCACGAACAGCCAGCCGACATGAGCGAAGCCATCATCCGTTTCAAGGGCGTCAACAAGTGGTACGGCAAGTCCTTCCACGTGCTGCGCGACATCGACCTCGAAATCGCTGCCGGCGAACGCATCGTCATCTGCGGGCCCAGCGGTTCGGGCAAGAGCACGCTGATCCGCTGCATCAACGGGCTGGAAGAACACCAGGAAGGCCAGCTGATCGTCGACGGCACCGAGCTGACGGACGACGTCAAGGCCATCGAAAAGGTCCGCCGCCAGGTCGGCATGGTGTTCCAGCAGTTCAACCTGTTTCCGCACCTGACGGTGCTGGAGAACCTGACGCTGGCGCCGATGTGGGTCAACCGGCTGCCCAAGGCCGAAGCCGAAGCCCGCGCGATGGCCCAGCTGACGCGGGTGCGCATCGCCGAGCAGGCCGGCAAGTACCCGCTGCAGTTGTCCGGCGGCCAGCAGCAGCGGGTGGCCATCGCCCGGGCGCTGTGCCTGACGCCCAAGATCATGCTGTTCGATGAGCCCACTTCGGCGCTGGACCCCGAGATGATCAAGGAGGTGCTCGACGTGATGACCGAACTGGCCCGCGGCGGCATCACGATGGTCTGCGTGACCCACGAGATGGGTTTCGCCAAGGCCGTGGCCGACCGCGTGATCTTCATGGACCAGGGCCAGATCGTCGAAGAAAACACGCCCGAGGCCTTCTTCCACCACCCGAAGATCGAGCGGACCCAGGACTTCCTGTCGAAGATCCTGGGCCACTGACGGCCCGGCCCAGCGCGGACGGGGCGACGCGTTACGGCGCTGGCGCCCAGGCGCCCCAGGCGGCGATGTCGAGTTCGTCGCAGTCCACCGCGCCGTCGGCCGCACCGCGGTCGATGACCAGGAAGTCGCCGCCGGCCAGCGCCAGCAGCGGGTGGTGCCAGGTGCCGGCCGCGAAGTTCACGCCCTGCCCGCGGGCTGCCACGAAGCAGCGCAAGTCTTGCGGCTGGGGTGCCGGCCCGGCCGCCGCCACGATGACCAGGAAGGCGTCGCCGCCCAGCGGCATGAAGGCCTGGCTGCCCTGCTGGTGCCGCTCGATCAGCTGCAGCGGCAGCGGCAGACTGCGCGCCTGGGCGCGGAACAAGCTGAGCAGCGGCCGGCCACCGGCTGCGGTCAGGTCGAGCCGGGCCAGGTCGTCGAAGCGCTCGGCCGTACCCCCGTTGATGGACAGGCGGCGCGCGGCCGAGCCGGCTTCGATGACGTCGCCGTAGGGTCGGAAAGACTCGGCGGTGAGCGGCTGGACCGCCAGCAGGTGACGGGGAGACTGGGCTGCAGCGGGGACGGTGGGGTGGGTGCTCATCGTTCGTCTCAACAGTCGATTTCTTCCAGCGGCGCCGCTGCCCGGCCCTTGGCCCGGCCGCGGCCGTGTTCGAAGGCCAGGCCCATGGCCAGCGTCTGCGCCAGGCACATCGCCGAAGTCAGCGAGCGAAAGCCCAGCAGTTCGGCGTCGTTGACCTGCAGCACCACGCTGGCCTCGCGGGCCACGGGGCTGAGCACGCTGTCGGTGATGGCCAGGCGCCGCGCGCCGGCGGCCTGCACCTGTTCGCAGACGGCCAGCGTGTCGGCGGCATAGGGCGGGAAGCTGATGGCCAGCAGCACGTCGCCGCGCTGCACGGCGCGCGCCTGCTCCAGGATGGCGCCGCCCACACCGGTGATCTGCACGCAGGGCCGGCCGACACGCGCCAGCGCGTAGGCCAGGTAGGCCGCCACGGCGTAGGAGCGGCGCAGGCCCAGCACGTACACCGTGCGCGCGCCGCTCAGCAGCCGGATGGCCGCCGCCAGCGGCAGCGTGTCGGCCTGCTCGCGCAGGTGTTCCAGCGAGACGCGATTGGCCTGGCTGAAGGCGCGCAGCAGGGCGGGCGTGTCGCGCGTGTCGGCGATGGCCTCTTCGCCACCCTGGTGGCGAAAGCGCTCGCGGTGGCTGGGCGGCGCGGCCCGCTGCAGCGGTTCGACGAAGACACGCTGCATCGCGCCGTAGCCCGGGTAACCCAAGGCCTGCGCCAGGCGGATGAAGGCCGATGCCGCGATGCCCGACTGCACCGACACCTGCGCCACGGGATTCAGGGCCACGTCGTTCGGGTGGTCGATGGCGTAGCGGGCCGCGTCGCGCAGGCGCGGGGTCAGCGCGTCGCCGGCGGCGGCCACGCGGGCCTGCCATTCGGCCCAGCTGCGCGGTGCGGCGTCGGAACCTGCGACGGCTGGCACGTCAGAAGGCCCTGACCTCGCCGCGCGGCACGAAGCGACCCATGCCTTCACGGCCCAGCCACTGTTCGCCGTCAACGATGAGCGTGCCGCGCAGGAAGACCTTTTCGACGCGGCCCTGCAAGGTGCGGCCTTCCAGCAGCGTGTAGTCGCAGTGGCTGTGCAGCGTGTGGGCGTGGATGGTCTGGCGCACGGCGGGGTTGAACAGCACGATGTCGGCGTCGCTGCCCACGGCGATGGTGCCCTTCTTCGGGAACAGGCCGAAGAGCTTGGCCGGCGTGGTGGCCGTGAGCTGCACGAAGCGGTTCAGCGACAACTGGCCCTGCGTCACGCCGATGTCGTACAGGCTGACCAACCGCGTCTCGATGCCCGGCGCGCCGTTGGGGATCTTCGAGAAATCGCCCTGCCCCGCCGGCTTCTGGTTGAAGAAGCCGCGGTGGCCTTCCTTCATGCAGAAGGGGCAGTGGTCGGTGGCGACCACCTGCAAGTCGTCGTAGCGCAGCGCGCGCCACAAATGCTTCTGGTCGTCGGGCTTGCGCAGCGGCGGCGTCATCACGTACTTGGCGATGTTGAAGTCGTCGCTGTCGTAGACGCTGTCGTCGAACAGCAGGTAATGCGGACAGGTTTCGGCAAAGACCGGGATACCCTCGTCGCGCGCCTGCACGATGTGCTTGAGCGCCTGGTTGCTGCTGACGTGGACGAAATAAATCGGCGCTTCGGCCAGTTCGGCCAGGCGGATGCCGCGGTGCGTCGCCTCGCCCTCCATCAGCGCCGGGCGGGTGCTGGCGTGGTAGCGCGGCGCGGTGTGGCCGGCTTCCAGCGCCTCCTTGATCAGCAGGTCGATGACGGTGCCGTTCTCGGCGTGCAGCGCCACCATGCCGCCGTCGGCCCCCACCTGGCGCAGCATCTGGAAGATGGCCGCGTCGTCGGCCATCATCACGCCGGGGTAGGCCATGAACATCTTGAAGCTGGTCACGCCCTCGTGGCGCTGCGCGTGGCGCACGTCGGCCAGCACCTGCTTGTCCACGCGCGTGACGATGCAGTGCAGGCTGTAGTCGATGTTCACCTGCGGCTCGGCACTGCGCTGGGCGCGGGCGATGGCTTCCAGCGGTGAGTCTTGTGGCGTTTGCAGCGCAAAGTCCACCACCGTCGTCGTGCCACCGAAGGCCGCGGCCTTGGTGCCGCTGGCGAAGGTGTCGCAGGTGACGGTGGGGCCGACGATGTTTTCCATGTGGACGTGGGTGTCCACGCCGCCGGGCAGCACGTACAGGCCGGTGGCGTCGACCACCGCCACGTCGGGCCCCACGGCCAGCTGGGTGCCGATGGCCTTGACCACGCCGTCTTCCATCAGCACGTCGGCGGTGTAGTCGTCGCTGGCCGTGATGACGCGGCCGTTGCGGATCAGGGTTGCCGTCATGGCAGCACCTCGTCGAGGTGGGTGATCAGGCGGTCGATCTCGGCCGGCGTGTTGTAGTGCGCGATGGACACGCGCACCACGCCACCGCGTTCGTGCAGGTTCAGCTTTTCGATCAGGCGCTTGGCGTAGAAATCACCCCAGCGGATGCCGATGCCGAATGCATCGAGGTGGCGCACCACCGCCTCAGGCGCCACGGCGGCAGGCACGAAGCTGATGGTGGGCACCCGTTGCGCGTCGTCGGCCGCCGGACGGCCGATCAGCCGCACGCCGGGCTTGCTGCGCAGGTAAGCCAGCAGCTGCTCGGCCAGTGCGTTTTCGTGGGCTTCGAAGGCATCGAAGGCGGCTTGCATGCGCTGGCGGGGGGTGCCATCCGACCCCAAGGCGCTGCCGGTGTCCACCAGGTAGTCGGCGATACCGATGCAGCCGTAACTCAGCTCGTAATTCACATTGCCCGGCTGCAGCTTGTAGGGCAGCACGTCGGCGCCGATGAAATAGTGGTTCAGGCTGGGCAACTGCAGCAGCAGTTCGCGCTGCACCCACATCACCGCGTAATGCGGGCCGAAGACCTTGTAGAAGCTGAACACCACCACGTCGGCGCCGCTGGCCTGGACGTCGACCAGGCGGTGCGGCGCGTAGGCCACGGCGTCGACGCAGACCCGGCCGCCGACCGCGTGGACGCGGCGCGCCACCTCGGCCACCGGGTTGACGGTGCCCAGGATGTTCGAGGCCCAGGTCAGCGCCACCCACTTCGTGCGCGGGCTGAGCAGCAAGTCCAGATCGGCCAGGTCCAGCGCCAGCGTCTCGCGGTTGACCGGCCACAACTTGACCACCGCGCCGGCTTCGCGCAGGCGCATCCAGCCGCCGATGTTGGCTTCGTGGTCGGTCTCGGTGACGATGATCTCGTCGCCCGCACGAATTTGCGGATCAGGGCCCAGCCGCAGCGCCTGCGTCAGCACGAACATCAGCGCGGTGGTGGCGCCGCCCATCACGACTTCCTCGTCGTACGGGGCGTTGATCAGCGTGGCCACCGCGCGGCGGGCGGCCAGCACCTTCTCGCCCGCCGTGACCGACGCGGCGTAGCTGGCGCCCAGTTGCACGCTGCTGGAAAGCAGGTAGTCGCTGACGCGGTCGGCGACGCGCTTCAGCACCTGCGAGCCGCCGGCGTTGTCGAGGAAGACGGTGTCGCCGGCGAGGGCCGGAAATTCGGCGCGGATGCGGTTCAGGTCGAGCGCGGTCATATCGGTTGCGGCTTTGGTGTGATGAATGGACGGAGGTGGATGGCAGCCGGGTTCAGCGCAGCGCCGCGTCGCGCCGGGCTTCGAAACGCGACACCAGGCGGATCAGGGGCAGCAGCAGCAGCAGGTACAGCGCCGCCGCACCGATCAGCGGCGTCGGGTTGGCCGCCAGGGCCTGGGCCTGCGTGGCCTGCTTCAACAGGTCGGGCATGGCCACCACCGAGGCCAGCGCGGTGTCTTTCAGCACGTTGATGCAGTTGCCGGTCAGCGGTGGCGTGACGATGCGCAGCGCCTGCGGCAGCACCACGCTGCGCAGCGTGTCGCCCAAGCCCAGGCCCAGCGCCTGCGCGGCGTCGGTCTGGCCGCGCGGCACGGCCTGGATGCCGGCGCGGCAGATTTCGGCGGTGTAGGCGCAGGCCACCAGCGACAGCGCGCTGGCCGCCGCCGCGAACGACGACAGGCGCAGGCCGACGAAAGGCAGCGCGTAGTACACCAGCACCAGCAGCACCAGCAGCGGCAGCGAACGGAAGAGGTCGATGTAGCCGCGCGCCAGGGCCTGCAGCGGCGGCGGGCCGTACAGGCGCAGCAGCGCCAGCAGCAGGCCGCTCGCCAGCCCGACCGCGATGCTGACCGCGCCCAGCAGCACGGTGGTGGCGAGGCCTTCCAGCAGCAGCGGCAGCGCCGCCCACAGCACAGCGCCGTTGAAGAAGGTGTCGATCAGTTCCATGCCGGCCCGACGCCGCCGGCCGGATCGGCCGGCGCCTTCCAGGTGGCCCTCACTTCGGCCTGTCCAGCACCTGGACGGTCGACGAATCGGCCGGCGGCGGCACGCCGAACCACTTGCGGTGGACCTGGGCCGTGGTGCCATCCTGCTTCATCGCGGTCAGCGCGTCGTTGAGCTTCGCGGTGTCGGCAAAGCCCTTGGCGAACAGGAAGGAATAGCGCTCGCCGGTCGGGATGCGCGCGGCGATGCGGTACTGCGGCTTGTCCTTGATGTAGTAGGCCACCGCCGGCACGTCGCTGATGTAGCCGTCGATGCGGCCGGCGGCCAGGTCCAGCATGGCCGGCGCCAGGCCTTCGTAGCGCGCCACCTTCGAAATTTTGTAGGCGGCGCTGTTGGCGCTGGCCCAGATGTCGCCGGTCGAGGCCGTGTCCACGCCCACGGTCTTGCCGGCCAGGTCGGCCAGCGCCTGGACCTTGCTGGCCTTCAGCACCGACAGCGACTGCTCACTGTCGTAATAGGGCTGGGCGAAGGCCAACGTTTCCAGCCGCCTGGGCGTGATGGTGATGGACGAGATGGCGATCTGGATGCGCCCCGAAGCGACCGCCGCGAACAGGCCGTTGAAGGGGATGTTCTCGATCTTCACCGTGTGGCCGGCGCGACGCGCGGCTTCCGTGACCAGGTCGATCTCGAAGCCGACGAACTGGCCCTTGGCGTCCTGGAATTCCCAGGGCACGTTGCCGATGTTGGCGCCGACCGTCCAGGTCGCCGCCGCAGCCGGCAGGCTGGACAGGGCGGCGATGGCCAGGCTGGCACCCAGGTGGCTGAACCGCATGCGGCGTACTCCTCGGAAGGCGGGTCGATCAGGAAGCACCGGGCGGCAGACACCACGGCAGACTCGCCATGCTAGCCGCGCGGAGCAAACCATTCAAGCACCGCTATTCACGGAGCAAATGCACCAGACGGGTGCCGCGCTTCACCCCTTCGGTGCGCGGCGCTCGCCCACCACATCGACGGCAGAATCGCTGCCATGCTGCCTGCCGCCACCACCCACAGTTTCCTCACCGGGCTGACGCTCGGTGGCTCGCTGATCGTCGCGATCGGCGCGCAGAACGCCTTCGTGCTGCGCCAGGGTCTGCGCCGTGAACACGTGGCCGCCGTCGTCGCCGTCTGCACGTTGCTGGACATCGTGCTGATGGCCGCCGGCGTCAGCGGCGTCGGCGCGGCGGCCGGTCAGCACCCAGCGCTGCTGCAGGCCGCAGCCCTCGGCGGCGCCGCGGTGCTGGCCTGGTACGGGCTGGCGGCCTTTCGCCGCGCCGCCCAGCCGCAGGCCCTGCAGGCCGAGTTGTCGGGCGCCGGCCAGCCGGCCGGCCGCGTGATCCTGCAGGCGCTGAGCATCAGCCTGCTCAACCCCCACGTCTACCTGGACACCGTGGTGCTGGTCGGCTCGATCGGCGCGCGTCAGGTGGCCGGCACCCAGCTGGCCTTCTTTCTCGGCGCCAGCCTGGCCAGCAGCCTGTGGTTCACGGCGCTGGGTTTCGGTGCGCGCGGGCTGTCGCCGCTGTTCGCCAGCCCCCGCGCCTGGCGCCTGCTCGACGCGCTGATCGGCGTGACGATGTGGTGGATCGCCTTCCAGTTGGCGACGGGCTCGCTGGCTTGATCGTCAGACGCGCTGCCGCTTCGTCGCCAGCAGCCCCGCGCCCACCGCCAGCAGCACCAGCGCCAGAGAGGCGGGCTCAGGGGCTTCGTTGCGGAAAACGTAGTTCGTGTACTGCGCACCGCGGGCGTTATCAAACACATAGGCCGATGCGGCCGAGTTCGTGCCACCCGGACTGTCGTAGCCTGCGGCGCCCAAGTCGATCTTGAAATTTTCGTTGTGGACGGAGCCGCCATCAACACCCCAGACCGAGTACCAGCCCTGGTGGTCGATGCTCACAAAGCTGTTGCCCCGTGTGGAGATCACGTAGTCGGTGGCTGAGCCGCCGAACAGCAGGGCAGCGGCCTCGGTTGCCGAGTAGACCGTTGGATTGGTTCCCCAGTCGGGACCTTGATCGACCTGGTACTTGCCGACGAACACCACCGAGGCTTGGGAGGCCAGACTGACGGCAGACAGAAGACCCGCGGCAAACAACTTCTTCATGTCTGATTTCCTTGCTCGAATGGATTGCCTGGTGATCGCCCTCGGGGGTCTGGACTGGGCGCGTCACAGGCTTCTGACGGCGACTGCGGCTGCCGCCTGAATATTCCAGCGGCGGCTTAAATCAACCTTAAGAAACCTCGCCCTCCCCCCCCCTTAAGTCGGGGGGTCGCTGCTTCGAGCCTTCGGAATGCCCGAGGAGCCCTGCACGATCACCTTGCGGAAACCGGCAAGTTCGCGCCACGGGATACATGAAAAGCGTGGGCCCTGGGCGACCCTATTCGTTCATCAGTTCCGCCACCAGCTTTCGAACGATCGGCATGGCCGGGGGCTCGGCCCTGCGGGCCAGTGTGACGATGCCGAAGCGCGCAGTGGCGCTCATCGCGGGCTTCAGTGCCAGTTCCACCAGATCGGGCGCAGCCGCGCGAATGGCGATCAGCACCGCGTCGCTGTGTCGAACCACCTCGACCAGGCTGGGAATCTCCTCGCAGCGCAGGGTGACGCACTCGGTCGGGTGGGCCGCGGGCCCGTAGCGCTCGACCAGGGTGCGCGCCACCTCATCGCTCAGTGGCGTCGATGCGATCGGAAATTGACGCAGCGCGTCGAACCGGAGTGCGCCCTTCCAGCGGGTCAGCGGATGCCCCTCGCGCACCATGAAGGCGCCGCGCATCTCGACCAGACTGGCCACCCGCAGGTCGGGGGCAGGCGACAACGAGCGCGCGTCGACGACCAGCGCGTCGAGTTCACGTTCGCGCAGACGACGGATCAGCACGTCGGTGTGACCGCGTGCGATGTCGAGTTGGATGGCCGGGTGCGATTTCGCCATCGTCTTCAGCAGCGGGGTCATCAGCATCGCGCCGGGCCCCGAGCCCAAACCGATACGCACCCTGCCCGCGCGGCCCTCGCGCATCTGCCGTCCGCTGCCGGCGAGTTCATCGGCCTCGAAGACCAGTTGCCGCGCGCGCTGAAGGGCATCGACACCGAAAGGCGTCAGCACGCTGCGCCGACCGACGCGGTCGAACAGCGGCTGCCCGAGTTCGTCTTCCAGGGACCGGATGCTGCGACTGAGCGCGGGCTGCGTCAGGAACAGCGCTTCGGCAGATTTTGTGAAGGAGCCGCTCTGCGCGAGCGAGATCAGGTGGCGAAGCTGGACCAGCGTCATCGGGTCAACCCGGTAAATGCATGATTAAAACTCATCATATAAGACACAACAATGCATTGGACGTTGCACTTTTCGAAGCCTACATTGAGCCATCGAAAGCCCGTCCACGTCATGTCCATGAAGGAGTTGCCATGAAGAAGTTCCAACGATCGCTGACCCTGCTGGCCGGCCTGTTGCTCAGCGCGAGCGCGGCGATGGCGCAGGCCTGGCCGGCCAAGCCAGTCAACCTGATGGTCCCGTACCCGGCGGGCGGCCCGTCCGACGCCGTCGCGCGCATCTTCTTCAACCCGCTCGGCAAGGAACTGGGGCAACAGGTGCTGGTGGAGAACCTCGGCGGCGTCAGCGGCGCCCTGGGGGCGCAAAAGGTGCTGGCCGCACCCGCAGACGGCTACTACGTCTTCCAGGGTTCGCCCAACGAGGTGATCCTGTCGCCGCTGGCCAATGCTGCCGTGAAGCTCAAGGCCGAGGATTTCCGTCTGGTCCACCCGGTGGCCGATGCGGTGATGGTGTTCGTGACGCGCAAGGACCTGCCCGTCAGCAACGTCGACGAACTCATCGCGCTGGCCCGCCAGTCGGCCGACAGGCCCCTGACCTACGGCAGCGTGGGCATCGGATCGCTCTACCACCTGATCCTGGAGAACGTCCAGGCGCAGACCGGCATCAAGTTGGCGCATGTGCCCTACAAGGGCAACGCACCGTTGCTGCAGGATATTGGCGGCGGTCAGGTCGACTTCGCCGTGCTGGTGTACAGCGCTGCAATGGGTGCGCTGGCCGAGCAGGGGCGCCTGAAGGTGATCGGCCAGCTCGGCGCGCAGCGCTCGGAACTGCTGAAGAACGTGCCGGCCGCCAGCGAGGGCCAGGCGCTGAAGAATTTCTCGTACAAGATCTGGACCGGATTCATGGTGCCGAAGAGCACGCCGGAGGATGTCGTGGTGCGCCTGCATGCCGCCATCGGCAAGACCTTGCAGGACCCGGCGGTGCGCGCACAACTGGCGGCGCAGACGCAGGTCGCCGCCGCGCCGATGACGCTGGCCGAATCGGCGAAGTTCTTCGAAGCCGAGGCCGCGCGCTATCGCGCCATTGCCAAGCAGATCCACCTGCAGCCGCAGTGAGTCGGGCGTGACCTACCTGTTGCAAGCGCTGCAGGCCCGTGCCGGTGAGTTCATCAGCCTGCGCCGCGACATCCACCGCCATCCCGAACTGGCTTTTGAGGAACACCGCACCGCCGCACTGGTGGCCGACAAGCTCGCGGGCTGGGGCTACGCGGTCGAGCGCGGCATCGGCGGCACCGGCGTGGTCGGCACACTGGTGCGCGGGCGCGGCCCGAAGCGCCTGGGCATCCGCGCCGACATGGACGCGCTGCCGATCGACGAGGCGAGCGGCGCTGGCTGGACGAGCGTGAATGCCGGCGTCATGCACGCCTGCGGCCATGACGGCCACACGGCGATGCTGCTGGCAGCAGCGCGCCACCTGGCCGAGCACGGCGCGTTCGACGGCACGCTGCACCTGATCTTCCAGCCGGCCGAAGAAGGCGGCGGCGGCGCGTTGCGCATGATGGCCGACGGGCTGTTCGATCGTTTCCCCTGCGACGCCGTCTTCGCCATGCACAACATGCCCGGTGTCGAGCAGGGCCGCTTCGTGCTGCGCGAAGGTGCCGCGATGGCCTCCTCGGACTACGCCTCGATCGCCATCACAGGCACCGGCGGGCACGGTGCGATGCCACACCGGGCGGCCGACCCCATCGTCGCCGCGGCCAGCATCGTCATGGCGCTGCAGACCATCGTGTCGCGGAACATCGATCCGCTGCAGGCGGCGGTGGTGACCGTCGGTGCGCTGCACGGCGGCAAGGCGAACAACGTGATCCCGGCCAGCGCCACGCTGGAAGTCAGCGTGCGCGCGCTGGACCGCGCGGTGCGCGCCACGGTCGAACGCCGCGTCAAGGCCCTGGTGGCAGCGCAGGCCGAGAGTTTCGACGTCCACGCGCAGATCGACTGGCGGCCCGGCTATGCGGTGCTGGTGAACACGCCAGCCGAGACGGCGTTCGCGCGCGCGGTCGCGACCGAACTGGTCGGTGCCGAGTGGGTGACGCCGCAAGGGCCGCCACTCACCGGCAGCGAGGACTTCGCCTTCATGCTGGAGCACGTGCCGGGCAGCTACGTGCTGATCGGGAACGGCACCGGCAGCGGCCCCGGCGAGGGCGGCTGCATGGTGCACAACCCCGGCTACGACTTCAACGACGACAACATGGCCACGGGCAGTGCCTACTGGGTGCTGCTGGCGGAACGCTTCCTCGTCACGCCAGCGCAGACCGCAACCGCATAGCTGCATGAACCCCGCAGGAGAGCGCTCCGGCCGCGGCCGGAGCCACCGAAGGCGCAATCTCCCATGAACGCTCAGGTCCCGTACTGCACCACACCATCGCCGTCTGGAGAGCCGTCATGCCGGTGACGCACCGAAGGAGCAAGGCCCGGGTCGATGACCCGGGCCGAATCTCTCAGGTACCAAGGACAGGGGGAGCGGCAACCCGCGTGGCACTCGCCATGCGGCCACTCAAGCGTTTGGAGTCCCTTATGAAAGTCATCGTCCTCGGCGCCGGTCTGCTCGGTGTCACTTCGGCCTATTTCCTGCGCCAGCAGGGCCACGACGTCACCGTGGTCGACCGGCAGGCCACGCCCGCCGCAGAAACCAGCTTCGCCAACGGCGGGCAGATTTCCGTCAGCCACGCCGAACCCTGGGCGAACCCCAGCGCGCCGCTGAAGGTGCTGAAATGGCTGGGCCAGGAAGACGCACCCCTGCTGTTCCGCATCCGCGCCGACATGCGCCAGTGGCTCTGGGGTCTGCAATTCCTGCGCGAATGCACGCCGGCCCGCACGCGCCACAACATCGAGCAGATCGTTCGCCTGGGTACCTACAGCCGTGACATGCTGCAGGGCCTGCGCCGCGACATCGGCATCGAGTACGAACAGCGCACCCAGGGCATCCTGCACTTCTACACGAGCCAGAAGGAGTTCGACGGCGCCGAAGGGCCGGCCGCCCAGATGCGAGAACTGGGCTGTGACCGGCGCGTGGTCTCGGCCGACGAAGCGGTCAGGCTCGAGCCCGCGCTGCGCCATATCCGCCCGCAGCTGGCGGGTGCGACCTACACCGCCGAGGACGAGTCCGGCGATGCGAACCGATTCGCGCGTGAACTGGTCGCACGCTGCCGGGCCGACGGTGTGCAGTTCCTGATGAGCCACACGGTGACCGCGCTCCGCGAGGCCGGCGGCCGGATCGACCACGTCGAAGCCACCGACGCCGAAGGCCGCTTCCAGCGGGTTCGGGGCGATGCCTACGTGCTGGCGATGGGCAGCCTGAGTCCCTTGGTCGCGGCACCGCTGGGCATCCGCCTGCCGATCTACCCGGCCAAGGGCTACTCGGTGACGATGCCGGTGAAGGACGCCGCGATGGCCCACCAGGTGTCGCTGACCGACGACGAATACAAGCTCGTCTTCTCGCGGCTCACGACGGCGCCGACGGCGTCGGCTCCGGGGGGCGACCGTCTGCGCATCGCCGGCACCGCCGAACTGAACGGCTACGACCGCGACCTGAACCGGGTGCGCTGCGAAGCGATCGTGCGGCGCACGGAGGCGCTGTTTCCCGGTGCGGGCGATGCCGAGCAGGCACAGTTCTGGACCGGCCTGCGGCCCGCGACGCCATCCAACGTGCCGATCATCGGTCGCTCGAAGATCGCCAACCTCTACCTGAACACGGGCCACGGCACGCTGGGCTGGACCCACTCCTGCGGCTCAGGCAAGAGCATCGCGCGCATCGTCAGCGGCCTGGCGCCGGAGGTGGACTTCGCGTTCACCGGCCTGCCAGCCAGGACAGCCCAGGTCGGCGGCCTCGAAGTGCCGGCCTGAGTCCGTCGGGCAGCCTGCGCATCGGCGCCGCGTCCGCGGCAGGCCGTGGCTTGAGGGTGCGTTGCGGAACTTCATGACCGGCGCCGGGGTCCGGCCTGTTGCGCCGCCCGGCTTCAGCCGGCGGCGCCGATCTTGTCCTGCGTGCGGGTGTCGAAGTCGCTGGCCTCGTGGCGTTCGTGCAGCTGCGAAGCCGGGTCGCCGACGACCCGGTTGACCATCCGCCCGCGGCGCACGGCGGGCCGCTCGGCGATCTCGCCCGCCCAGCGCTGGACATGGGTGTAGCTCTGCACCTGCAGGAATTCGGCAGCGCCGTAGAGCACGCCCTTGACCAGCGCGCCGTACCAGGGCCAGACCGCGATGTCGGCGATGGTGTAGTCGTCGCCGGCCAGGTAGGGGCTGAGCGCCAGCCGGCGGTCGAGCACGTCGAGCTGGCGCTTGACCTCCATCGCGTAACGGTCGATCGCGTATTCGATCTTGGTCGGCGCATAGGCATAGAAATGGCCGAAGCCGCCGCCCAGGTAGGGCGCGCTGCCCATCTGCCAGAACAGCCACGACAGGCATTCGGCGCGCGGCGCGGGCTCGGTCGGCAGGAAGGCGCCGAACTTCTCGGCCAGGTGCAGCAGGATGGCGCCCGACTCGAAAATGCGCACCGGCTGCGGCCCGCTGTGGTCGATCAAGGCCGGGATCTTGGAATTCGGGTTCGCCGCGACGAAGCCGCTGCCGAACTGGGCACCGTCCCGGATGCGGATCAGCCAGGCGTCGTACTCGGCCCCCCGGTGGCCCAGCGCCAGCAGCTCTTCGAGCATCACCGTGACTTTCACGCCATTCGGCGTGGCCTGCGAATACAGCTGCAAAGGGTGGCGGCCGATCGGCAAGACCTGTTCGTGCGTCGCCCCAGCGATGGGCCGGTTGATGGCCGCGAATTGGCCACCATTGGGCTGGGCCCAGGTCCAGACCGTTGGCGGCTGGTAGTCGGGTGTGGCGTCGTGCTGGTCGTTCATGCAGGGTGCTCCAGGCCGTCGGATTCAGCCAGTCGGGCCACTGTACGGGATGACCCGCCGCTGAAAGCGCCGGTATAGAGTTTCCCGCTCCTACACCCTGTGGACGAAACCGCCATGGCCGACCTGTTCGACAACCCGATGGGCCTCTGCGGCTTCGAATTCGTCGAGTTCGCATCGCCGACGCCCGGCCTGCTGGAAGCGCTGTTCGAGCGGCTGGGTTTCAGCCTGGTCGCCCGCCACCGATCGAAGGACGTGGTGCTCTACCGCCAGGGCGGCATCAATTTCATCGTCAACCGCGAGCCGCGCAGCCAGGCCGGCTACTTCGCGGCCGAACACGGCCCGGCGGCCTGCGGAATGGCCTTTCGTGTTCGAGATTCGCACCGCGCCTACCAGCGCGCGCTGGACCTGGGCGCCCAGCCCATCGAGATTCCGACCGGCCCGATGGAGTTGCGGCTGCCGGCGATCAAGGGCATCGGTGGCGCGCCGTTGTACCTGATCGACCGCTTCGAGGACGGCAAGAGCATCTACGACATCGACTTCGAATTCGGGCCCGAATTCCAGCACCCGGCCGGCCGCCACCCGGTGGGCCACGGCCTGAGACTGATCGACCACCTGACGCACAACGTCTACAAGGGCCGGATGGCTTTCTGGGGCGGCTTCTACGGGCGCATCTTCAATTTCCGCGAGATCCGCTACTTCGACATCCAGGGCCAGCACACCGGCCTGACCAGCCGCGCGATGACCGCACCCGACGGCCTGATCCGCATCCCGCTGAACGAGGAATCGGGCCGCAACGGCGGGCAGATCGAGGAGTTCCTGATGCAGTTCAACGGCGAAGGCATCCAGCACATCGCGCTGCTGACCGACGACCTGCTGGCCAGTGTCGACGCGCTGCAGCTGGCGGGCATCCCGCTGCTGCCGGCGCCCGGCGCCAGCTACTACGAGATGCTCGAGGAACGCCTGCCCGGCCACGGCGAGCCGGTGAGCGAGCTGCAGACGCGCGGCATCCTGCTCGACGGCTCGACCAGCGGCGGCGCGCCGCGCCTGCTCCTGCAGATCTTCTCGCAGAACCTGCTGGGGCCGGTGTTCTTCGAATTCATCCAGCGCAAGCAGGACGAGGGCTTCGGCGAAGGCAACTTCAAGGCCCTGTTCGAGAGCATCGAACGCGAGCAGCTGCGCCGCGGCGTGATCTCGACCGCGGCCTGAAGCCTCAGTTCGCCGCGGCGGCGCGCTGCTGCCCGGCGATCCAGGCGTCGATGCGCGCTTCCAGCGCCGCCAGCGGCACCGAACCGGTGGCCAGCACGGCGTCGTTGAAATCGCGCAGGTCGAAGCGCGCGCCCAGCGCCTGCTGCGCCCGCCCGCGCAGCGCCGAGATCTTCAGCTGCCCGACCTTGTAGGCCAGGGCCTGCGCCGGCGTGTTGATGTAGCGGTCGATCTCGTTGACGATGTCCTGCTCGGTCTTGGCCGCGTTGGCCTTGAAGTAGGCGATCGCCTGCTCGCGCGTCCAGCCCTTGGCGTGCATGCCGGTGTCGACCACCAGGCGCACCGCGCGCCACATCTCGTAGGTCAGCTGGCCGAAGCGGTCGTAGGGGTCGTCGTAGAGGCCCATCTCGTAGCCCAGCTGCTCGGCGTACAGGCCCCAGCCTTCGCTGTAGGCGACGAAATAGGCGGTGCGGCGGAACTGCGGTGCGCCGGGCAGTTCCAGCGCGCGGGCGAACTGGAAATGGTGGCCGGGCACCGCTTCGTGCAGCGTCAGCGCCATCATTTCCCAGGTCGGGCGCACGCCGGGCTTGTAGAGGTTGACGGCGTAGGTGCCGGCGCGGCTGCCGTCGGCGGCACCGGGCTGATAATAGGCCGTGGTGGTGTCGGGCGCGATGCTGTCGGGGATCGCCTTGACGCCGTAGGGCAGGCGCGGGATCACGCGGAAGACCTTGACCAGCTCCGGATCGATGCGTTTGGCGGTGGCGCGGTAGGCGTTCAGCAGCTCGGCCGGCGTCGGGTGGAAGAAGCGCGGGTCGCTGCGCAGGAAGGTGAAGAAGTCGTCCAGCGTGCCGCTGAAGCCGGCTTCGCCCTTGACGCGCTCCATCGCAGCGCGGATGCGCGCCACTTCCTGCAGGCCCAACTGGTGGATGGCCTCGGCGCCCAGGAGGGTGGTGGTGTAGTCGCGGGCCAGGAAGTCGTAATAGGCCGCACCGTCGGGCCGGTCGGTGGCCGCGATGCTGCTGCGCGTGTGCGGCAGGTAGTCGTCCAGGAAAGCCGTCTGCAATCGGCGGTAGGCTGGTACCACCTGCTCGCGGATGACGGCCCGGGCCTGGGCCTGCAGCGCATCGCGCTCGGCATCCGGGAAACCCGGCGGGGCCTTCGACGCCAGCCGCGCGAACGGCGGGTAGAAGGGGCTGCGCTGCGGGTCGTCGACGATCTGCGCGGCGATCTGCGCCGGCACGCGCTGCATCAGCACGCGCGGCGGCACGATGCCGGCCTTCACGCCTTCGCGCATCAGCACGGTGGTCTGGTCGATGCGCTGCGGCAACGCGGCCAGCCGCGCCAGGTACTGGCGGTAGTCGGCGGGCGTGGCGAAGGGCAGGACCTGGGTGATGGCGTCAGCCGTGGTGATGCCGCCCTGGTGGTTGATCGGCTGCAGGTGCTCGCGGAAAAGCTGGCGTTCGACGGTGCGCTGCTGCAGCCACTCGAAGGTGTCGAAGTCGATCTGCTCGGCCGGACTCAGCGCGGCGCGCGGGATGGCCTGCAGGCGGGCCAGCGCGGCGCGGTCGGCGGCCTGTCGCGCCGCGATGGCCGCCAGGCTGAGATCGGTCCAGCGGTCGTTGTAGCGGGCGTCACCCTGGTAGCTGGCGTTCTCGGGGTGTTCGCGCAGGCCGCGTTCCCATTCGTCAGCGAACAGCTGACGCAGGGCCAGCGACGCGTTGGCGGGGGTCACCGCCGGCGCGGCGGCCTGCTCGGCGGCCGGTGCCGCCAGCGCCGGCACGGCGGCCAGCAGGCCGAACGCCGCTTGCGCCGCGAAGGCCAGCGCCGGCAGCGTGCAGGCGGCCCGGCTCATGGCTGCACCCGCGGCGCGCTCAACAGCAATTCGGCCAGCGGCTGCTTCCAGAAGCGCGCCTGTCCGGTGGTACCGTGGCCGGCGGTCTGCTCGCTGCCCGGGATGATGAAGACGCGGCCGTTCCTGACGCGCTTGATTTCGCGCTCCAGCACGCCCAGCTCGGGCGGGTTGCGCTCGTCGTCGGCCGAGTTGATGGCCAGCAGCGTGGCGCGGATTTTTTCCAGGCCGGCCGACGGGTCGTAGTCGCCCGACGAAGACCACTGGAACAGCAGGTCGTTGGCGTCGCCGGCAGCCGGCGCGTTCAGCCGCTGGTCGAGCAGCGCGTCGGCCTTCTCGCGCGTCGGCGCGACCTTGAACAACGCCTGGTTGCCGCCGTTGGTGGCCAGGTTGAAGAAGACCGAAGCGACGTGCGCGCTGCGCGGCTGCTTCGTGTAATTGCCGCCCTGCCAGTCGGGGTCCTGGCGGATCGAGTCGGTGATCAGCCGACGCAGCATCCAGTTGCGGCCCGACATCGCCGTCGGCATCGAGGCCATCGGCACCGCGATGTCCATGAAGCCCGGGTATTGCTGGGCCCAGATCCAGGTCTGCATGCCGCCCATCGAATTGCCGATCAGCAGCCGCAGGTGCTGCACGCCCAGGTGCTCGGTCAGCAGCCGGTGCTGCGCCTGCACCATGTCGTCGTAGTTGTAGGCCGGGAACTTCGCACGCAGGCCGTCGGAAGGCTTGCTCGATAGGCCGGTGCCGATGGCGTCGGGCAGGATGATGAAGTAGCGACTGGCGTCCAGCGGCTGGCCAGGGCCGAAGAGTTCGCCGGCGAAGTTCTGCCCCAGCAGGGCCGTGCCGCTGCCGGCGGTGCCGTGCAGCACCAGCACCGCCTCGCCGCCCGGCTCGCCCAGCGTGGTGTAGTGCAGCTTCAGTTCGGGCAGCACCTCGCCGGTGTGGAAGCGGAAATCGCGCGCCACGTAGGTGCCGGTCCGCGGCGTCGGGAGGCCGGCGGCGAAGGCCTCGCCAGCGGCCAGCGCGGTGCCCAGCGCCCAGCTGCAGGCCAGCCAGCGCTTCGGGCGCAAATTCAGGATCGGCATGGGCAGTCCTTGGTGTCGACAGATCGCGGGTTCAGGGCACGCTCAGGGCGCGGGATCAGCGTGCGTAATAGGCCTGCACCGTGTCCCAGGCCGTCTTCTGCAGGTAGGCCGCCAGTTCGGGCGCCAGGCCCGCGGTGTAACGGTTGCCGACCGGCGACTGCTTCGTCAGCGCGGCCCAGGTGGTGCAGGCCGCCAGGTAGGTGCCGGGCAGCGTGGGGTGTCGCAGGTCGGGCTGATAGAGCTCCAGTTCCGGCCGCCCGGCGATGGCGCGTGCGAAGGCCAGGCCGGCCGGGATGACCAGCGCATCGTTGGCGTTGCCGGCGATGGTGTACTGCTCGGCCAGTTGCGCCGTCATCTCGGGCTTGTCCTTGTAGGCCCAGGACATGAACAGCACCGGCCGGGCGCCGTTCTTCACGGCGATCTCGGCGTCCTTCCTGACGAAGTCGTGGAACACCGGTTGCAGCTGCGGGTGGATCGGGCACTGGCTGCAGTCCATCAGGATCACGCCGTCGAACTGGCGCCCCGTGCCGTTGAAGCGGATCTCGTTGTTGGCGATGAAGGAATAGCGGCCGATGCCGTTGGGCCGCAGGTAGGACTCGAGGTCATGCCAGTCGAGGCCCGAGCCGCTGATGGTCAGCGACACCCCGCGGTAGCCGGCCTTCGGTTCGGCCGCTGCAGCCAGGTTGCCGAAGTGGCCGTGCATGCTGTTGTTGTAATAGAAGAAACTGTTGCCGACCCACAGGAAGCTGCGTGCGGCGTCGTTGCCCAGGTCGGTGCGCTTGGGCCTGGTTTCGGCGTGGGCGCTGGCGGCCGCGGCCAGCAGGCACAGCAGGCCGACGCGCAGGCTGCGCAGCAGGAAATTCTTGGACAGGATGGACATGGGCAGCTTCCGTCGGGGGGCAGTTCGAGGTCGGCGCATGCTAATGCGGCCGCCAGCCACCAGGCCCTGGGTCCAGCCCCAGTCTGCTGCGGTCAGCCGGCCAGCGGCTGCTGCATCAGCCGCTCGACGAAGAGGCGGCGCGCCTGCCGTTCCGCCGCCGTGCCCTGGCGGTGCAGCAGCGACTCGGCGACCTCGTAGCTGTAGAGCACGAAGGCGCGCATGCGGGCTTCGGCTGCGGCAAAGCCGAGCGCCCCGAACACCTCGGCGTGGTAGGCGATGCGGCTGGCGTCGGCCTCATCCACGGCCTGCCGCGCCATGTCGTCGCGTCGCGCCCAGGCGCGGATGGCCAGTTCGATGCGCGCAGCCTTGGCCGCGGCGCGGCCGCGAAAGGGCAGCGAGATCACGTCGCGCAGCTGTTCGCGCGGGTCGTCGCGGGCGCTTTCCAGGCGCCGCGTCAGTCGCGCCGTGCTGCGCTCGGCCCAGGCCTGCAGCACGCGGCGCAGCAGGTCTTCGCGGTCGCGGAAGTGCCAGTAGAAGCTGCCGCGCGTGACGCCCAGCTGGCCGGCCAGCTGGTCGACACGCACGTGGTCGATACCCTGGTCGACGAGCACCGCGGTGGCCGCCTCGATCCAGCTGTCGGGCGTGAGGGTCGGTCGGGTGGCTGTCATGGCGCGACGATGCCTCCATGCAGTGCTGTATGGAAACCAGGACAAACCCGGATGCGCAAGGTCGCGCCAGGACCTAGCATCTCGCCAAACACATACAGATGTGTATGGACCGGGTGTGAGGCCGGGCCATGCCCAAGGAGACCGCGATGGTGGAACCGACGACCCCGACCTTTCTCGACGACCCGCGCATGCTGGCGCCGCGCCGCGTGGTCAGGACCGAACTGGGCGGCGGCGCCTTCGAACTGGAGGCACCGGAACCGCTGGCGCCGTATGCGCGCTGTGTCGGCGAGTGGCTGGAACAGTGGGCCGCGCAGACCCCCGACGCCATCGCCTTCGCCGAGCCGCTGGGCGATGGCAGCGGCTGGCTCCGCCTGTCGTGGGCCGGCCTGCGCCAGCAGGTCGGTGCCGTGGCGCAGGGACTGCTGGACCTGGGCCTGCCGGCCGACAAGCCCCTGGTTGTGCTGTCCGACAACGCGCTCGACCACCTGGTGATGCTGCTGGCCGGCATGCACATCGGCCGCGCCGTCTGCACCGTATCCAGCGGCTACTGCCGGCTGGCGGGGAGCGACTTCAGCCGCATCCACAACATCCTGCAGGCCCTGGACCCGGGCCTGGTCTACGCGTCCGACGCGGCGGTCTACGGCCCGGCGCTGGTCGACGCCGGCATCGGCGCCGCAGTGGTCTTCAGCCAGGGCGCTGGCCAGTTCCCCGGCGCCCTGCCCTTCGCGGCGCTGGCCGCCACGGCCGAGACGCCAGCGGTGATGCAGGCCTACGCCGCGATCACGCCCGACAGCCACGGCAAGTACCTGCTGACCAGCGGCTCGACCGGCCACCCGAAGGTGGTCATCAACACCCACCGCATGATGTGCGCCAACCAGCAGATGCTGGCCCAGACGCTGCGTTTCCTGGATGTCGAAAAGCCGGTGCTGCTGGACTGGCTGCCGTGGAGCCACACCTTCGGCGGCAATCACAATGTCCACCTCGTGCTGCGCACCGGCGGCACGATGTACATCGACCAGGGCCGGCCGCTGCCCGGCGCCATCGACAAGACGATCGCCCACCTGCGCGATCCGGTGCACGGCGTCCAGCCCACCGTCTACTTCAATGTGCCGCGCGGCTACGAGATGATGCTGCCGGCGCTGGAAGCCGACGAGGCGCTGGCGCACCGCTTCTTCGGCCGGCTGCGGATGGCCTTCTACGCCGGTGCCGGCATGCCGGTGTCGACCTGGAAACGCCTGGAAGCGGTGGCCGCGAAAGTGCGGGCGGGTTCCGACATGGGGCCGCTGTGGCTGACCACGTCCTGGGGCAGCACCGAAACGGCGCCGGCCATCACCTTCGCCAGCTGGCAGCTCGAAGGTCCGGGGGTCATCGGCATACCGCTGCACGGCACCCGCCTGAAGTTCATCCCGAACGGCGGCAAGCTGGAAATGCGCATCAAGGGCGACCACATCTTCCCCGGCTACCGCAACAACCCCGAAGCCACGGCGGCGGCCTTCGATGCCGACGGCTACTACTGCATCGGTGACGCGGGCTACCTGGCCGACGAGGCCGACCCGGCGCAGGGCGTGGTCTTCAACGGCCGCGTGGCCGAGGACTTCAAGCTGACCAGCGGCACCTGGGTCAGCGTCGGCACCTTGCGCGTCAAGGTCGTGTCGGCGCTGGCGCCCTACGCGCAGGACGTCGTCATCACCGGTCACGACCGCAGCGAGATCGGCGCGCTGGTCTTCCTCAGCGAAGCCGCCCGCAAGCTGCCTGCCGCCGAACTGCAGGCGGCCGTGCGCGGCGCGCTGCAGTCGCTGAAGGCCGAACACAGCGGCTCGTCGCAGACGCCGACGCGCGCGCTGCTGCTGCCCGACAACCCGAGTGCCGCTGCCGGTGAAATCACCGACAAGGGCTATGTCAACCAGCGCCTGGTGCTGGCCCGCCGAACGGCCGACGTCGAAGCGCTGTACGCCACGCCAGCCGACGCCCGCGTGATCCGGCCCTGAGCGCTGCGCCCACCCCCATTCAAACCCCAACGTCCATGACCACCGCTTTCGAACCGCTGTCACCCCTGCCTGCCGCACTCGCCGGCCTGAACCTGCTGCTGCTGGAACGCGCCGGCCCGGTGCTGCACGTGCGCCTGAACCGGCCGGCAAAGCGCAATTCGGTCAGCGACGAACTGCTGGCCCAACTGCACACGCTGTGGGTGAACCTGCCGCTGCACTTGAAGGACATCCGCGCCGCCGTGATCAGCGGCGAGGGCCAGCACTTTTGCGCCGGGCTGGATCTCAGCGAGATCAGCGAGCGCAGCGTCTTCGAGGCCGTCCACCATTCGCGGTCCTGGCACGCCTGCTTCGACGCCATCCAGTTCGGGCCTGTACCGGTGATCACCGTGCTGCACGGCGCGGTGGTCGGCGGCGGCCTGGAACTGGCCAGCGCCACGCACCTGCGGGTGGCCGAGGACAGCAGCTTCTACGGCCTGCCCGAAGGCACGCGCGGCATCTTCGTCGGCGGTGGCGGCTCGGTGCGCATCAGCCGGCTGATCGGCGTGGCGCGCATGACCGACATGATGCTGACCGGCCGCGTCTTCGACGCCGACGAAGGCCAGACCTTCGGCATCAGCAACTACCGCGTCGCCGACGGCGCCGGGCTGGCCAAGGCGCTGGAGCTGGCGACCAGGATCGCGGGCAACGCGCCGCTCAGCAACTACGCCATCACGCAGGCGCTGCCGCGCATCGCCGACCTGTCGGCCAGCGACGGCCTGTTCATGGAATCGATGATGGCCAGCATCGCGCAAGGCGACGAAGCAGCCAAGCTGCGCGTGCGCGCCTTCCTCGAAGGCCGCGCCGCCAAGGTCAAGAAGGCTGAATAAGGAACGACCATGACGACCGGCACCAGCAAGGGCTTCTTCAACCGTTTCGACGGGGTCTACATCCTCGACGGCCTGCGCACGCCGCAAGTCGACCACCTGGGTGCCTTCGCCGATGCCAACCCGATCGACCTGGGCATCAAGGCGGCGCGCGCGGTGCTCCAGCGCAGCGGCGTCGATCCAGCCGACATCGACAGCGTGATCACCGGCAACATGGCGCCGGGCGGCTTCGACCAGTTCTACGTGGCGCGCCACATCGGCCTGTACGCCGGCGTGCCGGTGGAAGTGCCGGCGCTGAACGCCCAGCGCATCTGCGGCACCGGTTTCGAAGTCTTCCGCCAGGCCGGCGAACAGATCATGCTGGGCGCGGCCAGCCTGGCACTGGTGGTCGGCACCGAAAGCATGACCCGCAATCCGATTGCCGCCTTCGACCACCGCGGCGGCTTCAAGCTGGGCGCGGGCGTGGCCTTCAAGGACTTCCTGTGGGAGGCCTTGGCCGACAGCGCCGCCGGCATCAACATGATCCAGACAGCCGAGAACCTGGCCAGGAAATACAAGATCAGCCGCGAGGACGTGGACGCTTTTGCCGCGCACTCTTTTGCCAAGGCTGTCGCGGCGCAGGAAGCCGGTTGGTTCAACGACGAAATCGTTGCCGTCACGCATGAAATTTTCGAGCTGGCCGGCTACAAGCCGCGCGGCATCCGGCTGTCGGGCAAGCACCAGGTGGCCGACCGCGACACCCACCCGCGCCCCACGCCGCCCGAGGTGCTGGCCAAGCTGCGCACCGTGTTCAAGGACGGCGTGCAGACCGGTGGCAACAGCTCGGCGCTGACCGACGCGGCCGCCGCCGCCATCGTCGCGTCGGGCGACGCGATGCGGCGCTGGGGCAAGGCCCCGCTGGGTCGGCTGGCGGCTTCGGCGGTGGTCGGCGTACCGCCGGAGATCATGGGCATCGGCCCCGCGCCAGCCATCCGCCTGCTGCTGGAACGCAGCGACCTGCAATTGGGCGACATCGCGCGTTTCGAGATCAACGAAGCCCAGGGCGCGCAGACCCTGGCCGTCGGCCGCGAACTGGGGCTGGACCTGGAGCGGCTCAACGTCAAGGGCGGCGCCATCGCGCTGGGCCACCCGCTGGCCGCCACCGGCGTGCGGCTGACGATCAGCGTGGCCCGGCAGCTGAAGGAGATCGGCGCGCGCTGGGGCATCTCGTCGGCCTGCGTCGGCGGTGGGCAGGGCATCGCCTTGCTGATTGAAAATCCCGAGGCCGCATGAGCAAGACCCACATCTACAGCGTCAACGTCCAGTTCGGCGATTGCGACCCCGCCGGCATCGTCTTCTTCCCCAACTTCAGCCGCTGGATGGACGAGGCCTCGCTGGCCTTCTTCATGGCCTGCGGCGTGCCGCCCTGGCGCGAACTCGTGAAGACGCGCGGCATCATCGGCACACCACTGCTCGAGATCCACACCCAGTTCAAGCGCCCCGCCACCTACGGCGAGACCATCGAGGTCCACACCTGTGTCGAAGACTGGTCGGCCAAGACCTTCCGCCACCGCCATGTGGTGAAGCGGGGCGACACCGTGTTGTGCGAAGGCACCGAAGTACGCGCCTTCTGCATCCGCGACCCCGAGAATGCCGACCGCATCAAGGCGATACCGGTGCCCGAAGACATCCGCGCCTTGTGCGTCTGAAAAGCACGATCACCCCCACCGTCTGGAGACCAACATGACGATCCTGAAGAAGACTGTCCTGGCCGCCGTGGCCGCCCTGGCCAGTGCCAGCGCCTTGGCCGACATCACCATCGGCGCCAGCCTGTCGCTGACCGGCCCCGGTTCCGGCCTGGGCATCCCGATGAGCAACGGCCTGAAGATGTGGCCGGCCACCATCGCCGGCGAAAAGGTCAAGCTGGTCATCCTGGACGACGCCACCGACCCGACCAAGGGCGTGCAGAACGCGCGCCGACTGGTCAGCGAAGACAAGGTCGACGTCATCGTCGGTTCGGGCGTCACGCCAGTGGCGATTGCCATGTCGGAAGTGGCCACCGAGAGCAAGACCGTGCAGTTGGCGCTGTCGCCGATCGGCCTGCCGCCCGGCAAGGACCCGTGGAGCTTCCGCATGCCACAAAGCAACGGCGTGATGGCCAATGCGATGGTGGGCCACATGGTCAAGCACGGCATCAAGACCGTCGGCTTCCTCGGCTACACCGACGCCTACGGCGAACAGTGGCTGCAGGCCGTGACGCCCTTGCTGGAAAAAGCCGGGATCAAGCTGTTGGTCACCGAGCGCTTCGCCCGCGCCGACACCAGCGTCACCGCACAAGCCTTGAAACTGACCGCCGCCAACCCCGACGCGATGATCGTCGTGGCCTCGGGCAGCGGTGCGGCGATGCCGCAGCTCGGCCTGGTCGAACGCGGCTTCAAGGGCAAGGTCTACCAGACCCACGCCGCCGCCAGCAAGGATCTGATGCGGGTCGGCGGCAAGGCCGTCGAAGGCACGCTGGTCACCAGCGGCCCGGTGGTGGTGGCCGAGCAACTGCCCGACAGCCACCCCAGCAAGGCGCTGGGCGTGAAGTTCAACGCCGCCTATGAAGCCATTCACGGCCCCGGCACGCGCAACCAGTTCGGCGCTCACGGCTACGACACCTATCTGATGCTCGAGCGGGTCATCCCGCTGGCGCTGAAGAAGGGCAAGCCGGGCACGGCGGAATTCCGCGCCGCGCTGAAGGACGCGCTGGAGTCGACGCCCGCGCTGGCGGTCACCCACGGCGTGCTCGACTTCACGCCGACCGACCACTGGGGCTTCCGCCCGGATACCGGCGTCGTGATGAAGGTGGTGAATGGCGAGTGGAAGCTCGAGCCGTAATCCATCGCCCAGCCTGAGACGGAAACACCGGCATGGACTTCACGATCGCCAGCATCCTCGGGCTCGACGGCATCACCAACGGGGCCATCTACGCCCTGGTGGCGATTGCGCTCGTGCTGGTGTTCGCCGTCACGCGCATCGTCTTCATCCCGCAGGGCGAGTACGTCGCCTTCGGGGCGCTGACGATGGCGCTGTTCCAGGAAGGCCGCGTGCCCGGCACCGTGTGGCTGCTGCTGTTGATGGCCGCGCTGGCCACCGCCATGGACGTGACCCAGGCCCTGCGCGACCGCTGGGCGCCGGCGCGCCTGGGCCGCGAACTGCTGCGCAACGGGGTGCTGCCGGCACTGGCGGCCGGCTCGGTCATCGTGCTGGCGCCGGGCAAGCCGCCGCTGCTGGTGCAGGCCGCGTTGACGCTGGCGCTGGTCACGCCGATGGGGCCGCTGGTCTACCGGCTGGCCTTCCGTTCGCTGGCCGATTCCAGCGTGCTGGTGCTGCTGATCGTCTCGGTCGGCGTGCATTTCGCGCTGACCGGCCTGGGCCTGCTGTTCTTCGGCGCCGAAGGCTTTCGCAACCCGCCCTTCTGGGACGAACGCTTCAGCGTCGGCGCGCTGGCCATCACCGGGCAGACCTTGATCATCTTCGGCGTGTCGGCCGCGCTGATCGTCGGGCTCTTTGTGTTCTTCGACCGCACGCTGTCGGGCAAGGCGCTGCGCGCGACCTCGGTGAACCGCACCGGGGCCCGATTGATGGGCATCAGCACCGACGGCGCCGGCACGCTCAGCTTCACGATGGCCGCCTTCATCGGCGCGCTGTCGGGCCTGCTGATCGGCCCCAGCACCACGGTCTATTACGACAGCGGCTTCCTGATCGGCCTGAAAGGCTTCGTCGCCGCGGTGTTCGCCGGCCTGACGAGCTTTCCGCTGGCACTGGCCGGCGCGGTGGGCGTCGGCCTGATCGAATCCTTCGGCTCGTTCTGGGCCAGCGCCTTCAAGGAAGTCATCGTGTTCACGGCCATCCTGCCCGTCCTGCTCTGGCGCTCCTTCATCGACGCCGACCACGAGGAACACTGACGTGCAGCGCCGCGCCCTGGGCCTGGCGGCCTTCGCCACGGCCATCTTCGCCCTGCCCTGGCTGCCGGTGCCCGACTTCTGGATCACCCAGCTCAACTACATCGGCCTGTTCAGCCTGGTGGCGCTGGGGCTGGTGCTGCTGACCGGCGTCGGCGGCCTCACCTCTTTCGGCCAGGCGGCCTTCGCCGGCATCGGCGCCTACAGCAGCGCCTGGCTGTGCACGGCCTTCGGTGCGTCGCCGTGGCTGGGTTTGCTGGCGGGCCTGCTGGCCACCGCCACGGTGGCACTGCTGCTGGGCTGCCTGACGCTGCGCATGTCCGGCCATTACCTGCCGCTGGCGACCATCGCCTGGAGCCTGGCGCTGTACTACACGATGGGCAACCTCGACGCGCTGGGCAAGTACGACGGCCTGCTCGGCGTGCCGGCGATCCACCTCTTCGGCATCAGCTTGCACGACGAGCGCCGCGTCTACGGACTGATCTGGTTCTGCGCACTGGCGGCGGCCCTGGGTCTCACGCAACTGCTGGATTCCCGCCCGGGCCGCGTGATGCGCGCGCTGAACGTCAACCGCGGCGGCGGGGTCACAATGCCCGAAGCGATGGGCGCTTCCACCTTCCGCTACAAGGTGGTGATGTTCGTCATCGCGGCGCTGCTGGCCAGCCTGTCGGGCTGGCTGTTCGCGCACATGCAGCGCAGCGTCAACCCCAGCCCTTTCGGCATCAAGTTCGGCATCGAATACCTGTTCATGGCCGTGCTGGGCGGCGTCGGCCAGGTGTGGGGTGCCTTCACCGGCGCGGCCCTGGTCAAGCTGACCGAAGACCAGCTGCAGGTCTGGCTGCCCAAATTGATCGGCACCGCCGGCAGCTACGAGACCATCGTCTTCGGCGTGGTGCTGGTGATGGTGCTGAAGTTCGCGCCCGACGGCGTCTGGCCGATGGTCGAACGCTGGCTGCCGAAGCGCCACCGTGCCCGCACGCCGGGCCAGACCGCAGAGCCCCTGGCCGCGCGCAGCAAGCCCGCCCGCGGTGAGGTGCTGCTGGAGGCCAAGGCGGTGCGCAAGGCCTTCGGCGGCCTGGTGGCGGTCAACGACATCAGCTTCACGATCCGCGCCGGCGACATCGTCGGCCTGATCGGCCCCAACGGCGCGGGCAAGAGCACCACCTTCAACCTGATCAGCGGCGTGCTGCCGATGAGCAGCGGCGAGGTGCTGTTGCGCGGTCAGCGCGTCGACGGCCTGCCGGCGCGCGAGGTGGCGCGGCGCGGCATGAGCCGCACCTTCCAGCACGTCAAGCTGGTGCCCGACATGACGGTGCTGGAAAACGTCGCCCTGGGCACCTACCTGCGCACGAAGTCCGGCGCCTTCGCGGCCCTGCTGCGCGTGGACCGCGCCGAAGAAAGGCGTGCGCTGCACGAGGCGAGGCTGCAGCTGCAGCGCATCGGCCTGTCCGAGCAGGCCGACGAACTGGCCGGCAACCTGGCGCTGGGTCCCCAGCGCCAGGTGGAGATTGCCCGCGCGCTGGCCAGCGACCCGAGCCTGCTGCTGCTGGACGAGCCCGCCGCCGGCCTGCGACACCAGGAAAAGCAGGCCCTGGCTGCCGTGCTGCGGCAGTTGAAGGCCGAAGGCCTGAGCCTGCTGCTGGTCGAACACGACATGGATTTCGTCATGAACCTGACCGACCGCATCGTGGTGATGGAATTCGGCACGCGCCTGATCGAAGGCACGCCGGCCGAGGTGCAGGCCAGCCCGGCGGTGCGCGCCGCCTACCTCGGCACGGAGCGCTGAGATGGCGGCTGACACCCTGCTCGACGTCAAGGGCCTGCACGCCGGTTACGGCAAGGCCGAAGTGTTGCGCGGCCTGGACTTGACCCTGAACCAAGGCCAGGTGGTCACCGTCATCGGCCCCAACGGCGCGGGCAAGTCGACCTTGCTGGGCGCCTTGATGGGGCTGTTGCCGGCCACCTTCCCGGGGGCGGGCAAAGACGGCGGCGGCCTGCGTTTCCACGGCCACGACCTGGCGCACCTGACGCTGGAAGAACGCGTGATGCGCGGCATGGCGCTGGTGCCCGAAAAGCGCGAGCTCTTCGGGACGATGAGCGTCGAGGACAACCTGGTGCTGGGCGGCTGGCGGCCCTTGAAGCAGCGCATGCCGCAATGGCGTGACGGCATCGAGAAAGCCTATGCGCTTTTTCCGCGGCTGAAGGAACGCCGCCGCCAACTGGCCGGCACGCTGAGCGGCGGTGAACGCCAGATGCTGGCCATCGCCCGCGCGCTGATGGGCCAGCCGCGGCTGCTGATGCTGGACGAACCCAGCCTGGGTCTGGCGCCGCTGATCGTGCGCGACATCTTCCGCATCATCACGGCGCTGCGCAGCACCGGCGTCAGCATCCTGCTGGTCGAGCAGAACGCCCGCGCCGCGCTGGAAGTGGCCGACTACGGCTATGTGCTGGAAACCGGCGACCTGGTGTTGCAGGGCCCGGCCGCCGAGCTGGCGGTGGACCCGCGCGTCATCGAGACCTACCTGGGCGCCCAGCGGGCGGCGACGGCCGGCCGCTAGTCGAGACCACGGTTCAGGACCGCGGCTCAGGATCGCAACAGCGCCAGCAGCAGCCCCAGCGCCGCGCAGGCCGCCACCACCGCCATCACGCTGACCTTGTAGCGCATCAGCGCCAGGCCGGCGGCGATGCCGATGAGGGCCGCCACCGCGTCGAAGGCCCCGGCCAAGCCCTGCGGCCACAGCACGTGGATGGCGAAGAACACGGCCAGGTTGACGATGACGCCGACCACCGCCGCGGTGATCGCCGTCAGCGGCGCGGTGAACTTCAACTGGCCGTGCGTGGTCTCGATGAAGGGCCCGCCCAGCAGGATGAACAGGAAGGACGGCAGGAAGGTGAAGAAGGTGACGATGCACGCCGCCAGCGCGCCGGCCAGCGGCAGCGCGTCAGGGCCCAGCACCGCCTTCGTCCAGCCGCCGACATAGCCGACAAAAGCCACCACCATGATCAGTGGCCCGGGCGTGGTTTCGCCCAGGGCCAGGCCGTCGATCATCTGCGCGGCCGTCAGCCAGTGCGCCTGTTCCACCGCGCCCTGGTACACATAGGGCAGCACGGCATAGGCGCCGCCGAAGGTCAGCAGCGCGGCCTTGGTGAAAAACCAGGCCATCTGCGTGTAGACGCCGGGCCAGCCCCACAGCGCCACCAGCGCACCCAGCGCCGCGGCCCAGATCGCCCCGAACACCACCAGCACGCGGGCGAAGCGCGGCCAGCCGAAACGCGCGTGTTCGGGCGTGGGGGTGTCGTCGTCGATGACGGCAGGGCCCTGCGATGCTGGCGCCGCGCCATGCCCGCCGCCCAACGCGAAGCGCTGCGGCCACCAGCGGCCGCCGGCCATGCCGATCAGGCCGGCACCCAGCACGATCAGCGGAAAGGGCAGCTTCAGCGCGAAGAGGGCCATGAAGGCCGCCAGCGCGATGCCCCACAGCGCCGCGTTCTTCAGCGCCCGCGTGCCGATGCGCCAGGCCGCCGCGACGACGATGGCCGTCACCGCCGGCTTGATGCCGTAGAGCAGCCCGGCCACGGCCGGCACCTGCCCCCAGGCCATGTAGACCCACGACAGGCCGATCAGGATCAGCAGCGAGGGCAGCACGAAGAGCCCGCCGGCGATGATGCCGCCCCCCGTGCGGTGCATCAGCCAGCCGATGTAGGTGGCGAGCTGCTGCGCCTCGGGCCCGGGCAGCACCATGCAGTAGTTCAGCGCGTGCAGGAAGCGGCGCTCGCTGATCCAGCGGCGGCGTTCGACCAGTTCGCCGTGCATCAGCGCAATCTGCCCGGCCGGGCCGCCGAAGCTGACGAAGCCCAGCTTGAGCCAGAAGGCGAAGGCCACGCGCAGCGTGACGGCCGCAGGGGCGGCGACCGGTTCGGTCGCGCGCTCGGTCGGGGTCGCGGTCGCGGTGGGTTCGTGGCTCATCCCGGCGACTGTGTCACAGCCCTCGCGCAGGCGCCGCGACAAGCCAGAATGGGGACCCCATTCCTTGCACCCGCGCCGACCCATGCTGACCCTCCAGTTGATCTCTTCGATGGCCACCAAACTGCTGCTGGCCGCCCTGGTGGCGCGCTACACGGCGCAGACCGGTGTGGCGGTGAACGTGGTCTCGGTGGGTGGCGTCGATGCCGCCAAGCGCGTCCAGGCCGGCGAGGTCTTCGACGTCGTGGTGCTGGCGTCCAACGCCATCGACGAGCTCACCGCGGCCGGCCACATCGTGCCCGGCAGCTGCGTCGATGTCGTCGATTCCGGTGTCGCGGTCGCGGTGCGGGCCGGCGCCGTGGCGCCCGATATCGGCAGCGAAGCGGCGGTCAAGGCCGCCGTGCTGGCGGCGCCGCGGCTGGCCTACTCGACCGGCCCCAGCGGTGTACAACTGGCGAAGTTGTTCGAACGTTGGGGCATCGCCGGGCAGATCGCCGACCGCCTCGTCACCGCGCCACCCGGCATCCCGGTCGGCACGCTGGTGGCGCGCGGCGAGGTCGATCTGGGCTTCCAGCAGCTCAGCGAATTGATGCCGCTAACGGGCATCACCGTCGTCGGCCCGCTGCCGCCTGAAATCCAGATCACGACGACCTTCTCGGCCGGCATCGCCAGCCGCAGCCAGCAGCCCGAAGCGGTGCGCGCGTTGCTGGCTTTCTTCGCCTCGCCCGAGGTGGCCGCGCTGAAGTTGCAGCACGGCATGGTCGCGTCAGGGCGCTAGCTGCACGCAAGCCCGGGGCGTAAAGTCGGCGCCGTCGCGACACGCCGAGGGGCTGCGCGCCCCCATTGCCGAGGTCCCTGGATGAATTGCCGCACCCTGCTGCTCGCCGCCACCGCGGCCTGCGCCTCCCCCCTGCAAGCCGCCGAGGTGCAGGTGGCCGTGGCCGCCAATTTCGCGGCCCCGCTGGCGCAGATCGCCGAAGGCTTCAGCGCCGCCACCGGCCACCGGCTGAAGGTGGTGGTGGGCGCCACCGGCAAGTTCCACCAGCAGATCGCAGCCGGCGCGCCTTTCGAAGTGCTGATCGCCGCCGACGACGAAACCCCGGCCCGGCTGGTGAAGGAAGGGCTGGCGGTGACCGGCAGCAACTTCACCTACGCCATCGGCAAGCTGGCCTTGTGGAGCGCCCAGCCGGGCTATGTCGATGGCCAGGGCGCGGTACTGGCGGCGGGCAAGTTCAGCCACCTGGCCGTGGCCAACCCCAAGCTCGCCCCCTACGGCCGGGCCGCCCTGGAAGTGCTGAAGGCGCGCGGCCTCGCCGAGCCGCTGGCGCCCAGGCTGGTCACCGCCGAGACCATCGCCCAGGCCTACCAGTTCGTGGCCACCGGCAACGCCGAACTGGGCTTCGTCGCGCTGTCGCAGCTGCTGGTACCGGGCAAGCCGGCCGGCGGCTCCTACTGGCTGGTGCCGCCGGCGCTGTACGGCGAAATCCGCCAGAACGCCGTGCTGCTGAAGGCCGGCGCCACCAACCCGGCGGCCAGTGCGCTGCTGGCCTGGCTGAAGACCGAACCGGCCAAGGCCGTGATCCAGGTCTACGGCTACGGCCACGCTGCCGCAGCGAAGTGACAGCGCCGGCATGAGCGCCGACGAGTGGATGGCCATCCGCCTGACGGCCACGCTGGCCGCCACCGCGACCGCACTGCTGCTACTGCTGGGCACGCCGCTGGCCTGGTGGCTGGCCCGCTCGCGCTCGGTGTGGAAGCCGCTGGGCTCGGCCCTGGTCGCGATGCCGCTGGTGCTGCCGCCGACGGTGCTGGGTTTCTACCTGCTGCTGCTGATGGGGCCGCAGGGCGCGGTGGGCCAGTTCACGCAGGCCCTGGGTCTCGGGCGGCTGCCTTTCACCTTCGGCGGGCTGGTCGTGGCCTCGGTGCTGGTGTCGCTGCCTTTCGTCGTGCAGCCGCTGCAGCAGGCTTTCGAGGCCATCCCGGAAAGCACGCTGGAAGCCGCCGCCACGCTGCGCGCCGGGCCCTGGGACCGCTTCTTCACGGTCGCGCTGCCGCTGGCCCGGCCCGGGCTGGTGACGGCCACGGTGCTGGGCTTCGCGCACACGGTGGGTGAATTCGGCGTGGTGCTGATGATCGGCGGCAACATCCCGGGCGCCACGCGGGTGCTGGCGGTGGCGCTCTACGACCACGTCGAGGCGTCCGAGTTCGCCGCCGCGCACCGGCTGGCCGCCGCCATGGTGGTCTTCGCGCTGCTGGTGCTGGTTGCCCTGTACGCGGTGAACCGGCCCGCGCGCGACGGCGCGAACGGCAGCGCCGCGCGGCCATGATCGACCTGCAATTGCGCCTGCCGCGCGCGGCGTTCACGCTGGACCTGTCGATGCAGCTGCCGGCGCGCGGCGTGACGGCGCTGTTCGGCCCCTCGGGCTGCGGCAAGACCAGCGTGCTTCGCGCGGTGGCCGGGCTGGAGCGAGCGGCCGGCCGTGTCGCGCTGGGCGATGCGGTCTGGCAGGACGACAGCCGCCGCGTCTTCCTGCCCACCCACCGCCGGCAGCTGGCCTATGTGACGCAGGAAGCCGCGCTGTTCCCGCACCTGAACGTGCAGGGCAACCTCGATTACGGCCTGCGCCGCACGCCCGCGGCGCAACGCCGCATCGCGCTGGAGCAGGCCGTGGAGCTGCTCGGCATCGCGCCGCTGCTGGGCCGCCGCAGCGGCGCCTTGTCGGGCGGCGAGCGCCAGCGGGTGGCCATCGCCCGCGCGCTGGTGACCAGCCCGCAGCTGCTGCTGATGGACGAACCGCTGGCCGCGCTGGACGCCGCGCGCAAGGCCGAGATCCTGCCCTACCTGGAAGGGCTGAACGCGGCACTGGCCATCCCCATCGTCTACGTCAGCCACGCCATCACCGAGGTCGCGCGGCTGGCTGACCACCTGGTGCTGCTGGAGCAGGGTCGCGCCGTCGCGCAGGGCCCGCTGGCCGAGGTGCTGGCACGCATCGACCTGCCGCAGTCGCTCGGTGAAGACGCCGGCGTGGTGCTCGACGGCGTGGTCGGCGAACGCGATGCGGTCTGGCACCTGGCGCGGCTGGACGTCGACGGCACGGGCTGCGGCCTGTGGGCGCGCGACGCCGGCCTGGCGGTGGGCCGGCGCGTGCGCCTGCGCGTGCTCGCGCGCGACGTCAGCCTGACCCGCGCGCCACAGACCGGCACCAGCATCGGCAACCAGCTGCCGTGCACGGTGGAAGCCATCGCCGGCGACAGCCACCCCGGCCTGGCGCTGGTCCGCGTTCGGATCGCCAGCCCGGGCGCTGGCCTGGGCGGCAGCGTGCCGCTGGTGGCGCGGCTGACGCGGCGCTCGGCCCAAGCGCTGGGGCTGGCACCGGGCCTGGCCGTCTGGGCGCAGGTCAAGACCGTGGCGCTGATGGAATGAGGCCTTGAGCGGCCGGCTGGCTCAGCCGCCCAGCGCCGCACGCAGTTCGGCCACCAGGGTCCGCAGCTCGGTATTCAGCTGCTCAGCCCGAGTGCGCAGCGCCGCCAGGTCACCGGCGTCGACGGCGCCGGCGGCCTGGGCTTCGAAGGCCGCCAGCGCCTGCGGCAAGGCCATCGCCCGCACGGCGGCACAGGCGCCGCGCAAGGCATGGCTGGCCTGCCGCCAGGCTTGCGCCTCGCCCGGCCCTGGCGCGGCGTCCAGGGCCGGGCCGGCGCTGTCGTAAGTCTCCACGAAGCGCTGCAGCACGCGCTCGAGCATCGGCAGGTGGCCACCCACGCCGCGCAGCAGCCGATCGACGTCGATGCCCGTCGCGCCGGCCAGCCTTTCGGGCAGGGAAGACCGCGCTGGCAGCGGCGGCGCAGCCGGGCTGCTGGCGGGCAGCGGCAACCAGCGCAGCAAGGTCGCGTAGAGCAGCCGGGCGTCGATGGGTTTGGCCAGATGGTCGTTCATGCCGGCTGCCAGGCAGGCCTGGCGGTCCTCGGCAAAGACATTCGCCGTCATGGCCACGATCGGCGTGGCGCCGCCGTCGCGGGCGCGGATGGCGCGCGTCGCCTCCAACCCGTCCATCACCGGCATCTGGACGTCCATCAGGATCAGCGCGTAGGGCCGGTCGGCCGTCAGCTCGACCGCGCGGCGCCCATCGCTGGCCGTTTCCAGCACCAGGCCGGCCAAGCGCAGCAGCTGTTCGGCGACCTCCTGGTTGACGGCGTTGTCCTCGACCAGCAGCACGCGCTGGCCGGCGTGGTGCTGACGCAGTTGCTGTTCAGCCTCACGGGCCGGCAGCAGCGCAGGCGGACTTTGCAGGGCGGCGGGCGCGGCGCGCGGCTGGGCCGCGCTGGCGCGGCCCAGCCAGGCCGTGAACCAGAATCGGCTGCCGCAGCCGGCCTGGCTGTGCAAGCCGGCTTCACCGCCCATCAGGGTGGCGACGTCGCGGGTCAGTGCCAGTCCCAGGCCGCTGCCGCCGTGGCGCCGCGTCGTCGAGCCGTCGGCCTGCTCGAAAGGCTGGAACAGCAGCGCCTGGCGTTCGGGCGCGATGCCTTCGCCAGTGTCGCTGACCTCGAAGCGCAGCAGCAGGCGCTGGTTCTCTTCACGCAGGATCTCGGCGCCCAGCCGCACCGAGCCGTGTTCGGTGAACTTGACGGCATTGCTCAGCAGGTTGATCAGTGCCTGGGCCAGCCGCGTCGGGTCGCCGCGCAGCCACGGCGGCAGGCCGTCGGTGTCCAGCACCAGTTCCAGGCCCTTGCTGCGCGCGCGCTCTTCGACCATCCCGAAGACCCGCGCCATCAGCTCGTCGAGCGCGAAATCGGCTTCCTCCAGGACCAGCTTGCCGGCTTCGATCTTCGACAGGTCGAGGATGTCGTTGATGACCTGAAGCAGGTGCTGCGCCGCATCGTCGATCTTGCCCAGGCGTTCGCGGTCCGGCGCGTCGCGGCTGTCGCGCCGCATCAGGTGGGTCAGGCCGATGATGGCGTTCATCGGCGTGCGGATCTCGTGGCTCATGTTGGCCAGGAAGGCGCTCTTGGATTGCGTGGCGGCCTCGGCGACATCGCGCGCCTTCACCAGCGCCTTGTTGGCCTGCTGCAGTTCGCTGGTGCGTTCGTCCACCAGGTCCTGCAGCCGGTCCCGGTGGCGCGACAGCTCCTCGGCCTGCGCCTGGCTCTGGGTGACGTCCCGCGAGATGCCGAAGATGCCGATCAGCCGGCCTTCGCCGTCGCGCAGCGGACCCTTGGTACACCGTTTGGCCCGCACACCGCCCGGCGTGGTGATGTGTTCTTCGAAGACCTCCGGGCCACTGGCGGCCAGCGCCTGGCGGTCGTTGGCCAGCAGCGGGGCCGACACCGCTTCGCCGAACAGTTCGCCGTCGGTGCGTCCCAGCACCTCGTCCAGTGTCAGGCCGACCTCTTCGCAGGCCGCGCGGTTGTAGAGCAGGTAGCGGCCCTGCAGGTCCTTGACGAAGATGGCGTCGGAAGAACTCTGCGCCAGCGCCTGCAGCAGCGCCATCGTCTGCAGCTGCTGGCTTTGCAGGCTGCGCTCGCGCCGGGCCTGCAGCAGCGCGCGCTGCGGCAACCACAGGCGCAGCGCCAGCGCGCAGGCACACCAGACCAGCAGGGCGACCGCGGCCGACCAGGCCGCGCTGCGCCAGGCCGGCGCATCGACTTCGGCGCGGTCGATCTGGGCCACCAGCAGCCAGTCGCTGCCGGGCACCGGCTGCACCGCGGCCAGCACCGGCTGGCCACGGTCGTCGGCACCGTGCGCGGCTTCGCCGGGCTGGATCTCGCCGCGCAGCAGCCGGGCCGCCGGCAAGGTCGAGGTGGCCCAGGGCTGGCCGACCGGGACGGCCCCGTCGGGCGGCTGACGCAGGTCGCTGAGCAGCACGATGCGCTCGCCGTCGCGGCGCCACAGCAGCACCTGGCCGGTGGCGCTGCTGCCGGGCCAGCGGGCCAGCAGCGGAAACAGCAGCCGGCGCGCATCGACGCGCACCGCGATGGCGCCGGCGGTCGGCAGGTCGGGCCGCACCATCGGCACGACGAAGTCGATGCGCACCGGCGCGGCGCTGCCTTCGCGGCGGTACAGACCGGTGTGGCCCGGCTGGCCGCTGGCCACCGCGGTGCGGATGGCCGAGCGCAGCGTTTCGCCGCCGTCGTCAGCGCCGCCGGGGCCGGGGGCCAGCAGGCCGCCCTGGACATCGAAGAACAGCACGCCGTCGCCGCCCAGTTCACGGCGGAAGGCGTCGGTCCTGGCGCGCAGCGTGGCCAGATCGGCCGGGTCGTGCTCAGCCTGCCAGCGGGCCATGAATTCGGCACCGCCGGTGCGACTGCCGATGAAGCGGGCCAGCGAAACCTGATGGTCCAGCCAACGTTCAACCTGGGCAGCGCAAACCACCGCCTGGGCCTGCAGGCTGCTGGCAGCCTGTTCGCGCTGGCGCCGGACTTCGTGCTGCAGGCTCCAACCGGCGAGCAACAACAAGACGAAGGCCAGCGACAGCAGCGGTGTCCAGCCAGCGCTGGCCGGCGGCGGTTCGTCTGCGTGCCCCGCGAGGCCACTTGGGAGCATGCGGACACCTCGAGGAATGCGGAGCGACCGATGCCGGATGGCAAGGCCAGGCCACTGCCGCGCGCCGCCACTGTAGCCCCCCCTTGTTCGCCGCCGGCCGCAGCAACTGCAGTCGACTTGCGCGAGATCAAAACGCCGTCGCGCGGCGCCGATCCGGTCAGTTCCCGGCTCAGGCTCGCGCCCAGGCCCCTGGTCAGACCCCGAGCAGCGCCGGCAACTGCGGGCTGTCGCGCAGGTCCTGCGCGTCGCCGCTGAGCACCGCCTGCCCCTTCTGCAGCACCAGCGCGCGGTCGCAGTGCGCCAGCACGCGGCGGAAGTCGCGGTCGACGATCAGCGTGGCGATACCGGCGGCGCGGATCTGCGCGATGACGCGCCAGATCTCGGCCACGATCAGCGGCGCCAGGCCCTCGGTGGCCTCGTCGAGGATCAGCAGGTCGGGGTGGGTCATCAGCGCGCGGGCGATCGACAGCATCTGCTGCTCGCCGCCCGACAAGGCAGCGCCCAGGTTGTGGATGCGTTCCTGCAGGCGCGGGAAGGTGGCCAGCACGCGCGCACAGGACCAGTCGCTGCGGCCGTCCCGGGCAGGGCGGGCGGCCATCACCAGGTTCTCGCGCACCGTCAGGTTGGGGAAGACGCCGCGGCCTTCGGGCACATAGGCCACGCCCAGGCGCGCCACCCGGTGCGGCGCGGCTTTCGAGACATCGTGGCCGTCGACGAAGATGGCGCCGTCGCGCTGCGCGACATGGCCCAGCAGCGTGCGGATCAGCGTGCTCTTGCCCATGCCGTTGCGGCCCAGCAGGCCGACGGTTTCGCCGCGCGCGATCTGCAGGTCGACACCGTGCAGCACATGGCTGCTGCCGTACCAGGCGTGGACGCCGCGGGCATCGAGGATCAGCTCAGCCATGCGCGCCCTGCCCTTCGATGTCGCCGTCACCGAGATAGGCCGCCTGCACCGCCGGGCTGGAACGCACGGCCGCCGGCGTATCGCAGGCGATGACGGTGCCGTTGACCATCACCGTGATGCGATCGGCGATGCGGAAGACGGCGTCCATGTCGTGTTCGACCAGCAGGATGGCGTGGCCTTCGCGCAGTTGCTCCAGCAGCGCCAGCATGCGTTCGGTTTCTTCGGCGCCCATGCCGGCCAGCGGTTCATCGAGCAGCAGCACCTGCGGCGCGGTGGCCAGGCACATCGCGATTTCCAGCTGGCGCTTCTGGCCGTGCGACAGCAGGCCGGCCGTGCGGTCCAGCAGCGGGCCGAGGCCCGCGCGCTCCGCGGCGTCGCGGGCGGCCGGGGTGCTGGCCGTGCAGTGCTGAGCGCTTTGCCACCAGGCCCAGGGCCGCTGCGTGCGCGCCTGGGCGGCCAGCCGGCAGTTCTCGAGGACCGTGAAGGCCGGGAAGATGGTGTTGCGCTGGTAGCTGCGGCCCAGGCCGGCGCGGGCGCGCTGCGGCTGGCTCCAGGCGGTGATGTCCTGGCCGAGCAGTTCGACGCTGCCGCTGGACGGCGGCAGTTCGCCCGACAGCAGGTTGATCAAGGTGGACTTGCCCGCGCCGTTGGTGCCGATGACGGCGTGCACGCTGCCGCGGGCAATGGCGATGGACACGCGGTCGACAGCGACCAGGCCGCCCCAGCGGCGGGTCAGTTGGTCACCGCGCAGCAGGATCTCGGCGCCGCTCATGACAGGCGGTCCCGCCAGCGCTGCGGCAAGCCCACCAGGCCGCGCGGCAGCAGCGCCACGCTGGCGATGATGGCCAACCCCAGCCCCAGCTGCCAATGCTTGGCGAAGGCGCCAAAGACGGCTTCGGACTTGAAGAATTCCTGCAGCAGCGCGAAGGCGAAAGCGCCGATCAGCGCGCCACGCAAATGGCCCAGGCCGCCCAGGATGATCATGATCAGGACCGCGCCGCTGAAGTGCCAGCTGAAGAGCTCGGGGTTGACGTAGCCATCCTTCACCGCGAACAGGAAACCCGCCAACCCGGCGATACCGCCCGAGACGGTGAAGGCCGCCAACTTGTAGGGGTAGGTCGAGAAGCCGACCGCGCGCATGCGCTGTTCGTTGGCCTTGATGCCAGCCAGCGCGCGGCCGAAACGCGAGCGCAGCAGCAGCGCCAGCTGGACGAAAACCAGCAGCAGGCAGACCAGCGTGAAGTAGTAGAGCGCCCGCGGCTTGTCGAGGTCGACCAGCACCGACCCCATCCAGCCGAGCACCGGCTTGCTGTTCAGGTAGATGCCGTCGCTGCCGCCGCCCAGCGGCGTGTCGTGCGCGAGGTAGTAAGCCATCTGCGAGAAGGCCAGCGTGACCATGATGAAGTAGACGCCCTGGGTGCGCAGCGACAGCGCGCCAACGGCCAGCGCGAAGACCGCGGCGGCCAGCGCGCACAGCGGCAGCAGCAGCGCCAGCGGGGCGGGTCCGTCGGCCGGGCCGACCAGCGGCGTCAGCAGGACCGCTGCGTAGGCGCCGATGCCTAAGAAGGCGGCCTGGCCGAAGCAGATCAGGCCGGTGCTGCCGACCAACAGCTCCAGGCTCAGCGCGAAGATCGCATAGACCATGATCTTGGTGACGAAGTCGATGCCGAAGGCACCGGCGATCAACGGGTAGAGCGCCAGCGCCTTGAAGGCGATCAGCACGAAAACGAACTTCGAAATCTCGGGCTTCATCGAGAACATCGTCAGGCGACCTTGAACAGGCCGCTGGGTTTCCAGAGCAGGATCAGCGCCATCAGCACGTAGACCAGCACGCCCGCCGCCTGCGGCAGCAGCACCTTGCCGAAGGTGTCCACCACGCCGATCAGCAGGGCCGCCAGCAAGGCACCGCGCACCGAACCGATGCCGCCGATGACGACGACCACGAAGCAGATGATCAGCACCGTGTTGCCCATCCCCGGGTAGACCGAGGACACCGGCGCGGCGACCATGCCGGCCAGCACCGCGATGGCCATGCCGGCGGCGAAGACCACGCGGTAGAGGAAGGCCACGTCGATGCCCAGGCTCTGCAGCATCTCGCGGTTGCTGGCGCCGGCACGGATCATCATGCCGAGCCGCGTCCGGGCAAAGACGAGGTACATGCCGAAGGCCAGCACCAGGCAGACGCCGCTGACGAAGAGGCGGTAGACGGGGTAGCTCATCGTGTCGCCCAAGGCGATGCTGCCAGCCAGCAGCGGCGGCGCAGGCACGCCATGCACGTCGTCACCGACCAGCAGGCTGCGCAGTTCTTCGAAGACCAGGATCAGCCCGTAGGTCATCAGCACCTGCTGCAGGTGTTCGCGCTGGTAGAGAAAACTGAAGAAGGCCCATTCGAGCCCATAGCCCAGCAGCACCGCCAGCACCACGCCCACCAGCAGCACCGCGAAAAAGCCGCCGCCGAAGGTGCTGGCCACCACCGGCGCCAGCGCGTAGGCCATGTAGGCACCGATCATGTAGAAGCTGCCGTGCGCGAGGTTGATGACGCCCATGATCCCGAAGATCAGGGTCAGCCCCGACGCCACCAGGAACAGCAGCAGGCCGTACTGCAGGCTGTTCAGGCACTGGATCAGAAAAGTAGTGAAGTCCATCGGTTTTCACCCAGCTTCCCGCCGCAGAGCCGGCTTTGCCGGGCTGCAGGCGGACGGCCCCCTCGGGGGGTAGCGAGCGCTAGCGAGCTTGGGGGCGCCATCTCACATCTTGCAGCCGCGTGCCGGATCGGCCAGCGACTTGCTGGCGATGCTGACCACCTGGTTCTCCATCCCCACCACCTTGCGCAGGTAGATGTCCTGCACCGGGTTGTGCGCCTTGCTCAGGGTGAAGGCGCCACGCGGGCTGTCGATCTTGGCCTTCTCCACCGCAGCGGCGAATTCGGCCTTCTTGCTGGTGTCACCCTTCACAGCCACCAGGCCGACACCCAGGATCTGCGCCGCGTCGTAACCCTGCACCGCGAAGACATCGGGCTGCAGCTTGTAGGTCTTGGCGTAGGCCAGCCGGAAAGCCTTGTCGCGCGGGTTGTTCAGGTTGTCGGCGTAGTGCAGCGTGCTGAAGATGCCTTCGGCGTCGGCGCCCTGGGCTTCCAGCGTGCCGTCGGTGACGAAGGCGCCGTACAGCGGGATCTTGCCCTTCAGGCCGGCCGCCGCGTAGTCCTTGACGAACTTCACCGCACCGCCGCCCGAGAAGAAGGTGTAGACCGCGTCGGGCTTGGCCGCAGCGATCTCGGTCAGCAGGGCCTGGAACTCGACATTGGGGAAAGGCAGGCTCAATTCCTTGGTGACCTTGCCGCCGGCCTTCTCGAAAGCGTCCTTGAAGCCGCGCACGCTCTCGTCGCCGGCCGCGTATTTCCAGGTGATGGTGACGACGGTCTTGAGGCCCTTCTTGGCCACCACCTCGCCCATCGCGTAACCCGGCTGCCAGTTGGAAAAGCTGCTGCGGAAGATGTTCGGCGCGCACATCGCGCCGGTCACCGCGTCGGCGCCGGCGTTGGGCACGATCAGCAGCGTGCCGGTGTCCTTGGCGACCTTGGCCATGGCCATCGCCACGCCGCTGTGCACGCTGCCGACCAGCACGTCGACGTTGTCGCGCTTGACCAGCTTGTTGACGTTGTCGGTGGCCTTGGCCGGATCGCTTTCGTCGTCGACCTTGACGTACTCGACCTCGCGGCCGCCCAGCTTGCCACCCTGCTCGGCCACGAAGAGCTTGAAGCCGTTCTCGATGGCCACGCCCAGGGCGGCGTAGGTGCCGGTGGCCGGCAGCATCAGGCCGACCTTGATCTTGCCGGTGGACTGGGCGAAGGCGGCGCCGGCCGTCAGCGCGGCGGCAGCGATCAGCGTGGTGCGGAAAAAGCTCGTCATGTCGGGTCTCCGTGTTGTTGGATGAAGGCGCAGCTGGCAGCAATCAGTGCCGCAGGCTGGTCGCGCTGCGGGCTGTGGCCGCAGTCGGCCAGCTCGAGCAATTGTGTCTGCGGCACGCGGGTCTGGATGCCCCGGATTTGCAGCAGGGTGCCGTAGGCGTCGTCCAGACCCTGCACCGCCAGCAGCGGGGCGCGGATCTCGCGGATGGCCTCGGTGATCTTCCAGCCGCGGAAGGCCGGGCTCAGCCAGACGTCGTTCCAGCCCCAGAAAGCCGAATCGACATCGGCGTGGTGGCGCGCCAGGCGCTGCCGCAGCTCGCCTTGCAGGTAGGCGCTGCGCGCCTGCTCGATGCTGACGATCGAGATGTCTTCGACGACGATGTGCGGCGCGACGACGATGGCACCGCGCACGCGGTCGGGGAACATCGCGGCATGGAGCAGCGCGATGCTGCCGCCATCGCTGTGGCCGAACAGCCAGGGCGGGTGGGCGGCCGTGTCGACGCCCAGCGCCGCCAGCAGCGCCGGCAGCAGTTCGCGCGCCTGGCGGTGCATGAAGTCCGGACCCCAGTGCTCGTCGGCACCGCGCGGCGAGCTCTGCCCGTAGCCCGGTCGCGAATAGACCAGCCCGCGGCAACCGGCGGCCCGGCACAGGCGTTCCGGGAAGTCCTTCCACATCGCCACCGAGCCCAGGCCTTCGTGCAGGAAGACGATCAGCGGCGCCAGGTCGTGGCGCTCGCCGACCCAGGCGTGCTCGATGCGGACATGCCGCCCGGCCCACTCGATCTCGACGAGCCGGGCCGTCACCGACCGGCTTCCTTGTCGCGCAGCTTGAAACGCTGGATCTTGCCGGTGGCGGTCTTGGGCAGGTCGGCCAGGAACTCGATGGCGCGCGGGTATTTGTAGGGCGCCAGCCTGTCCTTGACGAAAGCCTTCAGATCGGCTTCGGTGACCTGGGCCGGGTCGGCCCCGGGCTTCAGCACGACGAAAGCCTTGGTCTTGGTCAAGCCTTGCGCGTCGGCCACGCCGATGACCGCGGCTTCCAGCACCGCCGGGTGCTGGACCAGCGTGGCCTCGACCTCGAAGGGCGACACGTAGATGCCGCTGACCTTCAGCATGTCGTCGCTGCGCCCGCCGTAGGTGTAGCTGCCGTCGGCGTTGCGGATGTACTTGTCGCCGCTCTTGGTCCAGCCGCCCTGGAAGGTGTCGCGCGTCTTTTCGCGGTTGCCCCAGTACATCATCGCGGCGCTGGGGCCGTGGATGTAGAGGTCGCCCGGTTCGCCGTCGGGCACCGCGCCGCCGTCGTCGCCGCGCAGTTCGACCTCGTACCCGGGCACCGCCCAGCCCGTGCTGCCGTAGCGCACGCGCTCGGGGCGGTTGCTGATGAAGATGTGCAGCATCTCGGTGCTGCCGATGCCGTCGACGATGTCGACGCCGAAGTGGCGCTTGAAGCGCTCGCCGATCTCGGCCGGCAGGGCCTCGCCAGCCGACGAAACCAGGCGCAGCGCCACATCGGCCGCGGCCGGCAGTTCGGGGTGGGCCAGCATGCCGGCAAAGCCCGTCGGCGCGCCGAAGAAGACCGTCGGCCGGAGGCCGCCGACGCCGCCGGTCAGCCGCCTGAAGGTGGCGGCGGGCGTCGGCCGCTCGCCCATCAACAAAGTCGTCGCGCCGACGGCCATCGGAAAGCTCAAACCGTTGCCCAGCCCGTAGGCGAAGAACAGCTTGGCGGCCGAGAAACAGACGTCGGCTTCGGTCAGACCCAGCACCGCCTTGCCGTACAGCTCGCAGGTCCACCAGGGGTTGGCCTGCGAGTGCACGGTGCCCTTGGGGCGGCCCGTCGAGCCGGATGAATACAGCCAGAAGCCCGGGTCGTCGGCGCCGGTGGCCGCCGGCTTGGCCAGCGGCGCGTGGGCTTGAAGGAAGGCTTCGAATTCGACTTCGGCGGGGTGCAGGGGCGCGACCGGTCTGGAGACGACGACCTTGTGGACCTCGTGGTCGGACTTGACCATCGCGGCGGTCAGTGCCGGCAGCAGCGCGCCGGACACCAGCACGGCCTGGGCGCGCGAATGTTCGAGCATGTAGGCGTAGTCGTCGGCCGTCAGCAGCGTGTTCACCGCCACCGGCACCACGCCGGCGTAGATCGCGCCCAGGAAAGCGACGGGCCAGTCGCAGCCGTCCTGCATCAGCAGCAGCACGCGCTCTTCCCGCTTGACGCCGAGGGCACGCAGGCCGGCGGCGACGCGGCGCACGCGCTCGTCCAGCGCGCCGTAGCTCAAGGTGGCGACGTCATCGACGAAGGCGGCTTTTGCCGCCCGGCCTGCGTTGACCGTCAGCAGGTGATGGGCGAAATTGAAGGCGGCCGGCAGGGCGGCGACGGCCACAACAGGGGTAACGGTGTTCATCACGGTGTCCTCAGTCTTGCGGCAGCGCCGCCAGCACCACGGTACTGGCCTGCACCGCTGCGCGGCGGTGGTAGAAATCCAGCGCGCGCAGCCCGCCCAGTTCTTCACCGCCACCCGCGCGGCCGGGGCCGCCATGCAGCGACTGCGGCATCACGTTGCCATGGCCCGTCTGCAGGGCCGCCACGTCGGGCGAAATGATGTGCACGCGGCCGTGGCTGTCGGCCAGTTCCAGCGCGGCGGCGGCGAGTGCGGCCGGATCGCTGCCGTACAGCGAAGCCACCAGCGAACCCTGGCCGCGCCGCACCAGGGCCAGCGCATGGGGCAGGTCGCGGTAGGGCAGCAGGGTGGCCACCGGGCCGAACACCTCCACGTCGTGCACGCGGTCGGCGCTGTCGCTGCCGGCAGCGTTGCGCACCCCCAGCAGCGTCGGGCCGACGCAGCAGGCCACGGCCGGGTCGGCATCGACCAGCGCGTGCGTGGTGCCGTCGTGGAGCAGCTCGGTCTGCGCCTGCAGATGGGCCAGTCCCTCGCGCACCGTGTTCAGCTGCGCGCGGTTGACCAGCGCGCCCATGCGCACCGCCTCGTTGCGCGGGTTGCCAACCGTCGCCTTGGCCAGCCGCGCGCTGATGGCCGCCGCGGCCGGCGCGTACAGCGCCTCGGGCACGAGGACACGGCGGATCGCGGTGCATTTCTGGCCTGACTTGACCGTCATCTCGCGCGCCACTTCCTTGACCAGCAGTTCGAAGGCGGGGCTGTCTGAATCCTCGCCCGGCAGCAGCAGCGCGCTGTTGAGACTGTCGGCCTCGATGTTCACGCGCACCGAGCGCTGCGCCACGGCCGGGTGGCTGCGGATCAGCGCCGCGGTCTCGGCGCTGCCGGTGAAGCTGAGCACGTCGAAGGCTTGCAGCTGGTCCAACAGGCCGGCCGAGCTGCCGCAGATCACCGACAGCGCACCGGCCGGCAGCACGCCGGCATCGACCACGTCCCTGACCATGCGCTGGGTCAGCCAGGCCGTGGCGGTGGCCGGCTTGATGATGACCGGCACGCCCGACAGCAGCGCGGGCGCGGCCTTTTCCCACAAGCCCCAGCCGGGGAAGTTGAAGGCGTTGATGAACAGCGCCAGGCCGCGCGTCGGCACGCGCACATGCTGGCTCTGGAACAGCGGGTCCTTGCCCAGGCGTGCGGCTTCGCCGTCGAACAGGAAGCGGCGGTCACCCAGGCTGTCGCCCAGCTTGGCGTAGGTGCTCAGCGTGAAGATGCCGCCGTCGATGTCCACCGCCGAGTCGTTCTTCACCGTGCCGCTGTTGGCGGTGGCGATCTCGTCATAGGCATCGCGGTTGGCTTGCAGCACCTTGACCACAGCGGCCAGCAGGCTGGCGCGCTGGCGGTAGGTCAAGGCGCGCAGCGCGGCCCCGCCCTGTTCGCGGGCGAAGGCGAAGGCGGCCGGCAGGTCCAGACCGGTGGCATCGACGCGGACCAGTTCGGTGCCCAGCACGGGGTCGAACAGCGGCGTGCCGGCGCCGCTCCCGGCTTGCCAACGGCCGGCGACAAAGTTCAAAAGCAATTCAGTCATGGCAGCGGTGTCCAGCTGGTGTTCAGGGTGACGTCCGGCCGGCAGGAACCGATCCGGAACGAAAGCCGCTTGCGGCAGCGCACAAGATGAATTATTGTGCTTGCAAGAACCATAATTTCATCGATCCACCGTGTCAAGCACTATATTGCATACACCCGGGTTAGTCCCGAGCACCGACCAGGCCGACGAGGACAAGAACCCTTTCCTGGTGGCGCTGGGCGAGCGCGTACGGGCCCTGCGTTCGCGCCGTGGCATGACGCGCAAGGCCGTGGCGCAGGCGGCCGAGGTCTCCGAACGCCACCTGGCCAACCTGGAATACGGCATCGGCAACGCCAGCATCCTGGTGCTGCTGCAGGTGGCCGGCGCGCTGCACTGTTCGCTGGCCGAACTGCTGGGTGACATCACCACCTCGACGCCGGAGTGGCTGCTGATCCGCGAGCTGCTGGAGCGCCGCGACGAGTCCACGCTGCGCCGCGTTCGAACGGCCGTCGGCGAGTTGCTGGGCACGGGGGGATCGAATGGCAAAGGCGCCACGCCCAGCACCCGCGTGGCGCTGATCGGGCTGCGCGGCGCGGGCAAGTCCACGCTGGGCCAGATGCTGGCCGACGACCTGGATTACCCCTTCGTCGAACTGAGCCGCGAGATCGAGAAGTTTGCCGGTTGCAGCGTGGGTGAAATCCAGGGCCTCTACGGCCAGAACGCCTACCGCCGCTACGAACGCAGGGCGCTGGAAGAGGCCATCCAGATCTACCCCGAAGCGGTGATTGCCACGCCAGGCGGCATCGTCTCGGACGCCGCCACCTTCAACCTGCTGCTGGCCCACTGCACCACGGTCTGGCTGCAGGCCGACGCCGAGGACCACATGAGGCGCGTGACGGCCCAGGGCGACCTGCGCCCGATGGCCGCCAGCCGCGAGGCGATGGAAGACCTGAAAGGCATCCTGGCCGGCCGCGCCGCCTTCTACGCCAAGGCCGAACTGCGGCTGGACACCAGCGCGCAGCCGCTGGAGGCCAGCTTCACGCTGCTGCGCGGATTGGTCCGGCAAACGCTGCATATCGCCGGGTAAACCCGCTGATAAATTGCACTAAAGTGCCTTCACGCAGGCCAATAGATGCAATATCATGCGTGTCACGGCCAGGCGAAACCAGCAAGATTGTTCCGCCGGCCCATACGACCCATCTGCGCAAGCACCCGGAGACCGACCATGAGTTCAGCAACCGCCGCCCCCCACGTCGACTACCAGACCGCCCCCAGCCGATACCGCCACTGGAAGCTGAAGTTCGAGGGCCCGGTGGCCACCCTGGCCGCCGACTTCGACGAGAACGGCGGCCTGGCACCGGGCTACAAGCTGAAGCTGAACAGCTACGACCTGGGCGTCGACATCGAGCTGAACGACGCCATCCAGCGCATCCGCTTCGAGCACCCGGAAGTGCGCACCGTGGTGCTGACCAGCGCCAAGGAGAAGGTCTTCTGCAGCGGCGCCAACATCTTCATGCTGGGCCTCAGCACGCACGCCTGGAAGGTGAACTTCTGCAAGTTCACCAACGAGACGCGGAACGGCCTGGAAGATTCGTCGAAACACAGCGGCCTGAAATTCCTGGCCGCCGTCAACGGCGCCTGCGCCGGCGGCGGCTACGAACTCGCGCTGGCCTGCGACGAGATCATCCTGGTCGACGACCGCAGCAGCGCCGTCAGCCTGCCCGAGGTGCCGCTGCTGGGCGTGCTGCCCGGCACCGGCGGCCTGACCCGCGTCACCGACAAGCGCCATGTGCGGCACGACCTGGCCGACCTGTTCTGCACCAGCGCCGAAGGCGTGCGCGGTCAGAAGGCCAAGGACTGGCGGCTGGTCGACGCCATCGCCAAGCCGGCGCAGTTCGCCGCGAAAGTTCAAGAGCGTGCGCTCGAACTGGCCGCCGGCAGCGACCGCCCGGCTGAGGCGAAGGGCGTCCTGCTGACACCGCTGCAACGCACGGTGGAAGCCGACGCGCTGCGCTACGGCAACGTGGTCGTCGAGATCGACCGGGTCAAGCGCACCGCCACCTGGACCGTCAAGGCGCCGACGTCCACCGCGCTGCCGACCAGCACCGCCGAGATCGAAGCCCAAGGCGCCGCCTGGTACCCGCTGGCCCTGGCCCGCGAGCTGGAAGACGCCATCCTGATGATGCGCACCAACGAGCTGGAAATCGGCACCTGGCTGATCAAGACCGAAGGCGACGCCGCTGCGGTGCTGGCGATGGACGCCACGTTGCTGGCCCACCAGGACCACTGGCTGGTGCGCGAAACCACCGGCCTGCTGCGCCGCACCTTCAGCCGTCTGGACCTGTCGTCGCGCAGCCTGTTCGCGCTGATCGAGGCCGGTTCCTGCTTCGCCGGCAGCTTCCTGGAGCTGGCCCTGGCCTGCGACCGCAGCTACCAGCTGATGCTGCCCGACGATGCGGCGCGCGGCCCGAAACTGACGGTGAACGACGCCAACTTCGGGCTCTACCCGATGATCACTGGCCAGAGCCGGCTGCAACGCCGCTTCTACGACGAAGCGCCGGCGCTCGAAGCGGTGCGCGCCGCCATCGGCCAGCCGCTGGACGCCGACGCCGCGATGGCCCTGGGCCTGGTCACCAGCAACCCCGACGACATCGACTGGACCGACGAGGTGCGCATCGCCATCGAAGAGCGCGTCAGCATGTCGCCCGACGCCTTGACCGGCATGGAAGCCAACCTGCGCTTCAACGGCCCCGAGAACATGTTCACCCGCGTGTTCGGCCGCTTGACGGCCTGGCAGAACTGGATCTTCCAACGCCCCAACGCCGTCGGCGAAAAGGGTGCCCTGAAGGTCTACGGCAAGGGCGAAAAAGCCGCCTTCAACTGGACGAGAGTTTGACCACCCCGTAGCGCCTGACGGCGCACCCCTCAAGGGGCGCCGCCAGCGGCCCGGCAAAGCCGGTTCCGCGGCGGCCGCTCGACAAGACCGTTCCCAACCGCATTGGAGCCTTCATGAGCACGATGAACTACAGCGAGAAGATCCCCAACAACGTCAACCTCAGCGAAGACCGCACGCTGCAGCGCGCGCTGGAGCAGTGGCAGCCCAACTTCATCAACTGGTGGGACGACATGGGCCCCGAGGGCTCGACCGACATGGACGTCTACCTGCGCACCGCCGTCAGCGTCGACCCTCAGGGCTGGGCGCAGTTCGGCCACGTGAAGATGCGCGACTACCGCTGGGGCATCTTCCTGAACCCGGGCGACGCCAACCGCGACATCCATTTCGGCGACCACAAGGGCGAGAAGGCCTGGCAGGACGTGCCCGGCGAACACCGCGCCAACTTGCGCCGCATCATCGTGACGCAGGGCGACACCGAACCGGCTTCGGTGGAACAGCAGCGTCACCTGGGCCTGACCGCGCCCAGCATGTACGACCTGCGCAACCTCTTCCAGATCAACGTCGAGGAAGGCCGCCACCTGTGGGCGATGGTCTACCTGCTGCACAAGCATTTCGGTCGCGACGGCCGCGAAGAAGCCGAAGCGCTGCTGGAACGCCGCAGCGGCGACGAGAACAACCCGCGCATCCTGGGTGCCTTCAACGAAGCCACGCCCGACTGGCTGAGCTTCTTCATGTTCACCTACTTCACCGACCGCGACGGCAAGTTCCAGCTGTGCGCGCTGGCCGAGAGCGCTTTCGACCCGCTGGCCCGGACCACCAAGTTCATGCTGACCGAAGAGGCCCACCACATGTTCGTGGGCGAGAGCGGCATCAGCCGCGTCATCAGCCGCACCGCGCAGAAGATGAACGAGCTGAAGACCGACGACGTGGCGGTGCTGCGCAACGCCGGCGTGATCGACCTGCCGACCATCCAGCGATACATCAACTTCCACTTCAGCGTGACGATCGACCTCTTCGGCGCCGACGAGTCCAGCAATGCCGCCACCTTCTATTCCAGCGGCCTGAAGGGCCGCTACGAAGAAGGCAAGCGCGTCGATGACCATGTGCTGAAGGGCCAGACCTACAAGGTGCTGGAAGCCCGCAACGGGCAACTGGTGGAACGCGAAGTGCCGATGTTGAACGCGCTGAACGAAGTGCTGCGCGACGACTACATCACCGACAGCGTGGCCGGCGTGAACCGCTGGAACAAGGTGCTGGAAAAGGCCGGTATCCCGACCCGCCTGAGCGTGCCGCACAAGGCCTTCCACCGCAACATCGGCGCGCTGAAGGGCGTGAAGGTGTCGCCACAAGGCCAGGTGCTGAGCGAAGCCGAATGGAAGGCCAACGAGGACAAGTGGCTGCCCAGCGGCGGCGACCGCGCCTTCGTCACCAGCCTGATGGGCCGGGTCGTCGAGCCCGGCAAGATGGCCAACTGGATCGCCGCGCCGGTGATGGGCATCAACCGCCAGCCCGTGGACTTCGACTATGTCCGCTTCGCGTAATCTCGCGGGACCGGCATGAACGAGGGGGCCCGCGGGCCCCTTTCGCACAACAGCGCACAAGGAGACGAACGATGGACATGGCAGCCGCGCCCGCCGTCATCAAGCAGCACCTGATCGACCCCGAGATCTGCATCCGCTGCAACACCTGCGAGACCATGTGTCCGGTCGGCGCGATCACGCACGACTCGGCGAATTACGTGGTCGACGCCAGCCTGTGCAACTGGTGCAACGCCTGCATCTCGCCCTGCCCCACCGGCAGCATCGACAACTACCGCAGCATGCCGCTGGCGCGGGTGTACAGCCTGCAGGAACAGTTCGGCTGGGAATCGCTGCCGGCGGAACTGCCGCGCGAGCAATTGCTGGCCGAGGCGGGTGCCGAATTCGCTGCAGCCGCCATCGACGCGGCGCCCCAGGCCAGCGTCGCCGAGGCCGGCGCCTCCCCCTTCGACAGCGCGGCTTACGGCGCCACGCTGCCGCCCTGGTCGGCCGCCCACCCCTACACCAACCTCTACGGCCCGAGGTCCGCGGACAAGGCCATCACCGCCACGGTGACGGGCAATTTCCGCGTCACCGAAGTCGGCCAGACCGCCGGCAGCGACTACGACACGCACCACATCGTGCTCGACTTCGGCACCCTGCCCTTCCCGGTGCTGGAAGGCCAGAGCATCGCCGTCGTGCCACCCGGCACCGACGAAAAGGGCCGCGCCCACCACGCGCGGCAGTACAGCATCGCCAGCCCGCGCAACGGCGAGCGGCCGGGCTACAACAACCTGAGCCTGACCATCAAGCGCGTGCTGCAGGACCACAGCGGCCAACCGGTGCGCGGTGTGGCCAGCAACTTCATGTGCGACCTGAAGGTGGGCGACACGGTGCAGGTCATCGGGCCTTTCGGCACCAGCTTCCTGATGCCCAACCACCCGAAGAGCCACATCGTGATGATCTGTACCGGCACCGGCTCGGCGCCAATGCGCGCGATGACCGAATGGCGCCGCCGCTTGCGCAGTTCGGGCAAGTTCGAGGGCGGCAAGTTGATGCTGTTCTTCGGCGCACGAACCCAGGAAGAACTGCCCTATTTCGGCCCGCTGCAAAGCCTGCCCAAGGACTTCATCGACACCAACTTCGCCTTCAGCCGCACGCCCGGCGCACCCAAGCGCTATGTGCAGGACGCGATGCGCGAACGCGCCGCCGATCTGGTGCCGCTGCTGAGCGACCCCAACGCCTGTTTCTACGTCTGCGGCCTCAAGGCCATGGAAGAAGGCGTGGTGCTGGCGCTGCGTGACGTGGCACAGCAAGCCGGTCTGGATTGGGACAGCCTGGGCGCGGCCATGAAGCGCGAAGGCCGCCTCCACCTGGAGACTTACTGATGGGCCTCTACACCACCCTGGTCATCACGAACCGCGCGCCTGGCGTGGCGCAATTGACCATGGCCCGCCCGGCCGTCTTCAACGCCTTCGACGAAACCATGATCGCCGAACTGGATGCGGCTTTCGAACGCCTGATCGCCGACCCGGCCGTGCGCGTCATCGTGCTGGCCGGCGAGGGCAAGCACTTCAGCGCCGGTGCCGACCTGCAGTGGATGCAGCGCGCCAGCACCGCGTCGCCGGCATGGAATCTGCAAGATGCGCGGCGCTTCGCCGGCATGCTGGCGCGCATCGAATCGGCGCCCAAACCCGTCGTCGCGCGCGTGCAGGGTGCGGCGCTGGGCGGCGGCGTGGGCCTGGCCTGCGCCTGCGACATCGCCATCGCGGCCGACAACGCCGGCTTCGCCGTCAGCGAGGCCCGCTTCGGCATCCTGCCGGCCGCCATCGGGCCCTACCTGACGAACGCGGTGGGCAAGCGGCAGGCAAAACGGCTGGCGCTGAGCACCGAACGCATCGGCGCCGCCGAGGCGCTGGCGCTGGGCCTGGTTCAGAAAGTCGTGGCGCTGGATGAACTGGACGCGGCGGTCGACGCGACGCTGGCCGCGCTGCTGGCCGGCGGCCCCGGCGCGCAGGCCGAGATCAAGGCGCTGTTCGCGCAACTCGAGGTCGGGCCGATCACGCCGGCGGTCATCGAGCTGACCGCGCAGACCATCAGCCGCGTGCGCGGCAGCGCCGAAGCGCGCGAAGGCTTCGCCGCCTTCCTCGGCAAACGCCCGGCGAACTGGCTGCCCTGATCAGCGCAGCGCCCGCGCCCAATGGGCGCAGGCGCTGGCCAGTTGGCCGAGCACCTGCTGCGTCGCCTGCTGGGCAGCAGCCACGCCGGCCACCGGGTCCTCGCGGGCGGCCGGGACGCTGGCGTCGAAGACCTGGGTCGCGATGACGCGGCGCGTCGCGGTGTCGATCAAGGCCGCGCGCAGCGTCAGGCGGACGACGCTGGGCTTCGCGCCGAAGTCCTGCTGCAGGCGGACCAGTTCGGTCTCCAGCCGCAAGCCGCCGCTCCCCGAAGTCGGCGCCAGCAGCACCGCGCGAAAGGCGCCGCTGCCTTGCAGCGCCTGCTGCAGCAGCGGCGCCAGCAGCCGGGCTGGCGGTTCGGCCCATTCGTGGAAGGCAAAGGCTTCCAGCTGCTGCGGCTGGCGCTGGTAGAGCATGCGGGTGCTGTCGTGGCCCGGCGCGGCGCGGGGCGGGTCGAGCAGCAGCACGGGCGCGGCCTCGGCCGGCTGGGCTGCAGGCGCGGCGGGCCAGGCGGCCAGGCCGTCCAGCGTGTAGCGCGCGGCCGCCGGCGGCGGCTTGGGCAGCAGCGTCGCCGAGCAGCCGCTCAAGGCCGCCATCAGCGACAGGGCCGACCAGGCGGCCAGCCCCTTGGTCAGCGCCAGCCATCGGCGTCGGGTGGCTCGGTTCATGGCGGCTGGCTTTCTCCAGGCCCGGGCGGCGGCACCGGGCGCCCGACGACCAGGCTGCTCGGGCTGCGCGCGGTCTGGTCGCTGAGGGCGCGCAGCGAGGCCGACAACTGTTTCAGCTCGGCCAGCAGGCGCGCCAGTTCGGGCAGGGTGTCGCTGCCGAGCTGCTGCGCCGCGCTGGCTGCCGCATCGGCCGTCTGGCCCGCGCGCAGGCTGGTGGCGCTGACGCCGTCGGCCATGCGCGCCACGGCCTGCGCGCTGTGGCTGATGTCCTGCAGCGTCGGGTCCAGCCGCAGACTGGCGCTGGCCGCCCGCTGCGCCGTCTGCGCGGCGTCGGCGAGGCCCCGGGTCAGCACGCCCTTGTTCGCTTCCAGCGCGTGGACCAGCGCAGCCAGGTCGGTCAGCGTGGACTTCAGGGCAGTCCGGTTGTCGGCGTCGAAGGCCGCGTTGAAGTTGTCCGACAGGCGGTCCAGATTGCCCAGCAGGTGCGTCACCACGCTTTCCAGCCGGGCGCTGAGCGAGAGCTTGAAGGGGATGGTCGGCGGCACGCCGTCGGCCGCGGCCACCAGCGCGGGTGAAGCCGGGCTGCCACCGCTGATCTCGACGTAGGCGATGCCGGTCAGACCCTGGGTCCGCAAGGAAGCCAGGCTGTCCTGCCGGATCGGCGTGCCGCGGTGGATCAGGAAGACCAGCCGCACGCGGCGCGGGTTCTGCGGGTCGATCTCGATACGACCCACCTTGCCGACGTCCACACCCATGTACTTGACCGGCGCATCCAGGTTCAGACCGGCCACCGATTCCTCGATGTAGGCCTGGTAGCGGTCCACCGCGCGGCGCGAGCCCAGGCCGACCGACAACCACAGCACGCCGGCCACCAGCAAGGCGCCCAGCACCAGCACGAAGGCGCCGACCAGGGAATAGTTGACCTTGTCGTCCACCGCGGCGCCGTCCTAATGCGCGGCGGCCGCCACGGCGGCCATGGCTGCGCCGCGGGCCTGCCGGCGGTTGGTGAAATAGGCGCGCACCGTCGGCTGCTCGTCGCGGGCCAGTTCGGCCATCGTGCCCAGCGCCAGCACGCGGCCTTCGCCGAGCACCGCGACGCGGTCGCAGACCTGCCACAGCAGGTCGAGGTCGTGGCTGATGATGACCATCGTCGGCCGGTACAGCGCGTGCGTCTTCAGGATCAGCTCGTCGACACCGGCCGAGCTGGCCGGGTCCAGGCCCGAGGTCGGTTCGTCGAGGAACAGCAGCTCGGGCGACAGCGACAGCGCACGGGCCAGCGCGGCGCGCTTGAGCATGCCGCCGCTCAGCTCGACGGGCATCTTCAGCCCGGCCTCGGGCGGCAGACCGGTCAGCGCGAGTTTCCACTCGGCGATCTCGTCGATCAGCGCGTCATCGAGCGCGCTGTGCTCGCGCAGGGGCAGGCCGACGTTGTCGCGCACCGTCAGCGCGCTGAACAGCCCGCCGCGCTGGAACATCACGCCCCAGCGCAGGCGCAGCGCCTGTTCGGCCGCCGCGTCGGTGGCCGCGGTGTCCTGGCCGAACAACTCGATGCGGCCTGCGGTCGGGCGCTGCAGCAGGATCATCTCGCGCAGCAGCACCGACTTGCCCGAACCGCTGCCGCCCGCCAGCCCGAGGATCTCGCCGCGCCGCACGCGCAGGTCCAGCCCGTCGTGCACGGTGTGGCTGCCAAAGCGCATCACGATGCGCTGCATGTCGATGACCGTGTCGCTGGCGCCCGGCATGTCACAGGTCCAGCAGGTTGAAGACCACCGAGAACAGCGCGTCGGCGACGATGACCAGGAAGATGGCCTGCACGACGGCCAACGTCGTCTGCCGGCCCACGCTGTCGGCGCTACCCGCCGTGCGGAAGCCCTGGAAGCAGCCGATGCCGGTGATGATGCAGGCGAAGACCAGCGACTTGCCGACACCGAGCAACAGCGCCGAGCCCTGCATCACCGTGCCGAAGCGGTCAGCGAACTCGGTGAAGCCGATGTCGAGCTGGGTGCGCGCCATGACCATGCCACCGAAGACGCCGGTGATGTCGGCAAACACCGTCAGCAGCGGCAAGGCGACCGCCAGCGCGAAGACCTTGGGCAGCACCAGGCGCTCCTGCGGGTTGATGGCGATGGTGCGCATCGCGTCGATCTCTTCGTTGACGACCATGGTGCCGATCTGCGCCGCATAGGCCGAACCCGAGCGGCCGGCGATGATGATCGCGCCGATCAGCGGCGCGAATTCGCGCAGCATCGCGTAGCCCACCAGCTCGACGACGAAGACATTGGCGCCGTAATGCTTCAGCTGGTCGGCGCCCTGGTAGGCGACGACGACGCCGATCAGGAAGGACGTCAGGCCGATGATCGCCAGCGCGTCGAAGCCGCCGATCTCGAACTCGCGCAGCACCGCGCGCCAGCGCATCCGGCCGGGGTGGCGCAGCGTGCCCGCCGCCACGGTCGCGACGCCGCCGACAAAGGCCAGCAGGTCCAGCACCTGCTGGCCGGCCGTCACCGTGAACTTCCCGGTCAGCCGCAGCAGGCCGTCGGGCGGCGGTGGCGGTGTGGCGCGGGGCCCTTGCCAGGTCCAGCCGCCATCGGCCGCCCAGGTCACCGGCAGACCCTGCGTCAAGCGGGCGGTCGCGGCTGACGGGACGGCTGGCGGGGCGGCCGACGGGGTGACGGTGGCGGGGTCTGCTGGCGACATCGGAAAGCCAGCTTGCCACGCGGGCGCAGGCTTGTCTGTCCCCTGGCGAACGTTTACCGCGGCGCTTTGCGCCGAAGCCCGTCAGGGCACCGGGTTCGGGGGTGTCCAGGCCGGGTCGCGCGCCAGCCGCAGCCCGCTGAACTGCCAGCGCGTCGGCGGCGCAAAGAAGTTGCGGTAGCTGGCGCGGCTGTGGCCGGCCGGCGTGGCGCAGGAGCCGCCGCGCAGCACCGTCTGGTTGACCATGAACTTGCCGTTGTATTCGCCGACGGCGCCGGCCCAGGGGCGGAACCCCGGGTACGGCAAGTAGCTGCTGGCGGTCCACTGCCAGGCCTGGTCGAACAGCTGCAGCAGGTCGGTGGAGGTGTTGGCCGCGTGCTCCCACTCGGCCTCGGTCGGCAGGCGCAGCGGCTGCCCGTCGCGCGCCGCGCGCCAGTGGGCGTAGGCGTCAGCCTCGAAGTGGCTGATGTGGCAGACCGGCGCGTCGGCTTCGAGGGCCTGCAGGCCGGCCAGCGTGAAGCGCTGCCAGCCGCCGGCGGGGTCCCGCCGCCAGTACAGCGGCGCTTCGATGCCCTGCGCGCAGAGCCAGTCCCAGCCGGCCGACAGCCACCAACGCGCGTCGCGGTAGCCACCGTCTTCGATGAATTCGGCCCACTCGCCCTGGCTGACCAGGCGGCTGGCCAGCGCGTAAGGCGGCAGCCAGTGGCGGTGGCGGGGGCCTTCATTGTCGAAGGCGAAGCCGGGGCCGGCGTGGCCGATCTCGACGAGGCCGCCCGCGAAACCGACCCAGTCCAGCGCCACCCGCGGGCCCGGCGCGGGCTGCAAGGGCGTCGTTGGCGGCGCCCGGTAGGCGGGCGCCAGCGGGTTGCACGACAGCAGGTGCAGCACATCGGTCAGCAGCAGTTCCTGGTGCTGCTGTTCGTGCTGCAGGCCGAGCTCGACCAGGCGGTCGCGTTCGGCCTGGCTGGCGGTGTCCGGCGGGCCGGCCAGCAAGGCGGCCATGCGGGCGTCGACGTTGGCGCGGTAGGCCCTGACGGCCGCCAGGTCGGGCCGCGTGATCAAGCCGCGCTGGGCCCGCGGGTGCTGGTCGCCGACGCCCTGGTAGTAGCTGTTGAACAGCACGCGGAAAGCCGGGTGGTGCGGCTGAAAGCCGGGCTCGAAGCGTTCGAGCACGAAGGTCTCGAAGAACCAGGTGACGTGGGCCAGGTGCCATTTGGTCGGGCTGGCGTCGGGCATCGACTGCACCTGGCAGTCGGCCTCGCTCAGCGGCGCGGCCAGGGCCAGGGTCTGGGCGCGGACGGCGGCGTAGCGTGCGGCCAGCGTTGGAAGGGGAAGGCTCATCGCCGGCACGCTACCAGCTGTCGATGAAGGGCGCGCCGCCCTTGCGATTTCCCTCGCGAACCCGGCTGGCGGCCAGCCCGCGCACCAGCCAGCCGCGGGTCTCGGCGGGGTCGATGACGGCGTCGATCTCCAGCGTCGCCGCCATGTTCAGCGCGCTGCCAGCTTCGACCTGCTGGGCCAGCAATTGCTGGAAGCGCGCCTCGCGCTCGGCGCCGTCGGGCAGCGCCGCCAGTTCCTTCTTCCAGCCCAGGCGCACGGCGCCTTCCAGGCCCATCGCGCCGAACTCGGCGGTCGGCCAGGCGACGGTGAAATCGGGCGCGTGGAAGCCACCGGCGGTCATGCCCATCGCGCCCAGGCCGTAGCCCTTGCGCAGCACCACGCTGAAGCAAGGCACGCGCAGCGCAGCAGCGCTGATGAACAGCCGCGAGACACGCCGCACCTGGGCCTGGGCTTCGGCGTCGGGCCCGACCATGAAGCCCGGCGTGTCGACCAGGCTGATCAGCGGCAGGCCGTGGGCGTTGCACAGTTGCAGGAAGCGGGCGGCCTTGTCGGCAGCGGCCGCATCGATGGCGCCGCCCCCGTGGCGCGGGTTGTTGGCCAGCACGCCGACCGCGCGGCCTTCGATGCGCGCCAGCGCGGTGACCAGGCCCGGCGCGAAACCGGCGCGCAACTCGAGCAGCGTGCCGCTGTCGAACAGACTGTCCAGCACCGCGCGGATGTCGTACACGCGCAGGCGGTTTTCGGGGATCGCGTGGCGCAGCGCCTGCTGGTCAGCGCAGGTCCAGGTCGGCAGCGCACCCTGGAAGAAGCCCAGGTAATGGCGGGCTGCCGCCACCGCCGCGCGCTCGTCGTCGACCAGCAGGTCGATGACCCCATTCGCCGCCTGCACGCTGGCCGGCCCGATCTGCTCGGGCTTGAACAGGCCCAGCCCGCCGCCTTCGACCATCGCCGGCCCGCCCATGCCGATGTTGCTGTTGCGCGTGGCGATGATCACGTCGCTGCAGCCCAGCAGCGCGGCGTTGCCGGCGAAGCAGCGACCGGCGGCGATGCCGACCACCGGCACCTGCCCGCTGAGTGCGGCGTAGCGCGCGAAGGTGGGCACGTGCAGGCCGGCGACGATGGGCAGGTCGACATCGCCGGGCCGGCCGCCACCCCCTTCGGCGAACAGCACCACCGGCAGGCGGTTCTTCAGCGCAAGGCCCAGCAGGCGATCGGTCTTCTGGTGGTTGCGCAGGCCCTGGGTGCCGGCCAGCACGGTGGCGTCGTAGGCCAGCACGGCGGCGCTGGAACGCTCGGGGCCGAAGAGCGCGCCGTTGATGCGGCCGGTGCCGGTGACCATGCCGTCGGCTGGCGTGTTGCGGATCAGGTCGTCCAGCGTGCGGCGGCGCGTCTGCGCGGCCACGGCCAGCGCGCCGAATTCGCTGAAGCTGTCGGCATCGCACAAGTCCGCGATGTTCTCGCGCGCGCTGCGCCCGCCGCGGGCTTGGCGGGCGGCGATGGCCTCGGGCCGCGCGGCGTCCCGCGTGAAGGCCAGCCGGTCGCGCAGGCGCTGCAGGTCGGGGCGGATGGCCTGGGGGTCGGCGTCGGCTTCTGCTGCCTGGGCCCAATCCGCCGCGTGCCCGGCCAGCGGCTCGAAGCGCAGCACCGCCTGCCCTTCGGCCAGCAGATCGCCGGGTTCGGCCTGCCAGGCCTGCACGCGGCCCGCGACCGGCGCCAGCAGCAGGTGTTCCATCTTCATCGCTTCGATGACGGCCAGCATGGCGCCGGCCGGCACCACGTCGCCCGGCGCCACGGCCTGCTGCGCCAGCCGGCCGGCGAGCGGCGACAGCAGGGCCTGGGTGCCGTCGGGCGTGTCGCTGGCGGCGGCCGACGGCTGCGGGGCGGTGAGGCCGGCGGCCTCGACCAGGTTCGCCAGATGCGCGTCGACGAAGCCGGTGTCGAGCACCTGGCTGGCCAGCTCAGGCCGTGCGGCCAGCGTCCGCAGCATCGGCAGGTTGGTGGCGAGGCCTTCGATGCGGCATTCGCCCAGCGCGCGCTGCGAGCGCCGCAAGGCGTCTTCGAAACGCGCGCCCTGCACCACCAGCTTGGCCAGCAGGCTGTCGTAGTCGGCGCCCTGCACCGTGCCAACTTGCGCGTGGGTGTCGAGGCGCAGGCCCGGGCCAGCCGGCCAGTCCAGTTGCGTGACCGTGCCCAGCGACGGCCGCGCAGCGCCCTTCGCATCCAGCGTCTCGGCGTTGATGCGCCACTCGATCGCAAAGCCGCGCGACGCCGGCGGCGCGGCCGGGTCAAGGCCCAGTTCGGCCAGCGTGCGGTCGGCCGCGACCCCGATCTGCAGCGCCACCAGGTCCAGCCCGGTCACCTGCTCGGTGATCGTGTGCTCGACCTGCAGGCGTGGGTTGGCTTCGATGAAGGCGAAAGGCCGCTCGACCGATCCGGCATCGACCAGGAATTCGAAAGTGCCCAGGCTGCGGTAGCCGGTGGCGCGGGCCATCGCCAGCGCGGCGTCGACCAGCCGCTGGCGCAGCGCCTCGTCCAGCGTCGGGCTGGGTGCGATCTCGACCAGCTTCTGGAAGCGCCGCTGCAGCGTGCATTCACGCTCGCCCAGCGCGATCAGCTGCACGCCGTCGCCCAGCACCTGCACCTCGAGGTGCCGCGCCTTGGGCATCAGGCCTTCGACATAGACGCCGGCGACGCCGAAAGCGGCCTGCGCTTCGGCCGCGCAGGCCGCGTAAGCCGCCGGGAGGTCGGCCGCGTGACGCACCGCGCGCAGGCCGCGCCCGCCGCCGCCGGCCACGGCCTTCAGCATCACGCCGGCGGCGCCTTGCTGGTCGAAGAAAGCCGCCGCCTGGTCCAGCGTGACCGCGCCGTCGCTGCCCGGCAGCACCGGCACCCCACAGTCGCGGGCCAGCGCCAGGGCTGCGGCCTTGTCACCGAAGCAGCGCAGTTGCGCCACGGTCGGGCCGATGAAAACAAGACCGGCGTCGGCGCAGGCCAGCGCGAAATCGGCGCGTTCACTGAGGAAGCCGTAGCCGGGGTGGACCGCGTCGCAGCCTTGTTCGCGGGCTTGCCGCAGGACCGCCGCGGTGTCGAGGAAGTCAGCCGGCCGGCGCCCGTCGAAAGCCACGCTGGCCAGACCCAGGTCGGCCGCCGCCCGCGCGATGCGGACGGCGATCTCGCCGCGGTTGGCGATCAGGATCCGGCTGATCGGCACAGCGCGCATCACCGCGTGCTCAATGCGCCTGTTCCCAGTTCGGACCGATGCCCACTTCGGCCAGCAGCGGCACCTTCAGCTGCGCCACGCCGGCCATCAGCCGCGGTACCGCTTCCTTGGCCCACGCCAGTTCGGCATCGGGCACTTCGAGCACCAGTTCGTCGTGCACCTGCATCACCATGCGCGTGGCGCGGCCCTCGGCGTCGAGCGCCTGCTGCACGGCGATCATCGCCAGCTTGATCAGGTCGGCCGCCGTGCCCTGCATCGGCGCGTTGATGGCCTGGCGTTCGGCGCCGGCCTTGCGCGGGCCGTTGCCGCTGTTGATCTCGGGCAGCCACAGGCGCCGGCCAAACACGGTTTCCACGTAACCCTTGGTCTTGGCGATGACGCGGGTCTCGTCCATGTAACGCCTGACGCCGGCAAAGCGCATGAAGTAGCGGTCGATGTAGTCCTTGGCGGCTTTCTGCTCGATGCCCAGGTTGCTGGCCAGGCCGTAGGCGCCCATGCCGTAGATCAGGCCAAAGTTGATGACCTTGGCGTAGCGCCTTTGCTCGGTCGAAACATCAGCCACGGCGACGCCGAAGACCTCGGAGGCGGTCGCCTTGTGCACGTCGATGCCCTCGGCGAAGGCGCGCAACAGCGCCGGGTCTTCGCTGATGTGGGCCATGATGCGCAGCTCGATCTGGCTGTAGTCGGCACTCATCAGCACATGCCCCGGCGGCGCGATGAAGGCCTCTCGAACGCGGCGACCCTCCGCCGTGCGGATCGGGATGTTCTGTAGGTTGGGGTCGTTGCTGGACAGCCGCCCGGTCACCGCCACGGCCTGCGCGTAATTCGTGTGAACGCGGCCGGTGGCCGGGTTGACCATCAGCGGCAGCTTGTCGGTGTAGGTGCCCTTCAGTTTCGCCAGGCTGCGGTGTTCCAGGATGCGCGCCGGCAGCGGGTAGTCAGCGGCCAGTTCGGCCAGCACTTCTTCGTCGGTCGAAGGCGCGCCGGTGGCGGTGCGCTTCTTCACCGGCAGGCCCAGCTTGGTGAACAGGATCTCGCCGATCTGCTTCGGGCTGCCCATGTTGAAAGGCTGCTCGGCGATGACGTAGGCCTCCTGCTCGAGCGCCAGCATGCGCTCGGCCAATTGGTGGCTCTGCTTGCCCAGCAACGCCGAATCGATCAGCACGCCGTGGCGTTCGATGCGCTGCAGCACCACGCTGGTCGGCATCTCGATGTGCTCGTAGACGAAGCGCAGGCCGCTGTGTTCGTGGCTGTCGGCAGCCACTTCGGTCCACAGCTTGTCGTGCACGTCCAGCGTCATCTCGCTGTCTTCGCCGGAATAGGTCGTGGCCTGGGCCACATCCACCTGGGCGAACGAGATCTGGTTCGCGCCCTTGCCGCACAGTTCCTCGTAGCTCAGGCCCTTGCGGCCGAGGTGGCGCTCGGCCAGGCTTTCCAGGCTGTGCGACTTGTGGGCTTCCAGCACATAGCTTTCCAGCATCGTGTCGTGGCGGTAGCCGCGCACCCGGATGCCGGCGTTTTCCAGCACGTGCAGGTCGTACTTGATGTTCTGCCCGACCTTCGCGCGGCCGGCGTCTTCCAGCCAGGGGCGCAGGCGGGCCAGCACCTCGGCAACCGGCAACTGCTCGGGCGCGTCGGCATAGCTGTGGGCCAGCGGGATGTAGGCCGCGCGGCCGGCTTCCACCGCAAAGCTGATGCCCACGAGGCGCGCCTGCATCGCGTCGAGGCTGTCGGTCTCGGTGTCCAGCGCCACCAGTTCGGCCGCCCGGATCACGCCCAGCCAGTGGTCGAAGCGGTCCCAGCTGACGATGCATTCGTAGTCGCGCGCCAGCTCGCGGGCCGGCGTGCTGGCCACAGCCGCGACGGTCTCGCCGGCCGCCAGGGCGGTGGCTTCCAGTTCCTTGCGCCAGCTCTTGAAACCGTAGCGGCCGTAGAAATCGAGCAGACCGGCGCGGTCGACTTCGCGCAGCGCCAGTGCTTCCAGCGCGGGCCAGCCCTCGATGTGGTCCTTCAGCTCGCAGTCGGTGACCACGGTGATCAGCTTGCGACCCATCGGCAGCCAGTCCAGCGCCTTGCGCAGGTTCTCGCCGACAGCACCCTTGATGTCGTCGGCGGCGGCCACGACGCCGTCCAGTGAGCCGTGTTCGGCCAGCCACTTCACCGCCGTCTTCGGACCGACTTTCTCGACCCCCGGCACGTTGTCGACGACGTCGCCGACCAGCGTCAGGTAATCGATGATGCGCTCGGGCGGCACCCCGAACTTGGCCTGCACGCCAGCCACGTCGAGCAGCTCGGGCGGCTTGGCCATGGTGTTGATCAAGGTGACGGCGGGCGTGACCAGTTGCGCCAGGTCCTTGTCGCCGGTGCTGATCAGCACCTGGTGGCCGCTGGCCGCTGCGATGCGGGCCAGCGTGCCGATGGTATCGTCGGCCTCGATGCCGGGCACCTCCAGCACTGGCCAGCCGAGCAGGCGCACGACCTCGTGGATCGGTGCGATCTGCTCGCGCAGCGCGTCGGGCATCGGCGCGCGCTGGGCCTTGTAGGCGGGGTACCAGCCGTCGCGGAAGGTCGGGCCCTTGGCGTCGAAGACGCAGACCGCGTGCTCGGACGGATAGCGGTCGCGCAGCCAGCGCATCATGGCCACCATGCCGTGCACCGCGCCAGTCGGGAAGCCGTCCGGCGAGCGCAGATCGGGCATCGCGTGGAAAGCCCGGTAGAGGTAGCTGGAACCGTCCACCAGCAGCATGCGTTGGGGGCGCGCAGCGGGCGCCGCCGGCGTGCCGGGGCTGGTGGAGACGCTGGTCGGTTCGCTGGTGGATGCGTTCATGGCTTCATTGTGGCGCGGCGCCTGGGTGCCCCGTGCCGACGGGGCGGCGGAGGCGGGCCGGCTGCGTAGAATCCCGAACATGCACACCTCCTTCCGCTGCGCCCTGGCCCCTGCCCTGCTGGCGGCCCTTGCAGCCGGCGCCGCCACGGCGCCTGCCCAGCCACCGGCCCTGGCCGCAGCGTCCAGTGCGGCGGCTCCCGCAGGGTCAGCGGCCGCCAAGGGCGCCGTCGACAAGCGGGTCATCGAAGACGGCAAGGTGCGCATCGAGGAAACGCGCGTCCGCGGCCAGACGCAGAGCGTCACCGTGAGCAGCAAGCTGCCGGGCGTGCAGGCCTACGAGGTCATCCAGCCGCCGCTGGGCAAAGATCCGTCGCAGGACCAGGGCGCCGCCGGCAAGCGCACCTGGTCCTTGTTCGACTTCTAGGCGCGAACCATGGCGGTCTACACAGAGGTCGGCTTCGACGAGGCCGACGCGCTCTGCCAGCGCCTGGGCCTGGGCGCACTGACGGAACTGGTCGGCATCCGCTCGGGTATCGAGAACACCAATTACTACGCCAGCACCGTGCGCGGCCAGTGGGTGCTGACGCTGTTCGAACGCCTGACCGCGGCGCAACTCCCCTACTACCTGCAGCTGATGCAGCACCTGGCCGCGCACGGCATCCCGGTGCCGGCGCCGCAGGCCGACGCCCGCGGCCAACTGGTGCACCAGCTGGCCGGCAAGCCGGCTTCGGTGGTCACGCGCCTGCCCGGCAGCCACCGCAACGCGCCCGACGCCCCGCACGCGGCGCAGGTCGGTGCGATGCTGGCGCGCATGCACGGCGCCGGCGCCAGCTTCGCGCTGCAGCAGCCGCATCTGCGCGGCCTGGCCTGGTGGACAGAAACGGTGCCGGTGCTGCTGCCGCATCTGGGCGCTGATCGGGCCGACCTGCTGCGTGAAGAGCTGGCTTTCCAGCAGCAGCTGGCGGCCTCGCCGGCCGGCCAGGCGCTGCCGCGCGGCCCGATCCACGCCGACCTGTTCCGCGACAACGTGATGTTCGACGACACCGCCGGCCCCGACACCCTGTGCGGCTTCTTCGACTTCTACTTCGCCGGCACCGACGCGCTGCTGTTCGACGTGGCGGTGTGCCTGAACGACTGGTGCGTCGCGCCGGACGACGGCTTGCTGATCGAGGACCGCGCGGCGGCTTTCGTCAGCGCCTACGAGAGCGTGCGGCCCTTCACCGGCGGTGAACGCCGCCTGCTGCCGGCGATGCTGCGCGCCGCCGCGCTGCGCTTCTGGATCTCGCGCCTGTGGGACAGCCTGCTGCCGCGCACCGCCGCGCTGCTGCAGGCCAAGGACCCGACCCACTTCGAGCGCGTGCTGCGCGGCTGCCTCGCGCGGCCCTGGCACCCGGCGCTCTGACTCCTTTCGACCGCGTGACCCACCGCCCATGGCCCTGATCCTCAAGACCGTCCCGGCCGCGCACGGACCGCGCTGGATCGTCGACGCCTTCCGCCTGTTCGCCAAGCGGCCTTTCGCTTTCACCGCGCTGTTCGCGATCTACCTGTTCGCCGCGATGCTGGCGGCCCAGGTGCCGCTGCTGGGCAGCGTGGCGCAGATGGTGTCGCTGCCGCTGCTGTCGCTGGGCTTCATGGTCGCGGGCCAGTCGGCGCTGCTCGGCGGGACGGTGCACCCGCGGCATTTCATCGAACCGCTGCGCGGCGACCCGGTCCGCCGGCGCGCGCTGTTGACGCTGTGCTTCAGCTACGGCGTGCTGGCCATCGGCATCCTGCTGCTGGCCGACACCGTGTCGGACCACGCCTGGGACCGCCTGCAACGGCTGTTGGCCAAGGGCGGCGACGGCGTGCAGGCCGAGGTCGACGCGCTGCTCTCCGAGCCCGGCGTGGCGGGCGGCGCGCTGCTGGCGGTGGGCCTGGGTTCGCTGCTGGCCATACCCTTCTGGCACGCCCCGGCGCTGGTGCACTGGGGTGGCCAGGGCCTGCGCCAGGCCTTGTTTTCCAGCACGCTGGCACTGTGGCGCAGCAAGGGCGCCTTCTTCGGCTACATGATGGGCTGGGTCGGCGTGCTGCTGCTCTTCGGCCTGATCACCGCGGTGGTCTTCGGCCTGATCGGCGTGCCGCAACTGACCGGTCTGATCGGCGTGCCCGCCGGGCTGGTGTTCTCGACGGTGTTCTACATCTCGGTGCTGTTCACCTTCACCGACAGCTTCGGCGGGGCGCCGACCCTGCCCGCGCAGGCCACGCCGGCCGGCTGACCCGGCGGCCCGCCGGGCCTTGTCGGACGCCTGTCACGCGGGCCGTGCATGCTGCCCCGCCAGCACCCACAACGATCGCCCGCCATGCCGCGCCACTTTCTCACCGCCAGCGTCCTGTGCTGGATCGGCCTGCTGGCCAGCACCGGCCTGGGCGCAACGACCGCCGACACGCCCAGTTCGGCGACAACGCCATCGACGGCACCCGAATCCTGGAGCCTGCACGGCCAGTTCACGCTGGTCAGCCAGCACCAGCCGGCCTTCCGTTCGCCCCATGCCGGCGCCAACAGCCTGACACCCGAAGCCTCGACGAAGGAAACCGCCGACCTGACGCTCTACCTCGGCGCGCGGCTGTGGACGGGCGCGGCCTTCTACCTGAATCCCGAGATCGACCAAGGCTTCGGCCTGAGCAACACCCTGGGCGCCGCCGGCTTCCCCAGCGGCGAGGCCTACAAGGTTGGCCGCAGCCGGCCCTACCTGCGCTGGAACCGGGCCTTCCTGCGCCAGGTGATCGGCCTCGATGGCGACACCGAGACCGTGGAAGCCGGCGCCAACGCGCTGGCCGGCAGCGTGCCGGCGAACCGGCTGACACTGAGCGCCGGCAAGCTGTCTGTGGGCGACGTCTTCGATGGCAACGGCCTGGCGCACGACCCGCGGGCCGACTTCCTGAACTGGTCGATCATCGAGTCCGGCGCCTTCGACTACGCCGCCGACGCCTGGGGCTACAGCGTTGGCGCGGCGGCCGACGGGCAGTTCGGCGACTGGTCGCTGCGGCTGGGTGTCTTCGCCATGTCCGACGTGCCCAACAGCGTCGTGCTCGACAAGACCTTCCGGCAGCACGAATGGGTCGCCGAGGTCGAACACCGCCACAGCGCCTGGGGCCAACCCGGCGTGCTGCGGCTGCTGGCCTACCTGAACCGCGCCGACATGGCGCGTTACGACGACGCGCTGCGCCGTGCGGCTGGCGGCGCGGCGCCCGAACTGGCCGCGGTGCGCAAGCGCGGCAACAAGGCCGGCCTGGCGCTGAACCTGGAACAGCAGTGGGCCGACGGGGTCGGCAGCTTCGCGCGCCTGAGCACCAGCGACGGCCGCCAGGAAGCCTACGACTTCACCGAGATCAACCGCTCCGTGGCCGGCGGCCTGGTGCTGCAGGGCCGGCTGTGGGGGGCGCCGCAGCACCGCTGGGGCGGGGCCGTCGCGGTCAATGCCTTGTCGGGCGCGGCACGGCGCTACTTCGCCGCCGGCGGGATGGGCATCCTGATTGGCGACGGCCAACTGCCCCACGCCGGCAGCGAGCAGATCATGGAGACCTGGTACGCGGTGCCGCTGGGCCCGCAGGCCACGCTGACGGCCGACTGGCAGCACATCGCCAACCCGGCCTACAACCGCGATCGCGGTCCGGTCCAACTGCTGGCGCTGCGCCTGCACGCCGAGTTCTGAGGCCGGGCGCATCCGCGCCCGGCAGCGGCTTACTCGGGTTCGACCTTGGCGTCGCGAACCACCTTGCCCCAGCGCGGCGATTCGGCCTTGATCAGCGCCGCGAATTGCTCGGGCGTGCCGCCGGCAATCTCATTGCCCTGCTCGAGCATCTTGGCGCGCAGTTCGGGGTCCTGCAGCGCCTTGTTGCCGGCGGCGTTCAGGATGCGGATGACCTCGGCCGGCAGGCCCTTGGGGCCGACGATACCCTGCCAGTTCAGCACCTCGACGGCGGGGAAGCCGGCTTCACCCATGGTGGGCAAGTCGGGCAGCAGCGGGCTGCGCGTCTTGCTGGTGATGGCCAGCGCGCGCAGGCGGCCGCCCTTGACGGAAGGCATGGCGGCGTACATCTGCTCGAACATCATGTCGACCTGGCCACCCATGAGGTCCTGCGCGCCCGCCGCCCCGCTCTTGTAGGGCGCGTGGATCAGGTCGATGCCGGCTGCGTGCTCGAACAGCGCACCGCTCAGGTGGTGCGAACCGCCGATGCCGCCCGAGGCGTAGCTGAGCCCGCCCTGCTTGGCCTTGGCCGCGGCGACCACGTCCTTCACCGTCTTGTAAGGCGATTCCTGCCTGACCATCAGGATCAGCGGCCCACGCTCGATCAGCATGATCGGCACGATGTCGTTCAGCGGGTCGAAGTTCAGTTTCTTGAACAGCGCGTGGTTGACCGCCAGCGGCGCGAAGTTGCCCATGCCGATGGTGTAGCCGTCGGGCTTGGCCTTGGCGATGGCGTCGGTGCCGATGTTGCCGCCACCGCCAGCCTTGTTGTCGATGATGATGGTCTGGCCCAGCGTGGCCTGCATCAGCCGGGCGACCTGGCGCGACCGGCTGTCGGCGTTGCCACCGGCGGCATAGGGGCAGATCCAGGTGATCAGCTTGCCGGGGTATTTGTCCTCGGCCAGGACCCCGGGTGAGAACAAGGCGCCACCGGCTGATGCGGCGGTGGCGGTAAGCAGGGTGCGGCGCTTCATGGACGGGCTTTCGACTGGAACGTGAAGACCGCAGGATAAGCGCGCCGGGGCTGCCTTCCCGCTAGGGGCAACGCGCAGCCGGCGTCAATCGACCGGCGTCAGCTTGGCGATGGCCAGCGCCAGCCACTTGCTGCCATGACGGCCGAAGGTGACCTGGGCGCGGGCGTCGGCGCCGCGGCCTTCCAGCGTGCTGATCACGCCTTCGCCGAACTTGGTGTGGAACACGGTCTGGCCGACGCGAAAGCCCGCCGCCTGGCCCGCCGCTGCCGCCACGAAGGCCGGAGCGGCCGGCTGGGCGAAGGCGGGCGCGTCCACGCGCCCGGCGCCGACGATGCCGCCGAGGCCGCTGCCGCGCTGCCAGGCCTGCTGGTATTCGCGGGCATAGCCCGAACCGAAGGCCTGCTGCCTGGGCGTGATCCACTTCAGCGTGTCGGCCGGTATCTCGTCGAAGAAGCGGCTCTTGACGTTGTAGCGCGTCTGGCCGTGCAGCATCCGTGTCTGGCTGAAGCTCAGGTAGAGACGTTTGCGGGCTCGCGTGATGGCCACGTACATCAGGCGGCGCTCTTCTTCGACGCCGTCGGCGTCGCTCAGGCTCTGCTCGTGCGGGAACAGGCCTTCTTCGATGCCGGTGATGAACACCGCGTCGAATTCCAGGCCTTTCGCCGAGTGCACCGTCATCAGCTGGATCGCGTCCTGCCCGGTCTTGGCCTGGTTGTCGCCGGCTTCCAGCGAGGCGTGGGTCAGGAAGGCGGCCAGCGGCGACATGATCTCGCCGGTGTCGGCGTCGGGCGCCGCAGCGGCCGTCGCGTCAGGCCCGTGCTCGTCCACCGGCAGGCCGACCGCGTCCTTGCCGAAGCCTTCCTGGGTCACGAAGCTCTCGGCCGCGTTGACCAGTTCTTCCAGGTTCTCGATGCGGTCCTGGCCTTCCTTGTCGGTCTTGTAGAAATCGACCAGACCGGTCTTGGCCAGCACCTGTTCGATGATCAGCCGCAGCGTCAGACCCTGCGTGGCGGCGCGCAGGCCGTCGACCAGCGCGACGAAGGCCTGCAGATTGGCGCCGGCCTTGCCCGGGACCGCGCCGACGCTCTGCGCCAGGCTGCGGCCGCTGGTCCGGGCCGCGTCCTGCAACAGCTCGATGCTGCGAGCGCCGATGCCGCGCGCCGGGAAGTTCACGACGCGCAGGAAGCTGGTGTCGTCATGGGGGTTTTCGAGCAAGCGCATGTAGGCCAGCGCATGCTTGACCTCGGCGCGCTCGAAGAAGCGCAGACCGCCGTAGACGCGGTAGGGCAGGCCGGCGTTGAAGAGCGCGCTTTCCAGCACCCGGCTCTGCGCGTTGCTGCGGTAGAGCAGTGCGATCTCGCTGCGCGGCGTGCCGGCACGGTGCAGGGCCTGCGCCTCTTCGAGCAGCCACTGCGCCTCGGCGTAGTCGCTGGTGGATTCGAAGACGCGGACCGGCTCGCCGGCCCCGGCGTCGGTGCGCAGGACCTTGCCCAGGCGGTGGGTGTTGCGGCTGATCAGGCCGTTGGCGGCGTCCAGGATGTGACCGTAGCTGCGGTAGTTCTGCTCCAGCTTGATGACCGCCGGCACGCGGTATTCGCGCTCGAAGTCGGCCATGTTGCCGACGCGCGCGCCGCGGAAGGCGTAGATGCTCTGGTCGTCGTCGCCGACCGCGATCACGCTCTGGCCCACGCCGCCGGGCGGGGCGAACATCTTCAACCAGGCGTACTGCAGCTTGTTGGTGTCCTGGAACTCGTCGACCAGCACATGGCTGAAACGGCGGCGGTAGTGCTCGCGCAGCGGGTCGTTGTCGCGCAAGAGCTCGTAGGTGCGCAGCATCAGTTCGCCGAAATCGACCACGCCTTCGCGTTCGCACTGGTCCTGGTAGGTCTGGTAGATCTCGACCAGCTTGCGCGTCTGCTCGTCGCGCACGTCGACGTCTTTCGGCCGCTCGCCTTCTTCCTTGCGACCAGCAATGAACCAGGTCACCTGCTTGGGCACGAAGCGCTCTTCGTCGAGGTTCATGCCCTTGATGACACGCTTGACGGCGCTGAGCTGGTCGCTGCTGTCCAGGATCTGGAAACCCTGGGCCAGGCCGGCCAGCTTCCAGTGCGCGCGAAGGAAGCGGTTGCACAGGCCGTGGAAGGTGCCGATCCACATGCCGCGCACGGCCACCGGCAGCATGCTGGACAGCCGGGTCAGCATTTCCTTGGCGGCCTTGTTGGTGAAGGTCACGGCCAGCACGCCGCCGGGGCCGACCTGGCCGGTCTGCAGCAGCCAGGCGATGCGCGTCGTCAGCACCCGTGTCTTGCCCGAACCGGCGCCGGCCAGGATCAAGGCCGGTACCGCGGGCAGGGTCACCGCGGCGAGTTGCTCGGGGTTGAGGTTGCGCAGCAACGGCGAGGCAAGGCCAGACGAAACTGGGGCGGCAGTGGGAGGTCCAGACATCCGCACATTGTCAGGCAAGGTCCGCGGCGTGCCGGTGCCGCGACCTAGAATCGAGGCGAGGCCCCCATGGAAATATTCGACTACGACAACATCCTGCTGCTGCCCCGCAAATGCCGCGTCGACAGCCGCGCCGAGTGCGACACCAGCGTGGAATTCGGCGGCCGCCGCTTCCTGTTGCCCGTGGTGCCCGCCAACATGAAGACGGTGATCGACGCGCCGATCAGCGAGATGCTCGCGCGCAGCGGCCACTTCTATGTGATGCACCGCTTCGACCTCGACGCCTTGGCCTACGCCCGGCGCATGCGCGACCTGGGCCTGTACGTCAGCATCAGCTCGGGCGTCAAGCCGCACGACTTTGCCGTCATCGACCAGCTGGCCGCCGACGGCGTCGGCGCCGACTACATCACCATCGACATCGCCCACGGCCATGCCGAAAGCGTGCGCCGGGCCATCGAGCACATCAAGGCCAGGCTGCCCCAGGCCTTCGTCATCGCCGGCAACGTGGCCACGCCCGAAGCGGTCATCGACCTGGAAAACTGGGGCGCCGACGCCACCAAGGTCGGCGTCGGCCCGGGCAAGGTCTGCATCACCAAGCTGAAGACCGGTTTCGGCACCGGCGGCTGGCAGCTCAGCGCGCTGAAATGGTGTGCCCGCGTGGCCACCAAGCCCATCGTCGCCGACGGCGGCATCCGCCACCACGGCGACGTGGCCAAGAGCGTGCGTTTCGGCGCCCGCATGGTGATGGTCGGCTCGCTGTTCGCCGGCCACGAAGAGAGCCCGGGCGCGGTGGTCGAGGTCGACGGCAAGCGATACAAGGAGTACTACGGCAGCGCTTCGGACTTCAACAAAGGCGAGTACAAGCACGTCGAAGGCAAGCGCATCCTGGAGCCGATCAAGGGCTTGCTGCCCGACACGCTGCGCGAGATGCGCGAAGACCTGCAGAGCAGCATCAGCTACGCGGGCGGCAGCGTGCTGGCCGACCTGAAGAAGGTCAACTACGTGGTGCTGGGCGGCGAGAACGCGGGCGAGCACCTGTTCATGTAGCGCGCGGTCGGCTGGCGCCAGCCTGGTCCTGAGCCCGGACCCAGGCCGCGATGTCAGCGCGCCCACATCCCCCTGCGCTCACCCGGCTCGTCGCCGTGCTGCGACGCCGGCAAGGCCGGCGACGACGACGTAGCCGGGCAACTGCCGCTGTCGGCATAGCGCAAAGCGGCAGCCAGCAGCGGGTCGGCGCTCGAGGCCTGGGCCACGCTGAAGTCTTCGGCCACCGCGCAGCTCGGCGCGAGGCCGTTGAAGTAGCGACCGGTGCCGACCTGGTTGACGCTTTCGAAGTTGACGATGCTGAAGGTCGTCCCGCAGTTGCTGACCGGCTGGAAGCCCACCGGTTTGCCGCAACTGGTTTCGCCGATGGCCACCACGTTCAGCCCGGCGCCGCGCAGGCCGTTGATCAGCTGTTCGCTGGCCGAACAGGTGCGCCGGCCCATCAGCACGAAGACGCGCGGCAGATTCAGTGCCGCGCCGGGCACGGCGAAGGGGAAGTTCTGGTTGCTGGCGCTGTGCTTGTCGTTGAACAGCAGCCTGGCGTAGTTCAGGCCGGCGCCGCGGCTGCCGGCGATGTAGCCGGCCAGCGTGGCGCCGGTCGACACCAGGCCGCCGCCGTTGTAGCGCAGGTCCAGCACCAGGTCGGCGACGCCAGCGGCCTTGAACTGGGCGAAGGCGGCGTCGGCCGGGCTCAGCGCCTGGGTGACCATGTCCTTGACCGCGAGGTAGCCCAGCGGGCGCCCGCCCGGGCTTTGCAGCACGGTCGTGCCGGTCACCGGGCTCAGGCTGTAGCTGGCGGCGGTCAACACGCGCGCACGGTCCACGCCGTCGCTGCCACGCACCACCACGGTCAGCGTCTCGCCAGCGCTGGCGGCGCTGAGTGCAGCGTAGTCATCGGCGGCCACGATGCTGGCCGCCGAGCGGCCGTTGGCCGAGATGATCTGGTCGCCCCGCCGTATCCCCCGCAAGTCGGCAGGCGACAGGGGATCGACATAGCGCACGAGCAGCGGCTTGCTGCCGTCCCTGCCCAGTTCCAGGCCTGCCACCGCCAGGCCGTAGCCCAGCGTCATGCCGTCGGTGAAGAAGCTGTTGAAGGCATCGCTGCCCTGGGTGTAGGACCAGCGGTCGGCCGGGAAGCGGCTGTCGCTGCCGGTGTAGCGCAGGGCTTCCAGGTAGGCCAGCACGTCGGCATAGGGCCCGGGCGCGGGCTTGGGCGAGAGGGCAGTCCAGAAGTACCAGTCGTCCATATGGCCGGCCAGCCAGCTTTTCTGGTCGCTGGCCGAGCAACTCAGCGGCAGGCTGGCGCTTTCGCTGCTGCTGCCGCCGCCGCAACTGGACAGCAGCAGGGCGGCCAGCGCAGCGGCCAGCCAGCGGGCCGGCCGGCGGGATGGAACGGGCCTGTCGCCGAGGGCGTGACCGAGGGCAGGCAGGTCTTGGTGCATGGGCATCCTTCCGTCTGGGTGGGTGGCCGCGCGGCGAGGGCCCCCACCTACAATTGCAGGCCTCTCTGACCTGCCCGCAGCCCCCGGTTTCCTGGGGGCGCGGGGCTCGCTGCACCCCATCATGACCGAACTTGCCAAGTCTTTTGAACCCGCTGCCATCGAGGCCCGCTGGGGCCTGCTGTGGGCGCAAAGCGATGCCCACCAGGCCACGCTGGACCCGGCCCAGCCGTCGTTCTGCATCCAGCTGCCGCCGCCGAATGTGACGGGCACGCTGCACATGGGGCACGCGTTCAACCAGACCATCATGGACGCGCTGACCCGCTACCACCGCATGCGTGGCGACAACACGCTGTGGCTGCCGGGGACCGACCACGCCGGTATCGCCACACAGATCGTCGTCGAGCGGCAGTTGCAGGAGAAGGGACAGTCCCGCCACGAACTGGGCCGCAAGAACTTCGTCGCCCAGGTCTGGGACTGGAAGGCCAGCAGCGGCGCCACCATCACCAAGCAGATGCGCCGAATGGGCGACAGCGTCGATTGGTCGCGCGAGTACTTCACGATGGACGACAAGCTGTCGCCCGTGGTCACCGAAACCTTCGTGCGGCTGTACGACGAAGGTCTGATCTACCGCGGCAAGCGCCTGGTCAGCTGGGACCCGACGCTGAAGAGCGCCGTGTCCGACCTGGAGGTGGAAAGCGAAGAGGAAGACGGCTGGCTGTGGCACATCCGCTACCCGCTGGCCGACGGTTCGGGCAGCCTCGTCGTGGCCACGACGCGGCCCGAAACGCTGCTCGGCGACACCGCCGTCATGGTCCACCCGGAAGACGAGCGCTACACCGCGCTGGTCGGCAAGCAGGTCCGGCTGCCGCTGACCGAGCGCGTGATCCCGGTCATCGCCGACGATTACGTCGACCGCGAATTCGGCACCGGTGTGGTCAAGGTGACGCCGGCCCACGACGCCAACGACTACGCCGTCGGCCTCCGCCACGGCCTGCCGATCGTTGGTGTGCTGGCGCTCGACGCCACGCTGAACGACCAGGCGCCCGAGGCTTACCGCGGCCTGGACCGCTTCGTGGCGCGCAAGAAGATCGTTGCCGAGCTGGATGCGCTGGGCCTGCTGGTCGAGACCAAGAAGCACCGCCTGCAGGTGCCGCGCTGTGCACGCACCGGGCAGATCATCGAGCCGATGCTGACCGACCAGTGGTTCGTGGCCGTCAACAAGGCCGGCGCCGACGGGGTCAGCATCGCGCAGAGGGCGCGCGACGCCGTCAGCAGCGGCGACGTGCGCTTCGTGCCCGAGAACTGGGTCAACACCTACAACCACTGGATGAACAACCTGCAGGACTGGTGCATCAGCCGCCAGCTGTGGTGGGGCCACCAGATTCCGGCCTGGTACGGCAGCGGCGGCGAACTTTTCGTCGGTCGCGACGAGGACGAGGCCCGCGCCCGCGCCACGGCCGCCGGCTACAGCGGCCCGCTGAGCCGCGACGAGGACGTGCTCGACACCTGGTACAGCTCATCGCTGCTGCCCTTCAGCAGCCTGGGCTGGCCGGCCAAGACCATCGAGCAGGATCTCTTCCTGCCCTCATCGGTGCTGGTCACCGGCTTCGACATCATCTTCTTCTGGGTCGCGCGGATGATCATGATGACGACCCACTTCACCGGCAAGGTGCCCTTCAGGGACGTCTACATCCATGGCCTGGTGCGCGACGCACAGGGCCAGAAGATGAGCAAGAGCGAAGGCAATGTGCTCGATCCGGTGGACCTGATCGACGGCATCGAACTGGGCCCGCTGCTCGACAAGCGCGTCGTCGGCCTGCGCAAGCCCGAGACCGCGCCCCGCGTGCGCAAGGAGACCGAAAAGGAATTCCCGAACGGCATCCCGGCCTTCGGCGCCGATGCGCTGCGCTTCACGATGGCCAGCTACGCCACGCTGGGCCGCAACATCAACTTCGACGCGAAGCGCTGCGAGGGCTACCGCAACTTCTGCAACAAGCTGTGGAACGCCACCAAGTTCGTGCTGATGAACTGCGAAGGCCAGGACTGCGGGCTGAAGGAACACACCAAAGCCGAGTGCGCCCCGGGCCAGCCTTTCCACCGCTACATGCAGTTCAGCCTGGCCGACCGCTGGATCAGCGGCGAACTGCAACGCGTCGAGGCCGCCGTCACGCAAGGCTTTGCCGACTACCGGCTCGACAACGTGGCCAACGCCGTCTACGCCTTCGTGTGGGACGAGTACTGCGACTGGTACCTGGAAATCGCCAAGGTGCAACTGGCCGAGGCCGCGAAGGCCGGCAACGAAGGTCAGCAGCGGGCCACCCGCCGCACGCTGCTGAGCGTGCTGGAAACCGTGCTGCGCCTGCTGCACCCGGTGGCGCCCTTCATCACCGCCGAGCTGTGGGACACGGTTGCCGCCGTCGTGCAGCGCAAGACGGTGGCCAGCATCGTCAACGCCAGGTACCCGCAGGCCCAGCTGGAAAAGATCGACCCGGTGGCCGACGCCTGGGTGGCGCGGCTGAAGACGGTGGTCGCCGAGACCCGCCGCCTGCGCAGCGAGATGAACCTGCCGGCCAGTGACCGCGTGCCGCTGCTGACCCAGGGCGACGAGGCTTTCGTGGAGTCGGCCGCGCCCTTGCTGAAGGCGCTGGCCCGCCTGGCCGACGTGCAAGCCCTGCCCGACAGCGCGGCCTTTGCCGCCGCCACGCAAGCCGCGCCGGTGGCGATGAACGGCGAGTTGCGGCTGGCGCTGCACGTGACCATCGACGTGGCCGCCGAACAGGCCCGCCTGGGCAAGGAAATCACCCGGCTCGAGGGCGAGATCGTCAAGGCCGAAGCCAAGCTGGCGAATGAATCTTTTGTGGCCCGCGCCAAGCCCGCCGTGGTCGACCAGGAACGCGCCCGGCTGGCCGATTTCAAGCAGACGCTGGCGCGACTGCGGGACCAGCTGGAGCGCCTGTCGACAGCGGCCTGAGGCTGCGTATCGGTCATGGAAAGCCTGAAGAGGCCCATGCAACAATCCTTCGCGTCGGCCGATCCGGCCTCTGCCAAGACCCACTCCATGCGCGTCCAAAAGGCCATTTTTCCGGTTGCCGGTCTCGGTACCCGCTTTCTGCCGGCAACCAAGGCACAGCCGAAGGAAATGCTGCCGGTGGTCGACAAGCCGCTGATCCAGTACGCCGTCGAGGAAGCCTATGCGGCCGGCGTGCGCGAAATGATCTTCGTCACCGGCCGCCACAAGCGGCCCATCGAAGACCATTTCGACATGACCTTCGAACTGGAAGTCGCGCTGGAGCAGGCCAACAAGCAGGAACTGCTGGCGGTGGTGCGCAGCGTCAAGCCCGACGACATGGAGTGCATCTACGTGCGCCAGGCGCAGGCCCTGGGCCTGGGCCACGCCGTGCTCTGCGGCCAGCGCCTGATCGGCAACCAGCCCTTCGCGGTGCTGCTGGCCGACGACCTGATGGTCGGCGAACCGCCGGTGCTGGCGCAGATGGTCGAGCAATACGACGAGTGGCGGGCCTCGATCCTGGCGGTGCAGGAGGTGCAGGCCGAGCACACCCGCCGCTACGGCATCGTCGACGGCACGGTCGTCAATGACCGCCTGGTGGACGTCAACCGCATCGTCGAGAAACCCGCCCCGGAAGACGCACCGTCGCGTCTGGGCGTGGCCGGCCGCTACATCCTGACGCCCGGCGTCTTCCACGAGATCGCCACCCAGCAGCGCGGCGTGGGCGGCGAAATCCAGCTCACCGATGGCATCGCTTCGCTGCTGCGCCGGGAAAAGGTCTTCGCCTACCGGTACCGCGGCAAGCGCTACGACTGCGGCAGCAAGGAAGGTTTCCTCCAGGCCAACGTCGAACTGGCGCTGACCCACCGGGAGATCGGTCCCGGCTTTCGCGACTACCTGAAGGGCCTGGAACTCTGAAGCGCCAGCCGCGCTGCGCCTAGCGACGGCGCAGCAGGTGCACGAACTCTGACCCTTCGACGGTCTGCTTGACCAGTTCGTTGCCGGTCTGCCGGGCGAAGGCCTGGAAGTCGCGCATCGAACCGGGGTCGGTGCTGACGACCCGCAACGTGTCGCCACTGGCCATGTCGGCCAGCGCCTTCTTGGCTTTCAATATCGGCAGCGGGCAGTTCAGGCCGCGGGTGTCGAGGTCTTTGGAGGCTTCCATGGCAGTTCTCGGTCAGTCGGGTTCAGTCTGCCGGCCGCGGCGGCAAGTCGATGAATTGCGGCTCATGACCGCGCGAGCGCAGCCAGTCGGCCAGACCGTAGCCGGTGCCAGCGCGCCAGCAGCGCAGGTCTTGCAGCGGGAACAGCTTGTACTCGGCCAACTCGGGCGACAGCACCACCTCGCCGTGGGCCAACGCGTGGTAGACGATGATCAGCTGGTTCATGCGCTGGAAGTCGTAGACGCCGACCAGCGACAGCCGATCAACGTGCAGCGCGGTTTCTTCCATGACCTCGCGGGCGATGCCGTCCTCGGGCGTCTCGCCGGCTTCCATGAAACCGGTGATCAGCGCGAACAGGCGGCCCGACCAGGCGGCATTGCGCGCCAACAGCACCTGGCCGCCCCGGTCGCTGCATTCGATGATGGCAGCCAGCACCGGCGTCGGGTTGTTCCAGTGCGTCCAGCCGCAGGCCGGGCAGCGCAGGCGCTGCTTCGGGCCGCCGTCCTCGTCCTGCACCTGCCATTGCAGCGACGTGGCGCACTGCCCGCAGAAGTTGGGCTGGGACGGCCGCGTCATGCCGGAAAGACGCCGGTGGAGAGGTAGCGGTCGCCGCGGTCGCAGACGATGAAGACGATGGTCGCGTTCTCGACCTGCTGCGCGATCTGCAGCGCCACCCAGCAGGCGCCGGCCGCCGAGATGCCGGCGAACAGGCCTTCTTCACGCGCCAGGCGGCGCGCCATGTCCTCGGCGTCGGCCTGGCTGACCAGCACCAGTTCGTCCACCGCGGCCGGGTCGTAGATCTTCGGCAGATAGGCCTCGGGCCACTTGCGGATGCCGGGAATGCGCGAGCCTTCGCTGGGTTGCGCGCCGACGATGCGCACCGCCGGGTTCCTGGCCTTGAGGAAGCTCGACACGCCGGTGATGGTGCCGGTGGTGCCCATCGCGCTGACGAAGTGGGTCACGCGGCCGACCGTGTCGGCCCAGATTTCAGGCCCGGTGCTGTCGTGGTGCGCGCGCGGGTTGTCGGCGTTGGCGAACTGGTCCAGCACGCGGCCCTTGCCGTCGGCCTGCATCTGCTCGGCCAGGTCGCGGGCGTGTTCCATGCCGCCCGACCGCGGCGTCAGGATCAGTTCGGCCCCGAAGGCCTTCATGGTCTGCGCGCGCTCGATCGACAGGTCCTCGGGCATGATCAGGATCATCCGGTAACCGCGCATCGCCGCGGCCATCGCCAGCGCGATGCCGGTGTTGCCCGAGGTGGCTTCGATCAGCGTGTCGCCCGGGCGGATCTCGCCCCTTTCCTCGGCGCGGCGGATCATGCTGATCGCCGGCCGGTCTTTCACCGAACCGGCCGGGTTGTTGCCTTCGAGCTTGCCCAGGATGACGTTGCCACGCAGCGTGCCGGCTGCGCCAGGCAGCCGCTGCAGGCGCACCAGCGGCGTGCCGCCGATGGTGTCTTCCAGGCTCTTGTAGGCCGGGGCGGCCGCTTCCTTCATGCAGATCTCCTCCAACGGGTGGCGATTGTGGCAGCGCGGCGCAGCCCGCAGCAGGGTGCGTGTGATAATCCGCCTTGTCTTGGTGTGTCGCCTCCAGACACCCTGCCCGCGTGACGAAATCGGTAGACGTAGCGGATTCAAAATCCGCCGCCGCAAGGCGTGCCAGTTCGAGTCTGGCCGCGGGCACCAGGTGGCATCCAGCCGCCTTCAACCAGCGCAATCCCATGCCGACGATCCCACCGCTGACACGCAACCTGATCATCGCCTGCGTGGTGGCCTTCTTCCTCGGCGAGTTCATCTCGCTGACGCCCTGGTTTGCGCTGTGGCCGCTGGCCAGCGGGCAGTTCCTGCCCTGGCAGCCGTTGAGCTATGCGCTCCTGCACGGCAGCACCTCGCACCTGTTCTTCAACATGTTGGGGCTCTGGATGTTCGGCGCCGAGCTGGAAATGCTGTGGGGCCGCAACCGCTACCTGCAGTTCATCGCCATCTGCGTGCTGACCGCTGCCGCGGCGCAACTGCTTGTGACCCACCTGATGGGCTCCTACGTCCCCACGCTGGGCATTTCTGGCGGCATCTACGGCCTGCTGCTGGCCTACGCGCTGGCCTTTCCGCGCCGCCAGTTCGACCTCGTCGGCTTCGTGCCCATGCTGCTGCTGATGGCGCCGTCGCAGACGCTGAACCTGATCGGCATCATCCTCTACCTGATGCTGATGACCAACCGCCAGGCCGTGCCGATCCCGCCGATCTACATCCCGGCGCTGACCATGGTCGGCATCTTCGGCGGCATCGAACTGATCACCGGCCTCTTCTTCGGCAGCGGCGTGGCGCACTTCGCGCACCTCGGCGGCATGCTCGGCGGCTGGCTGACGGTGCGCTACTGGCGCAGCACCGGGCGCGGCCGGCGGCGCTGAGCGGAGCGGGGCATCAGCCCGGTTTCAAGCCGGGCTTCAGCGCCGCCAGCAGGCCCTCGCGCACCGTCGGGTAGCGCAGCCGCAGACCCAGTTCGGCCTTCAGCCGGTGGTTGTCCAGGCGGCGGGATTCGCCCATGAAGCTGAGCTGCATCGCGCCCAGCACCGTCGCCGCTTCGGCCCGCGTGATGCGCGGCGGGCGCGGCAGGCCGCACAGCTCGGCGGCCAGGTCGAAGTAGGCCCCCATCGTCAGTTCGGTGTCGTCGCTGGCGTGCAGCACGCGCTGCGGCAGACCGTGAAACAGCGCGGCCAAGCAAGCCCGGGCCAGGTCGTCGGCGTGGATGTGGTTGGTGTAGACGTCGTCCTTCGGCACCAGCACCGGCGTGCCGCGCAGCAGGCGGTCGCGCGGATGGCCGCCGACCCGGTCGCTGGCGTAGATGCCCGGGATGCGCAGCACGGTGACGCGGGCCCCGCTGCGGCGGCCGAAGGCCCGCACCTGGGCTTCGGCATCGACTCGGCGACGCGCGCGGGCGGTGGTCGGGTTGACGGCCCGCGTTTCGCCGAAGCGCGCACCGCCGCAATCGCCGTAGACGCCGCTGGTGCTGGCGTAGACCAGGCGCTGCACGCGGCCGCCGCGCGACAGCGCACGCAGCAGGGCCTGGGTGCGGGTGTCGCGGTCGCCCTGCCCCGGCGGCGGCGCCAGGTGCAGCACCGCGTCGGCCAGCCCGCCCAGCCGGCCCAGCGTGGCCGGCACGTCCAGGTCGCCCAGCAGCGGTACGGCGCCCAGCGCGCGCAGCAGCGGCGCTCGCGCGGGCGTGGAGGTCAGCGCCAGCACGCGCCAGCGCGGCGGCAGCAACTTCAGCACGCGCAGGCCGACATCGCCGCAACCGACGATCAGCAGGGTGGGACGGCGGGCGCGGGTGCAAGGCAGGGTCACGTCGGTCGCTTCGGTCACTTGGGCAAGACAGCACTGGCAGGGGCCGCCGGATGGGGCGGGCACAATCGTCGACCAGTTTAGTGAATGACAGCCTGCGCCCGACCATGACCTACACCATCACCCTGCAACCCGCCCAGCGATCGTTCACGGTCGAAGCCGACGAAGCCATCCTGCCGGCCGCCATCCGCCAGGGCATCGGCCTGCCCTACGGCTGCCGCGACGGCGCCTGCGGCTCGTGCAAGAGCAAGCTGCTTGAAGGCCGCGTGGTGCACGGCGCGCACCAGCTGAAAGCCCTGTCCGAAGCCGAAGCAGCCGCGGGCTACATCCTGACCTGCTGCGGCAAGCCGCAGACCGATTGCGTCGTCGAAGCGCGCAGCGTGCCGGGTGCCGGCGAATTCCCGGTGCTGAAGCTGCCCAGCCGCGTGAGCCACATCGACAAGCCGGCACCCGACGTGGCCGTCATCCGCCTGCAGCTGCCGGCCAACCAGAACCTGCAGTACCGCGCCGGCCAGTACGTGGAATTCATCCTGCGCGACGGTGCGCGGCGCAGCTACAGCATGGCCAATGCGCCCGGCAAGCTGGGCAGCCCGCCGGCCATCGAACTGCACATCCGCCACATGCCGGGCGGCAAGTTCACCGACCATGTCTTTGGGGCGATGAAGGAGAAGGACATCCTGCGCATGGAAGGCCCTTTCGGCAGCTTCTTCCTGCGCGAGGAATCCGCCAAGCCGATGGTGCTGCTGGCCAGCGGCACCGGCTTCGCGCCGATCAAGGCGATCATCGAACAGCTGCAGCTGCAGGCCAGCACACGCCCGGCGGTGCTCTACTGGGGCTGCCGCCGCAAGGCCGACCTCTACCAGCACGACTGGTGCCTGCAGATGGCCACCGAGATGCCGAACCTGCGCTATGTGCCGGTGCTGTCAGAGCCGCTGCCCGAAGACGGCTGGACCGGCCGCACCGGCTTCGTCCACCAGGCCGTGATGCAGGACTTCCCCGACCTGTCGGGCCAGCAGGTCTACGCCTGCGGTGCACCGGTGATGGTCGAATCGGCGCAGCGCGACTTCGTCGCCGACTGCGGCCTGCCGGCCGACGAGTTCCATGCCGACGCCTTCACCTCGGAAGCCGATAAGCATGCGGCGCCCTGAGCCTGCGCCGACGCGCCGCCAGGCCCTGCTGCTGGCCGCCGCGGCGGTCGCGGTGGGCCCGGTTGCCGCGCAGACCAAGCCCATCCGCCTGATCGTGCCCTACCCGCCCGGCGGCCCGCTGGACATCGCGGCGCGCCTGCTGGCCGAGAAGGTGAAGGACAGCCTGGGCAATGTGATCGTCGAAAACCGCCCGGGCGCCGGTGGCAACCTCGGCGCCGACCTCGCCGCCAAGGCCGCGCCCGACGGCCTGACGCTGGTGATGGGCGCGGTCGCCACGCACGCCATCAACCCCTGGCTGTACGCCAAGATGCCCTACGACGCGCAGCGCGACTTCACGCCCATCACGCGGGTGGCGCAGGTGCCCAATGTGCTGGTCGTCAACACCGAGGCGGCAGCCCGGCTGGGCATCGCCACCCTGGCCGACCTGGTGGCCTACGCCCGCAAGAACCCAGGCCGGCTGAATTACGGCAGCGGCGGCAATGGCAGCGCGGGCCACCTGGCGGGCGAGATGTTCAAGGCCCAGGCGCAACTCTTCGCGGTGCACATTCCCTACGCCGGCGGCCCGCCGGCACAGCTGGCGCTGGTCGCCGGCCAGGTCGATTTCAACTTCGACAACCTGGCGGCGGCTTCGGCCAACATCAAGAGCGGCAAGTTGAAGGCGCTGGCCGTGACCACGGCCCGGCGCTCGGCCGCCCTGCCTGAGGTGCCCACCGTCGCCGAGGCCGGTGCGGCGCTGGGCCTGCAGCATTTCGACATCAGCACCTGGTTCGGCCTGTTCGCGCCGGCCGGCCTGAGCGCCGACAACACGGCGCGCCTGAACAAGGCCTTCGTGGACGCGCTGGCCGCGCCCGACGTGAAGGCCCGGCTGGCCACGCTGATGGCTGAACCCGCGCCCAGCACGCCGGCCCAGTTCGCGGCTTTCGTGCAGAGCGAGTCGCAGAAGTACCGCGAAGTGGTGAAGGCCACCGGCGCGAAAGCAGACTGACCGGCTGTTCAACCCAGCTTCCCCCCACGGAACCGGCTTTGCCGGGCCGCTGGCGGGGCATCCCCCTCGGGGGGGTGAGCCGCGCCGAGCCGGTGCGGGGCACCGGCGAGTGGCTGCGAACGGCGCTAGCGCGCTTGGGGGCTCAATTTCATTCCCCGAGGTAGGCGGCGCGCACCCGGGGGTCGTTGAGCAGCACCTTGGCGTCGCCGCTCATCGTGATCTCGCCCGACTCCATCACGTAGCCGCGGTTGGCCAGTCCCAGCGCGCGGCTGGCGTTCTGCTCGACCAGCAGCACCGTGGTGCCGCCGGCGTGGACCTCGGCGATGGTCTCGAAGATCTTGTCGACCATGATCGGCGACAGGCCCATCGACGGTTCGTCCATCAACAGCACCTTGGGCCTCGCCATCAGCGCACGGCCCATCGCCAGCATCTGCTGCTCACCGCCGCTCATCGTGCCGGCCAGCTGCGCACGGCGTTCCTTCAGCCGCGGAAAGCGGTCGAAGACCTTCTCGATGTCGGCCTCGATCCCGTCGTCGTTGCGGATGAAGGCGCCCATCTGCAGGTTCTCGGTGATGGTCATGCGCGTGAAGGTGCCGCGCCCTTCCGGCACCATCACCAGGCCCTGCCTGACCAGGTCCCACGGGCCCTGGCCCTTGATGCTCCTGCCCATGAACTGGATGTCGCCATCGGCCACCGCCTGGGTGCCGGTGATGGCCTTCAGCGTGGTCGTCTTGCCGGCCCCGTTGGCGCCGATCAGGCTGACCAGTTCACCCTGGTGGACCTCGAAACTCACGCCCTTGACCGCCTGGATGCCGCCATAGGCGACCTTCAGCCCGGTGACCTTCAACATCGTCATTGCCATCAGTGGCCTCCCGCGCCGAGGTAGGCCTCGATGACCTTCTCGTTCTTCTGCACCTCGGCCGGTGTGCCCTCGGCGATCTGCTTGCCGTAGTCGAGCACCGTCACCCGGTTGCACAGGCCCATCACCAGCTTGACGTCGTGCTCGATCAGCAGGATGGTGCGGCCGTCGTTGCGGATGCGGTCGATCAGTTCGCGCAGCACCACCTTCTCGGTCGCGTTCATGCCAGCGGCCGGTTCGTCCAGCGCGATCAGCTTGGGGTCGGTGGCCAGCGCGCGGGCGATTTCCAGCCGCCGCTGATCGCCATAACTGAGCGTGCGGGCCTTGAAGTCGGCGTACTTGGCGATGCCGACGTAGTCCAGCAATTCCAGCGCGCGCTGGCGAATGGCGACCTCTTCGGCCTTGAAGCTGGCGGTGCGGAAGACGGCGCCGATCAGGCCCGAATGGGTGCGCACATGGCGGCCGACCATGACGTTTTCCAGCGCCGTCATCTCGGCGAAGAGCCGGATGTTCTGGAAGGTGCGCGCGATGCCGGCCTTGGCGACCTCGTGCACCGCGCTGGGCTTGTAGGGCGCGCCGCCGAGCTCGAAGCTGCCGCTGTCGGGCGTGTACAGGCCGGTGATGACGTTGAAGAAAGTGGTCTTGCCCGCACCGTTGGGGCCGATCAGGCCGTAGACCTGGCCGGCTTCGATGGTGACGCCCACATCGGACAGCGCCTGCAGACCGCCGAAGCGCTTGCTGACGCCGGCCACCTTGAGAACAGTTTGTGCCATGGTTGGTGCCATTTCCGCTGCCCCCTTCATCGCGCGGCCGGGCTTGTGCCCGGGCTGGCCACGGACGGCACGGCGGCCGGGGCCGCCTTGGCGTGCTCACGCGCCGGCCACAGCCCGCGCGGACGCGACAGCATGATGCCGATCATGGCCAGCGCAATCAGCAGCTGGCGCAGGATCGACGCGTCGAGCCGGCCGCCGGTCATGGCCTGCAACGGACCTGCCACGTAGCGCAGCACCTCGGGCAACGCCGACAGCATCACCGCGCCCAGGATCACGCCCGGCAGGTGGCCCATGCCGCCCAGCACGACCATGGCCACGATCATCACGCTCTCTTGCAGGCTGAAGGACTCGGGGCTGACGAAGCCCTGGAAGGCCGCGAACATCGCGCCCGACACGCCACCGAAGGTAGCGCCCATGCCGAAGGCCAGCAGCTTCATGTTGCGGGTGTTGATGCCCATCGCCTTGGCAGCGATCTCGTCTTCGCGGATGGCCATCCAGGCGCGGCCGATCCGCGAGGTTTCCAGGTGCTGGCAGACGACCACGCTGAGTACCACCAGCCCCAGGAAGAGGTAGTAGTAGAGCGCGACGCTGCTGACGTGCAAGCCGCCGATCTCCAGCGACTTGCCGAAGCTGAAGCCGAACAGGTTCATCGGGTCGATCCGGTCGAGGCCCCTTGGACCATTCGTGATGTTGATCGGCTGTTCCAGGTTGTTCATGAAGACCCGGATGATTTCGCCGAAACCCAGGGTCACGATGGCCAGGTAGTCGCCGCGCAGCTTCAGCACCGGGGCGCCCAGCAGCACGCCGGCGACGGCAGCCAGCCCGGCGGCCAGCGGCACCACGGCCCACACTGGCGTGTGCAGGCCGCCGGGGAAGAATTCAGCGAGCCACGGGAAGTTCTCGGTCAGGTGCGGGCTGGCCAGCAGCGCGTACATGTAGGCGCCGACGGCGTAGAAGGCGACGTAGCCCAGGTCGAGCAGGCCGGCGTAGCCGACCACGATGTTCAGGCCCAGCGCCAGCAGCACGTAGAGCAGGGCCAGCGCCATGATGCGCACCCAGCCCTGGCCGAACAGCTGCGCGATCAGCGGCAAGGCCAGCAGGGCGATGGCGCAAAGAAGGAAGACGACGACTTTGTTTTTCATGGTGCGGCATTCATCAGGCGCGGTCGGCCACACGCTCGCCCAGCAGGCCGGCCGGCCGCAGGGTCAGCACCAGGATCAGCGCGGCGAAGGCGAAGATGTCGGTGTACTGGCTGCCCAGCACGCCGCCGGTCAGGGCGCCCAGGTAGCCCGCGCCCAGCGCCTCGACCAGGCCCAGCAGCACACCGCCGACGACCGCGCCGGCCAGGTTGCCGATGCCGCCCAGCACCGCCGCCGTGAAGGCTTTCAGGCCGGGCAGGAAACCCATGCTGTGCTGGACGGTGCCGTAGTTGGCGGCCCACATCACCCCGGCCACGGCGGCCAGCGCGGCGCCGATGACGAAGGTCGCTGAGATGACCATGTCGGGCCGCACGCCCATCAACGCGGCGACGCGCGGGTTCTCGGCCGTGGCCCGCATCGCGCGGCCGAGCTTGGTGCGGTTGACCAGGAACATCAGGCCGGCCAGCACCACGGCGGTCACGCCCAGGATCAGGCACTGGGTGACGCTGATGACCGGCCCACCCAGGTTGATCGGCTCGGTGGGCAGCAGCAGCGGGTAGGGCTTGGGGTTGGGCTTCCAGATGATCATGGCCAGCGTCTGCAGCAGCAGGCTCATGCCCATCGCGGTGATCAGCGGCGCCAGGCGCGGCGCGCTGCGCAGCGGGCGGTAGGCCAGCTTCTCGATGGCGAAGTTCAACGCCGCGCAGACGAGGATGGCGCAGCACAGTGAAATCGCCATCAGCGACCAGCCCGGCAGGCCGCTGTCGGCCAGCGCCGTGACCACGGTCCAGCTGACCAGCGCGCCGACCATCAGCACCTCGCCGTGGGCGAAGTTGATGAGGTTGATGATCCCGTAGACCATGGTGTAGCCCAGTGCCACCAGCGCGTACATGGCGCCGAGCACCAGACCGTTGATGATCTGCTGGAAGAAGGTTTCCATCGAAAAATGACTCCGGTTGCCGCGCTTCGCGCAGCCCGGACAGGACCATGCAAGATGCCGGCCCCGCCTGTGGATTGAATGACACCGGCCGGCGGAAGGCCAGCCCGTTGGCAGGGCCTGGGTGGGCGACGCGGTGGCGCGGATTCTAGGTGCGCATCGGCCACCGCTGCAGCGGGCGGGCCGCCTGCGCCGCTCAGCGCGGCCGGGGGGCCTGTTCGTCGAGCGCCCGCAGTTCGCCCAGGCGCTCGGCGATGCGCTGCTCCAGCCCGCGCGGCACCGGTTCGTAGAAGCGCTGCTGCGTCAGTCCTTCGGGCAGGTAGCGCTCGCCCGCCGCGTAGGCGCCGGGCTCGTCGTGGGCGTAGCGGTAGCCCGCGCCATGGCCCAGGCCCTTCATCAGCTTCGTCGGGGCATTGCGCAGGTGCATCGGCACCGGACGCGAACCGTCGCTGCGCACCAGCTCGCGCACCGCGTTCCAGGCCTTGTAGACGGCATTCGATTTCGGCGCGATGGCCAGGTAGACCACCGCCTGGGCCAGCGCCAGTTCGCCTTCGGGCGAGCCCAGACGCTCATAGACCTCGGCGGCGTCCAGCGTCAGGCGCAGCGCGCGGGCGTCGGCCAACCCGATGTCCTCGCTGGCCATGCGGATCAGCCGCCGCGCGGCGTAGCGCGGGTCCATGCCGGCGTCCAGCAGGCGGGCCAGCCAGTACAGCGCGGCGTCCGGGTCGGAACCGCGCACCGCCTTGTGCAGCGCCGAGATGGTGTCGTAGTAGACATCGCCGCCCTTGTCACCGCGGCGCAGCAGTTCGCCGAGCGTGGCTTCCAGCTGCGCCTCGCCCAACTCGGCGGCGCCGCTGTTGGCGGCGGCCAGGTTCTCGTAGGCGTTGAGCAGGCGGCGGGCATCGCCGTCGGCGTGCGCCACCAGGCGTTCCTGCGCGGCGGCACTCAGCGGCGGGGCCTGCAGCAGGGCCTGGGCACGGCGGACCAGTTCGCCCAGGTCGGCGTCGTCGAGCGACTTCAGCACGTGCACGGTGGAACGCGACAGCAAGGCCGAATTGACCTCGAAGGACGGGTTCTCGGTGGTCGCGCCGACGAAGCTGAACAGCCCCCCCTCGACATGCGGCAGGAAGGCATCCTGCTGGGCCTTGTTGAAGCGGTGCACCTCGTCGACGAAGACCACCGTCGACCGCCCGGCCTTGCGCAGCGCCGCCGCTTGTTCGACGGCTTCGCGGATGTCTTTCACGCCGGCCAGCACCGCCGACAGCACGATGAAGTGCGAACCGGTGGCGCCGGCCAGCAGGCGCGCCAGCGTCGTCTTGCCGACGCCCGGCGGGCCCCAGAGGATCATCGATGGCAGGCGGCCCGACTCGAAGGCCACCCGCAGCGGCCGCCCGGCGGCCAGCAGGTGGCGCTGGCCGACCACCTCGTCCAGGTGGCGCGGACGCAGCCGCTCGGCCAGCGGCGCGCCTGCCGGGGCGGCAGGTGCTTCTTCGGCGAACAGCGCATCCTGGGTGGCCATCGCCGGATTGTCGCAGCGCGAACGCCGCGCTAAACGCCGCCTTCGGGCACGCCGCGCAGCCACACGCTGACCCGCAGCCCGGTGCCGTCGCTGACCGGGCGCAGCGACAGGCGCCCGCCCAGCAGGGCGACGTAGCGCGCCACGATGGCCAGACCGAGGCCGCTGCCGCTGCCCTGTTCAGCGGCGCTGCGCCCCTGGGCCCAGCGTTCCAGCACGCGCTGCTGCTGACCGGGCTCCATCCCCGGCCCGTTGTCGGTGACGGTCAGCAGCAGCCCGTCGTGCTGCCGCAGCACGGCCACCGTGACGCGCGGCGTCACGCCGGCTGCGGGTGGCCGGCCGTGGCGCAGCGCGTTGTCGACCAGGTTGCCCAGCAGGCCCTCGACCAGCGCCACCGTGCCCATCGCTCGCAAGGGTTGCTCCAGGCCCTCGGCACCGAGGTCGACGCCGGCGGCGTCGGCCCGCGGCAGCAGGCGCAGCAGCAGGTCCTGCACCAGGCTGTCGATGTCCAGCGCTTCGAGCTGCAGGCCGTCGCGCGCTTCGTCGGCCAGCGCCAGGGCCAGCAGCTGGTCGACCAGGTGGCTGGCGCGCGCTTCGCTGCTGACGATCAGGCGCAACTGCGCCGCCCAGGCCGCAGGGTCTCGCTGCGCCAGGCCGTATTCGGCCAGCGAGCGGATGCCGGCCAGCGGCGTGCGCAGCTCATGCGCGACGTTGCCGGCGAACTCGCGCTGGGCGCGCACGCCGGCCGCGATGCGCGCCATCAGCGCGTTGAAGGCGCCGGCCAGGCTGGCGATGTCGCGGCTGCGCGGCGCCAGCTGCAGTGGCGCCAGGTCGTTGGCATCACGCTGGGCCAGCGCCGATTCCAGCTGCGCCAGCGGCTGCAGTTCGCGGGCGATCGAGCGCCGCAGCCACAGGCCCAGCAGCAGCAGCAGCAGGGCCTGCGGCGCCACCGCGGCGGCCAGCAGCTGCTGCACCAGCCTGGCCCGGCCGCGCGTGGTCTGCGCCACCAGCACCAGGTGGGGCTGGGGCAGGCTGCGCACCAGCGTGACCATGCGCAGATCCACGCCGCGGTAGTGGCGCTCTTCGAAGGACCAGGGCTCGGTCGGCTCGGCCAGGCGGTCGCGCAGGCCACCCTGCCCGGCCAGCAGGCTGCCATCGGCCCGCAGCACGGCGAAATAGACGCGCTCGTCACGGTCGAACAGCACCTGGCCGACTTCGCGCGCCGTCAGGCTGAAGGCCAGCTGGCCATCGCGCTCGCTGACATTGGCGGCGATGGCATGGGCGTCGTCGAGCATCGAGCGGTCAAAGGCCTGCTGGGTGTAGACGTAGGCCACGCCGACCGCCACGCCAGTGCCGAGCAGCCAGGTCAGCGCCAGCGGCAGCATCACCTGCCACAGCATGCGCCGGCGCAGCGAAGGCGGCTCCGGCGGCGCAGGCGGCCGCGGCTCAGTCGCCATCACCGTCCTGCGCCTCGACGACATAGCCCAGCCCGCGCAGCGTGCGGATGGTGGCCCCGCTGCCCTGCAACTTGCGGCGCAGGCGCGAAATGAAGGCCTCGAGCGCATTCGCCGCCAGCGTGTCGTCGAAGCCCGACAGCTTGTCGGACAGGCTGCGCTTGCTGACCACGCGGCCGGGTGGCGACATCAGCTCCAGCAAGACCTCGAATTCGCGCGCCGGCAGGTCCAGCGGCTGCAGCGCATCGGGGTCCGTCTCTGCGCGCACCTGCAGGCGGCGGGCGCGCCGGTCGAGCCGCAGGCCACCGATCTCCACAACGTCGCTGGCACCCTGGGCGCGGCGCACGAGCGCCCGCAACCGGGCTTCCACCTCCGCCAGGTCGAAGGGCTTGCCCAGGTAGTCGTCGGCGCCGGCGTCGAGGCCCGCGATGCGCTCTTCGGTGCGGTTGCGCGCGGTGAGCACCAGCACCGGCGTGCGGTCGCCGCGGGCGCGGGCCTCGCGCAGCACGGTCAGGCCGCTGCCCATGGCGTGACCCGCCCGGTCGGGCAGGTTCAGGTCGAGCAGCACGGCGTCGACCGGCTGCACCTGCCACAGGTGGCGGGCCTGCGCCACGGTGGTGGCCAGGTCGACGCGGTGGCCGGCCTGGCTGAGGCTGCGCTGCATGACGTCGCGCAGCACGTCGTCGTCTTCGACCAACAGGAAGCGCATGGGCGGTCAGGTGCTGGTCAGTGGACAGCAGCGATAAACGGTGGATGAGCATACGACAGGCCTCCGCGCCGACCCGCCCGCGCCGAAGCAGCCGCTGCAGCCGACCCTCGCGCTGGACCGCGCTGCTGGCCTGCACCCTCGGCGCGATGTTGCCGCTGCACAGCGCGCACGCCGAGGCCCTCACGCTGCGCGCAGCCCTGGCCGCTGCGGCCGGCAACCTCGAGGTCACCCTGGCCACCCGCGGCCTGGCCGCCGCGCAAGCCGACATCGCTGCGGCCGACCACGCGCCGCTGCCGCAGCTGACGGCCAAGCTGTCGCAGATCGACCTGCAGAACGGGATCGGCGGCGGCAACCCGCTGACCCAGCGGCGCATCGACAAGGGCGTGGGCCTGGACTGGACCTGGGAACGCGGCGACAAGCGGGGCCTGCGCACCGAAGGCGCACGGCGCAACGCGGCCGCAGCGGCAGCCGACGTCGACGAGGTGCGCACGCAGCAGCAGCTGGCCACCCAGGCGGCTTACTTCGACCTGCTGGCCGCGCAGGGGCGCATCGAGCAGCTCGACCTCATCGAGCGCAGTGCGCGCCAGACGGCCGAAACGGCCCGGGCGCGCCTGAAGGCGGGCGACCTGGCGGTGCAGGACGCGGCGCGCGCCGACATCGAGGCCGAGCGCGTGCAGGCCGACGGCGCTTCGGCCCGGCTGGACCTGCAACGCGCGCAGTTCGTGCTGGCCCAGCTGACGGGCCGCGAAGCACAGGCCGCCGGCCTCAGCGCGCAGGCCGACTGGCCGGCCGACGAAGCCGCCAGCGCGGCCGTTGGCGTGGACGCGCTGGTCGAGCAGCGCGCCGACGTCCGCGCGGCCGCCGAACGGGTGCGCGCCGCCGAATCGGCGCTGCAGGGCAGCAACGCACAGCGCCAGAGCGACATCACCTGGGGCGCGTCCCTCGACCACTACCCCGGCACCTCGACGCGGCTGCTGGAATTCCGCCTGAGCATGCCCTTGGCCTTCGGCTACCGCTACGAGGGCGAGATCGGCCGCGCGCAGGCCCAGCTGGACCAGGCCCGTGACGCGCTGGACAAGGCCCGCCGCAGCGCTGCCACCGAACTGCAGCGCCTGCGCGCCGAGGTGGCGACGGCCGCTCAGCGCGCGCAGCGCTACCGCGGCGAGATCGTGCCGCGCTCCCGCGAAGTGGCCGAGCGTGCCGAACAGGCCTACAACAAGGGCGCACTGCCGCTGACCGACCTGCTCGACGCGCGACGCACGCTGCGCGCCGTGCTGCTCGAAGCACTGGCCGCCCGCACCGACCTCGCCAAGGCGCAAGGCGCCTGGCAACTGCGCAGCGCCAGCGCCACCAGCAGCAGCGCGCGCTGACCGTTCATCCCTGACCCCGGATCGCCGACCCCATGCCCCCGAAGACCCTGAACCGCACCCCCCTGCTCGGCCTGCTGGCCCTGGCCACGCTGGGTTTGTTCGCGTGCAAGGAGGCGCCGCCTGCCGCCGCGCCCGAGCCCGCCGCGCCGATCCTGCAAGGCACCCAGCTGCGCTTCCAGCCCGGCCACCCGCAGCTGGCGCTGCTGAGCACCGCAGTGGCCACACCGGCCACGCAGATCACGCTGGAACTGCCTGCGCGCCTGGTCTGGAACGAGGAGCGCACCCAGCGCATCGTGCCGGCGTTCGCCGGCCGCGTCACGTCCATCGCCGCCGACCTGGGCCAGGCCGTGCGGCCGGGCATGGCGCTGGCGATGCTGGCTTCGCCCGACTACGGGGCGGCCCAGGCCGACGCCGCCAAGGCGCGCGCCGACGTCGACTTCAGCCGCAAGACCCTGGCCCGCCAGCGGGAGCTGCTCGACCTCGGCGTGGCCGCGCGCAAGGACTTCGAGCAAGCCGAAGCCGATGCGGCGCGTGCCCAGGCCGAGCTGGCGCGGGCCGAAGCGCGCGTGGCGCTCTACGGCGGTGCTGCGGGCACGATGGGGCCGGGCGTGGACCAGAAGCTGGCGCTGCGCTCGGCGCTGGCCGGCGTGGTGGTCGAACGCAACCTCAACCCTGGCCAGGAAGTGCGGCCCGACCAGGCCGGGCCGGGCGTGCCGCCGCTCTTCGTCATCAGCGACCCGGGCACCCTGTGGGTGCAGATCGACGCCCGCGAAGCCGAGGCCGGCACGATGCGCCGCGGCGCGGCCTTCGAGCTGGAAGTTCCGGCCCTGCCCGGCCAGCGCTTCGAAGGCCGGGTGACCGCGGTGGCCGACGCCATCGACCCCAACAGCCGGACCATCAAGGTCCGCGGCTATGTGCCCAACGCCGGCCGCGTGCTGCGCGCCGAGATGCTGGCCACCGCCCGCTTTGAACGCAGCCTGGGGAGCGGCGTGATGCTGCCGGCGCAGGCGGTGCGGCTGAGCGGCAGCACGCACAGCGTCTTCGTGCAGACGGCGCCCGGCGCCTTCGAGCCGCGCGAGGTGCGGATCGGCTGGCAAGGCCCGCAGCAGGTGCTGGTGTCGAGCGGCCTGGAGGTCGGGGAACGGGTGGTCAGCGGCAACATGCTGCTGCTGGCCCGCATGTACCGGCTGGCGCAGGACGAAGGCCAGCCGCCGGGCGGCGTCGCTGCGGCGGCGGCCAAGGCCGCGGGCAGCGGGGCATCAGCGGCCGCCGCTTCAGCCGTCAAGGCCAGCGAATGAGGAAGCTGATCGAGTACTCGCTGCGCCAGCCGCTGTTCATCGCGCTGGGCACGCTGCTGTTCGTGCTGGCCGGCGTCATCGCCTTCAAGAACCTGTCGGTCGAGGCCTTTCCCGACGTCACCGACACCCAGGTCACGGTGATTGCCCTGTTCCCCGGGCGCGCCGCCGAGGAAGTGGAAAAGCAGGTCACGCTGCCGCTGGAAACGGCGCTGTCCGGGGTGCCGAATTCGATCCGCGTCTTCTCGCACACGCAGTTCGGCCTGAGCTTCACGGTCGTCACCTTCAACGACGCCGCCGAGGTCAACCTGGTCCGCGCGCAGGTGGCCGAACGCCTGCGCGGCGTCGACCTGCCGCCCGGCGTCGACGCCAACATCGCGCCCAACGCGACGCCGGTCGGCGAGGTCATGCGCTACCGCGTGCGCGGCGACGGCTACAGCACCACCGACCTGCGGACGGTGGAAGACTGGGTGGTCGAGCGTTCGCTGCGCCAGGTGCCCGGCGTGGCCGACGTGGTGGCCATGGGCGGCATGATCAAGCAGTACGAGGTGCAGCCCGACCTGGACAAGCTGCGCGCCAACAAGCTGACCTTCCAGAACCTGCTCGACGCGCTGGGCCGCGGCAATTCCAACGTCGGCGGCAGCTACGTGGCCCAGGGTGCGCAACAGTACGCGATCCGCGGCATCGGCCTGCTCAGCTCGCCCGACGACATCGGCAACGTGGTGGTCGCCGCGCGCAACGGCACGCCGATCCTGGTGCGCGACATCGCCACCGTGAACATCGGTTCGGTGCCGCGCCTGGGCGTCGTCGGGCAGGACCAGGACGACGACGTCGTCACCGGCATCGTCGTGATGCGCAAGGGCGAGAACCCCAGCGTGGTGCTGAAGAACGTCAAGGACCGCATCGCCGAACTCAACGCCAGCGGCCTGCCCAAGGGCATCGCCATCGTGCCGTACTACGACCGCACCTGGCTGATGGCCAGGACCTTGTCGACGGTCTTCCGCAACCTGGTCGAAGGCGCGCTGCTGGTGGCGCTGGTGCTCTACATCTTCCTGTCCAACCTGCGCGCCAGCCTGGCCGTGGCCGTGATCATTCCGCTGGCGCTGCTGGGCACCTTCCTGGGCCTGAAGATCATGGGCGTGCCGGCCAATCTGCTGAGCCTGGGCGCGATGGACTTCGGCATCATCGTCGACGGCGCCGTGATCGTCGTCGAGAACATCATGCACCGCCTGGCCGAACGCGGCGAGAAGATGAGCGACGACGAGCGACGCGCCGTGATCGTCGACGCGGCCGACGAAGTCGGCCGGCCGACGGTGTTCTCGATGCTGATCATCATCGCCGCGCACATCCCGATCTTCGCGCTGCAGCGCCACGAAGGGCGCATCTTCCAGCCGATGGCGCTGAGCGTCACGATGGCGCTGATCGGCGCGCTGATCTTCTCGCTCACCCTCGTGCCGCTGCTGGCCTACAAGCTGCTGCGCCGCGGCCTGCCGCACGGCGACAACCGCGTCGTGGCGACCGCCAAGCGGATCTACGAGCCCGTGCTGGACTGGGCGCTGGGCCACCGCCGCACGGTGATGCTGGCGGCCTTGGCGGCCTTCGGTCTGTCGCTGGTCGTGGCCTCGCGGCTGGGCTCGGAGTTCCTGCCCGAACTCGACGAGGGCACGATCTGGGTCAACCTGCGGCTGCCGGCCAGCGTGTCCAACGACGAGGCCTCGCGCATCCTGGGCCTGGCCCGCAAGGCGCTGCACAAGGTGCCCGAAGTCGGCACCACGGTGTCGAAATCGGGCCAGCCCGAAGACGGCACCGACCCCAAGACCATGAGCATGGCCGAGATCTTCGTCGACCTGAAGCCGGCCGAGACCTGGCGGCCCGGCATGACCAAGGCCAAGCTGATCGACGAGATGGACCGCCTGGTGTCGGAGATACCGGGCCTGGAGCCCAGCTTCTCGCAGCCAATCCGAGACAACGTGCTGGAATCGATCTCGCAGATCGACGGCCAGATCGTCATCAAGATCGCCGGCGACGACCTCCGCGAACTGACCCAGGCGGCCGAGTCCATCGAGCGCGAGATCAAGCGCGTGCCGGGCGTCTACCGCTCGGAAATCAACCGCGCGGGCAATCTGCCGCAGTTGCTGATCGAGGTCGACCGCACCCGCGCCGCGCGCCTGGGGTTGAACGTCGGCGATGTGCAGGACGTCATCGAAGCGGCACTGGCCGGCAAGGTCAGCACCTACCTGTGGGAAGGCGAGCGCAAGTTCGCGGTGGCCGTGCGCCTGTCGGCCGACCGCCGTGTGCTGGCGAACCTGGCCAGCACACCGATCGCCACGCCCGACGGCGGCTACACCCAGCTGGGCGCGGTGACGCGCATCCGCGAGACCAGCGGCGCGATGAACATCGCCCGCGAAAACGGCCGCCGCATGGCCGCCATCGGCATCTTCATCAAGGACCGCGACATGGGTTCCGTCGTCGCCGACATGAAGACCGCGGTGGCGAAGAACGTCAAGTTGCCGCTGGGCTACCAGTTGCTGTGGTCGGGCGAGTTCGAGAACCAGGAGCGCGCGATGGCGCGCCTGGCGGTGGTCGTGCCGATCTCGCTGCTGCTGATCTTCGTGCTGCTCTTCGACGCCTTCGGTTCGTTGAAGACGGCCACGCTGGTGCTGCTCAACGTGCCCCTGGCGCTGATCGGCGGCTTCGTCGCGCTGTGGGTGCTGGACATCCCGCTGTCGGTGTCGGCGGCCATCGGCTTCATCGCGCTGTCGGGGCAGGCGGTGCTCAACGGCGTGGTGATGCTGACGGTGATCCAGCAATTGCGCGCCGGCGGCGCCAGCGTGCTGGACGCCGTGAAGCAGGGCTCGCTGGGCCGCCTGCGCACGGTGCTGATGACGGCGATGCTCGCCGCCCTGGGCCTGCTGCCGATGGCGCTGAGCCACGACATCGGTTCCGAGACGCAGAGGCCGCTGGCGATCGTCATCATCGGCGGCCTGTTCACCGCCACGCTGCTGACGCTGGTGGTGCTGCCGGTGCTCTATGTGGCGATGTTCGGTGGCCGACGCGAGAGCGTGCCGGCGACGGCGACGGTGACGGCGACGGCAGAATAGACCGCATGCGCACCGCCCTGCCCTGCCTGCTGGCCCTGGCCTGCGCTTCGGCCTGCGCGCCGGCATCTGCGGCCGACGGCGATGCCGGCCCCGACTTCAAGTTGACGCTGGGCCGCTACGCCTCGTCCGACGGCAACACCGGCCTGGACGCCAACCTGCGTGGCGGCCTGGGCCCGCACACGGCCTGGGTCGGCCTGTACCGCGACCACAGCGGCTACCGCCAGGCCCGCGCCGGCTACGAATACCGGGTCGACGGCGAGACGCTGCGCACGGTCTTCTCGCTGCAAAGCGCCAGCGGCGGCGTGGCGGTGGGGTCGGTCACGTCCGAGATCGGCGGCGCAAATTACGCCATCGTCGGTTTCGGCCGCACCAATGTGCGCAATTACGTCAATCTGAATGTCGACCCGAATGACGCCATCACGCTGGGCATCGGCAGCAGGGCCCTGGCGCAGACGGAATTGACGCTGTTCAACGTCCACGATGACCGCCTGCACAGCGGGCAGAACGTGACCCACTTCGTGCTGCGGCGGCGCTTCGACGCCGAGCAGCGGCTGACCGTCGACTTCTTTGTCAAGCGCGGCCTGACGGGCGACGGCGAGTTTGTCCGCAACGACAAGTCCATCAGCCTGGGCTACGACCGCGGACCGCTGTTCGTGCGATTCGCCTACGACCCGCACGCCGGCTTCACGGCGCCAACGCAGCGTCGCCTGCAATTCGGTGCGCGCTTTTGATCCGGCGCCGCGCGGCGGTCGGGCTATTGCTCGATGACGTCGGCGCCTGACGGTGGCGTGTAGTTGAAGTGCGCCGCGTCGAGTGCCACATTGGGCTCGAAACGGCTGAATTTCAGCAGTGAGCGCTGACCGAAGCTGTCGACGATTTCCACCGCCTGCAACTCGCGGCCCTTGAAGCCGACGCGCATGCTCTGAAACGGGCCGTCCTTGGCCTTGGGTGTGGCCAGCGCCCAGTCCAGGCCGTCTTTCGCCGGCTGCGGCGTCAGCACGAAATCGCCGTCCAGCGAGGCCCCGGTCAGCAGCGCCGCCGGCGTTGCGCCCAGGGCCTGCGCCAGCTTGCGCGAGCTGGCCTGGTTCAGGTCGGCATCGAAGATCCACACCTTGACGCCATCGGCGACGATCAGCTGCTCGAAAGGCTGGGTGTAGTTGAAGCGGAAGCGCCCGGGGCGCAGGAATTCGAACTGCCCGCTGGACGTCTTCTTGCGCGCACCGTCGGTCGAGGTGACGGTCTGGCTGAAGGCCGAACGCCCGCTCTTCACGTCGCGCACGAAGTCGCGCAGGGTGTCCACGGCGTCGGCTCGGGCAGTCAGGGCCGCGCACAGCAAGGTCAGGCCGAACAGGGTGCGCTTCATCGTCACTCGTCTCTTTTCGGCACCACGATCTCGCGGTTGCCGTTGTGGCCCATCGCCGTCACCAGGCCCGACTTTTCCATCTGCTCCAGCAAGCGCGCGGCGCGGTTGTAGCCGATGCGCAGGTGGCGTTGCACCAGCGAGATGGACGCCCGGCGATGTTGCAGCACCACCTCGACAGCCTGGTCGTACATCGCGTCCGACTCACCGCCACCAGCGCCGCCGCCGCCCTCGGCTGCCGCCGTTTCGCCGTCGAGCACACCGCCTTCGAGGATGCCTTCGATGTAATTGGGCTCGCCCTGGGTCTTCAAGTAACTGACCACGCGATGGACCTCGTCGTCGCTGACGAAGGCGCCGTGCACGCGGACCGGCAGGCCGGTGCCGCTGGCCATGTAGAGCATGTCGCCCATGCCCAGCAAAGCCTCGGCGCCCATCTGGTCGAGGATGGTGCGGCTGTCGATCTTGCTCGACACCTGGAACGACAGGCGCGTCGGGATGTTGGCCTTGATCAGGCCAGTGATGACGTCGACGCTGGGCCGTTGCGTCGCCAGGATCAGGTGGATGCCGGCCGCGCGCGCCTTCTGCGCCAGCCGCGCGATCAACTCCTCGATCTTCTTGCCGATGACCATCATCAGGTCGGCCAGTTCGTCGATGACGACGACGATGTGCGGCAGGCGGTCCAGCGGTTCGGGCTCTTCCGGCGTCAGGCTGAAGGGGTTGGGCAGTTTCTCGCCGCGCTCAGTCGCCTCGGCGATCTTCTTGTTGTAGCCGGCCAGGTTGCGCACGCCCAGCTTGCTCAGCAGCTTGTAGCGGCGCTCCATCTCGCCGACACACCAGTTCAGCGCATTGCTGGCCTGTTTCATGTCGGTGACCACCGGCGCCAGCAAATGCGGAATGCCTTCATAGACGCTCATTTCCAGCATCTTGGGATCGATCAGGATCAGCCGCACGTCGCGCGCTTCGGCCTTGTAGAGCAGGCTGAGGATCATGGCGTTGATGCCCACGCTCTTGCCCGAACCGGTGGTGCCGGCGACCAGGCAGTGCGGCATCTTGGCCAGGTCGGCGACCACCGGCTTGCCGACGATGTCCTTGCCCAGGCCCATCGTCAACATCGATGCCGAGTCGTTGTAGACGTCGGAGCCCAGGATCTCGCTCAGCCGGATGGTCTGCCGCCGCGCGTTGGGCAGTTCCAGCGCCATGTAGTTCTTGCCCGGGATCACCTCGACGACGCGGATGCTGACCAGCGACAGCGAGCGCGCCAGGTCGCGCGCCAGGCCCACGACCTGCGCGCCCTTGACACCCGTCGCGGGTTCGATCTCGTAGCGCGTGATCACCGGCCCCGGACTGGCCGCCACCACGCGGACCTCGACACCGAAGTCCTTGAGCTTCTTCTCGATCAGCCGCGAGGTCATCTCGATCGAATCGGGGGTCACGGTTTCCAGCTTGCCGGCGGCCGTCACCGCGTCCAGCAGGTCGACCTGCGGCAGCCTGGTGTCGACCAGCTCGACGAACAGCGGCTGCTGGCGTTCCTTGGCCACGCGCTGCGAAGGCGCCATTTCCGGCGCAGCCGGCTCGATGAGGACCGGCAGGTGTTCCTGCACTTCGATGCGCTGCACCTCGACAACCGCTTCGCGTTCGCGCGCGGCGGCCTCGCCCAGGCGGCGGTCTTCCTCGGCGGCCTTGCGGTCGATGCGGCGGGTACGCAGGCGGTCGACCTGCTGGCCGATGGTGTCGGCCACCTGCAGCCACGAGAAGCGCAGCGCCAGCGACAGGCCGGTGACCCCCAACGCGATCCACAGCACGCCGGAGCCGGCGAAGCCCAGCCAGCGCATCGACAGCGGCCCCAGCGTGTAGCCCAGCACGCCGCCGGCATGGCCCGGCAGCAGCGGCTCCCAGCGATACAGGCGCGTCCATTCCAAGGCGCTGCTGGCGGCCAGCAGCAAGGCGAGGCCCAGCCAGAACAAACCGTGCGGCGGGGGGGCGGGTTCCGCCTCGGCGGCAGCCGGGGCCTCGCTGCGCAGCAAACCGGCCAGTGCCGACAGCCAGGCGCGCAGGCCCACCGGCACCAGCCACCAGGCCGAGAAGCCGAACAGGAAGAGCGCCATGTCCGACAGGCGTGCGCCGAGCAGACCGGCCTTGTTGCGCAGGGCCTCGCCAGTGCCCGAGGTGCTGAAGGCAGCGTCACTGACCTGGTGCGTGGCCAGGGCCAGCAGGAACAGCAGCCAGGCCAGCGCTGCCAGCAGCAACTGCGCCTGGCGGCGCCAGCGCGGCGCTTCAGCCGCCGGCAGCGCGCGGGCGCTGGCCGCAGCGTCGCCGCGCAGGGAACCCAGGGGGAAGCTCATGGCGCGGATTGTGGCCGATCGGGCCACACCGCTGGCCCTCCCCTCCGCCATGCCGCTTGCAGGCGGCATGGGCTTCGTGAGGCGCGAGACAGCGCGCAGGCGCTGTCACGCATACGCACTCAGTCTTGCGGCAAGCGTTCCTTGATGACGACGAAGCCGTTCTCCTGGGTCTCGATGACGCCGCGCTCTTCCAGGTCCTTCATCACCCGGCTGACCATCTCGCGGGAGGCGCCGACGACCTTGGCCATGTCCTGGCGGCTGACCTTGTGGCGGATGATCTTGCTGCCGTCGATGTCCTCGGCCATGTCCAGCAGCGTGCGCGCGACGCGGCCGTAGACGTCCAGCAGCGCCAGCGACTCGATCTGCCGGTCGGCATTGCGCAGGCGACGAACCAGACCACGCAGGATGCCGTAGCTCAGCGTCGAGGCCTCGGGCAGGCAGCGCGCGAAGTCGCCGCGCGCCAGCACCAGCATGTCGGTCTGTATTTCGGCGCGCACCGTGGCGCTGTGCGGCTCGTTGTCGATCAGGCTCATTTCGCCGACATAGTCGCCCGACTCCAGCACCGCCAGGATGACTTCACGACCGCGCGTGTCGGCGGTCAGCACACGGGCACGGCCATTCAGCAGGATGAACAGCGCGTTGCTCTTGCGGCCCTGCTCGACCACCAGTTCACCGCGACGGAAGCGGCGCTTGACGACGCTGTCGGCAATGGCCTGAGCCTGCTCGGCGGTGAGCATCGAGAACAGGGGCACGCGTCGGATCAGGTCCAGGTTCGACAACATCGACATCGAAACACTCCTCTTGGGATGGTGAGGCTAATGACAGGGGTGCTGGGTGCCGCCCGTCTGCAAGAATCCGGCTATTGTGCCTACGGGCAGCCCTTGCCCCCTGCTGCGCATCTTCCGTTGAAACTTCACGGCCTGATGCCAGGAACTGACACCCCTACACCCTCGAGATCGCTGCCATGTCGACTGCCAACACCCACGCTCGCGTCCTGATCCTGGGCTCAGGCCCTGCCGGCTACACGGCCGCGCTGTACGCCGCCCGCGCCAATCTCGAACCGCTGCTGATCACCGGCATCGCCCAGGGCGGCCAGCTGATGACCACCACCGAGGTCGACAACTGGCCCGCCGACGTGGATGGCGTGCAGGGACCCGAGCTGATGGAACGCTTCCTGAAGCACGCCGAGCGCTTCAACACCAAGATCGTCTTCGACCACATCCACACCGTCGACTTCAGCCAGCGGCCGTTCACGCTGACCGGCGACTCGGGTGTCTACACCTGCGACAGCCTGATCATCGCCACCGGCGCCAGCGCCAAGTACCTGGGCCTGCCCAGCGAGGAAGCCTTCAAGGGCAAGGGCGTCAGCGGCTGCGCCACCTGCGACGGTTTCTTCTACCGCGGCGACACGGTGTGCGTGGTCGGCGGCGGCAACACCGCGGTCGAAGAGGCGCTGTACCTCTCGAACATCGCCGACAAGGTGCACCTGGTGCACCGCCGCGACAAGTTCCGCGCCGAAGCCGTGATGATGGACAAGGTCGCGGCCAAGGTCGCCGCCGGCAAAATCGAACTCCACCTGTGGAGCACGCTGGACGAGGTGCTGGGCGACGACAGCGGCGTCACCGGCGTGCGACTGCGCAGCACGCAGGCCGACGGCGCCACGAAGCACATCGCGCTGAAGGGCTGCTTCATCGCGATCGGCCATCAGCCCAACACCGACATCTTCCAGGGACAGCTGGCGATGAAGGACGGCTACATCGTCACCCGCACCGGCCTGGACGGCATGGCCACGCAGACCAGCGTGCCGGGCGTCTTTGCGGCGGGCGACGTGCAGGACCATATCTACCGCCAGGCCATCACCAGCGCCGGCACCGGCTGCATGGCAGCGCTGGACGCCCAGCGCTTCCTGGAACAAGAGCAGGATTGAGGCGGCCGGGGCCGCGATATCAAGCTATACTCGCGGGCTTTGCTGGCGGACCCTCACGTATCTCGCGCATGCTGCACACCGTGCTCATGTCGCGCCGTACGCGCCCCGGCAGCCATTCCAACATCACTGGAGAAGCGTCATGGCACGCGTCTGTCAAGTTACCGGCAAGGGCCCCATGGTGGGCAACAACGTTTCGCATGCGAACAACAAGACCAAGCGTCGGTTCCTGCCCAACCTGCAATACCGCCGTTTCTGGGTGGAGAACGAGAACCGCTGGATCCGCCTGCGCATCAGCAACGCGGCCCTGCGCCTCATCGACAAAGTGGGCATTGAGCAGGTCGTCGCCGACCTGCGTGCCCGCGGCGAAATCTAATTCACGCTAGGAGCACACGATGGCCAGCAAAGGCGGACGCGAAAAGATCAAGCTGGAGTCCACTGCGGGCACCGGCCACTTCTACACCACGAGCAAGAACAAGAAGACGACGCCCGAAAAGCTCGAATTCCTGAAGTTCGATCCCAAGGCTCGCAAGCACGTGCTGTACAAGGAAATCAAGCTGAAGTAAGACTTCACTTGACCAAGGAAAAACCCGCCGCTGGCGGGTTTTTTGTTGCCTGCTCGGCCGGCTTACCGGACCACGCCGATGTTGGTCTGCTTGCCCGCCATGTAGGTGTGCAGCGTCAATGCGCCATTCTTGATGTCGCCCTTCTCGTCGAAGGAGATCAGACCCGTCACGCCCTTGTAGGTGCTGGTCTTGGCCAGCTCGGGCAGGTACTTGACGGGATCCGCGGAGCCGGCCTTCTGCATGGCGGCGGCCATCAGGTTCACCGCGTCGTAGACGTAGGGCGAATAGATCTGCACATCGGCGTTGAACTTGGCCTTGTAGCGGGCCTTGAAGTCGGCCATCGCCTTGGTTGCCACGACGTCCTTGTCGTCGATGCCGCCGGCTTCGGCACAGACCACCTGACCATCGGCCATGCTGCCGGCGGCCAGCTTGGGCAACTCGGTGGAGCAGATGCCGTCGCCACCCATCAGCTTGGCGGTGATGCCCAGCTGTTTCATCTGGCGCAGCATCGGGCCGGCGACGGCGTCCATGCCGCCGAAGAAGATGATGTCGGGCTTCTTGGCCTTCAGGTTGGTCAGGATGGCGGTGAAGTCGGTGGCCTTGTCGTTGGTGAATTCGCGACCCACGGTCTTGCTGCCTGCGGCGACCACGCCCTTGCCGAACTCGTCGGCCACGCCCTGGCCGTAGGCCGTGCGGTCGTCGATGATGGCGATGCTCTGGCCCTTGAGCTGCTGCACCGCGTACTTGCCCAGCGTGTTGCCGATCTGGCCGTCGTTGGCGACCACGCGGAAGGTCGTCTTGAAGCCTTGCAGCGTGTAGCGGGTGTTGGTCGCCGACGGACTGATCTGCGGAATGCCGGCATCGCTGTAGATCTTCGACGCTGGGATCGAGGTGCCCGAATTCAGGTGGCCGACGACGCCGTTGACCTTGCTGTCGACCAGCTTCTGGGCGGCGGCGGTGCCCTGCTTGGGGTCAGCCCCGTCGTCTTCGGCCAGCAGTTCGAACTTGACCTTCTTGCCGCCGATCACGACACCCTTGGCGTTGAGCTCGTCGATGGCCATGCGGGCGCCGTTCTCGTTGTCCTTGCCCAGGTGGGCGGTGCCGCCGCTGGTTGGCGCCACGTGGCCGATCTTCACGATCTCCTGGGCGTGAGTCGAACCGGCAAACGCCACCAGGGCGGCCGCGGCGACCAGATTCAGTTTGAATTGCATGCAGAAACCTCCGTGATGGGTTGGCCTTCAAAGGCCCAGCCCGATGGTGAAAAAACCAAGCGGCGCACGATAACCGAATCGAAAGCCCCGGCGCCGCCCTGGCCACCGCCGTCAGCGGGGCTGCCGCAGGGCCTGCGCCACCGCTTCTTCGACCAGGCTGCGCAGGGCGGGGGCCAGTTCGGCCCGCACGTCGCGGATCAGGCCGTCGGCCGCTCGCGCCAGCGCCGGGGCCAGCGCTTCACGCAGCTGTGTTTCCAGCAAGGCGCCGATGCGTGGATCCAGCAAGGCCAGCACCTGCGCGACCAGATCACCCGGCAGCACGGTGGTCGGCGCGGGGCTGGCAGTCGGCAAGGCCGTCAAGGCGGTCGAAGCGACCCAGCCGCCTGGCGCCGGCAAGCCGGCGCCCCCGTCGCGACCGAGTTCCAGCACCTCGGTCAGCGTCGGCAAGCGGTCGGCCGCTACGGCCGGTGCGTCGCGCATGCTTCAGGTGCCGGCATGATGGACGATCTGCAGCCCAGCGGCCTTGTAGGCCCGCCAGCGCGCACGGCCACGCTCGACATCGTCGGCATCGGTGGACAGGACCTCGATCAGCCGCTCGACGGCCTGCCAATCGGCCGGCGCAGCGGCGCCCAGATTGACCAGCACCCGCGGCGCGGGGCCGGCCGCGGCGTCTTCAGGCACGGGCACTGCGGCAGCCAGCCAGATCGGCGTGCGCCGGCGCACGGCCGGCGCGCTGCCGGGCACGCGCACATGGGGCAGGAAGTCGCGCTCTTCGAAGGTCCACAGGCTGCGGTCCAGTTCGTCCAGAACCGCCGGCGGCGCCGTCACCAGCACGCGCGCGCCGCTGCGGCAGGCCTTGCGCAGCAAGCGGCAGGCGAAGCCGACACGGTCGGCCACGCCGGTGTGGAATTCGACTTCGGTCACCGCGGGCCGAGGCCGGCATTCACTTCGTGCGGGCCAGCACGAAGTGCGTCAGCAGCGGCACCGGACGGCCGGTGGCGCCCTTGGCGGCGCCCGACTTCCAGGCCGTGCCGGCGATGTCGAGGTGCGCCCAGCGCTGCTTGGCCGTGTAGCGCTGGAGGAACTTGGCGGCAGTGACGGCGCCGCCGGCGCGGCCGCCGACATTGCCCATGTCGGCGAAGTTGCTCTTCAGCGCCTCGTCGTATTCCTCGTCCAGCGGCATCCGCCAGGCCGGGTCGCCGGCCTGCTCGCCGGCGGTCAGCAACTCGGCGGCCAGTGCATCGTCGGGACTGAACAAGCCCGAACGGTGGTGGCCCAGCGCGATGACGCAGGCCCCGGTCAGCGTGGCGATGTCGACCGTCACCGCCGGCTTGAAGCGCTCGACGTAGGTCAGCGCGTCGCACAGGATCAGCCGGCCTTCGGCGTCGGTGTTGAGCACCTCGATGGTCTGCCCCGACAAGCTGGTGACCACGTCGCCCGGCTTCACCGCGCGCCCGCTGGGCATGTTCTCGCAGGCCGGGATCACGCCGATCAGGTTGACCTTGGCCTTCAGCAGCGCCACCGCCTTCAGCGTGCCCAGCACGCTGGCCGCGCCACCCATGTCGAACTTCATCTCGTCCATCTCGCCCGAAGGCTTGATCGAAATGCCGCCGGTATCGAAGGTGATGCCCTTGCCGACGAGCACGATCGGCGCGTCGCCCTTGGCGCCGCCGTTCCAGCGCGCGACGATGAACTTCAGCGGCTCTTCAGAACCCTGGGCCACGGCCAGGAAGGACCCCATGCCCAGCTTCTCGCAGTCCTTGCGCTCGAGGATCTCGACCTTCAGGCCGTGTTCCTTGCCCAGGCGTTGGGCCTGTTCGGCCAGGTAGCTGGGGGTGCAGACATTGCCCGGGCGGTTGGCGCATTCGCGGGCCAGCGCGGTGCCGGCGGCGATGGCCTCGCCGCGCTTCAGGCCCGCGGCGACGGCGGCGACTTCGGCCTTGGCGCAAACCACGCTGGTCAGCACCAGCTTGGACGGCGCTGCCGCGCTCGGCTTGGTGGCGCGGTACAGGTAGGTGGCTTCGGCGACCGCCGTGGCCAGCGTCTCGGCCTGGGCGGCGGTCCACTCGGCCGCGCCAGCCAGCGTCACCGCCAGGCGCGCGGCGCCGCTGTCCTTGAGCAGCGCCAGTGAGGCCGCGATGGCCTTGCGCAGGGGCTTGTTGGTGCCGTCGCCGACATGGGCAAAGACCACCCGGCTGGACTTGACGCCGGCCAGGCGGTAGGCGTACAGGGTCTGCCCGGCCTTGAAGGCGAAGTCACCCTCCTTGGCGGCGGCCGCCAGCATCTCGGCCAGGGGGTCGTCGAGGCCCTCGGGCACGGCAGCGGAGGCGACCAGCACCAGCAAGGCGTCGGCGGCCACTCCGGCCAGGCCCGCAGACCCGGCCACTTGCGTCTTGAAGTCCATAATTACACCCAGCAATCAAAGCGGAAGATGTTATTCGATTCAACTGTGCGCCGTGAGCTGGCGCGGGCCTTTGGCGCCACCCTGGTGGTGATGCTGACCATCGTGCTGACGACCTTCCTGATCCGCACCGTGGGCCAGGCGGCCGATGGCGCCGTGGCGCCGCAGGACGTGGTGCTGCTGCTGGGCTACGCGGCCATGGGCAACCTGCCGATCATGATGACGCTGTCGCTGTTCGTGGCCATCGTGCTGACGCTGGGCCGCATGTACCGCGACAGCGAAATGGCGATCTGGTTCTGCAGCGGCATCGGCCTGTCGCGCTTCGTGCGGCCGGTGCTGCGCACCAGCTGGCCGGTGCTGCTGGCCGTGGCCGTGCTGCTGCTCGTGGTCTGGCCCTGGGGCAACCGCAACACGATGGAATTGCGCGACCGCTACCAGCAGCGCTCGGACCTGTCGCGGGTCACACCCGGGGTCTTCCAGGCTTCCAGCGACGGTCAGCGGGTGTTCTTCATCGAACGCGAGGGCAGCGTTGCCGCGGGGGCAGCCGGGGTGGCGCGCAATGTCTTCATCCTGAACCAGCAGACGCACGGCGAGACCGTCACCTCGGCGCGCGCCGGCCGCCTGGAGGCCGACGGCGACGATCGCTACCTGGTACTGGAACGCGGCCAGCGCAACGATGTCGACCAGCAAAGCGGCGAGCGCACCCTGTCCAGCTTCGAGCGCTACCGCGTGCTGGCCAGCGAACGCGCCGCCCACGCCGCCGACAGCACGCCGCCGAAAGCAACTGGCACGCTGGCGCTGATCCGCCAGCCCACGCCGCGCGGCGAGGCTGAGCTGACCTGGCGCTTCGGCCTGCTGCTGGGCGCGTCCAACCTGATGGTGCTCGGGGTCGGTCTCTCGGCCACCAACCCGCGGCGGGCCAGCAACTGGAACCTGCTGTTCGCGCTGCTGGCCTTCTTCGTCTATTACAACCTGATCAACCTGTCGCAGGCCTGGGTGGCCAGCGGGCGGGTCGCGATGGGGCCGATGTTGCTGGTCCTGCACGGCGGCGCCCTGGCCGTGGCCTTGAGCCTGTTGTGGTGGCGCGACCACGCCGCCATGCGACCCTTCCGGTCGCGCAAGGCACGCCCGCCGCTGCCCGCGCCGCCACTGGCTTCGGCATGAAGGCGGCCGCGTGAAGACGGTCCGCCGGCTGCTCTACCGCGACATCACCGCGTCGGTGTTCTTCGTCGCGCTGGCTTTTCTGTCGCTGTTCTTCTTCATCGACCTGGTCGACGAACTCGACGGCGTCGGCCGCCGCGGCCGCACCACCTGGCATGCGCTGGAAGCGGCGTTGCTGGTGCTGCCCAGTCACTTCTACGACCTCTTCCCGGTGGCGGTGCTGATCGGCACCATCTACTCGCTGGCGCGCATGGCGCAGTCCTCGGAATTCACCATCCTGCGGACCGGCGGCCTGGGACCGGGCCGCGCCCTGGGTCTGCTGGCCACGCTGGGTGTGGTCTTCGGCGCCATCACCTTCATCACCGGCGATTTCATCGCGCCGGCCAGCGAGCGCGCCGCGCTGCAGCTGAAGGCGCGCTTCAACGGCGGCGTCAAGCTCGACGGGGCCGGCGCCTGGCTGAAGGAAAGGCGCAGCACGCCCGCCGGCGAACGCAGCTACTCGGTCAACGTGGCCGGGGCCAGCGGTGGCGGCGTGCTGGCCGGCATCCGCATCTTCGAGTTCGACAGCGACGGCCGGCTGGTCTCGCGCACCCAGGCGCAGGCGGGTCGCGTCGCCGACGACGGCACCTGGACGCTGAGCGACGCCGAGGTCGCGCGCTGGCCGCTGGCACGCAGCACCGGCGCGGCGGTCGCCGTCGAGAAGCAGGCCAGCCTGGTCTGGCCCAGCACCCTGACCGCCAGCGTGGTGGCTGCCGCCGTGCTGCCGCTGGGCTCGATGACGACGCTGGCGCTGTGGCGCTACAGCGCCCACCTCAGCGACCAGGCGCAGGCCACGCAGCAGTACAGGATCCGCTTCTGGCGCAAGGCGCTGTACCCGCTGGCCTGCCTGGTGATGATGGCGCTGGCGCTGCCCTTCGCCTACCTGCACGCGCGCACCGGCGGCGTCAGCCTGAAGGTCTTCGGCGGCATCCTGCTGGGCATCAGCTTCGTGCTGCTGAACAACCTGACCGGCTTCGTCGGCATGCTGCAGGGCATGGCGCCCTGGGCCGCGGCGGCGGCGCCCAGCGGCATCTATCTGCTGCTGTCGATGGCTGCATTCGCCTGGCTGGTGCGCTACCGTTGAAGCCATGACACCACGCACCCAAGGTCTGATCCTCTTCGCCCACGGCGCCCGCGACCCGCGCTGGGCCGCACCTTTCGAAGCCGTGGCCGAGCGCTTGCGCGCCACGCACCCGGCGATGGCGGTGCGCCTGGCCTTTCTCGAATTCATGAGCCCCGGCCTGGGCGAAGCCGGTGCGCAGCTGGCCGCCGAGGGCTGCGACAGCGTGGCCGTCCTGCCGATGTTCCTGGGCGCCGGCGGCCACGTGCGCAAGGATCTGCCGCTGTTGCTGGACGCGATGCGCGCAGCCCACCCCTTGGTGCGATTCACGCTGCACCCCGCCATCGGCGAGATCGACAGCGTGGTGGTGGCCATGGCCGACGCCGCAGCCGCCCTGCTGAGCGCGCCCGCCGCGCCCGCCCCGTGAACCTGCACCAGTTCCGTTTCGTGCAGGAAGCGGTGCGCCGCAAGCTGAACCTGACGGAAACCGCCAAGGCGCTCTTCACCTCGCAGCCCGGCATCAGCAAGGCCATCCTCGAGCTCGAAGAAGAACTGGGGGTGGACATCTTCGCGCGCCACGGCAAGCGCCTGAAGCGGGTCACCGAGCCCGGCCAGCAGGTGCTGAAGGCGGTGGACATCATCCTGCGCGAAGTGGCCAACCTCAAGCGCATCGGCGACGAGTACTCGAAGCAGGACGCCGGCACGCTGAGTATCGCCACCACCCACACCCAGGCGCGCTACTTCCTGCCCGGGCCCATCGCCCAGCTGCGCCTGCGCTACCCCAAGGTGCAGGTGGTGCTGCACCAGGGCATGCCCGATCAGGTGGCGCGCATGCTGCTGGACGACGTGGCCGAGATCGGTCTGGCGACCGAGGCGCTGGCCGCCCACCCCGACCTGGTCACCCTGCCCTGCTACGAGTGGCAGCACGTGATGGTGGTGCCGGTCGGCCACCCGCTGGCCAGCGTGGAGCGGCTGACGCTGGAACAACTGGCCGCGCAGCCGCTGGTGCTGTACCAGCCCACGGTGACCGGCCGCACGCGCATCGACCAGGCCTTCGCGCGCGCCGAACTGAGGCCGCTGGTGGCGCTGGAGGCGATCGATTCCGACATCATCAAGACCTATGTCCGGCTGGGCCTGGGCGTCGGTATCGTCGCCGAAAGCGCGATGCGCGCCGACCCGCCGCTGAACGCCGAAGAGGGCGACCTGGTGGCGCGCCCGCTGGGTCATCTGTTCGGCAGCAACGTCACCCGCGTGGCCTTCAAGCGCGGCGCCTACCTGCGGCAGTTCGTGCTGGCCTTCGCCGAACTGCTGTCACCGCGCCTGACGCCCGCGCTGCTCGAACGCGCCATGAGCGGCAGCAGCGGCACCGACTACGCCCTCTGAATACGAAGCCTGCAACCCGAACGTCAGCATGAACGCCCACACCGAATACACCCCGGCCTTCAGCAGCCGCCTGCCCCGGGTCGGCACCACCATCTTCACCGTGATGTCCGCGCTGGCCAGCGCCACCGGCGCGGTCAACCTGGGCCAGGGCTTCCCCGATTTCGACTGCGACCCGGCCTTGCTGGACCATGTCAACAACGCCATGCGCGAGGGTCTGAACCAGTACCCGCCGATGACCGGCGTGCCCTTGCTGCGTGAACGCGTGGCCGACAAGCTGGCCGCGCTCTATGGCCGCCGCTACGACGCCGGCGGCGAGATCACCATCACCGCCGGTGCAACCCAGGCCATCCTGACGGCCGTGCTGTGCTGCGTCAGCCCGGGCGACGAGGTCATCGTGCTGGAACCCTGCTACGACAGCTACGCGCCCAACGTCGAACTGGCTGGCGGCACGGTGGTGCGCGTGCCGCTGACGCCGGGCAGCTTCAGGCCGGACTTCGCGCGCATCGCGGCGGCGCTGACGCCCAGGACCCGGCTGCTGATCATCAACAGCCCGCACAACCCCAGCGCCACCGTCTGGACCCGCGCCGAGATGCTGCAGCTGGCCGAACTGCTGGCACCGACACAGACGCTGCTGCTGTCCGACGAGGTCTACGAGCACATGGTCTTCGACGGCGCGCCGCACATCAGCGCGGCTTCGATACCGGCGCTGGCCTCGCGCGCCTTCGTGGTCTCCAGCTTCGGCAAGACCTACCACGTCACCGGCTGGAAAGTGGGCTATGTGGCGGCGCCGGCGGCGCTGACGGCCGAGTTCCGCAAGGTCCACCAGTTCAACGTCTTCACGGTCAACACGCCCGTGCAGCACGCCCTGGCACGCCATCTGGCCGACCCGGCGCCCTACCTGGACCTGCCGGCCTTCTACCAGCGCAAGCGCGACCTCTTCCTCGACGGCCTGCGGCGCACGCGGCTCAAGCCGCTGCAGACCCAGGGCAGCTACTTCCAGCTGGTCGACTACAGCGCCGTCAGCGACCTGCCCGAAGGCGAGTTCTGCCTGTGGCTGACCCGCGAGATCGGCGTGGCAGCGATACCGGTGGCTGCGTTCTACGACAGCGGCTACGAGCAGGGTCTCGCTCGGCTGTGCTTCGCCAAGCAGGACGGCACGCTGCTGCGCGCGCTGGATCGACTGCAAAGGCTCTGAGGCTGGCGCTGGCCCTGCTGCGCGCTCTCGCGCGCTCAGCCTCCGCTGTAGCGCAGCGCCAGCCAGTGCAGCAGGGCCAGCGGCAAGGCGCTGAGCAGCACCGTCACCCAAAGCGCGGCTTCGTCATGCAACCCGTGCAGATGCGCTTGGAATTTCATGTCGTGTCCTCCATCGCTTGAATTTTGAGCACCAGGCCGGGGGGCGCTCTGTGCGACGCCGCACCCTGTCATCGATGAGCCTTCATAAATGTGCTTTTTGCACTTTTATTCTAGCCCATGAGGCAGGCGGTCGGTCAGCGCGTCTGCAAGGCCGGCAAGGCCGCGCCCGCCACGCGGCAGATGCGCCACTCGGGCATCACCGTGGCGCCCATCTTTTCGTAGAAGCCGATGGCGTTCTCGTTCCAGTCGAGCACGCTCCATTCGAAGCGCCCGCAGCCCCGTGCCAGGGCCAGCGCGCCCAGGTGCTTGAGCAGTGCCTGGCCCAGGCCCTTGCCGCGGTGCGCAGGCTGCACGTAGAGGTCTTCCAGGTACAAACCGGGCTGGCCCAGAAAGGTGGAGAAATTGGTGGAGAAGAGGGCGAAGGCGACGACGGCGCCGCCCACCTCGCCAACCACCGCCTCGGCCACCGGCCTCGGGCCGAACAGATGCGGGTGGAGGCTCTCCGGGGTGACGACGACCAGGTGTTCGAGTTGTTCGAAAGCCGCCAGTTCGCGGATCAGGGAGACGATGACGGACAGGTCGGCGGGGGTGGCCGGGCGCAGGGTGGGGGTGGGAGCAGTCATGTCCGGATTGTCGATGCCGGCGTCACGCGGCGGACAGCGCCGGCGGCCCCGCGGTCCTACAGTTGCGGCATGCTGCACACACCGTACCCCGCGCGCCGCGCGGCGCGCTCCACCTTCCTGCCCATCCGCGGCCTCCGGTACCACATCCAGCAGTGGGGCGACGCCAGCCTGGCCAGCGTCGATCGGCCGCCGCTGGTGATGGTCCACGGCTGGATGGACGTTGGCGCTTCGTTCCAGTTCGCCGTCGACGCACTGGCCGCGCAAGAGGGTTTCGAGCGCTGGGTGATCGCACCCGACTGGCGCGGCTTCGGCCTGACCGACAGCGCGAGCGCCGACAGCTACTGGTTCCCCGACTACCTGGGCGATCTGGATGCGCTGCTCGATGCGCTGGTGCCCGCAGGCGCGATCGATCTGGTCGGCCACAGCATGGGCGGCAACGTGGTGATGGCCTACGCCGGCGTGCGGCCGCAGCGCATCCGGCGGCTGGTCAACCTGGAAGGCTTCGGCCTGCCGGCCAGCCGGCCGCAGCAGGCCCCCAAGCGCATGCTGCAGTGGCTCGACGAACTGAAGACGCCGCAGGCCCTGCGCAGCTACGACAGCCTGGGCGGCGTGGCCGATCGGCTGCAGAAGAACAACCCGCTGCTGCCGGCCGACAAGGCGGCCTGGCTGGCCCCGCACTGGGCGCGGCAGCGCCTGGGTCCAGGCGAAGACGGCCGCTGGCACATCCTGGGCGACCCGGCGCACAAGCGCCCCAACCCGATGCTCTACCGCGCCGATGAGCATGTCGAGATGTGGCGCCAGATCACGGCCCCGGTGCTGTGGGCTGAAGGCGACCGCACCGACATGACCAAGTGGTGGGGCGACCGCTACCCCCGCGCCGATTTCGAGGCCCGCCTGGCCGTGGTGCCGCAGTTGCAGCGCGCCCTGCTCTCGCCCTGCGGCCACATGCTGCACCACGACCAGCCCGAGGCGCTGGCCGGGCATATCGCGCGATTTCTTGCGTGAGAGAATCGAGGGCTGCTCAACAAGGCCCCCAATATGTCCATGGACGTCGAACACATCAACTCGATCGGCACGCTGCTCGCCGACCTGAGTGCCCGCACCGAGCAGCTCCGGGGGTATCTTTGACTACGACCGCAAGAGCCTGCGGCTGAACGAAGTCAACGCCGCGCTGGAAAACCCGTCGGTCTGGAACGACCCCAAGCGGGCCCAGGAACTGGGCAAGGAAAAGAAGACGCTGGAAATCGTGGTCGGCACCATCGACCACCTGCACGGCAATCTGTCCGACAACTCGGAACTCTTCGAAATGAGCAAGGCCGACGGCGACGAGTCGGGCATGCTGACCATCGAAGGCGAGGCAGCCGCGCTGCGCACGGCGGTCGAACAGCTGGAATTCCGCCGCATGTTCAGCAATCCGGCCGACCCGCTGAACTGCTTCATCGACATCCAGGCCGGCGCCGGCGGCACCGAAGCCTGCGACTGGGCCGGCATGCTGCTGCGCCAGTACCTGAAGTACTGCGAACGCAAGGGCTTCACGGCCACGCTGGAAGACGAAACGGCCGGCGACATTGCGGGCATCAAGAGCGCCACGATCAAGGTGGAAGGCGACTACGCCTTCGGCCATCTGCGGACCGAAACCGGCGTCCACCGTCTGGTCCGCAAGAGCCCCTTCGACTCGTCGGGCGGGCGCCACACCAGCTTCGCGTCGCTCTTCGTCTACCCCGAGGTCGACGACTCGATCGAGATCGACATCAACCCGTCGGACGTGCGCGTGGACACCTTCCGCGCCAGCGGCGCCGGTGGCCAGCACATCAACAAGACCGACTCGGCGGTGCGGCTGACCCACATCCCGACCGGCATCGTCGTGCAGTGCCAGGACGGCCGCAGCCAGCACAGCAACCGTGACGTGGCCTGGAAACGCCTGCGTTCGCGCCTGTACGACCACGAGATGCGCAAGCGCCAGGAAGAACAGCAGAAGCTGGAAGACACCAAGACCGATGTCGGCTGGGGCCACCAGATCCGCAGCTATGTGCTGGACAACAGCCGCATCAAGGATCTGCGCACCAACGTCGAGATCAGCAACACGCAGAAGGTGCTCGACGGCGACCTCGATGTCTTCATCGAAGCCAGCCTGAAGCAAGGCCTGTAGTGCCGTAGAGCCCCCAAGCTCGCTGGCGCCCGCTACCCCCCGAAGGGGGCCGTCCGCCGGCGGCCCGGCAAAGCCGGTTCCGCGGCGGGAAGCTTGGTCATCAAATGCCGCGTGCACCCAACTATCACTTGAGGAAGACCGCACCATGCGTGATGCCCTGACCGCCCTGGTCCGCCGCGAGCAGTACGCCGCGCCGGCCTACTTCATCCGCAGCGTCGACCTCAGTTTCGACCTCGACCCGGTGAAGACCATCGTCGGCAGCAAGTTGCGCATCGAACGCAACCCGGCCACCGCGCCCACCGACGGCAGCCGGGCGCCGCTGCGCCTGCATGGCGAAAGCTTGAACCTGCTGCGCGTGCAGGCCGACGGGCAGAGTGTTTCCTTCCGCCATGAGCAAGGCGAACTCGTCATCGACAACCCGCCCGAGGCCGACAGCTTCCTGCTGGAGATCCGCAACACCTGCGCGCCCGACAAGAACAGCGAGCTGTCGGGCCTGTACACCAGCAACGGCAGCTTCTTCACGCAGTGCGAGGCCGAGGGCTTCCGGCGCATCACCTTCTTCGCCGACCGGCCCGACGTGATGGCGGTCTACACCGTCACGCTGCGCGCCGACAAGGCCAGGTACCCGGTGCTGCTGAGCAACGGCAACCTGGTCGAGGAGGGGGCGCTCGACAACGGCCGGCATTTCGCCAAGTGGCACGACCCCTTCCCGAAACCCAGCTACCTGTTCGCGCTGGTGGCCGGCAAACTGGTGGCGCGCGAACAGCGGATCCGCACCCGCGGCGGGCGCGACCACCTGCTGCAGGTCTACGTGCGGCCGGGTGACCTGGAGAAGACCGAGCACGCGATGAATTCGCTGGTCGCCAGCGTGGTCTGGGACGAAGCCCGCTACGGTCTGGCGCTCGACCTCGACCGCTTCATGGTCGTGGCGGTCGAGGACTACAACGGCGGCGCGATGGAGAACAAGGGCCTGAACCTGTTCAACACCCGGCTGCTGCTGGCCAACGCGGCGACCGCCAGCGACGGCGACTTCGCGGCCATCGAGAGCGTCATCGCCCACGAGTATTTCCACAACTGGACCGGCAATCGCATCACCTGCCGCGACTGGTTCCAGCTGAGCCTGAAGGAGGGCCTGACCGTCTTCCGCGACCAGCAGTTCAGCATGGACATGGCGGGGTCCCAGTCGGCGGCGGCAGTCAAGCGCATCGAGGACGTGCGCAAGCTGCGCAGCCTGCAGTTTCCGGAAGATGCCGGCCCGATGGCCCATCCGGTGCGGCCCGACAGCTACCTGGAAATCAACAATTTCTACACCAGCACGGTCTACGAAAAGGGTGCCGAGGTGGTGCGCATGCAGCACACGCTGGTCGGCGACGCGGGCTTCGTCAAGGGGATGGCACTGTACTTCCAGCGCCACGACGGTCAGGCCGTGACCTGCGACGACTTCGCGCAAGCCATCGCCGACGCCAACCCGGACAGCGAACTGACCTTGCGTCTGGATGCCTTCAAGCGCTGGTACGCGCAGGCCGGCACGCCGCGGGTCACTGCCAGCGGCGGGTACGACGCCGCGGCGCGCCGTTACACGCTGACGCTGACGCAGCGCAGCGAGCCCTCGCCCGGCCAGCCGCTGAAGCAGCCTTTCGTGATTCCAGTGCGGATGGGCCTGCTCAGCGCGAAGGGCCAGGCGCTGATCGCCGAGCGCGTGCTGGTGCTGGAAGAGGCCACGCAGCGCTGGATCTTCGACGACATCGACGTGCCGCCGGTGCCTTCGCTGCTGCGCGGCTTCTCGGCGCCTGTGTGGCTGGACGACGGCCTGTCGGACCTCGACCGCGTGACCCTGCTGGCCCACGACAGCGACGCCTTCAACCGCTGGGAGGCGGGCCAGCGACTGATGCTGGGCCGGCTGCTGCAGGCCGTGAACAGCGGCAGCGCGCCCATGCTGGACGAGCCGCTGGCCGGCGCGCTGCGCAGCGTGCTGCGCGACCCGGGGCTGGACCCGGCCTTCAAGGCCCTGGCGCTGCTGGCGCCCAGCGAGGGCTACATCGCCGAGCAGCTGACGGCCAGCGACCCGCAGCGCATCCACACCGTGCGCGAGCAGTGGCGCATGCTGATGGCCACGCAGCTGCACGACGACTGGGTCTGGGCCTTCGAGACCCATCAGGTCAGCGGTGGCTACCAACCCAGCGCGGCGCAAAGCGGCCAACGCGCACTGGCCAACCTGGCATTGAGCATGCTGTGCCTGCGGGCCGTTCAGCAAGGCGACGTGGTCTGGCCAGGCCGCGCCTACCAGCGCTACAAGGACGCCAGCAACATGAGCGACAGGCTGGGCGCCATCGGCGCGCTGATCGACGCCCAGGCGCCGCTGGCCGAGACCGCACTGAACCACTTCCACATGCTGGCGAGCGGCGAAGCGCTGGTGCTCGACAAATGGTTCGCGCTGCAGGCCTGCGCGCCGGAACCGGTGTTCGAAGTCCACGGCGAGCAGCCCGGCCGCGCCTTCAACCGTGCGAAGGCGCTGCTGAAGCACCCCGACTTCTCGCTGAAGAACCCGAATCGCGCACGCAGCCTGCTGAACGCACTGTGCCGCGACAACCCGGCGGCCTTTCACCGCAGCGACGCCGCCGGCTATGTACTGTGGGCCGACAAGCTGCTGGAACTGGACGCCATCAACCCCCATGTGGCCGGCCGCCTGGCCCGCGTGATGGACCGCTGGGCCGCGCTGGCCGAGCCCTACCGCAGCGCTGCCCGCGAGGCGATCGCCCGCGTCGCCGCCAAACCCGACCTCAGCAACGACGTGCGAGAAATCGTCACGCGTGCGCTGGAAACGCCTGCTGAAGGAGCCGCATGAAGCGCGTCAGCCTGACCCAGTACCTCGTCGAACAACAGCGCGAGCACGGCCGCATCCCGGCGCAGCTGCGCCTGCTGATCGAGGTCGTCGCCCGCGCCTGCAAGCACATCGCGATCGCCGTCAACAAGGGCGCCTTGGGTGACGTGCTGGGCAGCGCCGGGGTCGAGAACGTGCAGGGCGAGATCCAGAAGAAGCTCGACATCATCAGCAACGAAGTGCTGATCGAGGCCAACGAATGGGGTGGCCACCTGGCGGCCATGGCCAGCGAGGAAATGGACAGCATCCACGTGGTGCCCAACCGCTATCCGCAAGGCGAATACCTGCTGCTCTTCGACCCGCTGGACGGCAGCAGCAACATCGACGTCAACGTCTCGATCGGCACCATCTTCAGCGTGCTGCGCAAGGTCGGTCACACCCGAGGCGTCAGCGAAGAAGACTTCCTGCAGCCCGGCAAGCACCAGGCCGCCGCCGGCTACTGCGTCTACGGCCCGCAGACCACGCTGGTGCTGACGCTGGGTGACGGCGTCGCGCTGTTCACGCTGAACCGCGAGACCGGCTCCTGGGTGCTGACGCAGACCGAGGTGGAGGTGCCCGAGGACACCAAGGAATTCGCCGTCAACATGTCCAACCTCCGCCACTGGGCACCGCCGGCCAAGCGTTACATCGACGAGTGCCTGGCCGGCAAGACCGGGCCGCGCGGCAAGGACTTCAACATGCGCTGGGTCGGCAGCATGGTGTCGGACGTCCACCGCATCCTGACCCGCGGCGGCGTCTTTCTCTACCCCTGGGACCAGCGCGAACCCGACAAGCCGGGCAAGCTGCGACTGATGTACGAGGCCAACCCAATGGCCTTCATCATCGAACAAGCCGGCGGTGCGGCCACCAACGGGCACGAGCGCATCCTGGACATCGTGCCGACCAAGCTGCACGAACGCGTGGCCGTGGTGCTGGGATCGAAGAACGAGGTCGACCGGGTCACCGCTTACCACACGACCGAAACGCGGTAAGCGGCCGCCGGCCAAGCCCGGCTGGCGGCCGGTCCGCCGGCCCAATCAGTTGTGGGCGGCTCAGGGCGCCTTGCGCGGCCGGCCGAGACGGTCCAGACAGGCCTCTCGCGCTGCGGGCGTGGCAGCGGCTTTGCAACGCGCCACCGAATCGTCGACACCGCCCATCGCCGCAGCCTTGTCGTGGCGCTGAGCCTGCGCCGGCGCGTTGGCTGCCGGTGCCTTCCCCAGCGGGACGCTGAACTGCGGCACCACCGGCTCTTCGGGACGCAAGTCGCCCGGTACGGTGGCGCTGTCGCGCTGCTCGGCGGGCGTCATCGCGCGCGGCTTCGTCTTGTTGAGAACCGGCGGCGCCGACGCAGGCGGGGCTGCCACTGGCGCGGGCACGCGCGCCGGGGATTGCGCTGCCGCCAGATTGGCGATGGCGCCAGCCGAAAGCAGGGCCAAGGTGCCGAAGATGCGAAGGACTTTCATGGCAGCGGCAGCGCAAGTGGAAAGGCCTTGAGATTACGCGTTTGACGAGCCCTCGTCGCCCGGTTCGGGCATGCCGGTGACGGGCCCGGTGTCGGTCGCCTCACCGCCACGCTGCGGTGGCTTCTTGCGCGTGCGGGCCGCAACGCGCTCTTGCCGTTCGGCTTCGCGCAGCAGGCCGGCCTCGCACCAGAGCGCGAACTCCCCGGGGGTCTCCAGCGTGATGCGGCCCCAGGCGCCGCTGCGGAAATCGTTGATCACGATCTCGGCGGCCTTTTGCAGGTTGACCTGACCGCCAGGCAGCAGACCACCGCGCTTGCGGGCGATGTCAGCCAGCAGCGCGTCGTCGCTGAGTCTCGAGAAATCGGCCAGCTTGTAGCGCTCCTGCAGGCGGTCACCATAAGGCTGACGCACGCTGGCGAGCAGGGCCAGCGCCACTTCTTCTTCATCGTAGGCATTGCGCCCGATGCCGCCGGTGGCCGCCAGGTTGTAACCACTTTGCTCGACGACGATGCGCGGCCACAGCAGGCCTGGCGTGTCGAAGAGGTCGAAATCACTGGCCAGCGCGATGCGCTGCTCGGTCTTGGTGATGCCCGGCTCATCGCCGGTCTTGGCCTTGCGCGTGCCGATCAGGGTGTTGATCAGCGTGCTCTTGCCGACGTTCGGGATCCCGCAGATCAACACCCGAACCGGCTTGACCATGCCGCCCCGCAGCGGCACCAGCGTCCTGCTGGCGGCGATCAGCTGCCGCGCCGGCGCGCTTGCGCTGGCATCGAGGGCCAGCGCGTTGGTCCCGGGCTGCGCCTGGTAATGGGCCAGCCACAGCGCGGTGCGCGCCGGATCGGCCAGGTCCTGCTTGTTCAATACCTTCAGCGAAGGTTTGCTGCCTGCCAGTTCGGCCAGCAAGGGATTGGCGCTGGAGCCGGGCGCCCGTGCGTCGAGCAATTCGATGACGACATCGATATCGGGTAGCCGCTTGACGATGGCCTTCCGGGTCGCGTGCATATGTCCTGGAAACCATTGGATCGCCATGGCGTTCAGTCGCTTTCCGGTTGACGGGGCTGGTTGCGCTTGTGCTCGCGCAGCATGAAGAGATACAGACTCTCGACCTTGGCGCGCGCCCACGGCGTCTTGCGCAGGAACTTCAAGCTCGACGCGATGCTGGGCTCGCTGCTGAAACAGCGCAGGGCGATACGTTCAGCCAGACCGGGCCAGCCGTAGTGCGCCGACAGGGCCTTGACGATCTGCTCCAGCGTCAAGCCGTGCAGCGGATCGCCGGATCTGACGGGGGACGGTTTCGACGGCGGCGAATCAGACATGGCGGGCATCAGGACGAAGGTGATGCGACCCGGCGCACCCCGACCGTTCCGCTTGTTTCCGAAAAAGCAAAAAGCCCGGTCAACGAATTGACCGGGCTGTGCTTATAACTAGCCTGACGATGTCCTACTTTCACACGGGAACCCGCACTATCATCGGCGCAAAGGCGTTTCACTGTCCTGTTCGGGATGGGAAGGAGTGGGACCACCTTGCT
>CANGHH010000002.1 GCA_947453725.1 Betaproteobacteria bacterium | reverse complement strand
TTGATGCAAGGCGATGGGCCTGAAGAATGCCGACAAGCGGCCCGAAATGCGCCAATGGGGCCGGAATTCGGCCAAATCATCGAATTGGATACGAATTCGTCTCGCCGTCAATCTTGGCGCGGCCGAGGCGTTCATTGATCAGCGATTCCTTAGGCGTCACAAAACCAGAAAGCCACCATCCATGCAGCCGCACGACCTTGCCATTCCGATACTCCCCAGCCGCTCAGTGATCGCGACCACGGCGTTCTACAGGCAGTTCGGCTTCGAAGGTGGGCCGCACGAATTCGACAAGGACTACGCCATTTTGCGGCGAGGGGCAGTCGAACTGCATTTTTTCACACACAAGGAACTGGTTCCCGAAGCATCTTCGGCCGGCTGCTACATCCGCGTGATGGATGTCGAGAACTTCTACAGATCTTGTTCGCCGGGTCAATGGCCCAGCAAAGGCATCCCGCGCATGGAAGCATTGGAGGACAAACCCTGGGGCCTCCGGGAGTTCGCGCTCGTGGACCCCGATGGCAATCTTGTGCGCGTTGGACAGATCATTGAGAGCTAGGCTCAGGGCCAGTCAGCGACCCAGCGCCAACGCAACCGAACTGCTCTTGCGGCCCGAATACAACGCACATGTTGAACACTGTAGTCAGTCTCGGAGACGTTCCCCACGCCATTCAGTTGGCCTTGGCCCCGGTTTTTCTTCTCACGGGCATTGCTGGAATTCTCAATGTCATGGCTGGCCGTCTCGCACGGATCATCGATCGCGGTCGGCAGCTGACCGAACGCACGCTCCCGGCTCAGCTCGAAACATCCGGCGCGATAGAAATCGAACTGCTGAGCTTGGAACGACGACGCCATCTGGCAAGCCTGGCGATAACAGCCTGTACTTTTTCGGCCCTGTCGGTCTGCACCGTCATTGCGCTGCTGTTTGTCGAGGTGCTGCTCCAGATAGAGTTGAAATGGCTGATTGGCCTGTGTTTCACCGGCTCAACTTTGGCGCTGGTTGTCGGTTTGGCGTACTTTCTTCGCGAAGTCCACTTGGCAACGCAAACCATACGGTTCCCCAGCACCCGTCGGGGTCGCTGAAGCCGATAACTGGCCTTGCTCGCAGCCCATGCCCCCTACCCTCGCATGAAAATCGTCTTCACCAAAGGTTCCGGCAAGTACGACCTGATGGAAGTCTTCCGCCAGAACGGACCGGCGGCACGCGTCGAATGTCCCAAGCAGGGCATCATTCCCCACGACATGGTTCATTACGCCGTTGAACACACGCTGCAGGCACGCGGATTCCTTGGCAGGGTCAAGGCGGGCGAAGCCGCTGGATTCCAAATGAAACCGGAGGCCCGAAGCGACGCGATCGAAAGGCTGGTCGAGGTATTCCAAGGCGACGCATGGTCCGGCGGCAAGAGCAGCGGCGCCGACATCATCGATATGTACCGCGTCACTTGCTTTGCCAGGGAATGCCCTGCATGGCCGCTCGACGAGGCCGCGATTCAAGCCGTTCGGCACGCGATGGCCAGCCTGTCGGCCCAATGGCAAGCTGTTCAGCCTGGTGGCGCGCTGCACCTTGAACTCTAGCGTCAGCTTGAATGAGGAAGATGGCCAATGAATTCGGAAAAACCGACATATTGGTTCCCGGCGAAAACCGACGGCTGGGGCTGGGGCCTACCCTGCAGCTGGCAAGGCTGGGCCGTGCTGCTGGCCTTTATCGCTTCCATCGTTGCCGATTCGATCCTGTTTCCACCGCCGTTGAGGCCGTTTGCTTTTGCAGTGTGGATCACCATGGCCTGCGCCATCCTGTTTGCCATCTGCTTTGCAAAAGGAGAACGGCCAGTTTGGCGTTGGGGCAGGCGGTGAGGCCGGGTCCTCGGCGGGGACTTCTCCCCGCTTCAGCCCCGCTGCCGTCAAGTCGATCGGGTGGAGGGATTCTCCCCGTTTCCACAAGTCGATGAAATTGCCCGAGGCCCTGCAGCCCTGCGGGCTCGCCATCCGAACAAGGCCCCTGCGGGTCGCCGTGCGCGCCGCGGTTGACCCAGCGCAAAGGCGCTGGCTGCTGCCGCGTTAGGCTGAAGCCGCAGTCGGCTTGACTGCGCTGCGCGCTGGATGGTCATCATGCCCAAGCACTTCGCCCGCCTGTTCGCCCATGGCGCTTTGTCATTGGGCTTCGCAATCGGCGGTGCCGTGCACGCCCAGACTGTCCCGCGGTCCTTTGTCGCCTCACCCGACATCTACAAGGTCATTGCCCAGAATGACCAGTACAAGGTGATCGCCGTTACCTGGAAGCCCGGTCAGAAAGACGTCCTGCATGGCCATCCAGCGAATGCCGTTTACTACCTGACGGACTGCAGCTTGCGCATCCACGCCCAGAACGGCACAGTCCGCCAAGCCGAAGTCCAGGCGGGCTCGGCGATCGTTCAGGTCGCCATTCCCGGCCACATCCTCGAAAACGTCGGCGCGGCCGACTGCAGGCTGATCATGTTCGAGCCTGCTTGACACCTTGCCAAGGCGCCGAAAGGCAAACCCGATATTCATCGGCACCAGCAGGGACGGTAGCGACATGACGGAACATCTCCACATCGGCAAGCCGTCACAACGGGCGATGAAAGAGGCCGAACTGGCCGGTCGGCGTTACCAGCGCAGGACGCTGGAAATTGAACTGGACCATGTCATACAGACCCATCAAGACCCGAGTTTCGTGCGGGAACGTCTGGCGGATCTGGACGCCAGCATGGCGAAGCTGGAGCACGAGCTTCGCGATCTGCCATAGCGCAAGGCGCCCAGGCACGGGCACCGTCCGGCTGGCGATCGTCGATCACAATCAGCGCCCGAGGACGCAAGGAAACGCCATGAGCATGAAGAAGACGGACATCGAGAAGCACTTGGCGAAGAAGATCGACGGGCGCATGAAATCCGGCATCGTGCCGCAGCGGTTTGGCCAAGGCTCGGCCCCGGCGGCAGCGCAGCACGATGCAAAGTCCCGACTGGCCGTTCCCAAGTTGGTCGCCGTGGCTTGCAGGCTGCCGGCGGAACTGGCGCACCGTTTGCGCGATCAGGCCATGAACATGGAGGGCGGCATGAATGCCGCGATGACCCAGGCGGTCGAAATCTGGTTGAATTCGAGGTCCGGCGCGAATCCCGCCTGATCCGTCGCTGACCCTCTTGTGATCCGGCACTGACGATGAATTTGGCCATCTACCTGATGTTGGCGATGTTGGCCGGCGCGACATGGGGCACGTCGCTCGGCTTCCTGCTCAACGCGCCCCGCAAGCAGGCGAGCGAAATGAAGCAGTGGCTGGCCTTCGCGGCCGCGATGCTCGTCGTCGTCGGCTGCGCCGTTTTCATGAAGACCGCCGGAGAACTCGGCCAACTCACTGTCGGCTTGAAAGCATCCGCGGGAGCGGTGTTTCTGGTTTCCTTCGGTCTGGCCTTCCGGCGCTGCAGGGTCCGACTTTGAGCCTGACGGCTGGCGGCGCGCAAGGGGGCTTATGGTGACGATCACCATCACCGCCTTCGAACGCTCACCCGATGGCGGCAAAGGCTGGGTGCGCGAGACCCGAGTTCGCTGGGCACTCGAGGCAGTCGGCCAGCCCCAGGCGGTGCGTCTGCTGCGGCACCATCGTCCTCCGCCTGGCCAAGCGCCATGCGGGCCTGCTGAACGACCACCCGATCCTGGTCGCCCACGTCGCGCGTGCTGAGGCGCGACCCGCCTACCAGCGGGCTTTCGCCGCTCGATGGGCGGTCAACGGCCCCGCTGCCTGAGACCTGGTTGCCGCCTCGCCGGCTGGAAATGGCAGGCCCGCAGGCCGCTCTAAAATCCCCCACTCCCTCCGCCGCACCGCGGCGGCCACCAGGAGCATGAATTTGGGTCAAGCCAAGGACCGAGGTACGTCAGAGGACCGCATCGCTGCAGCCATCCGCAGGCGCGCGGTTGCGCACCCACCGGTGATCCACTGCAACTGCTGCAAGGCCGAATTGAGCAACATCGGCGCGGCCGACACCTCCAGGCTGAAGGGGATCGAAATCGCATTCAGCGCGCATTGCGCTGCCTGCGATCAGGACACCTGGGCCGTGCGCGGGGACATTGCCGCCGTCAAGGCCTTTTACGCGGCCCTCGAAAAGGCAGCCGGTCAGGCCGTGCAGTTGGGCACGGCCAAGCCCCATCCCCATCTCGATGACTGAAACCGGCAGCTGCCGCGCCGGCCACCTTCAACATCAATTCAAGCTTTTCCTGGCATGGAAATGACACGAACCCCATTCCGCACGGTTTGCGCGCTGGCCTTGCTGGCGATCGGCTCCTCGGCCCTGGCGCAGAAGACTTACAGCCCTGAAGAACTGAAGCGCCTGGTCGATGCCAAGAAATACCCGGCCACGGCTGCGCCGACGACGAACATCGAATTACTGGCCTACCCGGCCTGTCTCGCCAAGATCGACGCCCGCTTGAAATCCGGCGGTGCAGCCCTCGTTTCACGTTCGGTCGTTTCGACCAATGTCATGCGCGTCGAAAGGATCTGGTTGAAGGACTCGGCCATGACCTTGACCTGCCTCGGCGCAGACAAGAAGTTCATCACCACCACGGCGCCTTACCTGTAGACCAGCGGCTTGAATGCCGAAAGCGCCCCTTCACCCGGACCGCTCACGCGATGCGTCCCGACCCGCTGTCCCACCGCCGGGCGCTGCCTGAAGACACCGCAGCCCTCCGTGATCTGATCGATCTCGCGATCGGCGAATTGCAGAAGCCGTTTCTGACAGCGACGCAGATCGCTGCCAGCCGCACGATCATGGGCCTGGATCGCCAATTGATCGAAGACCGGACCTATTTCGTGATCGAGTCCGGCGGCTCGGTGGTGGGCTGCGGGGGCTGGAGTTTTCGGCGAACGTTGTACGGCAGTGACCAGGCGTCCGGCCGGAACGCCGACCGGCTCGATCCCGCAGTCGACCCGGCCCGCGTCCGCGCGATGTACACGCACCCGTCCTGCACGCGCCAGGGCATCGGAAAACTGCTGCTGCAGCTGTGCGAGGCGGCGGCGCGAAGCAGCGGGTTTCAAGCCACCGAACTGATGGCCACGCTGGCCGGCGAGCCGCTGTACCGCTCGCAGGGCTATGTGGCGTTGGAAAGACAGGACCAGGCCCTGGGCGGCATCCCGGTCCCGCTGATCCGCATGCGCAAGTCGCTGGCCTGATCGTCGGGCCGTCAGGGCCCTTCGCCGGGCAGTTCCTGCACCACCGGCCTGCCCGTTTCCGGTCGGCTTCGGCGAATGGCTTTCAGTCGCTTCTCAATTTCGCGATCGCTTGTCCGATACCTCCGATGTTGATCCGGCCAGCCTGTACCGGCGGCTGAAGGCCCCTGTGCAGCACCCAGCGACTTCCACACCCCAAGGAGAACCCCGATGTTCGATCACTGGACCCTGAAGAAGCGCCTGACGCTGACCTTTGCAGCCATCCTGCTGCTGGCAGGAACGCTCATCGGCGTCGCCCTGGTCAACACCGGCAAGTTGCGCGACACGGTGAACTGGAACACCCACACCTACAAGGTGCTGTCTGAATCCAACAGCATGCTGCTGAGCATGGTCAACATCGAGACCGGTCTGCGCGGTTTTGTCGCCGGGGGACACGAGAAGTACCTCGAGCCCTTCAAGGCTGGCGAGCAGGCATTCGGCGTCGCCTTGGCAGAAGCCAAGTCGCTGACCTCGGACAACCCCGCACAGCAGGGCCGCCTGGACAAGCTGATGGCCAACCACCAGCAGTTCATGACCGTGGCCAACGCCTTGGTCACCCTGCGTCGCGACACCACGGCCGGCAAGGGGACGCAGGACGACTTGCTGCGGGAGTTCAGCGCGGGCAAGGACAAGGCCGCGATGGACGCCTTCCGGGCCGGCATTGCCGAGTTTGCGAAGGAAGAGTCCGCCCTGCTGGCCGTGCGCTCCGCGTCGCTCGAATCAACGATGTCGGCCACGACCGACACGCTGGTGCTGGGCGGCCTGGCCCTGCTGGCCCTGACCGGCACGCTGGGCTGGACGCTCACGCGCAGCGTCTTCCGCCAGCTGGGCGCCGAGCCCAGCGAGGCGGCCAGCGCGGTGAACGCCGTGGCGCAGGGCGACCTGACCGTGCCCATCGCGCTGCGCCCGGGCGACACCGGCAGTCTGATGGCGGGGCTGGCCCGCATGCGCGACAGCCTGGTCCAGGTGGTCACCGAAGTGCGGAGCAACTCGGAGAGCGTGGCCACTGCCAGCGCGCAGATCGCGCAGGGCAACCAGGACCTGTCCAGCCGCACCGAGCAGCAGGCCAGCGCACTGCAGCAGACCGCGGCGACGATGGAACAACTGGGCACCACGGTGCGCCACAACACCGACAGCGCCAAGCAGGCCAATCAGCTGGCCCAGAGTGCGTCGTCGGTGGCCGCACGCGGCGGCGCGGTGGTCGGCCAGGTTGTCACCACCATGCAGGGCATCAACGACAGCAGCCGCAAGATCGGCGACATCATCAGCGTCATCGACGGCATCGCGTTCCAGACCAACATCCTGGCGCTGAACGCGGCGGTGGAAGCCGCCCGCGCCGGTGAGCAGGGCCGCGGCTTTGCCGTCGTTGCCTCCGAAGTGCGCAACCTCGCACAGCGCAGCGCCGAAGCAGCCAAGGAGATCAAGTCGCTGATCGGCCGCAGCGTGGAGCAGGTGGAGCAAGGTACCGAGTTCGTCGACCAGGCCGGCAAGACCATGGACGAGATCGTCAGCTCGATCAAGCGCGTCAGCGACATCGTCGGCGAGATCAGCTCGGCCAGCGTGGAGCAGAGCTCGGGCGTTCAGCAGGTGGGGCAGGCCGTCAGCCAGATGGACCAGGCCACCCAGCAGAACGCCGCGCTGGTCGAGGAAAGCGCCGCCGCCGCGGAGAGCCTGAAGGGCCAGGCGCAGCAACTGGTGCAGGCCGTGGCGGTGTTCAAGCTGTCCCGGCAGGATGGACTGGCCCCCCAAGCGGCCCCTGCGTCGCCCACGGCGCCGACCACCGAGCGCCGCAGCCCCCATCGGGCCGCGACCGTCAGCCGCCCGGCGCTCAAGGCCAAGGCTGCCGGAGCGACGGCAGGCGCGCCTCCGCAGGACGCACCGGCGCTGGCCCAGGCGGGCACCGACAACTGGGAAGCGTTCTGATCGTTCACGCCGACGCCCCATCGACCTGGAGCGTTGACTTTCGACTGAGCCTGGCGCTCTCGGTGATCCCCCCGCAAGGGCTGGACTTCAACGCCGGCTTTCTGGCGACGAAGCCGAAGGCTCGGCCGTCGCAGCCCGACCCTGACTGGACCATCGCGCCTTCCCATTGACGCGCACCAAGCCGTCGGTCGCCCAGGCACCCGCAGCACAGTCGGTTTGACAATCATCTATTTTTCTATCAACATGGAATCATGGAAGAAAAAGCCGCTGTCGCATCGCTTGCTGCCTTGGCCCAGGGCATGCGCCTTCGCATCTTTCGGGCGCTGGTCGGAGCCGCACCGCAGGGCATGACCCCGGGCGCGCTGTCCGCCACGCTGGGTGCGCCTGGTTCGACCTTGTCCTTCCACCTGAAGGAGTTGATGCATGCCGGCCTGGTTTCGCAGGAGCGCGAAGGGCGCAACCTGATCTACCGACCGTCCATCGAACAGATGAACGAACTGCTGGCCTACCTCACCGCGCACTGCTGCCAGGGTTCGACCTGCGGGATCGCTGCTGCGTCTGGCCGTATCACCTGTTGATCCCGGGAAATGGCCATGAAACGCTTTCACGTTCACCTGCACGTAGACGGCCCCGTCGAGCTCGCCGAGATGAAGGCACACGCCATGTCAGCAGCCTTGGCTGGCATGTCGCTGCGGCGTGGGCTCGACCAGATCGGCAAAAACCCGCCCTGAAGGCCTGCAACCATGACGGTCCACGTCCTCATCCTTTGTACCCACAATTCCGCTCGCAGCGTGCTCTCGGAAGGCATGCTCAATCACTGGGCCACCCGGCTCGGTCGGGACGTCCAGGCCCACAGCGCCGGCAGCGCGCCCAGCGGCCGCATCAACCCGTTTGCCATCGAGGCGCTGCAGAACGCAGGCATCGACACCACCGAATACCGCAGCAAAAGCTGGGACGAATTCAGCCAGGATGGTGCGCCGCCGTTGTCCATCGTGATCACCGTCTGCGACAGCGCGGCAGCGGAGACCTGCCCGGTGTTTTTCGGGGGCAAGGGCGGCCAGCCGGTGAAGGTGCACTGGGGCTACCCCGATCCCTCGAACGCCGAGGGGGGCGAAGAGGGCAAGCGCCGCGCCTTTGAACTCACGCGCCAGGCCATCGGCTACCGCATGTTGCAGCTGCTGCGGCTGCCGCTGGAGACGATGGGCAAGGCCGAGCTTCAAGCGGAATTGGCCGCCATCGGTCAGCGCTGAACCATGGTTGAACTGTCCCGAAAACTGCTGGCCGAGGCACTCGGCACGGCCCTGCTGCTGGCCGTCGTGATCGGCTCGGGCATCATGGCCGAGCGCTTGTCCGGGGGCAACGTCGCCGTCGCCTTGCTCGCCAATACGCTGGCCACGGTCGGCGGCCTGTACATCCTGATCGAGGTCTTCGGTCCGGTCAGTGGCGCCCACTTCAATCCGGCCGTCAGTGCGGTGATGGCCTGGCGCGGCGAACTGCCCAAAGCCACGCTGCTGCCCTACGTGGTCGCACAGCTGCTGGGTGCGATGCTGGGTGCCTGGCTGGCACACGCCATGTTCGACATGACGATCTTTCAGCTATCGACGAAGGTGCGCAGCGGCATGGGCCAGTGGATCGCCGAGGCCGTGGCCACGGCCGGGCTGCTCCTGGTCATCCTGCGGGCACCGGCCGGTCGGGCGGCACCCATGGTGGCCGCCTACATCGGTGCGGCGTATTGGTTCACCGCTTCGACCTCGTTTGCCAATCCGGCGGCGGCCTTCGGTCGCATGTTCAGCGACAGCTTTGCCGGTATCGCGCCAGCGAGTGCGCCTGGATTCATGATCGCGCAGCTCATCGGTGCGGCCATCGGGGTCGGCATCCACCAGGCCTTGCAGCCTGGACGCATCACAACCGGCAGGACGGCAGCGTCAAGCCCCGCGAGCACCGCGCGATGATGGAGACGCAACAGCAGCCGACCGATGGCCCAAGCAGTCGTCCGTTGCGAAGGCATTCATGGGCTTCGGCGAGGCTGGAAGCATGAAGCCATCGGCGTTCTACGGGCGCGTCGTCGACGTGATGGAAGAACTGGTGAAGTTCACGCTGCTGACGCGCGACGGGGGGCCTTGACGGGTCGTTCGCAGCGGCGGTCTGCCGTCGCACGAGGAGGCACAAGCATGGCTGAAGCCGGTCACCATGGGCTTTCTGAGTCTTCCCAAGGCCTGGACCGGATTTCTGGACGGCAATGATCGCGGTGCGTCCTGCCTGGGTCCGCATTCTGGCTTGAAGATGCAGGCGGTGCGCTTCAAAGCCGCAATCGAGGCCTTGAGCGATCCGACGAAGACCCCGGTGATCCTGGTGACCCGGCCGGACAAGGGCGCCATCGCCGAAGCGGCGCGCACCTCGATCGAGTTGCATGAACTCGGCTTGAACAATCAGCGGCTGGCGATCAATGGCGTGTTCCGCGCCAGTGAGCGTACGGATGCGGTGGCCTGCGCCATCGAGGACTTGGGGCAGCAGGCGCTCGATGCGATGCCAGCCTCGCTGCGTGCACTGCCGCAGGACCGCGTGCCGCTGCGGGCCTTCGACACGGTCGGCCTGCCGGCCTTGCGCGCACTGCTGACGACCGGTGCCGGCCCCGTCGCAGAACCCCTGACTTGGGTTGTGGGCGCAGGTGCAACGCTTGCAGGAAGACCTGCAATCGCCCTGCACCGAAGAGGTCGCGGTCTTCCATGCCTTCTCGCGCATCGTCAGCGAGGCTCGCAGCGCCTTCGTCGTGCTCGACACCGCACCCACTGGTCACGCCATGTTGCTGATGGATGCGACGGGCGCTTATCACCGGCAGGTGACACGCGAATTCGAAGGGCGCGGCACATCCCACTTCGTCACGCCCTTGATGCGGCTGCAGGACGCCGCTTACACCCAGATCATTCTGGTGACGCGACCGGAAGTAACGCCGGTGTCGCAGGCGGCTGCGCTGCAAGACGACCTGCGCCGCGCCAGCATCGAACCTTATGCCTGGGTGCTGAACAAGAGCGTGCTGGCCGCCGGCACGCGCGACCCCTTGCTGGCAGCGCGGCTGGTGGGCGAGCGCCAGCAGATGGAGCGCATGGCCGCTGGCCTGGCGCAGCGAGTCTTCACCTTGCCCTGGCTGACTGTGCCGCCGACTGGCCTTGCCGAGTGGTCCAAGCTGGTCGTCAAGCCATCTCACACGGGGACGACCCGCGTCTGAACCACCCACCACATCGAGGCCCCCATGTACGGAACACCACCACGCTCAGCGGCACCATGTTCGACCAGGCCCTGGCCAAGACCATCGCCGCGCTGAAAGCCGAAGGCTTCGGCGTGCTGAGCGACATCGGCCTGCTGCTGCCCTGCAACGTGATCGTTCGCGAGGAGGCACCGGAGCGCGAGGTGGTCGGCTTCCTCGACCCGCAGATCAGGGTGAAGCTCGTCGGCAAGTCCGACGTCAAGACCGTGGCCGATGACGCCGAGCAGTGGCTGCGACGGGCGTACGAAAATCGGTGAACGACACGTCGACCGCGCCGCGCGCTGCACAGGGCCGCAATCAGGCCATCGCCGCGCTCAGGCGGCGCAGCAGTTTCACGGTGAAGTCGTTCATCTTCATGGCCGGCTTGGCATGGGGCACGGCCAGCACCAGCCGGTTTCGGATGGACGGGGCGTGGATCGCGGCGGTGTGCAGCGGGGCGGCGTGCTTCCAGAACTGCACCGAACTGGCCGGCAGGACCGTGCAGGCCGCGCCCCGCGCGACGATCGACAGCACCGTCTGTATCGAGTCGACTTCGGCGACCACCTGCAGTGCCAGCCGCCGCGGGGCGACATGGCTCTCCACCAGTTGGCGGATCGCGTTCGGTGCGCGCGGCAGCACCAGCGGCAATTGGGCGACCTCGGCCAGGCGCATCTGGGCCGGCAGCGGGCTGGTGCTGAAGACCACCAGTGACTCGCGGACCATGGTTTCCATGTGCAGCTGCGGCGATGCCGGCGGGTCGAAGAGCAGCGCCATGTCCAGGCGCCCGGCAATCAGCCATTCGCGCAGCCGGATGCTGAGCGCCTCCTCGATGCAGACCATGGCGTTCGGGTACTGTGCACGAAAACCGCTGACGACATCGGCGCTCAGCCGCAGCGCCACGTGCGGCGGCAGGCCGACGGTGACCTGGCCGCGCGGGTTGCTCTGCCGGTCGAGCATGTCGCTGCGGGCGCGCTCGGCCAGCTCGAAGATGCCGCGCGCATGCGCCAGCAGGGCGCGGCCCGCTTCGGTCGGCTCGGCGCCGCGGCCGTGGCGCACCAGCAGCGCCTGGCCCAGTTCCTTCTCCAGCGCCAGCACATGGCCGCTGAGCGTCGACTGCGCCAGGTGCAAGGAAGCCGCGGCCAGGCTGAAGCTGCCGGCATCGGCCACCGCCACGAAATACTGCAAACGCCTGAGGTCCATGCACCCGTCCTGCGCTGCACGATCGAGCGCTGCCATGATCGTTGAATTCTCGATAGCTGCTATCGAACATGCAAGGTCCAGATCGCTCTAGCATCGCGCCCTGGAGAGGGACCCGACCATGAACCAGACCCCGTCAGACGCCACCGCCGCCGCCAAGCCCACCGGGCGCCTGGCCGGCAAGATCGTCCTGGTCTGCGGCGCCGGCTCGGTCGGGCCCGGCTGGGGCAATGGCCGCGCGGTGGCGGTTCGCTTCGCCGAAGAGGGCGCGGCGATCTTCGGCGTCGACCGCGACCTGGCCCACATGGACGAGACGCTGCAGCGGGTCGCTGCGGTGGGCGGCCGCATGGAGACGGCGGCCTGCGACGTCACCGACAGCCGCTCGGTGGCCGACGCCGTCGCCCGCTGCCTGCAGCAATTCGGCCGCATCGACGTGCTGGTCAACAACGTCGGCGGCTCGGCCAAGGGCGGGCCGGTCGAGATGAGCGAAGAGATCTGGGACGCCCAGATCGACCACAACCTGAAGAGCGTCTTCCTGAGCTGCAAGCACACCCTGCCGCCGATGTTGGCGCAGGGCGGCGGCACCATCGTCAACGTGGCCTCGACCTCGGGCATCCGCTGGACCGGTTCGGCCCAGATCGCCTACGCGGCCACCAAGGCCGGGGTGATCCAGTTTTCCAAGGTCCTGGCCGTGCAGTACGCCAAGCAGAACATCCGCGTCAATTCGGTGGTGCCGGGCCAGCTGTACACGCCGATGGTCGACGTCCGGCTGGCGCACCAGCGCACCGGCGGCGACGTCCAGGCCTTGTTGCAGCAGCGCCAGGCGCGCATCCCGCTGCCGGTCGTCGGCGACGGCCGCGACACCGCCAACGCGGCGCTGTTCCTGGCCTGCGACGAATCGCGCTTCGTCACCGGCACCGAAATCATCGTCGACGGCGGCATGTCCGCGCGTTGCGACTGAGGGCGCAGGGTGCAAGCCTCGCGGTACCGCAGCAACGGCCTCGCTGCCGCCGGGCTGACGGCCCTGTTGGCGACGCTGCTGGCGACCCTGCTGGCATACGCGCCGGCAGCCCGGGCCCAGACGGCGGCAGCGCCCTACCCGAGCAAGCCGATCCGCCTGATCGTGCCTTTCGCGGCCGGCGGGCCGGCCGATGCGCTGGCCCGCGCCATCGGCCAGAAGCTGCTCGAACGCTGGGGCCAGACCGTGATCGTCGACAACCGGGCCGGTGCCGGCGGCAGCATCGGCGCCGAAGCGGTCGCGCGCTCGCCCGCCGACGGCCATGTGCTGCTGTTGACGACCGCCGGTGTGGTGACCACCAATCCCTCGCTCAGCCCAGTGCGCTTCGATACGGTCAGGGACTTCGCGCCGATCGCGCTGGCGGCGACGATCTCGAGCCTGCTGGTGGTGCCGAAGTCGCTGCACGTCGAGACCGCGCAGCAGTTGATCGCCCTGGCCAGGTCCAAGCCCGGCAGCCTGAACTTCGGCAGCTCGGGCCCGGGCAGCGCCAGCCACCTGGCGATGGCGATGTTCGACCGCGCCGCCGGCATCGAACTGCAGCACGTGCCCTACAAGGGCGCCGCACCGGCCGTGACCGACCTGCTGGGCGGCAATGTGCAGGTCATGCTGATCGGCGTGTCGACGGTGCTGCCCTACGTCAAGGCCGGCACGCTGGTCGCGCTGGGCGTGTCCAGCCCGCAGCCCTCGCCGCTGGCCCCCGGCGTGCCGACCATCGCGGCCGCGGCCGGCTTGCCGAACTTCGAGGCCAGCAACTGGCTCGGCCTGTTCGCGCCGGCGCAGTCGCCGCCGGCCATCGTCAGGCAGCTCAACGCCGAGCTCAACGCCATCATGCAGCTGCCCGAAGTGCGCGCCAGCCTCGGCCGCGAAGGCTTCGAGCCGGTGCCCGGCAACACGCCCGAGCAGTTCGGCGCCTACGTGCAGGCCGAGATCCGGAAATGGTCCAAGCTGGTCAAGGACGCCGGCATCACCGCGAATTGAAAATCGCCGACCGACCGCCTTGAAGGAAACACCTTGAGCTCCCTGACGTCGCGCCTGATCGACACCTGCCGGGTCACCCTGCCCGCCCGCGTCGGCCGCGCAGAACTCGACGCCGCCACGGCTTGCCTGATCGACAGCCTGGCTGCCGCCCATGCCGCCTATGGCGAAGCACCGATCGCCCTGCTGCGCCGGCTGCACACCGGGGCCGTCGGCCCCAGCACGGTGATCGGCTTCGGCGAACAGACGCGGCCGGCTGACGCGGCGCTGGTCAACGGCGCGATGGTCAGCCTGCAGCTGTTCGACGACAACCAGGCGCAGATGCGCGGCCATCCGTCGGGGCCGCTGCTGCCGGCGGTGCTGGCGCTGGCCGAGCTGCAGCAGCTGCCGCTGCGCGAGGCCCTGCAGGCCTTCGTTGTCGGCTACGAAGTCGAATGCCGCCTGGGCACGCTGCTCAACCCCTCGCACTACGAAATCGGCTGGCACGCGACGGCAACCCAGGGCACCTTCGGCGCGGTCGTCGCCAGCAGCCTGATCCTGGGCCTGGACGCCGGGCAGATGGCGCATGCGCTGGGCATCGCGGCGTCGATGGCCGGCGGCTTGCGCCGCAACTTCGGCAGCATGACGATGTCGCTGCACAGCGGCCTGGCCGCCAGCAACGGCGTGCGCGCGGCACAACTGGCGGCTGGCGGCTTCACGGCCGACACCGACATCTTCGGCGGCGCGATGGGCCTGGGCGCGGTGTTCTCGCGCGAATGGTCCGATCGCGGGCTCGACGACAGCCTGAAGACCTGGGGCGCGCCTTTCATGATCGTCTCGCCCGGCGCCACCTTCAAGCTCTACCCCTGCGGCCGGCCGCCGCTGTTCGCGATCGACTGTGTCGTCGAACTGCAGCGCCAGCACGGCCTGCGGCCGCAGGACATCCGCCGCATCCGCTGCGAGGTCAGCTACATGTATCCCCGGACCCTGATCCACGCCCGGCCGGCGAACGGCCTGCAGGGCAAGACCTCGCTCGAATACTGCATCGCCGCCAGCTGGATCGACGGCCCGCCGACGCTGGCCTCGTTCACCGACGAAGCGGTGCGCCGCGAGGCCACCAGCCGGCTGATCGACCTGATCGAGGTGCAGGTGCCGCCGCACCTGTCGGAAAACGTGCCCGCGGTGCGCAAGGCCCCCTTCGAGCAGCCCGTGATGGTCGAAGTCACGACCCACGATGGCCGGGTGCTGCAGGCGACGGTGGCCGTCCACAAGGGCTCGCCGACCAACCCCGCAACGGCCGACGACCTGCGGCAGAAGTTCATCGGCTGCACCCGCCCCCAGCTCGGCGATGACGGCGCGCGGGCGGCACTGGCCGCGATGAACGACGAAACGCTGCAAGTCAGCGAACTGATGGGCTTGCTGACCGCCAGAGGCGTCGCATGACCCGCACCGCGGATCCGGGCGGCGCAGCCAGCGCGCTGCCGGTCGTCGTCGTCGAGGAAGACCGCGTGCTGCGGCTGGTGCAGGTCATCCTGGACCCGACGACCCCGGCCGAACGGGTGGCGGCTTTCGCCGACTACAACTCGACCGACCTGGCGGACTTCGCAGCCTGGCTGACCGCGCTGCGGGCGCGCATCCCGGCGCTCTACCCGGCGCAGGTGCGGCTGGTCAACAGCCCGGCGGAATTCAAGGCAGCCCTGCCACAGGCCGAGGTCGCGATCGTCGAAAGCCTGGCGGTCGGCGCCGACGAACTGGCCCTGGCGCCGCGCCTGGCCGTGGTGCAGAACTTTGGCTTGCTGGCCGACAACGTCGACGCCACGGCCTGCCAGCAGCGGGGCCTGCCGGTGCTGACCTTGCGTCGCCGCACCAACATCGCGATGGCCGAGCACACGCTGCTGCTGCTGCTGGCGCTGGCGCGCCGCCTGCCGCTGATCAAGGGCACCGTGTCGGCCAGCCGGCTGGCCGCGGCGGGCTTTGCGCACCGGCCCTACGACAGCCGGCACACGGCCAGCGCCAATTACGGGCGCATTCCGGACCTGCGCACCCTGCACGGGCTGAGCCTGGGTCTGCTGGGCTTTGGCGAGATCGCCCGCGAAGTGGCCGCGCGGGCGCGGGCTTTCGGCATGAACGTGCTGTATCACAAGCGCAGCCGCCTGGGCGCGGCCGAAGAAGCGGCGCTGGGCGTTCGCTACTGCGCTTTCGACGAGCTCTTCGAGCGCGCCGAATTCCTCAGCGTGCACGTGCCCTACTCGGCCGCCACGCGCGGCCTGGTCGACGCCTCAGCCCTGCAACGCCTGCCCGCCGGCGCCTACCTGATCAACACCGCGCGGGCCGACATCGTCGACCACGACGCGCTGGTTGCGGCGCTGCAGAGCGGGCACCTGGCGGGCGCCGGCTGCGACGTGCTGTACGGCGAACCGACGCCCGACACCGACCCGCTGCTGGGCTTCGACCAGGTGATCCTGACGCCACACCTGGGCGGCGCCTCGCGCATGAACGGCCTGCAGGACGCCGAGGCGATGCTGCTGCAGATCGATGCCGCGCTGCGGGCCACCCGCCCGGCGCAGTCCTGATCGCCTGCAACACCACAGACCCACAGGAGACCGCAAAGATGCTGGCTCGTTCACGACGCTGTTTGATGACCCTGCTGGCTTCAGGCCTGCTGGCCCTGGCTGGCGGGGCGGCCTGGTCGGCCGATGGCAGCCATGCCGATCTGCCGGGGGTGCGCCTGTGGTTCACCGACAGCGGTGGCAGCGGCAAGCCACTGGTCCTGCTGCACGCCAACACCGGGGCCAGCCCGATCTGGGAGCCGCAGGTGCAGGCCTACGCGCAGGCCGGCTACCGCGTGATCGCCTTCGACCGCCGCGGCTGGGGCCGCAGCCTGGCCGTCGCCAGCAGCGGCGCGCAGCCCGGCACGGTGGCCGGCGACCTCGACGCGCTGCTCGACCACCTGAAATTGCCGAAGGTCTATCTGCTGGGCGTGGCCGGCGGCGGCTTTGTCGGCATCGACTACGCCGCCTGGCGCCCGGAGCGGGTGGCCGGCCTGGTCGTCGCGGCCAGCAGTGCCCGCCTCGACAGCGAACCCGAGATGCGCGAGATCACCGCGCGCATCGACATGCCGGGGCGGCGCAGCCTGCCGGTGGTCTTCATGGAAGTCGGTCCGGCCTACCGCAGCGCCGACCCGGCCGGTACCGCACGCTGGCTGGAGCACGAGAAGCAGGCCAGGCAGGCCGGCGCGACCGACCAGCCGCTGCGCACGCTGAACAGCTACGCCAAGCTCGAGACGATCGCGGCGCCGACGCTGGTCATCGCCGGCGGCGCCGACCTGATCGCGCCGCCCGGCTTGATGGCGCTGTGGGCCCGCCATGTCCGCGGCGCCGAGTTCGTGTCGATCAGCGACGCCGGCCACGCGGTGGCCTGGGAAAAGCCGGCCGAGTTCAACGCCGCGGTGCTCGACTTCCTGCGTCGGCATTGAGCGAGGGCGACGCATGCCGACCGAAACGACGATGCCGCTGATCCCGCCTTCGCCGCTGCCGACGGCGGCCTGCAACGCGCACTGCCACGTCGTCGGCCCGCGCGCGCAATATGCCTTGCCGGCCGACGCCAGCTACAGGCCCGTGCAGGACGCGCCCAAGGAAGACCTGTTCGCGCTGAACGACCGCCTCGGCCTGCAGCGCTGCGTGATCGTGCAGTCGAGTGCCCACGGCCAGGACCACCGGGTGACCGAGGACGCCATCGCCAGCCGGCCCGCCGACTACCGCGGCATCGCCCTGCTGCCGGTCGACTGCAGCGATGCCGAGTTGCGGCGCCTGGACCAGGCCGGCTTTCGCGGGGTGCGCTTCAACTACATGGGCCACCTGGCGCGCTCGGCGCCGATCGCCGACGTCATCGCCTTCGGCGGCCGGCTCGAGGCCCTGGGCTGGCACCTGCAACTGCACGGCGACCCGCAGCGGGTGCTGGTCGACTTCGCCCCGCTGCTGCGGCGCTCGCCGGTGCCGGTCGTCATCGACCACCTGGGGCGCATCGACGCCTCGCTGGGCCTGGCGCAGCCGGCCTTCCAGGCGCTGCTGCGGCTGCTGGACGACCGGCGCTTCTGGGTCAAGGTCAGTGGCTGCGACCGCATCACGCGGCAGGGGCCGCCCTATGACGACGCGCTGCCCTATGCCGCCAAGCTGGTCGCCGAGCACGGCGACCGCGTGCTGTGGGGCAACGACTGGCCACACCCCAACCACGCCGAGGCGGTGGTCGACGAAGCGCTGATCGCCGGCCTGGTCCCACGCCTGGCGCCCACTGCCGAGGCCCGGCAGCGCCTGCTGGTCGACAACCCGCAACGCCTCTATCGCTTTGAAGAGAGAACGGCATGAACGAGACCCGTGTTCCGCTGGTGCAAGCCGGCACCCGGCCCGAGCTGGCCGAGATCGAGGCCCGCATCCTGGCCGAACGCGGCCGCATCTCGCCGCTCTACCAGGCGCTGCTGAACAGCGCCCCGATCGCCGCGGGCTGGGAACACATGCTGACCGCGGTGCGCAAGCAGAGCAGCATCCCGGCCGACCTGCGCGAGCTGGTGATCCTGCGCGTGGCCGTGCTGAACCGCGCGCCCTACGAGTTCGAAGCGCACATCCCGCACGCGCTGAAGGCCGGCCTGGGCGCCGAAAAGATCGAAGCCTGCCGACAGACGCCGCTGCCAGACCTCTTCGCGCCGCGTGAACGCCTGGTGCTGGAGCTGGCCGACGCGATGAGCTGCGACATCGAAGTGGCCGACGCGCTGATGGCGGCGATCAAGGACAGCTTCGACGCCACCGGCTTGGTCGAACTGGTGGCCACGGTGGCCGCCTACAACATGGTCTCGCGCTTCCTGGTGGCCCTGCGCATCGGGCATTGAGCCGAAGGCTCGGGCTCGGGCTCTGGCCGGGGCTCAGGCGGCGCGGCGGGAACGCCGGCCCTGAAACCGCTTGACGGCCTCGAACCAGGCCAGGCCCAGGCCGGCCACGGCCAGCGCCGCCAGCAGCAGGCTGGGTGCGGGCGCCGAGAAAGCGAACAGCCGGCTGATCGCCGGCACGCCCAGCACAACGCCGAGGACGAGCACGGTGCCGGCCGCGATCCAGCCGAAGGGGCGGTTGGACTCGGCCTGGCCGCGCAGCGTGCTGCGGCCCCAGGCCCGGTTGGCGTGGATCAGGCCCAGGTTGGACAGCACCAGCACGACGAAGGTCAGCGCGCGCGCGGTGTCGTCGCGCTGCGCACCGGCGGGCAGCCCCGCCCGGGCCGCGGCAAACACCGCCAGCAGCAGCAGCAGCAGGCCGGCACCCTGGCACAGACCGCGGACCATCACCGCCCGGTCGAACAGGCGCTGCTCAGACCGGCGCGGCGGCAGGCGCATCGCGTCGGGCTCCAGCGGCTCGGCCTCGAAGACCACCGAACAGGCCGGGTCGATGACGAGTTGCAGGAACAGGATGTGCACAGGCATCAGCAGCATCGGCCAGCCGAATAGAACCGGCACGATCGACAGACCGACGATGGGCACGTGCACCGCGACCACGAAAACGATGGCCTTGCGCAGGTTGGCGAAGACGCGGCGGCCGTAGCGCACCGCAGTCACCAGCGACGAGAAATCGTCGTTCAGCAGCACCAGCGCGGCGGCCTCGCGCGCCACCTCGGTGCCGCGCGCGCCCATCGCCACGCCGATGTTGGCCGCCTTCAGCGCCGGGGCGTCGTTGACGCCGTCGCCGGTCATCGCGACGACGTCGCCGCGGGCCTGGAAAGCGCGCACCAGGCGCAGCTTCTGCTCGGGCTGGACGCGGCAGAAGATGTGCGTCGTGGCCAGCCGCTGGGCCAGGTCTGCATCGCTCAGCGCGGCCAGCTCGGCCCCGCTGATGACCGGCGCGGCGGTGCTCAGCCCGGCCTGCCGCGCGATGGCGACGGCGGTGGCCGGGTGGTCGCCGGTCATCATCACGATGCGGATGCCGGCGGCCTGGCACTCGGCCACCGCCGCCGGCACCTCGGGCCGGACCGGGTCTTCCAGCGCGATCAGCCCGAGGAAGGCGAAGTGGAAGTCGTGCTGCTGCGCCGGCAGTTCACCCGAGGCGAAGGTGGCCCAGGCCACTCCCAGCACGCGCAGACCGTCGCCGGCCATCGCGTGGGCCTGCGCCAGGATGGCGGCGCCCTGCGCCGCGTCCAGGTGGCAGAGGTCGACGATGGCCTCGGGCGCGCCCTTGGCCGCGATCAGGCGTTCGGCGCAGTCCGGCGATTGCCAGACGCGCGTCATGGCCAGCATCTCGGGCGACAGCGCGTAGTCGTCGACCAGGGTCCAGTCGCCGTGCAGGTGCTCGGTGTCGGCCAGCAGGCGCTGGCCGGCTTCGCCGATGGCGGTCTCCATCGGGTCGAAGGCGCGGCGGTGGCTGGCCAGCACCGCGTACTCCAGCACCGCGTGCAGGTCTTCCGGCAAGGGGCTGGCATCGGACCGCGCCGTGTCGTGGACCGCCTGCGCCGACCACAGGCGGCGCAAGGTCATGCGGTTGGCGGTCAGCGTGCCGGTCTTGTCGACGCAGAGCACGGTGGTCGCGCCCAGCAACTCGACGGCCGGGATGCTGCGCGCCAGCACCTTTTCGCGGGCCAGGCGCCAGGCGCCCAGGCCGAGGAACAGGGTCAGCACCACGGGCAGCTCTTCGGGCAGGACCGCCATGGCCAGCGTCAGGCCCGCCAGCAGGCCGCGCAGCCAGTCGCCCTGCGCCAGGCCGTAGGCGGCGGCCAGCGCGGCGGCCAGCGCCAGGCCGACCAGGGCCACGGCCTTGACGACGTGCTGGGTCTCCCGCTGGATCGGCGTCGCCTGGGCCACGATGCCGGCCAGCGACACGCCGATGCGGCCCAGTGCGCTGCGCTCGCCGGTGGCCACGACGCAGCCGCGTGCCGTGCCACCCGTCACCAGCGTGCCGGAATAGGCCTGCGTGCGGTTCGTGGCTTCGGTTGCCGGCTGCGCCGCGGCCGCACCCGGCAGCGCCACCGCCTTGCTGACCGGCGCCGACTCGCCGGTCAGCAAGGACTCGTCGACCGCCAGGTTCGAGACCTGGCGCAACTGCAGGTCCGCCGGGACGCGGTCGCCCTCGGCCAGCAACACGAGGTCGCCGACCACCAGCTCACGTGCGGCGATGCGCAGCAACTGGCCGTCGCGCAGGGCCAGCGCCCGCGGGCTCGACAGGTCCCGCAAGGCTTCCAGTGAGCGCTCACTGCGACGCTGCTGCACGAAGCTGATGCCCATGACCACGAAGACGAAGCCCAGCAGCATCAGCGCTTCCTGGCGGTCGCCCAGTAGCAGGTAGAGGGCGCCGCAGGCCACCAGCAGCAGGAACATCGGCTCCGACGCCACCTCGCGCACCAGCCGCAGCACGCTGCGCGGCTGGGACCGCGGCAATTCGTTCGGACCGTCGCGGGCCAGCCCCAGCCGGGCCTCGTCAGCGCTCAGCCCGTCGCCGGCGGCCGGCCGGACGGCCGGACCAGCGGCCTCACCCGCCCGCGGGGGGGCCGGGTCATCGGGGCGCGGGTCGGGCTGCATGGCGCTGCCAATTGTGGTCCGCAGACCCGCCAGCCTGCAGTGCGCTGGCGCACTCGGCGACCGGCAAGGTCTACAGCAGCACGATGTCGTACTGCTCCGGATTCATCGTCGGCTCGGCGCTCAGCGAGATCTTGCGGCCGATGAATTCACTCAGCCCGGCCAGGTGCACGCTCTCTTCATCGAGCAGCATTTCGATGACCGCCGCGCTGGCCACGACGCGGAATTCCTTGGGCGCGAACTGGCGGGCTTCGCGCAGGATCTCGCGCAGGATGTCGTAGCAGACGCTGCGCGCCGTCTTGACCTCGCCGCGGCCCTGGCACGTCGGACAGGTTTCGCACAGCATGTGGGCCAGGCTTTCACGCGTGCGCTTGCGCGTCATCTCGACCAGGCCCAGCTGCGTGAAGCCGCTGACCGTGGTGCGGGTACGGTCGCGTGCGAGCTGCTTGCGCAGCTCGGCCAGAACGGCCTGCTGGTGGTCTTCGCGCGCCATGTCGATGAAGTCGGCGACGATGATGCCGCCCAGATTGCGCAGGCGCAGTTGCCGCGCCATCGCGCCGGCGGCTTCGAGGTTGGTCTTGAAGATCGTGTCTTCGAAGTTGCGCGCACCGACGAAGCCACCGGTGTTGACGTCGACCGTGGTCAGCGCCTCGGTCTGGTCGATGATCAGGTAGCCGCCGCTCTTCAGGTCGACGCGGCGGGCCAGCGCGCGGGTCAGTTCTTCCTCGATGCCGAAGAGGTCGAAGATCGGCCGCTCGCCGCGGTAATGGTCGAGCTTGGCCACCGCACCGGGCATGAAGGTTTCGCCGAAAGCCTTCAGCGCGTCGCACTGCAGCTGGCTGTCGATGCGGATGGTCTGCGTGGCCTCGACCGTCAGGTCGCGCAGCACGCGTTCGACCAGGCTCAGGTCCTGGTGCAGCAGGCTGCCGGCGGGCCGGCTCTGCGCGCGCTCGCGGATCAGCGCCCAGGTGCGGCGCAGGTAGGCGATGTCTTCGGCCAGCTCGGCGTCGCTGGCCTCCTCGGCATTGGTTCGCAGGATGAAGCCGCCACCGTTGTCCTTGCCGCCGTCCTTGCTGTCGATGGCGGTCAGCGCCTGCATCCGGGTGCGCAGCTGTTCGCGCAGTTCGTGCGAGCCGATCTTCTGGCTGATGCCGATGTGCTTGTCGTGCGGCAGGAAGACCAGCATGCGGCCGGCCACCGAGATCTGCGCCGACAGCCGAGCACCCTTGGTGCCGATCGCGTCCTTGATGACCTGCACGGTCAGCGTCTGGCCTTCGAAGACCTGGCGCTCGATGGGCACCAGCGGCACGTCGCTGCGGCCGTCCTTGGACTGCCCGTGCGGCGGGCCGTTGTTCAGGTCGGCCACGTGCAGGAAGGCCGCGCGCTCCATGCCGATGTCGATGAAGGCGCTCTGCATGCCGGGCAGCACGCGCACCACCTTGCCGAGGTAGACGTTGCCGACCAGGCCGCGCTCCAGCGTGCGTTCGATGTGCAGTTCCTGCACGGCGCCGTTCTCGACGATGGCGACACGGGTTTCCTGGGGCGCCCAGTTGATGAGGATGTCTTGCGCGGGCATGGTCCGAGTCTAGATCGGCAATTGGACGCCCGCGGCGCGCAGCAGCGTCGCGGTCTCGAACAGCGGCAGGCCCATGATGCCGCTGTGGCTGCCCTCGATATGCGCGATGCAGCCGGCCAGCGCGCCCTGGATGGCGTAGGCGCCGGCCTTGCCGCGCGGCTCGCCGCTGGCCACGTAGCGGCGCACGGTGGCCGGTGTCAGATCCGCGAAGCGGACCTTCGACAGGCTGGTCTGGAGCAGCTGGCGGCGACCGCTGGCCACGGCCACGCAGGTCAGCACGCGGTGGCTGCGGCCCGACAACGCGGTCAGCATGGCCACCGCTTCGGCGTCGTCGCGCGGCTTGCCCAGGATTCGCCGGCCCAGGGCCACCGTGGTGTCGGCGCACAGGACAGGCGCCGGCGGCAGACCGCGCCGCTGCAGCCGGGCCCGCGCCGCCAGCAGCTTGGCCCGCGTGACGCGCTGCACGTAGTCCAGCGGCAGTTCGCCAGGGATCACCGCTTCCAGCGCCTCGGCGTCTTCGACGATGTCGTCGTCGGCCGTTGAAGCACCGACGTTCGGCAGCAGCGGGCGATGGGCGACGCCGAGCTGGTCGAGCAGTTGCTGCCGACGCGGGCTTTGCGAGGCGAGGTAGACGAAGGCGTGGCGACGGGCATCGGGCATGCGCCCATTGTCCATGCGGCCGGCGGCGGCCGCGGCGCTATTCGCGGTGGTAGGGATGGCCGGTCGCCAGGGTCCAGGCACGGTACAGCGCTTCGGCCACGATGACCCGCGCGAAGGCGTGCGGCAGCGTCAGGTCACTCAGCCGCAGCGTTTCATCGGCGCTGGCTTTCAGCGCCGGGGACAGGCCATCCGGCCCGCCGATCAGCAGCGCCGTGTCGCGGCCTTCGCCGCGCCACCCTTGCAGCCGTTCGGCCAGCTGCGCCGTGGTGCGCCGGCTGCCGAATTCGTCCAGCACGACACGCCGCGCCCCTTTGGCGTCCTTGGCCAGTGCGGCTTCGATGCGCGCCGCCTCGGCGTCCATGCACTGCGCGGCGGTCTTGCCGCCGGTGCGCGGCTCGGCCTTCAGCGCCTTCAGTTCCAGACGCATCTCAGGCGGAAAACGCTTGGCGAAATCGGCCCAGGCCGTGTCGGCCCAGGCCGGCTGGCGCTGGCCGATCGCCACCACCAGCAGCTTCATCGCAGGCGACCGAGAACTACTTGCTGCGGCCTGCCGTCTTGCGCGCGGCCGTCGGCGCGGCGGCCTTCTTGGCCGCCGGCGACTTGCGCGCCGCCGACTGCCCGGCCGCCTTGACGACGATGGTCTTGGTGGCTGGCGCGGTGCTGACGCGCGACGCCGTCTTGCGCGCCGGGCGAGCCGGGCTCTTGGCCGCCACGCGCTTGAAGGCGGCGCTGCGGTTGGTGGCCTTTTCCTCGACCGCTTCGCGGGTCGGCCTGGCAGTCTTGGCCGGGGCGCGCTGGGCCGCCGGCGGGGGTGCGGCCATTTCAGCGGCTGCATCACGGGCCGCATTGCGGGTGCGGGCCGGCCGCACCGCGTCATGGCCGGCGCGGACCTCGGCCTTGAGCTTGCGCGCCTTCTTCGGTGCGGGCTCGGGTTCGCTGGCCTTGACCAGCTTGGTGCTGACCTCGCCGATCTTCAGCCGCACGGTCTTGCCGCCCCAGATTTCCTCGAGGTGGTAGTACTCGCGGATCGCCGGCTGCATGATGTGCACGACGGCGGCGCCGCAGTCGACGATGATCCATTCGCCGTTGTCTTCGCCCTCGACGCTCAGCACCTCCATGCCGCGGCCCTTGACGGCGTCGCGCACGCTGGCAGCCAGCGCCTTGGTCTGCCGGTTGCTGGTGCCCGAGGCGATGATCACGCGTTCGAACAGGGCAGAGAGATGCTCGGTGTTGAAGACAGCGATGTGCTGGGCCTTCACATCTTCGAGGCCATCGACGATGGCGCGTTGCAGCTTGCGGATGTCCATTCAGCTCCTGATGGGTGATGGCGTTTGGGCCTGATGCTTGCCGTACAGGCCGTGGGATTCAATATAGCGCGCCACGGCGGGCGGCACCAATTGGGTGATGTCTTGCGCCGCCGCCACGTCGTCGCGGATGGCGGTGGACGAGACGTCCAGCATCGGCAGCGGCACGGCTTTGTGCGCAAAACGTTGAACTTCGGGGTCGGGCTGGCGCACCGGGCCGGGTCGGTTGGCCACGGCCAGGGTCACCAGGCCCAGCAGCACCGGCCAGTCACGCCAGGTGTGCAGGCCGGCGTACTGGTCCTGGCCGATGATCAGGACCCACTCGGTGGCCGGCTCGGCAGCCACCAGCGCCTTGACGGTGTCCAGCGTGTAGCTCGGGCCGCTGCGCTCGATCTCGATGCGATCGAGCTTGAATCGCGGCTCGCCCTCGATGGCCAGCCGCACCATCGCCTCGCGGTGCACCGCGTCGGTGATCGTCCAGCCCTTCTGCCAGGGCTGGCCGGTCGGAATCCAGCGAACCTCGTCGAGGTCGAAGGCGTTCAGCGCGGCGCGGGCCAGCGCGACGTGGGCGGTGTGCACCGGGTCGAAGGTGCCGCCGAACAGACCGACCCGACGCTGCGCCTTCGTCACGCGGCCAACCAATCGCGCGGCTGCAGGAAATGCTCGGTCAGCCGTGCCTCGGGTGTACCGGCTTCGGGGTGCCAGTCGTAGCGCCACTTGACGATCGGCGGCATGCTCATCAGGATGCTTTCGGTGCGGCCACCGCCGTGCAGGCCGAAGTGGGTGCCGCGGTCCCAGACGAGATTGAACTCGACGTAGCGGCCGCGCCGGTAGGCCTGGAAGTCGCGCTCGCGCTCGCCGTAGGCCAGCGCACGGCGGCGCTGCACGATGGGCAACCACGCCGGAATGAATGCATTCCCCACAGCCTGCATCATCGCGAAGCCGTCTTCGAAGCTGCCTTCGTTGAAGTCGTCGTAGAACACGCCGCCGATGCCGCGGGGCTCGTTGCGGTGCTTGTTCAAAAAGTATTCGTCACACCATTGCTTGAAGCGCGGGTACTTGTCGGCGCCGAAGGGCGCCAGCGCGTCGGCACAGGTGCGGTGGAAGTGCACGGCGTCTTCATCGAAGCCGTAGTAGGGCGTCAGGTCCATGCCGCCACCGAACCACACCACCGCCTCGCGGCCTTCCGGGAAAGCGGCCAGCAGGCGCACGTTCATGTGCACCGTCGGCACATAGGGGTTGCGCGGGTGCATCACCAGCGAAACGCCCAGCGCCTCGAAGGGCGCACCGGCCAGTTCGCTGCGGTGCTGGGTGGCGCTGGGCGGCAGCGAGGCGCCCTTGACATGGCTGAAGTTGCAGCCGCCACGCTCCAGGAAGTGGCCTTCCTCCAGCAGCTGCGACAGGCCGTCGCCTTCCAGCTTGCCGCCAGCCGGACGGGTCCAGCCGTCGCTGCGGAACGGTAGGCCGTCTTCGGCCTGCACGGCGCCGACGATGCGGCCTTGCAGGCCGAGGAGATAGTCGCGAACGGCAACGGTATCGATCATGAAAACAACCTGGGTTGGACCGGCCTCAGCGACCGGCAATGAGGGTGCAGCACGCTCAATGCGGCTCAGTGACGAATGGCTCTGTGGCCGATGTCATTGCGCCAGACGGCGCCGTCCATTTGAACCTGGCGCACCGCTTCCAGCGCGCGCTGCTGGGCCTGGCGCACCGAGTCCGCCAGCGCGGTGATGCACAACACGCGCCCGCCGTTGCTGCGCAGCGTGCCGTCCTGCACCGTGGTGCCGGCGTGGAAGACGTGCAGGTCGGGCGCGTCGGCCGGCAGCGCGTCGAGCAAATCGCCCTTGCGCGGCGCGGCCGGGTAGCCGTGGGCGGCGACCACCACGCCGAGAGCGACCCGGCGGTCCCATTCCAGTTCGACCTGGTCCAGGGTGCCGTTGGTGGCGTGCATCAGCAGCTCGAAGAGGTCGCTCTTCAGGCGCATCAGGATGACCTCGGCCTCCGGGTCGCCCAGGCGGGCGTTGAATTCCACCGTGCGCGGCTGGCCGTGGGCGTCGATCATCAGCCCGGCATACAGGAAGCCGGTGAAGGGCACGCCGTCCTTGGCCATGCCGGCGATCGTCGGCAGGATGATTTCGTGCATCGCCTTGGCGTGCACATTCGGCGTCACCACCGGCGCCGGTGAATAGGCGCCCATGCCGCCGGTGTTGGGGCCGGTATCGCCTTCGCCGACCCGTTTGTGGTCCTGACTGGTCGCCAGCGTGCAGACGTTCCTGCCGTCGCTGAGCACGATGAAGCTGGCCTCTTCGCCGGCCATGAATTCCTCGATGACGACGCGCGCGCCGTCGGCCTTGTGCTGCCCAGCGTTGCCGCCCAGCCCGTCCGCGTCGAACATCATGTCGATCGCGGCGTGCGCTTCCTCGATCGTCATCGCCACCACCACGCCCTTGCCGGCGGCAAGGCCGTCGGCCTTGACGACGATGGGCGCGCCGTGCTGCTCGACGTGGGCGTGCGCCGCCGCGGCGTCGGTGTAGCTGCCGTACAGCGCGGTCGGGATGCCGTGGCGCTGCATGAAGGCCTTGGCGTAGGCCTTGGAGCTTTCCAGCTGCGCGGCAGCCTGCGTCGGCCCAAAGATGCGCAGACCGCGGGCGCGGAACAGGTCGACGATGCCGGCGGCCAGCGGCGCTTCGGGGCCGACGACGGTCAGCACCACCTTCTCGGCGATGGCGAAATCGGCCAGCGCCTGCGGGTCGGTCAGCGGCACGTTCTTCAAGGCGCTGTCAGCGGCGGTGCCGCCATTGCCGGGCGCGACGAAGACCGTCTGCACGCGTTCACCCTGGGCCAGCTTCCAGGCCAGCGCGTGCTCGCGGCCACCGCTGCCGATCACGAGCACCTTCATTCGGCGCTCATTCGGAAATCAGCGCGTTGTGGTGCACGTCCTGCACGTCGTCGAGGTCTTCGATGACGTCCAGCAGCTTCTGCATGCGGGTGGCGTCTTCGCCGCCGACCTCGATCGGGTTCTCGGCGCGCCAGGTCACCTCGGCCACTTCGGGCTTCAGGCCGGCGGCTTCCAGCGCGGCCTTGACGGCTTCGAAATCGTGCGGCGGGGCCAGCACCTCGATGGAACCGTCGTCGCCGGTGATGATGTCTTCGGCGCCGGCTTCGAGCGCCACTTCCATGACCTTGTCTTCGGCCGTGCCGGGCGCGAAGACGAACAGCGCGCAATGCTTGAACTGGAAGGCCACGCTGCCTTCGGTGCCCATGTTGCCGCCGTACTTGCTGAAGGCGTGGCGCACCTCGGCGACAGTGCGCACCTTGTTGTCGGTCATGCAGTCAACGATGATGGCCGCGCCGCCGATGCCATAGCCCTCGTAGCGGACTTCCTCGTAGTGCACGCCTTCGAGGTTGCCGGTGGCCTTGTCGATGTTGCGCTTGACGGTGTCGACCGGCAGGTTGACGGCCTTGGCCTTCTCGACGGCCAGCCGCAGGCGCGGGTTGATGGCCACATCACCGCCACCCAGACGCGCCGCAACCATGATCTCGCGGATCACGCGCGTCCAGGCCTTGCCACGCTTTTCGTCCTGGCGGCCTTTGCGGTGCTGGATGTTGGCCCACTTGGAATGACCCGCCATGGAATGTCTCGCTCCTGCTGAAGAGCGGGAATTTTACCTGTCGGCCTCAAACCATCGAAATGCGCCGAATCAAGGGGCCCGTCGGCAGGCGGCTGCCAACAGCAGCAGACCGAGGGCCAGCAGCGCGCCCGACCCGGACTCGGGCACCACACTGACCTGCAGCGACAAGGCGCCGCTGGTGGCAATCATGGCCAGCCGGACGCCAGAGTCGGACGCTCGCGTGTAGGCCTGCAGCGTCTGGTCCAAGGTCAGCGTGAGCCCGGCAGCTTGCTGCGCGGCGCTGGCCGCCGTGAAGTCCAGGGCCGCGGCTGCCGACCAGCTTTCGGTGGCACCGGTATTCGGGAAGAAGTAGCCGGCCGGTGTGACAGCGGCGCTGGCGCCCGGCACACCGTCAGCCGCAAAAACCACGGCCAGTTCACCCAGCACGTTCACATCGCTTTGGCGGCCGTCGACCCGGTACGGACCCTGCTCGCCGAGAACAACGCCCGCCAGTTGAACGCCGGCATGCGGCAACAGGGTCAGCGCGGCGCGGGCAGAAGTCAACACCTCGCCCTGGCCGTCAACCGACCGGGCCTCGTAGCCGGCCGGGGAAAAGCGGATCTGGCCGCCAGCCAACGTTGGCGCCCCCCAGACGCCCAGGGCGACGCTGTCGTAGACCACATCGAACAGCGCGCCCGGCAGCGTGACGCTGTTCGCCTGCCCAGCGGCGCAGGCGGCGGCGCTGCACAGGGCGGCCAGCAGCCGCTTCCAGGCCAGGCGTCGGGCGCGCATCGTCCAAGCCGCTTCAGCGGCGGACGCGGCGCAGGCCGGCCAGGGCCGCCACGCCCAGCGCCATCATCGCCAGCGAGCCCGCTTCGGGCACTGCAGCGATGCTGCCCGGCGAGCCGATTTCAGCCGCGTCGTTAGCGGCGACGAAAGCGCCGTTCACGCCAAGCGCGCTGAAGCTGCTGATCGCGCCGGTCAGGCCGGCGGCGTTGTTGAAGGTGGCGAACGGCGCGGTGGTGGGCGACGCACCGAAGCTGACGTTGGCCTGCAAGACACCCGCGGCGTCAAAGATGTTCACCGCGTCGCCAGCGGTGCTCAGACCGACGCCCGAACCGGTGTAGGTGCCGATCTGCAAGCCGGCCGGCGCGCTGGCGCCGAACCACAGGCTGATGAAGTTGGCCACCGCAGTGGACGGCGCGGCCGATTCGATGAAGATCACCGACTCACCGGCGGCGATGCTGGTGATGCCGTTCAGCGCCACGGCAGAGCCGAAGCTGTTCGAGTTGTCGTCGAACTTCCAGCCCGTGATGTTGACGGCGCTGGCGCTGGTGTTGGTGACTTCGAACCAGTCAGCCAGCAGCAGCAGGGAATTGCCGCTGCTCCAGGGCGCGACTTCCGAAACGATGACGTCGGCCTGAGCGGGCAGCACGGCAGCGAAGGCGACGCCGATTGCGGCGGCCAGGGATTTGATCTGGGATGCGTTCATGTGGGTTCCTCGGTGAGTTCGGGCAACAAATGGCAGCGAAGGGGCGATTCAGACCTTGCGGCGGCGGGCCATGAAGCCCATCACGGCCAGGCCGGCGGCCAGCAGGACGCCGGTGCCGGCTTCGGGCACTGGGGCGTAGACCCACAACTCGGGGTGGTTGATGTCGCCGCCGCCGTTTTCAGCCACCGTGTACAGGAAGCGGTTGTCGTCCATGGTCAGGCCTTCATGCTGCTGGTCGGGGACGTTCAGGCCGCCGGTGCCGGCCAGCAGCGGAATGGTCAGGCTGCTGTAGATGACGCCGGCGCGGTCGACTTCGAGGATCTTGCCGCTCTCCTGGCTGAGGATCAGCAGGTGAGCCTGGTCAGCCGCGCCAATCCCCGACAGATTGGACAGGGCGAACACGTCGGCGAAGTCGAGCAGGCCGGTCAGCGCGGGATTGAACAGATTGACCGAGTTGGCGGTGCTCGCCGACCCATTGCTGGCCGTGCCAGCTGCGAAATCCAGCGTGGTGGCGAACACGCCGCTGGGGGTCTTTTCCTTCACCGCGACGATGCCGCCCGTCAGCGGGTCCCAGCTGATGCCCTCGATGCCGATGTTGCCAACGGTGGTGCCCAGCTTGATGTGCTGCGAATCGGCATAGGCCAGCGTGGTGCCCGCGGTGTAGGTGAACTGGCTGACCACGCGGTCGCGCTCTTCGACCACGATGAACTTGCCGCCGCCCACGTAGCTCAGGCCTTCGGGGTCGTAGTAGGCCGTGCCTTGCGGCTTGGTCGGGTCCTGACCGAGGGTCATCGAATTGATCAACGCGCCGGTCAGGCTGACCTGCACGATGGACGTGCCGCCGTCACCCACCACAAACAGCGTGTTGGTATCGCGGTTCCAGGTCACGGCCGAGGCTTCCTGCGCCAGCAGGCTCATGGCCGGCGCCGCCGAGGTGGTCGGCTCAGGCAGCGCATAGCGGCCGAGCAGTTGGTACTGCGACAGATCCACCGAGCCCGTGGCGGCGGCGGCCAGGCTGGCCGAGAAGGCCAGGGCAATCAGGACGGAAAGCTTGTTCATGGGCACGCGGGCTCCTCTTGCACCGTAAAAACTCATGATCGGCCGGTAATAAGTCACGCTTGTGAACGCGGCACCCAAGGACTTGCCGCCTTGGCGCAAGCGCGGCCCCTGCCGCTAGACTGCCCGCGACACCTGCCGGAGCCCTGAACCATGTCCGACCCCATCCTCGTCGCCCAGCAGGGCGACGCCTGCTGCGAACTGCTGCCCGCGCTGGCCAACCGCCACGGCCTGATCACCGGCGCGACAGGCACCGGCAAGACCATCACGCTGCAGACGCTGGCCGAGAACTTCAGCCGGCTGGGCGTGCCGGTCTTCATGGCCGACGTCAAGGGCGACCTCACCGGCATCAGCCAGCCCGGCAAGGTCAGCGCCAAGCTGGCCGGTGTCCTGCAAGAGCGCGGTCTGCCCACGCCAACACCGCTGACCTGCCCCTGCACGCTGTGGGACGTCTTTGGCCGACAGGGCCACCCGGTGCGCGCCACGGTGACGGACATGGGGCCGCTGCTGCTGACCCGCATGCTGGCGCTGAACGACACCCAGGCCGGGGTGCTGAGCCTGGTCTTCAAGATCGCCGACGACCGCGGTCTGGCGCTGCTGGACATGAAAGACCTGCGCGCCATGCTGCAGCACGTCGGCGACAGGGCCAGCGACTTCCAGACCGAGTACGGCAACATCAGCGCGGCCAGCATCGGTGCCATCCAGCGCGGGCTGATGCAGATCGAAGAACAGGGCGGCGACCGCTTTTTCGGCGAGCCCATGCTCGACATCAGCGACCTGCTGCAGACCGTCGACGGCAAAGGTGTGATCAATATCCTGACCGCCGACCAGCTGATGACCGCGCCGCGCCTGTACGCGACCTGCCTGCTGTGGCTGTTGAGCGAGATCTTCGAACACCTGCCCGAGGTCGGCGATCTGGACCAGCCCAAGCTGGTCTTCTTCTTCGACGAAGCGCACCTGCTGTTCAAGGACGCCCCGGCGGCGCTGATCGAACGCATCGAACTCGTGGTGCGTCTGGTGCGCAGCAAGGGCGTGGGCGTGTACTTCGTGACCCAGAACCCGCTGGACGTGCCCGACAGCGTGCTGGCGCAGCTGGGCAACCGCGTGCAGCACGCGCTGCGCGCCTTCACGCCGCGCGACCAGAAAGCCGTGAAAGCGGCCGCCGAGACCATGCGCCAGAACCCGGCCATTCCCGACATGGCCGCGGCCATCATGGAACTGGCGGTGGGTGAAGCGCTGGTCAGCTTCCTGGACGGAAAGGGCCGACCCAGCGTCACCGAACGGGTCTTCGTGCTGCCGCCGGGCAGCCAGATCGGGCCGATCACGGCCGAGCAGCGGCAGGCCCTGATCGCCGGTTCCTTGGTCGCCGGTGTCTATGAGAGAACCGTGGATCGCGATTCGGCCTACGAGAAGCTGAAGGGCCGGGCGGCGGCCAGCGCCGACCGCGCCGCAGCGGACCAGGCGGCGGCCGGCAGCGAGGGCGCTGGCGGCGGCCTGATGGACAGCCTGAAGGGCGCCCTCTTCGGCAGCACCGGCCCGCGTGGCGGGCATGTCGCCGGGCTGGCCGAGAAGGCGGCTTCGTCGGCGGTCCGCAGCATCGGCTCGGCGGTGGGGCGAGAAATCATCCGCGGGGTGCTGGGCTCGCTGCTCGGCGGCTCGCGGCGGCGCTGAACGCCCATGCCTGAGACCGCATTGGCCACCGGCGCGCCCAAACCCTTGCAGGCCCCCACCTCGGCGGTCGGTGCTGCGAGGCGACGCTGGCGGCGACGGGCCGGCCGCAGCCTGCTGGTGCTCCCAGCCATCTGCCTGGGCATCGCCGCCATCCTGACGGCCATCGACGGCCAGGGCTTCGGCTACAAGCTGCTCTACGCCTTGTCCATCGGCATGGTCTGCATGGGTACGGTGGACCTCACGCGGCTGGCCTTCGCCTGGCTGTCCGACCGTATCCGCGGCGCACGCGGCCTGCCCTTCGTGCTCGACGAGGCCGTCCTGGGCTGGCGCGGCGTGATCCCCGGCGCCCTCCTGTCGATGGCCGTCGGGCCGCCGCTGGGCCTGCAGTTGGGCGACTGGATCACCGGCTTGCAGACGCCCAGCATGCTGGATCTGGACAGCAACAACACCCGCCTCACGCTGGCCCTCAGCGTGGTCGCGACCATCGTTTCGGTGGTCGTGCTGAGCACCGCCGAACGCCTGTCGCATGCCCGCGCCCAGGCGCAGACCGCGCAGCGCCAGGCCGCCGAGAACCAGCTGCGCCTGCTGCAGAGCCAGCTCGAACCGCACATGCTGTTCAACACCCTGGCCAACCTGCGCGTGCTGATCGGTCTCGACCCGGCGCGCGCCCAGGCCATGCTGGACCACCTGATCGCCTTCCTGCGGGCCACGCTGAACGCCTCGCGCAACATGCAGCACCCGCTGTCGGCCGAATTCAGCCACCTCGCCGACTACCTGGCGCTGATGGCCGTGCGCATGGGGCCGCGGCTGGTCGTCCAGCTCAACCTGCCACCGGACCTGGCCACCGTGCCGGTGCCGCCGCTGCTGCTGCAGCCGCTGGTCGAAAACGGCATCCAGCACGGCCTGGAACCGCAGGTCGACGGCGGACGCATCGAAGTCACGGCGCGCCGTGTCGGCGACAGCCTGCACCTGGACGTGCGCGACACCGGCGCCGGACTGGGCGCTGCACCGACCAGCGGCGGCACCGCCTTCGGCCTGGAACAGGTGCGCGACCGGCTGGCCACGTTGTATGGCGCCCGGGCCCGGCTGACGTTGAGCCCGGCTGCCGATGCCGAAGGCGGCACCCTGGCCCGCATCGAACTGCCTTTGGGGCCGGGCCCGGCCGCCACCGGATGAACCGCCCGCCAACCGGCAAAACTGCCATGCACCCTGCCCGCTGCCTGATCGCCGAAGACGAAGCGCTGCTGGCCGACGGCCTGCGCGCCGACCTGGCCGCGCTGTGGCCGGCGCTGCAGGTGGTGGCCAGCGTGGGCGACGGTCGGCGCGCCGCCGAACAGGCGCTCGCGCTGGCCCCTGACGTCTGCTTCTTCGACATCCGCATGCCCGGCGCCAGCGGCCTGGAAGCGGCGCAGGCGCTGGCCGAAGACTGGCCCGACGGGCCGGGCGCGGCGCCCTTCCCGCTGCTGGTCTTCGTCACCGCCTACGACGACCACGCGCTGCAGGCCTTCGAGGCCCAGGCCGTCGACTACCTGGTCAAGCCGGTGGACCGCAGGCGGCTGGCGGCCTGCGTGGCCCGCCTGCAGGCCCGCCTGGCCGACCGTCAGGCCCGCGCCACGGCGCCGCAGGCTGAAAAGATGGACGCGCAGCACGAGGCGCTGCAGGCCGCGGTGGCGCAGCTGCGCGGCCTGCTGGCTGGCAGCGCTGGCGGGCCCGGCGCGGCGCCCGCCGCCGTGCCACGGCTGGAAGTCATCCAGGCGCAGATCGGCAACCTGGTGCACCTGGTGCCGCTGGTCGAGGTGCTGTATTTCGAAGCCGCGGACAAGTACGTGCGCGTCGTCACGGCCGAGCGCGAACACCTGATCCGCGCCTCGCTGCGCGAACTGCTGCCGCAGCTCGACCCGGCCGTCTTCTGGCAGGTCCACCGCGGCACCGTCGTGCAGGCCCGGGCCATCGCCACCGCGCGGCGCGAAGAGTCGGGCCAGGTCACGCTGAGCCTGCGCGGGCGGCCGGAAAAGCTGACCGCCAGCCGGCTCTACGCGTCGCTGTTCAAGGGCATGTAGGCCGGGCAGGCGCCGCAAACCTTGAGCAGCCTCAATGCGCGGGCTGGCCTTCGGTTCAGGCTGGCGACCTTCGCGGCGCAGTCCGGCGCCAGCGAGATCGGCGCCTTGCCAGCCGGCCGCGATGTCTGCCATGAACACCACCCCCCGCATTTCGTCCGGCGCGAGGACGCCCCAGCCTTCTGCAGCAGGCGCCCACATGGGCATCGCCAGACTTGGCGGCGGTGACGGCCGGTTGTGCCAGCACACCTACGCGATGGTGCTGGCCGGCGGTCGCGGCAAGCGGCTCGAACAGCTGACGGCGCACCGCGCCAAGCCCGCGGTGCCTTTCGCCGGCAAGCTGAACATCATCGACTTCGCGCTGAGCAACTGCGTCAATTCGGGCATCCGCCACATCGGCGTGCTGACCCAGTACAAGGCGCAAAGCCTGATCCGCCACCTCGAGCGCGGCTGGGGCTTCCTCGAGATCAGCCTGGGCGAGTTCATCGACATCGTGCCGGCCCAGCAGCGGGTCGACGAACACTGGTACGCCGGCACCGCCGACGCCGTTTACCAGAACCTCGAACTGCTGCACGAGTCGCAGCCCGAGTTCGTGCTGGTGCTGGCCGGCGACCATGTCTACAAGATGGACTACGCCCGCATGCTGGCCGAACACGCCGAACGCGGCGCCGACGTCTCGGTGGCGACGATCGAGGTGGCGGTCGATGACGCCCGCCGCCTGGGCGTGCTGGCGGTCGACCAGGCCGGCCGCGTGCTGCGCTTCGAAGAGAAGCCCGATCAGCCGACGCCGCTGCCGGGGCAGCCCGGTCGGGCGCTGGCCAGCATGGGCATCTATGTCTTCGGCTACCGCTTTCTCGTCGAGCAGTTGCGCCGCGACGCCGCCGACCCCGATTCCAGCCACGACTTCGGCAAGGACCTGCTGCCCTGGCTGGTGGACCGCGCCCACGTCGCCGCGCACCGCTACGCCGACAGCTGCGTCAACCTGGTCGGCGACCGACCCTACTGGCGCGACGTCGGCACGGTGGACGCCTACTGGGAAGCCAACCTCGACCTCGTCAGCGTGGTGCCCGAGCTGAACCTCTACGACGACCAGTGGCCGATCCTCAGCCTGCAGCGCCAGCTGCCACCGGCCAAGTTCGTCTTCGACGACGACGGCCGCCGCGGCATGGCGCTGAACTCGCTGGTGTCGAGCGGCTGCATCGTCAGCGGGGCCGTGGTGCGCCGCTCGATCCTGTTTTCCAAGGTGCGGGTGGCCGAGAGCAGCGTGATCGAAGACAGCGTGGTGCTGCCAAATGTGCGCATCGGCGCCGGCGTGCAGCTGCGCCGCGTGGTGGTCGACATGCACTGCGTGCTGCCCGACGGCTTTTGCGCCGGCATCGACCCGGTGCAGGACCGCGAGCGCTTCCACGTCACCGAGCGCGGCGTCACGCTGGTCGTGCCCGAAATGCTGGGCCAGTCCTCGCACCCGGAACATTGAGCGCCGCACGGAGCGCCGCCCGCCGCGGCGCTGGCATCCGCCGGCTGTTCATCGCATCAAGGCCAGACCCCGGCCGATAGAATTGCGCCCTTCCCCGTACCGGCGAGCGCATGGCCACCGACCCGAAAGCAGCAGTGAATCCCGCCCCGAAGCCGAGCAATTTCCTGCGCGGCATCATCGAGCGCGACCTGGAGAGCGGCGCCTACGCGGCGCGGCATTTCGGCGGCACGCCGGGCGACGCGGCCCACCACCAGGCCGGGCCGGCCGACCCCGCGAGAATTCGAACACGTTTTCCGCCTGAACCCAACGGCTACCTGCACGTCGGCCACGCCAAGAGCATCTGCCTGAACTTCGGTCTGGCGCAGGACTTCGGCGGCGTCTGCCACCTTCGCTTCGACGACACCAATCCGGAAAAGGAAGAGCAGGAATTCGTCGATGCCATCCAGGAGGCCGTGACCTGGCTGGGCTTCGACTGGAACGCGGGCGGCACCAGCCACCTGTACTACGCCAGCCACTATTTCGACTTCATGTACCGCGCCGCCGAGGCCCTGGTCGAGGCCGGCCTGGCCTATGTCGACGAGCAGAGCGCCGAGGACATGCGCGCCCGCCGCGGCGACTTCAACACGCCCGGCACCGACAGCCCCTACCGCAGCCGCACGCCGGCCGAAAACCTGGCCCGCCTGCGCGAGATGAAAGCCGGCGGACTGCCCGACGGCGGCGCCGTGCTGCGCGCCAAGATCGACATGGCCGCGGCCAACATCAACCTGCGCGACCCGACGCTGTACCGCATCAAGCGCGCCACCCACCACAACACCGGCGACCGCTGGTGCATCTACCCGATGTACACCTACGCGCACCCGATCGAGGACGCGCTGGAGAACATCACCCACAGCATCTGCACGCTGGAATTCGAAGACCAGCGGCCGTTCTACGACTGGTTGCTCGAAAGTCTGGCCGACCTGGGTCTGCTGGCCCGCCCGCTGCCGAAACAGTACGAATTCGGCCGCCTGAACCTGAGCTATGTCGTGACCAGCAAACGCAAGCTGCGCGAACTGGTCATGGAAGGCATCGTCGAAGGCTGGGACGACCCGCGCATGCCCACGCTGTTCGGCATGCGCCGACGCGGCTACACGCCGGCCAGCATCCGTGCGATGGCCGACGGCAGCGGCGCTTCGAAGACCAACATCTGGCTCGACTACGGCGTGCTCGACGGCTGCCTGCGCAGCGACCTGGAAGGCCAGGCGCCGCGCGCGATGGCCGTGCTGGACCCGGTGAAACTGGTGCTGACGAACTGGGCCGAGGTCTTCGGCAGCGACGGTTTCATCGAAGCCTGCCAGGCCCCCGCGCACCCGCATCTGCCCGAACTCGGCCTGCGTCACTTCGGGCTGGGCCGCGAAGTCTGGATCGAGCGCGACGACTACGCCGACGTGCCGGCGAAGGGCTTCTTCCGCCTGTTCCCCGGCAACAAGGTGCGCCTGAAGTACGGCATGGTCGTGGAATGCACCGGCTGCGAGAAGGACGCCGCCGGCGCCCTCACCGCCGTGCTGGCCCGCGTCGTGCCCGACACCAAGAGCGGCACGCCGGGCGCCGACGCGGTCAAGGTCAAGGGCACCATCACCTGGGTCGGCGTGGCCGACGCCGTGCCGGCCAGCGTGGTGCTCTACGACCGCCTGTTCACCGAAGCCCAGCCCGAAGCCGGCGGCCGCGACTTCCGCGAGGTGCTGAACCCGCAGAGCAAGCGCGCCGTGACGGCCTGGCTGGAGCCCGCGCTGGCCGGCGTGCCGGCCGAGAGCCGCTACCAGTTCGAGCGCCACGGCTACTTCGTGGCCGACCGCAAGGACCACCGCGCCGAAGCGCCGGTGTTCAACCGCATCACCACCCTCAGAGACAGTTGGGCGGCCTGAAGGCCAGCCCCGCAGAAAACCCACCATGAACCTCCGCCTTGCCCGTCGGGCCGCCACCCTCGCCACCCTCGCCACCGCCTTGACCCTGGCCGGCAGCGCCCACGCCGCCGACGACCCGCTGAAGAAGGCCGCCGCCGAGCCCGGCGCCGTGGTCAGCGAATCCGGCCTGGTCTTCCTGTCGCTGCGCGAGGGCAAGGGCGCCAGCCCGGTGGCCACCGACACCGTCAAGGTGCACTACCGCGGCACCTTCACCGACGGCCGCGAGTTCGACAGCAGCTACCAGCGCGGCGAGCCGACCAGCTTCCCGCTGAACCGCGTCATCAAGTGCTGGACCGAAGGCGTGCAGAAGCTCAAGGTCGGCGGCAAGGCCAAGCTGACCTGCCCGTCGGCGATCGCCTACGGCGAAAGGGGCGCCGGCGGCGGCCAGATCCCGGGCGGCGCAACGCTGGTCTTCGAAGTTGAACTGCTGGCGATCAACGGCAAGCCCTGATGCAGCCCGGCCCGCGCCAGCCCGCCTTCAGCGCGGCTTGCGCCTGAGGCCCGGCGGCCGCGGCGCCACCGCTTTGGCGGCTGGCCGGGTCGCGGCCTGGACCACCGGCTTGGCCCCGGTCACCCTCGGCGGCAGCCCCGTGTGCTGGGTCAGGATGCGCCCCTGGGTGACCACCGAGGTCTTGGTCCCCGCCACGGTGCTGTTCTTGCGCCGCGCACTGACATAGCCGTCGCCACCCGCCGGCTGGTAGGTGGGGATCAGCTGGTGCTTGCCATTGCCGATCAGGTCGGCGCGGCCCATGGTCTTCAGGGCCTCGCGCAGCAGCGGCCAGTTCGCCGGGTCGTGCCAGCGCAGGAAGGCCTTGTGCAGGCGGCGGCGCTTCTCGCCGCGCACGATGTCGACCTTCTCGACCCGCGCCGGGTCGCGGCTGATGCCCTTCAGCGGATTCAGGTCGCTGTGGTACATCGCGGTGGCGGTGGCCATCGGCGACGGGTAGAAGGTCTGCACCTGGTCGGCCTTGAAGCTGTTGCGCTTCAGCCAGATCGCCAGGTTCATCATGTCCTCGTCCTTGGTGCCGGGGTGCGCGGCAATGAAGTAGGGGATCAGGTACTGCTTCTTGCCGGCCTCGGCGCTGTACTGGTCGAACATCTGCTTGAAGCGGTCGTAGCTGCCGATGCCCGGCTTCATCATCTTGGACAGCGGCCCGCTCTCGGTGTGCTCGGGCGCGATCTTCAGGTAGCCGCCGACGTGGTGGGTCACCAGTTCGCGGACGTACTCGGGGCTCTGCACCGCCAGGTCGTAACGCAGGCCGCTGCTGATCAGGATCTTCTTCACGCCGCGCAGCGAACGCGCGCGGCGGTACATCTTCACCAGCGGCGCGTGGTCGGTGTTCAGGTTGGGGCAGATGCCGGGGAAGACGCAGCTCGGCTTGCGGCAGGCGGCTTCGATCGCCGGGCTCTTGCAGCCGATGCGCCACATGTTCGCCGTCGGCCCGCCGAGGTCGCTGATGATGCCGGTGAAGCCCTTGACCTTGTCGCGGATCTCCTCGATCTCGCGGATCACGCTGTCCTCGCTGCGGCTCTGGATGATCCGGCCTTCGTGTTCGGTGATCGAACAGAAGGTGCAGCCGCCGAAGCAGCCGCGCATGATGTTGACGCTGAAACGGATCATTTCCCAGGCCGGGATCTTGGTCGCGCCGTCGTGCCCGCCCTGCTCGTCGGCGTAAGCCGGATGCGGGCTGCGCGCGTAGTGCAGGTCGAAGACGTGGTCCATCTCGGCCGTGGCCAGCGGGATCGGCGGCGGCGTGATCCACAGGTCGCGCTCGCCATGTCGCTGCACCAGCGCCCGCGCGTTGCCGGGGTTGGTCTCGAGGTGCAACACGCGGTTGGCGTGGGCGTAGAGCACGGCGTCGCTCTTCACCTGCTCGTAGGACGGCAGGCGGATCACCGTCTTGTCGCGCGTGGGCATCTTCAGCGCGCCGGTCTTGCGGCTCATCGGCATCGCCACCGTCGCGACGGCCGGCACCGCGCCGCTGCCCTCTTCCTTCGTGCAGGTCTCGCCCTGCGACGCTGCCGCTTCTTCCGTCGTCAGGTAGGGGTTGATGTGCTCGTCGATGCGCCCAGGCCGGTCGACTTCGGTGCTGTCGATGGCCAGGTAGCCCTGTGGCGCCAGGCCCGGTGCGCTCTTGACCATGAAGGCCGTGCCGCGGATGTCGGTCAGCGTCTCGACGGCCTCGCGCCGCGCCAGCCGGTGGGCGACCTCGATGATGGCGCGCTCGGCATTGCCGTAGAGCAGCAGGTCGGCCTTGCTGTCGACCAGGATGCTGCGCCGCACCTTGTCCTGCCAGTAGTCGTAGTGCGCGATGCGGCGCAGGCTGGCTTCGATGCCGCCGATGATCACCGGCACATCGGACCAGGCTTCCTTGCAACGCTGGGTGTAGACCAGCGTGGCGCGGTCGGGGCGGCGGTCGCCGGCGCCGCCGGGCGTGTAGGCGTCATCGCTGCGGATCTTTCGATCGGCCGTGTAGCGGTTGATCATCGAATCCATGTTGCCGGCGGCCACGCCGAAGAACAGGTTCGGCTTGCCCAGCACCTTGAAGGGCTCGGCGCTGTGCCAGTCGGGCTGGGCGATGATGCCGACGCGAAAGCCCTGGTTCTCGAGCACGCGGCCGATCACGGCCATGCCGAAGCTGGGGTGGTCGACGTAGGCGTCGCCGGTGACGATGATGATGTCGCAGCTGTCCCAGCCGAGGCGCTCCATCTCGGCGCGGCTCATCGGCAGGAAGGGCGCCACGCCGAAGCGCTGGGCCCAGAAGGGACGGTAGCCGGTGATCGGCTTGGGGGCAATGACGGACACGGCGCTGGGGGCTGGCTGCCGGCGGCGCCGGCGAAGTACCGATTGTCGCGGCTGGCGGCCCGCAGCGCCCCAGCAAGGCCATGCGGGCCGCGTGACGGGCTTGGCAAGGCGCGCGGGCAGCCGGCTCAAGCGGCCGCGACGGTGGCCGATACCTTGCGCATGTACAGCATCATCACCTGGATCGCCTGCGGCCTGGCCGCACTGTTGTCGGTTGCCTGCGTGGTGGCCTGGTACGAGCACCTGGGCCGCAGGCAGCAGCGCAACGACGACGACTGGGAGACGCCGCCACGCAGGGCCGCCAGCGTCGATATCGAACTCGACGCCCTGGCCGCCGAACCGGCCTGGGGCGACGTCGGCGAACGCCGCCAGGCCCTGGGTGGCGCGATCAGCCGCATGGCCCGCGGCGACCGCCGCCAGGGCGTCGGCGACACGGTGCCGATGATCCTGGCCGGCCCGTCGACAGCGCCGCAAGCCGGGGGGCCTCCGCGCGCTCGCCGTGAGCGAGAACGCGACCGCGCCACGGCTGGCGACTGAGCAACACTGGGCCGGCGGCGCCCGGCAGAAACGCGCTTCAGCCGCTGGCGACCCCGCTGGAGAGCCCCTTGGCTGCGGCCTGCACCTCGTCGGCGTCCAGCTCTTCGCCGAGGAAGCCGCCGCTCTGGTGCGCCCACAGGCGCGCATAGATGCCGTCGGCGGCCAGCAGTTCGGCGTGGTTGCCGACCTCCACGATGCGGCCCTGGTCCATCACGATCAGGCGATCCATCGCCATGATCGTGCTCAGCCGGTGCGCGATGGCGACCACCGTCTTGCCCTCCATCAAGCGGTACAGGCTTTGCTGGATCGCGGCTTCGACTTCGCTGTCCAGCGCGCTGGTGGCTTCGTCGAGCAGCAGGATGGGCGCGTCCTTCAGCATGACGCGGGCGATGGCGATGCGCTGGCGCTGGCCGCCGCTGAGCTTGACGCCCCGCTCGCCGACGTGGGCGTCGTAGGCATGCCGCCCTTTGGCATCCGTCAGGCCGCCGATGAAATCGTGGGCCTCAGCGCGCTCGGCGGCGCGCAGCATCTCGACATCCGACGCATCCGGCCGGCCGTAGACGATGTTGTCGCGCACCGAGCGGTGCAGCAGCGAGGTGTCCTGGGTGACCATGCCGACATGCCGGCGCAGGCTTTCCTGCGTCACGCCGGCGATGTCCTGGCCGTCGATCAGGATGCGTCCGCCTTCCAGGTCGTACAGGCGCAGCAGCAGGTTGACGACGGTGCTCTTGCCCGCGCCGCTGCGGCCGACCAGGCCGATCTTCTCGCCCGGCCTGATCGTGAACGTCAAGCCGTCGACGATCTTGCGCGTGCCGCCGTAGGCGAACACGACCTGGTCGAAACGGACTTCGCCGCGCGGCACCTGCAGCGGCTGCGCAGCGGGCTGGTCGACCACCGCCTTGACCTTCGACAAGGTGCCGATACCGTCCTGCACCGTGCCGATGTGCTCGAACAGCGTGGCCATCTCCCACATCACCCAGTGCGAGATGCCGTTCAGCCGGAAGGCCATCGCGGCAGCTGCCGCCACGGCGCCGACGCCCACCGCGCCCTGCGTCCACAGCGTCAGGCCGGCGTAGGCGGTGCTGGCGATCAGCAGCACACTCAGGATCTGGTTGACGACCTCGAAGCCCGTCACCAGGCGCATCTGGCCGTAGGCGGTGGTCATGAATTCCTGCATCGCGCTGCGCGCGAACTGGGCTTCGCGCTGCGAATGCGAGAACAGCTTGACCGTGGCGATGTTGGTGTAGGCGTCGGTGATGCGGCCGGTCATCAGCGAACGCGCGTCGGCCTGCTTCTGGGCCACCTTGCCCAGGCGCGGCACGAAGACGCGCAGCGTGATGGCGTAGAGCACCAGCCAGCCCAGGAAAGGCACCACCAGCCAGCCGTCGAAGGCGCCAAGCACGGCGATCAGCGTGACGAAGTAGATGACGACGTAGACCAGGATGTCGGTGAAGATCAGCCAGGTGTCGCGCACGGCGAGGGAAGTCTGCATCACCTTGGTGGCGATGCGCCCGGCGAATTCGTCCTGGTAAAAGGACATGCTCTGCGCCAGCATCAGGCGGTGGAAGTTCCAGCGCAGGCGCATCGGGAAGTTGCCGTACAGCCCCTGGTACTTGAACAGCGCCTGCAAGGCCGCGAAGACCACGCTGGCCAGCAGCACGCCACCCAGCAGGGCCAGCGTGTGGCCGTGGCCCTGCCACAGCTCGGCGGGCTTGACGCGACCCAGGAGATCGACCACGTGGGCCATCATGCTGAACAGCAGGGCCTCGAAAGCGCCGATGCCGGCGGTGAACAGCGCCACCAGCACCAGGTAGCGGCGCAGGCCCTGCGTGCACTGCCACAGGAAGGCGAAGAACTGCGCCGGCGGCTGCGGCGGGTCGGCTGGCGGATAGGGCTGGACCAGCCCTTCGAAACGTTGAAGCACGCGCTCTCCATGAACACGCCGGGTGGGCGTTGTGTGGCGGCTGCGCAGGCGTTTGGCCGGCATGCAGCGCAGGGCCGGGTGGGGCCGAAGGGCGCGATTATCAGCGGCCGGCCGGCTTAGGGTGGGCCGTCCAATCGGCGCCATCGGCCGTCGATATCATCACCGCAGGAGGGCCCGGAACATGTTTGACTACCTCGTCATCGGTGGTGGCTCGGCCGGTTCGGTGTTGGCCTCGCGGCTGACCGAAGACCCCGCCATCAGCGTCTGCCTGCTCGAAGCCGGGCCTGCGGACAGCAGCGTGCTCATCCAATGCCCGGCCGGCATCGTCGCCGGCGGCCTGCTCAAAGGCTGGCAACACAACTGGGCCTTCAAGACGGTGCCGCAGGCCGGCCTGAAGGGTCGCCGCGGCTACCAGCCACGCGGCCGCGGCCTGGGCGGTTCGAGTTCGATCAACGCGATGCTCTACGTCCGCGGCCAGCCGCAGGACTACGACTTCTGGGCCGCCCAGGGCAACCCCGGCTGGGGCTGGGCCGAGGTGCTGCCGTACTTTCTGAAGGCCGAGCACAACGAGCGCGGCGCCAGCGCCCACCACGCCACCGGCGGGCCGCTGAACGTGATGGACCCGCTGTGCCCCAGCGAGTCGGCGGCCCTGTTCGTGCAGGCCGCCATCCAGGCCGGCCTGCCGGCCAACCTCGACTTCAACGGCGAGCGCCAGGAAGGCGCGGGGATCTACCAGGTGACGCAGCGCGACGGCGAGCGCTGCAGCGCTGCCAAGGCCTACCTGACGCCGAACAGGGGGCGGCCGAACCTGACCGTGATCACCGGCGCGACCGTGCAGCGCATCGTCTTCGACGGCCGTCGCGCCAGCGGCGTCGAGGTTCGGGTGGACGGCCAGCTGCAGCGGCTGGTCGCCCAGCGCGAGGTGCTGCTGTGCGCCGGCGCGCTGCAGTCGCCGCAGCTGCTGATGCTGTCGGGCGTCGGGCCCGGTGCCCACCTTCAGCAGCACGGCGTGGCGCTGCTGCACGACCTGCCCGGCGTCGGCGAGCACCTTCACGACCACATCAGCGTCACGCAGGTCGTCGACGCGCCGCGGCGCAGGGACACCTTCACCGTCTCGCCGCAGGGCCTGCCGATGGCGCTGAAGGGCGTCTACGACTGGGCGACGAAACGCCGCGGCAAGCTGACCAGCACCATCGCCGAGTCCGGCGCCTTCTTCAAGAGCCGTCCCGATGAAGCCGTCCCCGATCTGCAGGTGCACTTCGTCATCACCAAGCTCATCGACCACGCGCGCCAGTTGACCTTCGGCCACGGCTACACCTGCCACCTCTGCCCGCTGCGCCCGGCCAGCCGCGGCACGCTGCGCCTGGCCAGCGCCGACCCCACCGCCGCGCCCGCCATCGACCCCAACTTCTTCGGCGACCCGGCGGACATGGCCCTGCTGATCCGCGGCTTCCGGCAGTTGCGCCGCATCCTGCAGCAGCCGGCGCTGGCGACCTTCGGCGGCCGGGAACTGCCGGCCCTGGCCGCGGCGCAGTCCGACGCGCAGATCGAGGACTACATCCGGTCCAATTCCGACACCGAATACCACCCGGTGGGCAGTTGCCGCATGGGCCCGGGGCCGCTGGACGTGGTCGACCACCAGTTGCGCGTGCGCGGCCTGCAGGGCCTGCGGGTGGTCGATGCGTCGGTGATGCCGCGTATCGTGTCGGGCAACACCAATGCCCCGGTCATCATGATCGCCGAGAAAGCCGCCGCCATGATTCGCCAAGATGCCTGAACTCCAACTCTCGGTGCTCGACCAATCGGTGTCCTGCGCCGGCCGCGATGAAGGCCACGCGCTGCGCGACACGCTGGAGCTGGCGCCCTTCTGCGAAGCCCTGGGCTACCAGCGCTTCTGGGTCAGCGAACACCACGGCATGCCGACCATCGTCGGCAGTGCGCCCGAGGTGCTGATGGCCGCCATCGCGGCCCGCACCACGCGCATCCGCATCGGCAGTGCGGGCGTGATGCTGCCGCACTACGCGACGCTGAAAGTGGCCGAGCAGTTCCGCGTGCTGGACTCGCTGGCGCCGGGCCGCATCGACCTGGGCGTGGGTCGCGCGCCGGGCAGCGACGGCCGCACTGCGATGGCGCTGAACCCCAACGCCCGCCATGCGGCCGACGACTTCCCGCAGCAGGTGGTCGACCTGCAGGCCTGGAGCGCCGGCCTGCGCCACCAGGGTCTGACCGCCAACCCGCTGCCGCCTGCCGGCGCCGTGCCGCCCGAATTGTGGATCCTGGGCAGCTCCAACTACGGCGCGCAGTTGGCGGCGCACCTGGGCCTGCCCTATGCCTACGCTTATTTCTTCATGGACGGCCAGGGCGTCGAGCAGGCGCTGGACCTCTACCGCAGCCTGTACCGCCCGAGCGCGCGCCACCCCAAGCCGCAGCCGACGGTCTGCGTCTGGGCGCTGGCCGCCGACACCGCCGACGACGCGCAGTTCCAGGCGCTGGGCCGCGAGCGCTGGCGGCTGGACCGCCAGCGCGGCGTGCTGGGCCCGCTGCAGACACCGGCGGCCATCGCGCAACGCGGCTACACGGCTGAGGACATGCCGACGATCAACGCGATGCGCGAACGCGCTTTCGTCGGCACCGCCGCGCAGGTCGGCGCGCAACTGCGCGCACTGGCTGCGTCGCTGGGCCTGGCCGAACTGGTGATCAACACCTGGGCCCACGAGCCGGCGGTACGGCGGCACTCCTACGCGCTGCTGGCACGCGAGTTCGGTCTCGCCTGATCGACCGCAGGCGACGCTTCAGCCGCCGGCCAGCAGCCCTTCGACCAGCCCCGCGACCCGCTGTTCGACCGCCGCGTCCATCGTGATCGTGCGGCCCCATTCGCGCTGGGTCTCGCCGGGCCACTTGTTGGTCGCGTCCAGGCCCATCTTGCCGCCCAGGCCGCTGACCGGTGACGCGAAGTCCAGGTAGTCGATGGGCGTGTGTTCGACCAGCGTCGTGTCGCGCACCGGGTCCATCCGCGTGGTGATGGCCCAGATCACATCCTGCCAGTTGCGCACGTCGACGTCGTCGTCGGTGACCACGATGAACTTGGTGTACATGAACTGGCGCAGGAAGCTCCAGATGCCGAACATCACCCGCTTGGCGTGGCCGGGGTAGGCCTTCTTGATCGACACCACCGCCATGCGGTAGCTGCAGCCTTCGGGCGGCAGGTAGAAATCGACGATCTCGGGGAACTGCTTCTGCAGGATGGGCACGAAGACTTCGTTCAGCGCCACGCCCAGCACGGCCGGCTCGTCGGGCGGCTTGCCGGTGTGGGTCGAGTGGTAGATCGGGTCTTGCCGGTGCGTGATGCGGCCGATCTCGAACACCGGGAACCAATCCTGTTCGTTGTAGTAGCCGGTGTGGTCGCCGAAAGGGCCTTCCAGCGCATGCAGGTAGCCGCCCTTTTCCTTCAGCTTCACGCCGTGTTCCGACCGACCTTCGAAACCGGCCACGGCGACCGGGATGTGGCCTTCGAGCACGAACTCGGCGCTGGCCGGCACCTGCAGCTTCAGCGTGCCTTCGCCAACACCGGCATCGACCAGTTCGGTGCGGCTGCCGCGCAGCAGGCCGGCGAACTGGTATTCGCCGAGCGTGTCGGGCACCGGCGTCACCGCCCCCAGGATGGTCGCCGGGTCGGCGCCCAGCGCCACCGCGATCGGGAAAGGCCGACCCGGGTTGGCACGGGCGAACTCGCGGAAGTCCAGCGCGCCGCCGCGGTGGGCCAGCCAGCGCATGATGACCTGCCGCGGGCCGATCACCTGCTGGCGGTAGATGCCCAGGTTCTGGCGCAGCCGCGGCGCGGCCACCGTCTGCGGCCCGCGCGTCACGACGAGCCCCCAGGTGATCAGCGGCCCGGCGTCGCCCGGCCAGCAGGTCTGCACCGGCAGCCGGGCCAGATCGACGTCCGGGCCCTCGATGACGACGTCCTGGCAGGCAGCGCGGCGCTGCAGCGCCGGCTTCATATCCCACAGCGCCTTGCCCATCGCCAGCAGCTTGCCAGCGTCCTTCAGACCCTTGGGCGGCTCGGGCTCCTTCAGGCCGGCCAGCATGCGGCCGACGTCGCGCAGCTCGGCCACCGACTCGGCGCCCATGCCCAAAGCCACCCGCCGCGGGGTGCCAAACAAATTGATCAGGCAGGGTATTTTGAAAGCGACCGGATTCAGGCAGAGCACCGCCGGACCGCCGGCGCGCAGCAACTTGTCGCCGATTGCCGTCATTTCGAGACGCGGCGACACCGGTTCGCTGAGCCTTTTGAGCTCGCCGCCGCTTTCCAGCTGCTGGATGAAGTCGCGCAAGTCCCGGTATTTCATGCTTTATTGCTATTAGAGAGCGGTTTCATATACTTGACCGCGTATGAGAGGCTTCCTAGAATCGCAGGACACCTGAATGTTCAGGGTTAACCCGCAGCTGATGCTCCACCGAGCCGCGCGGGCCGACACCGCCCCGCCGGGCACCGCGCACCCTGCGCGCAGCCAGCGGACGATTATCACTGTGGGTCCCGCGCCAGCCTTCGAGGCGGCACGCCAGCCCGCAGGACCCGGAGAGAGTCCAGATGCGAACCCTCGTCCTTCTGCGCCAGGCGCAGCAAGCGACAGCCACGTCGCTGTCGGTCTTTGTACGCGACGTCGGTCGCGGTTTGCTGGAAGTCGGCCACAACAGCCTGGCCTTGGTCGGCCTGGCATCCGTCGCGGTGCTGGTATTCGCGCTGGGCCGCGCCGACATCCGCGGCCAGCTGGAAGTGGTGGCGCTGGAATGGCTGCAGACGCGCCAGGAAGCGCGCGAAGCCACCACGGAAGACCTGATCGCCGCCGTGGCCGAGCCTTCGGCGGGGGCGCGCGCCACGGCCACCGACCTGAAGCAGCTGACCCGCCAGCAGGCCACGCTGGCCAGCTGGATCGCCCGCCGCTACAAGGTGGCCCCCGAGCCGATCGCGGCGCTGGTCCAGGAAGCCTGGTCCATGGGCACGCGTGCCGGGCTGGACCCGACGCTGATCCTGGCCATCATGGCCGTCGAATCCAGCTTCAACCCCTTCGCGCAAAGCGCGGTCGGGGCCCAGGGCCTGATGCAGGTGCTGACCCGCGTGCACGACGAGAAATACCAGGCCTTCGGCGGCAACCGTGCCGCCTTCGACCCGATCAGCAACCTGCGCGTCGGCGTGCAGGTGCTCAAGGAATGCATCACCCGCGCCGGCAGCCTGCAGGAAGGCCTGAAGTTCTACGTCGGTGCGGCGCTGATCGAAGGCGACGGCGGCTACGTCAACCGGGTGATCAGCGAACAGACCCACATGCGCAGCGTGGCCGACGGCAAGTCCGTTCCCGCCAACGCCGGCGCCATCGTTCCGGTCGCTACCACCGAGAAGGGCGCGGGCATCCCGGCGCCGACGACGCCAGCTTCAGCAGCCAAGCCCGGCGCCGGCGACCAGGTGGCCCTGCTGCGCTGAGCGGCGCCCGAGACCGGCCCCAGGGCCGGCAACCCGGGCCTTTACACTGCCTGGCACTGCGCTTGACCCGGCCCCGCAGGCCCTTCGTCAAGAAGTTCCAACCGAAGAGGACAGCCATGTTCGACCGTTCCACCTCCACCCTGGCCCATGTCGACCCCGAGATCTGGGCCGCCGTGCAGAGCGAAACCCGCCGCCAGGAAGAGCACATCGAGCTGATCGCCAGCGAGAACTACACCAGCCCGGCGGTGATGCAGGCCCAGGGCAGCCAGCTGACCAACAAGTACGCCGAGGGCTACCCCGGCAAGCGTTACTACGGCGGCTGTGAATACGTCGATGTGGTCGAGCAACTGGCGATCGATCGGGTCAAGCAATTGTTCGGCGCGAACTTCGCCAATGTGCAGCCCAACAGCGGCAGCCAGGCCAACCAGGCCGTTTTCTTCGGCCTGCTGCAGCCCGGCGACACCATCATGGGCATGAGCCTGGCCGAAGGCGGCCACCTGACGCACGGCATGCCGCTGAACATGTCGGGCAAGTGGTTCAAGGTGGTCAGCTACGGCCTGGACGCCAACGAGGCGATCGACTACGACGCGATGGAACGCCTGGCCCACGAGCACAAGCCCAAGCTGATCATTGCCGGCGCCAGCGCCTACAGCCTGCGCATCGACTTCGAGCGCTTCGCCCGCGTGGCCAAGGCCATCGGCGCCGTCTTCATGGTCGACATGGCGCACTACGCCGGCCTGATCGCGGCCGGCGTCTACCCCAACCCGCTGCCACATGCCGACGTGGTCACCAGCACCACGCACAAGAGCCTGCGCGGCCCGCGCGGCGGCATCATCCTGATGAACGACGAGGCCGTCGCCAAGAAGATCAACAGCGCCATCTTCCCCGGCATCCAGGGCGGCCCGCTGATGCATGTGATCGCCGGCAAGGCCGTGGCTTTCAAGGAAGCGCTGGAGCCGGCCTTCAAGGTCTACCAGCAGCAGGTGCTGGACAACGCCCGCGTGCTGGCCGAAACGCTGACGGCGCGCGGCCTGCGCATCGTCAGCCAGCGCACCGAAAGCCACGTGATGCTGGTGGACCTGCGCCCCAAGAACCTCACCGGCAAGGAAGCCGAGGCCATCCTGGGCGAAGCGCACATGACCTGCAACAAGAACGGCATCCCGAACGACCCGCAAAAGCCGATGGTCACCAGCGGCATTCGCCTGGGCACGCCGGCGCTGACGACGCGCGGTTTCAAGGAAGAACAGACGCGGCAGACGGCCCACCTGATCGCCGACGTGCTGGACAAGCCGCACGACGCCGCCAACATCGCCGCCGTTCGCGCCCGGGTCGCCGCCTTGACGCGCGACTTCCCCGTCTACCGTTAAGCCCCGCCACGCCGGATGCGCTGCCCCTTCTGCGCCCACGACGAAACGCAAGTCGTCGAAACGCGCGAATCGGACGAAGGCGACGTCATCCGCCGGCGCCGGCGCTGCGTGAAGTGCGAGAAACGCTTCACGACCTATGAGCGCAGCGAAATCGCGCTGCCGGCGGTGGTCAAGAAGGACGGCGCCCGCGTCGACTTCGACCCCGCCAAGCTGCGCGCCAGCATGCTGCTGGCGCTGCGCAAGCGCCCGGTCAGCGTGGAACAGGTGGACGCCGCGCTGGACCGCATCCAGGACAAGCTGCTGGCCAGCGCCGTGCGCGAAGTGCCCAGCGCCCGGCTGGGTGAACTGCTGATGCGCGAGTTGAAGCGCATCGACAAGGTGGCCTACGTGCGCTTCGCGTCGGTGTACCGCGAGTTCGAGGACGTGGACGCGTTCAGGCAGTTGATACGGGACATCTGAGGGCCAGTCATGGATGGGCCTGGGTCAACCGTGGCCCGTGAGCGGGCGGTGCGGATGGACCTGGAACGCGAGGTCGAGGAATGGCGCCGGGCCAGGACGCGAAACAGCCCGACCGACGGGCCGGGCTGTTGCAGTGGAGAAGGGGCCGTCGCCAACCCTGCAAAGATCAGGCGCGCTTGACGCGACGCTGAGCGACCAGCAAACCACCGAAGGCGGCCATCACCAGGGCCAGGCCACTCGGCTCAGGGATGCTGATGCGCACGCCGAGATCCTGGTAGTCATCATCGACCCCGGCCGGACGGTCGCTGAACCCCGCGTAGACGGCGTTGCCCCTGGTGTCATACGACGTGGATGTCTGGTAAGGATCGACACCCAGAAAGTAGCCCACCTCGCTGAGAGTTGGGCCGCCATCATGCAGGTTGTGTGTGCCATCGTTGGTGGCAGATAGGCCTGAATTCAGATTGATAAATCGGAATGCAATCAGGCCGGCACTAAGTGCCTCCGTGAACTGGCTCCCCGCAAAAGTGCAAACCGGCGCAACACCGCCGACGTTGCCACATGTTCCATTGGATGCCGATTGATTATCCCATTTCACGTCCCAACTCAAACCGTTCCAGACTTGAAACTGGGATTCCTCGGTGGCATTACCCTTGCCAACGAATTGAAACGTGACGTTGGCAGCTTCCGTCAGATAAAGGTAGCTACCGTCATAGCCCGAGATGCCCCTTCCATGAGTGGGGTCGAGCCCAAAACTGGCTGTATTCGTCCATCCGCCCGCAACGGTGGGCAGGCCCACACCGGCAGTGGCGCCCGCAGTTGGCGCATTGGCATGGTTGGTACCGCCGGCATCCCCGACCACCTCCTGATAGGCGACGTCCGGTGCGGCGAAGATCGCGTCTTTGACAATCTGAAGCGACGGCGCGGCCCCGGCCGTTCCGGCCGTGCCCAACAAGGCCGCGATGCCGAGCAAGGCGCTCGCCAGCACGGTTCGATCGAAATGTCTGGTCTTCATGAAGAACCCCCTCGGTGAGGTGAATGGTGGTTGGGTGACGTCGGTGCCGGCGGTCAGACTCGGCTCAGGTGAATCTAGAAGTGCGAGCCGGCAAGAAATTGAGCACGCGCAACGACCGCGGGCTGGCGGGTCAAGGTCGACCCCTGCGAATCGGGGGGTTTCGCCGCAAGTGCTACGGCCGGCCAGCACCGTAATCCCCCGGCCCGACCGCGACAGCACGCGATGATTGAGCGCGATCAACTCGCAGCGCGGCATGGCTTGTGGCGGGCGCAGGCCCTGCGACATCATTGAACGATGACCTGCACCGCCGCCCTGCTTGCCTGCTTGGCCACCTCCAGCGCCCAGACCCGGATTGCCGTCAGGCCCGCGCTGCTGATCGGGTTGGTCGTCCTGGCAGGCTGCGGTGACCCGAGCGGCAAGTCCAGCGCCGACAGCCTGCTGGCATCGGCCAAGGCGCACCGAGCCAGCCAGGACAGCAAGGCGGCGCTGATCGAGTTGAAGGGCGCACTGCAACAGAAGCCCGACCTGGCCGAGGCGCGTTACCTGTTGGGCCTGACCCTGCTCGAGAGCGGCCAGGCCGTTGCCGCGTCGGTCGAGTTGCGCAAGGCGCTGGACCTGCAATACCCGTCGCTGCTGACCCTGCCGCCTTTGGCGCGCTCACTGGTCGCCCAGGGTGACGGCAACCGCCTGCTCGACGCCCATGCGTCGGTCGTCTTGTCAGACCCGCAGGCCCAAGCCGACCTGAAGACCTCGATCGCCGAGGCCTGGGCCCAAAGGGGCGACAAGGCCCGTGCCAGCGCCGCCCTGAAAGAGGCGCTGACCTTGGCGCCCGATTACGCCGCGGCCCGCCTGCTGCAGGCCCGGCAGCAGGCAGCCGGTGGCGACACAGCCGCGGCGCTCGCCCTGCTGGCGGACCTGGCGCAGAAAGACCCCGGCAACGCCCAGGCCTGGCTGTTGCGCGGTGAGTTGCTGGGCGGGGCGCAGCCTGGTGCCACGCCCGCTGTCGTGGCCGAGGCCATCGAATCGTTCGGCAAGGCCGCGAGCCTGAAGCCCGACCTGGTGGCCGCGCATGCCGGTCTCGTCTCGATCCGGATGGCACAGAAGGACAACGCCGCCATCCAGTCCGCCGTCGACGCGATGAAGCAGGCGCTGCCCGAGCACCGGGAGACGCTGTACTACGAGACCCTGCTGGCGTTGCAGCAGCAGGATCTGGTGACTGCCCGGCAACGGTCCGACAAGCTCATGGCTGCGGCGCCAAGCAACCCGAGCACCATGCGCCTGGCCGGCACAGTGGCCTTGCAGGCCGGTGACCTGCCCAAGGCCGAAGTCCTGCTGGCCAACGCCTTGCAAGCCACGCCAGGCAATGCCGAGTTGCGCCGACTGCTGGTGCGGGTCTACCTGCGCTCAGGTCAACCCGTGATGGCGTTGGCAGCGTTACAAGCGCTGCTGGACAAGGGCGCGGCCGACGCCGAGACGCTGACCTTTGCCGCGATGGCCCACGAGCAGGCCGGCGACGCCAAGAAGGCCATGGCCCTGTTCGCGGCGGCCGAGAGGCTGAATCCCGCCGACCCGCGGCTGCGCGCTGCGCTGGCCTACAGCCGCCGAGGCAACACCGATGACGGCACAGCGATCAACGAGTTGCAGGCCATAGCCGCATCCGACCCGCTGGGCGACGCCGACCTCGCGCTGATCAGCGCCTTGATGGCGCGGCGGGATTTCGACAAGGCCATGAAGGCGATCGAGGCGTTGGAGAAAAAGCATCCAGGCGGTCCGGTGACCGCCCAGTTGCGCGGCCGGGTCGCGCTGGCGCGGGGTGACCTGGCCACCGCGCGCAGCGGTTTCGAGCGCGCCATTGCCATCGATCCGAAATACTTCCCGGGCTACAGCGCGCTGGCCGCGCTGGACCTGCGGGAGCAGCACCCGGCGTTGGCGCAGAAGCGCTTCGAGTCCCTGCTCACGAAGGATCCGAAAAGCGCCCGGGCCAAGGTGGCCCTGGCAGGCCTGCGCGCCCGCAGTGGCGCCAACAAGGCCGAGGTCAACCGCTTGCTGACCGAGGCCGTGGCGGCCGATCCCGGTCAAGGGGGCACCCGGGTGCTGCTGATCGACCAGCACCTGCGCAACAAGGACTTCAAGTTGGCCCTGGCCGCGGCGCAGGACGGCTTTGCCGCCCTGCCCAACGACGCCCGCTTGCTCGATGCGATGGGCCGGGCACAACTGGCTGCCGGCGACCACAACCAGGCCCTCAACGCCTTCAACCAGTTGGCCACCTTGCAGCCCAAATCGCCGCTGCCACCGATGAGCCTGGCCCAGGTGCGCATCGCGATGAGGGACCAAGCCGGCGCCGTGCAAAGCATGAACCGCGCACTGGCCCTGCAGCCTGGCTTCCAGCCGGCCGTGCTGGGGCTGATCGAGTTGGCGCTGGCAGCCGGCAAACCGGCCGACGCCCTGGCGGTGGCCAAGGACCTGCAGAGGCAGCGGCCCACCGAGGCCACCGGCTTCGTCACCGAGGGCTCGGTCCAGGCACGCCTCCAACGCTGGGACGCCGCAGCGACGGCCTACAGGGAGGCCTTGAAGCGGCAACCGTCGGCCAACACCGTGGCCATCAGCCTGCACACCGCCCTGATGGCCGGCGGCAAGACTGCCGAAGCCGACAAGCTGGCCGCCACCTGGCTGAAGGAGCACCCGCAGGACGGGGTTTTCATGCTCTACCTGGGCGAGATGGCCCTGGCGCGGCAGGACCACGCGAGCGCGGAAACAAAGTTTCTGGCCGTGCTGAAACTCGACCCGAACAACGCGGCGGCGATGAACAACCTGGCTTGGCTGCTGATGAAGCAGCACAAGCCGGGCGCCCTGGGCTATGCCGAAAAGGCCAACGCGCTGAGAGCCGACCAGCCGGCCTACCTGGACACCATGGCGATGGCACTGGCCGAAGACCAGCAGTTGGCCAAAGCGCTGACGGTGCAAAAGCAGGCGCTGGCGCTGCAGCCCGACAACCCGTCGCTGCGACTGAACCTGGCGCGGCTCTACCTGCAGTCGGGCGACAAGCCGCAAGCCAAGGCCGAACTCGATCGACTTGGCGCGCTGGGTGATCACTTCGCCGGTCAAGCCGAGGTCGCAGCACTGCGCAAGACGCTGTAAGCGGCCCACAAGCCGCCCGGCGGGGTGTGCGGCGCGGGGGGGGTGGGCCGGGGGCACCCGCCAGAGCCGGGGTCTGAACCCCCGCCCTGGGGTCGCGGACGGCGACCGGGGTTCCTAAAGTGTGCCCATGCCCACTCTGGATGGACCCGCGATGAAGACCTCCGCGAACGCCACACGCCGGCAACGGGGCGTGACCCTGGTGGAAAGCATGGCCGCCGTGGCCATCATGGGCTTGGCCGTGTCGACCACCGCGCCGTCCTTTGGTTCCTTGACCGACAAGCGCCGGCTGGAAGGCGAGGCCGCGCAGCTGCGAACCGACATCCACCTGGCGCGCAGCGAATCCGTTCGCGCCAACCAGACTTTGCGGCTGTCGGTGCTGAGCGACAGCCGCGGCAGCTGCTACGTGATCCACACCGGCAAGGCGGCCGACTGCCCCTGCCTGGCCGATGCGCCACCGGTCTGCGCCAACGGCGCCACCGCGCTGCGCAGCGCACGTTTCCCGGCCAGCGGCCCCATGCGCATGAGCAGCAATGTGTCATCGATGGTCTTCGACCCCCAGCTCGGCACCACGTCGCCCACCGGCACGCTGCGCCTGAGCAGCCCGCAAGGGCGCGAACTGCGCCTCATCGTCAACATCATGGGTCGCGCCAGGTCGTGCACGCCGACCACCGACATGCCCGGCTACCCCCGTTGCTGAGGCGCGCTGTGGCCCGCTCAGCACCCCTCCGTTCGCGGGAGGCCAAGACGAACGGTCAGGCTGCGGCGACGAACGGTCAGGGCTGGCAGCAGCCCGCCGCCAGAATGCGACCCATGTATACCCCGGCATTCCGCACCAGGCGAGCAGCCCTGCGCGGCTTCACGCTGATTGAGCTGATGATCGCGGTGGCGATTGCAGCCGTTCTGGCGGCCATGGCGCTTCCTTCGTTCAACAGCGCCATCCACAAGAGCCGCAGAGTCGATGCCATGGTTGCCCTTTCAGCGGTACAGCAGGCCCAGGAGCGCTGGCGAACCAACCATTCAAGTTACAGCACGACCTTGACGGAATTGGGTGTGACATCTCCCAGTCGCTATGAGATCGTCATATCCGGCCCCGATTCTCCTGCAACACTATCCATAGGCTACGTCGCGACGGCCACCGCCATCGTTGGGAGTTATCAAGCCAATGATGGCAATTGCGTCATCATGGCGGTTCGACTGGTAGGCGGCAATGTCGCAAACGGCGCGGGCCTTTCGTCCGTTGACTGGACCGACCCCGATCGGTGCTGGGTACGCTGATGAAATACAACCAAGGATTCACTTTAATCGAGCTGATGGTTGCAGTTTCAATTGCAGCTGTACTTTTGACGCTCGCCGCTCCATCGTTTTACGATTTTATCCTCACCCAACGCCTGAAAAGCATTAGCGCCCAGCTGACTACGGACTTGCAACTGGCCCGCAGTGAAGCCGCTTCGCGCAACATGCCCGTGCACGTTCGTTTTTCTGAAGTCACTGCAAAGCTAACTTGTTACACTATATATACGAGTGAAAGCTTTAAAGATTGCAACTGCACCAAAAGTCCTGCTTGTACAGCAGCAACAGCAAGAGAAATTCGCACCGCCCAGGTTGCAGATGATTTAAACGTTAAAATTAGAGCGCGAACATCGCCCAGTTATTTCGACTACAACGCCGCGACTGGAACCGCCATGCTGCCTGCCAGTGACAATCTCGAACCTGCTCAAGCTTTCGTCATAGATACCTTCATCGATCCAGCGCGGACACTGAGAACAGTAATCCAATTGTCCGGGCGGCCCAGCGTCTGCGCGCCAGCTGGATCAACAATGAGCGTCGCACCATGCGCACCTTAGCTCGCACAAATGACGGTCGACTTCAGCGTGGCTTGTCACTGGTTGAACTCATGGTCGGGATTGCCATCGGCCTGTTCATCGTTGCAGCGGCCAGTCTCTTGCTTTCCAGGCAACTCGGAGAGAACAGGCGGCTTTTGCTGGAAACCCAGCTCCAGCAGGACTTGCGCGCGTCCGCCGACATCATCACGCGAGAGTTGCGCAGAGCAGGGTACTCGGGGCTTGCAGAGTCAAGTGTCTGGAATCCGACAATCGGAACAACGACAAGCAATGGCTATCTGGAATTGCCGGTTACGACTGGCGCAACAGGATCCATTGAGTACAACTACAAGCGCCCAGACAATTCGCCCGGCCCTTTCAAATACTGGGTCGACAGCGGCACGATCAAGACGAAACTATCGGCCACCGCGACGCCGCAAGATCTGACCGACAAAAATGTCCTATTTGTCGATGGCTTGTCTTTCGTACTTGGAACTTCCACGGCGGTACGCCTGACCTGCCCCAAGGCTTGCCCATCGCCGCCACCAGGAATGGGTGATGATTATTGCTGGCCGACCACGGCCGTTCGCGATTTGACAGTGACGATTACTGGCCACGCCGTCAGCGACAGCGCGGTCCAGCGCAGCGTGACCAGCCGGGTTCGGCTGCGGAACGATCAAGTCCTTTTCAACGCTGCTCTGCCGCAAGCATGCCCGGCTTAGATCGGCCCGTTTGATCATGCGTACGCAATTGAATCATTTGTCTCGCGGGGATTCGCGGAAAAAACACCAAGACGGTGCAGCAACGCTGGTGGTGGTGATGCTTCTTTTCTTCATCATCGCCATGGTTGCCGCCTACACGAGCCGTAATCTCATATTCGAGCAGAAGACATCGGCCAATCAATACCGATCCAGTCAGGCATTCGAAGCCGCCGACGCCGGTATTGAATGGGCTTTGGCCATGCTCAACGGCGGTCGCATCGATGAGGCATGCCAGCCGAGCACAGATACCGGCAACAGCACATTTCGCGCACGTTACATTGACGCCATCGATGCCGAGGGCAATATCGCGCTGCGCACCACGACGGCCGTCGTCGATACCGCGACGGTTTCGGTATCGTTGATGCCGACGTGCGTTTTTGATGCAACAGCCAACCAGTGGCAATGTCGCTGCCCCAAAGACGGTTCGGCTTATGAGCGCAGCACCGGTGCGGCGCCTGTCGCGTCGGTCAGCGATGCGGAGCCGCGACCGATGTTTCGCATCCGCTTTGATTACATCCCGCCAACGGCAACATCCCGACATGACGTGATACGAATTGTCTCCGCTGGGTGCACGCGGCCCGAAGCGGTTTGCCTGGTCGACCCGCCAAATGCACCAGCAGGCGATGCCATCGCAGTGGTCACGGCGCTGGTCGCACTGAAAAGCGGTCTGAGCACCATCCCGGGTGCGCCGCTCACCGCACGGCGGGACATCGTGGGCGGGGGTTCCCTGCGGGCCACCAATGCCGATGCGGGAACAGCGGGCGTGACGGCTGTCGCCGGCAGTTCCATCAGTGGCCTGGTGTCGAGCAGCCTGCCCGGCGTGCCCGGTAGCCGCTCGACTGCGCAGTTGGACACGTCGCTTTCTGACTATGCGTCGGGTGACCGTATGTTCGCCGCCCTATTTGCAGCGGCGCCCAGCGTTTACAGCGCGCAACCAGGCGCTGTCCACGTCCCTTGCTCGGGAACTGGCGGCTGCAACGCAGCGACTGTCAATTCAGCCGCCCAACAAAATCCTGGGCGCGTGCTTTGGCTGGAGGGCAACCTGACAGTCGATGGTGATATCGGTGCAGCAATGGGCACCACGACATCGCCCACTGCCGAGAAAATCATGGACTCGGAAGCAGCGGTTTCCGGTCCTGTCATCCTGATCGTCAACGGCACGGCGACGCTGTCCAGCGGCACTGTTTTTGGCCTTGTGTACTGCCGATCTGCAACTTGGGACTTGGGTACGGGTTCTGCCGAAGTGCGTGGGGCCCTGGTGGCCGAAGGCAGCCTCACCAGCACCGGCAGCCAGTCCGTCGTCTACGACGTGGACATCCTCACCCGCCTGCGCACCCGCTTTGGCAGCTTCGTGAGGGTGCCGGGCGGCTGGAAGGATTTTGCAGATGCAGCACCGTAACGGTCGCGTACCGCGAGGCGTCGCGCTGATTGAAGCGCTGGTAGCGCTTGCAGTGATGGCTTTCGGCTTGCTCGCCGTGGCTGGCATGCAAGTCACGCTGCGCCAGAACGCCGACCTGTCAAGGCAACGGGCAGAAGCCGTTCGAATTGCGCAGGAGGAAGTCGAGCGTTGGCGTTCATATGCACTCCTCGACGAGGCCAGTGGCGTGACAACCGTGACGTACGCCCATCTTCAGAGCGGGTCCGAAACGGTGGCAACTGCAGTTGCCAGTCACAACACCGCGTACACCTTGACGCGAACCGTGTCTCCAGATTCATCGGTTTCAGCACCGGCTTACAAGACCTTGCGCGTTGATGTGAACTGGACAGACCGCAACAACCAAGCGCAGAACGTGCGTCTCAGTACGGTCATCCATGGCGTGGCACCCGAACTGGCTGCAACATTGAGCGTACCTGGAGCGGGCAATCCCACCCTTCAAGCGATGGGGCGGAATGCGGCCATTCCATTGGCAGCCATCCGAATTGACGCATCCACCAGTGGTTTCCGCCCGCCACAGTATGACGGCGGCGAGACTGTGGCATGGGTGGCATGGGTCTTCAACAACGTGACGGGGCTGTTCAGCACTTGCACCACCTCGGCATTGACAAGCAGTGAACTGACCTCAAGCAACATCAGGGACTGCACCGGCACTTCACAGCTGTTGAGTGGGTTCGTCAATTTTGCCGATGCCACAGGGCCGGCAACCGTTTCGCAGGCCATAAGCCCTACCGGCAGGACAATGCGTGTCCAAGTTCAGGTTAACAGAACCCTTCCTTCGGCCCTGACCGTCGGGCCCGGCACGGGCTGCTTCACGGAACGCCCCTCTTCATCGAAGGCTTATCTGGCCTATTACTGCGCTGTACCTGTCGCCGGCTTGCTGGCTGCAGACTCAACTTGGTCCGGATCCGCTGTGCTCACTGGCCTCACTGGCCTGGCAATCGAACGGTCCGCCTGTCGATACACACGCTATCGCGATAACCGTGTGGTTTCAGCGACTTCGCCCGTGATGACAAATGCAGACCATCCACATGACTACTCGGCAGTGGATGGGCCTCTGGCGAACCAGAATTTTCTGGTGGTCGGCAGATACGCAGGCACCGACGCCGATTGTCCGGACGGACTACCTGGCGGCAGCACAACCTTTCCGCAACCGTAATATGCTGGCGTACGTGATATCGGGCTACAGCTCACCGGGACCGATTCCATGAATTTGAGCGAATTGGACCTTGCGCGCTTGCACGAGGCGCTGAGCTTGGCCGAGACGGCCATCGGCGTCAGTGATCCCAACCCGCGCGTCGGCTGCGTGATCGGCCTGCCCGACGGGCGCGTTCTCGGTAGCGGTGCGACGCAACAGGCGGGCGGCCCGCATGCCGAAGTCATGGCCCTGCGTGCCGCGCGGGTGGCCGGACCCAGTGTGCGTGGCGCCACCGCCTGGGTCACGCTCGAACCCTGCGCCCACCAGGGCCGCACGCCGCCCTGCTGCGATGCGCTGATCGACGCCGGCATCGCCCGCGTCGTCGTCTCGATGGCTGACCCATTTCCGCAAGTGAACGGCACCGGCATCGCGCGGCTGCGAGCCGCCGGCGTCAAGGTCGACCTGGCAGGCGGCGCAGTCGCGACGGCGGCACGCGAACTCAACATCGGCTTCTTGTCGCGCGTGCTGCGCGGCCGGCCCTGGGTGCGCATGAAGATCGCGGCCTCGCTCGATGGACGCACGGCACTGGCCAATGGCGCCAGCCAGTGGATCACCGGCGATGCCGCCCGCGCTGACGGGCATGCCTGGCGGCGGCGCGCTTCGGCCGTGCTGACCGGCATCGGCACCGTGCTGGACGATGACCCGCGGCTGGACGTGCGCGCCGTGCCCACGCTGCTGCAACCGGTCCGCGTGGTCGTCGATTCCGGCCTGCGGACACCGCCGACTGCACGCCTGCTCGCGCCGCCGGGCAAGGTGCTGATCGTGGCCGCCGCAGCAGATGGGGCAGAAGGCGCCGCACGGCGGGCCGCGCTGGAAGCCCAGGGCGCCGAGGTCCTGATCCAGACCGGACCCGGCGGCAAGGTCGACCTGGCAGCACTGCTCGACAGCCTGGGCGCGCGGGGCGTGAACGAGTTGCACGTCGAGGCCGGTCACAAGCTCAACGCCTCGCTGCTGCGCGCCGGGCTGGTGGATGAGCTGCTGGTCTATCTGGCACCCAAGCTCATCGGCCTTGGGCGCGAAATGGCCGCATTCGGTCCGCTGGAGTCCTTGACCGACGCCCTGCAGTTCCACTTCCTGGACTTCGCGCGCGTCGGCGAAGACCTGCGGCTCCTGGCGCGCCGAGTCGGGCAGGATGAATTTTGACTTTCTCGGTCAGCGCCGTGCCTGGGCCGTGCCTCAACGCCGCGGGCGCCTGCCGCGCGGCGTCCATGATCAGCCGCTACACGCCAGTGTCGGATTTTTTGACGCTGACGTCTATTCTCACACCATGCAAAACACACAAGTCTTTGATTTTACATAACTATTTATTACTGGCACATCGTTTGCGTGTGTTGCGTGAGCTGTAAGCTGCTCGTCTGCGGCGTATCCAAGCGGAGTCCTTGAATGAATGCATGCCTTCGATTTGGACCTTTGGCGTTGGTGCTGGCAGCCAGCGCAGCTTCTGTCGCTCACGCGACCCCGACCGTGTTTTTCGGCGAAAACCAAACACCGAGCAACACGGTGACTGGCGCGCCCGCTACCGCCCGTACGTCTTTCCTGTCATATCTGGCGAGCGGTGTCACCAGCCAGGGCTTTGAATCCTTTACCTTGAACGACCTGGGGCCGCTCACGCTCACCTTCGTTGGTAGCGCAAGTCCGATCACCGCTACGCTGTCGGGAGATGGACAGGTTACAAACAACGTCAGCGCTGGACGATTCAACACCACGCCAGCCGGCTCGAAGTGGTGGGACGTATCCGGCGACTTCACAATTGATTTTTCTTCACCCATTTCGGCGTTTGGCTTTTACGGCACGGATGTTGGCGACTTTAATGGCCAGATAACCATTGACTTGATTGACACCTTGAACAGAGTTACTCATTCGGTTCTGAACAACTCGATCAATGGAAAAAATGGTGCACTCTTATTTTATGGGTTCATTGACGGAACCAATTCATACAAGCAGATTACTTTCGGGAACACCGCTGCCGGGACCGACTTCTTCGGATTCGACGACATGGTGATCGGCAACCTCGCGCAAGTCCTGCCCCCTACGGGCGGATCAACCCCCGAACCCACCTCCCTCGCCCTCACCGGCCTGGCCCTGGCCGCAGCCGGCTTCGCCGCAGGCCGCAAGCGCCGCGCCTGATCGGCCTGGCTGCACGCGCAGCCCACCCAGCAACGGCTGACCCCGCGAGGGCCGGCCGTTTGCTTTGGGGCCTGCGACCTACAATCCCGCCATGTCGATATCCCCCATCCCCGAGCTGGTCGCCGAGCTGGCTGCCGGCCGCATGGTCATCCTGATTGACGAGGAAGACCGCGAAAACGAAGGCGATCTGGTGCTGGCGGCCGAGCACGTCACGCCCGAAGCCATCAACTTCATGGCGCGCTTTGCACGCGGCCTGATCTGCCTGACGCTGACCCGCGAACGCTGCGAACGCCTCCGCCTGCCGCCGATGACCACGCGCAATGGCGCGCAGCACGGCACGGCCTTCACCGTCTCCATCGAGGCCGCCACCGGCGTCACCACCGGCATTTCGGCAGCCGACCGTTCGCGCACCGTGCAGGCCGCGGTGGCGCGCGACGCGCAGGCCGCCGACCTGGTGCAGCCGGGCCACATCTTCCCGCTGCAGGCGCAGGACGGCGGCGTGCTGATGCGCGCCGGTCATACGGAGGCGGGCTGCGACCTGGCCGGCATGGCTGGGCTGACGCCGGCCGCGGTGATCTGCGAGGTGATGAAGGACGACGGCACGATGGCGCGCTTGCCCGATCTGCAGGTCTTCGCGCGCGAACACGGCCTGAAGATCGGCGCCATTTCCGACCTCATCGGCTACCGCAGCCGCAATGAAACGCTGATCGACCGCATCGGCTCACGCCGGCTGCAGACGCCGCAGGGCGACTTCGACTGCATCGCCTACCGCGACAAGGGCGGTGGCCTGCACCTGGCGCTGTGCCACGGCAGCTGGCAGCCCGCTGACGAGGTGCCGGTGCGCGTGCACGAGCCCTTCACTGCTTTCGACCTGCTCGACGCCGCCGGCACCGGCCACAGCTGGCCGCTGCCCGCCGCGCTGCAGACCCTGCGGGCCGGCCCCTGCGGCGTGGCCGTGCTGCTGAACTGCTCGGGCGACGCCGCAGCGATGCTGGCGGCGGTGCTGCCGCAGTCGCCAGCCGACGCGCCGCGCACCGCCACCACCAGCACGCAGTTCGACCTGCGCACCTACGGCATTGGCGCACAGATCCTGCGCGACGTCGGCGTGCGCCGCATGCGCCTGCTGGGCAGCCCGCGGCGCATGCCCAGCATGACCGGCTACGGCCTGGAAATCACCGGCTTCACCGCCGCGCAGACCTGATGACCACGAAAGGTGGCAAGCCATGAAAGACGCCGACCAAGGCACAGCCGGTGAACTGGCCGGGGAGGGCCTGCGCATCGCCATCGTGCGGGCCCGCTTCAACGACGCGCTGACCAACGCCCTGGCGCAGGCCTGCCTGAAGGAGCTGGAAGCGCTGGACGTCGACCCCGGCGACATCCGCCACGTCACGGTGCCGGGCGCGCTGGAAATTCCGCTGGCGCTGAAAGGCCTGGCCGACACTGGCGACTACGACGCGCTGATCGCGCTGGGCTGCATCGTCCGCGGCGAGACCTACCACTTCGAACTGGTGGCCAATGAAAGCGGTGCCGGCGTGTCGCGGGTCTCGCTGGACAGCGGCCTCCCCATCGCCAACGCCATCCTCACCGTCGAGAACGAAGCCCAGGCCTGGGCCCGCGCCGAAGACAAGGGCCGCGATGCCGCCCGCGTGGCCGTCGAGATGGCCAACTTGATGGACGACCTGCTGTGACCTTGCCCGACTCGACCCCGCCCTCTGCGCCCGAGGCGCCTCGCCCGCCGAAGAAGCGGACGCAGCCAAAGTCGGCGCGCCGCCGCGCCCGCGAGATCGCGATGCAGGGCCTGTACCGCTGGCTGCTGGCCGGCGGCGAATCGAAGTCCGCCGAGGCCGACGTCGTCGACATGGACGGCTTCGACCGCGCCGACCGCGTGCACTTCGACGCGCTGCTGCACGGCGGTGTGGAACAGGCCGCGACCATCGACGCGGTGCTGACCCGCCACGTCGACCGCAAGACCGCGCTGCTGTCGCCGGTGGAACACGCCATCCTGATGATCGGCGTCTACGAGTTGATGAACTGCATCGACATCCCCTACCGCGTGGCCATCAACGAAGCGGTGGAACTGGCCAAGACCTTCGGCGGCACCGACGGCCACAAGTTCGTCAACGGCGTGCTCGACAAATGCGCCGCCGAACTGCGGCCCGACGAAGCGCGGCGTTCGGACCGGTAGTCACAGGCCGATGAAGCTCGCCAGCCGACTGGATTTCATCGAGCCCTTCTGGGTCATGGAATGCGCCAAGGCCGCCGAGGTCTTGTCGCGCAGCGCCGCCTGCGACCCCGCACAAGGCGGCGAGGCGATGGTCTTCATGAACATCGGCGAACCCGACTTCACGGCCGTGCCCGGCGTGCAGCAGGCGGCTGCCGAATGCCTGGCGGCGGGACGCACGCAGTACACCCACGCGACGGGCCTGCCGGCACTGCGCCAGCGCATCGCGGCCTGGTACGGCACGCGCTTCGGGGTCGAGGTGGCCGCGGAGCGCATCATCGTCACGGCCGGCGCTTCGGCCGCCTTGCAGCTGATCTGCCTGGCGCTGTTCGAGCCCGGCGACGAGGTGCTGATGCCCGACCCGAGCTACCCCTGCAACCGCCACTTCGTGGCCGCCGTGGGCGCCACGGCGCGGCTGCTGCCGGCCTCGGCCGAGGCCCGCTTCCAACTCGACGCGGCCTCGGTGGCAGCGAACTGGAACGCCCACACGCGCGGCGTGCTGCTGGCGTCGCCCAGCAACCCGACCGGCACCTCGATCGCCCACAGCGAGATGGCGGCCATCGCGCAGACCGTGCGCGAGCGCGGCGGGGTGACCATCGTCGACGAGATCTACCTCGGTCTGAGCTACGACGAAGCCTACGGTCAAAGCGCGCTGGCGCTGGATGGTGGCCGGCCGGACGGCCTGGGTGCCGGGCTCGTCAGCATCAACAGCTTCAGCAAGTATTTCGGCATGACCGGCTGGCGGCTGGGCTGGATGGTGGTGCCGCCCGCCCTGGTGGCGTCAATCGAGAAGCTGGCGCAGAACCTCTACATCTGCCCCAGCACGCTGGCCCAGCGCGCGGCGCTGGCCTGTTTCGAGCCCGACGCCATCGCCGAATACGAGAGCCGCCGGGAAGAATTCCGCCGCCGCCGCGACTTCATCGTGCCGGCGCTGAAGGCGCTGGGCCTGCCGGTACCCGTCGAACCAGACGGTGCCTTCTACGTCTGGTTCGATTGCAGCCGCTACAGCGCAGACAGCTGGGACTTCTGCTTCGAGATGATGCAGCGCGCCCATGTGGCGCTGACGCCGGGGCGCGACTTCGGACCGGCGCGGGCGGCCCGTTTCGTTCGCCTGTCCTTCGCCTGTTCGATGGCCGAACTGCAGACAGCGGCCGAGCGCCTCGCGCGTGAACTGCAAGACTGGCCGCGGGCCCTTGGGCGCCCCGTCGATACCGACACCGCCGACACCGCCGACGCCACCTGATCCGCGGCAAGGCAGGCAAAACCCGGCAAAAGTCGGCATAAGACCCGGATAGACCCGGCTTATGCCACGCTGACGCGGCGGCCGCCCGCGTAAGCTCGCGCCAGTGGGATACAACCTATTTCAACGTCGTGGCCGTTCCGACGAAGCGCTGACGCAGTTTGCCGAGACGGAGCTGTCGCAGCCGGCACCCTCCGAATCGCTGCCATTCGCCAGCGACGCCGGGCCGCTGTCGATCAGCAGCGCGTCGGCCGGGGTGGTCTCCGACCTGGGCGCCGACACCCTGCCGGCACCGGCTGCAGACCTGGCCGTGGCCGAAAGTCCGACCACCCAGCACATCGGCCGCTACGCGCTGAAGAGCCTGCTGGGACGCGGCAGCCTGGGCCAGGTGCACGAGGCCTGGGACCCACTGCTGATGCGCGCGGTGGCCGTCAAGACGCTGCAAGGCGCCAGCACCGTGCCCGCGCGGGTGGCGCTGGACGCGATGTTCCTGAACGACGTGCGGGCCGCGGCCGGGCTCTCGCACCCGCACATCGTCACCATCCACGACGCTGGCCTGATGGCGCAGGGCGTCTACATCGCGATGGAACGCCTGCGCGGCAGCGACCTGCGGCAGCGCCTGGCAGCCGGCTGGCGGCCGACGCAGGCGCAGGCGGCGCTGCTGCTGCGCCGCGTCGCCGATGCACTGGCTTATGCGCACGCCTGCGGCGTGGTGCACGGCGACCTCAAGCCGGCCAACATCTTCCTGAACCGCCGCGACCAGCCCAAGCTGCTGGACTTCGGTCTCGCCCGGGTGGCGCAGGGCGGGCCCACCGACATGCGCACCGACATCCAGGCGCTGGGCGCCGTCCTGCAGGACCTGCTGGCGCTGGGCCAGGCCGGCCCCGGCGCAGGCGTGTCGCGCACGCTGTCGGGCATTGCGGCCAAGGCCATGGCGCAGCAGCCGCCCGCCGCCTACGCCACGTCCCTGGAACTGGCGCAGGACCTGCGCCGCTGGCTCGAACGCCACCAGGCCGCCGAGCCGCAGCAGCTGGAATCGGCGCGGCCGCGGGTGCGGGCACCGGGCGAACGCCCGCAGCGCCGACGCCGGGCGACGCTGCGCACGCGCCTGGGCATCGCTGCGCTGCTCCTCGTGCTGTGTGCAGGTACGGCGCTGGCCATCTGGGGGCCGCTGCTCGATCGCGAACGAGAACGCCGAGGCGAAATGCCGCCGGCACCGCCCGCGCTGGGCGAGCCCGTCGCACCGTGACACCAGCCCGCCGCGGCGGGCAATGCCGCCCCGGGCGCTGGATCGCATAATCGGCGGCAGCGATGCCCGCCGTTTCCCCACACCCCCTGCCAGCCCTCTTCAGCCACCCGGTGCGCGTGTACTGGGAAGACACCGACGCCGGCGGCGTGGTCTTCTATGCCAACTACCTGAAGTACTTCGAGCGCGCGCGCACCGAATGGCTGCGCAGCCTCGGCCTGAGCCAGCAGGCCTTGCGCGAACGCGCCGGCGTGATCTTCGTCGTCACCGACGCCCGCACCGGCTACCGGGCGCCAGCCAGGCTGGACGACCTGGTCGACGTCAGCGTCCGCCTGGCGGCGCGCAGCGCCGTCACACTGACCCTGGCGCAAGAGGCCCGGCGCGGTGACAGGCTGCTGGCCGAAGGCGAGATCCGCATCGCCTGCGTGAACGCCGAAACTTTTCTGCCCTGCCGCCTGCCGCTCGAAATCACCCGACAAATCCCATGAACCCCAAGCTCACTGCGTTCGCGGCCCCCCGAGGGGGCGTTCGGTCCCTTCGGCACGGCCGGGCAGGACCGACGACATGAACCAAGACCTCTCGATCACCGCCCTGGTGTTGCAAGCCAGCCTGGTGGTGCAGGTCGTGATGGCCGGGCTCGCGATCACCTCCTTCACCAGCTGGACGGTGATCTTCGGCAAGGTTTTCGGCCTGCGCCGGGTGCGCGCCAGCAACGAAGAATTCGAGCGCGAATTCTGGTCCGGCCGCAGTCTGACCGAGCTGAACACCGCCGTTGGCCAGCAGGGCGAAACCGCGCCGCTGGAACGCATCTTCGCCAGTGGCATGCGCGAATTCCTGAAGCTGCGCGAAAAGCGCCTGGACGCCGGCGCGCAGCTCGACGGCGCCCGGCGCGCGATGCGGGCCAGCTTCCAGCGCGAACTGGACGTCATCGAAAGCAACCTCAGCTTCCTGGCCAGCGTCGGTTCGGTCAGCCCTTACGTCGGCCTGTTCGGTACCGTCTGGGGGATCATGCATGCCTTCGTGGGCCTGGGCAACATGACGCAGGTGACGCTGGCCACGGTGGCGCCGGGCATCTCCGAGGCGCTGGTGGCCACCGCGATCGGGCTGTTCGCGGCGATCCCGGCGGTGGTCGCCTACAACCGGTTTGCGCGCGACATCGACCGCATCGCCATCCAGCTGGAAACCTTCATCGAGGAGTTCAGCAACATCCTGCAGCGCAATGCCGGTGTGTCGGCGACGGGCACCACCACCGTCACACAGGGAAGCCGCTGACATGCCCTCGGTAGCCGGCCGCGGCGGCCGCGGACGCCGCTCGATGAACGAGATCAACATGGTCCCCTTCATCGACGTGATGCTGGTGCTGCTGATCATCTTCATGGTCACCGCACCGCTGATCACCACCGGCGTGGTCGACCTGCCGTCGGTCGGCAAGAGCGCGCAGCGGCCGAGCAAGGTCATCGAGGTCATCGTCGGCAGCGACGAGAAACTGCGCCTGCGCGTCGACCAGCAGGACCCGGTCGGCCTGGGCCTGGGCCAGCTGGCGGCCAGCGTGCGCCAGCAGCAGGGCGGCAACGCCGAGGTGCCGGTGGTCATCAGCGCCGACAAGAGCGTGCGCTATGAAAGCGTGGTCCGCGTGATGGACACGCTGCAGCGCGCCGGCGTGCGCCGCGTCGGCCTGTCGGTGAAACAGGGCCCCCCGAGCTGAACACCATGGCTGCGACCGCTGCGCTGTCGCCCTCGCTGGCCCTCGCGCACGAGGCGCTGCTGCCGCGGCCGCCCGGCGGCATGGGCAGCGGCGCGGCGCTGGCGCTGGTGGTCCACATCGGCCTGATCCTGGCGCTGACCCAGGTCGTCGACTGGCGCACGCAGCAGCAGCCGCCAGTCAGCGCCGAACTGTGGGCCAGCGTGCCGCAAAGCGCGCCGCGGGCCGAGGTCGCGCCGCCGCCGGCCTCGCTACCGGCACCAGTCCCCGCGCCCGCCCCGGCACCGGCCCCCGCGCCAGCGCCAGCGGTGAAGGCGCCTGAGCCCGACATCGCACTCGAGAAGGCCGCCCGCGCGAAGGCCGAAAAGGCCGAAAAGGCCAGGCAGCAGGCCGCAGCCGAGGCGCTGGCCGAGCGCCAACGCGCAGCGGCCGACAAGCTGCAACGCGCGGTCGCCGCCGAGGCGCTGGCCGCCAAAGCGCTGGACGCCAAGCGCAAGGCCGCGCAGGCCGCGGCCGAGAAGGAAGCCCGCGAGGCCGCCGCCGAAGATGCGCGGCTGGCCAGGCAGCGCGAGGAAAACCTCAAGCGCATGATGGGCCAGGCCGGCAACGCCAGCGGCCGCGGCGGCAACGCAACGCAGGAAGCGGCGCCTTCGGCGGCCTACGCCGGCCGCGTCGCGGCGCGCATCCGCAGCCAGCTGGTCTTCACGGGCACGGTGCCCGAAACGGCCGAGACCGAGGTGCTGGTGGCGGCGACGCCGAACGGCACCATCATCAACCCGCGCATCACCAAATCCAGCGGCCACCCGGACTGGGACGACGCCGTGCTGCGCGCCATCGACAAGGCTGGCACGCTGCCGCGCGATGTCGACGGCCGGGTGCCGCGTGAAATGACGCTGGTCTTCCGGCGCCGCGACCAGTAGGCCGGCGGCCGGGCGCCTCACGGTTCGAAGCGCAGGCCGCTCACGTGGCCCACCGTGTGCAGGCCGGTGTTGTCGGCGTCGCCGCCGACGACGACGGCGGTCAGCGGCGGCACTTGCGCGCTTTCGTCGGCGAAAGCACGCAGGAAATCGGCGGCCAGGTCGCGGCTCTCGTCGGCCCAGACGCCGGCGCCATCGCTGGCATTGCGCAGCACGATGTAGCGCACGCGCCGCGTGTAGGCGTTGGCGATCAGCGCGCCGCGCGGCTCGCTGCCGGCCCAGACGTAGCAGACCGTCGCGGCCGGCAGGGCCTGGCCGCTGCTGGCGCGCACCAGGCGCAGGATCTGGCGCTCGGTGAAGGGCACCCTGTCGAGCGGCAGGTCGAAGCTGACGCAGACCTTCGCAGCCACGTCGTCGCCGCTGCGCCGGTAGAGGTCGGCGGCGGGGTTGGGCCGCTGCAGCCGCCAGCTCCAGCGCAGGCGCGCCGGCAGCGGGCCGGCGGGCAGGTCGAAGACCAGGTTGCCGTAGCTGCGGTCGGCGTCGACACGCAGCGCCGGAAGGCCATCAAGCACTTCAGCAGCGAAGCGCGTGACGGGCTTGCTGCCCTGCTGGGGCAGCGTGGCCACATGCCAGGCCGCGCCCACGCGGTCGCCGTCGGTCAGCGGCGGCAGGCTGGCGGCAGAGGCCGGCCCACCCGCCAGGGTCAACAGGGCCAACAGGGTCAGCAGCCCCAGCGCCGCCGCAGCGCCGGGCGCAGGCCGCCCGGCCAGGCCGCCACGCCGGCCAGCGCCCGGCCCGGCGGGCCTAGAGGCGCCGCGCCCGCGATGCATCGACGGCCTTCTTGACGCCCAGCGGGAACAGCCCCAGCAGCACCAGCGACGCGGCCATCGTCGGGCTCAGGATGCCGCGCGCCGATTCCAGCTGCGCCAGTTGCGTGCCGGCGTTGACGTAGACCAGCGTGCCGGCCAGCATGCCGATCTGGCTGACCGCGTAGAAAGTGGCGGTGCGCATCGCCGTCAGGCCGAAGAGCACGCTCAGCAGCGCCGGCGGCAGCACCGGCATCAGGCGCAGCGTGAACAGGTAGTAGGCGCCTTCGCGGGCGATGCCCTGGTCGACCGCGGCCAGCCGGGCGCCGAAGCGCTGGCGGGCGGCGTCGCCCAACAGATAGCGCGCGCCCAGGAAGGCCAGCGTGGCGCCGATGGTCGAAGCGAAGGACACGACCACCACGCCGAGGCCGAAACCGAACAGGGCGCCGCCGGCCAGCGTCATCACCGAGCCCACCGGCAGGGCCAGCGCAAACAGCGCGATGTAGAGCAGCGCGTACAGCGCGAGCACGCGCAGCGGCTGTTCGGCGTAGGCCCGCGCCAGATCGGCCTGCGCTGCCTGCAGCTGGCTGAAGCTGAAATAGCGGGCACCGTCCAGCACGAAGAAGGCCGCCACGGCACCCAGTGCAGCCAGCAGCAGCAACTTGTTGCGGTTCTTGGCGATCAGCGTGCACTCCGGTGGTGACCGGTCATTCTGGCATTGGCATTGGTATCGGCCGCGCCCCCCGCCGCGGCGGTCAGGGTCTCGACGGCGACCAGCCGCTGCTGCTGCAGCGCCGCGATCAGCCAGCCCTGAAAGTCGAAAGCCGCGCCGGCGGCCGTCAGCGCGGCCCCCAGCGAGCCGCCGGCCAGCAGGGCCTGGCTGTAGCGCGCCTCGTCGGGCGGCAGCGCGCGCACCGTGGCGCGCCAGCCGTCGCGGGCGACCAGCGCGCATTCGCCGGTGCCCGCCGCGAAGGCCGCGCGCACCGGCGCAAAGCGGTCGTCGGCGCTGCTGCGGTGAGCCTGCCAGATCGCCACCACCGGGTGGCGGGAATCGACCAGCGCGGTGCCCGGCGCCAGGCGCAGGGCCAGCGCGGCCGGCTCGTCGTGCGCCAGGCGTTCCAGGCCCTGCGGCGGCGTGGCGTCGGCGGCGCGTTCCGCCAGGTGAACGGCCCATTCCAGCCGCGCGACATCGGCCAGATAGGGCTCGCTGGCCAGTGAGCCGGCCGCCGCGATCAAGGCCGGCAGCGCGTCGCCCCACAGCCCCAGGTCGCCCGCGGTCGGGGGATGGTGCCGCCAACAGGCGCGGGCCAGCGCAGCGAAAGCGTCCTCGCCCACCAACTGCTGCAGCGTGGGGTAGGCCGAAGCCAGCGCGCGTTCGGCCACCGCTCCGGCGTTGGCGCGGTAGGCGGCCAGGCCGCGCGCCACGCTCCCCGCGCGCGGGCCTTCGCGCAGCCAGCCGGCGACCACGCCGGGGCGGGCGTCGCCCCACAGCGCGCGCAACAGCATCTGCTGGCGCAGCGCTTCCTTGTCGGCGCTCATGCCGTGCGGCCGCTCAACACGCACTCGGCCAGCGCGGCTTCGTCGAGCAGCACCGCCAGTTCGGGCAGCGCGGTGTCCCATTCGACCAGCGTCGGCCGCGGTCCCAGTCGCTGCACCGTGTGGCGGAAGACCTGCCAGACCGGTGCGTGGACGCGGCTGCCGTGGTCGTCGATGACCAGGTCGCCGCTGTCGTCGTAGCCGGCCAGGTGGATTTCGCCGACGATGGCCGGATCGATGGCGTCGACCCAGGCGCAGGCCGCGGCCACGGCCCGCGCAGGCTGCCCAGCTTCGCGGCCCTGCTCGTTCAGCATGTTGACGACGAGGTTGTTGACATCGAGCAGCAGGCCGCAGCCGCTGCGCCGCGCCAGCGCGTTGAAGAAGGCGGGTTCGGCCAGCTGCTCGTCGGCCCAGTGCAGGTAGGCCGAGAGGTTCTCGACCAGGATGGGCCGCTGCAGCCGGTCCTGCACGCGCTGCACATTGGCCACCAGGATGTCCAGCGCCGCGGCGGTGAAGGCCAGCGGCAGCAGATCGGCGCCGTGGACCACCGGTCCGCCATGGCGGCGCGGTGCGCGGGCGAAGGAAGCGTGGTCGCTGACGCGCACCGGGGCCGTCCGCTGCACCAGCGCAGCCAGCTGCTCGAGGTGGTCAGCGTCGACGCCGGCCGCCGAACCCAGCGCCAGGCCGACGCCGTGCAGGCTGACCGGCCACTGCGCGCGCGCCGCGGCCAGCAGGCCCGGCGCCGCGCCGCCAGCGGCGAAATAGTTCTCGGCGTGAACCTCGACGAACGCCAGCGCCGGCGGCGCGGCCAGCAGTTCGGCCGCATGCGGCTGGCGCAGGCCGATGCCGGTGTGTTCGAGCATCGCCGCTTGCGGTTGGCCGGGCGCGTCGGGCGGGCTTCGGGACCTTACTTCTTCGGCTTGACCTTGGCCTTGGCCTCTTCGGCGGTCAGGCCCTTCAGCTCCTTGCAGGTGCCCTTGGCGACGTACGCCCAGTCGTCGGGGATCTTGTCGGCCTTGGCCTGGCCGGCGCAGGAATGGCTGCCCGACAGGTTGGCGCAGTCGTTGGCACCGGCCTTGGCGATGCCGAAGCACTTCTCCGTCGGACCCTTGTCTTTCGACGCGTCCTGGGCGGCAGCCTGGCCGACGAGGCCCAGTGCGAAGGCGGATGCGAGGGCCGAGGACACGAGTTGGCGTTGTTTCATGGTGGGAACTCCGGTTGATGATCAGGATTCGGCGCCGCCGCTGGCGCGCAGGTCGGTGGTCGTCGCCAGCGCCGTGTGCAGCGCCAGGTGCACGCCGGCGGTCTGCACAGCCAGCGGCAGGCTGGGCTGGCCGACCCGCGCGGCGGCTTGTTCGGGCAGCCAGGGCAGGTGCATGAAGCCGGCGCGCCAGCCGCGGCGGCGGCGCAGCCTGTGCATCAAGCTGTAGAAGACGTGGTTGCAGACGTAGGTACCGGCGGTCTGCGACACCGCGGCCGGCCAGCCGGCCTGCTGCAGCGCGGCGACCATCGCCTTGATCGGCAGCGTGGCGAAATAGGCGACCGGCCCTGCGGCCTCGATGACCCGGTCGATCGGCTGCTGACCGGCGTTGTCGGGGATGCGTCCGTCATCGACATTGAGGGCCACGCGTTCGACGGTGAAACCGTCGCGGCCACCGGCCTGGCCCAGCGCCAGCACCAGCGCCGGGCGGACGTCTGCCAACGCGGCGTCGAGGGCCACCCGCGCCGCACCGAAGACGCAGGGCAGTTGCCGAGCGTGGACGGTGCAGCCCGCGATGCGCTCGCCGTCCAGTGCCTGGGCGACCAGCCACGACGGGTTGATGGCCTCGCCGCCGAAGGGCTCGAAACCGGTGAGCAGGATGGTCGGTGCGCGCATCAGCCGGATTGTGCCGGCACGGGGTTCAGAGCAGCCCGAGGTCGCGCGCCCGTGCGCCGGGAAAAACCAGGTCGATCTGTGCCGGATTCAACGCGAATTGCCGCGCCAGCAGACCGCCGAGCACGCCGCGGTACTCGTTCAGCACCGGCAGGTCGCGGTTCTGGAACAGCGTCCGGGCCTCGAAAGCCTGCTGCTCGCCGACCACCGGTCCGCTGGCCAGGCTGCCGCCGAGCACCCAGTGCACGCTGCCGTGGCCGTGGTCGGTGCCGCGGTTGCCGTTCTCGCGCGCAGTACGGCCGAATTCGCTGATCACCACGACGACGGTGTTGCGCCAGGCGGCGGCGCCCAGCTCATCGGCGTAGGCGGCCAGGCCTCGGCCCAGTTCCTCGAAACGCGACGCCAGGTAGCCGCTGGCCGCGCCCTGGTTGACGTGGGTGTCCCAGCCCCCGACGTCGACGAAGCCCAGGGCGTAGCGCTCGCGCATCAGGCGGGCGATGCGCCGCGCCTCGAGTTCGAAGCCCCGGGCGTTGATGGCGCCGCGGTTGGCCGAGACCTGTTCGCCGGCCAGGCCGCCGGTCATCGCGGCTGCGCCCGATGCCGCCGACGCCACGCCGGCGATCTGCCGCGCCGCGTCCTGCCGGACCTCGAAGGCGCCGGCGACGCGGTCCTGCAGCGGGTGGTCGCGGTACATGCCGGCCAAGGCGGCGCGCAGCTTGTCGTCGCCGGACCGGGGTTCCACCTTCAGCGACAGGTTGGCCACGCCCAGTTCGCCGCGCAGCACCAGCGGCAACTGGTCGGTGAAAGCGATGGCGTCGCTGCCGGGCAGCCGGCCCGGCGCGCCCTGCACCAGGCCCGCCAGGCGATTCAGGAAACCCGAGCCGAAGTCTCGCCGCCCGCTCAGTGACTGGCCCAGTTCGATGCTGTCCTGCGTCTCGAAGTGGCTGCGCGTCAGGTCGTCGGTGCCGGCGTAGGGCACGAAGCCGATCTGGCGCCGGGCCACCAGCGGCATCAAGGACGTTTGCAGCGCCGGGTGCAAGCCCCAGTCGCCGTTCAGCGCCGAGGGGCCGGGGCTGGCGACGGCGCCGGGCCTGTCGGCCGGGCTGGCGGTGGTGGCCACGACGGCGATGTTGGGGCGCACCTCGCGGTAGTAGCTGCCCTGGCTGCCGATCGGCACCAGCAAGCTCAGCGCATCGTAGCCGCCGCGCAGGAAGACCAGCAGGAAGCGCGGGCTGCCGACCGGTGCGGCCAGCAGGCGGCCGCTGGCGGTCAGGCCGCTGGCAGCCAGGGCGCAGGCTTGCAACAGGTGGCGTCTTTGCATCATGGTGGGCAGGCTCAGCGGTAGGCGAACTCGGGCGACGACAGGTAGAGCGTGGCCCAGTCCTGCGGCGTGGTGGCGCTGTCCAGCGCCTGGCGCGTGGCCGGCGCCAGCAGCGGACGCAGGACCTGCCAGTAGACCGGGCGCGCCAGCTGCGGGAAGGCCGGCTGCTCGGGCTGCAGCGCCGGGTCTTCGCCCTTGAACAAGCCGGCCGGGCCGCTGGCGATGGTGCGGGCGATCTCCAGCCGCACGGCAATCTGGCCGGAACCGGTCCAGGCCGCCGCGGTGTCGGGGTAGCCGTCGGGCGTCTGCCGGTTGTACAGCCCCTGGCCCATCCGGTTCAGCCAGCCCTGCATCGGCTGCGTGTTCAGCACCACGCGCTCGCCGTAGGCCGCGCGCACGGCAGAGACGACGAAGTGCAGCGGGTCCTTGAACTTGGCGTCGGCGGCGGCGGTCGGGGCGCTGAATTCGGGCGCGCGCAGCAGCACGCCCAGCACCTCGGCGATGCGGCCGTCGTGGCGCCGCCAGGCCGCCACCATCGCCGCCACCAGGGCCGGCGACGGCTCGTCGGCCAGCAGGTGGCGCGCCAGCTTGTGGCTGACGAAGGCCGCCGTCGACGGGTGCGCGGCCAGCCGGTCCAGCACCTCGTCGAGTTCGGCCGCACCGCGGCCCTTGATGACGCGGCCGAGCACGGTCTTGTCGCTGAAGTCGTGCCGCGAAGGGTTGAATTCGTAGAGGCCCTGGCGGATGTACAGCCCGGCCCTTTCCTTCTTCAGCGCCGGCGTCTTGTCGCTGAAGTTCACGCCGTGGCCAGTCAGCACGCGGGCCAGTTCCTGCACGTCGCGCTGGCTGTAGCCGCCCCAGCCGCCGTAACCGGCGCCGCCATCGACGACGCCCAGGGTGTGCAGTTCCAGCAGTTCGCGGGCGTGATTTTCGTTCAGTCGGCCGGCGGCGTTCTGTTCGTTGTCGAGGTAGCGCAGCATCGCCGGGTGACGCGTGGCGGCACCCAGCAGGTCGCGGAAGCGGCCCAGCGCGTGCGGGCGGATGGCCCGTTCCTCGTAGTCGCCCAGCAGCACGCGCAGGTTGGACTTGTACTGGTGCACATTGAAGTGGTTGAACCAGAAGGCCTGCATCTGCGCCTGCAACTGGTTCGGGTCGCAAAGGGCGCGCAGAAGGTGGCGGTGGGCGGCTTCGCGGGCCAGCCGGTTGTGCGCCGCCTGGAAGGCCTCCTGCCCGGCCTTGCGCGCGGCCTCGGTGGGCTGTGCATCGGCCGCCTTGCGCGCGGCGTCGATCTCTTGCCACAGGTCCAGCGGCTGCCGCTGCTGGATCTGCATGGCGTCGATCTGGGCCTGCGCGGCGGCCGGCAGCGGTCCGGCGGCCGCACGCAGTTGCTGCGCGATGTAGCCCTCGGCGCCCAGGCGCTGCACGGCTTCGATGTCGGCGTCGGTGGCGCCCCAGCCAAGGCGGTTGGCCAGGCGGTAGGCGCTGGCGGCGTCGCCTGGCGGGACGCCCTCCTTCAAGGCGGGTGCCTGGCCGCCGGTGCTGGTGCAGCCGGCCAGCCCGCCGGCCGCCCAGGCCGCCAGACCCAGCAGGCCGCGTCGCTGCACGGCAGCTGCGCTAGGCGCCATAGCCCCCGCCACCGGGTGTCTCGATGACGAAGACGTCGCCGACGCCCATCTCGGCGCTGCCGATGTGGGCCAGGGCCTCGCGCCGGCCATCGGCCCGCTCGATGCGGTTGATGCCCAAAGCGCCGGGCTGGCCGCCGGCCATGCCGAAAGCCGGCACGACGCGGCCGTTGGACAGGATGGATGCCGTCATCGGCGCCAGGAAACACAGGCGGCGCACGCCGCCATCACCGCCGCGCCAGCGACCCGACCCGCCGCTGCCGGCGCGGATCTCGTAACTGTCCAGCCGCACCGGAAAGCGGAATTCCAGCACCTCGGGGTCGGTCAGCCGCGAATTGGTCATGTGGGTCTGGACGACGCTGGTGCCCTTGAAGTCCGGCCCGGCGCCGCTGCCGCCGCTGATGGTCTCGTAGTACTGGTAAGCCGCGTTGCCGAAGGTGAAGTTGTTCATCGTGCACTGGCTGGCGGCCATCACGCCCAGGGCGCCGTAGAGCGCGTTGGTCACGCAGGTCGAGGTTTCCACATTGCCCGCGACGACGGCCGCCGGCGACAGCGGGTTCAGCATGCAGCCCTCGGGCACGATGACCTTCAGCGGCTTGAGACAACCCGCGTTCAGCGGAATGTCGTCGTCGACCAGGGTGCGGAAGACGTAGAGCACGGCCGCCATCGTCACCGCCTTGGGGGCGTTGAAGTTGTTCGGCAATTGCGCGCTGGTGCCGCTGAAGTCGATGGTCGCGGCGCGGGCTGCGGCATCGACGGTGACCTTGACGGCGATCTGCGCGCCGTTGTCCAAGGCCAGATTGAAGGCACCATCTTTCAGCGCGGTAATGACCCGGCGCACGCTTTCTTCGGCGTTGTCCTGCACATGCTGCATGTAGGCCGCCACCGTGACGCGGCCGAATTGCGCGACCATCGCACGCAGTTCCTGCACGCCCTTTTCGTTGGCGGCAATCTGCGCGCGCAGATCAGCGATGGTCTGCTGCGGGTTGCGCGCCGGCCAGGGGCCGGATTGCAATTGGGCCAGCAATTCGGCTTCGCGCATGCCGCCATCGCGCACCAGCAGGAAATTGTCGAAGAGCACGCCTTCTTCGGCGATGGTTTTCGAGAAAGGCGGCATCGAACCCGGCGTCGTGCCACCGATGTCGGCATGGTGGCCGCGGCTGGCGACATAGAACGACGGGCGCCCATCCGCGTCGCCGAGGTACACCGGGGTGACGACGGTCACGTCGGGCAGGTGCGTGCCGCCGTGGTAGGGGTCGTTCAGCACGTAGACGTCGCCCGCCTGCATCACCGGGTTGCGTTCGATCACCGTCTTGATGCTCTCGCTCATGCTGCCCAGGTGCACCGGCATGTGCGGCGCATTGGCAATCAGTTCGCCAGCGGCGTTGAACAGCGCGCAGCTGAAGTCGAGCCGCTCCTTGATGTTGACGCTGTAGGCGGTGTTCTGCAGCCGCAGGCCCATCTGCTCGGCGATGTTCATGAACAGGTTGTTGAAGACCTCGAGCATCACCGGGTCGGCGTCGGTGCCGATGGCGTGCTGGGTGGCGCGCGGCCGCACGCGCCGCAGTTCGAAGGCGTCGCCGGCGGTCAGCGTGGCCTGCCAGCCGGCTTCGACCACCGTGGTGGCGTTCTGTTCGGCGATCACCGCCGGCCCGTGGATGACGGCGCCCGGCCGCAGCGAGGCGCGAACGAATAGCCCGGCGTCCTGCCACGCGCCGCTGTGCATGCGGACCTGCGCGTCGGCGGTCGCGACATGGGCCGCTGCCGCATCAACGCCCGCCGCTTCGGCGTGACCTTGACCGGCGCCCACCGCCTCCACAGCGACCGCTTCGATGACCAGCGCCCGGCCCTGCATCAGGAAGGCGAAGCGCTGGCGGTAGGCGGCTTCGAAAGCCTGCTTGATGTCGGCGAGGGCACCGAAGGGCAGCTGCAGCGCGGTGTCGGTGCCCTGGTAGCGGACATGGATCTGGCGGCGCACGGTGATGGCGGCAGCGGGCAGGCCCTGCTCGCCGACTTCGGCGCTGGCGGCAGCGGCCAGCGCGTCGAGTTGCGCCGCCGCCGCGGCCAGGCCGTCCCCATCCAGCGGCCGTTCGACACTGGCTTCGCGCATCGCGATCGGGTCGGCCAGGCCCATGCCGTAGGCACTGAGGACACCGGCCAGCGGGTGCACAAAGACTTTCGTCATGCCCAAGGCATCGGCCACGCCGCAGGCATGTTGCCCACCGGCGCCGCCGAAGCACTGCAGCGTGTACTGCGTGACGTCGTAGCCGCGCGCCACGCTGATGCGCTTGATCGCATTGGCCATGTTCTGGATCGCGATCTGCAAGTAGCCCTCGGCCAGCGCTTCCGGGGTCACCGGGCGGCCGGTGGCGGCCTGCACGCGGGCCGCCAGTTCGGTGAATTGCCGGCGCACACCGGCCGCGTCCAGCGGCTCGTCGGCGCTGGGTCCGAAAACGTGGGGGAACCAGGCCGGCTGGATCTTGCCCAGCAGCACATTGGCGTCGGTGGTGGCCAGCGGCCCGCCGCGGCGGTAGCTGGCCGGGCCGGGGTTGGCGCCGGCGCTCTCGGGTCCGACGCGCAGCCGGGCACCGTCGAAGCCCAGGATCGAGCCGCCGCCGGCGGCGACGGTGTGGATGCTCATCATCGGCGCGCGCATGCGCACGCCGGCGACCTGGGTCTCGAAGGCGCGCTCGAATTCACCGGCCGCCCCGCCGGTGAAATGGCTGACGTCGGTGCTGGTGCCGCCCATGTCGAAGCCGATCAGCTTGTCGTGCCCGGCGGCCACCGCGGTGCGCACCATGCCGACGATGCCGCCGGCCGGGCCGCTGAGGATCGCGTCCTTGCCCTGGAAGCGGTGGGCCTCGGTCAGGCCGCCGCTGCTTTGCATGAAGGACAGACGCACGCCCGGCATCTGGCTGGCCACGCGGTCGACATAGCGGCGCAGGATGGGCGACAGGTAGGCGTCGACGACCGTCGTGTCGCCGCGCGACACCAGCTTCATCAGCGGGCTGACTTCGTGGCTGGCGCTGACCTGGGTGAAACCGAGCTCGCGCGCGATGCGCGCCGCCGCCGCTTCGTGCGCGGTGTAGCGGTAGCCGTGCATGAAGACGATGGCGCAGGCGCGGATGCCGGCGTCGAAGGCCGCCCACAGCCGTTCGCGCAGATGCAGCTCATCGAGCGGCTGCAGGACATCGCCGTGCGCGCTGACCCGCTCCTGGGCCTGCACCACGCGCTCGTAGAGCAGTTCGGGCAGCACGATGTGGCGCTCGAACAATTTGGGCCGGGCCTGGTAGGCGATGCGCAGCGCGTCGCGAAAGCCCTGCGTGGTGACCAGCAGCGTGCGGTCGCCCTTGCGCTCGAGCAGGGCGTTGGTGGCCACCGTGGTGCCCATCTTCACGCCATCGACCTGCTCGGGCGTGATGGCCTGGCCGGGCTGCAGCCCCAGCAGCCGGCGTATGCCCTCGACGGCCGCGTCGGCGTACTGCTCGGGGCTGTCCGACAGCAGCTTCAGCGTGCGCAGGTCGCCACCCGGCGCCCGGCCGATGATGTCGGTGAAGGTGCCGCCCCGGTCGATCCAGAACTGCCAGCGGGGGTGGGTGTCGGGGTTCATCACGCAAGGGGGTTGGCGGGGCGGTGCCGCAGTATCCCAGTCGCGCCGCGCGGCGCGGCGCTACAGATCCAGGCCGCAGCGGTCTCCACCAGGACGCAGGCACCACGCCGGTGGCGCGATGCCGACTTCACGGTGCCACCTATAGTTCAGGCTTGTCCATGGCCACCAGCCTGAGGAAGCCGTCAATGTCCCGTATTGCCCTCGCCCTGCCCGCCCTCGCCACCCTGCTGGCCGCCACCTTGCCGGCCACACCGACGGCCCATGCCCAGGCCGCACCGGTGGTGCAAGGCCCCGAGGCCGTGGCCGACTGGGACAACGCCGGCAAGGCCTACATCGCGAGCGGCAAGACGCTGAAGGACGACCCGCGCCACGCCAGAAACGTGATCCTCTTCGTCGGCGACGGCATGGGCATTTCGACGGTCACCGCCGCGCGCATCCTGGAAGGTCAGCTGAAAGGCAGGACCGGCGAGGAGAACCGGCTGTCCTTCGACCACTTCCCCTACACCGCGCTGTCCAAGACCTATTCCTGGGACCAGCAGACCAGCGATTCGGCGCCGACGATGACCGCCATGGCCACCGGCTACAAGACGCGCGAAGGCATGCTCAGCGTCAACCACACCACGCCGCGCGGCGAGTGCAACGCCGCGGTGGTGGCCAGCAAGGCCGTGAAGAGCATCCTGGAGCTGGCGGCCGAGAACGGCAAGGCCACCGGCATCGTCACCACCGCGCGGCTGACCCACGCCACGCCGGCCGCGCTGTACGCCCACACCGCCATGCGCGACTGGGAGGCCGACAGCAACCTCGGCGCCACCGACGTCAACAGCGGCGCGCCCTGCCGCGGCGCAGCGGGCGCGGTCAAGGACATCGCCCGCCAGCTGATCGAAGTGACGCCCGCCGTGCGCAACAGCCTGAAGGTGGCGCTGGGGGGCGGCCGCACCTACTTCATGCCGGCGCAGGCCGGCGGCGTCGACGTCTTCGACCCCGAATACCCGAAGCAGAAAGGCCGCCGCCTGGACGGCCGCGACCTGACCGCCGAGTGGCTGAGCAGCCGCGCCGCGGGCGCCGCCTACGTCTGGAACAAGGCCCAGTTCGACGCCATAGCCCCGGCCACGACCACGCACCTGCTGGGCCTGTTCGAACCCAGCCACGTGCAGTACGAAGCCGACCGCGCGACCGACCCGGCCGGCGAGCCTTCGCTGACCGAGATGACCGACAAGGCGCTGAAGCTGCTGCTGAAAGACCCGAAGGGCTTCTTCCTGCACGTCGAAGGCGGGCGCATCGACCACGCCCACCACGCCGGCAATGCCAGGCGTGCGCTGACCGAGACCATCGAATTCAGCAACGCCATCCGCCGCACGGTCGATCTGCTGCAGGCCGCCGGCCAGCTCGACAACACGCTGATCATCGTCACCGCCGACCACAGCCACACCTTCACCATCGCCGGCTACCCCAGTCGCGGCAACCCGATCTTCGGCCTGGTGCGCGAGGTGCCGAACAAGGACGGCGAGCCGCTGGCGCCGAGCAAGGACGCCAACGGCCTGCCCTTCACCACGCTGGGTTACGCCAACGGCCCCGGCGCCCGCAAGGGCGGGCGCACCGACCTGACGAACGTCGACACCGCCAACCTCGAATTCCTGCAGGAAGCGCTGGTGCCGCTGGGCAGCGAAACCCACGGCGGCGAAGACGTGGCCGTCTACGCCCGCGGGCCCAAGGCCTACCTGGTGCGCGGTTCGATGGAGCAGAACTGGATCTTCCACGTGATGCGCGAGGCCTACGGTTTCTAGCGTGCGCGCTCCGCGGCGGGCCTGCATCGCCGGCCTGCTGGGCTTGGCCTGCGGCGTCTCGGCCGCTGCGCCTGCAGCGGCGACCGCCTCGGCACCCGACCTGGGCCTGGGCGTCGGTTTGGAGCCGACAGCACGGGCCGCGCGCTACGCGGTGACGATCACGCCGCCGGGCGGCCATGCCGCCGACCGCCGCGCCGTCTGGTTCTTCTACCGCGACGCCAGCCGCATCGCGATGTTGAAGGGCGCCATCGACGAAACCTGGACCCGCGACGCGCAGGGCCGCATCGCCTTCGAGCGCAGCTTCCACGACCACGCCAAGGTCACCGACTACAGCCCGGGCGAGTTGCTGACGCTGGGCCTGCAGCCCGATTGGGCCGCGCTGGCCACTTTCGTCGATGCGCGCGAGCTGGCCGGCCTGCAGCTGAAGGGCCGCAGCGGCCACGGCGCCGGCCTGCGGCTGCGGCTGGAAGGGCGTGCATCGCCGGCCGGCGTCGACAGCCTGCGCGTGGACTGGCTGCCGGCGCTGCAACTGCCGGCGTTAGTGCTGCGCGGCAGCGCGGCACAGGGCAGCACGCGCATCGAGCTGCTGCAGCAAGCGGCCCGAGCACCGGCCGACTGGCCGCAGCCCGGCGCGCGTTCGGCCGGCTACCTGCACCTGGACGCCGCCGATTTCGGCGACATGGACTACGACCCCGTGGTCCGGCTTTCAGAAGCACTGGACATCCGCAGCGGCTGGCGCAAACCGCACGCGCACGACTGAAATCGGCCATTTGCTCCAGCCTGGAGCGCTTGGACCACCCGGCACGGCCCATCTCAGGGTTCAGCCTAGGTTTCGGCCACGCAGGCCTATGTAGATCATTGCATAGCGCCTGTGCGAAGCTGTCGGCTCCTGCACAGGCATCCCCACCACGGAACGCCTGCGAAAGACGCACAGCCATGCAGAAGAGCCTCTACATCAACGCCGAAAAGTGCACCGGTTGCCTTCAGTGCGAGATGGCCTGTTCATTCGAGCACTACGGCGTCTTCGCGCCAGCCAAGTCGGTGATCAAGGTCTTCGACTTCCACGAGACCGGCAAGAAGGTGCCTTACACCTGCACCCAGTGCGACGAGGCCTGGTGCCTGCACGCCTGCCCGGTCGAGGCCATCACGGTCGACAAGGCGACCGGCGCCAAGGTCGTCAGCGCGGCCACCTGCGTCGGCTGCAAGGTCTGCACCATCAGCTGCCCCTTCGGCACCATCAACTACGTGCAGGAAACCGGCAAGGTGCAGAAGTGCGATCTGTGCGGCGGCGACCCCGCCTGCGCCACCGCCTGCCCGACCGGCGCCATCACCTACATCGACGCCAACTGGACCGGCCTCGACAAGATGCAGGCCTGGGCCGACAAGTTGGGCAACCAGCCGTCTGCGGCCTGAACCAGCCGCCGCAGCCCGCCGTTTAACGAATTCAGGAGTCAAGCACATGTCTTGGGCAGGAAAAATCCTTCGCGTCGACCTCACCGCCGGCACCGTCAAATCCGAAGCGCTGAACATGGATTGGGCGCGGACCTATCTCGGTTCACGCGGCCTGGCCACCAAGTACCTCGTCGAGGAAATGGACGCCAAGACCGACCCGCTGTCGCCAGCCAACAAGATCATCTGGGCCACCGGCCCGCTGACCGGCACCATGGCCAGCACCGGCGGCCGCTACACCGTCGTCACCAAGGGCCCGCTGACCGGCGCCATCGCCTGCAGCAACAGCGGCGGCTACTGGGGTGCGGAGCTGAAGATGGCCGGCTGGGACATGGTCATCTTCGAAGGCAAGTCGGCCACGCCGGTCTACCTGTCGATCAGCGACAGCGTGGCCGAACTGAAGGACGCGTCGCACCTGTGGGGCAAGACGGTCTGGCAGACCGAAGAGATCATCAAGAAGAGCCACCAGGACCCGCAGTGCCGTGTGTCCAGCATCGGCGGTGCCGGTGAAAACCAGGTGCTGTTCGCGGCCGTCGTCAACGACCTGCACCGCGCGGCCGGCCGCAGCGGCGTCGGTGCGGTGATGGGCAGCAAGAACCTGAAGGCGGTGGTCGTTCGGGGCACCCTGGGCGTGGGCAACCTGTCCAACCCGAAGGAGTTCATGCGCGTCACCACCGAGAAGAAGAAGATCCTGGCCGACAACGGCGTCACCGGCCAGGGCCTGCCGGCTTTCGGCACCCAGGTGCTGATGAGCGTGATCAACGAAGTCGGCGCGCTGCCGACGCGCAACCACCGCGACGTGCAGTTCGAAGGCGCCGGCGACATCGGCGCCGAGGCCATGGGCCGGCCGCGCAGCGCGCCGGGCAGCGACGGCAAGAAGCCGCTGGTCACCAACCAGGCCTGCTTCGGCTGCACCATCGCCTGCGGCCGCATCCAGAAGATCGACCAGGGCCACTTCACGGTGGAAAACAAGCCGCAGTACTGGGGCGCTTCGGGCGGCCTGGAATACGAAGCCGCCTGGGCCCTGGGCGCCGCCAACGGCGTGAAGGACCTGGATACCCTGCAGTACGCCAACGTGCTGTGCAACGAGCACGGCATGGACCCGATCACCTTCGGCGCCACCATCGGCGCGGTGATGGAGCTCTACGACCTGGGCGTGCTGACGAAGGAGCAGATCGGCTGCGACGCGAAGTTCGGGTCGGCGCAGGCGCTTGCCTACTTCGCCGAGATCACCGCCAAGGGCGAGGGCTTCGGCAAGGAAATCGGCCAGGGCAGCAAGCGCCTGACCGCCAAATACGGCCACCCGGAACTGAGCATGAGCAGCAAGGGCCAGGAATTCCCGGCCTACGACGGCCGCGCCATCCAGGGCATCGGCCTGGCCTACGCCACCAGCAACCGCGGCGGCTGTCACCTGCGCGGCTACACCATCGCCTCGGAAGTGCTGGGCATCCCGGTCAAGACCGACCCGCTGGAAAGCGCCGGCAAGCCCGAACTGGTCAAGGCCTTCCAGGACGCCACCGCCGCCTTCGACTCGGCCGGCATCTGCATCTTCACCAGCTTCGCCTGGGGCCTGGCCGACGTGGCGCCGCAAGTGGCCGCCGCCTGCGGCGACGAGTTCACGCTGGAGAACCTGAACCTGATCGGCGAGCGGATCTGGAACCTGGAGCGCGACTTCAACAACCGCGCCGGCTTCACGTCCAAGGACGACAGCCTGCCGCCGCGCCTGCTGACCGAAGCGGCCAAGACTGGCCCGGCCAAGGGCAAGGTCAACGAGCTGGGCACCATGCTGCCGATCTACTACGACATCCGCGGCTGGGACAGCGACGGCCAACTCAAGCCCGAGACCCGCGAGCGCCTGAGCCTGTAGACGCGCCATGAAGCACCTGATCCTGGGCGCCGGCCCGGCCGGCGTGATCGCCGCCGAAACCATCCGCAAGCAGGCGCCGTTCGATGAGATCGTGCTGCTGGGCGACGAGCCCGAAGCGCCCTACTCGCGGATGGCGATACCCTACCTGCTGATGGGCAACATCGGCGAAGGCGGCACCCACCTGCGCCACACACCGGGCCACTTCGAGCAGCTGCGCATCACGCAGCAGCGCGGCCGCGCGGTGCGCCTGGACAGCGTGGCGCGCACGGTGACGCTGGACGACGGCAGCACGCTGGGATTCGACAAGCTCTTGATCACCACCGGCTCGTCGCCCGCGACGCCGCCGATTCCCGGGCTGGCCGGTGCCGGCGTGCACCCTTGCTGGACCCTGGCCGACGCCCGCGCGATCATGGCGCTGGCCCAGCCCGGCGCGCGCGTCGTGCAGATGGGCGCCGGCTTCATCGGCTGCATCATCATGGAAGCCCTGGCGGCGCGCGGCGTGCAGCTCAGCGTGGTCGAGATGGGGGACCGCATGGTGCCGCGCATGATGGGTCCGACAGCCGGCGGCATGATCAAGGACTGGTGCCTGAAGAAGGGCGTCACCGTCCACACCGGGGCCCGCGTCGAGGCGGTGGACCGCAGCGGTCCGGTGATGCAGGTCAAACTGTCGACCGGCGAGATGCTGGCAGCCGACCTGGTCATCAGCGCCACCGGCGTCAAGCCGAACATCGGTTTCCTGGAACACAGTGGCGTGCGCTGCCTGGTCGGCGTGCTGACCGACGAACACCTGCAGACCAATGTGGCCGGCATCTACGCCGCCGGCGACTGCGCCGAGGCTTTCGACAAGGTCAGCGGCAAGACCATCGTCAGCGCCATCCAGCCGAATGCCGCCGAGCAGGCGCGGGTGGCCGCGCTGAACATGGTCGGCCGGGCCACCAGCCTGCGCGGCGTGACGCAGATCAACGTGCTCGACACGCTGGGCCTGATCAGCGCCAGCTTCGGCCTTTGGGACGGCGTGCCCGGGGGCCAGCATGTCGAACTGACCGACGCGGCGGCCGGCCGCCACCTGAGCCTGCAGTTCGACGCCGACAAGTTGATCGGCTGCAACAGCATCGGCTGGACCGAGCATGTCGGCGTGATGCGCGGCCTGGTCGAAGGGCAGATCAGCCTGGGCGAGTGGAAGGACAAGCTGCTGGCCGACCCGACGCGGCTGATGGAAGCCTACCTGGCCCGCGCGCAGGCGCAGGACGCGCACGCCCTGGTCTGATCGGGGCTCAGCGTCCGATGCACATCACCTTCAAGCTCTACGCCAGCCTGACCGACTACCTGCCGCTGGCCCACCGCAACGGCAACCAGATGCCGCTGGAGGTGGCCGAGGGCGCGACCATCGAACAGATCATCGCGCCCTTCCAATTGCCGATGAAGATGGTCCACCTGGTGCTGATCAACGGCCACTACATCGCGCCGGCAGACCGCGCGACGCGGGCCCTGGTCGAGGCCGACGTGCTGGCGATCTGGCCGCCGATCGCCGGTGGTTGAGCCCTTGGTTGACCCGGCTTGATCGCCGAGCGTTTCGAGCGCGAATACGGCTGCACCGAGACCGAGTGGCTGCGTTGGCTGCCGGGTGCGGTGCGCGATCAGGCGCTGAATCTGCATCCGGGGCAGGCACACGTCGCCATCGCCAGCGGCCACCTCCAACTGGTCTGGACGGTGCTCCCGCCACGCCAGATCGCCATGGTCCGCCTGCCGCGCATGACCGTGACCTTCGTCTTCATTGGCGTTGGCAACGAAGCGCGCGCTGACTTCATGCGCTACTTCGACCTCTACCTGCAGCGCGGCGGCGGCTGAACGGCCAGCTTCCCTGCGCTGGAACCCCCTGTCTCGGGGGGTGCGAGGCCAAACTTAAGTCTGGCTTAAGCCGTCTTTGGGATGATTCTCAGACCAATCTGGATGGCTGCGGCGCGTCGCTGCAGGTCGAGGACGGGTTCTGAACGCGGCACACCATGAGGCTGTGGAATGTCCCAGCCCCAGCTGCCGCGGAAATAGGGAGTCATCAAGTGATTAAAAAAGTATCCAGTGCGCTGGCAATCGGCGCATTGATGGCCTGCGCTTCGGCCCAAGCTTCCGAGATTGGCTGGGCCTTCATGGTTCAGAACGGTTCCTCCGATACGGCCGTGCTGACCTTCGGCAACGATCCCGGCAAGACCGTCACGGGGGTCTCGGCTGCGCCGACCAGCGGCACCGGTGAAGCCTGGACCTTCGACCTCAGCGGGTCGGGGCACAGTTCTAACGGGGGCCTTTACACCTACGGGGCCTGGGCATGGAACGACCTCACCGCGGGCCTCTTCGACAACCTCTACCTCACGGGCAGCGATACCTGGCGCCTGGAGACCAATCAGACCAGCGCCGCGTCCAACACGCACAACTACTACGGCGTCCAGGGCTTCGGTCTCGGCACCTCGCTCTACGCGGGCACCGATGGCTTCAACGGCGATACGGCGTACGCCTCGGTCAACGAGGTCGCGGCTCAGGTGCCGGAACCCGCCACGCTGGCGCTGGTCGGATTGGCACTTTTCGGCATGGCCGTCAGCGGCCGCCGGGCACGCTGATTCGCTGCGCGTAAACGGCTCGGCGCGCTGGCGTGTCGCACGCGACGAACCAGCGCGTGAGCGACTGTCCGGCGTGATGCAAGCGTCCCGCCGGCATCCCGATCAGCGCCTGCGGGTCCTGGCGCAGATCCGGATGGAAGCCAGGCCGGAACAGCAGCGCCAGCGCGCTGCTGGGTCGCTGCGGCGGGTTCCCTTATCGTCCTGCGCATGAAAGCCCGCGGCGTCCACCTCCAGTACACCTTCGAGCCCGAGGGCCAGCGCGGCGCTGCCTTGCAGAACCCGCTGTTCGACCTGCTGTCGGCGGTCCACGAACACGGCTCGATCCAGCGCGCCGCCACCGCCACCGGGGCGTCCTACCGCCATGTCTGGGGCGCGCTGAAGCACTGGCAGACGGTCCTGGGCGAACCGCTGGTCAACTGGGTGCAGGGCCACCCGGCGCGGCTGACACCCTTCGCCGAGCGACTGCTGTGGGCCGAGACCCACGCCCGGGCGCGCCTGACGCCGCACATCGAAGCGCTGCGCGCCGACCTGGAGCGCGTGCTGGCCGAGGCGCTGGACGGCAGCCAGCAGGTGTTGACGGTCTACGCCAGCCACGACCTGGCGCTGCCCGCCTTGCGCGAGACGGCACGCGACGCCGAACGCCTGCACATCGACCTGCGCTTCGCCGGCAGCATCGACGCGCTGCGCGCGCTGGCCGAAGGCCGCTGCGCGGTGGCCGGCTTCCACGTGCCGCCGCTGACCGAAGGCGCGGCGCTGTTCGCCGACAGCCTGAAGCCGCTGCTCAAGCCGGGCCGCCACAAGCTGATCGGCTGCACCCGGCGCACCCAGGGCCTGGTGGTGCCGGCGGGCAACCCGCAGGCCTTGCGAGGCCTGGCCGACGTGGCCGCGCAACGGGCGCGCTTCGCGCAGCGCCAGGCGGGTTCTGCCACCCGGCTGCTGACCACCCACCTGCTGGCGCTGGCGGCGATAGACCCGGTGCGCCTGGTGGTGGCGCGCACCGAGGACAGCCACACCGCGGTCGCCGCGGCCGTGGCCGGCGGTCTGGCCGACACGGGCATCGCCATCGAGGCGGCGGCCCGCGCCTACGGCCTGGACTTCGTGGCACTGGCCGAAGACGACTACTTCCTGGTCTGTCTGGACGACGCGCTGGAACTGCCCGCCGTTCGGGCCCTGCGCCGCGCGCTGCACGACCCGGCCTGGCAACGCGCCGTCGGCGCCCTGCCCGGCTACAGCCTGGCGCAGCCCGGCGAGGTGCTGTCGCTGACCCGCGCGCTGCCCTGGTGGACCTTCCGCAAGGCGAAGGCCCCCTGAGCCCGCCAGGGGCAACCCTCGGGTCTATGCAAAGCCGTTCATAGGTGTTTGTGGCAGCGCGCCAAAGCGGGCCGCCTTGCCTAGGATGCGACGCTTGGCATTACCAGGAGATTGCCCGTGTCCACCCTCACCCTCCAAGTCAACGGCAAGGCGAGCCAGCGCGCCGTCGAGCCGCCCACGCTGCTGGTGCAGTTCATCCGCGACACGCTGGGCCTGACCGGCACCCATGTCGGCTGCGACACCGGCCAGTGCGGCGCCTGCACCGTGCACCTCGACGGCCGGGCCGTGAAGAGCTGTTCGGTGCTGGCCCTGCAAGCCCAAGGCCGCGAGCTGACGACCATCGAAGGGCTGGCCGCCAAAGACGGCACGCTGCACCCGATGCAGGCGGCTTTCAATGACTGCCACGGCCTGCAATGCGGTTTCTGCACGCCGGGCATGGTGATGAGCAGCATCGACCTGGTGCAGCACCACGACTGCAGCAGCGAAGCCAAGATCCGTGAAGCGCTGGAAGGCAATCTGTGCCGCTGCACGGGCTACCAGAACATCGTCAAGGCGGTCCGGCAGGGCGCCGCCGCCATGAAAGCCTGAGGGAACGACCATGACCGCAAGACCCGGATTCATCGGCCAGAGCGTGAAGCGCCGCGAAGACGCGCGCTTCCTCACCGGCAACGGCCAGTACACCGACGACATCACGCTGCATGGCCAGACCTACGGCCACTTCCTGCGCAGCCCGCACGCCCACGCCGTCATCCAGCGCCTGGACGTGTCGGCCGCCGAAGCCGCGCCCGGCGTGCTGGGCATCTTCACCGGCGAACACTTCAAGGCCGTCGGCGGCCTGCCCTGCGGCTGGCTGATCAACAACATCGACGGCACGCCGATGAAGGAGCCCAAGCACCCGGTGCTGGCCGACGGCAAGGTGCGCTACGTCGGCGACCGCGTCGCGCTCATCGTCGCCGAGACGCAGGAGCAGGCGCGTGCCGCGGCCAACCTGATCGAGGTCGACTACGCCGTGCTGCCGGCAGTCGTCGACATCAGCGACATCACCGCGACCGGCGCCAGCGTGCACGTTGAGGCGCCCGACAACCGCTGCTACCAGTGGCAGATCGGCGACGCCGCAGGCGTTGCCGAAGCCTTCAAGACCGCGGCCCACGTCACCACCCTGACCTTCCGCAACAACCGCCTGGCGCCCAACGCCATCGAGCCGCGTGCAGCCAATGCGCACTGGAACCCGAGCAGCGACGAGTACACGCTGTATGTGTCCAACCAGAACCCGCACGTCGAACGCCTGCTGATGTGCGCCTTCGTGCTGGGCATTCCCGAACACAAGATGCGCGTTGTCGCGCCCGACGTCGGCGGCGGCTTTGGCAGCAAGATCTTCCTGTACGGCGAAGAGACGGCGCTGGTCTGGGCCAGCAAGCAGATCCGCCGGCCGATCAAGTGGACCGCCGACCGCAGCGAGGCCTTCCTGTCCGACGCCCACGGCCGCGACCACCTGACCACGGCCAGGCTGGGCCTGGACAAGGACGGCAAGTTCGTCGCCTTCCAGGTCGACACCACGGCCAACCTGGGCGCCTACCTCAGCACCTTCGCCAGCGCGGTGCCGACCATCCTCTACGCCACGCTGCTGGCCGGCCAGTACGCGACGCCGAAGATCGTGGCCACGGTCACCTCGGTGTTCACCAACACCAGCCCGGTCGACGCCTACCGCGGCGCGGGCCGGCCCGAGGCGACCTACACGGTGGAACGCATGGTCGAAACCGCGGCCCGCGAACTGGGCATCGACCCGGCCGAACTGCGCCGCCGCAACTTCATCACCACCTTCCCCTACGCGACGCCGGTCGGCCTGACCTACGACACCGGCGACTACGAAGCCACGATGAGCCGGGCCATCGAACTGGCCGACGTGGCCGGCTTCGAGGCCCGCAAGGCGGCGTCGGAACTGCAGGGCCTGAAGCGCGGCATCGGCTACAGCGCCTACATCGAAGCCTGCGGCATCGCACCGTCTTCGGTGGCCGGTGCCCTGGGCGCACGGGCCGGCCTGTTCGAAGCCGGCGAGGTCCGCGTCCACCCCACCGGCAAGGTCACGGTCTTCACCGGCAGCCACAGCCACGGCCAGGGCCACGAGACGACCTTCGCGCAGGTGGTGGCCGACAAGCTCGGCATCCCGATGGAGGACATCAGCATCGAGCACGGCGACACCGGCAAGGTGCTGTTCGGCATGGGCACCTACGGCAGCCGCTCACTGGCCGTCGGCGGCACGGCCATCGTCAAGGCGCTGGACAAGGTCATCGCCAAAGGCAAGAAGATCGCCGCCCACCTGATGGAAGCCGCCGACAGCGACGTCGTCTTCGAGAACGGCGCCTTCAAGGTGGCCGGCACCGACAAGAGCGTGCCCTTCGCCAGCGTCAGCCTGACGGCCTATGTGCCGCACAACTTCCCGCACGACAAGCTGGAGCCGGGCCTCAATGAGAACGCCTTCTACGACCCGAGCAACTTCACTTACCCGGCCGGGACCTACATCTGCGAGGTCGAAATCGACCCGCAGACCGGCGTGGTGCGGGTCGACCGCTTCACCGCCTGCGACGACTTCGGCAATGTCATCAACCCGATGATCGTCGAAGGCCAGGTCCACGGTGGCCTGGCCCAGGGCATCGGTCAGGCGCTGCGCGAAGACTGCGTCTACGACCCCGACAGCGGCCAGTTGCTGACCGGCAGCTACATGGACTATGCGATGCCGCGCGCCGACGACTTCTGCCACTTCACGGTCGAGACGGTGAAGGGGACCCCGTGCACCCACAACCCGCTGGGGGTGAAGGGCTGCGGCGAGGCCGGCGCCATCGGCAGCCCGCCGGCGCTGATCAACGCCGTCTGCCACGCGCTGGGGGTCAAGGACATGCCGATGCCCGCCAGCCCGCACAATGTGTGGAAAGCCGTCCAGGCATCGAAGTAAGAAGGAAGCACCATGCAAGCATTCGCATACGCCACACCCGGCACCCTGGTTGAAGCCAGCCAGCTGGCCGGCCAGGAAGACGCCAAGTACATGTCCGGCGGCCAGACGCTGCTGCAGTCGATGAAGCTGGGCTTGATCGCGCCCAGCACGGTGGTCGACCTGGGCGCCATCGCCGAACTCAAGGGCATCCGCAGGGACGGCAACGCCCTGGTCATCGGCGCCGGCACGACCCACGCCGAAGTGGCCGCCAGCCCCGACGTGCAGGCGGCCATTCCGGCGCTGGCCGACCTGGCCGGCCACATCGGCGACCGCCAGGTGCGCAACCGCGGCACGCTGGGCGGCAGCCTGGCCAACAACGACCCCGCCGCCTGCTACCCGGCTGCCGTGCTGGGCCTGGGCGCCACGGTGCACACCAACCAGCGCCAGATCGCCGCCGACGACTTCTTCCTGGGCATGTTCACCACCGCCTTGAACGACGGCGAGATCGTCACCGCCGTCAGCTTCCCGATCCCGCAGAAGGCCGGCTGGCAGAAGTTCAAGCAGCCCGCTTCGCGCTTTTCGCTGGTCGGTGTGTTCGTCAGCCAGGGTCAGTCCGGCGTGCGCGTGGCCGTGACCGGTGCCGGTGCCGGCGGCGTCTTCCGCGCCAGCGGCCTGGAAGCCCTGCTGGCGGCGGACTACAGCGCCGCCGCGCTGGCCGGTGCCACGGTGCCGGCCGACGATCTGAACAGCGACCTGCACGGCTCGGCAGCCTACCGCGCGGCGCTGATCCCGGTGCTGGCGGCGCGCGCCGCGGGCTGAAGACGGCTGCGCCGCGTGCCTGGGTGCCAGGCACGTGGCACGGGTTCCTGCGATGGCGCGCCGGCATCGCCAGACTGGATGCCGCGACGCAGCCCACCGGGCTTGCAACTCAAGCCGACCGGAAGCGGGCGTGCCGGCTGGCGGCCAGTTGCAGGTATTCATGACCGACCGCTTCAGGTAGACCCAATACCGGTCCGAGGCGGAATCTCGCGCGACGCTCGACCCCGCCCGTTTACTCCGAAATGGTCACGCTGACCGGGACAAGCCGCTGCGCCGCTGCAGCGTCCAACCTGGCCTGCACCAACCGGCGAGCGCGCATCATCCCGGCGTCCGAAGCGATCATCACCAGCGGCGTTGGCCACCGCATGAGAGAGACCTGGTGCGCTTCGACCACCAGCTTGTCCTCGGCGAAGGTGACTTCCAGGCTCGCCCACAGGTCGGTCGGCCGCATCGTTGTCTCGGCGTCGGAGTGCGCCTGCGGCGTGCCGCCAATAGTCCGGTGTGAACGTAGCCGACGTGGCTCAGTTCCATCAGGTTGTCGGTGATCAGCAGGTATCTTGCCGCGATGGGGTAGCGGTCCTTCACGTACTCCCTGGCCGGGTCTTCCTCCCAAGGGTGTCGTGGGATCACCGATGCATCTGCACGGTCCTCGCCACCCATCCAGATCCAGTTCAAGTAATCCTGCTCGCCCACTTGATAGCCCCGCACCTTGCGGCAGACGGGATGAGTTTCTGGCCCGGCACCGCGACGCAAGCACCTCGCGCATCAAACGTCAGGCCGTGGTACCCGTACTGGATCTGCTCGCCGCGGACACGACCATGCGAAAGCGGCAGTCCTCGATGGCAACAGTGGTCTTCCAAGGCGACGACGTCACCTCACTCGCCGCGGTATGGCGGCACCGACTCGCCCAACTAGGTGCGGCCGATCGTGCCGCCCGATTCGATCTCATCGGCCCAGGCGGCGACAAACCAACTCTGACGGACAAACATGTCGAACTCTCATCATTGCCAATCCGCCAGCAGACCGCGCCGATGCTTGTTCATCGGCCCGGTCCGGTGGTCCGCCCGTGATCCCTGCCCGGTCAGTAGTGGTAGCCCAGCGTCACGCCGACGATTCGCGGACTGCCGGGATACATGACGTCATTGCCGACGACACCGCCCGTTGCCCCAGTCGCGTAATACTTATTGGTCAAGTTCTTGGCGTAGACCTGAACGTCGAAATGATCGCCCGGGGCTGTCCACGTTGCCGAAGCATTGACCAGGTGATAGGCCTTGTTCTGCAGTGAGCCGTCGGCGACGAAGGGGTAGTCGGACCTGTACTGGTCGTTGGCCGCGAACACCAAGGGGCCTACGGCGGTATCGACCGCATACTTGAACCCGAGCGTGGACGAAAACTTCGGTGCGTTGGGCATCGGTCGGCCGCTCAAGTCGCAGGCTGCCGACGCCACGCCACCCAGCACGGCACCGGCGATCGGGCGCAGCGTGAAGCAGGTCCCGCCGGTGAAGGTCTTGAACTTCGCATCCAGATATTCAAAGCCGCCACTCAGGGTCAGGTTGCCGGTGGCGCGATAACTGAAGTCGACGTCAAGACCGCGCACCGTGGCGTTCGCCGCATTCAACTGCAGGAACCCGCCGGCAGGCGCAGGAGGCGCAGTTGAACGCAACTGCATATCCTTGTAGTCATAGTTGAATACGGAAGCGTTCAGGCGCAGTCGACGTTCAAACAACTGCGACTTCACGCCAAGTTCGACGGAGTCCAGCACTTCTGGCCTGGAAGGCGGATTGCTAAAGGACCCCGGATTGAATTCGCCGGACTTGAAGCCGCGGTTGAAGGACAGGTAGGCATTGATGTCCTTGGCGATGTCCTGGGCCAGCACCGCGCGGTATGTTGTCTTCGGGAAATTGACAGAAGTCGGGATGCCCGCAGGATTGCCGGTATAGGGATCGCCGGGGTGCAACACCACCGTCGGCGGCAAGGCGGCAACCGAATTCGGGAGCCCGGCAAGCGGTGCCTGCGATCCGGACAGTCCCTTCTTGTCTTCCGTGTAACGAACACCGAGGGTCAGCCGGGTTCCTTCCAAAACCTTGTAGGTGCCGTCGGCATAGGCCGAAGACGACCGTGTCGTCGGAAAGGCCGCAACGCGGGTCGGGACCGGCGCGGCAGCGCAGGTGGCGCCGATGCACGTGCCCCAGACGTCTTGTCCGATCGCGGTGTCGTTGTGGAAGAAGAATGCGCCAACGATCCAGTCAAAAGGCGATGTTGAAGCCTTCGAACTGAGTTGGAATTCCTGACTCAGCGCCTTGCTGTTGCCCGACAAGCTGGTTTCGACTGCAGATTGGCCCAAAACGGCATTGCCGGGAATTCCGTTCTGCGTGAAGTCCTGCACCGCCTTGGCATTCTGGTAACCGGTGATGCTCAGGAACTTCGCGAATCCCGCATCGTGATCGATCTTCAACGCCACGCTGGATTGCTTGGTGACACCCTTCGGATCGCGGCGCGCCGCATAGTCGTAGTCGCCCAGGCTGCGCGTGCCGTCGACACCCACAGTGCCCGCGAAGATGGGGTTGACCAGCCCGATGTCGCTGTTGTTGTGGTCGTAGAACCCGCTCAGCGTCACCTTGGTGCCAGGCGCCACCTTCCACAACAACTTCAAGTGGGCGCCTTGCTCATCCTTCTTCAGGATCTCGTTGCCGGTGACGACATTGTGTCCCCAGCCCTTGTCCTGCTTCGTAGCGATGGCAGAAATGCTGAGGGACAGGTTCTGGCCGAGGGGCGCCGAACCATAGAAGTTCAGGTTCTTAGTGTTGTAACTCTCCAACCCGAGAGAGATGTCCATCCGGGGCTGCGGCTCTGGATCGCGGGTGACAACGCTGATCAAGCCGGCGGTGGAATTGCGTCCGTACAGCGTACCCTGAGGCCCCTTCAGGACCTCGATTCGCTCGATGTTGTTGAAGGAAAAGACGCCGGAAGCCGGATTGGGCATGTACAGGCCATCGAGGTAGATGGCGACAGGCGCTTCGGTGGTGAAGCCCGAACTGTTGATGCCGACACCACGCAAGAAGGTGACAACGGTCGCCGACTTGGCGGTCACAAGGCCCGGCGTCAGGGCAGGCAGGTCCGACACGGCCTGGATGCCCAGATCAGCCAAAGTCGACGAGGAAATCGACTGAACGGTCCCGGGTACCTCTTGCAGCGTGCCGGTTCTACGCGTGGCCGTTATCGTGATCTGTTCGAGCGCGAGTGGCGCTGCGGCCGCGGCTGCGGCCGACGCTGGCCCACCGGTCGAGACCTGGGCAACTGCACCACCTGCGGACATCGCGAGCAAGACGGGAACGGCAGCGGCCCGCATACCCCCCTGAGAGGTCACTGCATTGCGCACGGCTCGCGCAACGGAGCGTGTTTTCCAGGTTGGCGTCCCAACAGACGCTCGCACACAGACGGTTTTTTCCAATTCAGTCTCCGTTAATTTGGTTCGAAAGTTTCCAAGTTCGCCTCACGGCGACCGGTGCAAGTTCTCTTCTTGCATTTGCGTCCACAGGTGCCAGATTGCTCAAGATCGCCGGCAATCCCATGGAAATTACTGCTTCCCACCCCCGCCGGGCACGAGACACAGTCGGGCATGAATTCATCGATTCGAAACCTTGGTCTTGTCTGCGACCAATTCCTGGTGAGTCGTTTCTATAAAGGTCGGAAATCGGGCGGCAGGCCCTTTCAGGGGAGCGTCCAGGAGTGCCGCCTTGATTTCATTGAGGCTCTTGCCTTGATCGAACAGCGCCTTGATCTCTTCGCGACGCTTCACGGCTGCATCCAGCCGGCTGCTCAATTCGACTTTGCTCAGCGCCTCGCCGTGGCCCGGGACGTAGGTGTCGGCGTCGAGCGCGAGGATGGCCTTCAGCGCTGCGAACATGCCCAGTGATGAACCGCGCTTGTCGAGGTGAATACCTGGATACGGCCCGATGGCCGGCGTCGCCAGGTCTCCAGTGAAGACGATCTTCTGCTTCGGCAAGTAGACGGCGAGATCTCCGTCGGTGTGCGCGGGGCCCGTGTGTATCAGTTCAACGGCCACGCCGTCTAGCACCATCGACTCGCCGTCCTTGACCGTTCTTGTCGGCAGGTAATTCCTGATTTCCGCGCTGGGTGGAAAGCCGTTGGAATTGAGGTCGGCAGACAGCGCCTGGATGACCTGTTTGGTGTTTTCCTGGGCGATGATCTCCAGGCCACGGGGAAAAGCCGGCAATCCGTTGACGTGGTCAGGGTCGCCGTGAGTCAGAACCACCACCTTGACGGGCTTGGGCGTGAGCCTGGCAATTTCCGCCAGAAACTTTCTGGCTGTCGGGATGAACATCTGCGCATCGATGACGATCACGCCGGTGTCGCCGACGACGAATGCAGAATTGCCGATACCGCCAGAAACTGAATACGCACCACCGCCCAGCGACTTGACCGATAGCGTTTCCGTCAGCGGCAACAGCGTTCGCAACACCGCGAACCGCGCAGCGGGCACTTGGCCGGTCACCAGCACCAGCACAAGCGCCAGCACAGCGACAGCGCCCAGGATCAGGCCGGCAATCGAACGCTTCCTCATCACCGGCTCAGTGCTTGCCCGCTGCGAGCCACAGGCTGCAGTCGTGCAGCAACTGTTCCTGCGCCTGGCTGTTGGGCAAGGGCAGGTCGAGGTTGATCGGCGCGCCGACGATGGACTGCATGTAGGCCATGTGCTTGTAGCTCGCCGGATAGCCTGCGAGCACCTGGGCGTCCAGGTTCAACTTCACGTCCGGATCCACTGCGGTCAGCGTGTCCATCTCGTAGATCGGTGCGCGATGCTGGATGAGCCACCTGCCGTCCAGCTTGACCATGCGGTCGATGAACCAGCCGTAGCAGGTGGCGTCGACCTCGATACCGTTCAACTGCGTGCGCACGAGGATCGTGATGCGAGTCTGCGCCAGGGCGATGGACCCGTTGAGCTTCACGATGGGCACGCCGATGTAGTGCAGTGCGCGACTCGGCCCGGCGGACATGCGCTGGCAGACATCGACGAAGTCGGTGGCCGGGCCGTCCATCCAGGTGGTCTGCATCGTTGCGCCCGGTGCGTAGACGCCGCGCAAGGCATCCCAGTCGCAGCGGTCGCGCAACAGGCCCCAGTTCTGCAGCACGTCGCAGATGGCTGAGCGGTCGAGCAGGTGCTCGGGAGTCAAGGGCGTGGATACGTCGTTCATTTCAATAGGCCTCGGAGATGGCGGTCAGCGCGGTCTTCATCAATGTCACGGCCTCGCTCCTGGGCGCGCCTCGTTGCTCGAGTTGGGACAGGGCCAGGCTGGTTTCCACGACGGTTCGCACACGCGAGTACCTGCGGAACATGAATTGAGCCAGCGCCTCGTCCAGGGTCGGTGCATTGGCGATGCATTGCCCGAGAACCACCGAATCTTCGAGGGCCATGCCGCCGCCCATGCCGAGATGGGCGGTCGTGGCGTGGGCGGCATCGCCGATCAGCAACGTGCGACCACGCACCCAGGTGTCGGGAACGAGCAGCCATTCGAAGGGCCGCGCAATGACATCCGAGTCCGGCTTCAGGCGCCTCCTGAGTTCCTGGATGGCGGGTGCGGTGAAGGAATCCAGCAACCCGCCGAACAAGGCCAGGACTTCCGCTTTTTCCAGCCACCTGAATTGCGGAATGTTGAAGACCGCAGCGACATAGGTGACACCCTTGGGCAGGTTGTAGAAACCCAGCCGGCCTGCCGGACTGGAGTACCAACCCTCGGCGTCGATTGGGCTGCCCTCCACCATCCAGCGCATGCTGAATTGCCCGGCATAGCTGGGCTTCGGCGCATCGGGGAATGCCATTGCGCGGACGCTCGAATTGATGCCGTCGGCACCGATCACCAGGTCGTAGCTGCCGCTGGTGTCGTCGCTGAAGTGGACGAGGCTGGCGGAAGCCTGTTCTTCGATGGACTTTGCAGTCACGCCGATGCGGATACTTGCGCCTTGACGTTTGGCGGCATCGGCAAGTGACTTCAGCAACGCGGAACGGTAGACGCCCATTCCCAGTTTGGAGCCGGGCCAGTCGGGACGGGGCGGGCCAGGGCTGACGAGTTGCCCGGTGGCGTCGAACTGCGAAGCGACAGTCGAGTCGCGGGGAAAAGGCGTACTGGCAGCCAGACACTCTTCGTGGATGCCCAGTTCGCCAAGCGCATCTGCTGCGCGCCCGGTGATGCCAATCGAAGCACCGCCCCATGAATTGCCCACTTCCACGACGTCGCAGTGCACACCTGCACGCGACAACGATACGGCGCATGAAAGTCCAGCAATGCCGCCGCCGACGATCAGGGCCTTCGAAATACTCGCCATGGCGAATTCCTTCTTTTTCTTTCGATTGAGCAGTCATGTGCCGCGCGGCATGGCGCGCCGGTGACCGAATGGAAGTGCGGGATTTCTGCGCTCAGGAAGTTGCCAGCACGGGTCTACTGCGGCGTATGCCCACCAGCAGGCCCGCAACGATGGCGAGCGCCGCGAAACTCAGCGAGACGCCGCCCCGGGTCATGCCGGCCGCAAACATCAGGCCGGCCAGGTAGGGCCCCAGCCCGCTGGCGACACGGCCCAGACCCATCACGAACCCGATCGCGGTGGCGCGCATGTTCGGCGGGAAGGTCTGCACCATGCTGGCCTGGACCATGGCGGCCGAACCCGAGAGGAAGAACGATGCGCTGCAGGCAACGAAGACGAAGAGCCCGAGGATGGGCGGAACGAATCCGATGCCGATCAGTGCGGCGCCAAAGCCGAACATCACCAGCGAGGCCATCTTGAATGTGTCGAACCGCGTCGTCAGTGCACCGAAGATGAGCGGTGAGGCCACGCCGGCCAGGCTGGCGATCGACGCGACCAGACTGGCGGTGGATGGCTCGAAGCCCAATGTCGTGACGATCTGCGGCAACCAGTTCATGATGTAGTAGCCGCCGACGATCACCAGCACGATGCAGGCAATGAATCGGAGGGAATCCGACCCGCGTCCGTGCGAAAACAGTGCCCGGTACGAGACGGCTTCCTGTTTCTGCTTCGCGGGCAATTCGGCCACTGGCGGGTGACCCAATTGAGCCAGCACCCGGTTCAGGCGCTGGAGGGCATTCTTCGGGCGCTGTGTGACCAGGAAACTGGGCGATTCAGGCAGCAGGGCTGCGGCCAGAAGCGTGATGACACCGCCGGCGATCGCGCCGATGAGAAACACCCAGTGCCAGTCGTTGCTCTTCAGCACCACCGAGGCGACCACGCCGCCGATCGCGCCGCCCAGGGGCAGGCCGACCGCTGTGCTTGCGACCGCGAAGGAGCGGTTATTCGCATTTGCGAATTCGGCATTCAGTGCGGCAAGGGACGACACCAGCGTGCCCATGCCGATGCCTGTGAATGCGCGGGCCAGCATCAGTTGCGTCATCGAGTCCGACAGCCCGCACGCCAGGGAACCCAGCGTAATCAGCACCAATGCGCACAGCGTGATGGGCTTGCGTCCGAACTTGTCGGCAAAGGGCGAAAGGCCCAGCGAACCCACGGCCATGCCAACCAGCCCACTGGCTAGAAGACCACCGAGAGCGGCCTTGTCGATGCCCCAAGCCTTGCTCAGCACGGGCGCCACGAAAGACATGGACGCGACGTCGTAACCGTCCAGCACGGCGATGCCGATCGCAAGCATGATCGCCAGCAATTGCCGCTGCGTCATCGGACTGGCATCGAAGAGTCGATTTGAGGCCGGGGTGGTCGCTGCGGAACTCATGCCAGTCCCCGAGCTTGGCTCAGTACGACGCTCGATCGGGTCGTGTTTCCGTTCATTCTTGTCTCCAGGGAAGCCAACCGCAGTTGGGCTTCGTTGTCATTCGCATTCCACCAGCGGGCCGGTCGCGTGCAGCAATACCCGGGCGCCGCGATCATCGGCTGCCGCCGTAGCGTGTCAGGCCAGCTTGACCTTCTCCCGGCCCTTGAGCCCCAGCATCTCGCGCGCTTCGGCCGGGGACGCGATCTCGTAGCCCAGGTCCTCGAGCACCTTGCGCATCCGCAGCACTTGCTCGGCATTCGACGTCGCCAGCTTGCCGGGGGCCGAAGCCAGCGAGTCCTCGAGACCGACGCGTACATTGCCGCCCAGCAGCGCGGCCTGAGTGGCCAGTGGCATCTGGTGCTTGCCGGCGCCCAGAACGGACCATTGGTAGCTGTCGCCGAAGAGCTTGTCGGCCACGCGCTTCATGTAGCTGAGGTTTTCCGCATCCGCGCCGATGCCGCCAAGAATGCCAAGCACGAACTGAAGGAAGATGGGCCCGCGCACCAACCCGCGGTCGACGAAGTGCTTAAGGTTGTAGAGGTGCCCCACGTCGTAGCACTCGAATTCGAAGCGCGTGCCGTGCACTTCGCCCAGTCGCGCGAAGACTTGCTCAATGTCCTGGAAGGTGTTGCGGAAAATCGCGTTGCGAGTGCCTTCCAGGTGCGCACGTTCCCAGTCGTACTTGAACTCCTTCATCTTCTCGGCGACCGGGAAGAAGCCGAAGTTCATGCTGCCCATGTTGCAGCTCGACATCTCGGCCGAAATGTCGAGCGCGCCCGCGAGCCGCTGGTCCAGCGTCATGGTGTGCGAGCCACCGGTGGTGATGTTGATCACCGCGTCGGTGGCCGCGTGGATCTTGGGCAGGAATTGCCGGTAGACGGCCGGGTCGAAAGACGGCCGGCCGTCCGACGGATCCCGCGCATGCAGGTGCAGGATGGCGGCGCCCGCCTGCGCGGCATCGATGGCCTGGTCGGCGATCTGCTCCGGTGTCACGGGCAAGTAAGGCGACATGCTCGGCGTGTGGACCGAGCCGGTGACGGCGCAGGTGATGATGACTTTGCGTGCCATGTTCAGACGGGCTCCGGAATCACGGTGTTCTCGATGTGACCGATGCCGTCGATCTCGACACGCATCACGTCGCCGACCTTGACATAGCAAGGCGGGACCATCGCTGCGCCGACACCCGACGGCGTGCCGGTGGCGATCAGATCGCCGGGCTCCAGAGTCATCACGGTCGACAGGTAGGCGATCTGGTCATAGATGTTGAAGATCATTTCGCCCGTGATGATCTGCTGGCGGATTTCGCCGTTGATCAGCATGCGCATAGCCAGGGCATGAGGGTCAGCCACCTCATCGTCGGTCACGATCCAAGGGCCTACGGGGCCCGTCGTGTTGAAGGACTTGCCCAGCGTCATCGTGGCCGAGCGTCGCTGCCAGTCACGCACGGAAACATCGTTCATCACGGTGTAGCCGGCAATCACCGACCGCGCGTCGGCCACCGACACATGGCGGCAGCGGCGGCCGATGACAACACCCAGCTCCGCCTCGTAGTCCAGCTTGTCCGAGACCTTGGGCATGTGCACGGCGTCATAAGGCCCATTGACGCAGGACACCTGCTTGTTGAACCACACCTGGGTTTCGGGCACATCGATGCCATGGCGCTTGGCTTCTTCGGCGTGTGCGCGATAGTTCATGCCGATAGCCAGGAATTTGCTGGGGTTGGGCACTGGCGCTTCCAGGCGCACATCCGCAAGCGGGTACGAAGCAGCCCGCTCGGGGTCGATACGACGGGCGCGGTCCATCAGTTGCGGACCCCCGGCGAGAAGTTCGAGCATGGTCTGCGGCAGCAAGGCGTCGGAGGCCGGCAGATCGATGACTTGATTGCCGTGCAGCTTGCCGATGGATGTCCTGCCGCGGCAGGAGAAGGTCACGAGTCTCATGTTGTTCCTGTTTATGGGGTCGGGCTGTTGGTTGCAAGCATCTGCTTGAGCACGTCGGGTGGTTGATGGCCCCAGTCGCTGATGCGGTCGTATTCGCGTACATCGGTCCAGTCATCACCCACCGTACGGCCGGTGGCACCGATCTCCACGGCCCAGCCGCCCGGGCTCACGCTGTAGAAGCTGACCATGCCGTCGTTGGCATGCTGGCCCAGCGCGTTGGCCAAGGGCGTGCGGGCCTGCAACGCGCGCTCGTACGCCATGCCGACCGCCGCGACCTGCTTCACTTCGAAGTTGATGTGATGCAGCCGCTTGGGCACGGCCGGCATCGGGATGAAACCGATGGCCAGCGAGTGATGCCGGGGGTTGCAGTGGAAGAAGGAGACGTTCATATCCGCACCGCCGCCTATGGGCATGCGCAGGAAGTCGGTCAGCTTCAGCCCCAGGCCGTCGATCGCGAACCGGCGCGACGCTTCATAGTCTTCGGCGGTCCCGACGACGAAGACGAAGTGGCCGAAGCCCTGGCCCTGCGTGACAAGTCCGTCAGGGAAGCTGGCGCTTGCAAAGGGCGTTTGGGCCTCAGTCAGGCCGTGCACCAGTTCCAGCGGCACGCCCCATGGCGTGGCCATGGCTACGCCTTCTTGCACGCCGCGCAGCGCCTTCTGGGCTGCGCTCAGCGGCGTGCATGCCACCTCCGTCTTGTGCAGTCGGGCGAGCGTGCGCTGGTAGGCCTCGATATCGCTCGCGGCAAATCCGATGTAGGCGGCGTCGTCCTGTTCCCCGGCTTGCAGCCAGACACGCATGGCCTTGCCATCGACGCGCCAGGTGCTGGCTGCGCCTGGACGGGGATCACCGGGCATCAGGCCGATGACATCCTGCAGATAGCTGGCGACGGCACCAGGCTGCGTGCAGTCGAGACCGATGTAGGCGGTTTCCAGTTCGACTTTCATGTCCGTGTCTCCGTCTTGGTTGTTGTTGCCGCGCGTCCGGTGGCCAGCAGCAAGGCTGCGCTGGCATCGTCAGCACTGTTGCCCCGCCACGCCACGTACTGGTCAGGGCGGATCAGTGCCAAGTCGGCCCCGTACAGCCCGTGCAGTGCCGGCACGGGCGGCGCTATGACGCGCAAGGGCACGCCGCTGGCCTGCGCCGCGCGGGCCACCATCTCTGCTGCCAACATGGCCTGCGGGCGCGTGGCGAGCAGCGTGAGGGTGTCGATTGCGAAGTGGTCGTACAGCGAGCTGCCGTTGGACTTTCCTTCGTCCAGCCATGCGTGCGGCGCGAGCGATCCTGGGTTGGCACTCGGCACATAGCTGGCTGAGTCGGGCGGTGCGGCTGGGCCGAAATCATCCGCCGCCAGAACCGGCGACGAGACCAGCCGGCTGCCCAACACCACGCCCAGGGCATCGAATTCGCGCCGCTTGTGCGCGAGGATTTGTTCTGTGACGCCTGCCCGGGCTGCATCTCCGGCTGGCCCGTCAGACTCAATGTGCTCGACGACCAGGCTGCGCGAGCTGTGCGCGTGGTTTTCCACCGCCTCGTCGACCACGCGTCGATGGACCTGCCGGCGTTCGATCTCGTAGCTGTCGAGCAGCCGGTCGCCGCCCCAGCCCTTGAGGACGGCTGCCAGTTTCCAGCCCAGATCGACTGCGTCACCGATGCCCATGTTCATGCCATAGCCGCCGAAAGGCGGATGCAGGTGGCAGGCGTCACCGACCAGGAAGGCGCGGCCCTTGCGGTAGGCGCGGGCGATCAACTGGTGCGCAGTCCAGCTGTCACGGTTGATGATCTCGACCTCGATGTCCATGCCCAGCGCTGTGCGGATCAGGCTGACCGGGTCGGCTTCGGTATCGGCCAGCTTGGGGCAGCCGAAGGTCCATGTGTCGTCGGCATCTAGCGGCCCGACGACACCGGGGACCTCGGCGTTGACGAGCCAATACATCACGGCCGGCCCCAGCCCGTGTTTCTGCGAGAGGCCGGGCGAGCGGAAGACGATGTTGTGATAGTGGGCCAGCGGCGAGACCCCTTCCATCTCGATACCCAGCCGTTCACGCACCGTACTGCGTGCGCCGTCGGCGCCGACGATGTAGGCGGCGCGCACGCGGACGGTCTGACCGGTGGCGCCATCGACAAGCTTGGCGTCGATGCCCTCGGCGTCTTCTTCCCAGCTTTCCAGGCGCGTCCCGACGCGGGTCTGCACGCTGGGGAACTCGGCCACGCGACTCCGCAAGGTGGCCTCGACCTTGTACTGCGGAATCCACTGCGCGTGCTCGGAATAGCGCTCGTCGCGTACCGGGGAGCAGTGAAAGCCATTCTCGAAGCGAGCCAGTTCACGACCGGCCAGGCGGGTGGCGAAGACCACGTTGGTGGGGTAGTCGATACCGAAGGGCGAGGCCTGCGCCAGACGGTCCGCAATGCCCCAGCGGCGCATCAGTTCACGGGAACGAACGTTAGTGGTCTTGGCGCGCGGCGCCACACCGGCACGGTCGATCTGTTCGACCAGCAGACAGCGTTGCCCCTGCAGGCCCAGCTCCAAGGCCAGCGACAGGCCCACGGGCCCGCCACCCACCACCAGCACATCGGTCTCGATCATTTGTCTCCAGCTTGGCTCTGCTTGTTTGACGGGAGCGTAGGGCTTGGTCGATGATCAGGAAACCAGCGTGCATGGATAGAGGTAATGAAGGATTTCGATGACCGTGAGCCTCAACTCAGCGACCTGAAGACGGTGCTGGCACTCTTGAAGGACGGCACCGTGACGCGAGCCGCTCAGAGCCTGGGCGTGTCGCAGTCGGCGCTGAGCTACCAGCTGGAACGCATGCGCGGACGCTTCGCCGATCCCTTGTTCGTGCGCGTCGGCAACCGCATGGCGCCGACGCCGTATGCGCAACGGCTTGCCGGCCCGGCCGCGCGCGTGATGCACATCGTCGAGACAGAGATCGCCGGCCTGGCGGCCTTCGATCCCCCCACCACCGAGCGCGAATTTCGCATCGGTCTGAATGAGCTGGGCGCCATCACCTTGCTGCCCAAGCTGGTTCGGCGGATGGCCCAACTGGCCCCTCATGCCCAGTTGAAGCCGGTGACCGTAGACCCTGCGTCGATACCGGCCGATCTCGACTCGGGCGAGATGGACATCGCCGCAGGTCACTTCCCGCAGACCCACGACCTGCTGCTGCAGCAACTGCTGTATGAACGCGACTATGTCTGCGTGGTGCGACGGGACCATCCGCACATCGGCGCCTCGATGACGATGCGCGAGTTCAGCGATACGCCGTCCATCGAAACACCGGCTTCACCGGTCACTCTGGCGTGGTTGGACGAGGAACTGAGCCGCAGGGGCCTGCAGGTCAAGGTTCAGATGAGCGTGCGACATGTGTCCGCCATCCCTTTCGTCGTGGCTGCATGCGATTGCGTGGCCGTGATCCCACGCGAGGTCTTCGAGGTCTTCGCTCCGATCGCAGCAATCAGGACGGTGAAGCTCCCGATCGACATTCCACCCATTAAGATCCACCAGTATTGGCATCCCCGCGTGGGCAGCGATCCCGCAGTCAGGTTTTTCCGAGAACTCGTATTTGCTACGGCGCGCGGCGACGGGAAGGGTCAGCCCGACACGCGCATCGGGGACGGACGATCAGCGAAGAGCTGAACCGCAATTTGCCGCTGAGCAGGAACATTGAGCAGCCCACGCATGGCTTCGGCTGTGGCGACGCGCGACGTTGCCCGGCGATGGCGACGAGCGACACCTTTCCGGCTTCGAGTCGGCGCCCTCGACTGACTGTTGTGGGTCGGTTCCGGCATGCCAACGCCGCGAACAGGATGCCGTAGACCGGTCATGGGCCTCCGGCCCTGCGCACGCCGGGAAGCGAGTGCCGTCAGTTCGAAGCGAAATCGTCGCCCAAGATCGCGGTGATGTCCTGGCTCTGGCCCAGCAGCCGGACCACATCCAGGTGCTCTCCGAATTCGAGGTAGCACCAGAGCAGCGGGAACTTCGACACCCGCCAGGTCCGAAGCCCTGGAATGCCAAGGCGCTTTCCGAGCGTCGGTGTGCCGATGCCAGGGTCGAGTTCGATCTGGTCAAGCGCGGCGTTGGTGGCCTTGGTCACCCTCACAGCCACGCGGGTACCGCCCGCCTGGCGGTGGTGCCGGACCTCACCCTGCTGGTCGCGTAGCGCCTGCGGGCGCACAACCGCCGGCTTCAATCGATCTCGCCACGAGCGATCGCCAGCAGTTCCTTCTCGTCCGCCTTGGTGCGACGACGGCCGGGCCCGGATGCCAGCCCTTCTTCGATGAGGCCGCGAAGCCTCTTCTTGGCCTGCTCCTCCTGGTCGCGCCGGACCAGGTCGCGGATGTACTCGCTGGTGTTGCCAAAGTTGCCGGCGGCGACCCGCTTGTCGATGTACTCGCGCATCGACTCGGGCAAGGCGAAACTCATGGTTTGTCGGCTCATGCGGGCATCTTGGTCGTGTTGACAACGGTTGTCAACATCGCCGCCGGGAACTCATCCAGTGCCAGGTGTGCCGCCGCAGGCCCCGGCGCGAAGCCATCCGTCAGGGTGTGTTCAGTGAAGTGGCCCCTGCCTTGTTGCAGGACAAGCTGGCCAGCCGCAAGCCATCGCACCAGCGGGTCCAATGGCCGGGAGCCTGACTTCACCGCTTTGGCGGCCTATGGCAGCACGCGCTGCGCAACGCCGGCATACAGCGGTATGCCCAGCAGGATGTTGAAGGGAAAGGTCAACCCGAGCGAGAGGCCGAAATACAGCGCCGGCTGGGCCTCAGGCACCGCCTGGCGCAAGACCGCCGGCACGGCGATGTAGGACGCACTGGCGGCCAGCACCATCAGCAGCGCGCCGTTGCCCGCCGACAGACCCACCGCCGCCGCCAGCACCAGGGCCAGCGCCGCGTGCACCAGCGGTCCCAGCAGGGCATAGGCGATCAGCCAGGGCGACACCTGGCGCAGGGCGCCCGCGCTGCGCGCCGCCAGCAGGCCCATGTCGAGCAGGAAGAAGGCCAGCATGCCCTTGAACAGGTCGACCGAGAAGGGCGCCATCGCCTGCTGGCCGGCGGCACCGGTCAGCAGGCCCACCACCATCGCGCCCAGCAGCAGCAGTTGCGCGCCGTCGGTCAGCGACTCGTGCAGCACCTGGCGCAGCGGCGTGGCCTGGGCGGCCTTGCCCTGAAGGCGGCGCACCCGGTTGGCCAGCAGCACGGCCATCACGATGGCCGGCGACTCCATCAAGGCCATCGCCGCCGCCATGTGACCACCGGGCGCCAGGCCCTGGCTTTCGGTGTACTGGACGGCGGTGATGAAGGTGACGGCGCTGACCGAGCCGTAGGTGGCCGCCACCGCGGCGGCATCGAAGCCGTTCAACCAGCGCCGCAGCAAGAGATAGCCGATGGCCGGCACGACAGCCGCCAGCAGCAGCGCGCAGCCCAGGCTCTGCGCCACTTCGGCGCTCAGGCCCGACTGCGCCAGCGCGAAGCCGCCCTTCAGGCCCAGCGCCATCAGCAGGTAGAGCGACAGGAATCGCGAGATGGCGGGCGGTATCTCCAGGTTCGAGCGCAGCGCGCCGGCCAGCAGGCCGAAGACGAAGAAGAGGATGGACGGGTCGAGGATCTTGCTCATGGGAAGCGCAGTTTCCGCGGCCAGGTTCATCGTGGAAAATGATGTTTTCTGATTTCCATCATCGGATAGGCCAATGAATGAATCCGCCCCGCCGGGACTCGACCGCGCGCCTCGCGCCACGCTGGTGCAGTTGCGCAGCTTCGAGGCCGTGGTCCGCCTGGGCGCGGTGGGCCGCGCGGCGCTGGCGCTGAACCTGGCGCAGCCGACGGTCTCGACACAGATCAAGGAACTCGCCGCAGCCACCGGCCTGGCGCTGCTGCAGCCACAAGGCCGCGGCCTGGTCGCCACCCCGCAGGGCGAACGGCTGGCCGCCGCCGCGCGCACGATGTTTGCCGCCTGGCAGCAGTTCGAGGACGACATCGCCGAGCTGCAGGGCCTGAAGCGCGGGCGGCTGCGGCTGGCCGCCGTCACCACCACCGAATACTTCCTGCCCGACCTGCTGGGGCCGTTCGCGCGGGCCCACCCGGGCATCCAGATCGAGCTGGCGGTGGAAAACCGCGATGCGGTCGTGGCGCGCCTGGCAAGCGGCAGCGACGAGCTGGCGGCGATGATGCTGCCGCCCGAGCACCTGCCGCTGCACCGCTGGCCTTTCCTGAGCAACCCGCTGGTGGCTGTGGCGGCGCTGGGCCACCCGCTGGCCGGGCGCAAGAGGCTGGCGCTGGCGCAGCTGCTGGATCAGCCGCTGCTGGTGCGCGAAGCCGGATCGGGCACCCGCCTGGCGCTGGAACGCCTGCTGGCCGAACGCCAGCTGCACTGGCCGCCGCGCATGGCGCTGGGCAGCAACGAGGCCATCAAGCACGCCGTGCGCGCCGGCCTGGGGCTGGCCGTGTTGTCGCGCCACACGCTGGCCGCCGACCCGGCCCGGGACGGTCTGGCGGTGCTGCCGGTCAGCGGCTTCCCGCTCCGCCGGATGTGGCACCTGGTGTGGCGCAAGGACCGCGCCTTGTCGCTGCCAGCGCGCACGCTGCTGGCCGACCTGCGCCAGCAGTTGCAGGTGCGGGCGCGGCCGGCGGTGTAGGCCTCGTGAAGCGGGCTGCGCGGTCGGGATTCAGCACCAGACCACCGGCCCCGGCGCGTCGTACCAGCCGGCCACCGCATCGGCCACGCTGGCTTCGATGCGGCTGCGGCGGATCTTCATCGTCGGCGTCAGGCAGCCATTGGCCATGGTCCAGGGCTCGGCCGCGACCACGATGAATTGCAGGTGTTCGTGACTGGCCACTGCCGCGTTGACCTGGGCCAGCAACGCGCCCAGTTCACTTTCCACCTGCGCCCGCACGCTGGCATCGGCCAGCCGCGGCCGCAGGCTCTCGTCCAGCAGCACCATCGCGTGCGCCGCCGGGTGGCCCGAGCCGGCCACCAGCGCCAGCTCGACCATCGGGTGCGCCGCCAGCCGGCCTTCGATGGGCGCCGGCGCCACGTACTTGCCCTTGGCGGTCTTGAAAAGTTCCTTCTTGCGGCCTGTCAGCTGCAGCAGGCCCTGCGCGTCATAGACCCCCAGGTCGCCGGTCTTGAAGTAGCCGTCAGGGGTGAAGCTGTCGGCGGTCAGTTCAGGGTCCTTGAAATAGCCCGCCATCTGGCCCGGCGACTTGACCAGGATTTCGCCGTCGTCGGCCAGCCGCGTCTGCACGCCGGGGTTGGGCCGACCGACGCGGCCTGGCCCGTGGGCCTCGGCGGTGGAACTGTGCGAGTAGGCGAAGTCTTCGGTCATCGCGTAGCCGTCGTACAGCGCCAGGCCCAGCCGGCTGTACCAGGTCATCAGCGCCGGGGGCATGGGCGCTGACCCGGTGCCCGCACGCACCACCGCGTCCAGACCCAGGCTGGCCAGCACCTGCTTGCCCACGGCCGGCGCCAGCGCCGGGTTGTCCAGCATCGCGTCGAGTTGCGCCGCCGGCATGCGCGCCAGCACGCCCTGCTGGAACTTGGTGTACAGGCGCGGCACCGACACGAAGACCGTCGGTCGAGCGCGCTTCAGGTCGTCCATGAAGGTCGCCAGCGACTCGCTGAAATACAGCTGGGTGCGACCGTCCATCAGGGCCGCACATTCGACCCAGGCCCGTTCGAAGCAATGCGCCAGCGGCAGGTAGGACAGGGCCCGGTGGTCGACGAGAACCCCGCCGTCTTGCGCCAGGCCGTAGTCCACGATGCCCTGGGCGGCCGCCGTCACCGCGCCGAAGGTCTGCATCACGCCCTTGGGTTGGCCGGTGGAACCGGAGGTGTAGAGCAGCATCGCCAGGTCGTCGGCGCTGCGTGCCGGCCGGCCCGTCAGCGGCGCGGTGCGCGCGACGATGGCGTCCCAGGTGTCGAAGGCAGCCAGGGCCTCAGCCGGGGCCAGCGGCAGCGCGATGCACAGCAGGCCGGCCGGCACGCCGGCCTGCTGCGTGGCCCAGTCGTCGAGCTTGCCGATGAACAGCCAGCGGGCTTCGGCGTGCTGCAGCACGTAGCGGATGTTGTCGGCGGTCTCGGTCGGGAAGATCGCCACCGTGGTACCGCCGGCGATCCAGATGGCCAGCTCGGCAACGATGAAGTGGGCGCTGTTCTTGGCCAGCATCGCCACCGCTTCGCCCGGCCGCAGGCCGCCCGCCTGCAGGTGGGCCGCCATGCGCCGCGCTTCATCCAGGGCCTGACCCCAGGTGATGTCGACGAGCTGCCCGCCGCCCAGCGGCTGGGTCAGCCAGACGCGGTCGGGCTGCGCGGCTTCGTGGTCGTAGACGGCGTCCAGGATGTTCAGTTTGGCAGTCACGGTGGTGGTCCCTTGCGATGGCGGTGGGGCCGGCCAAGCCGGCACCCGAAGGCCGAGTGTTCCAGCCTCTGGGCGGCGCTGAAACGGGGTCTATCCCTGGGCTTTGCTGACAAAATCTCCGCATGCCTGCCACACCCGCCCTGCCCGCCCTGCCCGCCCTGCCCGCCAGCATCGACGAGACCGCCGCCCGCCTGTTGGCGCTGGACTACGTGCCCGAGCGCGCGCTGGCCACGACCGTCTTCCTGGCGCTGAAGCTGCAGCGCCCGCTGTTCCTCGAAGGCGAGCCTGGCACCGGCAAGACCGAGATCGCCAAGACACTGGCGGCCATGCTGGGCCGGCCGCTGATTCGCCTGCAATGCCACGAAGGCCTGGATCTGGCCGGCGCGGCCTACGAGTGGAATTACGCCCGGCAGATGCTGGAAATCCGCCTGGCCGAATCGGCAGGCCCAGGCCGCGCTGCGCTGGCCGATGCGCTGTTCAGCGACCGCTTCCTGATCCGCCGCGCGCTGCTGCAGGCCATCGACCCGGCGCAGCCGGTTCCACCCGTTCTGCTGATCGACGAACTCGACCGCGCCGACGAACCCTTCGAGGCTTTCCTGCTCGAGGTGCTGAGCGACTTCCAGATCACCATCCCCGAATACGGCACGGTGAAGGCGCTGCACCCGCCGATCGTCGTGCTGACCAGCAACCGCACGCGCGAGATCCACGACGCGGTGAAGCGCCGCTGCCTCTACCACTGGGTCGGCTTCCCCGACGCGGCGCGCGAGGCCGAGATCCTGGCGCGCCGCGTGCCCGGCGCGCCGGCGCTGCTGTCGGCCGAGATCGTCGCCTTCGTGCAGCAGCTGCGCGGCCTGGAGCTGTACAAGCGACCCGGCATCGCCGAGACGATCGAGTGGGCCCGTGCGCTGATGCAACTGGACGCGCTGGTGCTGGACCCGCAGACCATCAACGACACCTTGGGCGTGCTGCTGAAGTACCAGGACGACATCGCCCGGGTGCAGGGCAGCGAAGCGGCGCGCCTGCTGGCGCAGGTGCGCAGCACGGCCCTGGGCTGAGATGCCGGGCGCGCCTGCGGCTGCCGCGCTGCCGGGCCATCTGGCGGACAACGTCATGCACTTCGGCCGCGTGCTGCGGCAGGCTGGCATGCCGCTGCCGACCGAACGCATCCAGCTGGCATTGACGGCCTTGCAGATTGCCGGCCTGGAATCGAAACGCGACTTCCACGACACGCTGGCCGCCTGCCTGCTCGACCGCGTCGAACACCGTGAACTCTTCGACCAGGCCTTCGAACTCTTCTGGCGCGACCCCGACATCGCCGGCCGCATGATGGCGCAGCTGCTGCCGCGCGTGCAGGCCAACATCGACCCCGCGCCCTTGCCCGAGAACCGGCGCCTGGGCGAGGCGCTGTTTCCGCACCAGCCGAACCAGCCCGATCCACCGCCGCCACCCGAGCAGATCGAGGTCGACGCCGCGCTGACCTGGAACGACCGCGAGCTGCTGCGCAAGGCCGACTTCGACACCATGAGCGCCGACGAGTGGCGCGCTGCGCAGGCGCTGCTGCGCCGCATGGCGCCGCTGTTCGAACCCCTCCGCACCCGGCGCAGCGAGCGTGCCGCTCACCCCGGCCGGCCCGACGGCCGCGCCACGCTGCGGGCGCTGGCACGGTCGGGCGGCGACGTCTGGCAGATGCGCTGGCAGCGCCCGCGCAGCCGGCCCGCGCCACTGCTGGTGCTGGCCGACATCTCGGGTTCGATGAGCCGCTACAGCCGCATGCTGCTGCACTTCACGCACGCGCTGGCGATGGGCGGCGGCGGGGCCGACGCGCGCATCGAGAGCTTCGTCTTCGGCACGCGGCTGACGCGCACCACGCGCGCGCTGAAGCAGCGCGACCCCGACATCGCCGTGGCGCGCGTGGTGCGCGACGTCGCCGATTGGTCGGGCGGCACGCGCATCACCGCCTGCCTGCGCGACTTCAACCAGCAATGGGCGCGCCGCACCCTCAGCGGCCGCGCCACCGTGCTGCTGATCAGCGACGGGCTGGAACACGGTACCCCCGACGACCCGCGCTGCGAAGGACTGGCCTTCGAGATGGAGCGCCTGCACAAGAGCTGCCGCCAGTTGATCTGGCTGAACCCGCTGTTGCGCTTCGACCAGTTTCAGCCGCGCGCGGCCGGCATCAAGGCGATGCTGCCGAACACCGACCTGTTCCTGCCGGCGCACAACCTGCAGAGCCTGGAGGAACTGGCGCGGGTGCTCGGCAGCGGCGCCGCCGGACCACAGCCGCGCCACCGCTGAGCGCGGCTCAGGCCGCGAGCAAGGCCTCGCGCACGAAGTCCAGCCGGTCCTGGCCGAAGAACATCGCGTCGCCGACGAAGCAGGTCGGCGCGCCGAAAACGCCGCGGGCCACGGCTTCCTCGGTGCCGGCCACCAGCGCGGCCTTGACTTCGGGGTCGGCGGTCAGGGCCACAAAAGCATCAGGCTCGAAGCCAGCGGCGGTCAGCGTGGCGGCCAGCACGGCCGGGTCGCCCAGGTTCTGTTGCTGCTGCCACAGTGCGGCGAAGACCACGTCGCAGTAGGCCTTCAGACGCTCGGGCTGGCGCAGCTGCAGGCCGATCGCACCGCGCATCAGCGTCAGCGTGTTGATCGGGAAAGCCGGGTTGAATTCAAACATCACACCATAGCGCTGGGCCCAGCGCGCCAGGTCGCCCCGCATCCACTGGCCCTTGGCGGGCACGCTGACCGGGCTGCTGTTGCCCGTCGCCTTGAACACGCCGCCCAGCAGCATCGGCCGCAGCGTCAGTGTGGCGCCGGTGTCGGCCACGAGCTTCGGCAACTGCGTGTAGGCCAGGTAGCTGGCCGGGCTGCCGAAGTCGAAGAAAAATTCGAGGGTCTTGCTCATCGTGCGTCTCCGTTCACCAGGTTTCCATCCACGGCCGCAGGTCCAGCTCGTGCGTCCAGGCGCTGCGAGGCTGCTGGTGCAGCTGCCAATAAGCTTCGGCGATGGCCTCGGGGTCCAGGATGCCATCCTGGTCTTTCAAGGCGTAGCGCTCGGGAAAATGGTTGGCGATGAATGCCGTGGCGATGGCGCCGTCGATGACGGTGTGCGCCACGTGGATGCCCTGCGGCCCCAGTTCGCGCGCCATGCTTTGCGCCAGCGCGCGCAGCGCGAACTTGGCACCGGCGAAAGCGCAAAAGCCGCTGCTGCCGCGCAGGCTGGCCGTGGCGCCGGTGAACAGGATCGTGCCGCGGCTGCGTGGCAGCATCGCGCGCGCCGCCTCGCGGCCGACCAGGAAACCGGCCAGCGCGGCCATCTCCCAGACCTTGCGGTAGACGCGCTCGGTGGTCTCGGTGATGCTGAAGCGCACGTTGGCGCCGATGTTGAAGACCAGCACCTCGATGGGGCCGATCTCGGCCTCGATCTTCGCGAACAAGGCCTGCACGTCGGCTTCGACGCGGGCGTCGGAAGCATAGCCGTGGGCCTGGCCGCCTTCCGCACGGATGCGCTCGACCAGCGGCAGCAGCTTGTCGGCGCTGCGCCGCGTCACGCAGGCCGTGTAGCCGCCGCGGGCAAAACGCCGCGCGATGGCGCCGCCGGTGGCGTCACCAGCGCCGATCACCAGCGCGACTTTGGCGTTCACGCAGCCGGCAGCCGGTTCAGCGCGCGCCAGACCACCTCGGCAGTCAGCGGCATCTGGATCTTCTCGGCCTCGCGGCCCAGGCCGGCGTGGCTCAAGGCATCGACCACCGCGTTGACCGTCGCCGGTGTCGCGCCGATGGTGCCGAGTTCGCCGACGCCCTTGACGCCCAGGCTGTTGGTCAGGCAGGGGATGCTCGTGTCGAAGGCCGTCTTGAAGCCCCGGAAGCCGTCGACGCGCGGCAGCGCGTAGTCCATGTAGCTGGCGCTCAGCAGCTGGCCCTCGGCGTCGTAGGCCACGCGTTCGCACAGCGCCTGGCCGATGCCCTGGACCGCGCCGCCTTCGACCTGGCCCTTGACGATGACCGGACTGACGACGCGGCCGATGTCGCTGACGCTGGCATAGGCGACGATCTCGACGGCGCCCGTCGCCGGGTCGACTTCCACCTCGCAGCAATGCGCCGCGTTGGGCCAACTCGGCGCGCTGGCCTTGGAACCGCCGTCGCCGACGATGACCGCACCCGCCTGGCGCTTCGCCAGTTCGAACAGGCCGATGCCCAGGTCGGTACCGGCCACCGTGAAGCGGCCTTCCAGGTATTCGATGTCGGCGGCTGGCGCTTCCAGCGCCTCGGCCGCCAGGTCCTGGGCCTTGGCGATCGTGTTGCTCGACGCGATGGCCACCGCCGCACCGCCGGTGAAGAGCGAACGGCTGCCGGCGCTGCCGAAGCCATTCGCCCGGTCGGTGTCGCCCTGCAGCACGCGGATGCGCTCCAGCGGCACGCCGAAGACGTCAACCGCCAGTTGCGCGTAGCTGGTCGCGATGCCCTGGCCCATCGGCATCGTCGCCGAAGTCAGTTCGATGAAGCCGTCGGCCGTCACCCGCACCTGCACCTGCTCTTCGAGCGCATTGCCGCCGGTCCATTCGAGGAAGGTGGCCAGGCCGCGGCCACGCAACTTGCCGCGGGCTTCCGATTCGGCGCGGCGGGCGTCGAACCCTTCGTAGTCGGCGAGCGTCTGGCACTGGGCCAGCAGGCTGGCGAACTGGCCGCAGTCGTAGGTCTGGCCCATCGCATTGCGGTAGGGCATCTGCTCGGGCCGGATCATGTTGCGGCGGCGCAGCTCGGCCGCGTCGATGCCCATCTCGCGCGCCGCGGCGTCGAACAGCCGCTCGATGACATAGATGGCTTCGGGCCGGCCGGCACCGCGGTAGGCCCCGGTGGCCGCGGTGTTGGTCAGCACCGCGCTCAGGTGCAGGGCTATGGCCGGGATGTCGTAGATGCTGGTCAGCACCCAGGGCCCGATCATCAGCTGGATGGCCACGCCGGCGCCGGTGACGTAGCAGCCGACATTGGCCAGCGAACGCAGGCGCAGGCCCAGCACTTTGCCGTCGGCAGCCAGCGCCATCTCGGCGTGGCTGAGCAGGTCGCGGCCGTGCACGGCGGTCAGGAAATCTTCCAGCCGGTCGGCCTGCCATTTCACCGGCAACTTCAACTGCTGCGCGGCAAAGGCCACGGCGATGTCTTCCGGGTAGGCGCCGGTCTTCATGCCGAAGCCGCCGCCGACGTCGCCGACCACCACCCGCACCTGCTCCAGGGACAAGCCCAGGCAATGCGCCAAGGCGGCGCGTTCGCCGGTCGGCATTTGCGTGGACAGGCGCATCGTCAGGCGGCCCTCGTCGAGGTAGGCCAGCACCGAACGCGGCTCGATGGTGCTGGGCGCCAGCCGCTGGTTGACCAGATCGAGCGTCACGCGGTGCGCGGCCTGCGCGAAAGCGTCGGCCACCGCCTCGGGCTTCCCGTGGCGCATCTCGGCCAGCACATTGCCCGGGGCTTCGGGCCACACCTGCGGCGCGCCGGGCGCGACGGCATCGCTGGCACTGATGACCGCGGGCAGCGCGTCGATTTCCACCACCACCGCATCGGCCGCGGCCCGCGCGCCGTCGAGCGTGGTCGCGACGACGGCCACGATGGCCTCGCCGACGAAGCGCACGACGTCCACCGCCAGCGCGCGCTTGGTCGGCGGGCTCATCGGCTGGCCGTCGGCGCGCTTGAAGCCGGCGGCGGCGGGAATCGGCTTGACGCCGGCCGCTTCCAGGTCGGCGCCGGTGTAGACGCCCAGCACGCCGGGCATGGCCGTGGCGGCCGAGGTGTCGATGCGGACGATGCGGCCGTGCGCGCTGGTCGACCGCACGAAGCGCATGAAGACCGCACCTTCGGGCGTCACGTCATCGGTGTAGCGGCCCTGCCCCTGCACCAGCGCCGGGTCTTCGATGCGGCGCACCGCCTGGCCGCTGCCGAAGCGCGCCACGACACCCAGCCGGGACAGATCGGCGGGCGCGTTCATGCGGCCTCCTGGGCCATCGCCGAGGCGGCTTGCTGCACGGCCGCGACGATGTTGACGTAGCCGGTACAGCGGCAGAGGTTGCCTTCCAGCGCGTCGACGATCTCGGCTTCGCTGGCCGTCGGGTTTTGCTGCAGCAGGCCCGTGGCCGCCATCATCATCCCCGGGGTGCAGAAGCCGCATTGCAGGCCGTGGCAGGCGATGAAGGCTTCCTGCACCGGGTGCAGGGCGCCGTCGGACTTCCCCGCCAAGCCGGCCAGCCCCTCGACGGTCGTCACGCTGCGGCCCTGGGCCTGCAGCGCGAGCACGCTGCAGCTCTTGACGGCCAGGCCGTCGAGCAGCACGGTACAGGCGCCGCACTGCGCGGTGTCGCAGCCCTGGTGGGTGCCGGTCAGGCCCAGGGTGCCGCGCAGCAGGTCGACCAGCAGCGTGGCGGGTTCGGCAGCGGTCGCGGTGGCGCGGCCGTTGAGCATGAATTCAAGTCGGGGAGCGTTGGACATGGGGGTAAGAACCTCGGTCATAGGGCGCAGCTACGGAAGCCGCAAAACATCGTATCTTGCATGGGGGCTGCGAAGCGCCGAGCCTGCGGATAAGCCCGGCGGCGGCGACTGGCATACGAGGCGCCGCGCAGCACGCCCAGCGTGCTGCCAGCGGGCGGCGGCGCGTCCAGGCAACCCGGCGGCACCGCCCCGGCACCCGGCCAGGCGCGGGCGTTGCCGGCCACCCATTCGAAGACATCGCCCCAGACAAAGCCGTGCCGCGCGCCGGCCGTGGCGGCCCGTTCCCATTCGGGTTCGGTCGGCAGACGGCGGCCGGCCCAGCGGCACCAGGCTTCGGCCTCGAAGCGGCTGAGGTGCATCGCCGGCTGCGCAGCCGACGCGCGGGCCAGCGCGGTCTTCGCGCCATGGCCGCGCTGGACCAGCACGGCACCATGGAACTGCTCGACCTGGCCCGGCGCGCGGCGGCCTTGCGCCTGCACCCAGGCCCAACCGGCAGCGGACCACAGTTCGCTGCGGTCGTAGCCGCCGTCCTCGGCAAATTCGACGTAGCGCGCCCAGTTCACCACCTGCGCGTCGATCTCGAATTCGGGCACCGCCACCGCATGCGCCCAGCGCTGGTTGTGGGGGACCAGGCCGCCGCCCCGGCCGTCGGGCCCGCGGGTGTCGGGGCTGCCCAGCAGACCGCGCTGCGCCGGCAGCCACAGCGGCGGGCGCTCGACGCGGGCCGGTGGGGCGCCGGCGTGCAGGCGCTCGGCCAGCGCTTCGCCCAGGCGGTCTTCGTGCAGCAGGGCCTGCCGGTAGAAGTGGAGGGTGGCGTCGTTCTCGGCCTGCGCCGGGATGGCGGCCAGCAGGTCCAGCGTGATGTCCAGCGTCTCGGCCAGGTAACCGCGCAGCGCCTCGGGCGTGGGCGGCTCGCCGACGCCCGCCGCCCAGGCGTCGGCGCGCGGTTCGACGCCGGCCAGCCGCGGCGCACTGGGGTCGCAGGCCTCGCCGCGCTGGCGCTGCAGGTGGCGGCCGATCCAGCGGTCGGCGTAGCAGCCGGCGCTCAGGGCCAGGCGCAGCGCGGGCGGCGATTCGTCTTCGGCCAGGCGCTGCAGCAGCCCGTTGCGGGCGTCGATCAGCGCCAACGACAGCAGCTCGCGCCCAGCATGCTGGATGGCCTGCGGGTCGTCCAGGCCCGTGGCGCGGCTACTCCCCGACCAGTCCGTTCCGGATGGCATAGACCGTCAACTCGGAATTGTTCGCCAGCCCCAGCTTCTCCAGCACGCGGGCGCGGTAGACCGACACCGTCTTCGGGCTCAGCGTCAGGTCTTCGGCGATGTCGGCCAGGCGCTTGCCGCTGGCAATCATCACCAGGGTCTGCAGTTCGCGGTCGCTGAGCTTGCTGTGCGGACTGACGCTTTCCGGCGCGGTCAGGCTTTCGACCAGCATCTGCGCGATCTCGGGCGTCACGTACTTGCGGCCCTGCGACACCGTTCGCACCGCCTGCACCAGCAATTGCGGGTCGCCGCCCTTGTTGACGTAGCCGAAGGCCCCGGCGCGCAGCGCGCGGATGGCGTACTGGTCTTCGGGGTACATGCTGACGACCAGCACCTTGACGGCTGAGCCTTCGTCCTTCAGCGCATGCAGCGCGTCGAGGCCGCTGCGCCCGGGCAGGTTGATGTCGAGCAGCAGCACGTCGCAGCAGGCCGCCCTGACTTCGCCCGCCGCCGCGCCGGCGACTGCCAGATTGCGCATCAGGACGCGCAATTCGCCGTAATCGCCAGCCTCGCCGACGACCCGGATGTCGCTGGCGTCGGACAGCGTGTCGCGGATGCCGCGGCGGATCAGCGCGTGGTCGTCGCAGAGGATGACGTCGATCATGGCGGCCCGGGTCTGTGCATCACATGGGGTTCCAGGCCGTGTCTTCGGCGTCGTCGGCGGCGATGGTTTCGGAAGACGAGGGCATCGCCTGATTCTGGCCTGTCGCCGGGTCGGCCGGCTGCAGCGGCACCGACAGGATCAGCGTGGTGCCCGCAGCGCTGCTGCTCAGGTCGACCCAGCCGCCCACCGTCGACGCCCGCTCATGCAGGCCGCGGATGCCGAAGCTTCGCGTCTTGGCCAGATCGGCCTGGCCCAGGCCGCGGCCGTTGTCGCTGACTTCCAGCGACAGCACGCCGCCCGACAGCGACAGGTCCACCACCACGCGCCCGGCGTGCGCGTGCTTGCTGACGTTGGTCAGCGCTTCCTGCGCCACGCGGTAGGCCACCAGCGGCACGCCGGGCGGCAGCACCACCTGCTCGTGCGGCGTGCGGAATTCACACTGGATGCCGGTGCGCTTCTCGAAGCGGCTGGTCATCCACTGCAGCGCCGCGACCAGACCCTGCTCCAGGATCGCCGGACGCAGGTTCTGCATGATGCGCTGGCTGGACTCGATGGCGTGGGTCACGGTTTCCAGCGCCGACAGCACGCGGGCATTGAACTCGGGCACCTCGGGCTTGGGCGCGTGGCGGCGGATCCAGTCGAGCTCGAACTTCAAGGCCGTCAGCGAGCCGCCGACGTCGTCGTGGATCTCGCGGGCTATCGCCTGGCGTTCGGCCTCGACGCTGGTCTGCAGGTGCTGCGCCAGCTCCGACAGCCGCTGGCGCGAAGCTTCCAGGTCGCGGTCGGCCGCCTTGCGCGCCCGCTGGGTGCGGGCGGCTTCGATGGCGTGCTCGACGGCCGGTGCCAGGCGGGCCAGGTTGTGCTTCAGCAGGTAGTCGCTGGCGCCGTTGCGCATGGCCTGCACGGCGGTGTCTTCGCCGATCTGCCCCGAGACCAGGATGAAGGGCAGATTGCGGCCGTCGCGGGCGCAGCGCTCGCGCAGGATCTGCAGGGCATCGAGCCCGGTGAAGCCCGGCAGGTGGTAGTCGGACAGCACCAGGTCCCAGGACTGATCGAGCGCGGCCTCGAATTCAGCCCGGGTGTCGACGCGCACGGCTTCGACGCGGATGCCGCTGCGCCGCAGGTGGGCCAGGGCCAACGCGTGGTCGGGCTCGGAATCCTCCAGATGCAGCAGGCGAAAGGTGTTCGCGGCGCTGTTCATGACGCCGAGTATCGCAAAGCAGGCTGCGGCCCCTGCACGCGCCGCCCTGGTGCGCAGAAATAAGGCCCGCCGGGCGCCATCTTTCGCTCAATGTGGGAAGCCGGATGGCCGAAAAGGACAGTAACTGAAGCCCGATTGGCCCCTGACTGGCGCACCGACCCGCTGGATGGACGCCCGCCGGGACCCGCACCCCTTCCCTTTGGAGCCCGGATGATCGCCCAGGAAGAGAAGCTCCTGCACGACCCCGAGCCTGCGCCCACGCAGGCCGGCAGCGGCATGCCGCTGATGTTGGCCGTCGACCTGCAGGACCACCTGATGGTCGCCGGCAACGACCTGGAACGCCTGCAGCGCCTGCTCGACGACGCCGGCCAGTCGCTGATGGTGCATTTCTACGGCGCCTCGGCTCACCTGCAGCGCGCGACCCAGGCCGCGGTCGCGCCCGCTGCCGGGGCCGATGAAGGCCTGAAGCAGGCCCTGGAACACATGGCCGGCGCGATCACCGCGATGCAATTCCAGGACCTGGCCACCCAGTTGATCGCGCACACCTCACGGCGGCTGCGCAACTGCGTGGACCGCATCGCCCGCGACAGCATGGGCGACGACGAAGACGGCATTGGCGTCGTCGACGACACGCCGCTGCGGCCCAACCCGGTGACGCAGGACGAGGTGGACGCGGGCTCGATCGAGCTCTTCTGACGCCGCCGCCTGCCCCCGCCCACCCTGCACGCCCCATCCAGTTTTCCGAAAGAAGAACCACCATGCACTCGATCCTTGCCGTTGATGACAGCGCCTCCATGCGCCAGATGGTCAGCTTCACACTGAAGAACGCCGGCTTCAATGTCGTCGAGGCCGTGGACGGTCAGGACGCGCTGGAAAAGGCCAACAGCCGCGACTTCAACCTGGTGCTGACCGACCAGAACATGCCGCGCATGGATGGCATCAGCCTGACCCGCAAGCTGCGCGAAAGCCCCAAGTTCAAGACCACGCCGATCCTGATCCTGACCACCGAGAGCAGCGACCAGATGAAGCAGGCCGGCCGCGCTGCGGGCGCCACTGGCTGGCTGGTCAAGCCCTTCGATCCGGCCAAGCTGGTCGAGGTCATCGGCAAGGTGATCCGTTAAGTCCGGGAGCAGCAGACCATGCAACAAGAAACCCATGACGCCAGCTCGGCAGCCGGCATCGACCTGAGCCAGTTCTTCCAGGTCTTCTTCGAAGAAGCCGGCGAAAACCTGGAAACCATGGAGCAGATGCTGCTCAACCTGGACATCCACAACGCCGACGACGAAGAGCTCAACGCCATCTTCCGCTGCGCGCACTCGGTCAAGGGTGGCGCCGCCACCTTCGGCTTCTCCGACGTCGCCGAGCTGACGCACCAGATGGAAACGCTGCTCGACAAGCTGCGCCGCCACGAACTGTCGCCGACCGCCGCGATGGTCGACGTGCTGCTGGCCTCGGGCGACGCGCTGAAGGCGCAACTGGCCCGCCACCAGGGCAACGGCGCCGACCCGCTGGACACGGCCGAGCTGCTGGTCTCGATCCGCAGCATGTCGGCCGGCGGCCTGGTGGCTGCGGCGGCGCCGCGCGCGGTGCCCGTCGTGGCGGTCGCAGCGCCCCCCGCCGCCGCAGCGGCCCAACCCGGCCTGCGCCAGCTCGAACTGACTGTCGGCCCGCTGCCCGACCCGGACGAGGCTGACAACCTGGTCGAACTGTTCAAGGAAATCACCGACCTGGGCACCATCGAGCCGCTGGATGCCGGCCGCTCCGCCGATGGCCTGCGCCGCTTCAAGGTGCTGACCACCTCGACCGACAGCGACCTGATCGACCTGTTCAACTTCCACGTCGCCCGCGAGCACATCCGGCTGGCACCGCTGGGCGCTGGCTACGGCTTCCACGCCGGCGCCCCCGGCACGCCGGCCGCCGACCCGGCCGCTGAGGCCAGCGAAGCCGCGCAGGGCTATGGCTTCTTCGCCAACGCACCCGGCGCACCGTCGGCCGCCGGTGCCGAACCCGCCGCCGCCACCACCGCGGTCGAGGTGCACGCGCCGGCCGTCAAGGTCGCGCCGCCGCGCGGCGAAAAAGCCGCCGCGGCGCCCGAATCGAGCACGCTGCGGGTGTCGGTGGAAAAGGTCGACCAGCTGATCAACCTGGTCGGTGAACTCGTCATCACGCAGGCCATGCTGGCGCAGAACAGCAAGGACGTCGACACCGCCCTGCACCAGCAGATGGCGTCGGGACTGGCCGACCTGGAACGCAATACCCGCGACCTGCAGGAAGCGGTGATGTCGATCCGCATGATCCCGATGTCGCTGGTCTTCAACCGCTTCCCGCGGATGATGCGCGACCTGGCCGCCAAGCTGGGCAAGAAGGTCGAACTGCTGCAGGTCGGCGAAGCCACCGAACTCGACAAGGGCCTGGTCGAGAAGATCACCGACCCGCTGACCCACCTGGTTCGCAACAGCTGCGACCACGGCATCGAGATGCCGGCCGAACGCCTGGCCAAGGGCAAGCCCGAGCAGGGCACGATCACGCTGATCGCGACCCACGCCGGCGGCAGCATCGTCATCGAGGTGCGCGACGACGGCAAGGGCCTGAACCGCGACAAGCTGCTGGGCAAGGCGCGTGAACGAGGCCTCGAGGTGTCGGACGCGATGACCGACCAGGAGGTCTACAGCCTGATCTTCGCGCCGGGCTTCTCCACCGCCGAGGCGGTCACCGACGTGTCGGGCCGCGGCGTTGGCATGGACGTGGTGAAGAAGAACATCACCGCCCTGGGCGGCACGGTGGAGATCGATTCTGCCGAGGGGTACGGCATGACGGTGCGCGTGCGCCTGCCGCTGACCCTGGCCATCATGGACGGCATGAGCGTGGGCGTCGGCGAAGAGGTCTACATCCTGCCGCTGTCCAGCGTGGTCGAGTCCTTCCAGGTGCAGCCCGGCCTGATCAAGACCATCGGTGGCAGCGGCCGCGTCGTCGAAGTGCGCGACGAGTACATGCCGGTGATCGACCTGGAACGCATCTTCAACGTGCCGCGCTTCGACTTCGAGAACGTCAGCAACATCATGGTCGTGGTCGAGGCCGAAGGCGGACGCGTGGCACTGCTGGTCGACGAACTGCTCGGCCAGCAGCAGGTCGTGGTGAAGAACCTGGAGAGCAACTACCGGCGCGTCGACGACGTGTCGGGCGCCACGATCATGGGCGACGGCCGCGTCGCGCTGATCCTCGACGTCGGCTCGCTGGTGCGCCGGTCGCGCCACTGAATCAGCCATCGACAAGGGAGCGGAAGATGGCAGATTTCATGGTCTTGATGCGCGGCTTCTCGATCCGCGTGCGCATGGTCGGCGCGATCGCCGCGGTGCTCGGCATGTTCGCGGTGGTCGGCCTGGTGGGCGTGATCGGCGGCCTGCGCATCAAGAGCCTGAACGAGACCTTCATGGCGCAGTCGGTGGGCGACATCGAGGCCGTCGGCCAGATCCGGCAGCACCTGGCCCAGGTCCGGCTGCTGGAAAAGCAGATGGTCATCGACCACGAGGACAGCACCAAGGTCAAGCTGAGCCAGGATGCCTGGCTGGTCGCGATCGACGCAACCCGGGCCAGCCTGACGGCCCTGCAGGGCCCGGCCGGCCTCACCGTCGGCCCGCTGGCCGGCGAGGCGCTGGGCCTGATCGACGGCTACGTCAAGAACAGCCAGACCGTGCTGGCCAACATCCTGGGCGGCAACTACGACAACGCACGCACCGCCGACCGCATGCTGGGCCGCGCCAAGGCCGACATGGCCCAGGCCGAGCAGCGCGTCGACCAGATCGCCAAGGGCGTGGCGGCGCGCGTCGGCAGCACGCAGGCGGCGTTTCGCGCCACCATGCAGCAGGTGCTGCTGGCCTTCGCCGCCACGCTGGCCGCGGTGCTGCTGGTGGTCGTGCCGCTGACGCTGGTCAACTCGCGCTCGATCACCGCACCCATCGAAAACGCGGTGGCGGTGGCCAACCGCATCGCCAGTGGCGACCTCAGTTCGCCGATCGACGGCCAGGGCAGCGACGAGGCCGCCGCGCTGCTGCAGGCGCTGGGCCGCATGCAGGACAGCCTGCGCGAGATGGTGGGCCAGGTCCACCACTCGTCGCTGAGCATCCAGAACAGCAGCGCCGAAGTGGCGGTCGGCAACAACGACCTGAGCAACCGCACCGAGGAGGCCGCGCAGGCGCTGCAACAGACGGCCAGCTCGATGCAGCAACTGACCGCCAACGTCCGCCTGAATGCCGAAGCGGCGGTGGAAGCCAACCGGCTGGCGGCATCGGCGGCCGACGTGGCGCAACGCGGCGGCGGCGCCGTGGCCCAGGTGGTCAGCACCATGGACGAAATCAACGCCAGTTCGCGGCGTATCGCCGACATCATCGGCACCATCGACGGCATCGCCTTCCAGACCAACATCCTGGCGCTGAACGCGGCGGTCGAAGCGGCGCGCGCCGGCGAACAGGGTCGCGGCTTCGCGGTGGTGGCCACCGAGGTGCGCAGCCTGGCGCAGCGCAGCGCCGCCGCGGCGCGCGAAATCAAGACCCTGATCGGCGCCAGCGTCGACCGCGTCGAAGCCGGCACCCGCCAGGTGGCCGACGCCGGCCAAACCATGACCGAGATCGTGGCCAGCGTGCAGCGCGTCAGCCACATCATCCATGCGATCAGCACCGCCACCGCCGAGCAGAGCACCGGCCTGGGCCAGGTCAACGGCTCGGTCGGCGACCTCGACCGCATGACGCAGCAGAACGCCGCGCTGGTCGAACAGAGCGCGGCGGCCGCCGAATCGCTGAAGGGCCAGGCGATGCGCCTGGGCGACCTGGTCGGCACCTTCCGCCTCGAAGCCGCAGCGCCTGCGGCCTGATCCCGTCGCCAACCCTGGACCGACCATGAAGCTGCAACACATCCGCCTGTCGGCCCGCCTGGGCCTGGCCTTCGGGCTCATCCTGCTGCTGGTGCTGGCCATGGCCGGCCTGGGCGCCTTCCAGCTCGGCCGCATCCAGCAGCTCAACGCCGAGCAGGCCGCACTCAGCGCCCAGCAGGGGCTGGGCCGCGAGTGGCGCGCGCTGACCGAACTGAATCTGGCCCGCGGCATGACCCTGGCCAAGGCCGGCAGCAACAGCGACGTGCGCGAACTGTCGGAGGCGCCGATGAAGGCCACGTCGAAGCGCATCTCGGTCACCGCTGACGCGCTGGGCAAGGCGCTGACGGGCGATACCGAGCGCCAGCTGCTGCAGGCCGCGCTGGACCAGCGTCAGCGTTACACCGCGCTGCGCGACGGGCTGTTCAAGCGCCAGCGCCAGGGCGACGTGGTCGGCGCGTCCGAAGACGCCGACAGCCAGCTGATGCCGGCTGGCAACGTCTACCTGGCCAGCCTGGCGGCACTGGAAAAGCACCTCGGCGTGGTCCTCCAGGCCAGCGTCGACGCGCAGAGCGAGCTGGCCCGGCGCGCCATCCTGGCGCAGGGCCTGCTGGCCCTGGTGGCGGTCGCTGCCGGCGCCGCGATGGCCTGGCTGACCACGCGGTCGGTGACCCTGCCGCTCGAAGCGGCCATCGCCGCCAGCCGCCGCATCGCCAGCGGCGACCTGTCGCAGCGCCTGTCGCTGGACCGGCGCGACGAACTGGGCGAGCTGGGCGACGCGCTCGACGCGATGACGCTGCAGCTGTCGCAGTCGCTGCGCGAGGTGCTGGTGTCCTCGGACACCATCAACCACGCCTCGCAGGAAGTGGCCAGCGGCAGCGCCGACCTGAGCGCGCGCACCGAGCAGGCGGCCGGTTCACTGCAGGACAGCGCCAGCTCGATCGAACAGCTGGCCGGCACCGTGCGGTCGAGCGCCGATGCCGCGCGCCAGGCCAGCGTGCTGGCGGGGCACGCCACCGATGTCGCGCAGCGCGGTGGCGCCACGGTGCGACAGGTGGTCAGCACGATGGACGAGATCAACGCCAGTTCGCGGCGCATCGCCGACATCATCGGCACCATCGACGGCATCGCCTTCCAGACCAACATCCTCGCACTGAACGCGGCGGTCGAAGCGGCCCGCGCCGGCGAACAGGGCCGCGGCTTCGCGGTGGTGGCCGCCGAAGTGCGCAGCCTGGCGCAGCGCAGCGCCGCCGCGGCGCGCGAAATCAAGGGCCTGATCGGTGCCAGCGTCGAACGGGTCGAAGCCGGCTCCCGCCAGGTTGCCGACGCCGGCGTCACGATGAACGACATCGTGACCAGCGTGCAGCGTGTCAACGACATCATCGGCGAGATCAGCACGGCGGCCATCGAGCAGAGCCAGGGCATCGCGCTGGTCAGCACCGCCGTCAACGACATCGACGGCATGACCCAGCAGAACGCCGCGCTGGTCGAACAAAGCGCTGCCGCGGCCGAATCGCTGAAGGAGCAGGCCTCGCGCCTGGGCGATCTGGTCAGCACCTTCCGCCTGCAGGCCGCCTGAAGCCGACTGCCACGCCGGCCCGCGAGGCACGAACCCCGCACCACCTGCCCGCACCCCACGCCCTGCCGGCCCCGTCCTGCACCGTCTTTCCCGTTTCCCGTTGCCCGGAGTTCCCACCATGCCCAAGATCTTCTCTGCCTCACAGCGCCTGACGCTGGCCATCATCCTGGTGGTCGCCGGCCAGGCGGCGGCCCTGGCCGGTCCCACGCTGGGCCTGGGCGCCGTCTGGGCGGCCGGCCTGGGCCTGGGCTTCGCCGCGGCGGCCATCGCCTTGCTGGTCCTCAACGCGATGCAGGTCGGCGACTTCATGCGCGGCTTCGTCGACCACGCGCAGCGCATGGCCGGCTCGGACCTGTCGGCCGAGATCCGCGACGGGCGTGGCAGCCCGGACAGCCTGGCGCTGATGGGCAGTTTGCGCAGCCTGCAGTCTTCGCTGCGCAGCACACTGGGCGGCATCCGTGGCGGCGCCGACGGCATCAAGATCGCGGCGCAGGAAATCGCGATGGGCAACAACGACCTCAGCGCACGCACCGAGCAGACGGCCAGCAACCTGCAGCAGGCCGCCAGCGCGATGACGCAGCTGACCAACACCGTCAGGCAGACCGCCGATTCGGCGCGCACCGCCAACCAGTTGGCCTCGTCGGCCAGCCAGGTCGCGGGACGCGGTGGCGCGGTCGTCGCGCAGGTGGTCAGCACCATGGACGAGATCAACACCAGCAGCAAGAAGATCGCCGACATCATCGGCACCATCGACGGCATCGCCTTCCAGACCAACATCCTGGCGCTGAACGCGGCAGTCGAAGCGGCGCGGGCCGGTGAACAGGGCCGCGGCTTCGCGGTGGTGGCCTCCGAAGTCCGCTCGCTGGCCCAGCGCAGCGCCGAGGCGGCGCGCGAAATCAAGAGCCTGATCGGCAGCAGTGTCGAGAAGGTCGAGAGCGGTTCTCGGCTGGTGGCCGACGCCGGCAGCACGATGACCGAGATCGTCAGCAGCGTGCAGCGCGTCAGCGACATCATTGCCGAGATCAGCGCCGCAGCAGCCGAGCAGAGCGACGGCATCAACCAGGTCAACCACACGATGTCGCAGCTGGACCAGGCGACGCAGCAGAACGCCGCGCTGGTCGAACAGGGGGCGGCCGCGGCCGAGTCGCTGCGCGACCAGTCGGGCCAGTTGGCAGCGGCCGTCAGCGGCTTTCAGCTGGGCGCTGGTCCGGCCGCAGCCCCGGCGGCCGTGCGCCGGGCCACCCCGGCGGTGATGGCGCAACGCACGATCAGCGTGGCCCGGGGCGCAGGCCCGGCGCCCGTGAGCAAGGCCAAACCCGCCGCCGCGCGGCCGGCCAGCCCGGTCGCAGCCAGCGCCGCGCGCAGCACCCGGTCGGAGCGGCCGAAGGCGGCAGCGCCGGTGTCTGCTCCCCGACCGGCCCCCACACCGGCCGCATCGACAGGCGCATCGACCGCTGCCAGCGACGACTGGGAAACCTTCTGAAAGCCGCGCTACAGCGCCCCGTCGGTCTGCCGATACACCTGTTGAACTCTTCCTCATACCGCAAGGAAACGCCATGGAGATGATTGCCGATACCCCCCAGGTCGCCCGCCACGAAGCGGCGCGCGCCACCGCCGCGGCCGCCGCCAGCGCCGCAGGCTCGACCGGCCGTACCTCGCAAGGCGGTGAATTCCTGACCTTCCGCCTCGGCGCCGAGGAATACGGCATCGACATCCTGCGCGTGCAGGAGATCCGCTCCTACGAGCAACCGACGCGGATTGCCAATTCGCCGGCCTTCATCAAGGGCGTCGTGAACCTGCGCGGCGTCATCGTGCCGATCATCGACCTGCGCCTGAAACTGGGCTGCGACACGGCCGAATACAACACCTTCACCGTGGTGGTGGTGCTCAACGTGCGCGGCCGGGTGGTCGGTGCGGTGGTCGATTCGGTGTCGGACGTGCTGGAACTCAGCCGCGAGCACATCAAGCCGGCACCCCAGCTGAACAGCAGCGTCGACGCCAGCTTCATCACCGGCATCGGGACCATCAAGAACGGCCACGGCGAAAGCGAAGCCGAACGCATGCTGATCCTGATGGACATCGAAGGCCTGATGAGCAGCGCCGACATGGGCCTGATCGGCGACTGAAGGCCAGCCGCCGATCAAGCCGCCGAGCGGCGCAGCGTTTCCACCACCGGCCGGCGCAGCACCTCGCGCAGGCCCCACCAGCCCGCGATCCAGGCCAGCAAGGCGCCGGTGGCGACACCGACCAGCGGCACCCAGGGTGAAGGGCTCCAGGCGAAGCCGAAAGCGTAGCGCGCCAGGCCCCAACCCACGGCCATCGCGGCGACGGCCGCCAGACCGCCGGCCATCGCGCCGACGCCCAGCAGTTCGGCGCGCTGCACCTGGGCCAGCAGGCGGCTGCTGGCGCCCAGGGCGCGCATGATGGCGAACTCACGCGAACGCTGGTCGCGGGTGGCCGACACCGCCGAGAACAGCACCACCAGGCCCGCCACCAGCGTGAAGCCGAACAGGAATTCGACCGCCCGGATGACCTGGTCCAGCACGCGCTGCACCTGGGCGATGCTGGCCGAGACGTCGATGCTGGTGATGTTCGGAAAATCGCGGCTCAGGCGGCTGTCGAAGCTGGGCCCGGCTGCGCTGCCAGCGCCCGATGCCGCGGGCGGCGCGCGGAAGGCGCTGATGTAGGTGGCCGGCAGATCGGGCAGCGCCGCCTGCGGAAACATCACGAAGAAGTTGGCGCGCATCGAAGCCCAGTCGACCTTGCGCAGCGTGCTGATGCGGCCTTCCTTCAGCTGCCCGGCGATGTCGAAGCGCAGCGTGTCGCCGAGCTTCAGGTGCAGCTGCTGGGCGATGCCGGCTTCCACGCTCAGGCCGCCGGCCTCGTCGTTGACCCAGCGCCCGCCGACGACGCTGTTGTGTTCGGGCAGCGTCGCGCTGTGGCTGAGGTTGAATTCACGTTCGACGAGGCGGCTGGCCCGCTCATCGCCGGCGTAGTCGGCGGGCGAAACGGCCCGGCCGTTGATGGCCAACAGCCGGCCGCGGATCATCGGGTACCAGTCGTAGCGCTGCACGCCGGCCTGCTGCAGCGCGGCGCGGAAGTCAGCGGCCTGTTCGGGCTGCAGGTTGATGACGAAGCGGTTGGGCGCGTCGGGCGGCGTGGCCTGGCGCCAGCTGCTGATCAGGTCGGTCCGCAGCAGCACCAGCAGCATCAGCGCCAGCAGGCCGACGGCCAGCGCAGAGACCTGCAGCACCGCGAAAGCCGGCCGCGCCGCGATCTGCCGCGTCGCCAGCACCAGCCAGCGCGGCGCGCGGCTTTCAGGCACCGCACGCTTCAGCAGTCGCACCGCCAGCCACGACAGACCCGCGAAGACCGCGGCTGCGGCGGCGAAACCGCCGACCGCCATGGCGCCCAGCTGGAGGTCCGAGGACACCGCCAGCAGCAGTGCAGCGAAGCCCAGCAGGCCGGCCGCGAGCACGCCGAAGGAAGCGGCCTTCAGCCCGCCGACGTCACGGCGGATGACGCGCAGCGGCGGCACGCTGGCCAGTTGCAACACCGGCGGCAGGCCGAAGCCCAGCAACAGCGTCAGACCCACACCCAGACCGAACAGCGCCGGCCAGGGTCCCGGCGCCGGCAGGCTGGCCGCGACCAGGCCGGCCAGCAGGCTGACGAATACGAAGTGCACGGCCAGCCCGATCAACACCCCCAGGCCGCTGGCCAGCAGGCCGACGAGACCGAATTCCAGCGCGTAGGCGCCGGCGATGCGGCGCTGGCTCAGGCCCAGCACGCGCAGCATGGCGCAGTCGTCGAGGTGGCGGGCCGCGAATTCGCGCGACGCAATGCCGACCGCCACCGCCGCCAGCAGGGCCGACAGCAGCGCCACCAGGTTGAGGAATTTCTCGGCGCGGTCCAGCGTCTGCTTCATCTCGGGGCGGCCGCTTTCGACGCTCTCGACGCGCAGGCCGCGCAGCGCTGCGGTCTTGATGCGGGCCTCGGTCCAGCGCACGAATTCGCGGACCAGGGCGTCGCCGCGGCTGCCGCTCAGGCCCGCCGGTGCGGCCACCGCCAGCCGGTAGCTGACGCGGCTGGCCGGCTGGACCAGCCCGGTGTCTTCCAGGTCGGCCACGGCCAGCATCACGCGCGGCGCGAAGCTGGAAAAGCCGGTGCCACGGTCGGGTTCGACGGCGATGATCTTGGCGATGGTCAGCGTCGCGTCGCCCAGCAACAGCGGGTCGCCGACCTTCAGCTGCAGCGCGTCGAGCAGCGCCGCGTCGACCCACACCGTGCCCGGTGCAGGCGCCGCCACCAGGGTCTGCACCGCGGCACCGGGTGCATCCTGCAGCTGCATCTGGCCGCGCAGCGGGTAGGCCGTGCCGACCGCCTTGACGGCCACCAGCCGCGTGGCGCCGCCCTGTGCATCGGGCGCGCGGGCCATGCTCGGGAAGCTGGCGCTCTGCGAACTCAGCAGACCCAGGGCTTGGGCCTCGGCCAGCAGTTCGGGCGGCGCCGGGTGGTCGCTGCCGACGACGGCGTCGCCGCCCAGCATCTGCCGCGCGTCGCGCTGCAGACCGCCGTTCAGGCGGTCGGCGAAGAAGCCCACCGCCGTCAGCGCGGCCACCGCCAGCAGCACGGCCACCACCAGCAGACGCAGTTCGCCGGCGCGGAAATCGCGGCGGGTCTGGCGCCAGGCCAGGACGAAGACGGACGGTGCTTGCAGCTTGCTCATGCCGCCACGGTAGCGCATGCGCCCCGGCGGCGCCGGTCGTCAGGGCGCGCCGACCACCAGGTAGGCGTTCACCGAGCCGCTGCTGGCCCGACCGATGCCTGCGAAAACCGGTCCGAAAGCCGTTTCGCCGCCCAGGTACAAGGCCACCGAATTCAGCACGCCATGGCGCACCTGCAGCGTGTAGGGCTGGGCGATCTTGCCGACTTCCAGCGCCACGCCCAGCCGCAGGTCGCCGCGCAGGCCCAGCGGGGCGCGGCCGATGATGCGTTCGGCGCGGACATGGGCGTAGGCCGCTTCGTCGCCCAGCAGCTGCCCGCTGGCGTAGCCGGTGAGGTTCAGGAAGCCGCCGAGCTTGGCCGCGTCGTACAGCGGCAGCTGGCCACGCGGTGAACCGGTCCAGCTGGCGCGGGCGCCGAGCACCCAGTCCTGCAGCGGCCAGGCGGCGCGGCCGTCGAGGCTGACGCGCGAGTAGCCGCTGCGGTCCGAGCTGTAGTAGCTGGCCTGCGCCGACCAGCCGCGGCGCGGGAAGTAGAGGCGGTCGAGCTGGTCCATGTCCAGGTTGAACAGCCAGCCGCCGCTGGACTGTGCGGCCACGCTCTGGAACAGGTCGACACCGGTGTCCAGCGACTTGCTGGCGCGCATCTCGCGCCAGCCGAAGCGCAGCTGGCCGAGCAGGCTGAAGTTGACGCCGGCGGTCAGGTCGAGCCGGGTGCGCGCCACCACGTATTCGGCGATCCGCTGGTCGAGCAACCAGTAGTCGCTGCGCTCGCGCTTGTAGTCGGTCTGGGCGTCGACGAACCAGCGCTGCGCGGCATCCACCGGCTGGTAGAGCTCGGCGCCCGCGCCGGTGACATTGCCGAGCTCGCCGATCAGCAGCAGTTCGCCGCCCAGCGGGTTCAGCCAGGTCTTCTGGTAGCCCGCGCGCAGGCGGTAGGTGCTGCCCTGGCTGAGGTTGCTGTCGAGCTGCAGCGCCAGCCGCAGGTAGTCGGGGCCCCAGCTCTTCTCCACCGGCGTGACGCGCAGGATGTTCTTGCCCTGCTGCGACAGCACCGTGTAGTCGACCCGCTCGTAGCTGCCGTCGCCGTAGGCGCGCAGCAGGTCGCGGTTCAGCGTCGCGGTGTCCATCGGTGCGCCGTCGCGCTGCTCCAGGTAGCGCAGCACGACAGCCGGGTTGACGCGCGCCAGGCCGGCGATTTCCACGCTGTCGATGCGCGGCACGTCGCGTTCGCGCACCGCGACGCGCTGGCGCCAGACGGCGTAGGCCGCCGGGCTCACGCTCAGGGTCGCCAGCTGCGCCGCCACCGCCTCGGCGGCCAGACGCCCGCGCTCGGCGGCCTCGGCGTGGCGGTCGAAGGCGCCGGCGGTGATGTCACCCAGCTCGGGCTTGATGTACACGTCGCCGGGCTTCAGGGTGGCCAGCGAGGCGCTGACGTTCTGCTCGGTCAGCAGGACCACCATCTGCGCCGTGACGCCGAGCAGGCCGCTGACCTGCTCGGGTGGCAGCGGCGGCGAACCGACGTTGACGGCGATGACGACGTCGGCCGCGCAGCGCTCACGCACCTCGCGGATCGGCAGGTTGTCGACCAGGCCGCCGTCGACCAGCTTGCGCCCGCGGTAGTCCAGCGGTGCCATCAGGCCGGGCACGCTCATGCTGGCACGCATGGCCAGCGTCAGGCTGCCGTCGCGGTAGACCACGCGTTCGCCAGTGCCGATGTCGGTGGCGATGATCGACACCGGCAGCGGCAGCTGCTGCAGTTCGCGTTCACCGGCGTCGGCGCGCACCAGGTGGTTGAAGAAGAGCTTGATCTTCTGGCCCGACACGACGCCCGGCGGCATCACCGCACCGCTGGCCAGGATGCCGGTTTCGCTGCCCGGCAGGAAGCGCTGAGACAGCCGCTTGTTGCGGAAATTCAGCTCGGTGTAGTCGGGGTTGTCGTCGAACATGTCAGACCAGTCGGCCCGGCCCATCTCGCTGCGCAGGGTCGCCGGCGCCAGGCCCGCCGCCCAGGCACCGGCGACCAGCGCACCCATGCTGGTGCCGGCCACGCAGTCGACCGGCACGTGCAGGCGTTCCAGCACCTCCAGCACGCCGATGTGCGCCGCCCCGCGGGCCCCGCCGCCGCCCAGCACCAGGCCGACCTTGGGGCGATCAGCGGCCTGCGCCGTGGTCAAGGTGGCGGCCAGCAGCAGGGCGAACAGAATTTTCATGGCCCGATTCTGGCTGCGGCAGGCCACCGCAACGGCCTACTGCAGGAAGCCGATCGGGGTGCGCCGCGCGTTGCCGCCCGGCAGGTCGACCAGCTCGATCCGCCCGTGTTCGGCCAGGCGCGCGTTGCCGAAGCCGGTCATCCAGGCGCGCCGCATCTCGCGCGGCGCCAGGCCTGACAGTCGATCCAGCACGCCTTCGGACGGCGCCTCGTCGAAGCGCTGGCCCCAGTCGTGGCCGGCGCGCAGTTGCTGGTAGAGGCGCAGCGCGATGGCCCGCGCCGCAGCAGCGTCGGGGGCCTGCACCTCGAAGACCTGCATGCGGTTCAGGATCGGCTCGGGAATGCTGCGCTCGTCGTTCGCCGTGGCCACCCAGATGACCTGGCTGGCGTCGATCGCCACCTCGGCGAATTCGTCGGTGAAGGCACCAGCGGTGTCGTGCTCGAGCAGGCTGTACAGCGCGCCCAGCGGGTCGTAGGCGTGCTCGGCGCGGGCCTTGTCGATCTCGTCGACGACCATCACCGGGTTGGCGTAGGCGCCGTCGACCAGGGTCTCGAAGACCTTGCCCGGGCGCGCGCCCTTCCATTGGCTGCTGGCGCCACTCAGCACCCAGCCGGCGGTCAGGCTGCTCATGCTGATGAAGCCCAGGCCGGTGCCCAGCAGTTGCGCGATCTCGCGCGCGAAGTGGGTCTTGCCGATGCCCGGCGGGCCGAGCAGCAGCATCGGCGCGATCTCCAGCGCGTCGCCGCTGCCGGTGCACAAGGCGAGCTGGCGGCGCACGTCGTCGAGCACCTCGTTGAAGTTGGGCATCTCGCCGTAGAGGTGGTCCATCGCCGGCAGGCCGGCCGGCTTGACCTGGAAGCGCTCGGGGCCCTTCTCGAGCATCCGTTCGTAGGTTGCGCGCAGCGTTTCGTGGTCACGCGACTCTCGGCTGGGCAGCTTGCCCAGGCGCTGGCTGACGTCGCCGACGCGGTAAAGGCTGCGCATGCGGGCCACCGGCAGACCGCCACCGGCGGGGCTGCCGCTCGACACGTTCGGCAGACCGCCGCCGGCGGCGGGCTTGCCGTTGAAAGGGACCAGACCGGTTTCAGCGTCCATCGGTGCCAAGCTCCTTCGTGGTGTGCCTTCATTGAAGCAAAGGCGGCCCACCGGCACCGGGCGGAACAGGGGGGCGGAGACCCGGCAATTCACCGGCCGGGACCCTGTTCCGGGCGCTCAGCGCATCAGGTGCTGCGCCAGGAAGCTCAGGCTGCGGCCGTGGGCCAGCGCCGCGCTGGCGGGGTGGTAGCTGCCGCGCGCCCAGCAGTTGAAGCCGTGGTGGGCGCCGGGGTAGACGTGCACTTCGGCGGCCTTGCCCGCCATGGCCGCGCGCACGCGCTCGACCGCGTCGAGCGGGATGTTGTCGTCCTGCTCGGCGTAGTGAAACTGCACCGGGCAGCTGATGCTGGCGACCCGGTCGAGCTGGCCCTGGATGCCGCCGCCGTAGTAGGCCACTGCCGCGTCGATACCCGCCGTCGCCGCCGCCAGATAGGCCAGCCGGCCACCCATGCAGTAGCCGAAGCTGCCGACCTTGGCACCGGCGACTTCGGGCCGCCCGCGCAGGGTCGCCACGCTGGCCGCGATGTCGGCCTGTGCTTCGGCGCCGGCGTAGCCCTTCATCAGCCCGAAGGCCTGTTCGCGGTCGGCGCCTTCGTAGCCCAGCTCGACGCGCGGCGACTGGCGCCAGAAGGTGTCGGGCGCCAGCACGACGAAGCCGTCCAGCGCGTACTGCTCGGCCACCGCGCGGATGTGCGCGTTGACGCCGAAGATTTCCTGCCAGAGCACCAGGCCCGGGCCGTGGCCGGCGGGCGGCAGGGCCAGGTAACCAGCGAAGCCGGGGGCGATGGTGATCCAGTCGGTCTTGACGGGTGTCTGCATGGTGAAGCTCGGCAGTTGAAAAGAAGGGTCAATACGTTCGGCCGCCACGGTACTGCGCGTGCTGGCGGCGCTGCAGCGTGGCGGACTTTTCCAGCGCGGCGAAAGACGCGCCGGCGTGGGCGTGCGAGATGGCCAGGCCCAGTGCGTCGGCGGCGTCCTTGCCGGGCAGCGAGGGCAGCTGCAGCAGGCGCTTGACCATCTCCTGGACCTGCGACTTGGTGGCCAGGCCGTGGCCGACGACGGCCTTTTTCATCTGCAGCGCGGTGTACTCGGCCACCGGCAGGTCGCCCATCACCAGCGCCGCCAGCGCCGCGCCGCGCGCCTGGCCCAGCAGCAGCGTGCTCTGCGGGTTGACGTTGACGAAGACGATCTCGACGCAGGCGCAGTCGGGCGTGTAGCGCTCGACGACTTCGCGCACGCCTTCAAAGATGATCTTCAAGCGGCCCGGCAGATCGCCGCGCGGCGCTTCCAGCGTGCTGATGGTGCCACTGGCCACATAGCCCAGCCGCGCGCCCTGCACGTCGACCACGCCGAAGCCGGTGCGTTGCAGGCCGGGATCGATGCCGAGAATGAGCATCAGACGAGGTACCAGCGAACGAAGTGGAAGAAGACGGGGGCTGCAAAACACAGCGGCGCGACACGGTCGAGCAGGCCGACGGCGCCGGTGACTGAACGGCGGTTGCCCCAGAAGCGCACGCCAGCGTCCTTCTTCAGCGCGCGCATCACCAGATCGCCCAGCGTGCCGCAGCCGCCCGCCACGGCAGCCATCACGGCGGCGCGCCAGGGGTTGACGGGGGTGATCCAGAACAGCGCCGCACCGACCAGCGCCGCCGCGAGCAGGCCGAGCAGCCAGGCTCGCCACGAGAAGCTGCGGTCGATCTGCCGCGCCAGCGGCCGGCGGCGCAGCCAGCGGCTGGCCAGTTCCTGGGCAATCTGCGCAGCGGCCGTGGCCATCACCAGGAAGAACAACAGGAAGGCGCCGCGGTCGGCGTAGCCCGGCAGTTGCAGCAACAGCAGCGCCGGCGCGTGCGACAGGCCGTAGACGCAGACCATGATGCCCCACTGGATCTTGGCGTTGCGCTCCAGGAAACGCTCGGGATCGCCGGCCAGCGCGCTGGCCACCGGGATCGCCAGAAAGACATACACCGGCACGAAGACCGTGAACAGGTCGAAGGCCCGCGTGCCGACCAGCAGGTACTGCAGCGGCAGCGCGGCGAAGAAGGCCAGCAGCAGGCTGCGGTGGTCGCCCGGGCGCGTCTTGACCAGCGTGATGAATTCGCGCAGCGCGAAGAAGCTGAACAGGCCGAAGGCCAGCGTGGCGCCCAGCGGCCCCGAGACCCAGGCGCCCCAGAACACCGTGCTGCCCAGCCACATCGCGCGCAGGTCGCGCAGCAAGCGCTGTTGGCGGTCATTCGTGGCTTCGTGCAGCGTCTGTTCGCTGGCCCGCAGGCTGCGCACCAGGACCACCAGCGACAGCACCACCAGCAGGCCGAACAGCACCACGAAGAGCGGCGCCACCTGGCCGTCGACGCTGAGCGTGCGCAAGGGGTTCACAGGCGCCCCGGCTGCGCGGCCAGCAGGGCCCCGCGCGCCCGCTCGAGGAAGTCGCGCTTGTCCTCGCCGGGCTGCAGGTTGATCGGGGTGCCGAAGGTGACGGTGCACAGGATCGGCACCGGCACGACTTCACCCTTGGGCATCACGCGCTGCACGTTGTCGATCCAGGTCGGTATCAGCTGCACCCCGGGGAACATCTCGGCCAGGTGGAAGAGGCCGCTCTTGAAGGCCTGCGGCTCGCCGCGGTTGCTGCGCGTGCCTTCGGGGAAGATGACCAGCGAATCGCCGCCTTCCAGCGCCTGCACCAGCGGCTGCAGCGGGTCCTGGTCGTCGCTGCGCTGGCGCGCCACATAGACGGCGTTGAACACCGCCGAGGTCAGCCAGCGCTTGAAGGGGGATGCGGTCCAGTAGTCGCGCGCGGCAATCGGGCGGGTACGCACGCGCAACTCGCGCGGCAGCGCCGCCCAGATCAGCACCCAGTCGAAATGGCTCTGGTGGTTGGCAAAGTAGATGCGCTGCTCGGCCTTGGGCGGGCAGCCCTTCCAATGGCCCTGCGTGCCCGTGATCAGACGGGCGATGAAGGCCAGCAACAGGCCCATGAGATCGGCGCGGGACATGGTTCGATGCTAAGCGTGCCACCGGGATGGCCTTGACCAAGCTTCCCGCCACGGAACCGGCCTCGCCGGGCCGTCGGCGGACGGCCCCCTCGGGGGGTAGCGAGCGCTAGCGAGCTTGGGGGGCTCCAGTTCAATGCCGGAAGTGCCGGATGCCGGTGAAGACCATCGCAATGCCGCGCTCATCGGCGGCGGCGATGACCTCGTCGTCGCGCAGGCTGCCGCCGGGCTGGATGACACAGGCGGCACCGGCGTCGATGACCACGTCCAGGCCGTCGCGGAAGGGGAAGAAGGCGTCGCTGGCCACCGAACTGCCGGCCAGCGTCAGGCCGGCGTTGGCGGCCTTGATGGCCGCCATGCGGGCGCTGTCGACGCGGCTCATCTGGCCAGCGCCGACGCCCAGCGTGGCCCCGCCGCCGCAGAAGACGATGGCATTGCTCTTGACGAACTTGGCCACCTTCCAGGCGAACAGCAGGTCGGCCATCTGCGCCGCCGTGGGCTGCAGCTTCGTGACCACGCGCAACTCGGCCGGCACCACGTTCTTGGCGTCCTGGCTCTGCAGCAGCAGGCCGCCGCCGACGCGCTTGATGTCCAGCGCGTTCATGGTGCGCGACAGCGGTCCTTCCAGGGGTATTTCCAGCAAACGCAGGTTCTGCTTGCTGGCCAGCATCTCGCGCGCCTGCGGCGTGATCGACGGCGCGATGGCCACTTCGACGAACTGCCGGGCCGCGTTGATGGCGGCCACGACCTCGGCGTCGAGCGGGCGGTTCAGCGCCAGGATGCCACCGTAGGCACTCGTGGGGTCGGTCTTCAGCGCCGACAGGTAGGCCCCGACGGCCGACGCGCCCACCGCCACGCCGCAAGGGTTGGCGTGCTTGACGATGACACAGGCGGCCACGGCCGGGTCGAAGCTCTTGACGCATTCCCAGGCCGCGTCGGCGTCGGCGATGTTGTTGTAGCTCAGCGCCTTGCCCTGCAGCTGCGTCCAGCCGGCCAGCAGGCCCGGTGCGACCACGGGTTCGCGGTAGAAAGCCGCGCTCTGGTGCGGGTTCTCGCCGTAGCGCAGGTCCTGCGTCTTGCTCACCTGCAGCGTGTAGACCGCCGGGTAGGCCTCGCGCGCCGGCACCGCGGCGACCTGCTCCTCGGCACCGGGCTGCAGCGCACTGAGGTAGTTGCTGATCATGCCGTCGTAAGCCGCGGTGTGGGCGTAGACCTTTTTGGCCAGCATGAACTTGGTGTCGCGACGCACCGCCCCGGCCTGCAATTCGGCCAGCACGCGCGGGTAGTCGGCCGGGTCGATGACCACGGCCACGTCGGCCCAGTTCTTGGCCGCCGCGCGCAGCATGGCCGGGCCGCCGATGTCGATGTTCTCGATGGCGTCTTCCAGCGTGCAGTCGGGCCGCGCCGTGGCCAGCGCGAAGGGGTAGAGGTTGACGACCAGCAGGTCGATGGTCTCGATGCCGTGGGCGGCCAGCGCGGCCATGTGCTCGGGCAGGTCGCGCCGCGCCAGCAGGCCGCCGTGGATGCGCGGGTGCAGCGTCTTCACGCGGCCGTCCAGCATCTCGGGGAAGCCGGTGACCTCGGCGACTTCGGTGACGGCCAGGCCGGCGTCGGCCAGCAGCCGCGCGGTGCCGCCGGTCGACAGCAGGCGCACGCCCGCGTCAGCCAGCGCGCGCGCGAAATCGACGATGCCGGTCTTGTCTGAAACGGAGAGGAGCGCAGTGGTCATGGAATGAGTTTGTGCACCTGCAGCTTGCGCCGCAGGGTGTTGCGGTTGATGCCCAGCCAGTCAGCGGCCTTGCTCTGGTTGCCTTCGGCGTGGCGCATCACCACGTCGAGCAGCGGCTTTTCGGCAGCGCCCAGAAAAAGCTCGTGCAGCGCGCCGGGCTCGGCGCCGCGCAGGTCCTTGAAATACTGCTCCACGCTGTGGCGGATGCAGTCGTCGATGTCTTTTTTGCTCATGCCGCGATGGCGTCGGATTCGGGTTGGTGCGCGTCGTTCGCGGCGCTGATCGGCTGCGCCTGGGGCAGCAGCAGATGGCGGTCAGCCAGTTCGTCGAAGTAGTCGGTGACGGCCTGAACCTGGCTGCGGCAGTCGTCCAGCCGGTTCATCCGGTCGCGAAAGTCTTGCCCGCCCGGCAAGGCCTTGACCGCCCAGCCGATGTGCTTGCGCGCACTGCGCACGCCGGTGCGTTCGCCGTACAGCGCATAGTGTGCGTGCAGGTGCTCGGTCAGCCAGGCCTGGACTTGGCGCGTGGCCGGCGCCGGCAGGTGGGCGCCGGTGGCCAGGAAATGGGCGATCTCGCGGAAGATCCACGGCCGGCCCTGCGCGGCACGGCCGATCATCAGCGCGTCGGCCCCGGTGGCGCGAAGCACCTCGCGCGCCTGCTCGGGCGTGGCGATGTCGCCGTTGGCCACCACCGGAATGTGCAAAGCGGCTTTCACGGCCGCCACGGTGTCGTACTCGGCGTGGCCGCCGTAGCCCTGTTCGCGGGTGCGGCCGTGCACGGCCACCATGGCCACACCGCTGTCCTGGGCGGCGCGCGCCAGGCTCAGCGCGTTGCGCTCGGTGGCGCACCAGCCGCTGCGCATCTTCAGCGTCACCGGCACGCCGCGCGGCGCGCAGGCGGCGACCACAGCCTGCACGATCGCGATGGCCAGCACCTCGTCCTGCATCAGCGCCGAGCCGGCCCACTTGTTGCACACCTTCTTGGCCGGGCAGCCCATGTTGATGTCGATGATCTGCGCGCCGCGGTCGATGTTGTGGCGCGCGGCGTCGGCCATCTCCTGCGGGTCGACGCCGGCGATCTGCACCGCGATCGGCGCCGGTTCACCGACATGGTCGGCGCGCCGCGAGGTCTTCAGGCTGTCCCACAGGTCACGCCGGCTGGTCACCATCTCGCTGACGGCATAGCCCGCGCCCAGGCGCTTGCACAGCATGCGGAAAGGCCGGTCGGTCACACCGGCCATCGGGGCGACAAACAGCGCATTCGGCAACTCGATGGACGCTATGCGCATGGGTCGGACCGGGGGCGGCGGTGCTGAAAAATGAGGCGCCAGTATAGCGGGGCACCCTGCGAAGGCAGCGCACCGACAGGGTCCGTGGCCGCTGCCCATAATCCGCCGACACGATGGAAGCCTGGCTGCAATCGCTGCTGACCCTGTTCGCGCTGCCGCAATACGGCCTGGTGACGGTCTTCGTCGTCTGCGTCATTTCGGCGACGCTGATACCGGTGGGTTCGGAATTCGCGGTCATCGGGCTGGTCAAGCTCAACCCCGAACTGTTCTGGCCGGCCATTGCGGTGGCCACGCTGGGCAACACCATCGGCGGCGCCATCAGCTGGTGGACCGGCTACGGCGCCGAGGCGCTGTTCGAGCGCCTGAAGCACAAGCCGGTCGAAGCGCGGGCGCTGCGCTGGCTGGAGGGCTTCGGCGCCAAGGCCTGCCTGCTGTCGTGGCTGCCGGTCGTCGGCGACCCGCTGTGTGCGGTGGCGGGCTGGCTGCGCCTGCCCTTCTGGCCCTGCGTGGGCTACATGGCTGTCGGCAAGTTCGGCCGTTACCTGATGATGACCGGCGGCCTGATCTGGGCCTTTCCGGGGCGCCTGACTTTCTGAATCGCCGCCGCGCCAGAATCGCCAGCCCGGGCCCTGCCCTTGCGGCCCGCTGGAGCCCCCGATTGAGCACCGCGACACCGAACTACGACGCCCTCAGCGCCACCTGGACCCGGCTGCACCGCCTGGGCCATCTGCAGGCCCTGGCCGGCTGGGACCAGGCCGCCAACATGCCGCCCAAAGGCAACGAGGCGCGCGCCGCGGCGATGGGCGAAATGGCCGGCCTGCTGCACCGCCTGCGCACCGCCCCCGAGCTCGGCGGCCAGTTGCAGGGCGCCGAGCAGGAAGGCCTGAACGACCTGCAACGCGCCAACCTGCGTGAAATGCAGCGCCAGTGGCGGGCCAGCCATGCCCTGCCCGAAAGCCTGGTGCTGCGCCAGCAGCTGGCGACCTCGCGTTGCGAACACGCCTGGCGCACGCAGCGCCCGGCCAACGACTGGGCTGGCTTCCTGGTGAACTTCAAGCCGGTGCTGGCGGTGGCCCGCGAAGAGGCCGCGCTGCTGGCGGCACAGACCGGCCTGCGGCCCTACGACGCGATGATGGACCGCTACGAGCCGGGGATGCGCTGCGCCCAGGTCGACCGCGTCTTCGGCGAGGTCCGGCAGTGGCTGCCGGGGCTGATCCAGCGGGTCACGGCGCGCCAATCGCAGGAAGCCGTGCTGGCACCGGTCGGGCCCTTTCCGGTCGACCGCCAACGCGCGCTTTGCGAGCAGGTCATCGCCCTGCTGGGTTTCGACTTCGAAGCCGGCCGGCTCGATGTCAGCACCCACCCCTTCTGCGGCGGCGTACCCGAAGACGTGCGCATGACGACCCGCTTCAGCGACGATGATTTCATGGCCAGCCTGATGGGCACGGTGCACGAAACCGGCCACGGCCGCTACGAACAGAACCTGCCGCGTGAGTGGCTGGGCCAGCCGGTGGCCGAAGCGCGCAGCATGGCGCTGCACGAAAGCCAGAGCCTGAGCTTCGAGATGCAGCTCGGCGGCCACCCGGGCTTCGTGTCGCGGCTGGCGCCGATGGTCAGCGCCGCCTTCGGCGCGCAGCCAGCCTTCGAGGCGCACAACCTGCACCGCCTGGTGACCCGCGTGAAGCCCGGCTTGATCCGCGTCGATGCCGACGAGGTCAGCTACCCGGCGCACATCATCCTGCGCTACGAGATCGAACGCCTGCTGATCGAGGGCGAGATCGAAGCCGAAGACGTGCCCGCGCTGTGGGACGCCAAGATGATGGAACTGCTGGGCGTGGACACGCGCGGCAACTTCAAGGACGGCGCGATGCAGGACGTGCATTGGCCCGAAGCACTGTTCGGCTACTTCCCCTGCTACTCACTGGGCGCGATGTACGCCGCGCAGTGGTTCGCCGCGATGCGCCGCACGATGCCCGACCTCGACCAGCGCATTGCGGCGGGCGATCTGGCGCCGGTGTTCGACTGGCTGCGCGAGCACATCTGGACGCAGGCCAGCCGCTGGACCACGGATGAGCTGGCACTGCGCGCCAGCGGCGAGGTGCTGAACCCGGCGCACTTCAAGGCGCACCTGGAACAGCGCTACCTCGGCTGAAGTCGCTCAGGCCGCCGCAGCGGCCTTGCGCGAGCGCTTGACCGGCGCCTTGGCCACCGGCACTTCGACCGCCGGGACCGCCGCTTCGGTCGGCGCGACCTTGGCGACCCTGACCGCTTTCGCGGCCTTGGCGGCCTTGGCGGCCTTGGCGGCCTTGGCCGGCACCTTCACGGCCGCTTTCATCGGCGCCTTGGTCGCGGGGGTCCTGCCGGCCTTGGCCACGGCGGCGGCGAGCGCGTCGACGCGGGCCGTCAAGGCGGCCACGTCCTTGGCGGTCGGCACGCCCAGCTTGCCCATGGCCTTGGCGGTGCGCTGCTCGAAGATCGCTTCGAGCTTGTCCCAGTTCTGACCGGCCTTGGCGCTGACGGTGTCGGCCATCGCGCTCATCTTGCCGGCCACATCGCCCAGCCTGTCTTCTGCGATGCCCTGCGTCTTCTTCTGCAGCGTCAGGCCTTCCTTGACCAGGGCTTCGAACACTTTCGTGCCCTCTTCCTGGGCCTTGCTGAAAGCGCCCATGCCGGCCAGCCAGATGTGCTGGGCCGATTCCTTGACCGAGGCCGCCAGGTGGCTGGCCTGCTCGTTGGTGGCGCTGGACGATGCGTCGGCCTTGCCGGCGGTCTTGCTGATCTTCTTGACCATGATGGGTCTCCTGCTGGCCATTGGAATGGGTGGCCCTGGCGGGGCCGCGCCGTGGTCGGAAATATAGGGTTCGCCCCTGGAGGGCGCAGCCTAAATCTCTAGTGAGACGGCTCTATGCTCAGCCGCAGTCACGCACCCGCAGCCGCCAACCAACGAGGAGCAGACCATGCAGTATTTCGTGACCGGCGCGACCGGTTTCATCGGCAAGCGCCTGGTCAAGGCGCTGCTGGCGCGCAAAGGCGCGGTGGTCCACTTTCTGGTGCGGCCGGGCAGCGAAGGCAAGCTCGCGGCGCTGTACGACTACTGGGGCCTGCGACCGGGGCCCAAGGCCCGCGCGCTGCCGGTCAGCGGCGACCTGACGGCGCCCCAGCTGGGTGTCGCTGCCGGGGCCATCAAGGCCCTGAAGGGCCAGGTCCATGCGGTCTACCACCTGGCGGCGGTCTACGACCTCGGCGCCGATGAAGACAGCCAGGTGCGGGTCAACATCGAAGGCACGCGCAACCTGGTCGAGTTCGCGACAGCGATCGAAGCCGGCCACCTGCACCACGTCAGCAGCATCGCCGCGGCGGGCCTTTATGAAGGCGTTTTCCGCGAAGACATGTTCGACGAAGCGGAAGGCCTGGACCACCCCTACTTCATGACCAAGCACGAGAGCGAAAAGATCGTGCGCCAGGACTGCAAGCTGCCGTGGACGGTGTACCGCCCGGCCCTCGTCGTCGGCGACAGCCAGACCGGCGAGATGGACAAGATCGACGGCCCTTACTACTTCTTCAAGCTGATCCAGCGCATGCGCCAGATCCTGCCACCCTGGCTGCCCAGCGTGGGCATCGAAGGCGGGCGCATCAACATCGTGCCGGTGGACTTCGTCGTTCGCTGCATCGACTTCATCAGCCACACCAGGAGCGACCGGAAGGGCCAGTGCTTCCACCTGGTCGACCCCGAGGGCTACCGCGTCGGCGACGTGCTCGACATCTTCAGCAAGGCCGCGCACGCGCCGAAGATGAACCTCTTCGTCAACGCCGCGCTGTTCGGCTTCGTCCCGCGCAGCGTGAAGAAGGGCTTGATGGCGCTGGCCCCGGTGCGCCGCATCCGGGCCGCGGTGCTGAAGGACCTCGGCCTGCCCGACGACATGTTCACCTTCGTCAACTTCCCGACGCGCTACGACCGCCGCGAGCTGGACGCGGTGCTCAAGGGCAGCGGCATCCGCTGCCCGAACCTGCGGGACTACGCCTGGGTGCTGTGGGACTACTGGGAACGCCACCTCGACCCCGATCTGTTCATCGACCGCAGCCTGTGCGGCACGGTGGCCGGCAAGGTCGTGCTGGTGACCGGCGGCAGCTCGGGCATCGGCCTGGCGGCGGCGCACAAGTTCGCCGAAGCCGGCGCGATCACCGTCATCTGCGGCCGCGACCAGGGCAAGCTGGACGAAGCCTGCGCCGAAGCGAAGGCCCAGGGCTACGCCTTCATCGCCTACGCGGCCGACCTCGCCGACATGGCCGATTGCGACCGCTTCGTTCAGTGGCTGCTCGCCAGCCACGGGGGCGTCGATTTCCTGATCAACAACGCCGGGCGCAGCATCCGCCGCGCCATCGAAAGCAGCTACGACCGCTTCCACGACTACGAACGCACGATGCAGCTGAACTACTTCGGCTGCCTGCGCGTCACGATGGGTCTGCTGCCCGGCATGGTGGCCAAGCGGCAGGGCCACGTCGTCAACATCAGCAGCATCGGCGTGCTGACCAACGCGCCGCGCTTTTCCGCCTACGTGGCCAGCAAGGCGGCGCTCGACGCCTGGACGCGCTGCGCCAGCAGCGAGTTCGCCGACCAGGGCGTCAGCTTCACCACCATCAACATGCCGCTGGTGCGCACGCCGATGATCGCGCCGACGCAGATCTACAGGAACGTCCCGACGCTGGCCCCGGAAGAAGCCGCCGAGATGATCGCGCAGGCCTGCATCGGCAAACCGGTGCGCATCGCGACTAGGCTGGGCATTGCCGGCGAGGTGCTGCACGCCCTGCTGCCGCGCGTCGCGCAGATCGGCATGAACACCAGCTTCCGCATGTTCCCCGATTCGTCGGCCGCGAAAGGCGCCAAACCGGGCGCCAAACCCGGCGACAAGGCCGCCCAGCCGCCGCTCAGCGCCGAGGCCATGGCCTTGCAGCAGCTGATGCGCGGCATCCACTTCTAGCCCCGCCGTGACCACACCGCCTCGCAAGGCCCGGCAGAGAGAGGCCCTGCACCAAGGGGTCGACCGTCGACGCTGCATCCAGGCCGCTGCGGCCATCGCCTGTGGCGCGGGGCTGGGCGCCGGCCCGGCCCGCGCGCAGGCGCTGCGGCGCACCGCGGTGGTCTCGTTCATCGGCGACCGGCTGGTCGTCGTCCACGCCGGGCCGGTCACCGGCAGCCGGCTCGACCCCAACCGCCAGCACAGTCTGCCCGACCCGGCCGGCGCCATGGACCAGTTCGCGCTGGCAGCCGCCGGGCGCTCGCTGGAGGTCGGCGGCCAGGCCAGCGCGGCCCTGCTGGCGCTGCAGCCGTCGCCGCTGCACGAACAGGCCGAGCAATGGGTCGACGGCCCGAAGGTCGCGCTGCCGGGACCGCTGGTCGACGCGGTCGATCAAAGCGGCGCCAGCCACCTGCTGCTGCTGACCAAGCACCGCGCCGACGCCAGCATCCCGCTGCTGAACGGCCACCTGGGGGTCGGCAAGCTGCACGGTCTGGGCTATTACGTGGATTCTGCGGCGCGCATCCGCATGGTCGAGTCTGGCGCCACCGGCTACGGTCTGCTGGCGGCTTACGCCTACTTCACGCTGACGCTGGCCGATGCCCGAACCGGCGAGGTGCTGAAGCAGCGGCACTGCAGTGCCGCGCGGGCCTACCCGGTGGCCGCCAGCAAGACCGCGCTCGACCCCTGGGACGTCCTGCCAGCCGAGCAGAAGGTCGCCCGCCTGCGCAGCCTGCTGGAACGCGAACTGGCGCGCGAAGTTCCCTTGCTGATCGCTGCTTGAAGGGGCGCCAGAATGACCGCCAACTCAGAAGGAAGCCCGATGACCGCACCCCGCAAACGTGACCGATGCGCGCCCGCGCGCCGGCTGGCGCTGATCACCTGGCTGGCCGCTGTCGGGCCTGGCGCCTGGGCGCAGGCGCCGGCCGCCACGCCGCTGCCGGCGATGCAGGCCGTCGGCGTTTTTGCGCTGCTAGGCGACAGCGTGCAGGTCGCGGTCTCGACCGACGCCCCGACGGACACGCGCATCGAACGCACCGAGCGCTACGCCGTCGAAGCCAAGGGCATCGGCTTCGACAACATCGCCTTGCGTGCGCTGCGCGACACCCTGCAGAAGGCGCAGCCGCAAGCCCAGGTCGAGCTCTACAAGTCGCCCCAGCCCTTGTCACCCGAAGAACAGCGGTCCATCGCCCAGGGTGCGACGCAGGCTGAATTGCCGGCGTGGATCGTCCAGACCATCGACGCCCAGCGGCTCAGTCACATCATCCTGGTCACCCGCAACCGCGGCGAGGTGAACGTTCGCACGGCCAACGGCATTTCCATCGGGCGGGGCACGGCGATGGGCTTGGGCTACTACATCGACACGCTGTACGAGGTGCGCAACCTGCAAACGGGCGCGATGTCGGCCGGCGCGCTGGCGCCCTATGTGCACGTGCGCTTGACGCTGCTCGACGCGCAGTCGGGCGATGTATTGCGCACCTACGACATCCGCGAAGGTGTGCTGGTGGGCGACCGGCAGGGCAAGGGCTCGTCCGACCCTTGGTCCTTCCTGACCGGTGAGCAGAAAGTGGCCCTGTTGCGCCAGCAGGCCGAGACCGGCCTGGCGCGCGGCGCGCGCGCATTGCTCCAGCCCTGACGCTGCGAGTGGCGAGCGGCCGTCGCGACCGCCCCCGACTGCGGGCTGCTCAGGCCGGCGCCACCTGCAAGACCAGCTTGCCGAAGTTCTCGCCGTTGAACAGCTTGGGCAGCGTCGCCGGGAAAGCGGCGATGCCGCCGGTCACCACGTCTTCCTTGCTCTTCATGCGGCCGTCCTTCAGGTAGCCGGCCATCTCGGAAATGGCCAGGTGGTAGCGGTCGGCGTAGTCAAAGACGACGATGCCTTCCATGCGCGCGCGGTTGACCAGCAGGCTCAGGTAGTTCTTCGGACCCTGCACCGCCGCCGTGGCGTTGTACTGGCTGATCGCGCCGCAGATGATGATGCGGGCCTTGCGGTTGATGCGTGCCAAGACGGCGTCGAGGATGTCGCCGCCGACGTTGTCGAAGTAGATGTCCACGCCTTTCGGGCAGTGCTGCTTCAGGCCCTCCCGAACGGCGTCCCACTTGGTGACGCCTCCAGGCGCGGGCGCCTTGTAGTCGATGCAGGCGTCGAAGCCCAGTTCCTCGACCACCCATTCGCACTTGGCCGGCCCGCCGGCGATGCCGACCACGCGGCAACCCTTGAGCTTGGCGATCTGGCCCACGGTCTGGCCGACGGCGCCAGCGGCACCCGAGACCACCACGGTCTCGCCGGGCTGCGGCTGGCCGACGTCCATCAGGCCGAAGTAGCCGGTCATGCCGGGCATGCCCAGCACGTTCAGCCACTGGGTGACGGTGCCGGCGCGCAGGTCGATCCTGGCCATGCCGCTGCGCTGGATCTGGTCGCCAGGAACGGCCCAGTATTCCTGCACGCCGGGGCCGCCGGTCACCGTGTCGCCCACCGCGAAGGCCGGGTTCTTCGAGGCCACGACGACACCGATGCCGCCAGCGCGCATCACCTCACCGATGGCCACCGGCGGGATGTAGCTCTTGCCCTCGTTCATCCAGCCGCGCATCGCCGGGTCCAGCGACAGCGCCAGCGTCCGGACCAGCACGCCACCCTCACCCGGTTCGGCCACGGCTTGCTCGGTGAACTGCCAGTCGCTGGCCTTGGGCAGACCGACGGGGCGGGCGGCCAGGCGGCATTGGTGGTTGACGAGCGCGTTCAGCGGGCTGGACATGGGCGGTCTCCGGTCGGTGCGGTTGGGCATCGATGGTACGGGCGGCCCCGGCAGCGCCACGTCACCGAGGCGACGCGGCGACGGCCAGTCGGGCCCTGTCAAGCGGCGACCGGCCCCGCGCAGCGGTGCACTTCGACCGTCACGTGCTTGAGCTGCGCGACGGCGTCCAGCCGCGCCCGGTAGGCCGCCGCAGCCAGCGGCGCGTCGGCCACCACCGACAGGGCGGCACACCAGGCCTGCGCACCGACCTGCCAGACGTGCAGGTCGGCCACCTTGGCGTCGCCGTCGGCTTCGATCAGGTCGCGCACCCGCTGGGTCAGCGCCGGGTCTTCGGTGGCGTCGACCAGCGCCCGCGCGGTGCCGCCGAGCACGCCGAAGGACCACTGGCCGATGACGGCCGCGCCGAGCAGGGCCACCGCCGGGTCCAGCCAGGCCAGGCCGAACCACACGCCACCGGCCAGCGCGGCAATCGCCAGCACCGAGGTGAAGGCGTCGGCGATGACGTGGATGTAGGCGGCGCTGAAGTTGTGGTCGTGGCCATGGCCATGCGAGTGGCCGTGGCCGTGGCCGTGGGCCTTGGCCGGCGACGGCGGATGCGCCGGCGCGTGCGCATGCGCATGCCCGTGGTCGTCGTGCCCGGCGTGGTGCGCTGCAGGCTGGGGCTCGGCCTTGGCCTTGGCCGCCGGCTTGCTGCCGCGCGACAGCAGCCAGACGCTGGCCAGGTTCACCAGCAGGCCGGCGACCGCCACGCCCAGCGCTTCACCGTACTGGACCGGGCGCGGGTGGCGCAGCGTGTCGATGCCCTCCCAGGCCAGCCAGAGCGCCACGCCGAGCAGCACCAGGCCGCTGGTGTAGGCGGCCAGCACCTCGATCTTCCAGCCGCCGAAAGCGAAGCCCGCAGGCCCGCCGGCGACAGCGCGGTGGCTGGCCGCGCGCAGCGACAGGCGATAGGCCAGCACCGCACCGCCCAGCGCCAGCGCGTGGGTGCCCATGTGCCAGCCATCGGCGGTCAGCGCCAGCGAGCCTGTCCACCAGCCGACGGCCAGCTCGAGCACCATGGTCACCAGGGTCAGCAGCGTGACCGCCGTCAGCGCCTGTTCGCGCTGCTTCTGCCCGTCGTCGGCGAAGGCGTGACTGTGGGCATAGGCGTGCAGGTCGTGGGTGTGGACTGTGCTCATGGCGGGGACTTGATCAAGGTGGTGATGGTGTATTGGCCGTCGATGCGCGCCGGCGCGAAGCGCACGCGGTCGCCGACGGCCAGGTCTTCGAGCAGGCGCGGCTGGGCCACGCGCCAGGCCAGGGTCATCGGCGGCATGTCCAGGCTCTTGATCTCGCCGTGCCTGAGCGTGACGCGCCCGGTTGCCCGGTCAACCTTGAGCACTTCGCCGGCCACCAGCGCGGCCTGGGCCTGCGCTGCCGTGTTGACCCCCAGGACGACGCCGCCTGCGCCGGCCTTCGCCCCCGCCAGCACCGCCATCGCCGTGCGCCTCTTCATGACTTGCTCCTTCGCGACAGCCCGAGTGTGCCGCAGGTGGGCGCACGAGCGAACCGACCAGCGGGCCGCAGTGGCAAGGCCGCCGGTCGGCTTCCTACAATCAGCCCGGACTTTCCTTCAACATCCTGTCCCCAACGCTGCAGGCCGCCCCCCATGAGCACGTTCAAAGACCCCGAGCTGGCCCACATCACGCCGCGCGACCAGGCGGAGATCCTGGCCCAGGCCCTGCCCTACATCCGCAAGTTCCACGGCAAGACCATCGTCATCAAATACGGCGGGAACGCGATGACCGACCCGGCGCTGCAGCAGGACTTCGCCGAGGACATCGTGCTGCTGAAGCTGGTCGGCATGAACCCGATCGTCGTGCACGGCGGCGGGCCGCAGATCGACGACGCGCTGGCCAAGATCGGCAAGAAGGGCACCTTCATCCAGGGCATGCGCGTCACCGACGACGAGACGATGGAAGTCGTCGAATGGGTGCTGGCCGGCGAGGTGCAGCAGGACATCGTCGGCCTGATCAACGCCGCCGGTGGCAAGGCCGTGGGCCTGACCGGCCGCGACGGCGGCATGATCCGCGCCCGCCAGATGAAGCTGGCCGACAAGAACGACCCGACGGTGGAGCACGACATCGGCTCGGTCGGCGAGATCACCAGCATCGACCCCAGCGTGGTCAAGGCGCTGCAGGACGACCAGTTCATCCCGGTCATCAGCCCGATCGGCTTCGGCGACAAGAACGAGAGCTACAACATCAACGCCGACCTGGTGGCCGCCAAGCTGGCCACCGTGCTGAAGGCCGAGAAGCTGGTGATGCTGACCAACATCCGTGGCGTGCTGAACAAGGCCGGCGAGCTGATCACCGAACTGACGCCGCGCGAGATCGACGAGCTGATCGCCGACGGCACGATCAGCGGCGGCATGCTGCCCAAGCTGGCCGGCGCGATCGACGCGGCCAAGAGCGGCGTCAACGCGGTGCACGTGGTCGATGGCCGCGTTCCGCATGCGATGCTGCTGGAGATCCTGACCGAGCAGGCCTACGGCACGATGATCCGTTCGCATTGAGCCGGCGCCGATGAAGCCGGGCCCGGTCTGGTTGTTCGACCTGGACGACACGCTGCACGACGCGCACAACGCATCGATGGGCAAGATCCGCCGGGCGATGGGCGTCTACATCCGGCGCGAACTGGGGCTGAGCGAGGCCGAATCGAATGCCCTGCGCACGCGCTACTGGCAGCGCTACGGCGCCACGCTGCTGGGCCTGGTGCGCCACCACGGTGTGCGGGCCGCGCACTTCCTGCACGACACCCACCAGTTGCCCGGCCTCGAAGACCGGGTACGCGGCCACGCGGCCGACCTGGCGGCGCTGCGCCGGCTGCCTGGCCGCAAGTACATCCTGACGAATGCGCCGGCGGCCTATGCGGCGCGCGTGCTGGCGGTGCTGGGCATCGCCCGGGCCTTCGACGGCGTGTTCAGCATCGAGGACATGCAGCTCTTCGGCGACCTGCGGCCCAAGCCCGACGCGCGCATGTTCCGCGCCCTGGCCGCGCGCCTGGGCGTGCACCCGTCGCGCTGCGTGCTGGTCGAAGACACGCTGGTGCACCAGAAGGCCGCGCGCCGCGTCGGCATGCAGACGGTCTGGATGCAGCGCTGGCTGCAGCGAGCAGGCGCCAGCCCGGGTCGTGGCCAGGCGATGCGCCTGCACCGCCGCCCGGCCTATGTCGACCGCCGAATTCGGCGCCTGCGCGCGCTGTTCTAGCGAGCGCCCGCCAGGGGCCGAAGACCCTGTCGGGGGCCGTGATGTCGGTGTTTACCTGCAAGCTGGCGCCCGCGGGCCCTGTGCAAGAATCGTTTGCGATCGCCTCAGCCGGCGCCCCGCCCCGCCCGGTTCGCGCCGGTTCTTCCCGCCTGCTGCCCGCCGCACCATGTCCGAAGCGTTCGACGACACCCCCCGGGCTGGCGCTGACCATGCCGCCGCGGCGCCCGTCGCGCGCAAGCGGCCCAGGCCCGGAGAGAGGCGCGTGCAGATCCTGCAGGCCCTGGCCACGATGCTGGAAGCGCCCGGCGCCGAGCGGATCACCACCGCCGCACTGGCGGCCCGGCTGGACGTCAGCGAGGCCGCGCTCTACCGCCATTTCGCCAGCAAGGCGCAGATGTTCGAGGGGCTGATCGAGTTCATCGAGGGCAGCGTCTTCACGCTGGTCAACCAGGTCGTCGAACGCGAGCCCTCGCCGTCCCTGCAGGCCAGGAAAATCGCCACGGTGCTCTTGCAGTTCGGCGAGAAGAACCCCGGCATGGCGCGCGTGATGGTCGGCGACGCGCTGGTCTTCGAACACGAACGCCTGTCGGCGCGCATGAACCAGTTCTTCGACCGCGTGGAATCGCAGTTGCGCGCCAGCCTGCGCAGCGCCGCCGAAGCCGCCGGTTCACCGACACCGACGGTGGACGCGCAGGCGCTGGCCTCGGCCATCACCGCGCTGGCCATCGGCCGGCTGCAGCGCTACGCCCGTTCGGGCTTCAAGCGCCTGCCGACCGAGCACCTGGAGCCGGCGCTGCACCGCCTGAGCTGTTGAGCCGGGCGGCGCCCGAAGGCGCCGCCGACGCGGCGCGTACTGCCGCCAGCCGGCTGCAAGCCACCGCTTAAAATTGCGCCCATGAACCCTGCCCTTGAACATCTGCTGGTGCGCGCCGAATCGCTGCTGGCCCGCCTCGAAGCGATCCTGCCGCACGCCGCCGAGGCGCCCGACTGGTCAGCGTCGGTCGCCTGGCGCTACCGCCGCCGCGGCGGCTTGAATGGCACGGGCGTGCTGGAACCGGTGCGGCACGTGTCGACCATCCGGCTGGACAACCTGAAGGAAGTCGACGGCCAGAAAGACCGCCTGGTGCGCAACACCGAGCAGTTCGTCGCCGGCCGCGCCGCCAACAACGTGCTGCTGACCGGCGCGCGCGGCACCGGCAAGAGCAGCCTGATCAAGGCCTGCCTGAACGAATTCTCGGCGCGCGGCCTGCGTTTGATCGAGGTCGACAAGGCCGACCTGGTGGATCTGGGCGACCTGATCGACCTGGTCACCGAACGCCCCGAACGCTTCATCGTCTTCTGCGACGACCTCAGCTTCGACGAAGGCGAGCCGGGCTACAAGGCACTGAAGAGCGTGCTCGACGGCAGTGTGGCGCAGGCCAGCGACAACCTGCTGATCTACGCCACCAGCAACCGCCGCCACCTGCTGCCCGAGTACATGGCCGAGAACCTGACCTACCAGCACACCGAAGACGGCGAGGTGCACCCGGGCGAGGTCGTGGAAGAGAAGATCTCGCTGAGCGAACGCTTCGGCCTGTGGATCAGCTTCTACCCCTTCAGCCAGGCCGAATACCTGGCCATCGTCGCGCAGTGGCTGCGCGCCTTCGGTGTCGACGAAGCGGCCATCACCGCCGCGCGCCAGGACAGCCTGGTCTGGGCGCTGGAACGCGGCAGCCGCTCGGGCCGTGTGGCGCAACAGTTCGCACGCGACTTCGCAGGACGACATGGACAGTGAGCGCGTGCCGGTCGAGGTCGCGGTCGGGGTTCTGATCGACCCCGACGGCCACTTCCTGCTGACCAGCCGCCCCGCAGGCAAGGTCTACGCCGGTTACTGGGAATTTCCCGGCGGCAAGGTCGAGGCCGGCGAGAGCATCGAGCAGGCGCTGCGCCGCGAACTGCAGGAAGAACTGGGCATCACCATCGCCGCTGCGCAGCCCTGGCAGGAACTGGTGATGGACTACCCGCACGCCCGCGTCCGCCTGCATTTCTGCAAGGTCCACAGCTGGACCGGCGCCTTCGAGATGCGCGAGGCGCAGCAGATGGCCTGGCAGACCCTGCCGGTGCAGGTGGCGCCGGTGCTGCCCGGCACGGTGCCGGTGCTGGCCTGGTTCGCGGCCGAACGTGGCCATGTCGGACCGACCCACGGACCCACCGCTTAGACTGAAGCCATGAACTGGTTGGACAGCATCAAATGGGACACCGACGGCCTGGTGCCGGTCATCGCGCAGGAGGTCGGCAGCGGCGACGTGCTGATGTTCGCCTGGATGAACCGCGAAGCCCTGGCCCTGACGGCCGAGACCCAGCGCGCGGTGTACTTCAGCCGGTCGCGCCAGCGGCTGTGGCGCAAGGGCGAGGAATCGGGCCACGTGCAGCAGGTGCACGACATCCGCGTCGACTGCGACAGCGACGTGGTGCTGCTGAAGGTCACGCAACTCGGTCACGAACCCGGCATCGCCTGCCACACCGGCCGCCACAGCTGCTTCTTCCAGCGGCTGGACAAAGGCGCCTGGACGCCGGTCGAGCCGGTGCTGAAAGACCCCGAGACCATCTACCGATGAACGCCATCCCGACCGCCACCCCGACCGTCACCCCGACCTTCACACCGTCGGGCAACGACACCCTGGCCCGGCTGGCCGAGGTCATCGCCACGCGGCGCACCGGTGACCCCGACAAGAGCTATGTCGCCCGGCTGTTTTCCAAGGGCACCGACGCCATCTTGAAAAAGATCGGCGAGGAAGCCACCGAGGTGGTGATGGCCGCCAAGGATGGGGACCGGCCACGCATCGTCGGCGAGGTGGCCGACCTGTGGTTCCACACGATGGTCGCACTGGCCGCCTTCGGTCTGACGCCGGCCGATGTGCTGACGGAGCTGGAACGCCGCGAAGGCTTGTCAGGGCTGGAAGAGTTCGCCGCGCGCAAGGCCCAGCAGCGTGATGCCGAATCCCAAGGAGAAGGCTGATGGACGAGGTGGTGATACCCGGCGGGCCGGCGCGCAGCGAGGACGGCCTGCGCACGCTGACCCATGTCCTCTACGGCCTGCACACCCTGTCTTTCTTCTCGGCGGGCGTCTTTTCGGTCATCGCGCTGATCATCAATTACGTCAAGCGCGATGACCTGCCCGACGATTTCTACCGCAGCCACTTCCGCTGGCAGGCGCGCAGCTTCTGGTTCACGCTGGGCTGGCTGCTGTTGACCTCGCCGCTGTGGGTGCTGTTTGTCCTCCCGGGCTGGTTAGCCTGGTCGGTCATCGGCCTGTGGTACCTCTACCGCTTCCTGCGCGGCTGGTGGAATTTCAACGAAGGCCGGGCCATGCCCGTGCCGCTGTGAACATGGCCCTGGATGTCCCACGATGAGTGCTGACCCGAACTGCATCTTCTGCAAGATCATTGCCGGCCAGATCCCGGCCCGCAAGGCCTACGAAGACGACGAACTTCTGGCCTTCCACGACATCGCGCCCTGGGCGCCGGTGCATGTGCTGATCATCCCCAAGCGGCACATCGCGATGCTCGCCGACGTGACGCCCGATGACGACGCGCTGCTCGGCCGCATGCTGGGCCTGGCACCACGGCTGATGAAGTCGCTGGGTGTCAGCAACGGCTTCCGCACGCTGATCAACACCGGCCCCGACGGCCGCCAGGAAGTGCCGCATCTGCACATGCACGTGATGGGTGGTCCGCGCCCCTGGGCCAAGGGCTGACCCGCTTGCGGCAGCAGCGGGCTGCACCTCGTAGAATCAACCGTTCAGTTCAGCGTATTCCGCAGGAGAAAAGATCATGGGTTCGTTCAGCATCTGGCATTGGCTGATCGTGTTGCTGGTCGTCGTGGTCATCTTCGGCACCAAGAAGCTGCGCAACATCGGCAGCGACCTCGGCGGCGCGGTGCGCGGCTTCAAGGAAGGCGTCAAGGGCGCCGGTGAAACGGCCGAGGCCGATGGCCCCGCCGCGCCGGCGCAACAGGTCACAGCCACCAAGCGCAGCGATGCGAACACGGTGGACGTCGAAGCGAAATCCAAGAGCTGAGGCCGCGCTGCGGCCCTTCAACGGGCTTGCGGCATGACACATGATTGACTTCGGTTTCGACAAGATCGCCCTGATCGGCGCGGTGGCGCTGATCGTCATCGGCCCCGAGAAGCTGCCGCGCGTGGCGCGTACCGTGGGCGCGCTGTTCGGCAAGGCCCAGCGCTACGTGTCCGACGTCAAGGCCGAGGTCAACCGCTCCATCGAACTTGAAGAACTCAAGAAGATGAAGACCGACTTCGAGGACGCTGCGCGCAACGTGCAGGAGACCGTGCGCAGCGAGGTCGACTCGGCGAGCAGCGCTTTCGAAGGCAGTTGGAAGGACGCGACCGCCGGCCTCACCGATGGCACGTCGACGGACCACCGCATCAGCGGCGGCTGGGAACCGCCGCCGCCGAGCTACCGCCACCCGAAGAAGAAATGGCGCCTGAAGCGCGGTGCCACACCCCAGTGGTACAAGCAGCGCAATGGCATCCGCACCAAGGCCTTGTCGGGCGCCGCGCGCGTTGCGCGCTTCCGCCCGCCGGGCCCGCGGTCCGGCAACTGATCGAATCCTGCAGGCGCGATGAGCGACACGAACAAGACCGACGAACTCGCCGGCACCGAAGCGCCTTTTGTCTCGCACCTGATCGAGTTGCGAGACCGGCTGATCCGCGCCGTGATCGCCATCGCCGTGTGTTTCGCGGTGCTGGTTTTCTGGCCCGGACCGGCGGGGCTCTACGATCTGCTGGCCGCACCCATGCTCAGTCACCTGCCCAAGGGCGCCACACTGATCGCCACCAACGTGATCTCGCCGATCCTGGTGCCGCTGAAGATCACGCTGATGGCGGCCTTCCTGATGGCGCTGCCGGTGGTGCTGTACCAACTCTGGGCCTTCGTGGCGCCGGGTCTGTACTCGCACGAGAAAAAGCTGGTGCTGCCGCTGGTGATCTCCAGCACGGTGCTGTTCATCGTCGGCGTGGCCTTCTGCTATTTCATCGTGATACCGGGGATGAGCCGCTTCATCCAGGCCTTCGCGCCGACGTCGATCACGGCGGCGCCCGACATCGAGCAGTACTTCGGCTTCGTGCTGACGCTGTTCCTGGTCTTCGGCATCGCCTTCGAGGTGCCGATCGCCGTCATCGTGCTGGCCCGCATCGGCATCGTCAGCATCGAGCAGTTGCGCAAGTCGCGCGGTTACTTCGTTGTCGGCGCCTTCATCGTCTCGGCCGTCGTCACGCCGCCCGACGTCGTCTCGCAACTCGCGCTGGCCGTGCCGATGTGCGTGCTCTACGAGATCGGCATCCTCGCGGCGGTGATGTTCATCAAGCACACGCAGGCCCCCGAAGAAGGCGCTTCGACAACCAGCTGAGCGCCGAAAACGAGCGCCGCCCGCCGTCTCGCCGACCCGGCAGGCCGGGGACGCTCAGTCGGCCTGCCCACCCAGTGACCGCAGCACGCCCAGCCAGAGGGCTGTGCGTTCGGCATAGGACTCGGGGTCCTGGGCGCCGCCAGCGCCGGCATAGGCCGCCGTCTGCACCATGACGATGCCGCTGGCCGGCTGCACGAAGACGGCCTGGCCGTGCACGCCCTGCATGGCGAAGCTGCGGGTCTTCAGCGGAAACAGCCAGAACTGGTAGCCGTAACCGAAATAGGGCGTGGCGCGGCCGGGGCGGAAGGCCTCGGGTTGTCGCGCGCCGTCGGTCGCATCCAGCAGGTAATCGGGCGGCACGATCTGGCGCGTCCCCACGCGACCGTCGTTGGCCAGCAGCAGGCCCAGGCGGCCCCAGTCGCGCAGGCTGGCGTTGAAGAAGGCATAGGCTACTTCGTGCCGGTCCGGGCTGAGCCGCCAGAAGGCGTCGTGCTCGGCACCGATCGGCTGCCAGAGCCATTCGGCCGTCAGGGCCGTGATGCTGCGTCCGGTGGCGGCCGTCAGCACGCGGCCCAGCACCTCGCTTTCGGCACTGGCGTAGACGAACTTCTCGCCTGCTGGTGATTGGCGCTCGCTGATGCTGCGCAGCACGTTGACGACACCCGGCGGCCCACCGGCGACGCTGCGCGTCAGCCGCGCCACGTCGTCCTGGCCATCGTAGCGTTCGGTGAAGCGCAGGCCTGAACTCATGCGCAGCAGCTGGCGGATCGTGGTGTCGCCATAGGCACTGCCGGCCAGGTCCTGGGCGTATTTCCCGGCGGTGTCGTCCAGCGAGGCGATGGCACCACGCGACACCGCCATGCCGAGGAGCAGCGACGTGACGCTCTTGGCCATCGAGAAGGACAGGAAGCGCGCGTCCGCCGTGCGGCCGTAGCGATAGCGTTCGGTCACGATCTCGCCGTTCTTCAGCACCAGCAGGCCAGTGATGCGGCGACGCGCCAGGTACTCATCCAGCGTGTAACCGAGGTTGCGGTAGCGGTAGGTGATGGCCGGTCCTTGCGCGGCCTTGGGCAAGGGTGACGGCATCCCTGCGCGCGGGGCGACGGCAGTCAGCATGCCCGGCACCTGGTCCAGCGCCGACCAGGAACCGATCCAGTTCGGCATTTCGTACCAGTTGGCCACGTTGGTGCCGATCGGGTAGCCACTGTCCTTGCCCAGAGTCCGTTCGTCGGGTTCGGCAGCCGCCGGCAGGGCCAGGGCGGCCAGCAAACCGGCCCAGGCAAGGCAGCGCGTGGAACGGACGGGCGTGTTCATGGACCAGGGCTTCATTTCACCCAGGTGTTGAGCTGGATGATCGGCATCAGCACCGCCAGCATGATCAGCACGACGACGATGCCCATCACGACGATGAGCAGCGGCTCCAGGATGGTCGCCGCCGCCATCGCCCGGCGCTGCACTTCGGCCGACAGCTGAACCGAGGCGCGGAGCAGCATCTCGGGCAATTGCCCGGTCTGCTCGCCCAGCCGAGCGAACATCGCCAGCAGGCCCGGAAAGCGCTTCTTGCCGGCCAGCGCACTGGCCAGCGGCGCGCCTTCGCGCACCTGCACCAGCGCGTCCATCGCGTCGGCGCGCATCGCGCGGTTGCCCAGGGTTTCCGCGGCGGCCTGCAGGGCTTTCAGGATCGGCACGCCGGCGCCGGCCAGCATCGCCAGCGTGCCGCCGAAGCGCGCCGCGTTGTAGCCGCGGGCCAGCCGGCCGACGAAGGGCAGGCGCAGCAAGGCCGCGTCGCTGCGTTCGCGAAAAGCCTCGCCGCGCCGCGCCAGCTTGAGCAGCAGGGCGCCGCCGGCGGCCAGCAGCGCCACCGCCCAGCCCCATTGCCGCACGAAGGCGCTGAGCGCCAGCATGGCCACGGTCAGCGTCGGCAGCGCCCGCTTGGAACTGGTGAAGACGCCGGCGATCTGCGGCACCACATACGTCAGCAGGATGACCACGATGGCCAGCGCCACCAGCGACACGATGGCCGGGTAGAGCATCGCGCCGATGACCTTGCTGCGCAGCGCCTGGCGCTGCTCCAGGTCGTCGGCCAGGCGCTCCAGCACCGGGCCCAGCGCGCCGCTTTGCTCGCCGGCGGCGACCACGGCGCGGTAGACCTCGTCGAATTCACGCGGCGCCGTGGCCAGCGCGCGCGCGAAGGCGCTGCCGGCGTTGACCTCGCTCTTCAGGTGGGCTACCAGTTCGCGCTGGCGCGGGTTTTCGGTTTCTTCGGACAGCGAGGTCAGCGCACGCTCCAGCGGCAGGCCCGAGCCCACCAGGCCAGCGAGTTGCCGCGTCCAGACCGTCAAGCCGGTGGCTGAAAAGACCCGCCGCGTGAAGCGCGCCGAAGCGGTGTCCTGCGGCCCCATCGTGACCGTGGTGACGCTGAGCGGCACCAGCTCGCGCCCGCGCAGCGCCGCCCGCGCGGCCTTGGCGTTGTCAGCTTCCAGCAGGCCGCTTTGCGACTTGCCGGCGGCGTCGAGGGCCTCGTAACGGTAGGCGGGCATGGACGCGGGGTCAGTCTCGGGTCACGCGGATGACTTCCTCGGCGGAGGTCAAACCTTGGCTGACGAGGCGGTCGCCGTCCTCGCGCATCGACTTCAAGCCCGCCGCGCGCGCGGCCGCTGCCAGATCCTGCTCGGCGGCCCGGCTGTGGATCAGCGTCTGCACCTGTTCATCGACCACCATCAGCTCGTAGACGCCGGTGCGGCCCTTGTAGCCGGTACCGCTGCACTGCGGGCAACCCACCGGGTGCCAGCGCCCTTCGCCGTCCTGGCGGCGACAGGCCGTGCACAGCTTGCGCACCAGGCGCTGGGCCAGCGCGCCCAGCAGGCTGCTCGACAGCAGGTAAGGCTCGACGCCCATGTCGATCAGCCGCGTCACGCAGGACGGCGCATCGTTGGTGTGGATGGTGGCCAGCACCAGGTGACCGGTCAGGCTGGCCTGGATGGCGATCTGTGCCGTCTCGTAGTCGCGGATCTCGCCGATCATGATGACGTCGGGGTCCTGGCGCAGGATGGCCCGCAGGGCCTTGGCGAAGGTCAGGTCGATCTTGGCGTTGACCTGGGTCTGGCCGATGCCGGTCAGCTCGTATTCCACCGGGTCTTCCACGGTCAGCACGTTGGTGGTGGCGGTGTCGACGCGGCCCAGGCTGGCGTACAGCGTGGTGGTCTTGCCCGAGCCCGTCGGGCCGGTCACCAGCAGGATGCCGTGCGGCTGCTGGATCAACCGCGCGTAGCGCTCCAGCACCTCGCCGTCCATGCCCAGGCCTTCCAGCGTGAAGCGCGATTCGGCCTTGTCCAGCAGGCGCAGCACGGCGCGCTCGCCGTGCGAAGACGGCAAGGTCGAGACGCGCACGTCGATGGCCCGGCCGCCGATGCGCAGGGAGATGCGGCCGTCCTGCGGCATGCGCTTCTCGGCGATGTCGAGCTCGGCCATGATCTTCAGCCGGCTGATCAGCGCGGCGTGCAGCGCCTTGTTCGGCTGCACCACCTCGCGCAGCGTGCCGTCGACCCGGAAGCGCACGCTGGAACTGCGCTCGTAGGGTTCGATGTGGATGTCGCTGGCGCCGTCCTTGGCGGCCTGCGTCAGCAGCGCGTTCAGCATGCGGATGATCGGTGCGTCGTCGGCGGCCTCCAGCAGGTCTTCCACGGCCGGCAGCTCCTGCATCATCCGGCTGAGGTCGACACCGCTTTCGACTTCGCCGATCACCGCCGCGGCGCTGCTCTCGCCGCCGGCATAGGCCACGGCGATGCGCTGGCCCAGCGTGGCACTGGCTTCGCGCTCGCAACGGCCGACATCGAACAAGCGCGTGACTTCGCTCAAGGCGGCCGTCGGCGTGGTTTCGCCGGCCCACAGCAGGAGCTGCTCGCCGTCGTCTTCCAGCAGCAGGGTGTTGGCCTTGGCGTAGGCGTAGGGCAGCAGGTGGCGGTTGGCCATGTCAGCGGGTCGGGGCAGCCGGGGTGGTGGCGTCGGCCGGCGTCGCGGGCGGCGTGGCCAGCGACGGGTCGGAGACCTTCTTCGGCGGCAACAAGGGCAGCAGGGGCGCGCCGTCGATGGGCAGCAGCGGGTTGGCCGCAGGCGCCAGCAGCTGCTGCTGGCTGCGGATCTGCTCGTAGCGGTCCTGCGAGAAGCGCGCCGAGCTGTCGGCGTCGCGCATCACGATCGGCCGCAGGAAAACCATCAGGTTGGTGCGCTTGCGCTCGCGGCTTTCGCTGCGGAAGAGCTGGCCGAGCCAGGGGATGTCGCCGAGCAGCGGCACCTTGCTCTGGCTGACGCTGACGTTGTCCTCGATCAGCCCGCCCAGCACCAGGATCTGGCCGTCGTCCACTGTCACCGTGCCTTCGATGCTGCGCTTGGCGGTCGACGGGCCGGCGTTGCTGGTGCCGGCGGCGGTGGTGGCCAGCACCGAGCTCTGTTCCTGGAACAGCTGCATGCGGATGGCGCCACCCTCGCCGATCTGCGGCTTGATGCGCAGCGTGATGCCGACGTCCTTGCGTTCGATGGTCTGGAAAGGGCTGGTCGTGGCCGTGCCGGTGCTGGTGAACTGGCCGGTGATGAAAGGCACGTTCTGGCCGACGACGATCTTGGCTTCCTCGTTGTCCAGCGTCACCAGATTGGGCGTCGACACGATGTTGGTGTTGGCCACCGACTGCAGCGCCTGCGCGATCGCGCCCAGCGAGACCACGCCGTTGATCGACTGCAGCAGGCCCAGGTTCAGGCCCGAACCGAGGTTGATGCTGCCCTTGGCGGCGTTCGTGTTGATGTCGATGATGCTCGGGCTGGCGCTGGTCGCGAAGTTGGTGCCAGCGACCAGGCCGAGCTTGTCACCGGCCTTGCCGAGCAGCCCTTGCCACTGGAAGCCGAAGTCGGCCGAGTTGTCGCCCGAGACCTCGACGATCATGCTTTCGATGTAGACCTGGGCGCGCCGGGTGTCGAGCTGGTCGATCAGTGCGCGGACCTGCCGGTAAAGCGGCTCGGGCGCTGTGATGACCAGCGAGTTGGTCGCCGGATCGGCCTGGATGAAGCCGCCGGTCGAAGGCTGGGCGGCACCGCTCAAAGCAGCGCCGCCAGCCGGCTGGCCGGCGCCGGGTATGCCCACCGCAACGGCCATCCCGACCGCCGCCGAGGCGCCGACGCCGCCAGCGCTCGCGCCAGGGCTGCTGATGGCGCCGAAGGCCGCGCGAACGACGCTCGCCAGCCGTGCGGCATCGGCATTCTTCAGGTGCACCACCCACATCCCACCGCTGGGGCCGATCAGCGTGCTGGGGCGGTCCAGGCGCGCGATGGTGGCGCGCAGCGAGGCCAGCCGCGCGGCGTTGCCGGCGCGGATGATCAGCGAGTTGCTGCGCGTATCGGCAACCACGGTGGCGCTGCCGCCGCCAGCCGGCGCACCGGGCACCGCCGCGCCGCCCGCGCCGTCGCTGAGCTTCTGCACCAGCGGCGCCAGATCGGCCGCGACGGCGTGCTGCAAGGTCACGATCTCGACGTCGGTGCCGCTGGGCACGTCCAGCGCCGCGATGATCTTGGCGATGCGTTGCAGGTTGTCGGCGTAGTCGGTGATGACCAGGGCGTTGTTGCCCGGGTTGGCGTTGATGGTGTTGTTGGCGCTGATCAGCGGGCGCAGCACGGCCACCAGGTTGTTCGGGTTCTCGTAACGCAGCGAAAAGATCTGCGTGATGACCTGGTCGCCGCGCACGGCGACCTCGCCCACCGACACGGTGCTGGTCTGCAGCTTGGCGTCGGACTCGGGCACCACCTTCAGCAGGCCGCCGCTGTCGACCACCGCGAAACCCAGGCCGCGCAGCGCCGACTGGTAGGACTGCCAGGCATCGCGCACGCTTTGCGGCTGCTCGCTGTAGACGGTGATGGTGCCCTTGACGCGCGGGTCGACGAGGATGGCGCGCTCGATCATGGCCGCGAAAGCGCGCGTCACGGCTTCGATGTCGGCGTTGACGAAGTTGACCGTCACCGGTGCGCGCGACTTCGCCGCGAGGGTCTGCGCCGCCGCCGGCAGCGCCGGGGCCAGACCGGCCATTGCGGCGACCGCCAGCGTCCAGCCGCGGATCGCAGCCTTGCGCCGGTGAGCCGGGGCGTGGGCGTGGGCGTGGTGTTGCGTCTTCATGTTCATCCGATGGAAATGACCGACAGCGCGCCCTGGCGCCGGCCGATGATGTTGAGCAATCCGCCGAGGGCTTCTTCGGCGCCCGGTGCGGCAGCAGCCGAACCGTTGAAGTGCAGCTGGGCCGCCGAGCCGTCCAGCGTCCACTGGCCGTCGCCGGTGAGTTGCAGTGCGCCGCTGCGGGTGCGCAGTTGCAGGTGCGGCAGCTCGCCGCGGGCGGCGTCGCCGCTCAGGCTCAGCCGGTAGCTGCCCAGCACATCCAGCGACGACAGCCGCGACCCCAGGCTGGCCACGTCGAGGTCGGCCCGGCCACTGAACAGCCAGCGGCCCTGCACCTGTTCGATCGCCAGGCCAGGGCTGCTGAGTTGCAGGCTGCCCGTCGGCTGCAAGGTGTTCCAGGGCGCGCCCAGGCCGACCAGCCAGGACGCCGGCCACTGGCCCAGCGCGGCGTCGGCGCCGGGCCAGGCCGCGAGGCCCGCGGCGAGCAGTTCGAGCCGGATTCGGCCCCAGCCCGGCGAGACACGCAGGCGCAGTTCACCGTTGATGCAGCAGTCCTGTTGCGCGCGCACGCCGAGGGCCCGGCCGTCGAGCCCCAGCGTCCAGCGCAGACGCCCCGGCAGCGCGCTGGCACTGCGGCTGCCGGCGCCGCCAGCCAACACCAGCACCGCCGAGCCCTGCCAGACCGTGCCGCGGGCGTCGGCCAGCAGCAGGCGCTGGGCGCTGGCCGCGGCGACGGCGCTGGCCAACCAGGCTGCCGGCGCACAGGCCACGGCCACGGCGGTCCCGCCGAGCAGGGCGCCGGTCACCGCCCAGCGCATCATGCGCCGCCGCCCAGGCTGAGCACCAGCGTGCCGTTGTAGCCCTGCGGCCCGCGGTTCAGCGTGGCCTCGACCGGACGGGCGCGGGCACCGGCGCGGGCCTCGGTCAGCCACAGCTGCAAGGCCCCGGTGCCGATGCCGGTCAGCGTCAGCACCGCGCGGTCGCCCTGCACCGAAAGCTTGGCCTGGTCACCCAGGCGGGCGGTGGCGGCCTGCAGCGCAGCAGTGGCTTGTTCCAGCGGCACTGCGGGCATGGCGCGCAGGGCGGTGGCCTCGGCCGCCAGGCGCTGCATGGCTTGCAATTGCACCTCGACCGCGTCGATTTCGGCCGGCGCAACGCCCAGCGTGCGCCAGGCGGGTTGCACGCCGACGCGCCAGACGATGAACAGGCCCAGCACCGCGGCGGCCAGCAGAACGCCCCGGCGGTCGCGCTGCGACAGGCCCAGCCAAGCCTTCTGTACGGGCACCAGCGCCGACAGCCAGGCCGTCGTGCTTGGGGGTGACTTGCCGATGTCGCTCATGCAGCCCCCGGCGCGACGAGGCGGCTGACCGTGACCCGGCCCTCGTTGAAATCGGCACCGTAGCCCGCGCCGCGAAGGCGGTCGCGGAACTGCGTGATCTGGGGCTCGGACCAGCCAGGGGCGGCAACGGTCAGGCGGCCGGTTTCGAAGCGCAGCATCTGCGCCGGCCCCAGACCGTCGGGCCAGGCGCCGGCAGCGGCGCCGAGCAGCGCTTCGAGGTCCTTGTCACCCGGCCGGCCAGCTGCCGCGCGCAGCCGCTCGGTCTCGCGTTCCATCTGCAGCGGGGCGTCGAGCACCGCGCGCACGCCGGGGTGGGTGGCCTTCAGCAGATCGACCATCGCCGCGCGCTTGGCAGTCAGCAACTGGCGCTGCTGCCAGGCTTGCAGGTTAAGACCCAGCAACTGCACGGCCAGCAGCGCCGTCAGCCCCCAGCGCACCGGGCGCCATTCGGTGCTGCGAAGACGCTTGAAGGCCTCACGCAGCGCCCGCAGGCCCCGGTGGCGCGCGGCGAGGTCGAATTGGCGCAGATTCAACCCGGCCGGGCCGGCGGCTTCCAGCGCGCGCTCGCTGTCGGTCATCAGCGTCACCGGCGCGCCGAGCCAGCGCTCGGCTGCGGCCGACGCAGCCGGTGTGGCGGTCCAGCTGACGCTGCTGGCTTCGGCCGGCTGCAGCGCGCGGGCCAGACTGCCCTGCAGCCGCAGGCAGACCACGCCATCGGGCTGGGCCAGCGCCAGGCAGGGCATGGCGGACTCGGCGCCCTCAGGGGTGTAGAAGTGGCCGCGCGCCAGCCCACCCGGCACGCTGGCAGTGACCACGCGCTCGATGCCGAGCCCGGCGTTCTCCAAGGCCTGCAGCGCGGCCTGCAGGCGCGGCTTGTGGGTCACCGCGACCCAGCCCTTGCGGCCGGGCAGCGCGTCGGCCGCCAGCGCGAAATGCAAGGCTTCGTCGTCTTCCAGCAAGGCTTCTTCCATCACCCCCAGCAAGGCCGCGCGCAGCCGCGCGGCGGGCGCCTTCGGGATGCCGATGCGGTGCCAGCTGACGTCGGCTTCGGCCAGCACCAGCACGCTGTGGTCGGCTCGCGGCAACAGCGCCGCTGCCGCGTTGCCGGCCTGCGACACGGCGCGGCCGTCGGCGCTGAACACGAAGCGCCATTCGGGCGGCAGCCGCAGGCCGGGCGCCGCCTCGTGAGCCGTGGCGCGGGCAGTCAGGCGCTCACGCGGCGGGAGCAGGATCACGAGGGTGGACATCGGCAAGCTGGCGGTCAGGCGGGGGTGGATTCGGGCGTTGCGGACGAGGGTGGACAACACCGACTGTAGCGTGGCGGCCGGCGAAGCTCAGCGCGGCGCCAGCTCAAAACTGTGGCGCTCCCGCCGCCGCACCAGCACGCGGTCGCCGTCGCGTTGCACCAGAGAGCGCTCTTCGACGACACGCTCGTCCAGCCGCAGTTGCCCGGAGACTTCGAACCAGGCGGACGACACGCCGACGCGGGTCTCGTCGAGCGGGATGCCAGCGCCCAGCGCCGAGCGCACAGCGTCCAGCGTTTCGAAGGGCACACGCAAGCGGCTCTGCACCAGGCGCTCGGCGTTGGCGGTGTCCAGGCCGTCGATGGCGGCCACCAGCACCTCGCGTGGCGCGGTATTGACGTTGACCGGCGTCAGCAAGGGCAGCAGTTCGAGATACGGCGCCAGCCGGCCGAGGGTGGCCGGGTCCAGGCCTTGCCAGGCCAGGTCGCTCAGCTGCTCGGGCCGGATCGGCGGGCCGCGCGCGTCGCTGTCGTTCTGCGGCCCCAGCGACGCCGACAGCATCGCGGCCACGCGGGTTGCGGTGTCGCCAGGCGCGCCCAGCAGATCGCACAGGCGCTGCAAGCCCTGCACGCGGGCCGCGATGGGCTTGCCCGAAGCGTCGACCAGCCCGCGCAGATTCAGCCGGGCCTGGGCATCGACGATGAGGCCGCTGATGGCGGCGTCGAGGCCGGCGTCGGCGTTGTTGTCCTTGTCGCCAGCCAGGAAGCTCGACAGCGAGGCCTCGGCCAGCGGTGTGCCCCAGGCGTCACGGCCCCAGGTGTAGAAATGGGCGCGCCGCTGGGCGGCGCGCAGATCCTCGCGGATGATCAGCCGCGACCAGTCCAGCGCGCCGCGCAGGATCCAGCCGGCCTGCACGCGGGCCCGCTCGGCCGCTTCGACCTGGACCGCCCGCCGCTGGTGCCAGACCATGCCCGCAGTCAGCGTCGTGACCAGCGCCAGGATCATCATCGCCAGCAGCAGCGCCGCGCCGCGCTGGCCGGCCCGCCGAAGGCGCCAGCCGGCCATCAGCCGCCCGCCCCCAGCGCGATGTCGCGCGTCAGGACCTGGCCGCCCAGCGTGATCTGCAGGCGCACCGCATCCGGCAGCAGTTCGCGCGCCACGGGCACAGCGCCCGGTGCCGCCGGGGCCGGGGGCGCAGGCGCGCTGGCCGGGCCATCCGGGGCAGAAGCCGCAACAGCCGGCGCAGACGCAGCGGCGGGCGCTGTCGCCGCTGCCGTCGAAGCCGCTGGCGCCAAGTCGCCCGTGGACTGCGCGTTGGTCCACTGGCCGCCGCGGCTGAAATAGATCTGCCACTGACTGGCTTCCTCGGCCACGGTCAGCTGGCCGGGCTCCTGGCCCTGCAGCGCCTGGCTGAGCGCCCAGTTCTCCTGCACCTCGCCGACATGCGTCATTAGCGGGCTGGTCCAGCGCTGCCAAAGCCCGCCGCGCACCGCCCAGGCCACCAGCATCACGCCGGCGTCGGTGCGGCGGGTCAGGCGCAGGGTCATGCCGTCGAAGGCCAGCGGCGTGGCCAGCGCGCCGGTGTCGACCACGGACCGCAGGTCCTGCTCCCACTGCGTCAGCACGGTGGCCAGGCGCACGGTGGCGTCGATGGCGGTGCGGCTGCGTTCGCGGGCCCGCAAGATGCCGTCCAGCCCCTGCCAGGCCAGCGTCGCCAGGATGGCCATGATCATCAAGGCCACCAGCACCTCGATCAGGGTGAAGCCGTCGCTGCTGCGGCGCGCCGGGATCCGCGGCGCACCCGTCATGGCCGCCCCAGCACCGTGGACAGGGTCAGCAGCAGTCGCCCGTCGGTGTCACGGATCTGCGCATCGACGCGGCGAAAACTCGGGTTCGGCGTGCTCCGCGTGACCAGCTTGCCGGGGTAGCTGCGGCCGAGCTGCTCGCAACTGAAATCGGCATCGCCGACGCCCGGGAAGCTGCGCGCCAGGCGCAGCCCGGTCAGCTGGTTGTCGGCGCACCACTGCGCAGCGACGACATCGCCCAGCCGCGCGGCGTTGTCGGTCAGCACGCCGGCAGCCCGCAAGCCCGCGCCCAGCGCGATGGCCACGACGGCCAGCGCCACCAGCACTTCGAGCAGCGTGAAGCCGCTCGAGGGCGCGCGAAGACGGCTGGCGGCGGTCACGGTGCAGCCGTGACCGCCGCCAGCGGCGCGAACGGCGCCAGGCCGTCGCTGCCGATGTCGACCCGCTTGGCGCCCAGGCGCAGCACCACCCGCTGTGCCGGCAGGATGGCTTCGGGACCCAGCACCACGGCCGGCGCACCGACCACCTCGGCCCGGGTCTGCGGGTCGAGCCACTGCTGCGGCAGCGGCTGGGACGCCGGCAGCCCGACGAAACGGAACTGCGCGCCGGCGTCGACCGCCAGCGTGACGGGCGCCCAGCGGACCGGAGCACCCGAAGCCCGCGATTCGGCACGGGCCATCTCGAAGAGCGCCGCCAGCCGGACCGCTTCCTCGTCGAGCCGGGCCGCCTGGCCGTCGCGCAGGCTCAGGGCGACCACGCCGACCGAGAGGCCGACGATGGCGATGACGATCAGCAACTCGATCAGCGTGAAGCCGCCGTCCGGCCGCCCCCGCCAGACACGAGGGGCACGGCGGTCAGCGCGGTCGCGCGGCTGGCGACAGCGCCTACTGCCAGGAGCCGATGTCGGCATTCTTGCCTTCGCCGCCCGGCTGGCCGTCGGCCCCGAGGCTGAAGACATCGATCTCGCCCTTCACACCGGGGTTGGTGTACAGGTAGGCGCGACCCCAGGGGTCGGCCGGCAGCTTGTCCACATAGGGCTTCCAGTTCGGCGGCACGGTGCCGACGCTGGGCCGCTTGACCAGGGCCTCCAGGCCCTGCTCCGCGCTGGGGTAGCGCTGGTTGTCGAGCTTGTAGAGCTTGAGCGCCTGCATCAGGTTGTTGACATCGGTCCTGGCGGCAGTGACCCGGGCGTCGTCGGCACGGTCGATCAGGTTGGGCACGATCAGCGCACCCAGCACACCGATGATGACCAGCACCACCATCAGCTCGATCAGGGTGAAGCCGAGGCTGCGGCCGCGGCGGGGCTTGCTGCTGGTGTCGGAAAGGGAGGTCATGGGCGGTCCTGCGCAGCAAAAAGGGCGCCGCGCGAGCGGGTTGGCTGCCATCATAATCTGCCCATGGTGGCACGCTGGTCGACGTTGGTGGTTTGGGCTCTGGTGGGCGCAGGGGCGCTTTTCTGGGGCCTGCGGCTCTTCGCCAGCGCGCCCGTGGCGCCGCCGGGTACCGCGGTGGCCATCAACGGGCCGGCGGTTCGCGGCGACCTGACCCGCCTGCTGGGCGCCGACCCGCCGCCGGTGCCGGCCGCTGCCGAGCCGCCACCCGATGCGCGCTTCCAGCTGATCGGCGTCGTCACACCCCGCGCCGCGGCCTTCGCCCGCGAAGGCCTGGCGCTGATTGCCGTCGATGGCAAGCCGCCCAAGGCCTTCCGCGTCGGGGCCGTGGTCGACGGCGGGACGGTGCTGAAATCGGTGGCCGCCCGCGGGGCGATGCTCGGCCCGCGCGACGGCGCGCCCCAGGTCACGCTGAATCTGGCGCCGCTGGCGGCAGCCGCGACGGGCACCCTGCCGACCGGCGCCACAGCGGACGCGAATCCGGGCGGCATGAGCCCCGTCGGGCCGTCAGCCGTCCCCGGCCGGCCGAGGATCGGCGCACACAGCCCGCGTCCGATGGTCGCGCCGTCTACAGCGCCGCCGACTGACGGCCCGGCACCCGCCGACGAACACGGCTTGCAGACCCGCTAGCGCTCCGACCGGCCGGGGTTCAGTACAGCGCGGTCCCGAAAGGCGGGCCCTGGGGCGCCGTTCCGGCGTCGCCATCGAGCAGCTCGCCGCTCTGCGAGTCGTCGGCCTCCTCGCCTTCGGCCAGGTCGCCGAGCAAGGCCGCTGCGCTCTTCACCAGCGGCCAGGCCAGCGCAGCGCCGGTGCCGTCGGTGCTTTCCATGCCCATTTCCAGCAAGGCTGACGCGCGGAACAGGTTCAAGGCCTGGTCCAGCCCGAGGTGGCTGTGACTGCGGCAGAAGACGCAGTAGTCGGTGACCGCCTGGGCGATCTTCGCGGCCAGCATCAGCGCGGCGCAGGCCGGCACGCCGTCGATCATCAGCAGGTGGCGCTTGCTGGCGGCCACCAGCATCACGCCGACCATCACCGCCACTTCGTAGCCGCCCAGCGCGGCCAGCACTTCGATCGGCTCGACGATATCGCGGTGGCGCGCCTGCGCGCCCTGCAGCACGGCCATCAGGTGCGAGAGCTGTTCGTGGCTCATCTGCGGGCCGCTGACGATGAGGTCGCGGATCTTGGTATCGGTCAGCCGCGACAAGACCATGGCCGCGCTTTCATGGGCCCCGACGCCGACGCCCGCGAGGATCGTCAGGTTGCCGCGCAAGTGCTCGCCGATTTGCATGCCGGCGCGCAGGCCGGCATGCGCCTGCTCCATGCTCATCGCCGACGTGACGCGCGAATTCCGCGTGCCGTAGGCGATCTTGCGCACCAGCAGGCGGTCGTGCGGTTCCAGATTTTCGGACATGCCGCAGTCGACGACGGTCAGCTCCAGACCCTGGGCGCGCGCGAAAACGCTGACCGGCAACTGGTTGGACAGCAGCAGGCGGACGGTGCCCTGGGTCGTGCGGCCATGCGGGTCGCCGATGTCCTCGACGACCAGACCGTGGTCGGCGGCGAAGATCAGCAGCTGCGGATCGTGGAAGTTCGGCCGCAGGGCGTTCTGCATCAGGCCCAGGCGTATCGCCAGCGGCTCGAGTTCACCCAGGCTGCCGCCAGCCTCGCGCCGGCCCTGCAGCTTCGCGCGCAGGGCCTTTTCAAGTGCCGGGTTGGTGGTCGGCGTGACCAATGATCGGTTCGGTGCTCCCATGCCGCTCGAGTGTAGCGAGCACCCCTATTTCAGGAACAAGCCGACCAGCGGATTCCCCGTCTCTTCGGCGTAGGGAAAGGCCAGCGAGCGCAAGAACCCGTCGAAATCCGCCTGTTCCTCAGCCGGCACCTGGATGCCGACCAGGATGCGCCCGTAGTCGGCACCCTGGTTGCGGTAGTGGAAGAGGCTGATGTTCCAGCCTGGGTGCATGGCCGCCAGGAAGCGCATCAGCGCGCCCGGCCGCTCCGGGAATTCGAAGCGGAACAGGCGTTCGTCACGCGCCAGTTCGCTGCGTCCGCCGACCATGTGTCGCACGTGCTCCTTGGCCAGCTCGTCGTCGGTGAGGTTGACGGTGGCAAAGCCCTGCTTGACGAAGCTGCGAGCGATGCGGTCGGCCTCTTCGCGCCGGGCGATGGCCACGCCGACGAAGACATGCGCCACCCGGGCGTCGCTGATCCGGTAGTTGAACTCGGTGACCGAACGCGGACCCAGCAGTTCGCAGAATCGCTTGAAGGAGCCGCGCTCTTCGGGGATGGTGACGGCGAACAGGGCTTCGCGCTGCTCGCCGAACTCGGCCCGCTCGGCGACGAAGCGCAGGCGGTCGAAGTTCATGTTCGCGCCGCAAGTGATGGCCACCAGGGTCTTGCCCTTCAGCTTGTGGGTCTGCACGTACTGCTTGATGGCCGCCACGCCCAGCGCGCCGGCCGGCTCCAGGATGCTGCGCGTGTCCTGGAAGACATCCTTGATGGCAGCGCAGACGGCGTCGGTGTCGACCACGACATAGTCGTCGACCAGGGCGCGCGCCACGCGGAAGGTTTCTTCCCCGACCTGCTTGACGGCCGTGCCGTCGGAGAACAAGCCGACATCGGTCAGCGTCACGCGGCGACCGCGCTTCACCGACTGCAGCATGGCGTCGGAATCGACGGTCTGGACACCGATCACCCGGACTTCGGGCCGCACGGCCTTGATGTAGGCCGCAACGCCCGAGATCAGCCCGCCGCCGCCGATGGCGACGAACACCGCGTCGAGCGGACCCTGGTGCTGGCGCAGGATTTCCATCGCCACCGTGCCCTGGCCGGCGATCACATCGGGATCGTCGAAAGGGTGCACGAAGGTCAGGTTCTGCGCCTGCTGCAGCAACAGGGCCTGGGCATGGGCGTCGGAAAAGCTGTCGCCGTGCAGCACGACCTCGCCGCCCAGCGCGATCACGGCATCAACCTTCAGCCGGGGCGTCGTCACGGGCATCACGATGACCGCGCGGCAACCCAGGCGCTTGGCGGACAAGGCCACGCCCTGGGCGTGGTTGCCGGCCGACGCGCAGATGACGCCGCACTGCAGCGCCTCGTCCGGCAGGCGGATCATCTTGTTGTAGGCGCCGCGCAGCTTGAAACTGAACACCGGCTGCTGGTCTTCGCGCTTGAGCAGGATCTGGTTGCCCAGGCGGCGCGACAGCGTGCGTGCCGGTTCGAGCGCCGTTTCGCGGGCCACGTCGTAGACACGGGCCGTCAGCACCTGCTTCAGGTAGTCGGCCGCGATGCGCCTCGACTGGGGCGTCAGGGACTTGGCGGGGGGCGCGTCGCTCGCGGGCGGCGCCGTCGGCAGGCGGGAGCCAGTGGGCATCTTGGGCAGGGTGGGCTGGGTGGGTGAGGCGGGCACCCCGCCCGGGCGCCGCATCATAGGACAGGCCCCGGCCGGGGCTGGAACCGGCCGAACCGCGGCGGGTCCAGAAAGAAAAAGGGCCCGGGGCTTTGCGGCCCCGGGCCGAATCCACCGGTTTGAGGGTGGAGGAGACAATCGGCGGGTGGACCGCGCAGCGGCCCACCCATGCGGCGCAGTCTATCACCGCGATGCTGCGGTGCAATATGCTCTTTCCGCACGCGGCCTCGAAAGCCGACTCCAAGAAACCAGCGCGCCGCAGGGCGTGCGCCAACCAGAGGCAGATGCACCATGGAATGCACCATCAACTGGATGCCGAGTACCGGCATGGGCTTCATCGCCGAGACCGGCAGCGGCCATTTCCTGACCATGGACGGCGCGCCCGCCGGCGGCGGCCGCGACCTGGCGCCCCGGCCGATGGAAACGGTGCTGGCCGGCACCGGCGGCTGCACGGCCTACGACGTGGTGCTGATCCTGCAGCGCGGACGCCACGATGTCCGCGGCTGCCAGGTCAAGCTGAGCGCCGAACGCGCCGAGCAGGACCCCAAAGTGTTCACCCGCATCGTGATGGACTTCACCGTCACCGGAAAGAACCTGCCTTCGGCGGCCGTCGAAAGGGCCATCGCGCTGTCGCACGACCGCTACTGCTCGGCCAGCATCATGCTGGGCAAGACCGCCGAGATCGTGACCCGCTTCGAGATCGTCGAAGCCTGAAGACCGCGCTCCGCCGCTCAGATGCGGTGGGCGGTGGCCGTCATGACCCGCGCCGCGCCGCGCATCAGCCAGCGCAGCGGCGGCGGCAGATCGACGCCACCGGCCAGGCCGGCAGCATCGGCGTGGCGCCGTTCGTCGTCCTTCATCACCCCGACGATGGCGCGCGAACGAGCGTCAGCGGCCGGCAAGCGGCTCAGGTGGCCCGCCAGGTGCTCTTCGACCTGCTTCTCGGTTTCGACGACGAAGCCCAGGCTGACGGCGTCGCCGGCCCGGCCGGCCAGCAGGCCGATGCCGAAAGCGCCGGCGTACCACAGCGGGTTCAGCCAGCTGACCCGGCCACCCAGTTCGGCCAGCCTTTCCTGGGTCCAGGCCAGGTGGTCGGTTTCTTCGCGAGCCGCCTCCTCCATCTGCTGCCGCAAGTCCGGCGTGCGCGCCGTCAAGGCCTGCGCCTGGTACAGGGCCTGCGCACAGACCTCACCGACGTGGTTGACCCGCATCAGGGCCGCGGCCTCGTGGCGCTGCCCGGCGTCCAGCGTTTCGTCCTGCAGCATGCCCGCCGGATTGGGCCTTGCGGCGTGAACCGCGCCAGACAGGGTTCTGAGGGCGTTGTCCAGGCTGACGATCAGCGCGTCGGTGGTGTTCATCCAGCGGGAGCATAGGCCAAGGATCCGGGTCTGTTGCATCCCGCACAACGTTGTTGTCAGACCACAAGACAGGCCCTTAGCGCATCCCCGGCTTGGCAAGCGTCACATGCCTCTGGTGCAATACATGCAACTTCCGCTAAGGATGTTGGCCTGATCCGCCCTTGCAGGGTCACGCTTTGATCGGGACCTCTTGTTCAACCTAGGAGATAGACCAAATGAAAAAATCACTGATCGCCCTGGCCGCGCTCACCGCGTTCGCCGGCGCGGCTTCGGCCCAATCTTCCGTCACCATTTTCGGCATCGTTGACCTGGCGGCTCGCAGCGTCAGCAACGGTTCTGCCGGTTCGCTGAAGACCCTGAGCCCCAACGGCCAGTCGTCCAGCCGCCTCGGTTTCCGTGGCGTCGAAGACCTCGGCGGCGGCATGACCGCCGGCTTCTGGCTGGAAGGCGATCTGGCCGCCGACACCGGCAACGCCACCGGCATGACCTGGACGCGTCGCGCCACGGTCAGCCTGAATGGCGGTTTCGGTGAAGTCCGCATGGGCCGCGACTACCTGCCGACCTTCGTGAACATCTCGACCTACGACATGTTCAGCTACCAGGGCGTGTCGACCATCTCGAACTTGCGGAACACCTTCCTGGCTTCCGGCGGTGCCACCACCGGCGTCCGTGCCAACAACACCGTCAGCTATTTCCTGCCGGCCATGGGTGGCCTGTACGGTCAGGTTACGGTGGCGGCTGGTGAAGCCGTTCAAGGTAACAAGCACGAAGGTTTCCGCCTCGGCTACGCCGCCGGTCCGTTCAATGTGTCGGCTGCCTACGGCAAGACCGACAAGTTCGGAACCGCCATCGACGACCTGAAGACGGTCAACTTCGGTGGCTCGTACAAGCTCGGCTTCATGACCGTCCAGGCTTCTTACGAGAAGTCGGACTACTCGACCACGAACCAGAAGCTGGCTTCCGCCGGCGTGCAGGTCCCCGTCGGTGCGGGCACCTTCAAGGTCAACTACATCAAGGCCAGCGGCAGCGCGGACACCCTCAGCGCCACGCTGCTGGGTGCCGGTTACGTGTACGACCTGTCCAAGCGCACCTCGCTGGGCGTTGGTTATGGCCGCGTCGCCAACGGCGGCAATGCCACCCTCGGCGCCAAGTACACCGCTTCGGGCAACGGCCCGGCCGGCATCAAGGGCGGCGAGACCTCGACCGGCTACGACTTCAGCATCAACCACAAGTTCTGATCGCTGTCGGCTGCGTCGGGCAACCGGCGCTGCAAGCTTGACGGGGCCGCCTCAGGGCGGCCCTTTTCTTTGGTCCGTCGCTGGCGTGTCCAGGCGATCCGTTCCGAGCGCTTCCCGCAGGCCCGATGTTCGCCTTCATCCTCCGCCGCCTGGCCCAGGCCCTGATCGTCATGCTGGTCGTGGCTTTCATCGCCTTCATGCTCTTCCAGTTCGTCGGCGACCCCGTCACCAGCCTGCTCGGCCAGGACGCCACGCAGGAGCAGCGCGAACAGTTGCGCCGGGAACTCGGCACGGACCAGCCCTTCCCGATCCAGTTCGCACGCTTCGTCGGCAACGCTGTGCAGGGCGAATTCGGGCTCAGCCTGCGCCAGGGCCGCCGGGTTTCAACGCTGATCGCCGAACGTTTCCCGGCGACGCTGGAACTCGCGCTGGCCGCCGCCGTCATCGCGCTGGCGGTGGGCGTGCCGCTGGGTGTCTACGCCGCGCTGCGCCGCGGCAGCCTGGCCTCGCAACTGGTGATGACGCTGTCGCTGCTGGGCGTCTCGCTGCCGACCTTCCTGATCGGCATCCTGCTGATCCTGTTCTTCTCGGTGACGCTGAAATGGCTGCCCAGTTTCGGCCGCGGCGAGGTGGTCCAGTTCGGCAGCTGGAGCACCGGCCTGCTGACCGCCGACGGCTGGAAGCACCTGGTGCTGCCGGCGATCACGCTGTCGGTGTTCCAACTCGCGCTCATCTTGAGGCTCGTGCGCGCCGAGATGCTGGAAGTGCTGCGCACCGACTACATCAAGTTCGCCCGCGCCCGGGGCCTGCCCAACCGCGCGGTGTATTTCGGCCATGCGCTGAAGAACACCCTGGTGCCGGTGATCACCATCACCGGCCTGCAACTCGGTTCGCTGATCGCCTTCGCCATCATCACCGAGACCGTCTTCCAGTGGCCGGGGATGGGCTTCCTCTTCATCCAGGCGGTGCAGTTCGCCGACATCCCGGTGATGGCGGCCTACCTGTGCCTGATCGCGCTCATCTTCGTGCTCGTCAACCTGGCGGTGGACCTGCTGTACTTCGCCGTCGATCCGCGGCTGCGCATCGACCAGCCGGCCGGCGGACACTGAGATGAGCGCCCCCGTACCCGCTTCGGCCAGCCGCTGGTCGCGCTGGCTGGACAGCGACCTCTGGTTCAGCTTCCGCAGCTCGCCGATGGCGATGGCTGCAGCGCTGATCGCCACGCTGTGCGCCGGCTGCGCGGTCTTCGCGCCCTGGGTCTCGCCCTACAACCCCTTCGACCTGGCGACGCTGAACCTGGCCGACGCCCGCCTGCCGCCGGCCTGGGTCGAGGGCGGCAGCCGCGCGCACAGCCTGGGCACCGACGACCAGGGCCGCGACATCCTGTCGGCGCTGTTCTACGGCGCGCGCATCTCGCTGTTGGTCGGCCTGGCTTCGGTGGCCGTCTCGCTGGGGGTCGGCGTCGGCCTGGGCCTGCTGTCGGGCTACCTCGGCGGCAGGATCGACACGCTGATCATGCGCATCTGCGACGTGATGCTGTCCTTCCCGTCGATCCTGGTGGCGCTGCTGATCGACGGCGTCGGCCACGCGGTCTTCCCCGACGCGCCCGACACGCTGGCCTTCGGCGTGCTGATCGTCGCGATCTCGCTGACCGGCTGGGTGCAGTACGCGCGCACGGTGCGCGGCAGCACGCTGGTCGAGCGCGACAAGGACTATGTGCAGGCCGCGCGCGTCATCGGCGTGGCGCCGCTGCGGATCATGTTCAGGCACGTGCTGCCGAATGTCATGGGGCCGGTGCTGGTGCTGGCCACCATCCAGGTGGCGGCGGCCATCATCACCGAGGCCACGCTGTCCTTCCTGGGCGTCGGCGTGCCGCCGACCTCGCCGTCGCTGGGCACCTTGATCCGCGTCGGCAACGATTTCCTGTTCTCGGGCGAGTGGTGGATCACGATCTTCCCGGGCACGATGCTGGTGCTGATCGCGCTCAGCGTGAACCTGCTGGGCGACTGGCTGCGCGACGCGCTGAACCCGAGGTTGAGATGAAGCCCCCAAGCTCACGGCGTTCGCGACCCCCGAGGGGGCCGCTTTGACACGACCCTTGCTCGAAGTGAAGCACCTGCGCGTCGAATTTCCGACGCGGCGCGGCACGCTGCTGGCGCTGGACGACATCAACCTGGACATCGCGCCGGGCGAAATCCTCGGCGTGGTCGGCGAATCGGGTGCCGGCAAATCGCTGACCGGCGCGGCCATCATCGGCCTGCTGGAGCCGCCGGGCCGCATCGCCGGCGGGCAGATCCTGCTCGACGGCCGGCGCATCGACGACCTCCCTGACGAAGCGATGCGCCGGATCCGCGGCCGGCAGATCGGCGCGATCTTCCAGGACCCGCTGACCTCGCTGAACCCGCTGCTCACCATCGGCCAGCAACTGACCGAAACCATCCTGACGCACCTGCCGGTCAGCGCGGCCGAGGCCCGCCAGCGCGCGATCCGGCTGCTGCAGGAAACCGGCATCCCGGCAGCCGAGCAACGCCTGGACCAGTACCCGCACCAGTTCAGCGGCGGCATGCGCCAGCGCGTGGTCATCGCGCTGGCACTGGCCGCCGAGCCCAAGCTGATCGTCGCCGACGAACCGACGACAGCGCTCGACGTGTCCATCCAGGCGCAGATCATTTCGCTGCTCCAGCGGCTGTGCAAGGACCACGGCGCGGCGGTGATGCTGGTGACCCACGACATGGGCGTGATCGCCGAAACCTGCGACCGCGTGGCCGTGCTCTACGCCGGCCGGGTCGTCGAGACCGGCCCGGTGGCCGACGTCATCCACCGCCCCCGCCATCCCTACACGGCCGGCCTGATGGGCGCCATCCCGGCGCTCGACGGGCAGCGCGAACGGCTGCTGCAGATCGACGGCGCGATGCCGCGGCTGAACGCGATCCCGCCCGGCTGCGCCTTCAACCCGCGCTGCCCGCAGGTGATGGACCGCTGCCGACAGGAACGGCCCGACCTTCGCGATGCGGGCGCGACACAGGCGGCCTGCTGGCTGGTCGCCGAAACGAAAGTCTCGGCATGACCACGCCGCTGGTGGAAGTGCGCGACCTGGCCAAGACCTTCGAGGTTTCGGCACCCTGGCTGAACCGCGTCGTCGAGCGCAAACCCCGGCAGTTCGTGCACGCGGTGGACGGCGTTTCCTTCAGCATCGAACGGGGCCAGACGCTGGCGCTGGTCGGTGAATCGGGTTGCGGCAAGAGCACCGTGGCGCGTCTGCTGGTCGGCCTGTACGAACCGACGCGCGGCGAGGTGCGTTTCGACGGCCAGACCACCGACGCGGCGCGCCGGGCCGGCGGGCTGCGCGCACTGCGCCGCCGCATGCAGATGATCTTCCAGGACCCCTACGCCAGTCTGAACCCGCGCTGGAAGGTGCTGGACATCGTCGGCGAACCCTTGCGCGAACACGGCCTGGTGAAGGCCAAGGACGCTTCGGTCAGCGCCTTGCAGGGCACCGAAGCGCTGCGCCAGCGGGTTGGCGAGTTGCTGCTGCAGGTCGGCCTGGCCACGGCCGACTGCGACAAGTTCCCGCACCAGTTCAGCGGCGGCCAGCGCCAGCGCATCAGCATCGCCCGGGCGCTGGCCACGCAGCCCGAGTTCCTGGTCTGCGACGAACCGACCTCGGCACTCGACGTGTCGGTGCAGGCCCAGGTATTGAACATCATGAAGGACCTGCAGCGCGAACGCGGGCTGACCTACCTCTTCATCAGCCACAACCTGGCCGTGGTGCGGCATGTGGCCGACCAGGTCGGCGTGATGTACCTCGGCCGGCTGGTCGAAGTCGCCGACAAGGCCCTGCTCTTCAGCCAGCCGCAGCACCCTTACACGCGCATGCTGCTGGACGCGATCCCCGACATCCACCTGAGCGGCCGTTCGCGCACGCCGGTGCAGGGCGAGGTGCCCAACCCGCTGAACCCGCCCACGGGCTGTGCTTTCCACCCGCGCTGCCCGCACGCCAACGCCCGCTGCACGGCCGAGCGGCCGGCGCTGCTCAGCTTCAAGGGCGTGCAGGTCGCCTGCCACGCGGCGCAGGAAGGGCGGATCTAGCAGCGTCGGCCGGTGGGCTTCATCCCGGCCGAGCGCGTCAACGATCAGGCTGCCGGAATTTCCAGGTTGTCGATCAGCCGCGTGCGCCCCAGCCGGGCCGCAGCCAGCACCACCAGCGGCGGCCGCGCAGCGACCGTCGCGTCGGGCAAGGCCAGCCGGTCCTGCTGGCGCAAGGCGACGTAGTCCGGCGACCAGCCGCGGGCACGCAGGCGGTCCATCGCGGTCCGCTCGAGCGCCGCCGCATCGAAGGGGCCGGCCGGCACCGCCGCCGCCAGATCACGCAGGGTCTGCGCCAGGAACGGCGCCTCGGCGCGTTCCTCCACCGACAGGTAGCCGTTGCGCGACGACAGCGCCAGGCCGTCGTCGGCACGGCAGGTCTCGCCAGCGAGTACCTCCACGTTCAACGCCAGCTGCCGCGCCATGTGGCGGATGACCATCAGCTGCTGGTAGTCCTTCTTGCCGAACACCGCCCACTGCGGCTGCACAAGGTTGAACAGCTTGGCGACGACGGTGCACACCCCAACGAAGAAACCCGGCCTGAAGGCGCCTTCCAGCACATCGGCCAAAGCGGCTGGCGGGTGGACCTTGACGTCCTGCGGCTCGGGGTAGAGGTCGCTCTCGCGCGGCGCAAAAAGGAGGTCGCAACCCTGCGCGGCCAGCAGTTCGGCATCGCGTTCGAAGGTGCGCGGGTAGGCGTCGAAGTCCTCGTGCGGCGCGAACTGCAGGCGGTTGACGAAGATGCTGGCGACCACCGGGTGGCCGGCCGAAGCGGCCGCCCGAGCCTGCGCGATCAGCGCCAGGTGACCGGCATGCAGATTGCCCATCGTCGGCACGAAGGCCGGTGCCGGCCCGCCGCACAGGGCGGCGCGCAAGTCGGCCACCGATCGAACGATCTGCATGGTCATTCGTAACCGTGGCGGGCGGGGTCGGGGTAGCTGCCGTCGCGCACCGCGGCGGCATAGCGGCGCAAGGCATCGGCCACCGAACCGCCTTCGGCCAGGAAGTTGCGGACGAAGCGCGGCACCGGGCCGGTGTTCAGGCCCAGCATGTCGTGCAGCACCAGCACCTGCCCGGCTGTTCCAGGGCCGGCGCCGATGCCGATGACCGGCGTGCGCATGGCGGCCTGCACTTCGGTGGCCACGGCGGTGGGCACCAGTTCCATCACCAACATGGCCGCACCGGCCTGCTCCAGTTCGAGCGCGTCGCGCTTCAGGCGCTCGGCCACCGCTTCGTCACGGCCCTGCACGCGGAAACCGCCCAGCGCATGTACCGACTGCGGCGTCAGTCCGAGGTGCGAACACACGGGGATGCCGCGCTCGACCAGCGCCGCCACCACGGGCACCGTCCAGCCGCCGCCTTCGAGCTTGACCATGTGCGCGCCGGCCTGCATCAGCCGGGCGGCGCTGTCGATGGCCTGGGCGAGGCTGGACTGGTAGCTGCCGAAAGGCAGGTCGGCGATGACCCAGGCGCTGCGGTTGCCACGCACCACGCAGGCCGTGTGGTAGGCGACCTCGTCCAGCGTCACCGGCAGTGTCGAGTCGCGCCCCTGCAGCACCATGCCCAGCGAATCGCCGACCAGCAGCATGTCGATGCCGGCCGCGTCTTCCAGCCTGGCGAAGGTCGCGTCGTAGCAGGTCAGCATCACCAGCTTTTCGCCAGCCGCGTGCATCGCGCGCAGGCGGTGCAGGGTGATGGGTTTGCGTTCGTTCATGGGCTGGTCCCGTCAGGCTGTCAGTCGTTCGTTCGCAAAGAGGGCCGCCACCGACTCGCGTTCGCGGATCAGGTGCACCTGCGCGCCGTCGAGCATCACCTCGGCAGCGCGCGGCCGCGTGTTGTAGTTGCTGGACATGGTCATGCCGTAGGCGCCCGCCGACAGCAGGGCCAGCACATCACCCGGCGCCACCGCCAGGCTGCGGTCGTGGCCCAGCCAGTCGCCCGACTCGCAGACCGGGCCGACCACGTCCCAGGTCGTGGCCGGGCACGCGCGCTGCTCGCACGGTTCGATGCCCATCCAGGCCTGGTACATCGCCGGGCGCACCATGTCGTTCATCGCGGCGTCGACGATGCAGAAATTCTTGCCGCCGTCCTCGACGTGACCGGGCTTCAGGACCAGCACCTCGGTCAGCAGCACGCCGGCGTTGCCGACCAGCGAACGACCGGGTTCGAACAGCAGTTCGCGGTGGCCGTGGCCCCGCGCGTCCAGGCGATGCAGCAGTTCGGCCACCAGCAACCCGGCGGCCGGTGGCTGCTCGTCGGTGTAGGTGATGCCCAGACCGCCGCCGACGTCGACATGGTGGATGGCGATGCCCGCGGCCTCGACCGCCTCGACCAGGTCGAGCAGACGGTCCAGCGCGTCCAGATAAGGCCCGGTCTGGGTGATCTGCGAGCCGATGTGGCAGTCGATGCCGACCACCCGCAGACCCGGCAGCGACGCGGCGTGCCGGTAGGCGGCCAGCGCGTCGGCGTGGGCGATGCCGAACTTGTTGCCCTTCAGCCCGGTGGAGATGTAGGGGTGGGTGCCGGCGTCGACGTCCGGGTTGACGCGCAGGCTGACCGGCGCGCGCAGACCCAGGTCCAGCGCCACCGCGTTCAGCGTGTCGAGTTCGGGCTCGCTCTCGACGTTGAAGCAGCGCACCCCAGCCCGCAGCGCCTGCGCCATCTCGGCGCGGGTCTTGCCGACGCCCGAAAAAACGACCTTCGACAGGTCGCCGCCCGCGGCCTGCACGCGCGCCAGTTCACCGCCGGAAACGATGTCGAAGCCACAGCCGGCCTGCGCGAAGGTCTGCAGCACGGCGAGGCTGGAATTGGCCTTCATCGCATAGCAGACCAGATGGGCGCGGCCACGCAGCGCGTCCTGGTAGGCGGCCAGGGCGCTGCGCATGGCGCCGCGCGAGTAGACGAACAGCGGCGTGCCGAAGCGCTGCGCCAGGTCGGCGAGCGCGTGGCCTTCCAGACGCAGGCGGCCGCCCTCGCCGGGAAGGTCACGGGCCAGGAAAGGTGCGCCGGGCAGCGCGGCTTCGGCGTTCATCGCCCCGGCGCCGAAGCGGCGCTTGCGGCAGCGGGCGCTGCCGGCGGCTCGGCCACCAGCCGCAGCGGACCCTTCTGACCGCAGGCGGCCAACAGCACCATGCCGGCCGACGCCAGCCCTGCCAGCCAGGGGGTCGGCCGCCGCCGGACTACACTGATTTTCAAAGCAACTTGCATCGGTGGATTCTATGAGTACGGCCCCAGCCCCCACAGCCTTGAGCGACCTGGAGTACCAGCAGGCGTCCAGCGAACTGCTGGCCCGCATCGAAAGCGCGGCCGACCGCTGGCTGCAGGACGACGTCATCGACATCGACACCCACCGCACCGGCGGCCTGCTCGAATTGAGCTTCCCCGGCGGCAGCAAGATCATCGTCAACACCCAACCGCCGCTGCACGAGGTGTGGCTGGCTGCCAAGGCCGGCGGCTTCCACTACCGCTGGGTCGATGGCCGCTGGCTGGACACGCGCGACGGCAGCGAATTCATCGCCGCCTTGTCGCAGCACGCCAGCGCCCAGGGCGGCGTGGCGCTGGCCTTCTGATTCAGCGCTTGAACAGGTCGAGGATGCCGCTGCGCTCTTCGGTGCTGACCGGATCGGGCAGCTTGTCTTCGAGGCCGACGCTGGCAACGCCGCCACCGCCGGCGAACTCGTCGAACATCCAGTAGCCATTGGCCTGGATCACGCCCTCGGGCGGCTGCAGCGGCTGCACCGGCGCGGTCTTCAGCGCGTGCTGCATCCACTCGATCCAGACCGGCAGCGACAGGCCACCGCCGGTCTCGCGGTCGCCCAGCTTGCGCGGGGTGTCGTAGCCGATCCAGACCACCGCCGCCAGCGTCGGCTGGAAGCCGGCGAACCAGGCGTCCATCGAATCGTTGGTGGTGCCGGTCTTGCCGTAGATGTCGGGCCGCTTCAGCTGGGCCTGCGCCTTGGCCGCGGTGCCCGAGCGCGCCACTTCCTGCAGCAGGCTGCTCATCACGAAGGCGTTGCGGGCCGGCAGCGCGCGCAAGGCTTCGTCGAGCACCGGCAGGCGGGCTTGCTGCAGCACCTTGCCCTTCTGGTCGGTGACGCGCTCGATCAGCACCGGCGGCAGCCGGTAGCCGCCGTTGGCGAAGACGCTGTAGGCGGTGACCATCTGCAAGGGCGTCACCGAGCCGGCGCCCAGGGCCATCGTCAGGTAGGCCGGGTGCTTGTCGGCCTCGAAGCCGAAATGCTGGATCCAGTCCTGCGCGAACTCGACGCCGGTGGCGCGCAGCACGCGGATCGAAACCATGTTCTTGGACTTGGCCAGCGCTGTCTGCAGCGGCATCGGACCCTCGAACTTGCCGTCGTAGTTCTTCGGCTCCCAGGGCTGGCTGCCGGTGCTGCCGGCGTCGAAGAAGAGCGGCGCGTCGTTGACCACGGTGGCCGGCGTGAAGCCCTTTTCGAGCGCCGCCGAGTAGATGAACGGCTTGAAGCTCGAACCCGGCTGGCGCCAAGCCTGGGTGACGTGGTTGAACTTGTTCTTGCCGAAGTCGAAACCGCCGACCAGCGCGCGCAGCGCGCCGCTGCGCGGGTCCATCGCCACCAAAGCCCCTTCGACCTCGGGCAGCTGGGTCAGCATCCAGTCGCCCTTGGCGCCGCGCAGCACACGGACCACGGCGCCGCGCCGCACCTGGGTCTTGGGCCCGGCCTTGTCCGACAAGCCGGACGCCACCGGCCGCAGGCCGTCACCGGTGACGGTGATGGTGTCGCCCGACTGCAGCATGGCCGTGACCCGGCGCGGGCCGGATTCCAGCACCACCGCGGCCAGCAGTTCGTCGTTGTCGGGGTGTTCGGAGAGCGCCTCGGCGACGCGGGTGTCCAGCTGCGCCGGATCGGCCGGCAGGTCGACATAGGCTTCGGGGCCACGGTAGACCTGGCGCAGTTCGTAGTCCATCAGGCCCCGGCGCAGGGCCCGATAGGCCGCCTGCTGGTCGCCGGACTCGATCGTCAGGTAAACGTTCAAGCCCCGCGTGTAGGCCTCGTCGCCGTAGCGCGCAAAGACCAGCTGCCGGGCGGTTTCGGCCACGTATTCGGCATGCGTCGGCTTGTCTTCCGGGTTGCGGTAGCTCAGCGGCTGGGCCAGCGCCGCGTCGTGCTGGGCTTCGGTGATGAAGCCGGTCTCGAACATGCGCTTGATGATGTAGCGCTGCCGGACCGTCGCCCGCTTGGGGTTGGCGATCGGGTTGTAGGCCGACGGCGCCTTCGGCAGGCCGGCCAGCATCGCGGCCTCGGCCACCGTCACGTCGCCGAGCTTCTTGCCGAAGTAGACATCCGCCGCCGCCGCAAAGCCGTTGGCCCGCTGACCCAGGTAGATCTGGTTCATGTACAGCTCGAGGATCTGGTTCTTGCCGAGCACGCTCTCGATCTTCAGCGCCAGCAGGATCTCGTAGATCTTGCGCGTGAAGGTCTTCTCGGTGGGCAGGTAGAAGTTGCGCGCCACCTGCATGGTGATGGTGCTGGCACCCTGGCTGCGCGCGTCGCGCAGGTTTTCCAGCGCCGCCCGCAGCACCCCCTTGTAATCGATGCCACCGTGCTGGTAGAAGCGGGCGTCTTCGGCGGCCAGCACCGCGTCCTTCATGACCTGCGGAATCTGCGCGATGGCGACGAAACTGCGCCGCTCCTCGCCGAATTCGCCCAGCAGGACGCCGTCAGCGGCGTAGACGCGCAGCGGCAGCTTGGGCCGGTAGTCGATCAGGCTGTTGATGTCGGGCAGGTTCGGGTAGGCCACGGCCAAGGCCAGCCCGATCACGCACAACAGGGCCAGGATGCCGGCGCCGACCAGGCCCGCGAGCCAGGCGGCAGCGCGGCCGAAGCTGCGCCGCCACGCCGGTGTGGGCGCTCGCGGGGGCTGGGATTTGCCCGATGGGGGGCGGGGTTCGGACGCGGTCTCGGAAGAGGTCATGGACATCCCGCAGGCCGGGTTAGCCAATTATAGGAAGGTGCAGCCGAGGCCCGGGTCGTCGCCTGCCCCGGTCCGCCGAGGCGGTCCTTGCGGCTTGTTTCAAGTTCCGCGCGGGCGTCCCGCCTGGGCAACGGCCGAGGGCTGTTAGGGGAGCCTTTATCTCTCGTCTTCAAGGGCTTTGCTGCTAGCATTGAAACGACTTCTTAACAAGCCTGGGGCCGTCCGCCTTCACGACCAAGGTTCATTCGGAGATCTTGTCGTTTCATGGCCACCTGGCTGGGGAGTGTGTAATTTGGGTTTCCTGGACTCACTGCTAAGCCGCAAGCCACCGCCCATGATCGGGCTGGACATCAGTTCGTCCAGCGTCAAACTGGTCGAATTGAACCAGACAGCGACCGGCGACTATGTGCTCGAGCGCTTCGCCAGCGAACCCTTCGAAAAAGGCTGGATCACCGACGGCCAGATCGAGAAATTCGACGAGGTCGCCGACGCCGTGCGGCGCGTGGTGTCCAAGAGCGGCACCAAGACCAAGCAGGTCGTGATGGCGATGCCGCAATCGGCCGTCATCACCAAGAAGATCATGTTGCCGGCCGGCCTGCGTGAAGAAGAGATGGAACTGCAGGTCGAGTCCGAAGCCAACCAGTACATCCCGTTTTCGCTCGATGAGGTGAGCCTGGACTTCTGCGTCGTCGGCCCCAGCCCGACTTCCATCGGCGACGTCGAGGTGCTGATTGCCGCATCGCGCCGCGACCGCGTGCAGGACCGCCAAGGTCTGGCCGAAGCAGCCGGCCTGAAGCCGGTCGTGCTGGACATCGAATCGCACGCCTCGCGGCTGGCGATGAGCCGCGTCGTCGCGGCCCTGCCCGGCGAAGGGCGCGACGCCCTGGTCGCGCTGTTCGAGATCGGCGCCGACACCACCAGCCTGAAGGTGCTGCGCGACGAGGAGATGCTCTACGACCGCGACCAGGCTTTCGGCGGTTCGCAGCTGACGCAGCTGATCTCTCGCCAGTACGGCTTTTCCTTCGAGGAAGCCGAAGCCAAGAAGCTCAGCGGCGACCTGCCCGAGGATTACAACTCGGCCATCCTGGCGCCCTTCGTCGACAGCCTGTCGCAGGAAATCGGCCGCGCGCTGCAGTACTTCTTCACCAGCACGCCGCACCACAAGGTGCACTACGTGATGCTGGCCGGCGGCACGGCCACACTGCCTGGGCTGAAAGACCGCGTCACCGACCTCACCGGCTTCGCTTCGAACGTGGTCAACCCTTTCGACCAGATGCAACTGGGCGCCGGCGTGCGCGAACCCCGCGTGCGGCGTGAAGCGCCGTCCTACCTCACCGCCTGCGGCCTGGCGATGCGGAGATTCGTCCAGTGATCCTGATCAACCTCCTGCCGCACCGGCAGGACAAGCGTCGCCAGCGCAAGCGCGATTTCTACATCAGCCTGGGTTTGAGCGCCGCCGCTGGCGCGGCCATCGGCTTGCTGTGGTTTTCGGTGATCGGGCAGATGGCGGCGGCGCAGGAAGCGCGCAACAGCTTCCTGAAGAGCGAGATCAAGAAGCTCGACCTGCAGATCAAGGACATCGCCACGCTGCGCGGCGACATCGATGCGCTGAAGGCACGCCAGAAGGCGGTCGAAGACCTGCAGACCGACCGCAACGTGCCGGTGCACCTGCTGAACGAATTGGTCCGCCAGACGCCGGAAGGCGTCTACCTGACCAGCATCCGCCAGACCGGCGCTGTCGTGGCCGTGAACGGCACGGCACAGACCAACGAACGGGTGTCCGAGTTCATCCGCAACACCCTGTACAACTCGCCCTGGCTGGAGAAGCCCGAGCTGATCGAGATCAAGGCCGTCGCCATCACCACGGCCAACCGCGAGCAGCGCCGACTGTTCGAATTTTCGATGCGCGTCACGCTCAAGCGCCAACCAGGCGGCGCGGCGGCCGCTGCCGCACCGGCCAGCGCGGCGCCTGCTGGCGCCGCACGGGCGGATGCCGTGCCCGCGAAAGTCAGCTGAAGCGCGCCATGGCCAAGAACATCAACTTCGACGTCAGCAGCCTTGTCGAGAATGCGGCCTCGCAGTTCCGCAACCTCAACGCCAAGGAACCGGGTCAATGGCCGGCGCTGCCGAAACTGGCTGCCTGGCTGCTGGCGACGGCGGCGGTGGTGGCGGCGGGCTGGTTCCTGTTCATCGCTGCAGCCAGCGACGAACTGGACGCTGCGCGCGAACAGGAACCCAAACTCAAGGCCGATTACCGCAACCGGCTCGGGCAGGCGGTCAACCTGGGTGAATTGCGCAAGCAGAAGCTGCAGGTTCAGGAGTACGTCACGCAACTGGAAAAGCAGTTGCCGGGCCGGGCCGAAATGGATGTGCTGCTGTCCGACATCAACCAGGCCGGCCTGGGCCGCGGCTTGCAATTCGAGCTCTTCCGGCCGGGTCAGGTGCAGATCAAGGACTACTACGCCGAGTTGCCGATCGCGGTTCGCGTCAGCGGCCGCTTCCACGACATCGGGTCGTTCGCTGCGGACGTGGCCAACCTGTCGCGCATCGTCACCTTGCAGAACCTGGCCATCACCCCGGTGAACACCAAGGAGGCCGGCGGCGCGCTGGCGATGGAAGCCACCGCGCGCACCTACCGCTACCTGGACGCTGGCGAGATCGCCGCCCAGCGCAAGCCGGCGCCGGGCGCCAAGCCGACCGCCGGGGGCGAGAGCAAATGAGGCATCCGCTGGCACGATCCGCTCGGCGCACCGGACTGCTGCCGGCGCTGGCCCTGGCCGCCTTGCTGGGCGCCTGCAGCGCCGACGAAGGCGAACTGGGCAGCTGGATGGAGCAGCAGCGGCGCGAGGTCAAGCCCAATGTCACGCCGCTGCAGCCGCCCAAGAAGTTCGATCCCCAGCCTTACAGCATGGCCCAGGCCGTGGAACCCTTCAGCACCCAGAAGCTGACGGTGGCGCTGAAGCAGGAGGCGCGGCAGCCGAATTCCCTGCTGGCTACCGAGTTGAACCGCCGCAAGGAACCGCTGGAAGCCTACCCGCTGGACAGCATGAGCATGGTCGGCAGCGTGATCAAGCAAGGGCAGCCATTCGCCCTGTTGCGCGTCGACAACCTGCTGTACCAGGTCAAGCCGGGCGATTACCTGGGACAGAACTACGGCCGCATCACGAAGATCGCCGAAACGGAGATCGACTTGCGTGAAATCGTGCAAGACGCCGCTGGCGAATGGATCGAGCGGCCCGCCGTGCTGCAGTTGGTGGAGAAGGCACGATGAAGAAAAATCAGGAGATCCGCACCATGTTCCCTTGGCGAGCCGCCATGGCTGCAATCACCGCCGTCGGCGCGCTGGGGCTGCCCGTTGCCGCCTGGGCGCAGAACGCGATCCAGGCCATCTCCAGCAGCCAGCAGTCGGGCAGCGAGGTCGTGCGCATCGAGCTGGCCGAAGCCTTGACGGCGCTGCCCAACGGCTTCGCCGTGCAGGCCCCGCCGCGCATCGCCATCGACCTGCCCGGCGTGAGCAACGCGCTGGGCCGCAGCATGGTCGAGATCAACCAAGGCATTCTGCGCTCGGTCAGCGTGGCCCAGGCCGGTGACCGTTCGCGCGTGGTGCTGAACCTGAAAGCGGCATCGGGCTACCGCGCGCTGCTGCAGGGCAAGGCCTTGCTGCTGATCCTCGAGAACCCGGAGGCCGTGGTGGCCAGCGCAGCGGCCGCGGCATCGGCATCGGGCGCCGTCGTGGCCGCGCAGACGGTGCAGTTCGCAGCACCGCAGAACACCACCAGCCTGACACTGCGCGACATCGACTTCCGGCGCGGCACCGACGGCGCCGGCCGCGTCATCGTCAGCCTGCCCAGCACCCAGGTCGGCGTCGACATCCGCCAGCAGGGCCAACAGCTGGTCGTCGAATTCCTGCGCTCCACGCTGCCCGAGGCCTTGCGCCGCCGCCTGGACGTGAGCGATTTCGGCACACCGGTGAAGAGCGTGTCCACTTTCCAGAGCGGCGACCGCGTGCGCATGGTCGTCGAACCCACCGGCGCCTGGGAGCACAGCGCCTACCAGAGCGACAACCAGTTCGTTCTCGAAGTGCGGCCGGTCAAGGTCGACCCGAACAAGCTGGTCGCGGGCCAAGGCTTCCAGGGCGAAAAGCTCAGCCTGAATTTCCAGAACATCGAAGTTCGCTCGCTGCTGCAGGTCATCGCCGACTTCACCAATTTCAACGTGGTGACCAGCGACACCGTCACCGGCACCTCGACGTTGCGGCTGAAAGACGTGCCCTGGGACCAGGCGCTGGACGTCATCCTGCAAAGCAAGGGCCTGGGCGTGCGCAAGAACGGCAATGTGCTGTGGATCGCGCCCAAGGAAGAGCTGGCGGCCAAGGAACAGGTCGAACTGGAGTCGAAGAAGAAGGTGGCCGACCTCGAGCCGACCCGCACCCAGGCCTTCCAGCTGAATTACAGCAAGGCGGAAACGCTGACCCGAAGCCTGCTGGGACTGTCGCAGGGCAGCGGCGCGGGCGGCGGCAGCGCGGTCGGCACCGCCGGGGGCAACGCCTCGAACCGCATGCTGTCGGCACGCGGCAGCGTGATCTTCGAAGCCCGCACCAACCAGCTCTTCGTCACCGACATTCCCAGCAAGCTGGAAGAAGTGCAGGCGCTGATCGCCAAGATCGACATCCCGGTGCGCCAGGTGCTGATCGAAGCGCGGATCGTCGAAGCCGACGACAGCTTCGGCCGTTCGCTGGGCGTCAAGCTGGGCGGCTCCGACCTGCGCGGCGTGCGCGGCGGCACGCCGGGTTACGGCCTGGGCGGCGGCAACGCCATCACCGTCGGCGGCAACTACAACGCCATCGGCACGCAGACCCAGCAGGTTGGCGCCACCTCGACCTATGCCGACACGCAGTTCGTCAACATGGCCGCCAACGCGCTGGGCAATTCGACGGCGGCGCCGGCGACCTTCGCGCTGTCGCTGTTCGGCGCCGCGGCCAACCGCTTCCTGAACCTGGAGATCTCGGCGCTGGAAGCCGAGGGCAAGGGCAATGTGGTGTCGAGCCCGCGCGTCATCACGGCCGACCAGACCAAGGCCCGCATCGAACAGGGCGAGGAGATTCCCTACCAGCAGTCCACCAGCAGCGGCGCCACCTCGGTGTCCTTCAAGAAGGCCAGCCTGAGCCTGGAAGTGACGCCGCAGATCACGCCCGAAGGCAATGTGATCCTCGACCTGGAAGTCAACAAGGACAGCCGCGGTTCGCTGACGGCAGCCGGCCCGGCCATCAACACCAAGCAGATCAAGACGCAGGTGCTGGTCGAAAACGGCGGCACGGTGGTGATCGGCGGCATCTTCACGCAGGACGAACGCCTGGACGTCAGCAAGGTGCCGCTGCTGGGCGACCTGCCGATCCTGGGCTATCTGTTCCAGACCCGCACCAAGAGCATCACCAAGACCGAACTGCTGGTGTTCATCACCCCGAAGATCGTGGCCGACCGCTCGGCGGCGCGGTGACGCGCAGGCAATGCCGCCCCATCTGCAGCCACAGAGCCGCCCCAGGAACTTCACCATGATGACGCTTCAACGTCTCTTTTCCATTGTTGCCCTTCTGCTGTTGGCCGCTTGCGGCGGCGGTGGCGGCAGCGCCGGCTCGTCGGGCTTCAGCGGCGGCAGCGGCGGAACCGGCGGAACCGGCGGAACCGGTGGCACCGGCGCCACACCGACCGCGGTCAACCTGGTGCTGACACTGAGCGCGAACAACATCGCCAACGACGGCAGCCAGACCGTGACGGCCACGGCCCTGGCCGTCGATGGCAACAACAACACCATGGCCGGCGTGCCGGTGACCATCGCCGTCGATTCCGGTGTGGCGACGCCGAGCGCGCTGGTGACCAATGTGTCGGGCGCAGTGACGGCCACGCTGGGCATCGGTTCGAACAACAGCAACCGCACGATCAAGGTCACGGCGACCAGTGGCAGCATCGTACAGACGGCGTCCCTGCAGGTCGTCGCGCTGTCGGCCAGCGCTGGCGTGCCGAAGATCACGGTGCAACTGTCGAGCAACACGGTCACCCCGGCTGCGTCCGCCACGTTGACCGTCACCGTCGTGGACAGCGCCGGCAGCCCGGTCGCGAACGGCGTCGTCGCCCTGTCGACACTGCGCGGCAACCTGGCCAAGCTGAGCGCCGCTTCGGTGCTGACCAACAGCCTGGGTGTCGCCACGGCCACGCTCAGCTCGGCGGCCTCGGGCATCCCGGGCGCCGACCAGGTGGTCGCGGCGATCACCGTCAACGCGGTGCAGATCCAAAACAGCGCCGGTTTCACGGTGACCGCCCAGGCGCCGACCGTCGACATCACCTTGTCGAGCGCGGCGCCGCTGACCTTTTCAACGGCGCCCCTGACCCTGTCGGCCCTGGTCCGCGACGCCAGCGGTGCGGTGGTCGCCAACCAGCTGGTCGGCTTCACCGCCAGCAACGGTCTGGTCAAGCTCAGCGTGGGCACCGCCTTGACCAACAGCAGCGGTACGGCCAACCTGCTGATCACGCCGGTTTCGGCGTCGACCAGCGGCGCCGAGATCATCACCGCGTCTGCCACCGTGGGCGGCCAGGCCGTACAGGCGCTGGCCAGCGTGCAGATCAATGCCCAGGCGCCGACGCTGACGGCCGCGGTGTCGAGTTCGGCGATCAACGCCACCAACCCGGCGACCCTGACCGTCGTGGCCAGGGACTTGAGCGGTGCGCTGTTGAGCAACGCCGTCGTGACCTTCAGCAGCCAGGCCGGCCTGGCCACGTTCACGCCAGCGACAAGGCTGACCGATGCCAGCGGCAACGCCAGCACCGTGGTTTCACCGAAAACAGCGAGCTCGGCCGGCGCTGACACGCTGACCGCCAGCGTCACGGTGCAGGGCATCACTGCCACCGCCCCGACCGCGGTGCAGTTCGCGTCGACGACGCCCAGCGGCACGCCGACCCTCGGACTGGCGCTGTCGACCACCTCGGTCAGCGCCGCCACGCCGTCGTCCGTCACGGCCACGCTGCTGGACGCCCAGGGCAAGGGCGTGGCCAGTCAGGTCGTGACCTTCAAGGTCGTGCGCGGCCTGGCGACGACCAACATTGCCACCGCGCTGACCAACGCCAGCGGGGCGGCCGTCGTCGTGATGTCGCCGACGAATGCCTCTTCGGCGGGCGCCGACGAAATCACGGCCGGCGTGTCCTATGCCGGCGTGGCGCTGCAGCAGACGCAGGGCTTCCAGGTGCAGGCGACCTCGGTCACGCTGGGCACGCTGACGGCGGCCGCCAATCCCTTGTCCGCCTACGGCCAGACCACCTTGACGCTGCCGGTCACCGGGGCCAGCGTCACGTCGCCAGTCAACATCACTTTTGCCTCGTCGTGTGTCGCGCTGGGTAAGGCGACCCTGTCACCAGCGAGCGTGACGGCAACCAGCACGCCCATCGTCATCCAGTTCCGCGACAACGGCTGCGGCGCCTTGCAGGCCTCCGACCAGGTCCAGGCCGTGGTCACGTCGACTGGGTCGACCGCCGCCCTGAAGCTCGATATCCAGTCGCCAGCGACGGCCAGCATCGCTTTCGTCCAGGCCATGCCCGAGCAGATCTACCTGAGTGGATCGGGGTTCGCGGAGTCCTCGCTGATCACTTTCCAGGTCAATGATCTGGCCGGGAATCCACTACCGAACAAGACGGTCGAATTGCGTCTGCAAACCGGAGCGGGCGGCGTCACGATGGAAGGCCACGGCGTGGAGTCGGTCAATCCGGTTGACCCCAGCAAACCCGCTTTCACGGCCGTTGCCAATGCGCTCGGTCAAGTCTCGGTGCGTATCAACTCGGGCTCTGTGCCGACGCCAGTTCGCGTCAATGCGCGACTAGCGGACAACACCAATATCGCCACCGTATCCAGCAACCTGAGTGTGGCGGTCGGTCTGCCTTCCCAGATCAACTTCTCCCTGTCGCAAGGCAAGAAGAACATCGAGGGCTACAGCATCGATGGCACGCCCAACACCTACCAGATCATTGCCGCGGACCGGAGCGGCAACCCAATACCAGCAGGTACGTCCATCAACTTCATCACCGAAGGCGGGCAGATCGAAGCCATCAAGCAGACTTCGCTGCTCAGTGGCATCGCCCGGACCGTGGCCAATCTGGTGTCGGCCGACCCCAGGCCGATCGACGGGCGCGTCACGGTGACCGCTTACGCCTTGGGCGAAGAGTCCTTCATCGACCTCAACGGCAACAACAAGTACGACGGCCCGGGCAGCGCTGATCCGCTCGTTCCAGCAGGGGGTGAACCCTTCCAGGATCTGGGCAACCTGTTCAAGGACCGCAACTTCGACGGCGCCTACGACCCGACGCTGGACGAGTTCATCCCGTTGGCGATCAACAACAAGAAGGCCTGCATGGCGCCTCCGTCACTGATGGCGCTGGATGCCAGCACGCCGACGGTGCCCAGTACCTGCGACAGCGTCTGGAGCGGCGCCGGCCAGGTCTACGTGCGGCGCGCAGCGGAGACCGTGTTCTCGACCTCGGCAGCCCGTCCGCTGTGGGCCGACACCAGCGGCTTGTCGTCGTCGTGCAGCAAGATCACGATGCAGGTCGGCCCGCTGCCGACGCAGTTGCAGCAGTTCACCCTGGCCGGCGGTGACGCCTGGTACGGCGGCACCAGCGGCCTGCTCAGCTTCATCGCCGGCGACGCTAACCCGGGCAGCGTGGCGCTGGGTCTGTCGCCGCGCCTGAACCCACTGGCGGCCGGCACCGTCATCTCCGCCAGCACGCCCACCCCTGGCCTGGCGGTCACCGTGGGCGGCGGCTCGCCGGTGCCCAGCACCACCGAGGCCTCAGCGGCGTCGATCGCCTACGCCTTCACCCCGCCGGCCAGCAGCGGCATCGTCTTTGTGACCTTCACATCACCCAGCGGTTTCGGCACCACCATCGCCGTCAACGTCACGGTCGGAACGCGGCCCACCGCCTGCCCCGTCCCCTGACTCTTGCCACTGACCTTGTCCCTCGTCGGCATGCCGGGTTGCGGCAAATCGACCGTTGGCCGGCATCTGGCACGCCAGCTGGGGCTGACCTTCATCGACAGCGACACCGAGATCGAGAAGCGCATCGGCATGCCGATCCGCGACTACTTCTCGGCGCACGGTGAAGCGGCCTTCCGCGATGTCGAGCAGGACGTGATCGACGGGCTCAGCGCGCAGCCCGGCTGTGTGCTGGCCACCGGCGGCGGCGCGGTGCTGCGGCCGTCCAACCGCGACGCGCTGCACTCGCGCAGCCACGTCTTCTACCTGCGCAACACGCCCGAAGAGCTGGCCCGCCGGCTGCGCCACGACCACCAGAGGCCGCTGCTGCAGGTCGAGGACCCGCTGCAGCGGCTGCGCGAGCTGTTCCGCGAGCGCGACCCGCTGTACCGGCGGACGGCACACTTCGTCGTCGAATCGGCCAGGCCTTCGGTGCCCGCGCTGATCGGCCTGGTATTGATGCAGCTGGAGCTGGTCGGGCTGGTCGACCCGTCACAGGTGCCTTCGCACGTCGACGCGCCGCACAACTGAAGCCGCGGGTCAGGACGCAGCGACCGCAAGGCAGGCCACCGTAAACTGGCGGCCATGCATGCAGACCACGCCAGCACCGTCACCGTGACCACACCGGGCGGGCGCTACGACATCCGGATCGGCGGCGGCCTGCTCGCCGATGCCGCAAGCTGGCAGGGCCTGCCGGCCGCCGCCCACGCCGTCATCGTCAGCAACCCGGTGGTCAACGCGCTCTACGGTGACGCGCTGCACAGCGCCTTGTCCGGCGCTTACCCGCGGGTCAGCCGCGTGCTGCTGCCCGACGGCGAGGCCTACAAGGACTGGAACTCGCTGAACCTGGTCTTCGACCACCTGCTGGCCCAGGGCTGCGACCGCAAGACCGTGCTCTTCGCGCTGGGCGGTGGCGTGGTCGGCGACATGGCCGGCTTTGCCGCCGCCAGCTATATGCGTGGCGTGCCTTTCGTGCAGGTGCCGACGACGCTGCTGGCGCAGGTCGATTCCTCGGTCGGCGGCAAGACCGCCATCAACCACCCGCTGGGCAAGAACATGATCGGCGCCTTCTACCAGCCGGCGCGCGTGGTCTGCGACCTGGCCACGCTGGCCACGCTGCCGCCGCGCGAACTGTCGGCCGGCCTGGCCGAGGTCATCAAGTACGGGCCGATTGCCGACATGGCCTTCTTCGACTGGATCGAAGCGCACATCGACGCGCTGCGCGCCGGCGACCGCGCCGCGCTGGCGCACGCGGTGCGCCGTTCCTGCGAGATCAAGGCCGAAGTCGTCGGCCAGGACGAACGTGAAAGCGGCCTGCGCGCCATCCTGAACTTTGGTCATACCTTTGGCCACGCCATCGAGGCCGGCATGGGCTACGGCGCCTGGCTGCACGGCGAAGGCGTGGGCTGCGGCATGGTGCTGGCGAGCGCACTGTCGGCCGAACTGGGCCTGGTGCCGGCGGCCTTCGTCGAACGCGTGGCGCGGCTGGTGGAGCGCGCCGGGTTGCCGGTGCAGGCGCCATCGATGCCGGGCGCGCGCTGGCTGGAACTGATGCGCGTGGACAAGAAAGCCGAAGCCGGCTCGATCCGCTTCGTGCTGATCGAGGAACCCGGCCGCGCGGCTGTGCGCCCGGCGCCCGACGAACTCGTGCTGCGCGTCATCGCGCGCCACACCGCGGCGTGACGGCCGGCACCCTCGCCCGCTGGGCCAGCGACCCGCGGCGCTCGCGCGGCCGGCGCGTCGCCGAGGCGCCGGCGCCGCCGCGCAACGACCACCAGCGCGACCGCGACCGCATCGTCCACAGCACGGCCTTTCGGCGCCTGGTGTACAAGACGCAGGTCTTCATCAACCACGAAGGCGACCTCTTCCGCACGCGGCTGACGCACTCGCTGGAAGTCGCGCAACTGGGCCGCTCGGCGGCCCGCGCGCTGCAGCTGAACGAAGACCTGGTCGAGGGCATCGCGCTGGCCCATGACCTGGGCCACACGCCTTTCGGCCACGCCGGCCAGGACGCACTGCAGGCCTGCATGGCCGCGCACGGTGGCTTCGAGCACAACCTGCAGAGCCTGCGGGTGGTCGACGCGCTGGAAATCCGCTACCCGGCCTTCGACGGCCTGAACCTCAGCTTCGAAACGCGCGAGGGCATCCTCAAGCACTGCTCGGCGCGCAACGCCGAAAGGCTGGTGGAGTCCGAACCCGACGGCCCGGCGCAACGCTTCATCGCCGGCACCCAGCCCAGCCTGGAGGCGCAGCTGGTCAACCTCAGCGATGCGATGGCCTACAACGCCCACGACATCGACGACGGTGTGCGCGCCGGGCTGATCACGCCGGCGCAACTCGACGCGGTGCCATTGTTCGGCCACTGGCGGCGCGCGGTGCTGGCCGACTTTCCCGCGCTGGACGCCCAGCCCAAGCGCTTGCTGTTCGAGACCCTGCGCCGGCTGCTGTCGGCCCAGATCCACGACCTGGTGGCCACCAGCACTGCCGCGCTGGCCGAACACCAGCCCGCCGACGCTGACGCCGCCCGGCAACTGCCGCCGCTGCTGCGCTTCAGTCCGGCGCTGCACGCGCAGAACGCCGAGCTGAAGCGCTTCCTGTTCAGCGCGCTGTACCGCCACCCGCAAGTCACGCAATCGACGGCGCTGGCGCGCCAGATGGTGGCCGAGCTCTATGCCGCCTACACCGCCGCGCCCGCCGAGATGCCGGCCGACTTTGCGGCCGCGGCCGACCTGCCGCGCTCGGTGGCCGACTACATTGCCGGCATGACCGACCGCTACGCCCAGCGAGAACACCACCGCCTGACCGGGCGGCGGCTGTTCGCCGACTGAGCGCCGAGGGAGCGCCGACCGTGGCCCGGCTGCCGCGTCTGCTGCTGCCCGGCGAGGCGCACCACCTGATCCTGCGCGCCCACAGCGGGCTGGGCGGCGCCGGCATCTGCGCCGATGCCGCCGACCGCAGCGCCTGCCTGGCCGCACTGCAGGAAGCCGCCGCCGCCGAGCAGGTCCAGATCCACGCCTACGCGCTGCTGCCGACCGAACTGCAGTTGCTGGCCACGCCCGAACAGGCCGACGGGCTGAGCCGGCTGGTGCAGGCGCTGGGCCGGCGCTACGGCGGCGCCTACAACCGCCGCCACGGCCGCCGCGGCACGCTGTGGGACGGCCGCTACCGCTGCGCGGTGGTCGAACCCGGCGTCACCCGCCTGAACGTGCTGCGGCTGATCGACGGCCTGTCGGCCGAGCCCGGCGTCACCAGCGCCGGCCATCACAGCGGGGGCGCCCGCGTGACGCTGCTGCGCGACCTGCCGGAAATCTGGGCGCTGGGCAACACCCCTTTCGAGCGCGAGGCTGCGCTGCGCACCCTTCTGGCGCAGGGCCTGCCGCCGGACGTCGCCAACGGCCTGCGTCAAGCGGCGCTCGGTGGCTGGGCCTCGGGGTCGGCCGGCTTCGCGGCGGCCGTGGCGCTGGCCTGCGACCGCCCCGCGCGCCCGCGGCCGCGCGGGCGGCCGCGATCCACGCCGGGCTGAGCCGCGCAGCCCTGGCACGGGCCCTGCATGCGCCGCCGGGTCAGTCGTTGGCTTCGCCGCCTGTTGATCTGTCCCTATTAAATGTGAATTCAGAAACGACACCGTTGTATTGAGTGTCTGACCCCATTTATACACGCTTGCCCGCTGTGTTGCACTGCGTTAGGCTCGCCACCCTTGTCACCCTCGAACCGCCAGGAGCGCGCCATGTCCACGCCCGCACCCATGCATGAGCCCGTCACGGGCCACGCCACGCCAGCCGAAATCGCCGATCTGGCCGAACACGGCCTTTACAACCCGGCCGGCGAGCATGACGCCTGCGGTGTCGGCTTCGTGGCCCACATCAAGGGACAGAAGGCGCACGCCATCGTCGAGCAGGGTCTGAAGATCCTGGAAAACCTCGACCACCGGGGCGCGGTCGGCGCCGACAAGCTGATGGGCGACGGCGCCGGCATCCTGATCCAGATTCCCGACGAGTTCTACCGGGCGGAGATGGCGATGCAGGGCATCCACCTGCCGCCGCTGGGCGAGTACGGCGTGGGCATGATCTTCCTGCCCAAGGAAAACGCTTCGCGACTGGCCTGTGAACAGGAGCTGGAACGCGCGGTCAAGGCCGAGGGCCAGGTGCTGCTGGGCTGGCGCGACGTGCCGGTGGACCGCGAGATGCCGATGTCGCCCGCGGTGCGCGCCAAGGAGCCGGTGATCCGCCAGATCTTCATCGGTCGCGGCGCCGATGTCATCGTGCCCGACGCGCTGGAACGCAAGCTCTACGTGATCCGCAAGACCGCCAGCGCGGCCATCCAGGCGCTGAAGCTGACGCACAGCCGCGAGTACTACGTGCCCAGCATGAGCTGCCGCACCATCATCTACAAGGGCCTGCTGCTGGCCGATCAGGTGGGCGTGTACTTCAAGGACCTGGCCGACCCGCGCGCGGTGTCGGCGCTGGCGCTGGTCCACCAGCGCTTTTCCACCAACACCTTCCCCGAATGGCCGCTGGCCCACCCCTACCGCATGGTCGCGCACAACGGCGAGATCAACACCGTCAAGGGTAACTTCAACTGGATGCGCGCCCGTGAAGGCGTGATGAAGAGTCCGGTCCTGGGCGACGACCTGCACAAGCTCTACCCGATCAGCTTCGAAGGCCAGAGCGACACCGCCACCTTCGACAACGCGCTGGAGCTGCTGACCATGGCCGGCTACCCGCTGGCCCAGGCGGCGATGATGATGATCCCGGAAGCCTGGGAGAACCACGAGCTGATGGACGAGCGCCGCCGCGCCTTCTACGAATACCACGCGGCGATGCTGGAACCCTGGGACGGCCCGGCGGCGATGGTCTTCACCGACGGCAAGCAGATCGGCGCGACGCTGGACCGCAATGGTCTGCGCCCGGCCCGCTACATCGTCACCGACGACGACTTGGTGGTGATGGCTTCGGAGTCCGGCGTGCTGCCCGTTCCGCAGAGCAAGATCGTCAAGAAGTGGCGCCTGCAGCCCGGCAAGATGTTCCTGATCGACCTGGAACAGGGCCGCATCGTCGACGACGAAGAGCTGAAGAACCAGTTCGCCAACGCGCGTCCCTACCGGCAGTGGATCGAGAACGTGCGCATCCGGCTGGACGCGATCGAAGCCGGCGCGCCGGCAGCGCCGTCCGGCGAGACCCTGCTCGACCGCCAGCAAGCCTTCGGCTACACCCAGGAAGACCTGAAGTTCCTGCTGACCCCGATGGCGGCCAACGGCGAAGAAGCCATCGGCAGCATGGGCAACGACAGCCCGCTGGCCGTGCTGAGCGACAAGAACAAGCCGCTGTTCAACTACTTCAAACAGCTCTTCGCACAAGTCACCAACCCGCCGATCGACCCGATCCGCGAGGCCATCGTGATGAGCCTGAACAGCTTCATCGGCCCCAAGCCCAACCTGCTCGACATCAACGCGGTCAACCCGCCGATGCGGCTGGAGGTGACGCAGCCGGTGCTCGACTTCCAGGACATGGCCCGCCTGCGCGCCATCGAGCAGCGCACCGGCGGCAAGTTCAAGAGCCACGAGCTCGACATCACCTACCCGATCAGCTGGGGCCGCGCCGGCGTCGAGGCCAAGCTGGCCTCGCTGTGCGCCGAGGCCGTCGACGCCATCAAGGGCGGCTACAACATCCTGATCATCACCGACCGCGCGATGAGCCGCACGCAGGTGGCCATCCCCGCGCTGCTGGCCTTGAGCGCCATCCACCACCACCTGGTGCGCGAAGGCCGCCGCACGACGGCCGGCCTGGTCGTCGAGACCGGCTGCGCACGCGAGGTCCACCACTTCGCGGTGCTGGCCGGCTACGGCGCGGAGGCCGTACACCCCTACCTGGCGCTGGAAACGCTGGTCGAATTGCAGGGCGCCCTGCCCGGCAACATCGATGCCGACAAGGCCGTCTACAACTACGTCAAGGCCATCGGCAAGGGTCTGTCGAAGATCATGTCGAAGATGGGTGTCAGCACCTACATGTCCTACTGCGGCTCGCAGCTCTTCGAGGCCATCGGCCTGGAGAAGACCTTCGTCGAGAAGTTCTTCCGCGGCACAGCCACGCAGGTCGGCGGCATCGGCGTCTTCGAGGTCGCCGAAGAAGCGGTGCGCATGCACCTCGCGGCCTTCGGCAACGACCCGGTGCTGGCCCAGATGCTCGACACCGGCGGCGAATACGCCTGGCGGGCGCGCGGCGAAGAACACATGTGGACGCCCGACGCCATCGCCAAGCTGCAGCACAGCACGCGGGCCAACCAGTTCGACACCTACAAGGAATACGCCCAGCTGATCAACGACCAGAGCAAGCGCCACATGACGCTGCGCGGCCTGTTCGAATTCAAGGTCGATCCGAGCAAGGCGATCCCGGTCGAGGAAGTCGAATCGGCGGCCGAAATCGTCAAGCGCTTCGCCACCGGCGCGATGAGCCTGGGCTCGATCAGCACCGAGGCGCACAGCACGCTGGCCATCGCGATGAACCGCATCGGCGGCAAGAGCAACACCGGCGAAGGCGGCGAAGACCCGGCGCGCTACCGCAGCGAACTGAAGGGCATCCCCGTCGTGGCCGGCACCACCGTATCGGACGTCGTCGGCAAGGACGTCATCGAGAGCGACTACACCATGCAGGCCGGCGACAGCCTGCGCAGCAAGATCAAGCAGGTCGCTTCGGGCCGCTTCGGTGTGACCACCGAATACCTGGTCAGCGCCGACCAGATCCAGATCAAGATGGCCCAGGGTGCCAAGCCCGGCGAAGGCGGCCAGTTGCCTGGCGGCAAGGTGTCGGACTACATCGGCAAGCTGCGCTACAGCGTGCCCGGGGTGGGCCTGATCAGCCCGCCGCCGCACCACGACATCTATTCCATCGAAGACCTGGCGCAGCTCATCCACGACCTGAAGAACGCCAACCCGCGGGCTTCGATCAGCGTCAAGCTGGTCAGTGAAGTCGGCGTGGGCACCATCGCCGCCGGCGTCACCAAGTGCAAGGCCGATCACATCGTCATCGCCGGCCACGACGGCGGCACGGGCGCATCGCCCTGGTCGTCGATCAAGCACTGCGGCACACCGTGGGAGCTGGGCCTGGCCGAGACGCAGCAGACCCTGGTGCTGAACCGCCTGCGCGGCCGCGTGCGCGTGCAGGCCGACGGCCAGATGAAGACCGGCCGCGACGTGGTCATCGGCGCGCTGCTGGGCGCCGACGAATTCGGCTTCGCCACCGCGCCGCTGGTCGTCGAGGGCTGCATCATGATGCGCAAGTGCCACCTCAACACCTGCCCGGTCGGCGTGGCCACGCAAGACCCGGTGCTGCGCAAGAAGTTCTCGGGCAAGCCCGAGCATGTCGTCAACTTCTTCTTCTTCATCGCCGAAGAAGCGCGCCAGATCATGGCCCAGCTGGGCATCCGCACCTTCGACGAGCTGATCGGCCGAGCCGACCTGCTCGACACCCGGAAGGGCATCGCCCACTGGAAGGCCAGCGGCCTGGACTTCAGCCGCATCTTCCACCTGCCGCAGATCGAGGCCACCGCGCCGCGCTTCCACGTCGAGGCGCAGGACCACGGCCTGGCCAAGGCACTGGACGTCAAGCTGATCGAGCGCTGCCAGCCGGCCATCCTGCGCGGCGAAAAAGTGCACTTCATGGAGGACACGCGCAACCTCAACCGCAGTGTCGGTGCGATGCTGTCGGGCGAGCTGATCCGCCACCGCCCCGAAGGCCTGCCCGACCACACCATCTTCATGCAGATGGAAGGCGTGGGCGGCCAGAGCTTCGGCGCCTTCCTGGCCAAGGGCATCACGCTGTACCTGATCGGTGACGCCAACGACTACACCGGCAAGGGCCTGTCGGGCGGCCGCGTGGTGGTCCGGCCGAGCATCGAGTTCCGCGGCAACGCCACGCAGAACATCATCATCGGCAACACCGCGCTCTACGGCGCGACCAGCGGCGAGGCCTTCTTCTGCGGGGTGGCCGGTGAACGCTTCGCGGTGCGTCTGTCGGGCGCCACGGCGGTCGTCGAGGGCACCGGCGACCACGGCTGCGAGTACATGACCGGCGGCACCGCGGTCGTGCTGGGCAAGACCGGGCGCAACTTCGCGGCCGGCATGTCGGGCGGCGTGGCTTACGTCTATGACGAAGACGGCCAGTTCGCCGGCCGCTGCAACACCAGCATGGTGGCGCTGGACAAGGTGCTGGCGCGCGAAGAGCAAGGCGGCGCGGCCGTCGGCCTGCACGCCGAGCTGCCCGACGAGGTGCTGCTGAAGAAGCTCATCGAAGACCACCACCGCTGGACGGGCAGCCTGCGCGCCCGCGAGCTGCTGGACCACTGGTCCGACGCCCGCGGCAAGTTCGTCAAGGTCTTCCCGCACGAGTACAAGCGCGTGCTCGCCGAGCGTGCAGCCAAGGCGGCGACGGCGGCGGCCACCAGCAAGGCGCCGGCTGCGGCCAGCGCTGTCCCTGCGAAATAAATACAGAGCAACACCATGGGCAAAGTCACCGGCTTCCTGGAATACGAACGGCTCGAAGAGGGCTACGAGCCGCCACAGGCGCGCTTGAAGACCTGGAAAGAGTTCGTCATCACGCTCAGCGCCGACCAGGCAAAAGTGCAGAGCGCGCGCTGCATGGACTGCGGCACGCCCTTCTGCAACAGCGGCTGCCCGGTCAACAACATCATCCCGGACTTCAACGACCTGGTTTTCCAGGGCGACTGGAAGCTGGCGCTGGACGTGCTGCACCAGACCAACAACTTCCCCGAATTCACCGGCCGCGTCTGCCCCGCGCCCTGTGAAGCCGCGTGCACGCTGAACGTCAACGACGACGCGGTGGGCATCAAGAGCATCGAGCACGCCATCATCGACCGCGGCTGGGCCGAAGGCTGGGTGGTGCCGATGGTGCCGGCGGCGAAGACCGGCAAGCGGGTGGCGGTCGTCGGCAGCGGGCCGGCCGGGCTGGCTGCAGCGCAACAACTGGCGCGCGTCGGCCACGACGTGACGGTGTTCGAGAAGAACAGCCGCATCGGCGGTCTGCTGCGCTACGGCATCCCCGACTTCAAGATGGAGAAAAGCCACATCGACCGCCGCATCGGCCAGATGCAGGCCGAAGGCGTGAGCTTCAAAACCGGCGTGCTGGTGGGTGCCCTGCCCGCCGACACCAAGGTCACCAACGACGCCCAGTCCACCATCACACCGGCCCAGCTGCAGGCCGATTTCGACGCCGTGCTGCTGACCGGCGGCAGCGAGACCAGCCGCGACCTGCCGGTGCCCGGTCGCGAACTCGACGGCGTGCACTACGCGATGGAATTCCTGCCGCAGCAGAACAAGGTCGTGGCCGGCGACAAGTTGAAGGGTCAGCTGAAGGCCACCGGCAAGCACGTCATCGTCATCGGCGGCGGCGACACCGGCAGCGACTGCGTGGGCACCAGCAACCGCCACGGTGCGGCCAGCGTGACGCAGTTCGAGCTGATGCCGCAGCCGCCGGTGGAGGAGAACCGGCCGATGACCTGGCCCTACTGGCCGTACAAGCTGCGCACCAGTTCCAGCCACGTCGAAGGCTGCGACCGCGAATTCGCGATCGCCACCAAGGAACTCGTCGGCAGCAAGGGCAAGGTCACTGCGCTGAAGACCGTGCGCGTCGAATGGCAAGGCGGCAAGATGGTCGAGGTGCCCGGCAGCGAGCAGGAACACAAGGCCGATCTGGTGCTGCTGGCGATGGGCTTCGTGGCGCCTGTGGGCTCGGTGCTGGAAGCCTTCGGTGTCGAGAAAGACAGCCGCGGCAATGTCAAGGCATCGACCGAAGGCGCTGCCAGCTACAAGACCAGCGTGCCGGGCGTTTTCGCCGCCGGCGACATGCGCCGCGGCCAAAGCCTGGTCGTGTGGGCCATCCGCGAAGGCCGCCAGGCGGCGCACGCCGTCGATGAGTTCCTGATGGGCGCCAGCAACTTGCCACGCTGAGCCCCGCCGGGCCGCCGGGCCCGCGTCGCCCGCCCTGCAACGCCACCTTCAATTTGGCGTTGTGAGGCGGGCGCTGTTACATGCGCTTGCGCCAGCAGGCGTTTTGTCGCACAGCAGGGCTCACGTCGGGCGCCGACAGGCCGACATGGTGACGAGAGATCAGCCTCTTGCCGATCACCAGAGTCGTCACAGCCCCATGTCAGCCTTGCCCGTACCGCCAATGCCCGGATCCCGGCGTCGCTTGTGCGTACCCTTGTCGGGTCCACGCCCCGACGGCTTCACCCTCATCGAGCTGATGGTGGCGGTGGCCATCGTGGCCATCATCGCCGCCGTCGCCTACCCGCAATACACCGACTCGGTGCGGCGCAGCCGCCTGGTGGAGGCCACCGGCACGCTGGCCAGCGCCCGCGTGCGCCTGGAGCAGTACTACCAGGACAACCGGCACTACGGCAGCAGCGCCACGGCCTGCGGCGTGGCAGCGCCCACCGGTGACAACTTCACCTACAGCTGCACGTGGGGCGGCAGCGCCAGCAACCAGACTTTCCTGCTGACGGCCAGCGGCAAATCGTCGGCCGGTCTGAGCGACACCGCCTACACGGTGGACCAGGACAACCTGCAACAGACGACTGCATTTCCGGGCGCCACAGGGCTGCCGGTGAACTGCTGGCTCCGCCGCAAGGGGGACACATGCTGAATCGAATTCAACGCCCGGCGGCACGGGTGCGCGGACTGACCTTGATCGAGCTGATGATCACGGTGGCCATCCTGTCGGTGGCGCTGTCGCTGGCCGCACCCAGCGTGTCGCTGCAGGTCGCCAACCACCGGCTGCAGCGCGCCACGGAGGGCATCGTCACGGGTCTGAGCTACGCGCGCGCCGAGGCCGCCAGGCGCAACACCAGCGTCAGCTTCACGCTGAACGCCGGCGGTGCGGGCTGGGCCGTGGCCCAGGTCAGCCCGGCCAGCACCCTGCAACAGCGGGCCGACGGCGAAACCGCGGGCATCAGTGCCAGTTCCAGCAACGGCAGCCGGGTGGTGGTGTTCATGCCCAACGGCTTCGTCGACAGTACCGGCACCTACCTCAGCCAGGTCCAGCTGTCGTCGCCCGTGGCGAACACCGATTTGCGCCAGGTCGACATCTTCGGCAGTGGCCTGATCCGCCTGTGCGACCCCAATCTGCACAGCGTGGGCGACCCGAGGAGCTGCTGATGCGCGAACGCATGCATCTGCTGCGTCGGCCGCGTCAGGCGGCGCGGGCGCCACGCGGCTTCTCGATGATCGAGGTCCTGGTGTCGCTGGTGATCTTTTCGCTGGGCCTGCTGGCGCTGGTGAGCCTGCAGGCCACCGCGCTGCGCATGGCCACCGACGCGCGCGACCGCACCACGGCCGCCTTCCTGGCCGACCAGTTGATGGCCCGGCTGCTGATCGCCGATCCGACCAGCGCCAGCGCCTACGCCCACCACGCCACGGGCAGCACCGCCTGTGCGCCCACGGGAACGGCTTCGAGCAACGCCACCGTCACCGGCTGGCTCACCGAGGTGGCGCGGCAGTTGCCGAATGCCACGGCCGACATGCAGCAGGTGGTGGTCGATGCCGCCACGAGCCGCGTCACCGTGCAGCTGTGCTGGCAGAACGGCAGCGACGCGCCGCGCAGCCTGTCGGTGACCAACGTCGTGCAGTGGCAGTCATGAAGCCCGCACGCCAGAGCGGCTTCACGCTGGTCGAACTGATGGTGGCGATGGCCATCGGCCTGGTGCTGTCGCTGGCCGTCGGCATGACGATGGTCTCCATGGGCCAGCAGTTCCGCAGCGTGGCGGGCACCTCGGCCGCCCAGGTGGGTGTGCAGATGGCCCTGTCGCTGGTCGACGCCGCCGGGCGCGAGGCCGGCACCGGCCTGTTCAGCAACGGCCAGCCGCTGTGCCAGCAGTTCAACGCCTGGCGCGCCGGCGCCGTGGTCTCGAATGGCGCGCCATTGCTGCCGGCGCGCATCGTGGCCGGTGGCTCGGCCACGGCGTCGGACCGCCTGATCTTCACCGCTTCCAACGCCATCGGGCCGCTGTCGGCGATGCCGGTGCTGGCACCGATGGCCAGCACCGACGCGGACCTGGCAGTCACCGACAGCGGCCTGTTGGCCCTCAATGACCTGGTCATCGTCGGCATTCCGGGTGCCACCACGGTGCCGTGCAGCCTGTTCCAGGTGACGGCCGCGCCGTCCACCAGCACGGCCTGCGGCGGCAATGCCAGCCAATGCAAAAGCGTGACCCACACGGCCAACGCCAGCTACAACGCCCCGGCGGGGACCTTCACCACGGAGACACGCTACGGCTTCGTCTCGGCCGGCGCGGTCAGCGGTCCGGCGGTGGTCTACCGCCTGGGCCCGCAGTTTCGCCAGGACGCCTTTGCCGTGCTGTGCGAAACCCTGGTGCGCTACAACGCCTTCAGCGACAGCCCGGGCTGCAGCACCGCGCCGCTGACGATGCGCGGCGGCGCCAACGCGCTGGTCCCCGACATCGTGTTGATGAAGGCGCAGTACGGCGTATCGGCCAGCGCCAGCAGCGACGTGGTCAACGACTGGGTGGATGCCAGCGGCAGCTGGGCCAGCCCGGGTGCCAGCGACATCGGTCGCATCAAGGCCGTCCGCGTCGTCATCGTGTCGCGGGCCAAGGAGCGTGGCAACGGCGACGTGACGGCGGCGAGTTGCACCAACGGCAGCGGCGTGGTGAACACCGGCCCCTGTTCCTTCGACGACGCCCAGGCGCCGGTCATCAACCTCAGCGGGGTCGGCGTGCCCAGCGGTGCCAACTGGCGCCAGTACCGCTACCGCGTGCACCAGGCGGTGATCCCGCTGCGCAACGTGATCTGGAGCACCTGATGCGCAGCCTCGCACCGCGTCACGGCCGCACCAAGCGCCAAGGGCCGCAGCAGGGGCTGGTGCTGCTGGTGGTGCTGGTGGCCCTGGCCCTGCTGCTGCTGGCGGGCGCCGGTGCCATGCGCAGCATCGACTCGGGCAATGTCATCGCGGGCAACTTTTCCTTCCAGCGCGCCGCAGCTCAGGCGGCCGACCGCGCCTTGACCGACGCCATCAACGCCGCCGCCAGCACGGTGGCCGGCGGCGGCGGCAACACGGCGGTGGCCAATCGCTACTACAGCACCCGCCAGACCGCCACCGACAGCCGCGGCTTCCCCTCGGTCATCGACTGGACCAGCGTGGCCTGTGTCGACCCGCAAGGCGCCAGCGTGACCAGTTGCGGCACCGACAGCGGCGAATACCGCGTGCAGTTCGTCATCGAGCGCATGTGCAGCAGCAATCCGACGCTGACCGACATCAACGACATCCGCGCCAAGTGCGAATACGAGGCCAACATCGGTGCCGGTTCGGCCTACAGCATTCCGCTGCGCTACCGGGTCGTCACCCGGGTGCGCGGCCCGCGCGGCACCGAGAGCTGGTTCGAGGCCATGTTCTCCGGCCCCGCCACCAGCGCCTGATGCGACCCGTGGTCGCGCGCCAACCCCCCAACCGAGCACCCCCATGAGCAGCCACCTTCGCCTGTCGCCAGCGCTGCGCTGGCGCTCACACCGACTGGGGCTGGCCTGGGCCGCCCTGGTGGCCATCGCGGCAGTGGGCACGGTCCACGCCCAAGCCATCAACGACGTGCCAATGGCCGTGAAGAACAACGTCGCGCCGAACTTCATGTTCATGGTGGACAGCTCGGGCTCGATGTTCCACGTCGTCCCGGGGGCCCCCTACAGCGCCAGCACCACCTACCTGGCCAGCTGCACCGCGACCTCGAGCCTGACCGTCATCGCCGCCGGTTCGACCGTCTACCTGGCCGTCTCCAGCAGCAAACCGCAATTCACGGTCGGCACCGCGACGCAGAAATACCAGCACAGCTCCAGAACCACCACCTCGGGCGTGAAGCAGGCCTGCTTCGTCAATACGGCCACCTACCCGGCGCAATTGGTCACCACGGGCTCGGTGGGCGACACCACGGGCAGCTACACCGGCAACTTCCTCAACTGGTATTTCGGGACCTACAACGAGACCACCGGCGCCAGCTGGCCGGGCAGCGGCCTGAAGCCGGTCAATTCAGGCAGCGTGGGCAGCCGCTGGGACCACGCCACGGCCTCGGTGAAATCGGTGATCGGCGGCCTGCCGGTGGCCACCGGCAGTGCCAGCGCCCTGGTCCGCGTCGGGCTCAGCACCTACAACTCGGGCGGCGATGGCGGAGCACTGAAGATCGCCATGGCCGACCTCACGACCAGCAGCCGCAGCACCATCACCGGCACCACCATCCCGGGCCTCGGTTCGCCAGGGGGCACCACGCCGTTGTCGACGACGCTGTCCGACATCGGCCGCTACATGGCCACGGGCTACAACGGCAACATCACGGCCGGTACGGTCAGCGGCGTCAACATCGACAGCTTCTTCAAGAAATGGGGCACCGACACGCCGACGGCGACCAATTCCTGCCTCAGCGGCACACCCGTGGCCTGTACCAGCACCACGGCCACGGCGGCGCAGAAGCCGATCCAGAGCTGGTGCCAGCGCTCCTATGCCTTCCTGGTCACCGACGGCCGGCCGACCAACGACCGCAGCTTCGACAAGAACGCCTACCTGCGCGACTACGACGGCGACTGCCAGGGCGTGCTGGCCGCCAACTGTGTGGGTGGCAGTTCGGGCACGGTGGCGAACTGGGACCGCAAGCTGGCCCGGCAGCCTTATGAAAGCGTCGGCGGTGTGCAGACCGGATCGGACTACCTGGACGACATCGCCAAGGCGCTCTACGACATCGACCTGCGCCCCGACCTGGCCGCGCCCACCGGCCGCAGCAAGCGCAACAACCTGCTGACCTACACCATCGGCTTTGCCGACGAAGCGGTGAAGAACGACCCGCTGCTGATCAACACCGCGAAGCAGGGCGGGGGGCTCTTCCTCAGCGCCGAAGACGGTACCGCGCTGACCTCGGCCTTCAACCAGGTCGTCACCGATGCCTTCGCGAAAGACGCCGCCGCCGCCGCCGTGGCCGTCGCCAACGCCCAGATCACGCTGAACAACCTGGGCTACGCGTCGAGCTACCGTTCGGGCTCCTGGTACGGCGACCTGGTGGCCTATTCGCTGGACTCGACCACCGCGCTGCAGACTGGCTCCGACCTCTGGTCATTCCGCCAGAACCTCGCCACCCAGAGCGCCAGCAGCCGCAAGATCGCGTCCTACAACGGCAGCACCGGCAAGGCCTTCACCTCGGCCAATTTCGCCGGCACGCCAGCCAGCCTGACCGCCGGCGTCATCAACTTCCTGCGCGGTGACCGGACGGGCGAGGGCAGCACCTACCGCCAGCGCCAGGACGTGCTGGGCGACATCGTCAACGCCGAACCGGTGGTGCTGAACTACGGCGCCAACACGCCGATCATCTTCCAGGGCGCCAACGACGGCATGCTGCACGTCGTCGACGGCCGCACCGACGCTTCGGTGAGCACGCGCGGCCAGGAGCTCTGGGCCTATGTGCCACGCCTGGTGCATGCCAATCTGGCGCAGCTGGCCAGCACCACCTACGCGCACCAGTACTACGTCGACGGCACACCGGCCGTGGCCGAAGTGACCGGCATGCCCTTCTCACGCCTGCTGGCCGGCGGCCTGGGCAAGGGTGGGCGCGGCTACTACGCACTGGACATCTCCAGCTACGCGGCCGCCACCGAAGCCGACGCTGTCAGCAAGGTGCTGTGGGAATTCAACCCCGGCAACATGGGCTACTCCTTCGGCACGCCGCTGATCGTGCGCACCGCAGCCGGCTGGCGTGTGGTGGTGGCCTCGGGCTACGACAACGGCAGCAGCATCGGCGGGGACGGCGTGGGCCGCATCTGGATCATCGATCCGTCCAATGTCGGCTCGGCCGTGGCCATCAGCACCGGCGCCGGCTCGGCCGCCAGCCCGGCGGGTCTGGCCCATCTGGGCAAGCTGGCCAACACCGCCGCCGATGCCCTGGTGCGCTATGTCTATGGGGGCGACCTGCTGGGCAACGTCTGGCGCTTCGACCTGGACAGCGCCACGGCCAAGAAGATCGCCGCGCTCACCGACAGCGGCGGCACCCTGAACCAGCCGGTGACCGCACCGCCCGAAGTGGGCCTGGTCGCCGGCAGCGCCACCAAGTTCATCGTCTACCTGGGCACCGGGCGCTACCTGGCCGACGAAGACGTGCCGGGCACCGGTGCCAACGCCTGGGCCAGCCAGCGCCAGAGCATCTACGGCCTGATCGACGACACCAGCGTGCTCAGCCCCACGCTGCCCGACCTGCGCGGCACGAACGGCGCCAGCTGCCCCTCGGGTGGCGGCAACGGCAACCTCGTCTGCCAGGCGCTGGTCTACAACAGCAGCACCAACACCTACCAGGCGACGACCAACGCGCTGGACCTCGCGCTGCGCCGAGGCTGGTACATCGACCTGCCGGTGGACAGCGGCCTGAGCTACAGCCGCGTCGTCAGCAAGGCCTCGCTGACCAGCGGCGGCACGCTGGCCCTGACGGCCAACATCCCGACCAATGTGCAGTGCGACCCGGGTGGCCGCAGCTGGTTCATCGCCATCAACAGTGCCACCGGTGGCGCCGTGGCGCGGACCCTGGGCGGCAGCACCTACTACGACTCGGCCTCCTTCCTCGGCTATGCACTGGCCAGCCGCACCGTCATCGTCACCACGGCCGATGGCAAGCGAGCGCTGGTGCGGATGTCCGACAAGACGGTGGTGGCGCCCCAGGTGCCCGAGACCCCGAGCGCGGCGGCCACATGGCGGCGGATCTATTGGCGCGAAGTGAAGTGAGGGCCCGGCCACAGGGCGTCACACCCGAAGGGCCTGCGGGTTAGCCCCTGCATGCGAGAATCACCACCCTCCCAGCCCCAAAGCCGGCGTGGCCCCGCCACCCCTGCCCCACCCGCTTGCCCGCCACGCCCTTCATCGAGATCGACCACGTCACGTTCGGCTACGACGCCACCCGAACGATCTTGAAGGACGTGTCTCTGAAGTTCCCACGCGGGAAAGTCACGGCCATTCTGGGCGGCTCGGGCTGCGGCAAGACGACCCTGATGCGCCTGATCGGCGGCGTGCATGCGGCCGACAGCGGCCGCGTGGTCTTCGACGGCGAAGTCGTCAACGCCCGCGACCAGACCCAGCTCTACCGCCTGCGCCGCCGCCTGGGCATGCTGTTCCAGTTCGGCGCGCTGTTCACCGACCTGACGGTGTTCGAGAACGTGGCCTTTCCGATCCGCGAGCACACCAGCCTGCCCGAAGACATGATCCGCGACCTGGTGCTGATGAAGCTCAACGCTGTCGGCCTGCGCGGCGCCGCGGGCCTTCGGATTTCCGAGGTTTCGGGCGGCATGGCGCGGCGCATCGCGCTGGCCCGCGCCATCGCGCTGGACCCGGAACTCATCATGTACGACGAGCCTTTCGCCGGCCTCGACCTGATCAGCATGGGCGTGGCCGCGAAGCTGATCCGCACGCTGAACGACGTCACCGGCGCGACCAGCCTGGTGGTCAGCCACGACGTGCCCGAGTGCATGGCGATCAGCGACCACGTGATCCTGCTGGCCACGCAGGGCCGCATCGTCGCCCAGGGCACGCCGGCCGAACTGATGGCCAGCAGCGACCCCGAAACCCGCCAGTTCGTGCGCGGCGAGCCCGATGGTCCGGTGAAGTTCCACTACCCGGCGCCCGCGATCGCCAGCGATTTCGGCATTTCCGCATGACGGCCGCGCTCGCCAGGCTGGGCGCCATCGCGCTGGACCAGTTCCGCGGCTGGGGGCACGCCGCCTATTTCTTCGTCGACCTGCTGCGCGCCGTGCCGGCTTCGCTGCGCCGCTTCGGTCTGGTCGTGGCGCAGGTCTATGCCATCGGCAACCGCTCGCTGATCATCATCATGGCCTCGGGCCTGGCGGTGGGCTTCGTGCTGGCGCTGCAGATGTACTACGCGCTGGTCACCTATGGCGCTGCCGAAAGCCTGGGTCTGATCGTCAACCTGTCGCTGGTCCGAGAACTGGGGCCGGTCGTCACCGGCCTGCTGTTCGCGGGCCGTGCGGGCACCTCGCTGACGGCCGAGATCGGCCTGATGAAAGCCGGCGAGCAGTTGGCCGCGATGGAACTGATGGCCATCGACCCCAAAGCCCGCGTGCTGGCCCCGCGCCTCATCGGCGGCATCGTGGCCATGCCCATCCTGGCGGTGCTCTTCTCCGCGGTCGGCATCCTGGGCGCTTACATCGTGGCCGTGCTGCTCATCGGGGTGGACAGCGGCAATTTCTGGTCGATCATGCAGACTCGGGTCGACGTTTTTCGCGATGTCGGCAACGGCCTGGTCAAGGCCTGCGTGTTCGGCGTGATCTGCACGGTGGTGGCGCTCTACCAGGGCCACGAGACCGAAGCCACGCCCGAGGGTGTGGCCTACGCCACCACGCGCACGGTGGTGATCTCTTCGCTGTGGGTGCTGGGCATGGACTTCATCCTCACGGCACTGATGTTCTCAACCCCGTGAATCGGGGTTGAAGGGAGTATTTGGATGGGCAAGAAGACGATTGAAACCCTGGTCGGCGGCTTCGTGCTGCTGGGCATGCTGGGGCTGGTGTTCCTGGCGCTGAAAGCGGCCAACCTGGGCAGCGTCGGCGGTGGCGACACCTACATGGTGCAGGCGCGCTTCGACAACATCGGCGGCCTGAAGGTGCGCGCGCCGGTGCGCACCGCCGGCGTCACCGTTGGCCGGGTGACCCGGATCGCCCTCGACAGCAAGAGCTTCCAGGGCGTCGTCTCGATGGAGATCGAGCGCGGCTACCAGTATCCGAAAGACTCGGCCGCGAAGATCCTGACCTCGGGTCTGCTGGGCGACCAGTATGTCGGCCTGGATCCGGGCGGCGACGACAAGAACCTGGCCGCCGGCGACACCGTGCCGCAGACGCAATCGGCCGTGGTGCTGGAAAACCTGATCGGCCAGTTCCTCAGCAGCAAGGCCGACGCGCCGGCTGCGGGCGCGCCGGCGTCTGGAGCCGCCAAGTGACGCCGACGGTGCCCCGCGGCTGGGTCCGCGCCACCGCCGCCTTGGCGCTGCTGGCCCTCAGCGCCTGCGCCAGCGTGCCGCCGGCCGGACCGGGCATGAGTCCGGCGCGCACGGCCGCGACGCCCGGTGACCCGTGGGAAGGCTGGAATCGCAAGGTCTACGCCTTCAACGATGCCATCGATACCGCCATCCTGAAGCCGGTGGCGCAAACCTACGAAAAGGTCGTGCCCAGCCTCGTGCGCACCGGCGTCAGCAACTTGCTGGGCAACGTCCGCGACGTCTGGTCGGCAGCCAACCAGCTGCTGCAAGGCAAAGTGCAGTACGGCTTCGAGATGGGCATGCGCGTCGTGGCGAACACCTTTTTCGGCCTCGGCGGCCTGCTCGACCCGGCCACCGAGATGGGCCTGATCAAGCGTCCGGAAGACTTTGGCCAGACCCTGGGCCGCTGGGGCCTGGGCGCCGGGCCCTATCTGGTGCTGCCGATGGTCGGTCCGTCCACGTTGCGCGACACCGCGGGCTTCCTGCTCGACCGCACCGTCAGCCCGTCATCGCTGCCGCCCACGGCGGGCGGTCAGTACAGCGTGCTGGCCGTCGAACTGGTCGACACCCGGACCAAGCTGCTGCCGGCGGGCAAGCTGCTGGACCAGGTGGCGCTGGACAAGTACAGCTTCCTGCGCGACGCCTACCTGGCGCAGCGCCGTGACGCCGTCTACGACGGCGCGCCGCCGCAGGAAGCCTTCGACGAGGACCCCGGCGACGGGCCGGCCAAGCCGTCCGCCGCGGCAGCTTCTGCCGCCGCTTCGGCTGCCAAGTGAACCGCCAGACCCTCGGCCGCGTTGTAGCTGTGCGGCCCCTGCTTCCTGGGTGCCGAACGAAAGGAATTCTGTGCTGAAGCAACTGTTCTCGACCGGCTCGATCTGGGTGGCGGTGGCCACTGTGGTGCTCGCCGCCCCGGCCCAGGCCGAGGTCACGCCCGAAGCGCTGGTGCGCCAGATTTCGACCGAGGTCATCGACGCCGCGAAGACCGACAAGGCCGTGCAGGCGGGCGACTTGAGCCGCATCGTTGCGCTGGTCGACACCAAGGTCATGCCCAGCGTGAACTTCGAGGTCGCCACGCGCTCGGCGGTCGGCGTGAAGTGGCGCGAAGCCACGCCCGATCAGCGCGGCAAGTTGCAGACCGAATTCAAGCTGATGCTGCTTCGCCTGTATTCGGGCGCGCTGGCCCAGTTGAAGGACCAGAGCGTCGAGATCACCAAGTCGCTGCCGGTGGCCGGCAGCACCCAGATCGTGGTGCAGTCGGAAGTGCGCGGCAAGGGTGAGCCGATCAAGCTCGACTACCGCCTCGACAAGTTCGGCGAGACCTGGAAGATCATCGACGTCAACGTCGGTGGCATCTGGCTGGTCAAGAACTACAACGCCCAGTTCGCCGCGGAACTGTCCAAGGGCGGTATCGACGGCCTCATCCAGACGCTGGTCGACAGGAACAAGGCCGGCGGCAAAGCCTGACCCCGGACGGACCGCGCGCATGCAATTGCCTGAACACGCCACCCTCGAACAAGCCGCAGCGCTGGCGCAGACCGTGCCGGCTGCCGTGGCGCAAGGCAGCGGCCCCCTGCAAGTCGACGCCTCCCAGCTGCAAGCCTTCGACAGTTCGACCATCGCGCTGTTGCTGCACACCCACCGCCTGGCGCAGGCCGCAGGCCGTGGTCTGCTGGTGACCGGTGCGCCGGCCCAACTGGTGCAACTGGCGCAGCTCTATGGCGTCGAAGGCCTGCTGGGCATGGCTGCCGTCTAACGGCCTGCGGGGTCCACCGGCCCGCGCGGCGCTTCGGCGTAGCGCTTGGCGCGCAGGTTTTTCTTGATCTCCTGCAGCAGCGGCCGCAGTTGCGCCGACCCCAGGCGCAGCGCCACGCCGGTGGTCAGGATGTCGATGATCAGCAGGTGCAGCAGGCGCGACACCATCGGGCTGTAGCGATCGGCATCTTCCGGGTGGTCGGCGGCCAGCAGGATGTGCGGGCCGGTTTGCACCTCGCGCGCCAGCAGAGACCCGCTGGCGGTGATGGCGATGACGGTGGCGCCCTTCTTGCGCGCGATCTCGGCCACGTCCAGCAGGTCGCGGCTGCGCCCGGTGTTGCTGATGATGACCGCGCAGTCGCCGGGCTTGAGCATGGTCGCGCTCATCACCTGCATGTGGCCGTCACTGACGGCCGCGGCCGTCACGCCCAGGCGAAAGAACTTGTGCTGCGCATCCATCGCCACGATGCCCGAATTGCCCACGCCGTAGAACTCGATGCGCCGGCCCTGGGTCGAGTTGCGGCCGGTATCGGCCAGCGCTGCAATGGCCCGCTCGACGGCCTGGCTGGCCGCCGCATTGCGGTAGCGCAGCAGAGCAGCCACCGCGTTGTCGGTGACCTTCACGACGATGTCGCCGGCCTTGTCGTCGTCGTCCACCGAGCGGTGAACGAAGGGCACGCCTTCGTTGACGCTGCCGGCCAGCTTGAGCTTGAAATCGGCCAGCCCGTCGTAGCCGATGCTGCGGCAGAAGCGCACCACGGTCGGCTTGCTGACGTGCGAGCGCTCGGCGAGCTCCACCACCGGCAAGGTGGCGAAGCTGCGCGGGTCGCTCAGCAGCAATTGGGCCACGCGCTGCTCGGCCGGCGGCAGCGCGGGCATGGAGGCGCGGATGCGGTCGAGCAAGGTCGGTTCTCCTAGGGCCGCGCGCTGGCCAGCGCGCTGAGCGGCGCCGCCAGGTTGCCCTGGGCTGGGGTGGCGCCGCCGGTCTCGCCGGGGCCGAAAAAGCGGTTGTTCTGCAGGCGCTGTTCGAAGGGCTGGACGGCCTCGCGAATGCGCAGGAAGACCGCCGGGCGCGGCGCTTCGTTGATCACCGTGTTGTCGGTGAAGACCAGGGCCAGCGGGCGATCGTCGTAGCCTTCGGCGCCGAAGGACACGATGGTCGGGTTGCTGGTGCCGGCACTCTGGCCGATGACGTTGCCGACCACCGTGACCTGGCCGCCGTTGGGGAATTCGAGTTCGTAGGCCGCCTGCCCGTCGGGGCCGTCGACGAAGCGGCTGTTGCGGATCTCGCTGACCCGAGCGCGAGACTTCAACAGGTGGCCGTCGCGCCCCCCGCTGAAGCGGCTGCCGGTCACGGTCAGCTTGGCGATGTGGCCCGCATACAGCAGGTGCGGCAGCGGCGTGGCGGCCGGCGCTGCGCTGAAATCGCTGTCGCTGATGGCGAGTTCGGCATCGGCGAAACCGGCCGTCAGGATGCCGTTCTCGTTGTCCGCGAAGGCGCAGCGCAGCACCTGCAGACGGCCGCGTTCGAAGCGGATGCCGGCGCCGTTGCGGTCGGCCACGCGGGCGCCGCGGAACTCGATGTTCTCGATGCGGATGTCGCTGCCCTCGTGGGCGCTGCGCACCACCAGGATGGCCTTGCCTTCGGCGCTGCGGCCATCGGCCTGCAAGACCGGCCGGCCGCCGACGCCGCGCAGCGTCAGCCGCTGCTGCACGACGACACCGACTTCACCGCGGTAGGTGCCGGCCGCGATCTCGATGGTGTCGCCATCCACCGCCCGGGCCAGCGCAGCCGCCAGGTTCTGCCCCGGCGACAGGCTGAGGGTGGCGGCTGCGGCCAGCCGCGTGGCCAGCAGCAGCGACAACAGCAAGACCGGCAGCGCGCGGCGCGCGACGCTCATTGTTCTTCGGCCCAGACGCAACCGTCGCGCGCGACCAGCGCGCTCGACGCCGCCGGACCCCAACTGCCGGCCACGTAGGGCCGCGGACCGATGGTGTCGGCCTGCCAGGCGTTCAGGATGGGCTCGACCCAGCGCCAGGCCTGTTCCTGTTCGTCGCTGCGCACGAAGAGGTTCAGGCGGCCGGCGATGGCGTCCATCAGCAGGCGTTCGTAGGCGCCCACGCGCTCGCTGAGGAAGGCCTTGTCGAAGTCCAGGTCCAGCGACACCGGCGCCAGCATCTCCTGGCCCTGCAGGCTGGCCCCGCCGCCCTTGGCGGCCAGCAGGTGCAACTCCAGCCCGTCTTCGGGCTGCAGCTTGATGACCAGCTTGTTGGCCTGCCGGGTGCCGGCGAAGATGGGGTGCGGCACCTCGCGGAAGTTGACGACGATCTGCGCGTCGCGCGCGGCCAAGCGCTTGCCGGTGCGCAGGTAGAAGGGCACACCGGCCCAGCGCCAGCTCTGCACCTCGGTGCGCAGCGCGACGAAGGTCTCGCAGCGGCTGTCGGCCGGCACCTTGGCTTCCTCCAGGTAGCCCGGCACGCGCTTGCCGGCGACATTGCCGGCCTTGTACTGGCCACGCACCACGTCGCGCGCCACGGCCTCGGGCGTGAAGGGCTTCAGCGAGCGCAGCACCTTCAGCTTTTCGTCGCGGATGGCGTCGGCGTCGTTGGTCGACGGTGGCTCCATCGCGATCATCGTCAGCAGCTGCAGCGCATGGTTCTGGATCATGTCGCGCAGCGCGCCGGTCTCGTCGTAGAAATCACCGCGTGTGCCCACGCCCAGTTCTTCGGCGATGGTGATCTGGATGTTGGCGATGCTCTCGCGGCGCCACAGCGGCTCGAACAGCGCGTTGCCGAAGCGCAGCGCCATCAGGTTCTGCACCGCCGGCTTGCCCAGGTAGTGGTCGATGCGCAGCGCCTGCTCTTCGCGGAAGGTGGCGCCGACGACGCGGTTGATCTCCTGCGCGCTCTGCAGGTCGTGCCCGAGCGGCTTTTCCAGCACCACGCGCACGTGCGGGCCGTTCAGGCCGGCCCGTCCGAGCTGCGCGCAGACCACCGGAAACAGGTAGGGGCTGGTGGCCAGGAAGAGGACCACGGTGTCGGCCGATCGCTCGTCGATCCAGCCCTTCAGCCCGGCGTAGTCTTCGGGGTGCGACAGGTCCATGCGGCGGTAGTGCAGCAGTTCGGCGAAGCGCGCGAACTCGGCCTCGCTGGGCTGCTTGGCCTCTTCGACACCACTGAATTTTTCGTGGATGAAGGCCCGGTAATCGGCGTCGCTGCGCTCGTCGCGGGCCACCGCGAGGATGCGCCCGCCCTCGGGCAGCTTGCCATGGCGAAAAGCCTGGAACAGCGCCGGCATCAGCTTTCGCCAAGCCAGGTCGCCGGTACCACCGAAAAGCACGAGATCGAAGGACATGGCACTGGCCGCGGTTGCACGGCACCGCGGTGATGTAATTTAGTTACCCGAAAGATGATGCCCGAGTTTCATAACCCGGTCAACGCGGGCGCACCGCGCACGCGCGCTCTGGCCGGCGCTCAGGCGTGCGCGTGGGCCAGCGCCTGTTCCAGGTCGGCGATCAGGTCGTCGACGTGCTCGATCCCGGTCGACAGGCGCAGCAGGTCGACCGGCGCCGGTGTGCCCGGGCCTTCGACACTGGCGCGGTGTTCGATCAGGCTTTCCGTGCCGCCCAGCGAGGTGGCGCGCTTCCAGATCGCGGTCTGCGCGGCGACGGCGATCGCGGCGGCTTCACCGCCATGCCGGCCCGCCTTCACGCGGATCGACATCATCCCGCCGAAGCCGCCGCTCATCTGCGCCCGGGCCACGTCGTGGCCGACGAAGCCCGGCAGCCCGGGATAGAGCACCTCGGCGACCAGCGGGTGGCCGTTGAAGTGCTCGGCGATGCGCTGCGCCGAGGCGCAGGCCGCGCGCACGCGCAGATGCAGCGTGCGCATGCCGCGCAGCAGCAACCAGGCCTCGAAGCTGCCCAGCGTGCCGCCGAGCTGGGCGCGGACCTTGCGGACCTTCTGCCAATGGGCGTTGTCGCTGCGGGTGGTCAGCGACCCAGCGATCAGGTCGGAATGGCCATTGAGGTACTTGGTGGCAGCATGCATCACCAGGTCGGCGCCGAGCGCCAGCGGCTGCGTCAGCACTGGCGTGGCGACCGTCGAATCCACCGCCAGCAGCGCGCCGACGGCGTGCGCGGCTTGTGCGGTGGCGGCGATGTCGGTCACCGTCCACAGCGGGTTGGCCGGCGTTTCGACCCACACCAGCCTGGTCAGGCCGGGCCGCAATGCAGCCTGCACGGCGGCCGGGCTGGCCATGTCGATCAGCTCGACATCCAGGCCCCATGACACGGCAAAGCTCATCAACCAGTTGCGCAGCGACCAGTACATCACCTGCGGCGCCAGCACGTGGTCGCCGGGTTGCAAGGCCTGGAACACCGCCGTGGCCGCCGCCATGCCGCTGGCGAAGAGCAGCGTCTGGTGGCCGCCTTCCAGCGCGTTCAGGACCGCTTCGGGCTGGTCGAAGGCGGGGTTGTCGGCTCGGGCATAGACGCGGCCCGATCGGTACTGGTTGTCGGGGTCGCGCAGGTAGGTCGAAGAGACATGGATCGGTGGCGTGATGGCCCGCGTCTGCTCGTCGATCCAGCCGAGGGCCTGGGCGCTGATGGTTTCGGGGCGGGTGGTCTTGGCGGCCATGGTTGGGCTGGAGAAGAGGCGGGTGCGCGATGCTAACCGCCGCACCTGAGGGCCCAGCCGCCGGCGCTGCTACCGGCCTGGGCGCTGAGCTCAGCGCTGGAAGGCGCCCGGGCTCCACTGGCTGCGGCCCGGCGCCAGCGCGCGCACGTTGGCGGGCCACTCGAATTCGCCAGCCGGCGTCAGGTCGTGGCCGTTGATGTCGTGCGGGTCCACGCCGCTGCCGCGCCACACCGAACCGGCGGGAAGTTCCAGCCCGTAGGTCCAGATGTCGCGCAGCATGCCGCCGGTGGCATGGCGGTTGCCTTCCAGGTGCCCGGTGACGGCCGGCCAGAACAGGCCCGGCCCGACCAGCAGGTTGTTGATGGCGTGGACCTGCACCTGGCCGGGCAAGCGGTCGGTGAAAACGCGCAGGAACCAGGCCGGTGACCACCCATAGTTGATGAAGGTGTTGTGGGCCACGTAAAGCTCGTTCTTGTCCCAGGCACGGCCTTCGCTGCCGTAGGCGACCAGCACCCGGTTGCCGGCTTCGGTGCCTTGCGCGATGACGTTGCCGATGACCGTCGCGAGACCGGCGTTGGCCAGTTCGATCTCGTACGAGGCCCTGCCGCGCACACCGTCGTGGATGAAGTTGTAGGCGATCAGGGTTTCCTTGGCCCGCGACTTGATCAGGTGGCCCTCGAAGCCCTGCTGGAAGCGTGACCCCGTGATTTCCAGCTTGCCGATGCGGCCCACGTTCAGCAGGTGGTAGAGCCCGCCCACGACCTTGGGCGCCGCGCCGAAGACGCTGCCGCTGATGCGCAGTTCAGCGCTCTCGACGTTGGTCGCCTGCAGACCGTATTCGTTGTCATAGAAGGCGCAACGTGTGACGGTCAGGCTGCCACCTTCCTGGCGCACGCCGGCGCCGCCGCCGTCGGACGACCGGGCCCCGCGGAATTCGAGGTTATCGAGGGTGATGGCACCGCCGCGCAGGGTCCACAAGGCCTTGGCCTCGCGCACCTTGGCCTCGCCGTCGATGACCGGCGTCTTGCCGCCCACGCCGCGCAGCGTCAGCCGCCGGCCTTCGACGAGCAGCGTGCTGCGGTACTCACCCGACAGCAACTCGATGGTGTCGCCGTCCTGGGCCAGCTGCACCGCGTCCTGCAAGGCCATCGGCATGCCTTGCGGCCCGACCACGAAGGTGGCGGCTGCCAGCGCCGAGCTGCCAGCAGCCGCCCAGGCCAGCCCCAGCGCCGCCGCAGCGGCGCGGCCCCAGGCGCGCATCCGGCGTCCCCGGGATGCGATGTGGCAAACGACACGGTCCATTCCTTCTACCCGTCCTCTTTGATTGCGAACAGTATCGCCGCTGGCGGGTGCGGCGCCAGCCACCACCCTGCCCTGGCATCCACCCTAGGGGGATGGCGTGGGCCGCGCCAGCAGCTAGATCGGGACTTCGATACGCCAGTCGCGCCAGCGCAGGAACACCGCTTTAGGGCCGATCCGCTGCAGCACCACGCCCGGCGCAGCCAGGTCACCTTCGCGCAGCACCTGACCGTTGACGATGACGAAGCGGCTGGCGGCACTGTCGGACCAGATCGCACCACCCAGCACCAGCGCCGGCAACTCGCGGCGCAACTCGGCGCCGAGTTGCGCCAGCTGAACCTCGCGCAGCGGGCTGCTGGCAGCTTCCAGCGGCGCTGCCACCGGCGGCGGCGCCGAGACCACGACGAGGGCCGGTGCGGCGACCTGCACCGCTGCCGGGACCGCCGACGCCGACGCCGACGCCGGCGGTAGCGGTGGCGCGGGCAGCGCAGCGCTCGGCACCGCAGCGCTCGGCACCGCGGCACCTGGCGCCACGGCCGGCACCACGGCGGTGCCACTGCGCAGCGCCAGCAGCGCCGCCGCTCCCAGCAGGATCAGCGCCAGCAAGGCCGCCAGCCATCCGGTGGCGGCGCGCCGCGGCCCTGGCGGCGTTGGCGTCGCCAGCACGGTGCGGGCGTCCAGCCCGGGCACCTGACCGCGTTCGCGTTCGGCTTGGGCGCGCCGCAGCGCATCGAGGATGTAGGACATGGCGGGCAGCTCAAGGTAGCGCGCCGAGCCGCGGCTCGTCGGCGGACCCCGCGGCGCTCAGGCGCATCAGGGCGATCAAGGTCAGCGGGCCCGCCACGCCGTCGGGCGGCAGGCCCTGGGCCAGCTGGAAGGCGCGCACGCGCTCGGTCAGCGGCAAGGGGTCGCCCGGGCCGCTGGCCGGCAGCTGCGTGGCCACCCAAGCGCGCAAATCGGGAGCGCCCTGCACTCGGCCATCGGCGCGCCAGCCCGGCGGCGTTCGCCACAGGGTGGCGAAATCCCCGCGCCAGACGCGGGCCAGCGCCGGCAGCGTCAATTCGAAGCGTTGCGCGCCGGCCTGCAGCGTGGCACTGCGCTCGCCCAGCGCCAGCAGCTGCGCGTAGACGATCCCACCGTCTTCGCCGCGCAGCGTCAGCAGGCCCGGCCGCGCCAGTTGCCGCACGGCGGGCAGGCCCCCGGCCGGACTGCGCAGGCAGGCCAGCTGGGCCTGGGCGACCGCGGTGCAGGGATCGCCCTCGCCGACCGCGACGTGCCACTGCAGGGCCAGTTCGCGCCAGGCCGTGGCCTGCAGGCGCTGGGCGACCGCGAGCAGCGGCGCCGGGTCGGACAGTGCGGCGGGCACGGCAGCTGCCGGCACGCGGGCCAGCGGGCTGGCCGACGCCGCAGCCTCCCCGGCTGCCAGAGCAACCGCCACCCCGGCGCTGGCCGCAGCGCCTGCTGAGGCTGCTGAGGCCGCTGAGGCTGCAGAGGCTGCAGAGGCTGCAGCGAGCGGCGCGGGCGGCGAGGCCACCGGCCAGCGGCCGGTCAACCCCCAGCCCAGGCCCGCGCCGAGCGCCAGCGTGGCGGCCAGTGTCAGCGCCCGGCGCGGTCGGGCGCCGCGCCGGGCTTGCTCGCCGAAGACCTCCCGCGCGGCCTGTTCCACCGTGCGCTGGTCGGCGCGCGGCCGGCCCAGGGCGTAGGCGCCGAGCAGCGCGCGGTCGGCCAGCAGGTTGATGCGCCGCGGCACGCCGCGGCTCAGCGTGTGGATGCGGGTCAGCGCCGGGCCGTCGAAAGGCAGTTGCGAAGCGGTGCCGGCGACGGCCATGCGGTGGCGGATGTAGTGCACCGACTCGGCAGCCGACAAGGGGCCCAGGTGGTAGCGGGCGATCACGCGCTGCGCCAGCTGTTCGAGCTCGGGGCGCGCCAGCATCTCGCGCAATTCAGGCTGGCCGATCAGCACGATCTGCAGCAGCTTGCGTTCGGCCGTCTCCAGGTTGGTCAGCAGGCGCAGCTGCTCCAGCACGTCGGCGCTCAGGCTCTGCGCTTCGTCGATCACCAGCACCGCCTGCCGGCCTTGCGCGTGCGAGTCCAGCAGGAAGGCATTCAGCGCGTCGACAGGGGCCTTCAAGCTGCGCGGGTCTTCAAGCCCTGCAGGCGGCGCCGCGGCGATCCCGAACTCGGCGCAGACGGTCTGCAGCAGTTCGTTCGCCGTGAGCTTGGGGTTGAAGATGTAGGCCACCGAACAGCTGGCCGGCACCTGCTCCAGGAAACAGCGGCAGACCGTGGTCTTGCCGGCGCCGATCTCGCCCGTCAACAGCACGAAGCCGCCACCGCCGCCCAGGCCGTAGAGCAGGTGCGCCAGCGCCTCGCGGTGCTGTTCGCTCATGTAAAGAAAGCGCGGGTCGGGCGCGATCGAGAACGGCTCCTTGCTCAACCCGAAGAACGGTGCGTACATGGCGCGAGGATAAGGGGCTGGCGGACGGCGACGGCCCCGGGTCGCGCCGGGCTCAGGTGCGCCAGATGCGCGGCGGCTCGGCGGCCAGGCCCCACGCCGCCTGGCGCCAGGCGGCGCGGACGGCGGTCAGCAAGTGCATCGCCGTTTCCACCTGCCCGGCCAGCGCCCGCAGCACCAGCACCCGGCTCTGCGGCGAGGTGACGCCGGCCGTCGCCGCCAGCGCACTGCCGGCCACGCAGCCTCGAGCCGCCTCGAGCAGGGCGTCACGGCGTGCTGGCAGCAGCGGCGCACCGGCCGCGAACCACAGCGTGGCCAGCACGCTGTGACCTGCCCAGCCGAGCGGCCCGCGCAGCAGGCCCTCGTCGGCGGCGGCAATGCGGGCGCGTTCCAGCCAGCAGCCGGGCACTTCCAGGTGCTGGCGGTAGCAGCCGGCCGCGAAGGGCTGCCCGGCGGCCGGCAGGCCCAGCACCAGCACGTCCCAGGCGATCATCTCAGCGCCGGGCGCGAGTTCGGCGCGCAGGCTGTTGTCGGCGCGGCAGCCGCTGTAGGCGATGGTCTCGAGCGGCAACCATTCCAGCCGCGCGCCTTCGGCCAGTTGCAGCCGCGTCTGCTGCAGCGCCTGCGGGCCCGCGCTGCGGTAGAAGCGCGCCGCGCCGGGCGTGGTGATCAGCGCGTGGGCGCCGGCCTGCAGGGTGGCATCGATGTGCAGTTCGTCGCCGCCGACCAGGCCGCCCGGCGGGTGCACCAGCACGTGGTGGCAGATGCCCGGACCTTCGGGGTACAGCGCCTGCAGCACCCGCAGCGGGCCTTCGTGGCGGTCGTGCGCCACGGTGCGCGACGCGCTGCCCGCTGTGCCGCCGCCAGTGCGCCGGTAGTCCAGCGTCAGCTGCCCGCGCCAGCCCGGCGCCGTCATGCGCCGGCTTGCCAGAACCCGCTGTGCAAGGCCGCGATCTCGGCTTCCACCTCGGGCACCGGCCCACTCACCGCGATGGCCTTCTGGCCGGCCGCGAAGATGCTGCGGCAGGGCAGGTTCAGCGTCGGGTTCGCGGCATGGTTCCCGGTCAGTTCGAGCAGGCGTTCTTCGCTCATGCCGTAGAGCAGGCCGCCGATGTGGGCCCAGTACTGCGTGGCCGCGCACATCGCGCAGGGCTCGACGGTGGTGACCAGGGTGCAGCCCCACAGCGTGGCGGCATCGAAACGGTGGGCGGCGACGCGGGCCAGTACGGCTTCGGCGTGGTTGACGGTGTCGACGTTGCCGTGTTCCAGGAGCACGGTCTCGCCGTCGGCTGCGACCAGGATGGCGCCGAAGGGGTGGCGGCCCTTGGCCATCGTTTCGCGGGCGACTTCGTTGGCGCGCCGCAGGTGGCGCAGTTGCTGGTCCCGGTTCATGCCTACTCGCCGTGCGTGCCCCGATGGGCCCATCCGGTGGTGCGCTTCTCGACCCAGCTGAACAGCTCGTACATGGCCATCGCCATCGCGCCGATGGTGACCAGGCCGGCGAAGGCCAGCGGCATGCGTTGCTGGCTGCCGGCGGTCTGCATCAGGTAGCCAATGCCGCTGTCACCGGCCGTCATCTCAGCCAGCACGGTGCCGACAAAGGCCAACGTGATCGCGATCTTCAGGCTGCCGTAGAAAAAAGGCATCGATCGCGGCAGGCCGACCTTGACCAGCACGTCCCAGCGCTTGGCGCCCAGCACGCGCAGCACGTCTTCGAGCTCGGGTTCGAGCGTCGCCAGGCCGGTGGCGATGTTGACGGTGATCGGGAAGAAACTGATCAGGAAAGCGGTGAGGATGCCCGGCCCCAGACCGATGCCGAACCAGACCACCAGGATCGGCACGACCGCGGCCTTGGGCACCGCGTTGAAGCCGACCAGCAGCGGGTACAGCGCGGCATAAGCGGCGCGGCTGCTGCCGACCAGGAAGCCGAGCAGCACGCCGACCACGATGGCCAGCGCGAAACCGAGCATCGTCACCCAGAAGGTCTTCCACGCGGCTTCCAGCAGCGGGCCGCTGAACTCGGTGAACTGGGTGGCGATTTGCCAGGGGCTGGGGAAGATGAAGTCCGGGATGCTGAACAGCACCACGAAGACCTGCCACAGCAGCAGGATGGCCAGCAGCAGGATGAAGGGCGACCAGCGCTCGAGGGTCTTGGTCTTCATGAAGGCCTTCACTGCGGCACCGCCACGCCGGTCTTTCGCATGGCGCCGATGTGCCCGCGCAACTCGTGGACGATGTCGGTGAACTGCGGCGTGTAGGTCACTTCCAGGTCGCGCGGTCGCGGCAGGTCGATGTGGCGCTGGACGACGAAGCGACCCGGGCTGCGGCTCATCACGTAGACCGTGTCGGCCAGGAAGACGCTCTCGCGCAGGTCGTGGGTAACCAGGATGACGTTGAACTTCTGCGCCGCCTGAAGGTCGCGCAGCGTGCACCACAGCTCTTCGCGGGTGAAGGCGTCGAGCGCGCCGAAAGGCTCGTCGAGCAGCAGCATCTGCGGCTCGTGCACCAGCGCACGGCAGATGCTGGCGCGCTGCTGCATGCCACCACTCAGTTGCCAGGGGAACTTGTCCTCGTAGCCGCCCAGGCCGACGCTCTTCAGCAGGTCGCGCGCCTTGGCCTCGTATTCAAGGCGCTTGGCCTTGAAGCTGCTGCGGTAGGGCTCGACGATTTCCAGCGGCAGCAGCACATTGGCCAGGGTCGTTCGCCACGGCAGCAGGCTGGGCGCCTGGAAGGCCATGCCGCTGATCTTCAGCGGGCCGGTGACGGGCTGGCCGCCGATGTGAATGCTGCCCTTGCTGGGCATCTTCAGGCCCGTGGTGAGCTTCATGAAGGTGCTCTTGCCGCAGCCGCTGGGCCCGACGATGGCGATGAATTCGCCCTTTTCCACCTGCAGGGAAATGTCTTCCACTGCGAAGTGCCCCTGGGCCATCAGTTCGTCGTTGTAGGCGAGCCAAACGTTGCGGAAGTCGACAAAGGCGGTCATGGTCGGGGTGGTTTCAGAAGGGGTTCGGACTGCGGTTCAATCGGTCGCGGCAAACGCGCGATCAGCGCCTGGAAAGTGCGCTGGTAGAGCTCGGGGGCTTCGAGCTGCAGGTCGCTGTGGGTGCCGCCGGCAACGGGCACCCAGCGCACACCGCGCGGCGCCGCTTCGCGCAGCCGCTGGCCGAGGTCGATCGGCACGGTCCTGTCGTTGCTGCCGTGCAGCATCACGATCGGCGCGTCGACCAGGCCGATGCGCGACAGCGAATCGAATTCCAGCGTCGTGACGGCGGCGCCCACGCGGCCCCAGAAGCCGGCCGATTCCGCGACGTCGGGCAGCCGCGTGAAGGCCGATTCCAGCACCAGCGCGCCGTAGTCCACGTTGACATGCAAGGTGCTGGCCAGCGACACCGCGGTGGCGCTGCCCATCGAATGGCCGTAGACCACGCGCCGGCCGGGCGTCGGCTGACGCTTGACGAGTTCGACCCAGGCGACCCGGGCGTCTTCCGAAATGGTCGCTTCCGACGGCACGATGGCCGTGCTGTCGCCCCAGCCGCGGTAGTCGACCGCGACGATGGCAAAGCCGGCCTGGCGCAGCGCCTGGATCTTCGGCAGGTTCTCGTAGAGGTTGCGGAAGGTGCCGTGCAGGTAGAGCAGCGTCGGCGCGTCGGCAGCGGGTTGCGGCAGCCACCACAGGGCCAGCTGTTCGCTGCGCCCGCCCTCGCCGGGCACCGTGACCATCCAGCGCTGATCGCCCGGCCTGAAGGCGCTCTGCAGCGCGGGGCTGCCTTCGGCGTAGGCCATCGGCCGGCCGGGCGTCGGCCGCAAGGCCCAGACGCGCTGCTTGACGTCGAGCCAGGAACAAGCGCTCAAGAGAGCCGGCAGCAGGCAGACGAAAGCCGCGACAATCCGCCGCATGCCTTACCTCACCCACCGGCCCGCGAGGCCGTTTTTTTTCATTTTCATCGCCGCCGCTGCCAGCGCCAGCCCCACCACCGCGAGGGCCTACGACTGGAATTTCAACATCTTCGACGACCCCGGCAGCTACCGGCTGATGGTGTCGCCCTTCACGGGCCATTTCCGGCCCAGCCCTGAACACAAACCGGTCTACGCGCTGGGCCTGGAGCGCCAGCGCGATGACGGCCGCATCGCAGGCGCAGCGTACTTCAGAAATTCCTTCGGCCAGCCCAGCGCTTACGTTTATGTCGGCCACCATTACGACGGCGTGCTGGGCATACCGCAGTGGAATGCGCAGTGGTCGGCCGGCCTGCTGTACGGCTATGTCGGCAAGTACAAGAACAAGGTGCCGTTGAACGTGAACGGTTTTTCGCCAGGCGCGGTGCTGTCCACCGGCTGGCAGCTCAGCCAGCGCACCTCGGCGGAACTGCACATGCTGGGCGATGCGGCCGTGATGCTGCAACTGAGCTACCGCCTGCCTTGACGGGACCCCGCGCGCCGCCGTCAGGCCCTATTTCTTCGCCGGCGGCAGCACGTTGAGTTCGGCCTTGGACGGCAGGAAAGCCGGGTTCCAGACGGCGCCCGGGTCGACGCGGGTCTTGGTGTTGAAAGCGTCGGAGACTTGCGAAGCCATCAGCGCCAGGCGGCCGGGAACGGCCTGGCCGAAACCTTCGGCGCGCGCGTCGGGGCTGGCCACCACCGAGTCGATGGCCATTTTCAGGCGGCGGGTTTCCAGCGCCACGTCGATGATGCCGTCGCGCGCCTTGACGGTGGCGATGGCCTCGTCGGGCTTGGCCATCACCTCCTTGGCGCCCTTGACGAAGGCGCTGAGGAAGGCCTTGACCGCCGCCGGGTTCTCTTTCAGCAGCTTCGGCGACGCGATGATCACGTTGCCGTAGAGCTTCACGCCGTAGCTGCTGAAAGGCAGCACGACGATGTCTTCGGCCTTCACGCCCCGCGCTTCGAGGTTCAGCTGCGAGGTGAAGGAAAAGCCGGTGATGGCGTCGATGTCGCCGCGCACCAGCATGGTTTCGCGCAGCGGCGGATCCATGCTGGTCCAGGTCACGCCGTTGATGTTGTTGGCCTTGGCGAAGACCGGGAAACCGCGCCGGCCGGCGTCGAAGACCGGGGCGCCGAGCTTCTTGCCGTTCAGGTCGGCCGGCTTGCTGATCCCGTTTTTCTTCAGGGTCAGCACCGCCGCCGGCGTGTTGTTGTAGACCATCATGATGGCCACCGGCTTGTTGGCCGCGTCGGGGTTGTTGGCGTGGAATTCCATCAGGGCCGCCATGTCGGCGAAGCCCATGTCGTAGGTGCCCGACGCCACGCGGGTGACGGTGCCACCGCTGCCGTTGCCGGCGTCGATGGTCACGTCGAGGCCGGCGGCCTTGTAGTAGCCCTTGGCGGTGGAAGCCAGGAACAGCGCGGCCGGGCCTTCGAAGCGCCAGTCGAGCTGGAACTTGATCGGCGTGGCGGTTTGCGCCAGCGCCAGGGCAGGGGCGGCGATCAGGGCGGCTGCGGCCAGCAGGGTGCGGCGCTGGATCAGGGTGATCAGGGGCTTCATCGTGTCTCCGGGAACGGGCTGGTGGAATCGTTTGCCGGTGCAGAGCGCAAGTTTCGTGCTCGAAAGCCCAGGCAGGACGCGCACCATTCTGCAGCGTCGCGCATCAAGGCAGGGCGCCGGCGCTCAGGCCCGCAGCAGGTCGAGCAGCGTCCGCGCGATGACCCGCGTGGCGCCTTGCAGGTCGCTCAGCAACAGGTGTTCGTCGGCGCGCTTGGCGTTGCTTTCCAGCACCGTTCGCGGTCCCGCGCCGTAGATCACGGCCGGCACGCCGTGGGCGCCGTACAGGCGCACGTCGGTGTACAGCGGCGTGCCCGATTCGGGGATGGGCTCGCCGAAGACGGCCAGGCCGTGCCGCTGTATCGCCGCCACCAGCGCGGCGTTGCCGGGCAGCGGCTGCAGCGACTGCGCCAGCAGCAGGCGCCTGACTTCCAGGCGGATGCCCTGGCAATCCGCCACCACGGCCTCGATCAGCGCGCGCACTTCAGCCTCGACGGCCGTCGCGTCTTCCTCGGGGATCATCCGCCGGTCCAGCTTCAGCACCACCTTGCCGGGCACGACGTTGGTGTTGCTGCCGCCTTCGATCCGGCCGACATTCAGGTAGGGGTGGGTGATGCCGGCGACCTGCGACAGCCGGGTGCGCAGCACCTCGTTGTACGCGTAGAGCGCGGTCAGCAGCTTCGTCGCCGCCTGCAGGGCGTCGACGCCGGTCTGCGGGTAGGCCGCGTGCGAGGCCAGGCCGTGCAGCGTGACCTCCATCTGCAGGCAGCCGTTGTGGGCCGTCACCACCTGGTAGCTGAAGCCGGCGGCGATCAGCAGGTCGGGCTTCGTCAGGCCATGCGACAGCAACCAGCCCGGACCCAGTTCGCCACCGAATTCCTCGTCGTAGGTGAAGTGCAGTTCGATGCCGCCGCGCAGGTTCACACCCAGCGATTCCAGCGCCCGCAGCGCGAAGGTGAAGCTGGCGAAATCGCTCTTGCTGACCGCCGAGGCGCGGCCGTACAGCTTGCCGTCCACGATCTCGCCCGAGTAGGGGCCGTGGGTCCAGCCTTCGCCGGGCGGCACCACGTCGCCATGGGCGTTCAGCGCCATGGTCGGGCCGCTTTCGGCGTAGCGGCGGCGGACGATCAGGTTGGTGATCGACTGCAGGCCGCAGGCCTGCACCTCGGCCGCCGGCACGGCGTGCTGCTCGGCCACCAGGCCCATGCCGGCCAACAGCTCGGCGGTGCGTTCCGCGTGGGGCGCGTTGTTGCCCGGCGGGGTGTCGGTCGGCACCTGCACCAGGGCCTGCAGGAAGCGCGTTTCCTCGTCGAAATGGGCCGCGATCCAGGCGTCCAGTTGGTCGTAGTCGGTCATGCTGGGGCCAGCCCTTCGAGCAGATTCAGGAAAGCCGCGACGCACAGCTCGGCGTCGTCGGCGGTGATGGTTTCCAGCGGGTTGTGGCTGATGCCGGCGTTGCCGCCGCGCAGGAAGAGCATGGCCTGCGGCATCAGCTCGTGCAGCTTCATCGCGTCGTGGCCGGCGCCGCTGGGCAGGCGGAAGACGGGCAGGCCCAGGCGCTGCACCGCGGCTTCCCAGCGCTGCAGCCAGACCGGGTCGCTGGGCGCGGCGGCGGCGGCCAGGGTCTCTTCCAGGCGGCAGGCCAGGCTGCGGCGGCCGCAGATGGCGGCCAGTTCAGCCCGCACCGCCGCGCCCAGTTCATCGCGCACGGCGTTGGTGGTGGCGCGCAGGTCCAGGCTGAACTGGCAGCGGCCGGGCACCACGTTGATGCTGCCGGCGGGGACGTTCAGCAGGCCGACGGTGCCGACGGCGTCGGGCGTGGCGGCGGCGCGGCGCTCGACGAAGAGCGCCAGCTCGGCCACCGCGCAGGCCGCGTCGCGGCGGCGGTCCATCGGCGTGGTGCCGGCGTGGCTGGCGGTGCCGATGACCTCGCCCAGGTAGCGCAGGCTGCCGTTGATCGAGGTGACCACGCCCAGCGGCAGGTCGAGCTCGTTGAGCACCGGGCCCTGTTCGATGTGGACCTCGACGAAACCGAGGTAGCGGGCCGGGTCGCGCTGCAGCGCCTGGATGGCCGGCAGCGTGGCCGGCAGGCCGGCGGCCCGCATCGCATCGCGCATCGCGATGCCGGCTTCGTCCTGCTGGTCCAGCCAGGCCGGGTCGAAGTGGCCGGTCAGCGCGCCGCTGCCCAGAAAGGTGGCCCTGTAGCGCTGGCCTTCTTCTTCGGCAAAGCCCACGACCTCGAAACCGAAGGGCAGGCGGCGGCCCTGGGCGTGCAGTTCGGCGACGAGGGCCATCGGCACCAGGATGCCCAGCCGGCCGTCGTATTTCCCGCCGTTGCGCACCGTGTCGTAGTGGCTGCCGGTCAGCAGGCGGCGGGCCTGGAGATCGCGACCCTGGTCGCTGCCGTGGTACAGGCCGACGACATTGCCGACAGCGTCGATGCCGACCTCATCGAAGCCGCATTCGTGCATCCAGGCCTGCAACTGCGCGGCGCAGGCCTGGTGGGCGGCGGTGAGGTAGGTCACCGTCAACTGGCCCGCTTCCTGGAAGCCCGGGTCGCTGTGCACGGCCAGGGCTTCGGCCCAGTCCCAGACCTGCTGGCCACGCGTCGGCGTGGCGCCGAACTTGTCGTTCAGGCGGATCTCGGCGATGCGGTGGATGTTGCGCAGCGCCTCGGCGAATTCGAAGTCGGCGTGGCCGGCGAGGCGGCGCGCGAAGGTGGCGATGATCTCGCTGCGGCCCAGGCCCTGCCCGCGTGGACCGCGCACCGCCAGGATGAAAGGCCAGCCGAACTTCGCGTTGTAGTCGGCGTTCAGCTGCTGGATGCGAGCGAATTCTTCGGGGCTGCAATCGGTCAGGCCCGAGGTCTTCTGCTCGTGGCTGCTTTCGGCGGTCAAGCTCTGGCTGACCATGGCCTTGCCGGCCAGTTCCGGGTGGGCGCGGATCAGCGCCAGCTGCTGCGCCCGCGGCGCCTGGCGCACCGCCGCGGCCAGCGCATGCTTCAGACCGGCCAGCGACGCGAAGGGGCGCTGCGCCGCGGCGGCCTGCGCCACCCACGGCGAATGTTCGTAGGTACCGTCAAGCAGCGCGACGAAGTCGGCCAGCGGCGCGCCGTTGAGGATGTCGAGCGTCAGCATGGTGGGCCTCGTTCAGCGCCAGACGAAGGCGGTGGCGGCGTCGTAAGGGTGGGTGGCGCGCCAATGGTCGGCGATGTCGATGCGGCGGCAGATCCACACGTCGGCGTGGCGCTGCACATGGTCCAGGAAACGCTGCAGCGACCCGATGCGGCCGGGCTTGCCGAGCAGGCGGCAATGCATGCCGATGCTCATCATCTTCGGCCGGTCCAGCCCCGCCGGGTCGCCCTCGGCGTAGAGCGCGTCGAAGCTGTCGCGCAGGTAGGTGAAGAAGTGGTCGCCGGTGTTGAAGCCCTGGGCCTGCACGTAGCGCATGTCGTTGGTGTCCAGCGAGTAGGGCACGACCAGGTGGGGCAGCAGGCTGCCGTCACCCTTGCGCACGCTCAGCCAGAACGGCAGGTCGTCACCATAGTAGTCGCTGTCGTAGGCGTAGCCGCCCAGCTCGGCCACCAGGCGGCGGGTGTTGGGGCTGTCGCGGCCGGTGTACCAGCCGCCGGTCCAGGCCGCGCCGCAGAGGTCCTTCAATTGCTGGGTGGCGATCGCGATCTGCTGGCGCTCGGTGGCCTCGGGCATGTGCTGGTGGTGGATCCAGCGCAGGCCGTGGTTGGCGATCTCGTCGCCGCGCGCGAGGAAGACGTCGAGCAATTCGGGGTAGCGCTCGATCGCCGAGGTCACCGCGAAAACCGTCAGCGGCAGACCGCGGCTGTCGAATTCGCGCAGCAGCCGCCAGACACCGGCGCGCGAACCGTATTCGTACATCGACTCCATGGTCATGTGGCGGTTCTCGAAGGCCTGGGCGGTGACCAGTTCCGACAGGAAGGTCTCGCTGGTGGCGTCGCCGTGCAGCGGGTTGTTCTCGCCGCCTTCCTCGTAGTTCAGGACGAACTGCACGGCAATGCGCGCGCCGCCCGGCCACTGCGCATGCGGCGGGTTGCGGCCGTGGCCGCGCAGGTCACGGGGGTAGCTGGAGGGGGCGGGTTCGGTCATGGCGGCGGCAGCTGGCAGCAGGGAAGTCGGTGGCAACGATCTTGCGTGGGGGTCGAGAATAGCCGGGGCAGCGGCGCCTGCCGCGCCCCCACCCCCTATTCAGAGACCAGCAAATCATGGGCCACCTCAGCACCCACGTCCTCGACACCGCGCACGGCTGCCCCGCCGCCGGCCTGCGCGTCAGCCTGCAGAAGATCGAGGCCGGCGGCCCTGTCGTCCTGAAACAGCTCGCGCTGAATGCCGACGGCCGCGCCGACAGCCCGCTGCTCGACGCCGCCAGCATGGCCGTCGGCCGCTACCGCCTGCTGTTCGAGGTGGCGCCCTATTTCCGGGCGCGCGGCATCGAACTGCCCGACCCGCCCTTCATCGATCTGGTGCAGCTGGACTTCGGCATCGCCGACGCCGCCGGCCACTACCACGTGCCGCTGCTCGTCAGCCCCTACAGCTACAGCACCTACCGCGGTTCCTGATCGCCATGGCCATCTACCTGCTCGACTGGGCCAACCTGCTGCTGCGCTGGACCCACGTGATCGTGGCCATCGCCTGGATCGGCTCGTCCTTCTACTTCGTCTTCCTCGACTTCAGCCTGAAGAAGCCGACCGACCCGGCGCTGCTGGACCAGGGCGTGGACGGCGAACTGTGGGCCGTGCACGGCGGCGGCTTCTACAACCCGCAGAAATACCTGGTGGCACCCAGGACCCTGCCCGAACACCTGCACTGGTTCTTCTGGGAAAGCTATTCGACCTGGCTGAGCGGCTTCGCGCTGTTCACGGTGCTCTACCTGTTCAACGCCAGCAACTTCCTGATCGACAAGCAGGTGCACGACTGGTCGCCGACGGCGGCGGTGGCCGCCGCGCTGGGCTTCCTGGCGGCCTTCTGGCTGGTCTACGACCGCATCTGCCGGCTGGTCGGCGAGCGCCAGAAGAACGCTGATGGCAGCGCCCAGGTCGGCGGCGACGCCACGGTGGCGGGGCTGGTGCTGGTCTATGTGATCGGCGCGTCCTGGGCCGCCTGCCAGCTGTTCGCCGGGCGCGCGGCCTTCCTGATGGTCGGCGCGATGCTGGCCACGGCGATGAGCGCCAATGTCTTCTTCTGGATCATCCCCGGGCAGAAGAAGGTGATTGCCCAGATGCGCGCCGGCCTGGCGGTCAGCGCCATCCACGGCCAGCGCGCCAAGCAGCGCAGCGTGCACAACACCTACTTCACGCTGCCGGTGCTGGTCGCCATGCTCAGCAACCACTACGGCTGGCTCTACCAGGCGCCGCACAACTGGCTGGTGCTGGTGCTGCTGATGCTGGCCGGCTCGCTGATCCGCCACAGCTTCGTGGCTCGCCACAAGGCGCTGGTGGCCGGTCAGCGGGTACCCTGGGAATACGCCGCCGCTGGCGTGGTCGCCCTGCTGGTGCTGGTGGTCTGGCTGGCCCCGGCGCCGCAGCCCCCAGCCCCGCCAGCGCCCGCCAAGGTGGTGCTGGCCGACGTGCTGGCCGTCGTCAACCAGCGCTGCGTGGTCTGCCACAACGCCCAGGTGAACCAGAAGAACGTGATGCTGCACACGCCCGAGCTGATCCAGCGCCACGCGCAGGCGGTGTACCAGCAGGCGGTGGTGCTGAAGGCCATGCCGATGAACAACGCCACGGCGATCACCGATGCCGAAAGGGCGTTGATCCAGCGCTGGTTCGAGAGCGGGGCGCCGGCGCAGTGAGCACGCTGCTCGTCAGGAACGCCGCGCTGCTGGTCACGATGGACGCGCAGCGGCGCGAGATCGCTGGCGGCGGGCTGTTCGCGCGCGACGGGGTGATCGAGGCCGTCGGGCCGACGGCCGAGTTGCCCGGCATGGCGGACCGGGTGATCGACGCCGCCGACCAGGTCGTGATCCCCGGCCTGGTGAACACCCACCACCACCTGTTCCAGACGCTGACGCGGGTGCTGCCGGCGGCACAGGACGCCTCGCTGTTCGGCTGGCTGCAGGCGCTCTACCCGGTATGGGCGCGGCTGACGCCCGAGATGCTGCACGCCAGCACGCAGCTGGGGATGGCCGAGCTGCTGCTGTCGGGCTGCACGACCAGCAGCGACCACCTTTACCTGTTCCCCGGCGCCTGCCGGCTCGACGACACGCTGGACGCCGCCAACGAGATCGGCCTGCGCTTCCACGCCGCGCGCGGCAGCATGAGCGTCGGCGTCAGCCAGGGCGGGCTGCCGCCCGACAGCGTGGTCGAGGACGAGGCCAGCATCCTGCGCGACACGCAGCGCCTGATCGAGACCTTCCACGACCCGGCGCGCTACGCGATGCAGCGCATCGTCGTCGCACCCTGTTCGCCGTTCAGCGTCAGCCGGGAATTGATGCGCGACGCCTCGCTGCTGGCCCGAAGTTTCGGCAGCTCGCACGGCGTCCACCTGCACACCCACCTGGCCGAGAACGACCACGACATCGCCTACACGCGCGAGAAGTTCGGCTGCACGCCGGCCGAATACGCCGAGCAGCTGGGCTGGCTGGGGCCCGACGTCTGGCACGCCCACTGCGTCAAGCTCGACGCGGCGGGCCTCGCGCTGTTCGCGCAGACCGGCACCGGCGTGGCGCATTGCCCGGGCAGCAACATGCGCCTGGGTTCGGGCATCGCGCCCGTCCGCGCGATGCGCGACGCTGGCGTGCCGGTCGGCCTGGCGGTCGACGGTTCGGCCAGCAACGACAGCAGCCACCTGCTGGGCGAGGCGCGGCTGGGCCTGCTGCTGCAGCGGGTCGGTTTTGGGGCGACAGCGATGTCGGCCCGCGAGATGCTGGAGATCGCCACGCTGGGCGGCGCCCGCGTGCTGGGGCGTGACGACATCGGCGCGCTGGCGCCGGGCATGGCCTGCGACCTGGTGACGGTGGCGCTCGACGACATCGGCCTGGCGGGCGCCGACCACGACCCGCTGGCCGCGCTGCTGCTGTGCAGCGTGCCGCGGGTGAAACACAGCGTCGTCAACGGCCGCGTGGTGGTGCGCGGCGGCGAACTGCAGACGCTGGAGGCGCCGCGGCTGGTGGCGAGGCAGCGACGGCTGGCGCGCCAGCTCTTCGGCGCCGCGGCCTGAGACGATTCGGGGAAACGGGTCGGCGCAGCGGGCCTGAAGCAGGCCGGCAAGCGTCCCTCGAACTAGGGACGATGCGGGCATGACAGCCTGAACCCATGCGACAGAATCGACGCACCGCGGCGCCCCCGGCGCCACACCGAAAAAGCCCGCCAGGAGACAGACCATGAACGGCCAGATGATGCAGCAGCCGCTGCTGATTTCTTCCCTGATCACCCACGCCGAACGCCACCACGGTGAACAGGTGGTGGTGTCGCGCCGCGTCGAGGGCGACATCCACCGCGAGACCTACCGGGAAATGGCCGTGCGTTCGCGGCGCATGGCCAAGGCCATCGCGGCGCTGGGGGTGCAGGCCGGCGACCGCGTCGCCACGCTGGCCTGGAACGGCTACCGCCACATGGAGCTGTACTACGCCGTCAGCGGCAGCGGCGCCGTGCTGCACACGCTGAACCCGCGCCTGCACCCCGACCAGATCGTCTACATCGCCGACCACGCCGAAGACCAGGTGCTGTTCTTCGACCTGAGCTTCTGGCCGCTGGTGCAGGCCGTGGCCGGCCGCACGAAGACGGTGAAGCACTGGGTGGCGATGACGGACCGCGCGCACCTGCCGGCCGACGCCGACAAGCTGCCCGGACTGCTCTGCTTCGAAGACCTGCTCGAGGCGCAGGACGACCGCTACAGCTGGCCGAGCTTCGACGAGAACACCGCCTCGTCGCTGTGCTACACCAGCGGCACCACCGGCAACCCCAAGGGCGTGCTCTACAGCCACCGCAGCACGGTGCTGCACACCTTCTCGATCTCGATGCCCGACGCGCTCAGCGTCAGCGCCAATGACAGCATCCTGCCGGTGGTGCCGATGTTCCACGTCAACGCCTGGGGCCTGCCCTATGCGGCGTGCATGAACGGCGCCAAGCTGGTCTTCCCCGGCGCCGGGCTGGACGGCAAGAGCCTGTACGAGCTGTTCGAGGCCGAGCAGGTCACGGTATCGGCCGGCGTGCCCACCGTGTGGCAGGCGCTGCTGGCCCATGTCGAAGCCAACGGTTTGAAATTCAGCACCATGCGCCGCACCGTCATCGGCGGCAGCGCCTGCCCGCCGGCGATGCTGCGCAAGTTCGGCGACGACTACGACGTGCGCGTGCTGCACGCCTGGGGCATGACCGAGATGAGCCCGGTCGGCACGGTCGCCGCCTTCAAGCCGGTGCACGCCGGCCTGGACCAGGAAGCGCTGTACGGCGTGATGTCCAAACAGGGCCGCGCGGTCTACGGCGTCGACCTGAAGATCGTCGACGAGAACGGCGCCGAGTTGGCCTGGGGCACCGAAACTTCGGGCGACGTGCTGGTCAAGGGGCCGTGGATCATCGACCGCTATTTCAAGGACGAAGGGGGCGACCCGCTGGTGCACGGCGCCGACGGCGACTGGTTCCCGACCGGCGACGTGGCGCGCATGGACGCCGACGGCTACATGCAGATCACTGACCGCAGCAAGGACGTGATCAAGTCCGGCGGCGAGTGGATCGGCAGCATCGACCTGGAAAACATCGCCATGGCCCACCCCGGCGTGGCAATGGCCGCCTGCATCGCGGCCTTCCACCCGAAGTGGGACGAACGCCCGCTGCTGGTGGTGATGAAGAAGCCCGGCGCGACCGTCACGCGCGACGAGCTGCTGGCCTTCTTCGACGGCAAGATCGCCAAGTGGTGGACGCCCGACGACGTGATCTTCGTCGACGCGATCCCGCTGGGCGCCACCGGCAAGATGCAGAAGAACAAGCTGCGCGAGCAGTTCAAGGGCTACACGCTGCCGACGGGCTGAAACCGGACCGGGCGCCCGTCGCTGCGGTGCAGCGGGCTCACCAGTTTTGAATTTCTTCAGGGTCCTCACCCATGAACACCGACCTGGGCCCGCAGCGACAAACTGTGCAGTCATCAAAGCCGTTGGGCGCGGCTTTCCAGCGGCGGCGCGCCGCTCAGCCCGCGGGCACCAGCCCATCAGCCTGCAGCAGCGTTTCCAGCGCCTGTTCGCGGATGCCGAAATAGCGCTTCAGCTCGGCGATCTGCGCCAGCGCGGCGTCGGCCGGGCGGACGTGCTGGCGCCTGACCGCCAGGATCATCTTGTTCTTGCGCGTGTGTTCGAGCGCGATGAACTCGAAGACCTGGGTCTCGTAGCCGCTGGCTTCCAGCAGCAGCGCGCGCAGGCTGTCGGTCAGCATCTCGGCCTGCTGTTCGGCGTGGATGCCATGCTGGAAGACCGGCCGCAACGGGTGCGGGCTCAGCAGCTGCGGGCGGATCTGCTTGTGGCAGCAGGGGCTGCACAGGATGATGTCGGCGCCGGCGCGCAGGCCCAGGTGGATGGCGTGGTCGGTGGCGGTGTCGCAGGCGTGCAGCGCGATCATCACGTTCATCGCGCCAGGCGCAAAGGTCCGGACATCGCCGGCCTCGAACTTCAAGCCCGCCAGCCCGAGCTGCGCGATGGTGGCCTGCGCTTCGGCGACCAGGTCGGGCCGCAGCTCGACGCCGGTGACCTGGGGCTCGACGCCATGGGCGTTGCGCAACCAGTCGTGGATGGCGAAGGTCAGGTAGCCGCGGCCGGCGCCGAAATCGGCCACCTTGACGACCTTCGCGTCGGCCAGCCGCGAGCCCTGCAGCGCGTGCGCGAAGACCTCGACGAACTTGTTGATCTGGCGCCACTTGCGGGCCATCGCCGGCACCAGCTGGTGCTGCGCGGTGGTCACGCCCAGCGCCGTCAGGAAAGGCTGCTGGATGGCGATCCAGCGCTGCTTTTCGCGGTCGTGGGCGGCGGCTGCGACCGGCTGCAAGGCCGCTTCAGCGGCTTCGGCCACTTCGGCACCGGCCGATTTCGTCACCTTCAGCGCCGCCGTGCCGCGCTTGCCGAAGACCAGCTGCGCCTCTTCGCCTGGCGTCAGCAGATGGACGTTGCGGAAGGCCGTACCGACCAGCGTGGGCAGCAGCGCCCGCGCTTCGGCCACGGGCAGATTCTTGGTGATGTCGCGCGTGGCGTGGCTGGTGACGAAACTCAGGCAGGCCTGGCCCTTGAGCAGCAGCGGGCGCACGACGATGCGCTGCGCAGCGTCGGCCGCCGCGCTGGACAGCGGCCGCGCCAGCACCAGCTTGAGCAGCCGGCCGCCGGCCAGCGCCGCGTCGAGCCGGGCCCAGAAGCGCTGCTGCGCCTGCTCGCTGCGGGCGGTGGCGGGGTCGCCTGGGGCCATCTCGGTGGCAGGCGCCGGGATCGGCGATGGGACGGTCGTGCGGGCGGGAGGATTCACGCAACGATTGTCACCGTCGCGGCGCGCTGCGGCTCATTCACCCGGGATGCGCGCCGTGTTCAGCTGCACCGGGGCCGCCCGGCCCTTGCGCAGGCGGATGTTCAGCATCTCGACGGCCAGCGAAAAGGCCATCGCGAAGTAGACATAGCCCTTGGGCAGGTGGTGGTCGAAGCCCTCGGCCACCAGCACCACGCCGACAACGACCAGGAAGGCCAGCGCCAGCATCTTGATCGTCGGGTGCTGGCTGACGAAACGGCCGATGGCGGCGGCGAACAGCATCATCAGGCCCACCGAGGCCACCACCGCGGCGATCATCACGCGCACGTCGTCGACCATGCCGACCGCGGTGATGATGCTGTCGAGCGAGAACACGATGTCGACCACCATGATCTGCAGGATCACGCTGCCCAGCGTGGCCTTGACGGCGCTAGAACCCTGTTCTGCATCGCCTTCCAGCGACTGGTGGATCTCGCCGGTGCTCTTGTAGATCAGGAACAGGCCGCCGGCGATCAGGATCAGGTCGCGGCCGGATATCGCCTGCCCGAGCACCGTGAACAGCGGCGCCACCAGACCGACGATCCAGGCCAGCACCAGCAGCAGGCCGATGCGCATGAACATGGCCATGAACAGGCCCAGGCGGCGCGCCACTTCCTGCTGCGCCCGGGGCAGCTTGTCGACCAGGATCGAGATGAAGATGATGTTGTCGATACCCAGCACCAGTTCCAGCGCGGTGAGGGTGGCGAAGGCGATCCAGGCTGCGGGGCTGGTCAGCAGTTCAAGCATGGTCGGGTTGGGCATCGTGGGGCAACAAGGCGCATCCTAAGGAAACCCGGCGCAGCCCCAATGCGTCAGGGGCCACTGCGGGCCGAAGCCGGCCCGATGTTGGCCGCCAGAAAGTCCTCCAGCTCGCGGAAGAACTGCAGCCGGTGGCGCTGGAACGACAGGCCGTGGTCACCGCCTTCCAGCCCGACCAGACGGACGTCCTTGCCAGCGCTCTTCAGCGCGTCGGCCATCTCGACGCTCTGTTCGAAAGGCACCGCGCGGTCGTCGCTGCCGTGCAGCAGCAGCACCGGCACCTTGAAGTTGGCGGCCAGGCGCCGCGGCGAGGTGTCCTTCAACTGCTGGCGGTCGCCCCAGGCCGAGCCGACCTGCTGCTCGAAGACATCGGCGCCGTTGACATAGTGGGCCCTGTAGGTGGACAGCGCGATCAGGTCGCTGACGCCGGCCAGGCTGACCACGCAGCGGTAGAGATCGGGCGTCCTGGCACCGCCCATCAGCGCGGCGTAACCGCCGTAGCTGGCACCGACGATGCACACCCGTGCCGGGTCGGCGGTGCCGCGCTGCACGGCCCACTGCAGAGCGTCGGTCAGGTCGTCCTGCATCTCCAGGCCCCAGCGCTTCAAGCCGGCGTTGACGCGCTCGAAGCCCAGGCCGGCCGAGCCGCGGAAGTTGACCTGCAGCACGGCGTAGCCGCGGCTGGCCAGGAAGCTGGCCAGCGGGTCGAAGTCCAGCCCGTCGCGGCTGATCGGCCCCCCATGCGGCAGCAGCACCAGCGGCAGCTGCTGCGGCGGCGGCACGCCCTCGGGCAGGGTCAGGAAGGCGGGCAGCTGCAGGCCGTCGCGGGCGGTCACGGTGTGGGCCTGCTTGCGCGCCACCGATCCGGGCGTCAGGTCGGGGTATTGGCGGGCCAGCACGCTGATGCTGCCGTTGCCGCGATCGCCGACCATGAACTGCGGGGGCAGGCCGTTACCGCTGCTGTACAGCAGGTAGCGCGAGCCGTCGCTGCTGAACTGCAGCAGGCGGTTGAAGCGGCCGGGCACGGCGGCGTCGATGGCGCGCACCAGGGCCTGCGCTTGGGGGTCCCAGTAGCTGGCGGCGGCATCGCCTTCGGCACCGCCGCGAACGCCCACCGGCTGCTGCGTGAGGGCAGCGCGCACCAAAGAGCCCGACACATCGCCCCTGGGCGATGCCAGCACCAGCCGGCGCGACAGGGCCGGGTCGCGCAGGTCGACCTCGAACAGCGCGCGCCGGCCTTCGTGGTTGGCCAGCACGAAAAGCTGGTTGACGTCGGCGCCAAAGCCCAGCGGCTCGACGCTGTGGCTGTCAAACAGCCCGTAGGACCAGGCGGTGCGCCAGCTCTCGCCGGCCGGGTCGCTGACCAGCACCTCGATCCGGGCGCCCTCCTGCCGCACGCCCAGGCGCACCCGGTGCGTGCCGTCAGTCATCCACTGCCGCACGCCGTGGCGGCGGCCGTGCACCAGTTCGCGCGCCCCCGTGTCGACGTTGACGCGGTAGACGGCGGGCGAGTTGTCGGTGCCATCGACCGGGCTCTGCAGCAGGATGTGGTGGCCGTCTTCGGGCAGCCAGTCGACGACGCGGTCCTGGATCTGCGCGTAGGCGCTGGCGTTGGCAAAGGCCGTGGGCTGGGCCAGCGTCTTGACGTGGCTGCCATCGCGGTCCACGGCCACCAGCCGGGTTTCGGTGGTTTCCACACCGTGGCGTTTGCCGGCGAAGTGCAGGCTCACCACCAGGCGCTGCGGGTTGACCCAGCGCAGCCAGGCGAAACGCTGTTCGCGGTTGTCCGTCTTCATGGCCGCGCGCAAGGCTTCGCTGCCGTCGATGTTGCGGGTGACGACCAGCGCCTCGTCGCCGCGGTTCATGATCGCCGCGAAGGCCTGGCCGTCGGGCGACAGCGTCGGCGATTCCAGCTGAGGCAGCCGGGCGTAGGCCTCCACGGGCGGCGGTGCCGCCGCGCCGGCTTGCCACGTCGCCAGGCCCAGCAGGGCGGCGGCCGCAGCACGCCGGAACAAGGGTCGATGCATCGTCATCCTTCAGGTCGGTGCCACCGCCGGTGCAGCGGCTTTCAGCCAGCTGGTGTGGCCTTCTTCGGGACAGCCAGTTCGGCCAGCACCGCGGCATTGTCCTGCCCGAGGGTTGGCGCGTTGCGGCGGTGGCGGCCCGGTGTGCGCGACAGCTTCGGGCAGATGCCCGGCACCGCCAGCCGGCTGCCGTCGGCCATCGTCAGCTGGTCGAGCATGCCGCGCGCGGCGTAGTGGGGGTCGGCGGCGATGTCGGCCACGGTGTAGATGCGGCCGGCCGGCACCGCGGCAGCGTCCAGCGCGACCAGCACCGCCGCCACCGTCTGCGGCGCGGTCCAGACGCCGATGGCGGCGTCGATCTCGGCCACCCGCGCGACGCGGCCGGCGTTGTCGGCCAGGGTCGGGTCGCGGCCCAGGTCGTCGCGCGCGATGGCGGCCATCAGGCGCTTGAAGATGCTGTCGCCGTTGCCGGCGATCAGCGCGTGGCCGTCCTTGCAGCGGTAGGCGTTGCTGGGCGCGATGCCGGGCAGCGCACTGCCGGCCGGCTCGCGCACGGCACCGAAGGCGCTGTACTCGGGGAGCAGGCTTTCCATGCAGTTGAAGACGGCCTCGTAGAGCGCCACGTCGATCACCTGGCCGCGCCCACTGCGCTGGCGTTCGTGCAGCGCGGTCAGCACGCCGATCACGCCGTGCAAGCCGGCCAGCGTGTCGCCGATGCTGACGCCGACGCGCACCGGCGTGCGGCCGGGCTCGGCCGTCAGGTGGCGCAGGCCGCCCATGGCCTCGGCGACCACGCCGAAGCCGGGCTTGTCGCGGTAGGGGCCGGTCTGGCCGTAGCCGCTGATGCGCAGCACGATCAGCTTCGGGTTGCGCGCCATCAGCGCCGCCGGGTCGAGGCCGTAGCCTTCCAGCGCGCCGGGGCGGAAGTTCTCGACCAGCACGTCGCTCTCGTCGGCCAGCCGGCGCACGATGTCCTGCGCCGCCGGGTCCTTCAGGTCCAGCGCCAGGCTGCGCTTGTTGCGCGCCTGGACCTGCCACCACACCGAGGTGCCGTCCTTCAGCAGGCGCCAGCGGCGCAGCGGGTCGCCGGCGCCGGGCGCTTCGATCTTGATGACCTCGGCGCCGAAATCGGCCAGCGTCTTGGCGGCGAAGGGGCCGGCGATCAGCTGGCCGAGTTCCAGCACCTTCAGCCCGGCCAGGGGCAAGGGCGACGGTGGCATCGGCGACGGGTCGGCGGCGGGGCCGGCCGGGGGCGTGGTGTCTTCCATGATGGGCCGGATGATCGCCCAGTCTGCCACCGCACAATCGGCGGACCCAGAAACCGCAAACGGAGCAGCGCATGACCGACCCCCAGGCAGCCCGGTGGAAGCACGACGGCGTGGCCGTCGTCCGCGCCGACCAGCTCGACAGCAACACCGCGCAGACGCCCGGCATGAACCGCGCGGCGGCGATCAACTTCGCGCGCACCGGGGCGCAGAAGTTGTGGGCCGGCACGGTGCACATCCACGCCGGCGCGAAGACCGGCGCCCACCACCACGGCGCGCTGGAAAGCGTGATCTTCGTCGTCAAGGGCCGCGCCCGCATGCGCTGGGGCGAGGCGCTGGAATTCACCGCCGAGGCCGGCCCGGGCGACTTCATCTACGTGCCGCCCTGGGTGCCGCACCAGGAAATCAACGCCAGCGCCGACGAGACGCTGCAGTGCGTGCTGGTGCGCAGCGACGGCGAAGCGGTGGCGGTGAACCTCGACCTGGCGCCCGCCGAAACGCCCGAGACGGTGGCCTGGATCGACCCGATACACCGCGCTTGAAGCGATCGCTGCGCAGCCGCGGTGGACGCCGCCGCGGTCAGCTGCCAGCCTGGCGAAGCACCCGCCGCCGCATCAGCCCGAGCGCCGCCAGCGCCAGCCCGACCAGGGCGAGACTGGCCGGCTCGGGCACCGTGAAGGCCGGCGCGCTGGGCAGGAAGCTGACCACCGTGCCCGTGACATCCAGGCCGCCGCTCAGGCCATCGCTGCCCACCAGGCTGCCAGCGCAGGTGCTGCCCAGGCTGTTCATCTGCAGGGTCACGGCCCCGGTGTCGGCCAGCACGCGGCCGCACAGGTCGGTGGCACCGGTGTTCATCGTCACCGTGCTCAGTGCCAGCACATTGCCCGCGAAGGTGCTGTCCGAGCCCAGCGTGGCCGAACTGGCCACGTTCCAGTAGACGCCGGCACCGGCACCGGCATTGAAGACTTCAACGACCGAGCTGGAGTCGGTGATCAGGGTGCCGGTCATCTGGAACACCCAGGCCGCGTTGGCGTTGCCGCCGCCGTCCAGGCGCAGCAGGCCTGAGAGGTTGGTGCTGCCCGCATTCACGGTGTAGACACCCGGCGCCAGCGTCAGGCCGACCATGTCGGGGAGCGACAGCGTGGTACCCACGCCCAGCGAAGACAGGTTGTTGCGCGCGGTGGTCAAGTCAGCCTGCGCCTGCATGGCGGTTGCGGTGCCCGCATGGACCAGGCCACCCACCTGAGGGTCCGACACCGCCAAGCCAGGCGACGAGAGAAAGCCGGCGATGGCGTTGGCCCCACCGCTGCTCCAGACACCGACGTTGCCGCCGATGACGCTGGTCGGCACATTGGTCACGGTGCTGGCGCCCAGTACCGTGAAGCGGGCCAGGTCGGGGCTCAGCAAGGGCGTGGCGACGGCCACCAGGGGCAGGCACAAGCCGACCAGCAGGCTCAGCCTGAGGCGCGGCGGCAGGGCAAATCGAGGTGTGTTGGTCATGGGATCTCCTGAGCCCCCATGCTCGCGACGCGCTGCCCTGCCGTCTGCGACTTGCCGTACACAGCCAGTCAGCCACCCCCCCCGATTCGAGTGCTCTATTTCGGAAAACGCTCCAGCCGCTTGTAACCCTTGGGCGGCTCGTACTGCGCCATGTTCATCTCCATCGCCAGCAGCGTGTAGTAGGCATTGACGCCGGTCAGGTCGATCACGCCCTGCCGGCCGAAGCGCTTCTCGGCGCGGGCGTAGGTCGTGTCCGAGACGCGCTTGGTGCGGTGCAGCTCGGTCGAGAAGGCGTAGACGATGTCCTCGTCGTCGCTCATGCCCGTGGGCCGGCGGCCTTCGGCGATGGCGTCGGCGACGCCGGCCTGGATGCCGGCCTTCAGCGCGATCGGGTAGTGCACATGCCACTCGTAGTCCTGCGTCCACTCGCGCGCCGTGATCAGGATGACCAGTTCGCTGAGTGTGGTGCCGATGGCCGACTTGTAGCGCAGGTAGTCGCCCATGCTGCGGGCCACCGTCATGACCTGCGGGCTGTGCAGCAGCGGCTCGAAGGGGCCCGAAAGCGGCGCCTTGCGTGCGGCCTCGAAATCGGCCACGGCCTGTTTCTGCTCGGCGGTGTAGTCGGCGGGCGCGATGGTCGGCAGGCGTTGCTGGGCCAGCGCGCCGAGGCTGCAGACGGCCAGCGCCAGCGCGGCCAGCCGCGGGCGCGTCATCAGGCGGGGCATCGGGCGGATCAGTGGACGGAAGCGGGTCATGTCGTGGACTCCCTGCGGGTCGGTTGGGGTCTGCCGACGCTAGCGGCGCAGCGCCGGCGGCGTCACCGGGGAAGCACGGGCCCCGCGCAGGGGCCGACCCTGAGGCGCCGGGTCAGCGGCTGCTCACCACTTGCAGCCGCTGTCCTTGCGCAGCGCCTCGACCGCCAGCGGCACCACCGCCAGCAGACCGGCGCCGGCATAGGCCTGGCGGCAATCGGGCTTGGCCGTCTTGGCGATCTGCTCGCCGAGCTTTTCGCCGACCTCGGGCGGGCGCGGCAACACCGCCAGCATGCCGCCGCCCTGGCCGCGCGAGATTTCGCCGCCGCGCGGCCGCGCCAGCTGCAGGTTCAGGCGCGGCGGGGCGCTGGCCGGCAGCGCAGGCGCCCCGGCGACGTCGTGGCCGAGCCGCGTGCCGGCATCGACAGCGCCGGCCGGTGCGCCGCCGCCCAGGCCCGCCGGGACCGGGCTCACCGCCGCCAAGGCGGGCGCCATGGCCGGCGCGGCCAGCGCAGCCGGTACTGCAGGCGCGGGCGCCGACTGCGGCAGGGCGGCCGCCTGCGGCAGCGGGGCCACCGGCGGCGGCGCAGCGGCCAGGCTTCTCAGGGCCGGCGCCGTTGGCGCCACCACGGCGGAGGGCAGCGCGGCCGGCGCAGCGACAGCGATCGGCAGCGCGGCTGGCGGGGCCGCTGGCAGCGCGGGGGCTTCAGCCACCGCAGCCGGCGCGATCTGGGCGCTGACGCTGCGCTCCACCGGCGCGACCGCCCGCTCTTCCAGCACCCGGCCGGGCTCGGGCAGCGGGCCCGCCGGCAGCGCTGGCCCCTGCGCCGCGGCAGGCGCGCGGACCAGCGGATCCAGGGCCGGGTCGGCCGCCGCCGGTGCGGGCAGCGGCGCCCACCGTCCGAGTTGCGCGGTGCCGGCTTCGGCGGGCAGGTCGGGCGCGGGCTGCGCCCGCACGGCGCCGCCCCAGCGCGGCGTGATGGCCACCCCCGCCGGACCGGTGGCCACGGCGGGTTCGGACGGCGGCGGCGCAGCCGTGCCGCCCGGCGCCTCGGGACCGCGCAACGTCACGTTGACCGCACCCCAGACGCCGACGCCGGGTTGCGCCGTGCCGCCAGGCGCGTTGCCCAGCGTCAGCACCAACCAGACATGGGCCAGCAGCGCCAGCAGCAGGCAGCGGTTCACGGTGGTCGCTTCGGCGCGCGGCCACACATGGGGCAGGAGCAGGGTGTTGGGGTTCACGGCCTCGGGTCTAATTGTGCGTTCCGCCGACCACAGGTGCCTGCGCCGTGGCTGGCAGCCACTTTCAGCAGGATAAGGATGCACGATGACCCGTTGCGACAGCACCCAGGCCTGGGCCGCCCTGCAGGGCCACTTCCAGGCCCACGGCCGCGATCTCGACCTGCGCGAGGCCTTCGCCCGCGACCCCGGCCGCTACCGGGCTTTCGGCTTCGAGGCGCCCGAGGTCTACGCCGACCTCAGCAAGAACCACCTCGACGCGGCCACGCTGCACTTCCTGCTCGATCTGGCGCGTGAATGCGGCCTGCCCGCGCAGCGCGACGCGATGCTGCGCGGCGAGATCGCCAACGCCACCGAAGGCCGCGCCGTGCTGCACACCGCCTTGCGCGCGCCGGCAGGCTTGGGCCCGTTCAGCGACGAGGTCCACGCCGTGCTTGGCGCCATGCTGAATTACGCCGAGCAGGTTCGCGCCGACGGCCACATCACCGACATCGTCAACATCGGCATCGGCGGCAGCGACCTGGGGCCCCAGATGGCCGTGCGGGCGCTGGAATCCTTCGCCCAGGGCGGCCAGCGCCTGCACTTCGTCAGCAACGTCGACGGCCACGACATCGCCCCGCTGCTGGCACGGCTGGACGCGAAGAAGACCCTGTTCATCGTCGCCAGCAAGACCTTCACGACCCAGGAAACCATGGCCAACGCGCATGCCGCGCGCGACTGGTTCCTCAGCACCGGCGGCGGCCGCACCGAACGCCACTTCGCGGCCTGCACCACCAACGTCGCTGCAGCGGCTGCTTTCGGGATCAGCACCACCTTCGGCTTCTGGGACTGGGTCGGCGGCCGCTACTCGCTGTGGAGCGCCATCGGCCTGCCGATCGCCATCGCCATCGGCGCCGACAACTTCCGCGCACTGCTCGCCGGCGCCCACGCGATGGACCGCCACTTCGCCGAAGCGCCGCTGGCGCAAAACCTGCCGGTGGTGCTGGGGCTGATGGACGTCTGGTACCGCAACTTCCACGGCTACACCAGCCGCAGCGTGGCGCCCTACCACCAGGGTCTGGCGCGGTTGCCGGCCTACCTGCAGCAGCTCGAGATGGAAAGCAACGGCAAACGCGTGGACTTGGGCGGCAAGGCCCTGCCCTATGGCACCAGCCCGGTGGTCTGGGGCGAGCCCGGCACCAACGGCCAGCACGCCTATTTCCAGATGCTGCACCAGGGCAGCGACGTGATTCCGGTGGAGTTCATCGCGGTCAAGCACCCGACGCACAAGCTGGCCGAGCAGCACCGCATGCTGCTGGCCAACTGCCTGGCGCAAAGCCAGGCGCTGATGCTGGGCAAGACCGCCGCCCAGGCGCTGGCCGAGCAGGCGCCAACCGCGTCGGCCGACATCGAACCCGAAGTGCTGGCGCAACACCGCAGCTTCCCCGGCAACCGGCCGAGCACGACGCTGGTGCTGGACCAGCTGACGCCGCGCGCCCTGGGCGCGCTGATCGCGCTGTACGAACACCGCGTGTGGGCCAGCGGCACGGTCTGGGGCATCAACAGTTTCGACCAGTGGGGCGTGGAGCTGGGCAAGGCCCTGTGCGGCCAGCTGCTGCCGCGCCTGCGCAGCGGCGACACCGCCGGACTCGACGCGTCGACCGCCGGCCTGCTGCAAAGGCTGACGGCTTGAAGCGGGCCGAGAAGCGTGTGGTGTTCGACTTCGGCGCCGTGGTCTTCGAATGGCGGCCGACGCTGATGCTGCGCCGCGAGCTGCCCCACCTGGCGACCGACGAGACCCAGGCCGCGTACTGGGCGGCGCAGATCTTCCAGAGTTACGGCGGCGACTGGGCCGACTTCGACCGCGGCGAGGTCAGCGTGCCCGACCTGGTGGCGCGCATCAGCGCCCGCACCGGCCTGGAGCGCAACGAGGTGCAGACCGCCGTCGACGGCGTGGCGCGTGAACTGCAGCCCAAGCCCGAGATGGTGGCGCTGCTGCAGCGCCTGCACGACGCCGGACGCCCCTTGCACTTCCTGTCGAACATGCCGGCGGGCATCGCCGCGCAGCTGGAAGAACGCAACGACTTCCTGCGCTGTTTTGACAGCGGCATCTTCTCGGCCCGTGTCCAGCTGATCAAGCCGGACCCGGCGATCTACCGCCTGGCCGCCGCCCGCTTCCAGGCCGCGCCGGCCGATCTGGTCTTCATCGACGACCACCCGCCCAACATCGCCGCCGCCCAGGCGCAGGGCTGGGACGGATTCGTCTTTCGCAGCCCGGCGCAGACCGAGGCGGAACTGGCAGCGCGCGGCCTGCTGTAGCGCGGCGCGCGCTCAGTCGGCCGGCGGCGCTTCGCCGTCGGCCATCCAGGCTTCCAGCAGCGTGTAGGCCACGGCCAGCACCACCGGGCCGATGAAGATGCCGACCAGGCCGAAAGCCAGCAGGCCGCCGATCACGCCGGAAAAGATCAGCAGCAGCGGCAGGTCGGCGCCGATCCGGATCAGCAGCGGGCGCAGCACGTTGTCCAGTGTCGTCACAACCAGCGTGACGACGATCAGCAGAACCCCGCCCACGGTGTTGTCCGACCAGAAGGCCCACACCGTGGCCGGCACCAGCACCAGCACCGGTCCGATCTGCGCGATGCACAGCATGAAGATCAGCGCGGTCAGCAGGCCGGCCACCGGCACGCCGGCGATCAGCAGACCGAGGCCGCTGATCACGGCCTGAACGAGCGCGGTGCCACCGACGCCCAGCGCCACCCCGCGGATCGCGCCGCCGGCCAGATCGATGACGCCGACACCACGCTCGCCGCCCAGGCGCCGGGCGAAGCGCCGCACCAGCTCAGCGGCCTGTTCGCCGCTGGCGTACATCACCGCCGCGATGACCACGGTCAACAGGAACTGCAGCAGCAGGAAACCCACGCTGCCAACCTGGGCGACGAACCAGCGCGTGACGTCGCCGGCGTAAGGCGTGAGCTTGGGCAGCAGGTCATGCAGCCCAAGCACGGTCGCCTGCTGCCAGCCGCGTTGCAGCAGATCGCCGACCAGCGGCAGGTCGACCAGCCAGGCCGGCGGCGCGGGCGGCAGGTGCATCTCGGCGGCCATCCGGGCCCAGTCGATCAGGCGGTCGGCATTGCCGACGATGGTCACGATGGCCAGCGCCAGCGGCACCACGAAAAGCAGCAGCAGCAGCAGCGTCATCACCGCCACGGCCAGGCCGCGGCGCTGGAACAGGCGACGCTGGACCTGCAGCATCAGCGGCCAACTGGCCACCACCACCATCGTCGCCCAGATCGCCGGACCGATGAAGGGCCGCAGCACCCACAGCGCGGCGCCCAACAGCGCGACCAGGAAAAGCACGCCGAAAGTGGTGCGCGCCAGCTCGCCGCGCGGCACGCGGGGCCGGACCTTGGGCGGTGTGGCGCCGCGCGTCACCGAGCGGTCTCGGCGTAGGGCGCGACGCTGGACGCCGCCAGCCGCCAGCTGGCCGTGCCCATGTAGCTGTCGGTCTGCAGGGTGCTCAGCACGCCAGTGACCCACACCGTGTCCATCGAACGCAGGCCCTTGGCCGCCTCCTTCGGCAACACGTGGACGATCTGGTTCGACGGCGGCGGCGGGGTGTGCACGCAGGCGCCGAAATAGGGCACGAGCAGGAATTCGCTCATGCCAGCCTTGCCTTCTTCGAGCGGCACGACGTAGCCCGGGATGCGCACCAGCTGGCCGACCAGCGCGGGGTTGACGGGGGCGTTGTCCCAGGCCTTGCGCATCTGGGCCATCAGCGCGCTGGCGCGCGGGTCGGCGTCGCTCAGGCTGGCCAGGTCCAGGCCCTTGAAGTCCTTGAACGGATCCCAGCCGGTGGGCACCAACAGGGCCCAGTCGATCGTGCGCGGCGCCATGGCCGCGGCAGCCGTCGGGGACGGCTTGGCGGCCAGCGCGGGCTTCATCAGCGGCACGCCGGTCGTCTGCGCGTGCGCCGCACCCGCCAGCAGTCCCGCCGCCAGAACAGCTGCCGATGTCAGCACCGATGGAAGGTCAGCAAGGTGGATGCGCATGGTCGAAAAAGGGCGGCAGGAAGGTGCCGGATCAAGTCCTCGGCGAAAGGCCGTCGGCCAGCGACAGGCGGTAGGCGCGCCAGCCTGGCACGAGGCCGGCGAGCATACCTGTGGCCAGCACGGCGGCGAAGAGACCCCACTGAGCCGCCGTCGGCGCGCTGGTCTGCAGCGTGACGCCGAGCTGCCGCTGAACCCAGGGCCCGGCCAGCAGCAAGGCCGCCGCCGCGCCCAGCGCGCCGAGCAGGGCGCCGCTGAACGTCACCAGCGCGCCTTCGAGGGCCAGCAGCAAGAGCACCTGGCGAGGCCCGGCGCCCACCGCGCGCAGCACCGCCAGCTCGCGCCGGCGCTCGTTCAGGCCTGCGAGCACCACCGCCACCAGCGAGGCCAGGCTGACCAGCGCGACCAGCACCGAAACCGCCAGCAAAGCGCGTTCGCTCAAGGCCACCACCGTCCACAGTTCGTCCAGCGCGACGGCGGGCAGCACCGCCAGCAGCGGCTCATCCGGGAAGTCGGCGACGAAGCGCTGCACCGCGAAGACCGCCGCGCGGCTCTTCAGGCCGACCAGCGCGGCCGTCACCTGCTTCGGTTCGAGGTCGAATTTGCGCGCCAGTTCGGGCGCGATCTTCAGGCCCACCGACGCCGGCAAGGGCGCGCCGCCGGCCCAGCCGAGGTGGATGGCTTCTATCGCCTGCAGGCTGATGAACACCGTGCGGTCCACCGGCGTGCCGGTCGGCGCCAGCACGCCAACCAGCGTGAAAGGCCGGTCGCCGTGCTGGTCGGGCATCCCGTCGGGCAGCGCTTCCAGCCCATGGTGGAAGACCATTCTGCGGCCCAAGCGGTAGCCCTGCGAAGCCGCCACCTCGGAACCGACCACGGTTTCGTACAGGCCGTCCAGCGTGCCGGCGAAAACCCGGCCCTGGGCCAGCACCAGCGGCTGGTGGTCGCCATGGGCGAAATGCTGGAAGTAGTCCGGCGTGGTGCCGACCACCGGGCGGCCGCGGTGGCCGTCGCCCAGCGCCATCGGCACCACCCAGGCGACCGCGCGGTGGGCGGCCACGGCGCGCAGGCCGTCCATGCTGACGCCGTTGGCGAGGCTGCCGACGTGGAACACCGCGGACAGCATCAACTGGACGGGGCCGGTGCGCGGGCCGACCACCAGGTCGGTGCCGCTGACGGCCGCGGTGAAGCTGCTGCGGATGTCGCTGCGCAGGCGCTCCAGGCCCAGCAGCAGCGACGTGGCCAGCGCGATCGACAGCACCACCAGGGCCAGCGTGCCGCGTCGGTTCAGCGCGCTGCGGACCGCGATGTGGAAGAGCGTCTTCATCCTGTCACCGCCCGGTTCAAGGCCGGCAGCGACAGCCGCTCGTCGAAGCGCGCCGCCAATCGCTCGTCATGGCTGACGAAGACCAGCGTGCTGCCGGCCGCCGCACAGGCCTGCAGCAGCAGCGCCATGAAGGCGTCGCGCAGCGGGCCATCCAGCGCCGAGGTCGGCTCGTCGGCCAGGACCAGCTCGGGCGCGCCGATCAGCGCCCGCGCCGCCGCCACGCGCTGCTGCTGGCCGACGCTGAGGGTGTCGGCGCGCCGCTGCCACAGCGGCTCGGGCAGGCCCATGCGCAACAGCAGGTCCTGGGCGGCAGCGCGGGGCGACCCGAGGCAGCGCGCCGCTCGGCGTGCCGAGAAGCCGCAGGGCAGCAGCACGTTGTCCAGCACGGTCAGGTAAGGCAGCAGGTTGAACTGCTGGAAGACCACGCCGACATGGTCGGCGCGGCGGGCGTCGCGGGCGCCTGCGGGCAGCGCAGCCCAGTCCCGACCGAGCAGCGCCAGCTGGCCCAGCCGCGCCGGCAGCACGCCGGCCAGCAGGCCCAGCAGCGTGCTCTTGCCGCAGCCGCTGGGGCCGTGCAGGAAGACGGTCCGGCCGGCTGCGATGTCGAGTTCGTCGATGACCAGGCTGTCGTCGAGGGCCCCCGGCCAGCGGTGGCGCAGGCCGCGCAGGCTCAGCACGGACGGCGCAACCAGTACTTGGCGGGGCGGGCGATACAGGCCGTCAGCGCGGCTGCGGCGGGGAGTGTCATGGCGCAGGTTACACAAAGGCCGAGCCGGCCGGTCCGTCGGGGCTTCCCCATTGTGCAGCGGCGACGCGGCGCCGGCCTCGCCCCTCAGCGGCTAAAAACGCCCAGCACGCCGGCCAGCGCCACGCCCAGCAGCGCGCCACCCGGGCGGCGCGAGCGCCCGGCGCGCGACGGGCCGCCTCGCGCGGCCAGCGAGGTCAGCGCCGAAGCTTCCAGCAGGTCTTCGGCGAAACCTTCACTGCGGAAGCAAACCGGGCGGGTGTCGGCCCAGGGCTGCGCCAGAAGGCCGTCGAGGCCGCTGCGGCTGCGGTCTTCGGGACGGGCGTGGGCTTGCGTCATGGTTCGCCTCGTGACAGGTTGCGGGGCCGGAAGGGACTGCTCATCCCTTGGGAGGCAGTCTGCACGCCGGATGTGGCAGCACGATGAAACCGCAGGGCGGCGCCGCTTACCATCCCTAGACCATGCCCGCCACCCTCGAAGGCCAACTCGTCGTCGCGATTTCTTCGCGCGCGCTGTTCGACTTCGAAGAGGAAAACCGCGTTTTCGAGGATGGTGACGACCGCGCCTACATGCAGCTGCAACTGCAGCGCGTCGAGCAGCCGGCGCGGCCCGGCGTGGCTTTCTCGCTGGTCAAGAAGCTGCTGGCCTTCAACGCCGAGCGGCCGCGCGTCGAGGTGGTGATCCTGTCGCGCAACGACCCGGTGTCGGGCCTGCGGGTATTCCGCTCGGCGCAGCACTTCGGCCTGTCGGTGCAGCGCGGGGTGTTCACGCGCGGGCAGCCCCCGTGGCGCTACCTGCGGCCCCTGGCGGCCCATCTCTTCCTCAGCACCAACGAGGCCGACGTGCGCTCGGCGCTGCAGGCCGGCGTGCCGGCGGCGCGTGTCTACCCCGAGAGCAAACGCGCATCGGAATCCCACCCGCAGGAAGTGCGCATCGCCTTCGACGGTGACGCCGTGCTGTTCAGCGACGAGGCCGAGCGCGTCTACCAGGCGCAGGGCCTGGACGCCTTCCAGTGCCACGAACGTGAACGCGCCGGCAGCCCGCTGGCACCCGGCCCCTTCAAGCCACTGATCGAGGCGCTGCACCGCCTGCAGCGCCAACCGGTGGCCGGCATGCGCCTGCGCACGGCCCTGGTCACCGCGCGCAGCGCGCCAGCCCACGAACGCGCGGTCCGCACGCTGATGGACTGGCAGGTCGAGATCGACGAAGCGATGTTCCTCGGCGGCCTGCCCAAGGGCCGCTTCCTGCGCGAATTCGAGCCCGACTTCTTCTTCGACGACCAGACCGGGCACATCGAGAACGCCGCGCTGCACGTGCCGGCCGGGCACGTGGCGCACGGGGTGTCGAACAGCTGATTACGGCTTGAAGTCGCCGGCCCAGCCCAGCACCAGGCGCTGCGGTTCGATGTACTTCCGCCAGGCCGCGTTGACCTGCTCCAGCGTCAGCGCGGCGATGGCATCGTCGACCTGCTGAGAAACGGCGAAGCGCCGGGCCAGCAGCAGGTTCGCCGCCAGCCGGCCGGCGACCACGCCGTCCTGGGCCCGGCCCAGGCGGCGGGCGTTCAGCAGGCCGCTGCGCGCAGCATCCAGCTCGGCCGGCGTGAAGCCGTCTTTCAGCGAGCGCGCCAGTTCCTCGGTGACCGCGGCCTCGACCTTGGCCTGGTTCTGCGGCGCGAAGATGGCGCCAATGCTGAACAGCGAGTTCGCGTCCGTGGTGCTCCAGGCGATGGAACTGCCCACGCCGTAGCTCAGGCCTTCCTTCTGGCGCACGCGATTCCACAAGCGTGAATCCTGGCCCTGGCCGAAGATGAAGTTGGCAACCGCCAGCGCGGCGTAGTCGGGGCTCAGGTCGGTCAGCGGCAGCGGCAGCTGGGCCTTGAAGTTGGCGTTGGCCTTGTCCGGCGTGCGCTCGACGAAACGCTGCGGCGCGGCGGGCACCAGCGGCTGTGGCACGCGCACGTAGCTCAACGATCCGCCAGCCGGCTGGCGCCAGTCGCCCAGGGCCTGCTGCAGCGCCTGCTGTACGGCGGCGGCGTCGAAGTCGCCGACGGCCGAGAACTCGCCGCTGGCGGCGCTGACAAAGCGGCGGTGGAAGGCGCGCAACTGCTCCAGCGTCACGGCCTTCACGTCCTGCTCGTTCTCGTCGAAAGTGCCGGCGTAGCGCAGGTCGCCACGCGGGTAGGGGTTGCCGTGGCGCGCCAGCCGGTTGGCCAGGATGGCTCCGGGCTCCTTGCGTTGGGACTCGATGCCGGCCAGCCATTGGTTGCGCAGTTCCTGCAGGCCATCGGCGCTGTAGGCCGGCTGGCGCAGCAGCTTGCCGACCAGGGCGATGACGCCGGGCAGGTGCTCGCGCTTGCTGGTGATACTGACCGTCAGCGACTGCTCGTTGATGCCGATCGTGACGCCCGACTGCAGGCGGTCGAAGGCATCGGCGATCTGCTGGCGGGTCAGGCCGGCGCCGCCCTTGTCGAACAGGCTGCCGGCGAAGGCGGCCACGGTTTCCTGGCCCTTCAGGCTGTTGACGTCGCCGAAATGCAGCACCAGGCTGGCCTGCACCGAACGGCCGCGCGTGCCCTTGGGCAGCAGCGCCAGCTTCAGCCCGCTGCCGCCGCGCAAGGTCGACAGCTGCGTGCGGCTGTCGATGTTGGCGGGCGTGGCCTCGAAGGCCTCGACCGCGGCCTCGGCCACCTCACCGCGGTAGCCCTGCACCAGCGCTGGCACGTCGACGCGGGACGACTGCGGTGCACGGTCGGGTGGGGCCGCCGCGGTGGTCGGGCGGTAGAGGCCGACGGTGCGGTTGTCCGGCCGCAGCCAGGCGGCAGCGACGCGGTTGACGTCGGCCAGCGTCAGCGCGCGGACCTGGTCGCGCTGCAGAAAGTACAGGCGCCAGTCGCCGTTGGCGATGGCCTCGGACAGCGCCACGCCGACGCGTTCGGGGTCGGTGTGGCCCTGCGCCCAGTCGTTCAGCCACTGGGTGCGCGCCCGCTCCAGTTCCTGGGCGGTGACGGGCTCGCTGCGCAGCGCGTCGACCACGCGGGCCATCTCGGCGCGGGCCTTTTCCAAGTCCTGCCCCGGTGCCAGCGTCGCGCCGAGGATCAGCGGCCCGGGCTCGGCCAGCGACCAGGCGAAGGCAAAGGTCTGCGCCGCCAGCTTCCTTTCGACCAGGCGCTTGTGCAGCCGGCCGCCCGGCGTGTCGCCGAGCACAGCCGACAGGACCTGCACGGCCGCGAAATCGGGATGAGAGCCGGGCATCAGTGGGTAGGCCACATACACCGAGGGCGTGCCACCGGTGCGCCTCACCGTGACCTGATGTTCGCCGTCCTGCGGCGGGTCCAGCGTGTAGGTAGCGGGCAGCACGCGCGTGGGCCTGGGCAGCGCGCCGAAGGCCTGGTTGACCCAGGCCAGCACCTGCTCGGGCTTGAACTTGCCGGCCACGGTCAGCGTGGCGTTGTCGGGCTGGTAGTGCAGTCGGTAGAAGGCCTGCAGGCGCGGGATGTCGACGTTCTCGATGTCGCTGCGCGCGCCGATGGTCGACTTGCCGTAGTTGTGCCAGTGGTACATCGCGCCCATCGTCTGCTGCAGCAGCACGCGGCCGGGGTTGTTCTCGCCGGACTCGAACTCGTTGCGCACCACGGTCATCTCGGTGTCGAGGTCCTTGCGCGCGATGAAGCTGTTGACCATCGCGTCGGCCTGCCAACCCAGGTACCAGCGCAGCGTGTCGTCGTTGGCGGCGAAGCTGGCGAAGTAATTGGTGCGGTCGAAACTGGTGCTGCCGTTGGGCCGCATGCCGCGCCGGTTGAATTCGGCCCACACATCGGGATTGCTCGGCGTGCCCTTGAACAGCAAATGCTCCAGCAAGTGGGCCATGCCGGTCTCGCCATAGCTTTCATGCCGCGAACCGACGCGGTAGGTCAGGTTCACGGTGGTCGTCGGCTTGCTGTCGTCGGGCACCAGCAGCAGCTGCAGCCCGTTCGGCAGGCGGTACTCGGTGACGCCTTCGACGCGGGTGACGGGCTGCAGCGACGGCTGGGTCTCGGCCTGAGCGCCGAAACCGAAGACGACCAGGGCCAGCAAGAAGGGGCGGAGCAAGGGCATGGTGAGATTGAAGCCTGACGGTTAGCGGGCCAGTGTAGGGCGCGTGCCCGGCCAGCCGAGTCAGCCAGGGCATGCCCGGGACATGGGAAGCGAATGGGAAGCGCACGGCAAAGCGGTCGTGGCAATCGCCAGGGCGCCGTCTTGTCTGCTTTTCACTACGGGAAAAGCCTGTCAGCGCGAACCCGCGGATTGTCGTCACAACGACAACCGGGCGTCAAAGATTTGCCCAGAATGGACAGCGCAGCGCAAGGAGACCTGACCGGTGCCTTCGACCTTTCCCCGTCTGATGCTCGACCACGCGGCGCGCCGACCCCAGGCGCCGGCCCTGCGCGAAAAGGTCTACGGCATCTGGCAGACCACCACCTGGGTTGAACTGGCGCTGCTGGTGCGGCGCCTGGCCTGCGGCCTGCACGCAGCGGGCTTGCAGCGTGCCGACCACGTCATCGTGGTTGGCGAGAACCGACCCCGCCTCTACGCCTGCATGCTGGCCGTGCAGAGCCTGGGCGCCGTGCCAGTGCCGCTGTACCAGGACGCCGCGGCGCCGGAGTACGCCTTCCCGATCAACAACGCCGAAGTCGGCTGGGCCATCGTCGAGGACCAGGAACAGGTCGACAAGATGCTGGAACTGCGCACCCAGTGTCCGACGCTGGCCCGCATCTGGTACGACGACCCGCGCGGCCTGCGCAACTACAGCGAGCCGGGCCTGGAAGCGCTGGACGCGCTGGTGGCCGCGGGTCAGGCGCACGACGCCTCGAACGCGCGCCTCTTCGACGCCGAGGTCGCGAACTGCCAGCCCGACGACGTGGCCGCGCTGTTCTTCACCAGCGGCACGACCGGCAACCCCAAGGGCGTCGTGCACAGCCACGCCACGCTGCTCGACCGCGCGCTGGCCGGCCAGGCCTTCGACCGCCTGACCGAGCGCGAAGAGGTGCTGGCCTACATGCCACTGGCCTGGATCGGCCAGAACATCTTCAGCTATGCACAGTGGCTGGCCTGCGGCTACGTGGTGAACTGCCCCGAAAGCCCGTCCACCGTGACCATCGACCTGAAGGAAATCGGACCGACCTACTACTTCGCGCCGCCGCGCATCTTCGAAGGCCTGCTGACCAGCGTGATGATCCGCATGGAAGACGCCGGCCGCTTCAAGCGCTGGCTGTTCCGCCGCTTCATGGACCTGGCCAAGCGGGTCGGCCCGACCCTGATGGATGACCAGCCGGTGGGCATGCTGCAGCGCCTGGCTTACGCGCTGGGCGACCTGTGCATCTACGGCCCGCTGCGCAACAACCTGGGCTTCAGCCGGGTGCGCGTGGCCTACACCGCCGGCGAAGCCATAGGCCCTGACCTGTTCACCTTCTACCGTTCCATCGGTGTCAACCTGAAGCAGCTCTACGGCAGCACCGAGACCGCGGTCTTCGTCTGCCTGCAGCCCGACCACCAGGCCCGCGCCGACACCGTGGGCATCCCGATCAGCGGCGTCGAGATCCAGGTCGCCGGGAACGGCGAGATCCTGGTCCGCAGCCCGGGGCTGCTCAAGGGCTATTACAAGAACCCGGCCGCCACCGCCGAGGTGCTGAGCGCCGACGGCTGGTACCGAACCGGCGACGCCGGCTTCCTCGACGCCAGCGGCCACCTGAAGATCATCGACCGGGCCAAGGACGTCGGTCGGCTGCGCGACCCGCTGGGCGGCGCCTTCGACGGCGCGATGTTCGCGCCCAAGTACGTCGAGAACAAGCTGAAGTTCTTCCCCTACATCAAGGAAGCGGTGGCCTTCGGCGACCAGCGTGAAAAGGTCTGCGCCTTCGTCAACATCGACTTCGAAGCCGTCGGCAACTGGGCCGAGCGGCGCAACCTGCCCTACGCCGGCTACACCGACCTGGCGGCCAAGCCCGAGGTGCTGGAACTGATCCGCGAGTGCGTCGAGCAGGTCAATGCCGACCTGGCTGCCGACAGGCTGCTGGCCGGCAGCCAGATCAGCCGCTTCCTGGTGCTGCACAAGGAACTCGACGCCGACGACGGCGAGATGACACGCACGCGCAAGGTCAAGCGCGGCACCATCCACAGCAAGTACGAGGTGCTGGTCGATGCGCTGTACGGCGGCAAGACCGAGCAGTTCATCACCACCGCGGTGAAGTTCGAGGATGGCCGCAGCGGCAGCGTCAGCGCCACGCTGAAGGTCATCGACGTGAAGACCTTCACGGCCGTGGAAGCGGCCGCGTGAGCGCCGAAGTCACGGGTCGCAAGATCGGGGACGTGATCCTCGACGTCAAGAACATCACGCTGCGTTTCGGGGGCGTCAAGGCCCTGACCGACATCAGCTTCGACGTGCGCGAACACGAGGTGCGGGCCATCATCGGCCCCAACGGCGCGGGCAAGAGCAGCATGCTCAACTGCATCAACGGCGTCTATGCGCCGCAGGAAGGCGCCATCACGCTTCGCGGGCAGACCTTCGCGCACATGAACAGCCGCCAGGTTGCCGAATTGGGCGTGGCGCGCACCTTCCAGAACCTGGCGCTTTTCAAGGGCATGAGCGTCATCGACAACATCATGTCGGGCCGCAACCTGCGCATGAAGACCAACATCCTGCAGCAGGCTTTCCGCAACCCCTGGTTCGGCGCGGCGGAGAAGGAAGAAACCGAGCACCGCGAATTCGTCGAAAAGATCATCGACTTCCTGGAGATCCAGGCCTGGCGCAAGACGCCGGTGGGCCGTCTGCCCTACGGCCTGCAGAAGCGCGTGGATCTGGGCCGCGCGCTGGCGATGGAGCCGCAGGTGCTGCTGCTGGACGAACCGATGGCCGGCATGAACGTCGAAGAGAAGCAGGACATGAGCCGCTTCATCCTGGACGTCAACGACGAGTACGGCACGACGATCGTGCTGATCGAGCACGACATGGGCGTGGTGATGGACATCTCCGACCGCGTGGTCGTGCTGGACTATGGCAAGAAGATCGGCGACGGCACGCCGCTCGAAGTGCGTTCGAATCCGGAAGTCATCAGCGCCTACCTCGGCGCGGGCCATTGACATGGGACCGTTCCTCGAAACCCTGATCGGCGGCCTGATGACGGGCATGCTGTATTCGCTGGTCGCGCTGGGCCTGGTGCTGATCTTCAAGGCCAGCGGCGTCTTCAATTTCGCGCAGGGTGCGATGGTGCTGTTCGCGGCGCTGGCGATGGCGCGCTTCTCGGTCTGGCTGCCACTGTGGCTGGGCTTCGACAACAAGGTACTGGCCAACGGCCTGGCCATCACCGTGGCGATGGGCTTGATGGTGGCCGTGGCCTGGCTCGTCGAACGCCTGGTGCTGGGCAAGCTGGTCAACCAGGAAGGCGTGACGCTGCTGATGGCCACGCTGGGCATCGCCTACTTCCTCGACGGCTTCGGCCAGATGCTCTTCGGCAGCGACATCTACAAGATCGACGTCGGCCTGCCGAAGGACCCGATCTTCCTGTTCGAGAGCACTTTCCCCGGCGGCATCCTGCTGAACAAGGAAGACGTCTACGCCGCGCTGATCGCCGCCGCGCTGGTCGCGGGACTGTCGCTGTTCTTCCAGAAGACCGCCACCGGCCGCGCGCTGCGCGCGGTCGCCGACGACCACCAGGCGGCGCAGAGCATCGGCATTCCGCTGGCCCGCATCTGGGTCATCGTGTGGAGCGTGGCCGGCTTCGTCGCGCTGGTGGCCGGCATCATCTGGGGCAGCAAGCTGGGCGTGCAGTTCAGCCTGGCGCAGGTGGCGCTGAAGGCGCTGCCGGTGGTCATCCTGGGTGGCTTCACCTCGGTGCCCGGCGCGGTCATCGGGGGCTTGATCATCGGCGTCGGCGAGAAGCTGTCCGAGGTCTACATCGGCCCGCTGGTCGGCGGCGGCATCGAGACCTGGTTCGCCTACGCGCTGGCGCTGGCCTTCCTGCTCGTCAGGCCGCAAGGCCTGTTCGGCGAAAAAATCATCGATCGGGTCTGACCATGCTGTATCGCGAGAACGGCCAGTTCAAGACTTCGTACCGGGCCGACCAGCAGATCTTCCCGATCCTGCAGGACCGCGCGGCGATCGGCCTGCTGCTGCTGCTGGCCTTCGTCGCCGTGCCTGTCCTGGCGCCGGAATACCTGTTCCGCGCGGTGCTGATTCCCTTCCTGATCCTGTCGCTGGCGGCGCTGGGTCTGAACATCCTGGTCGGCTACTGCGGGCAGATTTCGCTGGGCACCGGCGCCTTCATGGCGGTGGGCGCCTACGCGGCCTACAACGGCCACGCGCGCATCGACGGCATGCCGCTGATCGCCTCGCTGCTGCTGGGCGGCGCGGCGGCCACGGCGGTCGGCGTGCTCTTTGGCATTCCCAGCCTGCGCATCAAGGGCCTGTATCTGGCGGTGGCCACGCTGGCCGCGCAGTTCTTCGTCGACTGGGCCTGCCTGCGGCTGAAGTGGGTGACCAACGATTCCTCGTCGGGCTCGGTCAGTGTGGCCGGCCTGAACGTGCTGGGCATTCCCATCGAGACGCCAGTGCAGAAGTACCTGTTCTGCCTGTGCTTCCTGGTGGCCTTCGCGCTGCTGGCCAAGAACCTGGTGCGCGGTCACATCGGCCGCCAGTGGATGGCCATCCGCGACATGGACGTGGCTGCTGCCGTCATCGGCATCCGCCCGGTGTCGGCCAAGCTCAGCGCCTTCGCGGTCAGCAGCTTCATCGTCGGCGTGGCCGGGGGACTGTGGGGCTTCGTTCACCTCGGGTCTTGGGAGCCGGCGGCCTTCAACTTGAACCGCAGTTTCGACCTGCTGTTCATGGTCATCATCGGCGGCCTCGGCTCGGTGATGGGCAGCCTGTTCGGCGCGGCCTTCATCGTCGTGCTGCCCATCGTGCTGGACGCCCTGCCCTACTGGTTCGGCATCCCCATCGACACGGCACTGGCGGCGCACCTGACCTTCATGATCTTTGGCGGGCTGATCGTGTTCTTCCTGATCGTCGAACCGCACGGCATCGCCCGCCTCTGGTCCACAGCCAAAGAAAAGCTGCGGCTTTGGCCGTTTCCACATTGAGCGCAGTTTTTTCACCCGGATGGAGACAAACATGAAATTCATATCGATCGTCGTGGCAGCCGCCGCACTGGTCAGCGCCACCGGTGCCGCCCTGGCGCAAGCCAAGGCGCAGTTCTTCCCCTTGCTGGTCTACCGCACCGGGGCCTACGCGCCCAACGGCACGCCCTGGGCCAACGGCAAGCAGGACTACATCAAGATGATCAACGCCCGCGACGGCGGCATCAACGGCGTGAAGATCACTTTCGAGGAATGCGAGACCACCTACGCCGCCACCGACAAGGGCGTCGAATGCTACGAGCGGCTGAAGAGCCGTCCGGGCGTGACGCTCTTCGACCCGCAGGCCACCGGCATCACCTTCGCGCTGACCGACCGCGCGGCCAACGACAAGATCCCGTTGATCACGCTGGGCTACGGCCTGGCCGCGTCGCAGGACGGCGGCGTCTTCAAGTGGAACTTCCCGCTGATGGGCAGCTACTGGACGGCGGCCGACATCCTGATCCAGCACCTGGGCAAGCAGAACGGCGGGCTGGACAAGCTGAAGGGCAAGAAGATCGCGATCGTCTACCACGACTCGCCGTTTGGCCGCGAGCCGATGGCGCTGCTCGACGAGCGTTCAAAGATGCACGGCTTCGACCTGGTCAAGATCCCGGTCACGCCGCCGGGGGTCGAGCAGAAGAGCGCCTGGCTGCAGGTGCGCCAGAACAAGCCCGACTACGTGTTGCTGTGGGGCTGGGGCGTGATGAACTCCACCGCGCTGAAGGAAGCGCAGGCCACCGGCTACCCGCGGGACAAGATGTACGGCGTCTGGTGGGCTGGCGCCGAGCCCGATGTGCGTGACGTCGGCGACGGTGCCAAGGGCTACAACGCCCTCGCCTTGAACCCGTCCGGCACCTCGCCCAAGGTCATCCAGGACATCATCAAGTACGTCCACGAAAAAGGCCAGGGCACCGGGCCGAAGGAGGAAGTCGGCAGTGTGCTCTACACGCGCGGCCTGATCATCCAGATGATGGGCGTCGAGGCCGTGCGCCGCGCCCAGGAGCGCTTCGGCAAGGGCAAGGTGATGACCGGCGAACAGGTGCGCTGGGGCCTGGAGAACCTGGCGCTCGACCAGAAGAAGATCGACGGCCTGGGCTTCGCCGGCGTGATGCGGCCGATCAGCACCTCGTGCTTCGACCACATGGGTTCGAGCTGGGCGCGCATCCAGACCTGGGACGGCGCGAAGTGGGCCATCGCGCCGGAGTGGTACCAGGCCGATGAGCAGATCATCAAGCCGATGGCCACGGCCGCCGCCGACAAGTACGCCGGCGACAAGAAGCTGACGCGGCGCACGCCGGCCGACTGCCAGTCATGACCCACCCCCAGCGGCCCGGCACAGCCGGTTCCGCGGCGGCCGCTTGATCGGAAAGCACCTGACATGTCCAGCATCCTGCTCAATGTCAACGGCATCGAGGTCATCTACAACCACGTGATCCTGGTGTTGAAGGGCGTCTCGCTGCAGGTGCCCGAAGGCGGCGTGGTGGCCTTGCTCGGCGGCAACGGCGCCGGCAAGACGACCACGTTGCGCGCGGTCAGCAATCTGCTGGCCGGCGAGCGCGGCGAGGTCACCAAGGGCAGCATCGAATTGCGCGGCGAGCGCATCGAGAAGCTGTCGACGTCCGAGATGGTCAACCGCGGCGTGATCCAGGTGATGGAGGGCCGGCACTGCTTCGCCCACCTGAGCATCGAGGACAACCTGATGACCGGCGCCTACACCCGCCGCGATGGCAAGGCGGCCATCGCGGCGACGCTGGAAAAGGTCTACGCCTACTTCCCGCGCCTGAAGACGCGGCGCGGCTCGCAGGCCGCCTACACCTCGGGCGGCGAGCAGCAGATGTGCGCCATCGGCCGCGCGCTGATGGCCAACCCGAAGATGGTGCTGCTGGACGAACCCAGCATGGGCCTGGCGCCGCAGATCGTCGAAGAGGTCTTCGAGATCGTCAAGGACCTGAACCAGCGCGAGCAGGTTACCTTCCTGCTGGCCGAACAGAACACCCACATGGCGCTGCGCTACGCCGACCACGGCTACATCCTGGAAAGCGGGCGCATCGTGATGGAAGGCGCGGCCAAGGACCTGCGCGAGAACGAGGACGTGAAAGAGTTCTACCTCGGCATCGGCGGCGGTGACCGCAAGAGCTTCAAGGACGTGAAGAGCTACAAGCGCCGCAAGCGCTGGTTGTCATGAGCGACGACGAATTTGCCGGCTTCGCGCCGCCAGCCTTCAAGCCCGAAGACGCGCTGACGCAGCTGAAGCGCCAGTTGCGCGACCTGAAGCTGGCCGAACGCGGCAACGGTTTCGAGCAGCGCGGCAAGCGTGTGGCCGAACTGCAGGTCGACGGCACGGCAATCGCCGCGCGCACCGCGCGCAAGCTGGCGCTGACGCCCGAGTGGGACCGTCAGACCATCGCCTCGGCCGGCGAGCAGCGTCTGTGGCTGGATCAATTGAAGAAGCGCCTGGCGAGCTGGGACCGCGAGGAGTGAGGCCATGAACGTCGAACGAACCGGGTTTTTCGACGCGCTGGAAACGCGCAGCGCCGAGGCGCGCGCGGCCGCGCTGGCGCTGGCCCTGCCGGCCCAGGTTCGAGCAGCACTGGCCGTGCCGGCGATGGCGCAGCGGCTGGGCGGTGTGGACGCGGGCAGCGTGCGCACGCGCGCCGGGCTGGCGCGCCTGCCCGTGACGCGCAAGAGCGAATTGCTGGACGCGCAGCAGGCCAGCCGTGCGACCGGCGGCGACCCTTTCGGCGGCTACTCGGCCCTGGGCTGGCGCAGCCGCGCCGCGCTGCGACCGGCGCGCCGCGTCTTCCAGTCGCCCGGCGCGATCTACGAACCCGAAGGCGCCGCGCCCGACTACTGGCGCATGGCGCGCGCGATGTTCGCTGCCGGCCTGCGCGAAGGCGACCTGGTCCACAACAGCTTCAGCTACCACCTGACGCCGGCCGGCTCGATGATGGAAAGCGGCGCCCACGCGCTGGGCTGCACGGTCTTCCCGGGTGGCGTCGGCAACACCGAACTGCAGCTGCAGGCGATGCAGGACCTGCAGCCCGACGCCTATGCCGGCACGCCCAGCTTCCTGCGCATCCTGGTCGAAAAGGCCGCCGAAGCCGGCGTGGCCCTGCCCAGCCTGCAGCGCGCCCTGGTCAGCGGCGAGGCCTTCCCGCTGGCCCTGCGAGACTGGCTGGCGGCGCGCGGCCTGCAGGCCTACCAGTGCTACGCGACGGCCGATGTCGGGCTGATCGCCTACGAGACGTCGGCACGCGCCGGCCTGGTCGTCGACGAAAGTGCCCTCGTCGAGATCGTTCGCCCCGGCACCGGCGACGTGCTGCCCGACGGCGAAGTCGGCGAACTGGTCGTCACGGTTCTGAACCCCGACTACCCGCTGCTGCGCTTCGGCACCGGCGACCTCAGCGCCGTGCTGCCCGGCCCCTGCCCGACCGGCCGCACGAATGCGCGCATCAAGGGCTGGCTGGGCCGCGCCGACCAGACGGCCAAGGTGCGCGGCATGTTCGTGCACCCGGCGCAGGTCGCCGAAGTGCTCAGGCGCCACCCCGAAATCGGCAAGGCCCGCTTGGTCGTCGAAGGCGAAATGGCCAAGGACCGCATGATCCTGCACATCGAGTGCGCTGGCGCCCGCGAAGGCCTGGCGGCGGCCGTGGCGCAGTCGCTGCGCGAGGTGACCAAGCTGCGCGCCGAGGTGGCCGTGGTGATGCCGGGCAGCCTGCCCAATGACGGCAAGGTCATCGAGGACGCCCGCGCCATCGGCTGAGCTGGCGTGCAAATACGTAGTTTCCGCGGCGCGCGCACAAGCCGCCGTCCTAGCATTCGACAACCTGGGTCATCCCCTTCGGAGTTCCTCATGCAAAAGTTCGTGCTGGCCGCTGCAGCGACCCTGTTTTCATCGCTGGCCGCGGCCGCCTACCCGGACAAGCCGGTGACGCTCGTGGTGCCTTTCGCCGCTGGCGGCCCCACCGACAAGGTGGCCCGCGACCTGGCCGAGGTCCTGCGCAAGAACCTGCACAACCAGACCGTGATCATCGAGAACGTCGGCGGCGCCGGCGGCACGCTGGGCGCCGCCAGAGTCGCCAAGGCAGCACCCGACGGCTACACCCTGCTGCTGCACCACGCCGGCTTCTCCACCGCGCCGGCCCTCTACCGCAACATGCCCTACAAGACGCTCGACGACTTCGAGTACCTGGGCATGGTCAACGACGTGCCGATGACGCTGATCGGCCGCCCGACGCTGCCGGCCGCCAACTTCGCCGAGCTGCGCAAGTGGATCGACGCCAACAAGGGCAAGATCAACCTGGCCAATGCCGGCCTGGGCGCCGCCTCGCACCTCTGTGGCCTGCTCTTCCAGCAAGCCTTGGGCGTGGACATGACCACTGTGCCGTACAAGGGCACTGCACCGGCGATGACCGACCTGCTGGGCGGCCAGGTCGACCTGATGTGCGACCAGACCACCAACACGTCGACGCAGATCGAGGGCGGCAAGGTTCGCGCCTACGGCGTGACCACGCTGAAGCCGCTGACCACCCCCGGTCTGGCCAAGTTGCCGACGCTGGACTCGCAGGGCCTGAAGGGCTTCAACGTCACCATCTGGCACGGCCTGTACGCGCCCAAGGGCACGCCCAAGGCCATCACCGAGCAGCTCAACGCCGCGCTGCGCGCCGCGCTGAAAGACCCGGAGTTCATCAAGCGCGAAGAAGCCATGGGCGCGGTGGTCATCACCGACGCGCGCCTGGGCCAGGCCGAGCACAAGAAGTTCGTTGAGGCCGAGATCAACAAGTGGGGCCCGGCCATCAAGGCGGCGGGGCAGTACGCCGACTGAGGACCTACGGCAGTCCCTGAGGACTGCCCTTTGCCTCAGGAGGAGTTCGGCATGTCTTGCATGCCGAACGCGGCCCGCAGGGCGATGGAGCACGAACTTTCAAGGCCGCCCGCGAGGCGGCCTTTTTCTTGGCTTCAGGCTGTCAGCGTGACCCGCGCGAACTTGCGCTTGCCGACCTGCAGCACCACGGTGCCGGCCTCGACCTTCAGGCCCTTGTCGCTGACGACGACGCCGTCGATGCGCACGCCACCTTGCTCGACCATGCGCAGGCCTTCGCTGCTGCTCGGCACCAGATTGGCGGCCTTCAGCAGGGCGCCGATGGCCATCGGCGCGCCGGCCAGCGACACCGACGGGATCTCGTCGGGAATGCCGCCCTGGGCGCGCTTGTTGAAGTCCTGCTCGGCCGCCTCGGCCGCCGCCAGGCTGTGGAAGCGGGCGGTGATCTCCTTGGCCAGCAAGACCTTTGCGTCCTTCGGGTTGCGCCCGACCTGCACCTCGGCCTGCAGCGCGGCGATCTCGGCAACGCTGCGGAAGCTCAGCAGGGTGTACCACTTCCACATCTGCACGTCACTGATCGACAAGACCTTGGCGAACATGCTGTTGGCCGGCTCGGTGATGGCCACATAGTTGTTCTTGGACTTCGACATCTTCTCGATGCCGTCCAACCCTTCGAGCAGCGGCATGGTCAGGATGCACTGCGGCTCCTGCCGGTATTCGCTTTGCAGGGCGCGGCCGACCAGCAGGTTGAATTTCTGGTCGGTGCCGCCGAGCTCGAGATCGCTTTTCAGCGCCACCGAGTCGTAGCCCTGCATCAGCGGGTACAGCAACTCGTGCACCGAGATCGGCGTGTTCGACTGGAAGCGCTTGGTGAAATCGTCACGCTCGAGCATGCGCGCCACGGTGTACTTGGCGGCCAGCTGGATCATGCCGCGCGCGCCCAGCGGGTCGCTCCATTCGCTGTTGTAGCGGATCTCGGTCCGCGCCGGGTCCAGCACCAGGCTGGCCTGGGCGTAGTAGGTCTTCGCGTTGGCTTCGATCTGCTCGCGCGTCAGCGGCGGCCGCGTCGCGTTGCGGCCCGAGGGGTCGCCGATCATCGACGTGAAGTCGCCGATCAGGAAGATCACGGTGTGCCCCAGGTCCTGCAGCTGGCGCATCTTGTTCAGCACCACCGTGTGGCCGATGTGGATGTCGGGCGCCGTCGGATCCAGCCCCAGCTTGATGCGCAGCGGCGTGCCCGTGGCCTCGGAACGGGCCAGCTTCTTCAGCCATTCCGCTTCCGGCAGCAGTTCGTCACAGCCCCGCAAGGAAGTCGCCAGCGCCTCCCGAACGCGGTCGGTCACAGGGAAGACAGTGGCAGTCGGCTGCGCCGCGGACGTGGACATGTTGCGCTTTTCAGGGTTTTGATGCCCCCCGCGGGCGGGGGCTTGGCTATACTTGGCACGCCTTCTGCATGACGTATCGCGGCGGCCGGCGGCGAACCTTGTTGGTCCGCCCAGGCGCCCGATTCTAGAGGACGGTTCCTGCCCGGAAGTCCGGTTCGCGTCGGCCCGCCTGTCCCACCGTTCCACCGCCATGCCGTCCATGCCGCCGTGCCTGGGCCCCGACCACACCGCCAGAGCCACGGCCTTGAACTCCAGAAACGAACTCCTGCTGCAAGAGGTGGCATCCTTCAGCCAGCGCCATCGCCTGGGGCTGGTATCGATGGCCGTCGCCGCGCTGACCGGCTTCGCCCTGACGGCCATCGCCGTCGCGCCGCTCGTCACCGAAGGCACGCCCGTGGCCCAAAGCCTGATCAGCGAGACGGTCGAGCCCCAGGGCATGGCGGCACAGCTGACCGAACTGGCGGCGCACGGGATCACGCTGAATCGCAGCGACATCACCCGCGGCACCGATACGGCCGAGACCCTGCTGGCCCGCTTGGGCGTGCGCGACCCGGTGGCAGCGGCTTTCCTGCGCACCGACACCGCGGCGCGGCAGTTGCTGTCCGGCCGAGGCGGCAAGATGGTGCAGGCGCAATTCGATGCCAGCGGCCAGCTCGAGACCCTGGTCGCGCGCTTTCCGTCGGCCAAGTCCGAGCAGTTGAAGACCCACTTCAGCCGGCTCACGCTGTCGCGCAGCGGCGGGCGCTGGTCTTCGCGCACCGCGGCAGTGCCCTACGGCAGTCAGCTTCGGCTGGCCAGCGGGACCATCCGCAGCACGCTGTTCGCTGCCACCGACGAATCGGGTCTGCCTGACGGCGTCGCCGGGCAGCTGACCGAGATTTTCTCCACCGACATCGACTTTCACCGGCAGTTGCGTCGGGGCGACACCTTCAGCGTCGTCTACGAAGCGCTGACGGCTGACGACGAGCCTGTCGCCTGGAGCGAAGGGGCCGGGAGGGTGGCGGCTGCCGAGTTCGTCAATGGCGGCAAAAGCCACAAGGCGGTCTGGTTCACGGCGGTCGACGGTCGCGGCGGCTATTACGGCGTCGATGGCCGCAGCCTGCGCCGGGCTTTCCTGGCCAGCCCGATGGAGTTCTCGCGCATCACCTCGGGCTTCGCGATGCGGATGCACCCCCTGATGCAGACCTGGCGCCAACACAACGGGGTCGATTATGGTGCGCCGCAAGGCACGCCGGTGCGCGCCGTCGGCGACGGGGTGGTCGATTTCGCGGGCTGGCGCGGCGGTTACGGCAACGTGGTGGAAATTCAGCACGGCAACAACCGCAGCACGCTGTATGCGCACCTCAGCCGCATCGATGTGCGCAGGGGTCAGCGCGCCGAACAAGGCCAGCGTCTGGGCGCCGTCGGCCACACGGGCTGGGCCACCGGGCCGCACCTGCACTTCGAATTCCGTATCGGCGGCCAGCACCAGGATCCGCTGCGCGTGGCCAAGGCCTCGGAGACCGTCCCGCTCGACGCGACTGCCCGCGTCCGCTTCGGCGACGTGGTGCGCAGCGTGCAGGCCAAGCTGGAAGTGGCCGAGACCCTGAGCAGCCGACGCGCGCGCGTCGAATAAGCCGCTGTCCTGCATGGCCTGGTTCATCGGGCTGATGTCGGGTACCTCGCTCGACGGCATCGACGGCGTTCTCGTCGACTTCTCGGCCGACGGTTCGAGTTCGTCGACGCGGGCGCACTGCCATCATCCGCTGCCACCGGCCTTGCGCAGCGAGTTGCTGGCGCTGAACAGCAGCGGGCCTGACGAACTGCACCGCGCAGCGCTGGCCACGCAGGCATTGATCGACGGCTACGCCGACGTCGTCGCTGCCCTGCTGCAGCAGGGCGGCATCGGCGCGCCGCAGATCACCGCCATCGGCGCCCATGGCCAGACGGTACGCCACCGGCCACGCGACTTCGGCCGCTACGGCTACACCCTGCAGTTGATGAACGGTGCGCGCCTGGCCGAGCACGCGGGCATCGCGGTGGTCTGCGATTTCCGCAGCCGCGATGTGGCGGCCGGCGGTGAAGGCGCCCCGCTGGTGCCGGCTTTCCACGCTGCACGCTTCGCCCGGCCCGGCTGCAGCCTGGCCGTGCTGAACCTGGGTGGCATCGCCAACCTCACGCTGCTGGGCCGCGACGGCGGCGTCCGGGGCCACGACACCGGGCCCGGCAATGTGCTGATGGACCTGTGGTGCCAGCGCCATCGCGGGCAGGCCTACGACGCGGCCGGCGCCTGGGCGGCCTCGGGACAGATCGTTCCCGGCTTGCTGGCGGCCTTGCTGGCAGAACCCTACTTCGAGCGCGGACCGCCGAAGAGCACCGGGCGCGACCTCTTCGACGCAGCCTGGCTGGATGCGCGATTGGCCGGCAAGGACGCCACGGCAGCCGATGTGATGGCCACGCTGACCGAACTCACGGCGTGCAGCGTCTGCGCTGCGCTGGCGCGCGATGCGCCCGATCTGGAGGGCCTGATCGTCTGCGGTGGCGGGGCCTACAACGACCACCTGCTGCAGCGCCTGCGCGGCCTGCTGGGGCCCGGCGTCAGCGTCAGCAGCAGCGCTGAGGCCGGCGTGCCACCGGATCAGGTCGAAGCCCTGGCTTTCGCCTGGCTGGCCTGGGCTTGCGTTGCCGGCCGACCGGGCAGCCTGGCCGCCGTCACCGGTGCGCGGGGCCCGCGCGTGCTGGGCGCCCTCTACCCAGCTTGAAGCCGGGCGCTGGGCTTCAGGCCGAGAACGACGAACCGCAACCGCAGGTGGTGGTGGCGTTCGGGTTCTTGATCACGAATTGCGCGCCCTGCAGGTCTTCCTTGTAGTCGATCTCGGCGCCGCCCAGGTACTGCAGGCTCATGGCGTCGATCAGCAGCGTGACGCCGTTCTTGCTCATCTGGGTGTCGTCTTCGTTGACCACTTCATCGAAGGTGAAGCCGTACTGGAAGCCCGAGCATCCGCCGCCCTGCACGAAGACGCGCAACTTCAGGTCGGGGTTGCCTTCTTCGTCGACCAGGTCCTTGACCTTGGCCGCTGCGCTGTCGGTGAAGATCAGCGGCGGGGGCATCTCGTCGAGGGTGGGGGCAAGCTGTTCGGCAACGGCGTTCATGAATCAGGCTCCAGAAAATGCGGCAGTCAAGGAAAAGCGCTCGAGGCGCAGGGCCCCAAAAACAAAAGAACCGCGGGCGCCATTGTCGGCGAATCCGCGGCTCCGTGCCGAGTACCCCTTCCCACCACGCGGCGCCCCTGGCGGGGACCGCCGCAGGCGCGGCAGGGTGGTCTCGTCAGCGCTTGCTGAATTGCTTCCGGCGACGGGCGCCGTGCAGGCCGACCTTCTTGCGTTCCACTTCGCGCGCATCGCGCGTCACGAAACCGGCACGGCTCAAGTCGGGCTTGAGCGCGGTGTCGTAGTCGATCAGCGCCCGCGTGATGCCGTGGCGCACCGCGCCGGCCTGGCCGGATTCACCGCCGCCGTGCACGTTGATCTTGATGTCGAAGGCCTCGTTGTTGCCCGTCAGCAGCAAGGGCTGGCGCGCAATCATGATCGAGGTCTGGCGACCGAAATAGTCGCCGATGGCCTTGCCGTTGATGACGATGTTGCCGCTGCCCTTCTTCATGAAGACGCGTGCGACGCTCGATTTGCGGCGGCCGGTGCCGTAGTTCCAAAGTCCGATCATTGCAGCGTCCTCAGAATTCGAGCGGTTTGGGCTGCTGAGCGGTGTGCGGGTGGGTGTCACCGGCATAGACCTTCAGCTTCTTGACCATCGCGTAACCCAGCGGGCCCTTGGGGAGCATGCCCTTGACAGCCTTCTCGAGCGCGCGGCCGGGATGCTTGGCCTGCATGTCCTTGAAGGGCGTGGCGGTGATGCCACCAGGGTAGCCCGAGTGCCGGTAGTAGATCTTGTCAGTGGCTTTGGCGCCCGTGACACGAAGCTTGTCGGCATTGACGACGATGATGAAATCACCGGTATCGACGTGAGGCGTGTAAATGGCTTTGTGCTTGCCGCGCAAACGGCGTGCTGCTTCGCTGGCAACACGACCGAGCACCTTGTCGGTGGCGTCAATCACAAACCATTCATGCGTCACTTCGGCCGGCTTGGCGCTGAAGGTCTTCATGAGGGTCTTTCGGTTTGCGCGCTGCCCGTCGGAGACGAAAAAGCGCGCGATTGCATCGGCTGGATTTCCTGCCACCCTTTGGCGCCGCTCGTTGAGGGCGGCCTCGCAGGTTGCGGTCTGGTGTTGGCCAACTTCGCCAACCGGGCAGACAGGACCGCGGCAGAACTGGTTCCCCGGCCGAAAACGGGGGCAGCCTTTGAGTATATCCCGAAGCGGCTGGCGCGCCACCAGGCTTCCGCCAAGGTCGACGTACCGGCCTATCGTGAAGGTCGGCCCTTGAAATTGCGGGTAAACCCTGAATTTGACCTACGATGCAGACCCTTTGCCTGGAGGCATGCATGGACCCTGAGCCTGACCTGAACCGCGGTGCTGCCCCCAGCCGCAACGGCGCGCCGAAGGCCAGCCCGCGCACTTGGGTGCCCATCCGCAGCCTGGCCGCCCGCCACCGCGGCCGGGTGTGCCGGCATCTGCTGGCGCTGGGCGACGAGGACCGTGCACGTCGTTTCGGGCACCTGGCCAGCGACGAGCGTATCCAGCATTACACCCAGCAGATGGACTTCGATGCCGACGCGCTGTTCGGCGTCTTCGATCGGCGGCTGAAGCTGGTCGCGCTGGTGCACCTGGCGTTTCAGGCCCATGGCGGTGCGGCGGAGTTCGGCATTTCGCTGTTGCCGGCAGTGCGCGGGCGCGGCATCGGCGCCCTGCTCTTCGAGCACGCCATCACCCTGGCACGCAACCGCAGCGTCCACCAACTCATGATCCACCTGGCCCGGGACAATGCGCCGATGCTGGCCATCGTGCGGCGGGCGGGTGCCGACCTGGCCTTCAACGGCAGCGACGCCATGGCGACGCTGCCGCTGGCCCGTGAAACACTGGGCTCGCAGATGCAGGAAATGCTGGGGCGTCAGGCGGCCGAGTTGGACTACCGGATGAAGTCACATGCGCTGATATCGTGCTCGCCGAGTGAACTACGCCAACCTTGACCCGCAGCAGGTGCTGGATGCGCTCGACGTCGTGGGCCTGCGCGGCGACGGCCGCGTGCTGCAGCTCAATTCCTACGAGAACCGCGTCTTCCAGGTTTTTCTCGAGGACGCCGCGCCGGGGCGCGAAGCCGTGGTCGCCAAGTTCTACCGGCCCGGCCGCTGGAGCGACGAACAGATCGTCGAAGAGCACGCCTACGCGCTGGAACTGGCGGCCGCCGAAGTGCCCGTCGTGCCGCCGCTGGTGCTGCAGCCACGCGGCGACGTGCCCGGGCTGCGGCTGCTGGGTCACCCGCCGACGCTGGCCTGCCTCGACACAGCCAGCGGCGCGCATCGCTACACCGTGGCGCAGCGCTGTGCCGGCCGCGAGCCGGAACTGGAAGACCCGGCCGCGCTGCGCCAGCTCGGGCGCTTCATCGGTCGGCTGCATGCCGTCGGACGGCGCCAGCCTTTCGTCCACCGCCACCACCTGAACCCACGCGTCGATGGCCGGCGCGCGCTGGCCTTGCTGGTCGACGGCGGCTTCGTCCCCGACACCCAGCTCGCCGCCTGGCGCGACACCTGCGAACGCGCGCTCGAGGCTGTCGAAGCGGCCTTCGAAGCGGTCGCGCCCTTGGCCACGCTGCGCCTGCATGGCGACTGCCACCTGGGCAATGTGCTGTGGCGCGACGGCGCGCCGCACGTGGTGGACCTGGACGACGCGATGCAAGGCCCGGCGGTGCAGGACCTTTGGATGCTGGTTTCGGGCGACCACGCCACGATGGCCCAGCAACTGAACACGCTGCTCGAAGGCTACGAACAGTTCAGCCCTTTCGATGACCGCGAGCGCGCGCTGATCGAACCGCTGCGCACCCTGCGCATGCTGCGCCACAGCGCCTGGCTGGCCGCGCGATGGGACGACCCGACCTTCCCGCTGAACTTCCCCTTCTTCGGCAGCGCGGCCTACTGGAGCCAGCAGACTGCGCAGTTGCGCGAGCAGATCGAGGCGATGGCCGAAGCTGCCGCAGCCGCCCGCCACGAAGCGCCCCCAACTCGCTGGCCTGCCCTCGACGACAAGCCCTTCGACGGCGACGGCTTCTCCTGAAGCCGTCGCAGGGTCAAGCCCGCCGCATCAAACCGTCAGCAGGCGGTTGACCCGCCGCACGTAGGCCGCCGGGTCTTCGAGTTGGCCGCCTTCGGCCAGCAATGCCTGGTCGAAGATGATCTGCGCCAGATCATCGAACGATGCCTCGGGCGTGATCTCCAGGCGCTTGAGCAGCCCGTGCGCCGGATTGACCTCCAGGATCGGCATGCCCTTGGGCGCGGCCTGCCCCGACTGCTTCAGCAGGCGCGCCAGGTGCGAACTCATATCGCCCTCGTCGACCACGATGCAGGCCGGCGAATCGACCAGCCGCGTCGTCGTGCGCACATCCTTGGCGCGGTCCTTCAGCGCGGCCTGCAGCTTTTCCAGCATCGGCTTGAAGGCCGCCGAAGTTTCCTCGGCCTGCTTCTTTTCGGCCTCGTCCTGCAGCGCGCCCAATTCGACGCCGCCCTTGGCCACGCTCTGCAGCGGCTTGCCGTCGAACTCGTACAAGTGCTGCAGCATCCACTCGTCAACGCGGTCGGTCAGCAACAGCACCTCGATGCCCTTCTTGCGGAAGATCTCCAGCTGCGGGCTGCTCTTGGCGCCGGCCAGGGTGTCGGCGGTGATGTAGTAGATCGCCTCCTGGCCTTCCTTCATGCGGCCCAGGTAGTCGGCGAAGCTGACACCGCTGTCGGCGGTGGTGCTGGCAAAACGCAGCAGCTTGGCCAGGCGTTCCTGGTTTTGGTGGTCTTCGCCGATGCCTTCCTTGAGCACCGCGCCGAACTGCTCCCAGAAGGCCGCGTACTTGTCGACCTGGTTCTCGGCCACGTCTTCCAGCATGCCCAGCACCTTCTTCGTGCTGCCTTCTCGGATGGCCTTGACGTCGCGGCTTTCCTGCAGCAATTCGCGGCTGACGTTCAGCGGCAGATCGGCGCTGTCGATCACGCCCTTGACGAAGCGCAGGTAGACCGGCATCAGCGCCTCGGCGTCGTCCATGATGAAGACGCGCTTGACGTAAAGCTTCACGCCGCCGCGCTTGTCGCGGTTCCACAGATCGAAAGGCGCCTTGGCCGGCACGTAGAGCAGTTGCGTGTATTCGGTGCGGCCTTCGACGCGGTTGTGCGTGTAGGCCAGCGGCGCTTCCTGGTCGTAGCTGATCTGCTTGTAGAACGCCTGGTACTGCGCGTCGGTGATCTCGCTCTTGGCCCGCGCCCACAGCGCGGCGGCCTTGTTCACCGGCTCCCACTCGTCGGTCGTGACCTGGGCCTTCTTCTCTTCGTCCCAGGTCTGCTTGGCCATCAGCACCGGCAGGCTGATGTGGTCGCTGTACTTGCTGATGATGGACTTCAGCTTCCAGGACGACAGGAACTCTTCCTCGCCTTCACGCAGATGCAGGATGACGTCGGTGCCGCGCTCGGGGCGGTTGATGGTCTCGACCTCGAAGTCGCCGGTGCCCTCACTGGACCAGCGCACGCCGTCGGCGGCAAAGGCGCCGGCGCGGCGGGTTTCGACCGTCATGCGCTCGGCGACGATGAAGCCGCTGTAGAAGCCGACGCCGAACTGACCGATCAGGTTGGCGTCCTTCTTCTTGTCGCCTTCCAGGCTGGCCATGAAGTCGCGCGTGCCGCTCTTGGCGATGGTCCCGAGGTGCGAGACGGCTTCCTGGGCGGTCATGCCGATGCCGTTGTCGCGGATGGTGATGGTCTTGGCGACCTCGTCGTACCAGACGCGGACCTGCAGTTCGGGCGCGTCCTCCAGCAACTCGGCGTTGTCCAGCGCCTCGAAGCGCAGCTTGTCGCAGGCGTCGGATGCATTGGAAACCAGTTCGCGCAGGAAGATTTCCTTGTTGCTGTACAGGCTGTGGGTGACGAGGTGCAGGATCTGCTTGACCTCGGCCTGGAATGACAGGGTTTGCTTGTCCATGGACGATTTTTTCTGGGTGGTGAAAGGATGAATGCGGTGCGGCAATCCGCCGAACGCTGGGCTAGACGGTGGGGCCGGCACGGCCGTTTTCAAGGACGGACCGGGCGCAGCGCCGCTGCCGGCGGCCTGGGAAGGCCCGGCGACGGGCCGATTATTCCGCCTCGATTTTCGCTGCGCGGATCACGCCCCCCCAGCGCTGCGCCTCGGCCGCCAGCAGCGCCTGCATCTGTGCCGGTGTGCTCCCCTGCAGGCGCACGCCCAGCCGGGCCATCTTGTCGCGCGTGGCCGGTGCGGCCAGCGCATCGCGGGCAGCGGCGCCCAGGCGTTCGATCACCGCCGCCGGCGTGCCCGCCGGTGCAGCCAGCGCGTTCCAGCTGGCCACGTCGTAGCCGGCGATGCCGGCCTGCGCCACCGTGGGCACCGCCGTCAGCGCCGGGTTGCGCTGGCCGGAAGTGACGGCCAGCGCCTTCACCGTGCCGCCGGCGACCCCGCTCGCCAAATGAGGCAGCATCGGCCCGACGATCTCGAAGGCCAGGTCGATCTCCCTGGACAGCAGCGCCGTCAGGACAGCCGGCGTGGCCTTGTAGGGCACAGCCAGCAAGTCCACACCGGCCACCGTCTCGAACAGCTTCACCGCCAGATGCTGGGTGCTGCCGACGGCGATGCAGCCGACGTTCAATTTGCCGGGGTTGGCTTTCGCATAGGCCACCGCGTCGCCCAGCGTGGCAAAGCGCGAACCCGCCGCCGCGAAGATGCCGAGGTCGAAGAAGCCCAGCGTGCTGATCGGCGCGAAGGCCTTCAGCGTGTCGTAGGGCAGCTTCTTGATCAGGCCGGCGCTGACGGCGTGGCCGTTGCTCATCAGCAGCAGCGTGTAGCCGTCGGGCCTGGCGCTGGCCACGGCCTGGCTGGCGACGATGCTGCCGGCGCTGGGCCGGTTGTCGACGACAACGGCCTGGCCCAGCGACGCGGCCATGCCTTCGGCCACCGCCCGTGCCGTGAGGTCGGCGATGCCGCCCGGGCCGAAAGGCACGAGCAGCGTCATCGGCCGATCGGGAAACTGCGGCGGCTGCGCCCGAACCCGCAGGCCGACGCCAGCAGCGGCCAGGCCCAGCAGCGTGCCGCGGCGCGACATCAAGCCCATCGCATCAGCCCTTGTTCGCCAGACCCAGGCGTTCGATGGTGGCCTTCTCGGCGACGAAGCTCTCGCGGGCGAACCGGGTGTAGGTTTCGGTGTTCATGTAGATCACGGTCTGGTCGTACTTGTCGAAGCTGGCCTGCACGGCCGGGTCGTCCAGCGTGCGCTTGAAGGCGTCGTGCAGGGTGCGCGTCAGGCCGGCGTCCATGCCCTTGGGGCCGCAGACACCGAAGGGCGAATCGCTGACCGTCTGGTAACCCAGTTCGTCCAGCGTGGGCACGTTGGGCCAGCGCTTGGTGCGCTTGCTGCCGTAGGTGGCCAGCAGGCGCAGCTTGCCGCTTTCCACCATCGGGCCCCAGCCCGTGGCGTCGCTGGCGGCCATCGTGTGGCCGCCCAGGATGGCCTGCATGTTGTCGGCGTTGCCCTTGAACGGCACGTGGTTCAGCTGGATGCCGGCGCGCTGGGCGAATTCCTCGACAGCCAGGTGCGGGCTGGTGCCGATGCCGGTGCTGCCGTAGGTGAACTCGCCCGGGTGCGCCTTGGCCCACTCGACCACATCCTTGATGCTCTTGTGCGGCGAGTCGGCACGCACCACCAGGCCGAAGGTGTAGCCGGTGAGGCAGGCGATCCAGGTGAAATCCTTCAGCGTGTCGAAGGCCGTCTTCTGCATGTGCGGAATGCGGAAGACGCCGTGCGGCAGCTGGCTGAGCGTGTAGCCATCGGGCCTGGCATTGACCAGTTCGATGGCACCGAGCATGCCGCCAGCACCGGGCTTGTTGTCGACGATGACGGTCTGGCCCAGGATCTTGGCGGCGCTTTCGGCGATGGCACGGATCACCGCGTCGGTGCTGCCGCCGGCCGGCCAGGGGCAGATGTAGCGGATGGGCTTGGCCGGAAAGGCCTGGGCGTAGACCAGGCGCGGCAGTGCGATGCTGCCGGCAGCGGCGCCGACGGCGGCCATCAGCTGGCGGCGGCGGGGCGATGGGGGTTGGCGGTCAGTCATGGTGCTTGCTCCTGGGAAGGTCGGGCGAAAAGGCGGGTCTTCATTCGGTCTTCGGCGCTGCCAGGCCACGCAGCCCGACGCGGTCGGCGGCGCGCTGCACCAGGCCGCTGCGCCGCAGTTCGGTCGCGAACGCGCGCAGGAATCCGCGACCGGCCGCGCGGCCCTGGGGCACCGCCAGCGCCAGGTTTTCCTGGCCCCAGGCGCCAGGCAGCACCTGGGCGCCGGGCACGCGGTCGGCCAGTTCGTGGAGGATGCCCTTGTTGGTCGCGAAGGCGTCGAGCTCGCCGGCCTTCAGCAGCGTGGCGGCTGCCGGCAGCGACGCCACCGCCACCAGCGTCGCGCGCTGCAGCCGGGGACCGAGCACGCGCTGCGAACTGCTGCCCTGGCTGACGCCGATGCGCAGGCCCGCGCCGTCGATGGCGTCCACCGCCCGCAGCGGCGAGCCAGGGCGCACCAGCACGCCCAGTTCCAGCGCCACCAGGGCCTCGGTGAAGTCCAGGTCCGCGGCCCGCTCGGGCGTGGCGTTGGTGATCGTCAGGTCGACGTGGCCGGCCTTCAGCGCGGCGACGACTTCGGCGACACGGTCGAAGACGACGATCTCGGCCGGCACACCCAGGCGCTCGGCGAGCGCGCGGCCGACCTCGACCGTCAGGCCCCGCATCTCGTCGGGGCCGGGCCCGCGCACCATCGACGTCGGGCTGCCGGGGTAGACCGCAACGCGCAGCGTGCCGGTCGGTGCCAGCGCCCGGCGGACCTCGGGCGTGGCTGCCGATGGCGCAGCGGCTGCGCTCGTGGTGTTGGCGGGCGCCGACGGCGGCGCGTCGGCGCAAGCCGCCAACAGCGCCGTCAGCCCGGCCAGCGCGGCCAAAGCCAGCGCGACGCCGGCCCGGGTTCGGTGCAGGGTCTGCATGGCCGCCCCTTCAGTCCGGCTGGATCCGCGCTTCACGGATCAGTTTCTCGTAGCGGGTCTTCTCGCTGGCGATCAGGCCGGCGAAGCGCTCGCTCGGCCCGGGCAGCACCTCGCCGCCGGCGCTGCCCAGCCGGTCCCGGACGTCGGCGGTCAGCAGGGCCTTCTGGACCTCGGCGTGCAGGCGCTGCACGATGGCCGGCGGCAGGCCGGCCGGGCCGGCCAGGCCATACCAGACCGAGGCCTCGAAACCCGGGAAACCCGACTCGGCGATGGTCGGCGCATCGGGAAAGATGGCGCTGCGCGCCGGGCTCAGCACCGCCAGCACGCGCAGCTTGCCGGCCTTCACATGCGCCTGCACTTCCAGCGCGTTGACCGCCACGGTCTGGATGTGCCCGGCCAGCGTGTCGTTGATGGCCTGTGAACCGCCCTTGTAAGGCACGTGCGTCAGGCTGATGCCGGCGGCGCGCTCGAACAGCTCGATCGCCAGGTGCGGCGTCGAGCCATTGCCCGGCGTGCCGAAGTTGATGCTGCCGGGCTTGGCCTTGGACAGCGCAATCAGCTTGGCGATCGACGACACCTCGCTGCCCGCGCCGGCAGCGAGCACCACCGGCACGCGGCCGACCAGCGAGACCGCCGTCACGTCCTTGACCGGGTCGAAAGGCGAAGGCTGGTAGAGCGCCGGGTTGGCGGCAATGGCGTTTGCGGCCAAGGCCAGCGTGTAGCCATCGGGGGCGCTGTCGATCAGCGCACGCATCGCGATGTTGGTCCCGGCGCCGGGCTTGTTGTCGACGATGAAAGGCTGGCCCAGCGCGGCTTGCAGCTGCTGCGCGATGGCCCGGGCGATGATGTCCACAGCCCCGCCCGGGCTGTAGCCGACGATGAGTTTCACCGGCCTGCCTGGCCAGGTCGATTGGGCTGGTGCCGGGCTCATCAGGCCCGGCGCCAGGGCGGCAGCGCCCAGGGCCCGCAGGGCGTGGCGGCGGTGCAGGAAAGTCGAGTCGTTCATGCAGGTTCTCCGTTCGGTTCTGGGTTCGCGCTAGTCAGAACCCAGCCGCAGCTTCGTCGGCAGCCGGCGTTCGATGGACCACTTCAGCAGCGCCGCCGCCCGGTAGAAACCGTGGGCGAACTTGCTGTAGGGCATGGTCAGGAAGAGCGCCATCACGGCGCCCAGGTGCAGGCACAGCAGCAGCGGCATGCCGGGCGCCAGCGGAACCCAACGCGTCAAGGCCAGCAGCAGGCCCGATGCGCCGATGCCTGCCAGCAGCGCGATGAATCCCAGGTCCAGCGTCTTCTGCGCGGCGTCGGTCTGGCGCGGATCGCGCTTGAAATGCAGCCAGGCCAGAGCCAGCGGGCCGACGACCAGGCCGATGCCGCCCAGCGTGCCCAGCAACTTGGGCAGGCTGGTCCAGCCGTAGGGCGCCTGCCAGCCCAAGCCGTAGTGGTAGACGGTGGCGACGCTGGTCGCCGCGAAGCACAGCAAGAAGCCGTAGAAGGTGGCGTGGTGGGCGTGGCGGCGGGCCGGCGACCAGCGGTCGTCCTGGTTGTTGCAGCCTTCGCCGTGGCCGCCGTCCAGGTACTTCAGCTTCAGCACGTTGAGCGTGGCTTCCTGCACCGCCGGTGCGGTCGCGGCGCCGGGGTCTTCGTCGCGCCAGAAGCGCGCCAAGCCCAGGCCGATGGCCAGGAGGGCAAAGACGAACACCGGCGCGAAAAGGCCGGCCATCAGGCCGTGCGGGAAGACGGCGTAGAAACCCTGGCCACCAGACGCGCCCTTCAGCACCATCGCCAGCACCAGGAAGAAGGCCAGGCCCAGCCAGGCGGCGACCGCCAGCACCAGGCCGTTGCGCTGGTACAGCCGCCCGGCAGCGGCCGGCCAGGCGTACTGCGCATAGGTGTGCAGGCGAACGCGCGCCAGCGCCTGCGGCACGTTGACGGCGAATTCATGCGGCGGCGCGTACTGGCAGGCGTGCAGGCAGGCGCCGCAGTGGTGGCACAGGTTGGCCAGGTAGTGGATGTCGGCCCTCGGGAATTCCAGCCGCCGCGTCATCGCCGGAAAGACCGCGCAGTAGCCCTCGCAGTAGCGGCAGGCGTTGCAGATCTGCAGCACGCGGGCGACCTCGGATTCGGCGATCAGCGATTCGAGGACCTTCATGCCGACGCCTTCGAAGCGGCCGCCGCCGAGGCCCCGGCGATGCGCCCGAAAACCGTGCCGATGGTCATGCCCACGCCGGCCGTGTAGCCCTGGCCCAGCACATTGCCGGCCATGACCTCCCCGGCAGCGAACAGGTTGGCGCTGGGCCGGCCGGCAAAGTGCACGGCGGCGCGCTCGTCGACCTTGACGCCCAGGTAGGTGAAGGTCACGCCCGGCTTCAGCGTGTAGCCGAAGAAGGGCGCGGTGTCGATCGTCCGCGCCCAGTGGGTCTTCGGTGGCGTCAGGCCCTCGGTGCGGCAATCGTCGAGCACCGCGTGATCGAAAGTGCCTGCGCGGCAGGCGGCGTTGTAGTCGTTCACGGTCTTCATGAAAGCCGCCACCGGCAGGCCCAGTTGTTGCGCCAGCTCGGGCAGGCTGTCGGCCTGCACGCCCTTGAAGACTGGCGGCATGAAGCGGCCCACCGCCTTGGCGTCGATGATGCTGTGGCCGATCTGCCCGGCCTGCAGCGCCACCAGCCGGCCCCAGATGGCGTAGCGCTTGGGCCAGAAATCTTCGCCCTCGTCGTAGAAGCGAACGCCGGCCTGATTGACCATGATGCCCAGCGACACGCAGTCGACCCGCGTGACGATGCCACCGTCGTAGAGGGGCGCGCGGGCATCGATGGCCACCATGTGGGCCTGCGTCGGATCGCCGATGCGGTCGGCGCCCTGCGCGATCAGATCCTTCAGCAGCACGCCCTGGTTGTAGCGCGTGCCGCGGATCGCGAAGTTGTCGGCCGGCCATTCCCCGCGTTCATTGCAGCCCCAGGCCTCGCGCAGCCATTCGCGGTTGCTCTCGAAGCCGCCGCTGGCGACGACGCAGGTCCGCGCGGCGATGCGTTCACCGCCGGCCAGCTGCGCGGCGACGAAACGGCTGCGGTCGAATTCCAGGCGCGCCACGGCGGCGTCGTAGCGAACGACCACACCGAGCGCTTCGGCGCTGCGGTAGTAGGCGTTGACCAGCGCCTTGCCGCCGCCCATGAAGAAGGCGTTGGTGCGGCTGAGGTGCAAGGTACCCGACAGCGAGGGCTGGAAGTGCACGCCGTGGCGGCGCATCCAGCTGCGGCAGGTGGCCGATTCGCGGATCACGCGGCGCGCCAGCGCTTCGTCGGTCAGGCCGCCGGTGACCTTCAGCAGGTCCTGCCAGAACTCTTCCTCGGGGTAGGCCTCGGTCAGCACGTCCTGCGGCGCATCGTGGCTGCAGCGGATGTTGCGCGTGTGCATGCTGTTGCCGCCGCGCCAGTCGCGCGGCGCGGCTTCGAGCAACAGCACCGAGGCGCCGGCTTCGCGGGCCACCAGGGCCGCGCAGAGGGCGGCGTTGCCGCCGCCGATGACCAGCACATCCAGCATCAGCCGCCCGTCCTGCAATGAAAGCCTGTGCGCATGAAGTCGAGGTTGAGCCCGCGAGGCCGCGACTGTAGCTGGCGCCCGCAGTCACCCCGGCGCTGCCGCCCGGTCGCCACCAGGGGGTGACCGTAAACTTCAGCCTTCCGCAGACTCCGCCAAGCCGCCCGCACGCCCATGAGTGCCTTCCTCGAAGAAACCGTGTTGAGCGTCCACCACTGGACCGACCGGCTGTTTTCCTTCACCACCACGCGCGACACCGCGCTGCGGTTTTCCAACGGCCACTTCACGATGATCGGCCTGCGCGTCGACGGCAAGCCGCTGCTGCGCGCCTACAGCATCGCCAGCGCGAACCACGAAGACCACCTGGAATTTCTCAGCATCAAGGTGCCCGACGGCCCTTTGACCAGCCGGCTGCAGCACATCCAGGTCGGCGACACCATCATCGTCGGCAAGAAGCCCACCGGCACGCTGCTGATCGACTACCTGCTGCCCGGCAAGCGCCTCTACCTGCTGGGCACCGGCACCGGCCTGGCGCCCTACCTCAGCATCGTGCGCGACCCCGAAACCTACGAGAAATTCGAGGACGTGGTCGTCGTGCACGGCGTGCGCCAGGTCGAGGAGTTGGCCTTCCACGACCTGCTCGACCATGAACTGGCGCAGGACGAACTGCTCGGCGAACTGGTGGCCGGCAAGCTGCACTACTACCCGACGGTCACCCGCGAGTCCTACCGCAACATGGGCCGCATGACCGACCTGATCCAGAGCGGCAAGCTGGCCGCCGACCTCGGCCTGCCGCCGTTGAACCCCGAGGAGGACCGGGTGATGCTGTGCGGCAGCCCGGCCATGCTGCGCGACCTGAAGGCGCTGCTGGAGATCCGCGGCTTCAAGGAAGGCAACACCACCAAGCAGGGCGACTTCGTCGTCGAACGCGCCTTCGTCGAACAGTGAAACCGACCCCCAAGCTCACGGCGTTCGCTACCCCCCGAGGGGGCCGTGCGCGCCCTTGGGAGCGGCCCGGCGGGCGCTAAGCAGGATCCGCCATGCGCAAAGTCATCGTCCTGAACGGCCCCAACCTGAACCTGCTCGGCCAGCGCGAGCCGGCCACCTACGGCAGCGCCACGCTGGCCGATGTCGAAGCGCTGTGCCAGGCGGCCGGGGCGCGCCTGGGCGTGGCGGTGGAATGCCTGCAGAGCAACCACGAAGGGGTGCTGATCGACGCCATCCACGAGGCCGGCCGCGACGTCCAGGCCGGCAGCGTGCTCGGCGTGGTCTTCAACGCCGGCGCCTACACCCACACCTCGGTGGCCCTGCACGACGCCATCAAGGGCGCCGAGGTGCCGGTGATCGAGGTCCACATCAGCAACGTCCACGCCCGCGAGGCCTTTCGCCACCACAGCTACATCTCGCCGGCCGCCGCCGGCATCGTGGTCGGCTTCGGGGTCGACGGCTACGTGCTGGCGATGGAAGGCCTGGTGCGCAAGTTCGGCCCAGTCTGAGCCGCCGCGCTCAGACCGACTCGAACTGCTCGGTGTCGACCTCGGACTGGCTCTGCGCGCTGTAGCGGCCGCCCTGCACGGTGCGCTGGTTGATCAGCGCATCCAGGCGCGACAGCAGGGCCGGTTGGAGCGTCACGGCGTCGGCATCGAGGTCTTCGCGCAGGTGGGCGAGGCTGGCGGTGCCCGGGATCGGGATGAGGTGATCACCGCGCGTCAGCAGCCAGGCCAGCGCCAGCTGGGCCGGCGTGCAGCCGGCCTCATCGGCCAGCGCTTCGTAGGCCGGCAGCAGCGCCAGGTTGGCGGCGTAATTCGCCGGCTCGAAACGCGGCATGCTGCGGCGGATGTCCTTGGCGTCCAGCTTGGCCACATCGCGCAGTGCGCCGGTCAGGAAAGCCCGCGCCACCGGGCTGAAGGCCACGAAGGCGGCGCCCAGCTCGCGGCAGGCCTGCAGCACGGCAATTTCAGGCTCGCGGGTCCACAGCGAGTATTCGCTCTGCACCGCGGTCACCGGGTGCACGGCGTGGGCGCGGCGCAGCGTCGCGGCCGAGACCTCGCTGAGGCCCAGCGCGCGCACCTTGCCCTCCTCGACCAGCCGCGACACCGCGCCCACGCTGTCCTCGATCGGCACCCGCTTGTCCCAGCGGTGCAGGTAGTAGAGGTCGATGACGTCGGTCTGCAGCCGCTGCAGGCTGTCTTCGCAGTTGCGGCGTATGGCCTCGGGGCGGCCGTCGATGACCCGCTTCACGCCGTCGGGAAAGCTCACGCCGGCCATGCCGCCCTTGCTGCACAGCGTGATCTGGTGGCGGTGCGGCTTCAACACCCGGCCGACCAGGGTTTCGTTGGCACCGAAACCGTAGAGCGCGGCGGTATCGAACAGGGTCACGCCCTGGTCCAGCGCCGACAGCAGCAGCGCTTCGGCGGCTTCGGCGCCGGGCGGGGTGCCGTAGGCGTGGCTGAGGTTCATGCAGCCCAAGCCGATGGCCGAGACGGAAAAGGGACCGAGGATTCGCGTTTTCAAGGGACAGGCTCCGGTGGAGAAAAAAGTATAGGGCGGCGGGAGAGAGGGCCGGGCATCTCCGCAGGACAGCAGCGGCCGGGTCCGGCTACATTGCTGGGCTTCACCAAGCCAAGAGCCGCCCCGCCGTGACCCAGCTGCAACTCTCCATCGCCACCACCGACTACGACCACTTCCGCGACTTCCGCAGTGGGGTCGTCAAGGCCGAAGGCATCGACCTGAACTGGTTGAACCTGGGCCACCACGAGTGCTTCGCGCGCTTCACGGCCAACCGTGAATTCGACCTGGCCGAACTGTCCTTCGCGAAATTCGCCACCCAGGTGACGCGACCCGACAGCGACATCATCGGCCTGCCGGTCATCTGCTCGCGGCTGTTCCGTTTCAGTTCGTTCTATGTGAACAAGAAGTGCGGCATCCGCAGCGTGCAGGACCTGGCCGGCAAGAAGATCGGCTCGCCCGAGTGGGCGCATTCAGCCGCCGTCTACATGCGCGGCTGGATGCACAACGACATGGGCGTGAAGCTGCAGGACGTGCATTGGTATCAGGCCGGCGCGAATTCGCCGGGCCGCGTCGAGAAGGTCGAGATCAACCTGCCCGAGGGCGTGCGCCTGACGCGTGTGGCCGACAAATCCCTCAGCGAGCTGCTGGCCAGCGGCGAAATCGACTGCGCCATCATCGCGCGCCCGCCGACCTGCTTCCTCGAAGGCCACCCCGATGTGGTTCGACTCTTCCCGGACTTCCAGTCGATGGAAGAGAGCTACTACGACCGCACCCGGGTGTGGCCGATCATGCACATCATCGCGATGCAAAGACGCATCCTGCAGGACAACCCCTGGGTCGCGCGCAACCTGCTGAACGCCTTCGAGGAATCGAAGCGGCGCAGCCTGGAACGCCTGCTCGACCCGGCCGTCTCGCGCTACCCCGTGCCCTGGCTGACCAGCTACGCGCGCCAGCAACGCGAACGCTTCGGCAAGGACCTCTTCCCCTACGGCATCGAAGCCAACCGCCCGACCTGGGAGCAGATGTCGCTCTACACCTTCCAGCAAGGCATCGCGCACCGCCCATTCACGCCCGAGGAAATCTTCCCGGCGGGCATCATGACCAACGTCGTCATCTGAAAGAACCCTGCGCGTGAACCCTGTTTCTGTCCCAGCCCCGATCTCCGGCGGCGCGCTGGCGCCCGAACTGCTTGCCGACCTGGCCGCCGCCAGCCGCATCCTGGCCGCGCAAGGCGTGGTCGACGGCTTCGGCCATGTGTCGATGCGCCACCCCGCCGCGCCGAACCGCTACTGGATGTCGCGCTCGCTGGCGCCGGCGCTGGTGACGGCCGACGACCTGCTGGAATACGACCTCGACAGCCAGCCCTGCAACGCCGGCGACCGCAAGAGCTTCCTGGAGCGCTACATCCACGGCGAGGTCTACAAGGCGCGGCCCGACGTGATGGCCGTGGTCCACAGCCACTCGCCGTCGGTGGTGCCCTTCGGCCTGGTGCGCGCCAAGATGCAGGCCATGTTCCACAACGCCGCCTTCCTCGCCGCGGGCGTGCCGGTGTTCGACATCCGCGATCGTTTCGGCGCCACCGACATGCTGGTCGGCAACACCGAGAAGGGCGAGGCGCTGGCCGAGACCCTGGGCACCAAGGATGTGGTGCTGATGCGCGCCCACGGCAGTGTGGCCTGCGGTCCGAGTCTGCAGACCACCGTCTTCCGCGCCGTCTACACCGAAGTCAACGCGCGCATCCAGCACTGGGCCGCCGCGCTGGCCGCCGGCGAACCACTGGCCGGTCTGGACGAGGAAGAAGGCGTGCTGGCCGACAGCGTGAACCAGGGCGCCGGTGTGCGCGCCTGGGACTTGTGGCGCGCCCAGGTGCGCGCCCAGGCCGGCTGGTGAGCCGGCGGCCCCAGCCCAACCCGACACCCCGAACAGGAACCGAAATTGGACGCCCACCTTGAACTGAAGCAGCAACTCGTCGACTGCATCCGCATGCTGGAATCGACGGACATCATCGACTACAACGGCCATGCCAGCATCCGCCTGGACGACGGCCTGATGCTGATCAACGCCGGCAACTGCCAGCGCAGCCGGCTGACCACGGCCGACATCTGCACCATCGACATGGATGGCCAGGTGCTGGGCGCCGCCACCGGCAAGCCGCCGCTGGAATTCCACCTGCACGCCGGCATCTACCGCGCGCGACCCGACGCCCGGGCCGTGGTCCACGCCCACCCGAAGTGGAGCACCTACCTGACGATGACCGGCACGCCCTACGCGCCGGTCTACGCCCAGGGTTCGCTGGTCTACCCAGTGCCGGTGCTCGACTCGCCGAACTCGATCAACAACCGCGCCATGGCCGACCGCCTGGCCGCCACGCTGGGCGACCGGCCCGCCGCGCTGATGAAGTCGCACGGTGCGGTCACGGTGGGGCAGAACATCGTCGAGGCTTTCGTGCTGGCCAACTACATGGAAGAGAACGCCCACCGCCAGGTGATGGCGATGCAGATCGGCCAGCCCTACGCGTTCAACGACCACGAACTGGCGCTGTGCCGAGAGAAGCTGTGGTCGCCGGCGCTGTTCCAGCGCGCCTGGGACCATTTCCAGGCCAAGCTGGGCTGAGGCCGACGCGGCGGCCGGCGCCCCGAGACAGGCACGGACGATGTCGAAGCACCGACTCCACCGACTCCGGGCACGGGCCGCCGGGCTGCTGACCGCCACCCTCGCCGGCTGCGCGCTGCTGGCACCGCCCGACATCCGCCCGGGTCAAAGCGAAGCCGAGGTGCGCCGCCTGCTCGGGCCGCCCACCGGCCGCTATGCCCTGCCCGCTGAGGCGACGCGGCTGGAATTCGCCACCGGCCCCTACGGCCGCACGACCTGGATGGTCGACCTCGACCCGGCGGGCCAGGTGACCGGCGCCCGGCAGGTGCTGGGCGAGGCCAGCTTTGCCGACTTCCAGGCGAGGGCGCCGGGCATGCACCGCGACGAACTGCTGCGCACGCTGGGTCGACCCGGCGAAAGGCGATCGGGGGGCTGGGCCGGCGGCGAGGTCTGGTCGTGGCGCTATCCGACCAACGATTGCCTGTGGTTCCAGTCCTCGATCGGCGACGACGGGATCGTCCGCGATGGCGCCTACGCCATCGACCCGCGCTGCGACGCGCCGGCCGACCACCCCTGACCACCCGCCAAGGCCGACAGCGGCGCTGCGCGACCGTCGGGCGGCTACAGACTGCGCTCGACCAGGGCCTGCAGTTCGGCCGTCACCTCGGGCTCGATGCCGAACCACAGCTTCCAGGCCAGCGGCCCCTGGTGCAGCAGCATGCCCAGCCCGCTGACGGTCGCGTTGCCGCGAGCCCGGGCGGCGGCCAGGAAGGACGTCTCCAGCGGGATGTAAACGATGTCGGCGGCGATCGCCGTGGCCGGCAGGCGGCCCAGCGGCAGGTCCAGATCGCCCTGGCCGACCATGCCCTGGCTGGTGGTGTTGACGACCAGCACCGCACCGTCCAGCGCGGCTTCGCGGTCGGCCCAGGCCACCGCGCGGATGCCGCCGCCCAGGGCCAGCGCCACGGCCTCGGCGCGGCCCGGCGTGCGGTTGACGAGGCGGATCTCCGGCACGCCCTGTTGCAGCAGGCCGTAGCAGACGGCGCGCGAACCGCCGCCGGCGCCAATGACCACGACCGGCCCCGAGTCGGCGCGCCAGCCCGGCTGCTGCTGGCGCAGGTTGCGGATGAAACCGAAGGCGTCGTTGTTGCTGCCCAGCAGGGTGCCGTCGGGCCGCACCGTGATGCAGCTGATGGCGCCGATGGCGCGCGCCGATTCATGGACCTCGTCGACGATGTCCATCGCCGCCTGCTTGTGCGGGATGGTCACGTTGCAGCCGGCGAAGCCCAGCGCCGGCAAGGCGCGCAGCGCGGCGGCCAGGCCGTCGGGACGGATGGCCAGCGGCACATAGGTGCCGGCCAACTGGTGCTTCGCGAACCAGTGGTTGTGGATCAGCGGCGAGCGGCTGTGCATGACAGGCCAGCCCATCACGCCGGCGAGAAGGAAACGATCGGGAGCGGTCATCGGAGATACGGGATACTGGGATTTGGACGCCGATGCTAGCGGTGATCGATAGCCGAGCGGTCTGCAAGCCCAGGGCATGAACACCGATGAACACTGACGCCTGCACGCCTGCCCTGCCGCCCGCGCCGGAACCCGCCCTGCGGGGGGCTCAGCCGGCCAGCTGCAGTTCCAGCTGGCCCATGACTTCGTAGCAGGCCAACACCTGCGCCACGCTGGCATTCGGCTCGCGGCCTTCGGCGATGGCGCCGAAGAACTCGCGGTCCTGCAGTTCGATGCCGTTCATCGACACCGCGACCTGGCTGACGTCGATCTTCTCCATCTTGCCGTTGTAGAGGTCGTCGTAGCTGGCGATGTAGGTGCCGCTGTCGCCGATGTAGCGGAAGAAGGTGCCCAGCGGGCCGTCGTTGTTGAACGACAGGCTCAGGGTGCAGATGGCGCCATTGGCGGCCTGCAGCTGGATGCTCATGTCCATCGCGATGCCCAGGCTCGGGTGGATCGGACCCTGGATGGCGTTGGCCTTCACCACCGGGCTGCCGGCCTGGTAGGCGAAGAGGTCGATGGTGTGCGCGGCGTGGTGCCACAGCAGGTGGTCGGTCCAGCTGCGCGCCTGGCCCAGCGCGTTCATATTGGTACGACGAAAGAAATAGGTCTGCACATCCATCTGCTGGATGTTGAAAGTGCCTTGCGTGATGCGCTGGCGCACCCACTGGTGGCTGGGGTTGAAGCGCCGCGTGTGGCCGGCCATCGCCACCTTGCCGGCGCTCTTGGCGGCGGCCACGATGGCCTGCGCGTCTTTCCAGCTGTCGGCCATCGGGATCTCGACCTGCACGTGCTTGCCGGCCTGCAGGCAGGCGAGGGTCTGCGCGGCGTGCATCTGCGTCGGCGTGGCCAGGATGACGGCGTCGACTTCGGCGATCGCCAGGCTCTGCGCCAGGTCGGTACCGACATGGGCGATGCCATATTTCGCCGCCACCTCGCGGGTCTTGTCGAGTTCGCGGCCGATCAGCGAAATCACTTCGACGCCGGGGATGTTGCGGATGCCGTCGAGGTGCTTGGTGCCGAAGGCACCGGCGCCGGCGAGTGCGACTTTGATCGTCATGTGTTCTCCAGGATGAGGTGGCCGACGGCCGTGTTGGATGCGGGCACGTGGTAGAAACGGTGCGCGACTTTCGGTGCAGGGCCGCCCGCCGCACCCGGTGCGGCTCCAGGGTTCACGTCGGCCATCGCGCCGCGGGCGATCAGCCACATCACCAGTTCGATGCCTTCGCTGCCGGCTTCGCGCACGTAGTCGATGTGCGGCACCTGCGACAAACCTTCGGGGTCGGCGATCAGCCGGTCCAGGAAGGCATTGTCCCAGGCCTTGTTGATGAGCCCGGCGCGCGGGCCTTGCAGCTGGTGGCTCATGCCGCCGGTGCCCCAGATCTGCACCTTGAGCGGCTGGTCGTAACTCTCGACCGCCTTGCGGATGGCCTGGCCGAGCATGAAGCACCGCCGGCCGGAAGGCACGGGGTACTGCACCACGTTCACCGCGAACGGGATCACCGGGCAAGGCCAAGCGTCAGGTTGACCGCACATCAGCGACAGCGGCACCGTCAGGCCGTGGTCCACCGCCATCTTGTTGACGATGGTCAGGTCGAAATCGTCCTGGATCACGCTGTGCGCGATGTGCGCCGCCAGTTCGGGGTGGCCGATGACGGTGGGCACCGGGCGCGGGCCCCAGCCCTCGTCGGCCGGTGCGTATTCGGCCGCCGTGCCGATGGCGAAGGTCGGGATCATGTCCAGGCTGAAGGCCGTGGCATGGTCGTTGTAGACCAGGAAGATCACGTCAGGCGTGTTGTCCTTCAGCCATTGCTGGCTGAATTTGTAGCCCTTGAACAGCGGCTGCCAGTAGGGCTCCTGGTCCTTGCCCTGGTCCAGCGCCGCGCCGATGGCGGGCACGTGGCTGGTGTAGACGCTGGCGGTGATCTTGGCCATCTCAGAGCCCTGCTTTCGTGCTGCTGCCCTGCGGCTGCCGGTGGGGCTGCGCCGTGCCGTCTTCGCCGATGTAGCGGTTGCCTTCGGCCGAACGCCCGCCGCTGATCATCATGTCGCGGTACTCGATCTCGGTCATGCCCGTCATGCTGCCGGCCATCTGCTGGAAGCTCTTGCCGTGGGTGGCACCGAGCTTGGCCAGGAAGTAGATGTTGCCGCCCTGCGCGATGCAGCGGTTCAGGTCGCGCGCCAGCACGGCCTGCTTCTGTTCTTCGCTCATCGGCCACTCGTCGAGGTAGGCCCGCTCGTCGGCCTTGAAGCGTTCGCGGTTCGGCGCGGTCATCAGGCTCATGCAGAACTGGTTCAGGTGGTAGCCCTTGCGGCTCTGCTCGGCGTCGAAGATGGTCGTGCCGGGCACATCGAGGTAAGGCTTTTCGAGCGACATCAAAGCGCCTCGGGCCAGTACAGGCGCATCGGGTTGCTGACCAGCAATTGGTGTTGCGCCTCGGCCGTCACCGCGATGTGCGGGATGAAGTCGACCAGTTGGCCATCGTCGGGCATGTGGTCCTTCAGGTTGGGGTGCGGCCAGTCGGTGCCCCACAGCACGCGGTCGGGAAACTGTTCGACCAGCCGGCGGGCAAAAGGGATCACGTCGCGATAAGGCGCCAGCCCGGCCGCCTGCTCGCCCGGCAGCGCCTTCGGGCCGCTGACGCTGAGGCGCTCGGGGCAGGTGACCTTGCTCCAGACGTTCGGGTACTCGCGCATGAAACGCTCGAAGAGCGCGAATTGCGGGCCGTCGACCGGCAGGCTGACGTCGGGGCGGCCCATGTGGTCGACGACCACGGTGGTCGGCAGCGCGGTGAAGAAGTCCCACAGCTCGGGCAGGTCGACGGCCTCGAAGTAGATGACGACGTGCCAGCCCAGCGGCGCGATGCGGCTGGCGATTTCCAGCAACTCGTCCTTGGGCGTGAAGTCGACCAGGCGCCTGACGAAGTTGAAGCGCACCCCCCGCACGCCGGCGGCGTGCAGGTCCTGCAACTCGGCATCGCTGACGCTGCGCTTGACGGTGGCCACGCCGCGGGCGCGGCCGCCGCTGCTGCGCAGGGCATCGACCATGGCACGGTTGTCGGCGCCGTGGCAGGTCGCCTGCACGACGATGTTGCGCGCGAAACCCAGGTGGTCGCGCAGCGCGTACAGCTGGGCCTTGCTGGCGTCGCAGGGCGTGTACTTGCGTTCGGCGGCGTAGGGGAACTGATCGCCGGGCCCGAAGACATGGCAGTGGGCGTCGACGCTGCCGGCGGGCAATTGGAAGCGCGGCTGGCTGGGGCTGGCGGTCCAGTCCAGCCAGCCGGGGGTCTTGTCGAAGCCGCCGGTGGTGGGTTTGCTGGGTTGGCTCATGGTTCGTGGTCCTTGGATTTCAGATGGGCCCGCGCGTGGGCGAGCAGCCGGTCGCTCTCGACGCGCCAGTCGGCACTGCGCGCAAAGCCTGGCGTGCCGCGCTGGCCGAAGGCGCCGGCGTCGCCGAGGTCGGCGATGTGGGCCTGGCGGTCGGCCGTGCCGCTGGCGCTGAAGGGTTCGAGCCCGGCGTCGCGCACGGTGACGGCCACTTCGCGCACTTCCTCGCTGCGGCGGCGGCCGTGCTCGATGACGCGCTGGAAGAGGTAGGCACCCTGCCTTTCCCAATCGATGCCGGGGTAGGTTTCGACCAGCGACGCGATGACCGCGTCTTCCACGCCGTAGTGGCGCGCCGTGGTGAAGCTCTCGATGACCAGGGCCTCGAGGCCCTTGATCAGGATGCTGCGGCACATCTTGGTGGCACTGGCCACGCCCAGCTGCGCGCTGACGATCTGCGGCGCAAAACCCAGGCCCAGCAGCAGCGGCTCCAGCGCGGCCGCGTCCGGGCCGCCCAGCAGCAGCGGCACCTTGATGCGGTAGGGCGGCAGCGTCGTCATCACCGCGCCTTCGACATAGCGGCCACCCGACGCGTTGACCAGGCCGGCGGCGCTGATCTTGGCGCCGGGCGAGGCGCTGTTGAAGTCGAGGAAGAAGGCGCCTGGCTGCAGCGCGCCGGCACAGGCCTGCGCCACCGGCACAGCCTGGCTGGCGGTGACGGCCGAGATGACCAGGCCGGCAGCGGGCACCGCGCCGGCGTGGCTGGCCGCCAGCGTCACGCCGAAGTGCGCCGCGTGCTCGCGCAGCGGCTGCGCAACGGCGTCGGCAGCGTCCAGCTTGCGGTCGAAGGCGCTGACCGCCACGCCTTGCGCGCGCAGGTCTTCGGCCAGGATGCGGCCGACTTCGCCGTAGCCGATCAGGGCGACCTGCATCTCAGTCGATGTAGCGCAGGCCGGCTTTTTCCAGCGGTTCGCGCATCTTGTACATGTCCAGGCCCAGCACGCCGGCGGCCAGCTTGGCGCGCTTCTCGCCTTCCAGCGCTTCGCGCGCGGCGGCAGCGGCCAGCACCTGGGGCGCGGTGGCCGCCGGCACGCAGACGATGCCGTCGTCGTCTGCGACGATCACATCGCCCGGCGTGACGTAGGCGCCGGCGCAGACCACCGGGATGTTCACCGAGCCGATGGTGGCCTTGATGGTGCCCTTGCTGCTGATCGCCCGGCTCCACACCGGGAAGCCCATCTCCTGCAGGTCGCGCACGTCGCGGCAGCCGCCATCGATGACCAGGCCGCGCGCACCGCGGGCCTGGAAAGACGTGGCCAGCAGGTCGCCGAAGAAGCCGTCGGTGTTGGGGCTGGTGAGCGCCGCGACGACGATGTCGCCGGGCTGGATCTGCTCGGCCACGACGTGCAGCATCCAGTTGTCGCCCGGGTGCAGCAACACAGTGACGGCGGTGCCCGAAATGCGCTGGCCGGCGTACACGGGGCGCATGTAGGTGTTCAGCAGGCCGACGCGGCCTTGCGCCTCGTGCACGGTGCTGGCGCCGAAGCGGCCCAGGCCGTCGGCGGCCGCGCGGTCGGCGCGGCTGATGTTGCGTTTGACGACGCCCAGTTGGTACATGCTCAAAGTCCCTTCAGTTTCAGGGCGGCGTCCAGCCGGGGGAAGACACGCCGCGCGTTGCCTTCGTAGATCTGGTGGCGGTCATCGCCGACGACGATGGTGCTGGCTTCGATGTAGCGCTTGGTGTCGTCGTAGTAGTGGCCGGTCTCGGGGTCGATGCCGCGCACGGCGCCGATCATTTCGCTGGCGAAGAGGATGTTCTTCAGCGGGATCACTTTGGTCAGCAGGTCGATGCCCGGCTGGTGGTAGACGCAGGTGTCGAAGTAGATGTTGTTCATCAGGTGCTCGCTGAGCAGCGGCTTCTTCAGCTCCTGCGCCAGGCCGCGGTAACGGCCCCAGTGGTAAGGCACCGCGCCGCCGCCGTGCGGAATCACGAAGCGCAGCGTCGGGAAATCCTTGAACAGGTCGCCCTGGATGCACTGCATGAAAGCCGTGGTGTCGGCATTGATGTAGTGCGCGCCGGTGGCGTGGAAGCAGGCGTTGCAGCTGCTGCTGACGTGGATCATCGCGGGGATGTCGTACTCGACCATCTTTTCGTAGACCGGGTACCAGTGGCGGTCGGTCAGCGGCGGGCTGGTCCAGTGGCCGCCCGACGGATCGGGGTTCAGGTTGATGCCGACGTTGCCGTACTGCTCGACGCACTTGACCAGTTCCGGGATGCAGCTGGCCGGGTCGACGCCGGGGCTCTGCGGCAGCATCGCGGCGGGCACGAAGTAGTCGGGGAACAGCTCGCTGACGCGGAAGCACAGCTCGTTGCAGATCGCCGCCCAGGTCGCCGACACATTGAAGTCGCCGATGTGGTGGGCCATGAAGCTGGCGCGCGGGCTGAAGATGGTCAGGTCGCTGCCGCGCTCCTTCATCAGGCGCAGCTGGTTGTTCTCGATGCTTTCGCGCAGCTCGTCGTCGCTGATCTTCAGGTCGGCGACCTTGGGCATGGACGCCGGGTCCTGGATGCCGGCGATCTGCGCATTGCGCCAGGTTTCCAGCGCCTTCGGCGCGGTGGTGTAGTGGCCGTGGCAGTCGATGATCATGGGGGCGGTTTCCTCGCAGGCGGTCGTTACGTCGTTCCGGCGGCCCGCAGGCCGCAACGCTGGGCGCGATTCTGGTGGAAGGCGGCCTATCCATCAACGCTATTTCCGCACTAGCTGCTATGCTGAACCAGCATGGATCTGAAGCAGCTGGAAACCTTTGTGCACGTCGCCGACCTGGGTAGCTTCACGCGGGCCGCCAGCGTGTTGCAGATCGCGCAGCCGGCGTTGAGTCGCCAGGTTCGCGCGCTGGAGGTCGAACTGCACCAGCCGCTGTTCGACCGCAACGGCCGTGGCGTGACGCTGACCGACGCCGGCCAGCGCCTGCTGGCCCACGGTCGCGGCATCCTGCAACAGGTGGAACGCGCCAGGCTGGACCTGGAGGACCAGCGCGGCGCGGCCACCGGGCTGCTGTCGATCGCGCTGCCGCCCAGCGTCAGCCGCACGCTCACGGCGCCGCTGGTCGAGGCCTTCCGGCAGCGCTTTCCGCGCGCCACGTTGAGCATGGTCGAAGGCTTGTCGACCTACTTGCTGGAATGGCTGCAGCAGGGCCGCGTGGACTGCGCCGTGGTCTACAACGCGACGCCGGCGGCGGCCATCGCGCTGCAGCCGGTGCTGGACGAAAGGCTCTACCTGGTGTCGGCACGCGGCCCCTTGCGCAGGCTGCTGGGCCAGCCGGTGACGCTGGCCGATGTGGCGGCCCGCGAACTGGTCATCCCGAGCCGGCCGCACGCGATCCGCATGCGGCTGGAAACGGCACTGGCCGAGGCCGGACTGAAGCCGCAGGTCGGCCTGGAAATCGAAAGCGTGCCGGCGATGCTGGACCTGGTGCAGCGCCTGCCGTTGCACGCCGTGCTGTCGCTGAACGCCATCCGCGGCAGCGAGCACGAAGGCGGCCTGCAGGCCCGGCCCATCCACCTCACGCCGGGTGGCGCCGCACTGGCCACCAGCCTGTGGATCGCCACCTCGGCGCTGCGTCCGCGCGGGCCCTTGCTGGACCAGGCGGTCACGCTGCTGGCCGGGCTGCTGAACGACCGCCTGGCCGGCGACGCCGGCCGGTCGCCACGCCGCAAATCCGCTTCAGGAGACAGGCCATGACGAAACCGACCTACATCCTGGCGCTCGACCAGGGCACCAGCAGCTCGCGCAGCATCGTCTTCGATGCCAGGGGCCACATCGTGTCGATGGCGCAGCGCGAATTCCGCCAGATCTACCCGCAGCCCGGCTGGGTCGAACACGACCCCGAAGAGATCTGGTCCAGCCAGCTCGCCACCGCCCAGGATGCGCTGGCCCAGGCCGGCCTCACGGGCGCCGACATCACCGCCATCGGCATCGCCAACCAGCGCGAAACCACCGTGGTCTGGAACCGCCACACCGGCCAGCCCGTGCACCAGGCCATCGTCTGGCAGGACCGCCGCGGCGAGCCGCTGTGCGCGCAGCTGCGGGCGCAGGGGCTGGAAGCCACCATCCGGCACCGCACCGGCCTGATCGTCGACGCCTACTTCTCGGCGACCAAGATCCGCTGGATCCTCGACCAGGTGCCCGGCGCGCAGCTCGCCGCAGCCCGTGGCGAGCTGGCCTTCGGCACCATCGACAGCTGGCTGATCTGGAAACTGACGCGTGGAAGCAGTGGGGGCCCCGTGCACGCCACCGATGTCAGCAATGCCTCGCGCACGATGCTGTTCGACATCCGCCACCAGCGCTGGGACCCCGAACTGCTGCAGGCGCTGCAGGTGCCCGACAGCCTGCTGCCGCAGGTCTTCCCGTCCAGCCATCGCTACGGCCACACCACGGCGCTGGGCGGCTCGATCCCGATCACCGGTGTCGCCGGCGACCAGCAGGCCGCGCTCTTCGGGCAGGCCTGCTTCAAGGCCGGCCTGGCGAAGAACACCTATGGCACCGGCTGCTTCATGCTGATGCACAGCGGCCCGCACTTCGAGCCGGCCGCGCCGGGCCTGCTGACCACCGCTGCGGCCCAGCCCGGCAGCACGCCGGCATACGCCCAGGAAGGCAGCGTCTTCATCGGTGGCGCGGTGGTGCAATGGCTGCGTGACGGCTTGAATGCCATCTCGGCGAGCAGCCAGGTGCAAGGCCTGGCCGAAAGCGTGCCCGACGCCGGCGGGGTGGTCTTCGTGCCGGCCTTCACCGGCCTGGGCGCGCCCTACTGGAACGCCGAGGTCCGCGGCGCCATCGTCGGCCTCACGCGCGGTACCACGGTGGCGCACATCGCGCGCGCCGCGCTGGAGAGCATCGCCTTCCAGAGCGCGGCGCTGCTGCAGGCGATGTCAGCCAGCAAGGGCGGGCCGGTCACCGAACTGCGCGTCGACGGCGGCGCCTGCGTCAACAACCTGCTGATGCAGTTCCAGGCCGACCTGCTGGGCATCCCGGTGGTGCGGCCCCAGGTCACCGAGACCACGGCGCTGGGCGCGGCCTACCTGGCCGGGCTGGCCTGCGGCGTCTGGCGCGACCTGGACGAACTGGCCGCGCAGTGGCGGGTGGAGCGCCGCTTCCTGCCGACCCTGCCGCGCGAGCGCGCCGCCGAGCTGATGGCGCGCTGGGAACGCGCCGTGCGACAGGCCAGCGCCCGCTGATCCGGCGCCGGGCATCGGGAGGTGGGCATTGGGCCGGGGCGCTGCCCAATGCCCGCGCAAAACCCGGGTGCACAGGGGGTCGGCGGCGAGGCATCATCCGGGCTTGAGCAGTCCAGCAAACAGGAGATACCCGCATGGCCCGTCTGAACGTCAATGGCAAGGTCCGCGAGCACCAGGCCGAACCCGACACCCCCCTGCTGTGGGTGCTGCGCGAGCAACTCGGCATGACGGGCACGAAGTACGGCTGCGGCATCGCGCAATGCGGCTCGTGCACCGTGCACCTGGACGGCCAGCCGGTGCGCAGCTGCGTGCTGCCGGTGTCGGCCGTGCAGCCGGCACAGAAGATCACCACCATCGAGGGCCTCAGCGCCCACGGTGACCACCCGCTGCAGAAGGCCTGGGTCAACCTGGACGTGCCGCAGTGCGGCTACTGCCAGAGCGGCATGCTGATGGCCGCCGCCGCGCTGCTGAAGAAGACGCCGCAGCCGACCGACGCCGACATCGACCGCGAGATCACCAACATTTGCCGTTGCGGCACCTTCAACCGCGTGCGCGCGGCGATCAAGGCGGCAGCGGGCGGCAAGACCGCGGGCCTGGACATCGTTCACGTCGTGCGGAGGCCCGCATGAGCGCCACCCTGCCCCGGCTGTCGCGCCGCGACTTCATCGGCTCGGCGGCCGCCGCCGGCTCGCTGGTCTTCGGCTTCCCGATCACCGCCAACGCCCAAGGCCAGGCGCCCGAGATCAACGCCTGGGTCGTCGTGCAGCCCGACGAAACGGTGGTCATCCGCATCGCGCGCAGCGAGATGGGCCAGGGCACGCTGACCGGCCTGGCGCAGCTGGTCGCCGAAGAGCTCGACTGCGACTGGTCGCGTGTCACCACCGAATACCCGACGCCGGGCCAGAACCTGGCGCGCAAGCGCGTCTGGGGCAACTTCAGCACCGGCGGCAGCCGCGGCATCCGCGAGAGCAACGAGTACGTGCGCAAGGGCGGCGCTGCGGCGCGGATGATGCTGGTGCAGGCCGCGGCCGACGAATGGAAAGTGCCGGCGGCCGAATGCGTGGCGGCAGCCGGCGTCATCACGCATGCCGGATCGAATCGGCGCACGACCTACGGCAAGGTGGCGGCTGCCGCCGGCCAGCTGACGCCGCCCACCAACGTCGCGCTGAAAGACCCGAAAGACTGGAAGCTGGCCGGCAAACGCCTGGCCCGCCTGGACACGGTCGACAAGACCACCGGCAAGCAGGTCTACGGCGCCGACTTGCAGATGCCCGGCCTGCTGAATGCGGCCATCCTGGCCTGCCCGGTCTTCGGCGGCAAGGTCAAAAGCTACAAGGCCGAAGCGGTCGCGAAGATGCCCGGCGTGAAGCGCGTGCTGGCGGTCGGCGACAACGCCGTGGCGGTGGTGGCCGACACCTGGTGGCACGCCAGGAAGGCGCTCGACGCACTGCCGCTGGAATGGGACTACGGGCCCAACGGCAGCCTGCAGCAGGCCGACTTCAACGCCATCCTGAAAGCCGGCCTCGACGCCGAACAGGCCGTCGTCGGCAACAGCCAGGGCGATGCCAAGGCCGCGCTGGCTGGCGCCGTGCGCAAGGTGGAAGCGGTCTACGCCTACCCGCACCAGAACCACGCGACGATGGAGCCGATGAACGCCACCGCCCGGTGGACGGCCGAGCGCTGCGAAGTCTGGACGCCGACGCAGAACGGCGAGGCCGCGCTGGCCGCCACCGCCGAAGCCGCCGGGCTGACGCCGGCGCAGTGCGAGGTCTACAAGATCCACCTCGGCGGCGGCTTCGGCCGGCGCGGCGCGGTGCACGACTGGGTGACGCAGGCGGTGCAGATCGCCCGGCAGATGCCGGGCACGCCGGTCAAGCTGCTGTGGACGCGCGAAGAGGACATGACGCACGGCCGCTACCACCCGATCACGCAATGCAAGATGGCCGCCGGCCTGGACGCCCAGGGCCGGGTCACGGCGCTGCACATGCGACTGTCGGGCCAGAGCATCCTGGCCAGCGTGTCGCCGCAGAGCGTCGTCGGCGGCAAGGATCCGACGGCCTTCCAGGGCCTGAACAACGGCGGCGGCGAGGCCATGTTCGGCTACGGCATCCCGAACCTGCTGATCGACCACGCGATGCGCAACCCGCATGTGCCGGCCGGCTTCTGGCGCGGCGTGAACCTGAACCAGAACACGGTCTACGTCGAAAGCTTCATCGACGAGATCGCCCACGCCACCCAGAAGGACCCGCTGGCGCTGCGCCGCCAGTTGCTGGCGAATTCGCCGAAGTTCCTGGCCGTGCTCGACGCGGTGGCCGAGCGCGCGGGCTACGGCAAGCCGGCGCCCGACGTCAACGGGCAGAAGGTCTTCCGCGGCCTGTGCGTGACGCACGGCTTCGGCAGCTATGTCGCGGCCTGCGCCGAGGTTTCGGTCAGCGCCGACGGCGCGCTGAAGGTGCACCGCATCGTCGCCGCCACCGACCCGGGCCACGCCGTCAACCCGCAGCAGATCGAGGCCCAGATCGAAGGCAGCTTCGTCTACGGGCTGTCGGCGGCGCTGTACGGCGAATGCACGGTCAAGGACGGTCGCATCGAGCAGCGCAACTTCGACAGCTACCCGTCGATGAAGATCGCCGAGATGCCCAAGGTCGAGGCCATCGTGATGCCCTCGGGCGGCTTCTGGGGTGGCGTCGGCGAACCGACCATCGCGGTGGCAGCGCCGGCGGTGCTGAACGCGATCTTCGCGGCCACCGGCAAGCGCATCCGCACGCTGCCGATCAAGAACCAGAGCCTCAAGGCCTGAGGCGGCCGGACGCAGCGTGAGCCCCTTCGCCGCCCTGGCCCTCAGCGCTTTCGTGGTCGTCGGCGACGGCATCCCGCAGCCGCTGACGGCCGCGCAGGCTGATGCCGCGCGCGGCCGGGCCATCGTCGTCAACCGGCAGCAGGGCCTGTGCCTGCTCTGCCACAGCGGGCCTTTCGCCGAGGTCCGCGAGCAGGGCAATCTGGCCAGCAACCTGCAAGGTGCCGGCACGCGCTGGACGGCGGCGCAACTGCGGCTGCGCGTGGCCGACGCGCGCCGGCTCGACCCGAACGCCCTGATGCCCTCGCTGCACCGCCTGCCGCCGCAGGACGCCGCGCAGCGCGTGGCCGCGCCCTGGCGCGGCTTGCCGGTACTGGACGCGCAGCAGGTCGAGGACGTGGTGGCTTTTCTGCAGACCCTGACATGACGACGCGGCGCATCGTGCTGGCCGCCGCCCTAGGACCGCTCGGCGCCCTGCTGGCGCCCGCGGCGCGTGCCACGCCCGAGGCGCTGCAAGCCGCCCTCAGCGCCTTCAGCGAAGGGCGCACGCCGCGCAGCGGGCGCGTGACGCTGGACATCGCGCCGCTGATCGACAACGGCAACGTCGTGCCGGTCGCCATCCACGTCGACAGCCCGATGAGCACGACCGACCACGTGCTGCGCATCGGACTGTTCACCGAACTCAATCCGCTGCCCGAAGTGGCGGTCTTCCACCTCGGCCCGCGCAGCGGCCTGGCGCGCGTGGCCACGCGGATGCGACTGGCCACCACGCAGACGCTGACCGCCCTGGCGCTGATGAACGACGGCAGCGTCTGGCAGCAGCAGGTCGATGTGATCGTCACGCTGGCCGCGTGCATCGAAAGCTGACATGGCGACCCGCGCGCTGTTGAACGTCCCCGCGAAGGTGCGCATCGGCGACGTGATCGAAATCCGCGCCACCGTGCAGCACCCGATGGAAACCGGATTCCGCGTCGGCAGCGACGGTCAGGTCCTGGCGCGCAACCTGGTGCGGCGGGTCGAATGCCGCTTCGACGGTGAACTGGTCTTCGCGGCCGACCTGCACCCGGCCATCTCGGCCAACCCCTACCTGGCCTTCCCGCTGCACCTGACGGGCCCGGGCACGCTCACCGTCAGCTGGCAGGGCGACCAGGGCTTCAGCCACAGCGAGCGGGTGCGGATCAACCCGACATGAAGCGCGCGGTCGGCGCCGCGCTGCTGCTGCTGGCCCTCGCCGCCGCGGCGCAGCCGCCGGCAGCGCGCCGCTCGGGCTACGCCGACATGGGCCCGGCCACCCAGGCGCTGCAGCGCGACGACACGCAGAACCCGGCCTGGCTGTGGGTGGCGGACGGTGAACGCCGCTTCGACGCCGATTGCAGCCGCTGCCACAGCCTGCCCAGCCTGCGCGGGGTTGCGGCGCGCTACCCGGCCTTCGACGCCGCGCTGGGCAAACCGGTGACGCTGGCCGGCCGCATCAACCTGTGCCGCATGCGCCACCAGCCGGCGCCGCCGCTGGCGCTCGAGGGCGACGAGTTGCTGGGTCTGGAAGCGGTGGTGGCCCTGCAGTCGCGCGGCCTGCCGATCGCGCCCGACCGAGACCCGCGCCTGCAAGCCTTCCGCGAGGCCGGCCGCCGGCTCTTCAACCGGCGCCTGGGCCAGCTCGATTTTTCCTGCGCGCAGTGCCACGACCAGCACGCCGGCGGCCGCCTGGCCGGCGCGACCATCCCGCAGGGCCACCCGACCGGCTACCCGATCTACCGGCTGGAGTGGCAGGGACTCGGCAGTTTGCAACGCCGCTTGCGAAACTGCATGGCCGGCGTGCGCGCCGAACCCTTACCCTATGGCAGCGACGACGCCACCGCACTGGAACTCTTCCTGATGCAGCGGGCCGCCGGCATGCCCATCGAAACACCAGCCGTCCGACCATGAACCCCATCGCCGAAACCAAAACCTGGCTTGAAAAGGCCGTCATCGGATTGAACCTGTGCCCATTCGCCAAGGCGGTCCACACGCGGCAGCAGATCCATTGGGTGCTGAGCGAGGCCAGGGACACGGCCAGTCTGCTGGACGACCTGGTGCGCGAACTGGAATTCCTGGCGGCAGCGCGGCCCGAGGCGATCGACACCACCATCATCGTCCACCCGCATGTGCTCGGCGATTTCCTCGACTTCAACGACTTTCTGGAAGCCGCTGAAGACACCCTCGACGGCATGGGCCTGGACGGTTCGCTGCAGGTCGCCAGCTTCCACCCGGCCTACCAGTTCGCGGGCACCGAGCCTGACGACATCAGCAACTTCAGCAACCGCAGCCCCTACCCGACGCTGCACCTGCTGCGCGAAGCCAGCATCGACCGCGCGGTGGCGGCGATGCCCGACGCCGAACGCATCTACGAACGCAACATCGAAACGCTGGAAGCGCTGGGCCACCCGGGCTGGCAGCGCATCATGGCCGGCTGAACGCGGCGGCGCCGGGGGGGCGCTCAGAGGGCGCGCAACTCGCCCTTGAAGATGTAGCCGACGCGGGCCTGGGTGTGCAGCGGCACCGCCAGTTGCGTCGCCCTTTCGACGCGGCGGCGCAGGCGGTAGACCGTCGCGCTGAGCAGATTCTCCGATTCGGGGGTGTCGGGATGGCCCAACAACTGGCACAGCGTCTCGCGCGTGACGCTGCCGCCCTGGGCTTGCAGGAAGCACTGCATCAGCGCCAGATCGGTCTCGCTGAGCGCGACCACCACACCATCGGGGGCCAGCAGGCGGCTGGCGGGCGCATCCAGCAACCAGGCCTGGCTGACCGGCGTCGTGACGCGGCGGTGGACGCCGCGGATGGCCACCACCACCTTGTCGAAACTGATCGGCTTGACCAGGTGCATGTCGGCGCCGCCCTCGATCACCTTGGCGAAGACATCGGGCGCCACGCGTCCCGACACCACCACGATGCCGACCTGGGTGCGCTTGCGCAGGATGCCGATCAGGTCGGTGCCGTCGACGCCCGGCAGCATCAGGTCGACGATGTAGAAGGCGTAATCGAAGGGTGCCAGGCTGGCCAGCAGGTCGTTGCTGTCGGCGAAATGCTCGACCCGGATGCCCAACGCCGACAGGTGTTCGGCCAGGAACTGGCTGTATTCCAGATCGTCGTCGACCAGCGCCAGCGTGCGGGGCAGTGCGTTGACAGATTCAGCAGGCATCGTCGTCTCGGGGTGTCGCGCACCCGCATTTCCAAGTCCCGGAGTTTAGATGCCGCGCGCCGCTCCGGCGATTGACCCTGGTCATGCAGGCCGGCAAGTCAGCGCCGAAACGCCCAATAGGAACGCGCGTTGACGGCATGACCGTAGACTGCGGCGCTGGTGGCTGCTGGAACGGAGTGCTGCATGAGGGTCTGCATCGTGGGTCTGGGCGCCATCGGCGGCCTGTTCGCCGGCTGGATGGGCAGCCGGCTGGCGGCCGGCCGGGTCGAGCTGTCGGCGCTGGCGCGGGGCGCGACGCTGGCCGCGCTGCAGCGACAAGGCGGCCTGCAACTGCACGGCCTCGACACGGTCAGCACGGTGCCGCTGCGTGCCAGCGACCAGCCCGAGGCGCTGGGACGGCAGGACCTCGTCATCCTGGCGGTGAAGGGGCCGGCCCTGTCGGCCGTGGCGCCGGCGGTGGCGGCACTGTGCGGGCCCGAGAGCGCCGTGCTGGTGGCGATGAATGGCGTGCCCTGGTGGTTCTTCGACGGCCTGGGCGGCCCTTGCGCGGGCCTGAGCCTGCAGGCCGTGGACGCCGGCGGCCGGGTGCGCAGCCTGATCCCGTCGTCCCAGGTGGTGGGTTGCGTGGTGCACGCGTCCAGCGCCGTGCCGGCACCAGGCAGCGTGCAGCCGGTCCAGGGCCAGGGCCTGATCATCGGCCGCCCCGCCGGCGGTGACGATGCCCGGCTGCAGGCGCTGGCCGACCTGCTGGTCGACGCCGGCTTCGCGGTCACCCGGTCCGACCGCATCCAGCGCGACGTCTGGTTCAAGCTGTGGGGCAACATGACCATGAACCCGGTCTCGGCGCTGACAGGCGCGCCGAGCGACCGCATTCTCGACGATCCGCTGGTGCGGGCCTTCAACAGTGCCGTGATGCGCGAGGCCCAGGCCGTCGGTGCGGCCATCGGCATCCCGATCGCCGAAGACCCCGAAGCGCGCCACGCGGTGACGCGCAAGCTGGGCCGCTTCAGGACCTCGATGCTGCAGGACTGCGAAGCCGGCCGGCCGCTGGAACTGGACGCGCTGGTCGGCGCGGTGCGCGAAATCGGCCAGCACCTCGGGCTGGCCACGCCGAACATCGACGCGCTGTTCGGCCTGACGCGCCTGATGGCGCAGCAGCGCGGTCTCTACCCAGCCGGATGAACCCGCCGGCAGGCCGCGCCGCGGGCCGGCACCCGATCAGATCTTGACCAGCGACGAGACCACCGCTTCGGTGGCTTCCTTGAGCTTGTCCTTGGCCGTCGCCTTGCAGGCCTCGGTGCTCGAATTGACGACCGCATCGAAGGCGGTGGCGGTCTTTTCGGGGCGGAACAGCACGGCCTTCACCGTCGGCGTCAACGGCAGCAGCATGACGCGCGCGGCGATCACGCAGGTGGTGCCCTTCATGCCGCCCTCGACCTGGCTGACGAAAGCCCACTTGGAGGCCGGGTAGGCCTTCCAGACCTTGGCCGGGATGCTCTCGCCCATCGCCGCCTTGGCAGCGGCCGCGTCGATCAGCAGGTCCGACGAATGGTCGACCAGGTTGGTCTTGGGCCCGGCCGCCCAGGCCGTTGCCGACAGCAAGAGAACGGGGATCATCACGACGGCTGGCAACATTTCGGCACCTGTGGAAAGTAGGAAGTTCCGCACGGCGGGTGCCGCGCGGGCAAAGTGTAATCAGGTCGGTCGACGACGCAGGGATGCCGCGGGACGCCCGCCCCTTGATCCCTGTCAGCATGAGCCGTGCCAGCCTGGCCTATGCTGACTGGCACCCGCTTCGAAAAGCCCGCCGTGGACCGTCACTTCCTGACCCCCTTGTTCAACCCCCGCGCCATCGTGGCCTTTGCCGGGGCGGCCTATGCCGGCCTGTCGGATGCCGCCGACGCGGCTCCGGCGTCCGCACCGACCCGCGAGGCGCGCGCGTTGCACGCGGCGCTGACCGAGGCCGGCGGCTTTGCCGGGCCGATCACCTGGCTGGACATCGGCATGAGCGGCAAGCTGGCCGACCTGGCGCACACCCGCGCCGACCTGGCGGTGATCGCGCTGCCCGCCGACGACACGCTGGCCGCACTGGAAATCGCCGGCCGCATCCGCTGCCGCGCGGCGCTGATCCTGTCCAGCGGTCTGCCCGCTGCACTGTGCAGCGAACTGCAGCAGACGGCGCGCCGCTACGGTGTCAACCTGCTCGGGCCGAACAGCCTGGGTCTGCAGCGGCCGGCGCTGAAGCTCAACGCCAGCAGCCTGGGCCCGCTGGGCGCGGCCGGGCCACTGGCGCTGGTGTCGCAGTCGGGCGCGCTGACGGCGGCCATGCTGGACTGGGCGCGCCAGCACGGCGTGGGCTTTTCCACCGTGGTCTCGCTGGGGCCGAACACCGCAGTTGAACTGCCACAGGTGCTGGACTTCCTGGCCAGCGACGCCCACACGCAGAGCATCCTGGTCTACATGGAAGGCATCCGCGACGCGCGGCGTTTCATGAGCGCCTTGCGAGCGGCGGCCTACGCCAAGCCGGTGGTGGTGATGAAGTCCGGGCGCGAACCGGCGGGTTCGCGCGTGGCACTGACGCATTCGGCGACCATCGTCGGCAGCGACGACGTCTTCGACGCGGCGCTCCGCCGCGCCGGCGTGGTGCGCGTGCGGCAGTTCACGCAGCTTTTCTCGGCCGCGCAGTGCCTGGCCTCGCGTTTCCGCCCGGTCGGCGTGCACCTCGCGCTGATCACCAACGGCGGCGGTCCGGCGGTGCTCGCGGCCGACTGGGCCGGCACGCTGGGACTGGCCGTCGACCGGGTGGTCGACCTGGGCGAAGACGCCGAAGGCGAGGCCTACGTGACGGCCATGCAGGCCGCGCTGGCCGATCAGGCGATCGACGGTCTGCTGCTGATCCACGCGCCCAAGACGGGCGTCGACAGCGCGGCCATCGCGCGCGCCATCGGCGAGGTCTTCTCGCCGGCGGCCAAGCCGGTGCTGGGCTGCTGGATGGGCGAGGCCAGCGTGCGCGAAGCCCGCGAATTGCTGGCGCGCAAGCAGATGCCGGTCTTCCGCACGCCCGAAGCGGCGGTCGACGCCTTCAACAGCATCGCCAGCTTCTACCGCAACCAGCAGTTGCTGCAGCAGACGCCGCCGCCACTCAGCGACGGCGCCAAGCCCGACACCGAAGGCGCGCGCCTGCTGATCGAAGGCGTGCTGGCCGAACGCCGCAAGGTGCTGACCGAGATGGAAAGCAAGGCCCTGCTGGCGGCCTTCCACATCCCGGTGACGCGCACGATGCTGGCGCGCAGCGCGACCGAAGCCATGCTGATCGCCAGCCAGCTGGGCTACCCGGTGGCGCTGAAGATCGACTCGCCCGACATCAGCCACAAGAGCGACGTGCAGGGCGTGGCGCTCGACGTGCACACCGCCGCGCAGGTCCGCGACCGTTACGCCGAAATGCTGGAGGCCGTGCAACGGGCCCAGCCCGGCGCGCGCATCAACGGCATCACCGTGCAGCCGATGGCGCAGCGCCACCGCGGCAGGGAGGTCTTCGTGGGCCTGACCACCGACGAGGCTTTTGGCCCGGTCATCACCTTCGGCGCCGGCGGCACGATGATCGAACTGATCGCCGACCGGGCCATGGAACTGCCGCCGCTGAACCAGTTCCTGGCCCATCGCCTGATCGAGCGCGCGCGGGTGGCCGAGATGCTGGGTGAATGGCGCGGCGCGCCGGCCGCCGACCACGCGGCGCTGGAACGCGTGCTGCTGCGGGTCAGCGAAATGGTCTGCGCGCTGCCCCAGCTGCGCGAGATGGACGTCAACCCCATCATCGTCGACGAGAACGGCGCGGTGGCGGTGGACGCCCGCATCGTGGTCGACAGCGCCTCACAGGCGCCCGGCAGCTTCGGCCACCTGGCCATCCTGCCCTACCCGGCCGGGCAGGAGCGCGAATGGCCGCTGAAAGGCGGCGGCCAGTACACCATCCGCCCGATCCACCCGGACGACGCCGAGATGCTGCAGGGCTTGGTGCGCGGCCTGTCGCAGGAAAGCCGCTACTTCCGCTTCGCCAGCGCATTGCCCGAACTGCCGCTGCGCATGCTGGCGCGCTTCACGCTGATCGACTACGACCGCGAGATGGCGCTGGTCGCGGTGGTCAAGCAGCGCACCCAGGAAGCTGACGGCAGCGTGGTCGAGACCGAACGCATCATCGGCGTCAGCCGCGTCGTGACCAACCCCGACGGCACCAGCTGCGAATTCGCGCTGCTGGTGGCCGACGATTTTGTCGGCCAGGGCCTGGGTTCGCGGCTGATGTTGTCGATCATGGAAGCGGCGCGCAGCAAAGGCCTGGTCGAGGTGATGGGGCTGATCCTGACCAACAACACGCCGATGCTGCGCTTGATGACCAACCTGGGCTTCAAGGTGGCAGCCTTCGCCGAAGACCCGGATTTCAGGATCGCGACCAAGGCGCTGTAGACCGAGCGGCGCGGTGCAAGCGGTCGACCTCAAGGACGGGACCGTTGCCGTTCAGCCGAAGCGGCGGCGCACCCAGGCGATCAGCAGCCGGTTGACGGTTTCCGCTTGCTCCTGCTGCGTCCAGTGGCCGCAGTCGGTGATCAGCACTTTCTCGAGGTCAGGGATCAGCGCGGCCATGCCGTCGGCGGCCGACGGCGGCAGCACCGCGTCGTTCTCGGCCATCAGCATCAGCGCGGGGACGCGCACCGTCGGGTCCTGGTCCGCCGAGCGTTCCCAGTTGCGCGTCATGTTGCGGTACCAGTTGATGCCGCCAGTGAAGCCCGTTCGCCGGAAGGTGTCGACGAAGACCTGGCGCTCGGCGGCCGTCAGGATGGGCCGGCGCCGGTCCTGCTGCGCGTCGTAGGCCGCAATGATCTGCGGGAAGGCCAGGCTGTTCGCCGCGCGGGCCGCACCACCGGCCAGGCCCGAAGACGGCAGCGGCTTGCGCATGAAGCAGTCGAAGGTCTGCTCGACGTGGCTGTCGAAGACCGCGTCGACCTCGCGCGACGCTGCCTGGAACTGCACGATGTACATCGCATCGCCGTGGCGCTTGCGCAGGATGGCGATCGGGTCGACGGGCGCGCGCGCCGCGTGGGGCGTGTTCAGACTGGCCACACCGGCGACCCGCGCCACGTGGCGCAGCGCCATCTGCCAGACCACGAAGCCGCCCCAGTCGTGACCCACGAAGACGGCTTGCGGAATCTGCAGGTGGTCGAGCAGACCGACGAGGTCGGCGGTGAGGTTCTCGAGGTCGTAGGCCTGCACCTCAGCGGGTCTGTCGGTGGCGCCATAGCCGCGTTGATCGGGCGCGATGACGCGGATACCGGCGGCGGCCAGCGCGGCGATCTGGTGGCGCCACGAGTAGGCCAGTTCGGGCCAGCCGTGGCACAGCACGACGGGCGGCGCAGCGCTGCGCGGACCGGCTTCGAAGTAGCCCATGCGGATGCCGTTGGTCGGTGCGAATTGCAGCGGGGGCATCGAGATGGGCATGGCTGGGCTCCGTGTTGACGGACCGCTTTGCACAGAAGCGGCGCGCGGCGCGCCCATTGTGTTGCGGGCGCGCTGCAAACCATGCGCTGGCGCACCGTCACCGTGCCGTGCGCAGCGTAGATTCGCGGGAACTGCAAATTTTCGCAGCCAACGTTCATATTCAAAGGAAGACCATGGCCACCCGCAAGACCACCAAGAAGTCTGAACTCGCAACCGCCGGCGAGCACCTGGGCACCGCCGCCAAGGAAGTCGGCACTGCCGTGACCCACAAGATCGAGTCGCTGGGTGACGCCGTGTCGGCTGGCGTGGGCAAGGCCAGGAAGGCCGTGATGAAGAAGGGCGCGCAAGTGCAGGCCAAGGTCGGCAGCCTGGTGAAGGCCGCCGAGAAGCAACTGGCCAGCGCGCAGGCCCAGTTGTCGAAGGCTGGCGCATCGGCCGAGAAGTCGGTGAAGGCCGCCGAGAAGCAGCTCGAAGCCACCAAGCGCAGCACCGGCAAGCAACTGGCCGCGCTGCAGCTCAGCGCCGAGAAGAAGGCCAAGGCGCTGCAGAAGGCGATCGAGAAAGAAGCCACCGCCATGAAGAAGGCGATGGGCATGAAGCCCAAGGCCGCTGCGCCCGCGCCGGTCGCCAAGAAGGCCGCCGTGAAGACCCCAGCCGCGAAGAAGGCCGCTGCGCCCGCGCCGGTCGCCAAGAAGGTTGCCGCCAAGAAAGTGGCCGCCCAGGCACCGGCCGCGCCGAAGGTCGCCGTCAAGGCGGCAGCCGCCCCGAAGGCCGCGGTCAAGAAATCCGCGCCGAAGAAGTCCGCCAAGTAAGACCGCGACAGCGCCGATGCGACCTGCGGGTCCGCATCGGCCTGAAGCCAAGCGCGTTCGCAAAGCCTTGTCGCGGGCTCCGGGGCGGCTCAGCGCGCGCTGGCCAGAAAGCGGTCCATCGCGGCCTCGAATTCGGCCGGCCGCTCGAAGTAGGGCAAGGCGCCGGTCTGGAAGACCTGGATCTGCCAGTTCGGCCGGCCGCTGACGATGGCCATGCCACGGTAGTCGGTGAAATCGCCGCGCACGCCGTGGCTGGCCCACACCGGCTGGGTCAGGGCTTCGTAGACGCGGTGGATGTCGGCGCTGAACAAGTTGCCGGCCAGGAAGTGCAGCGGCGCAAAGCGCGCGCCGGGCTGCGCCGCGGTGGCCACCGAGTAGGCGCACAGGGTTTCGTCGATGGCCTTGCCGCCCCAGGTGCGCTGCAGGAAGTAGCGCACCACGGCGGGCTTCGTCAGGCCCTTGAACAGCGCCTGGCTCCACAGCGGCGCGCTCAGCGTGCGGTACAGCCAGGGCATGCCGCGCGTGCTGCCGGCCGGGCCGCGGCGCGGCTTGCGGCCCATGAAGCCGGTCGGGCTGACCAGCGCCAGCCGACCCCAGTGCGTGGGTTGCTCGACCGCTGCGCGGGCCAGGAATTCGCAGCCCAGCGACAACGCCATCGCGTCCAGCGGCGCCGGCCCGCAGCGCTGGCGGATCTGCGCGGCCACCGCGTGCAGGGCGTCGGTCATCAGCCGTGGGCTGTAGGCGCGGTCGCCGCGGTCGCTGAATCCGTAGCCGGGCAGTTCGATGGCGAACACCGTGCGCGTGGCCCGGTAGTGCTCGAACAGCGGCCTGACTTCAGCCGCCGAAGCCGCGGCGTTGACGCTGTGCACCAGCAACAGCGGCGGTCCGCTGCCGTCGACATAGCAGTTCAGGCCATCGAAGCGCAGCCGTTCACCAGAGAGCGCAGGCAGCAGTGTCATTGCCCCAGCATAACCCCGGTACCGCGCGCCACGTGCAGCAGCGTGTCGTCCGCCGGCACCGGCCGGCTACGGCCCGCGACGGTCTCGATGGCGTGGCTGACGATGGTGTCGCCCTGCAGCGCGACCATGCGGCCGAAGCAGCCCTGCAGCACCAGCGCGGCGGCATGCCAGCCGAAACGCGTGGCCAACACACGGTCGTAGGCGGTGGGTGTGCCGCCGCGCTGCACATGGCCGAGCAGCGTGCTCCTCACTTCGCTGGTGACCAGGGGCTGCAGCCGCTGCTGCAGCCAGGCGCTGACGCCGCCCAGGCGCAGCGGGTCGGGGCTGCCGGCAATGCGCTCGCGCACCGTCAGGCCCTCGCCTGCGGCGCGCGCCCCCTCGGCGATGCAGATCACGGTGTGCAGTCCGGCCGCCTCGCGCTGCCGCGCGTGCGCGGCCACCGCGTCGACGCTGAAGGGCAGCTCGGGCAGCAGGATCACGTCGGCGCCGCCGGCCAGGCCGCCTTCGAGCGCGATCCAGCCGGCATAGCGGCCCATGGTCTCGACGATCATCACGCGCTGGTGGCTGCGCGCGGTGGTGGCGATGCGGTCCAGCGCCTCGGACACGATGGCCACCGCGCTGTCGAAGCCGAAGGTGCGGTCGGTGCCGGGCAGGTCGTTGTCGATGGTCTTGGGCACGCCCACCACCGGCAGCCCGCGCAGCGCCAGGCGGTGCGCGATGCCCATGGTGCCGTCGCCGCCGATCACGACCAGCCCGTCCAGCCCGAGCTCGCGGGCGTAGGCCAGCGCTTCGTCGCTGCGGTCGCGGCCTTCGAAGCCGAAAGGGTCGCAGCTGTTGTGACTGCCGAGGATGGTGCCACCGACGGCCAGGATGTCGGCCACGCCCTGGGGCGTGAGCGTGCGCGAGCAGCCCTTGAGCAGGCCGTGGAAACCGCGCTCGATGCCGGTGACCCTGACAGCGCCCTGGCGCACCAGCGCGAGCGTGACGGCGCGGATGACGGCATTCAAGCCCGGGCAGTCGCCGCCGCCGGTGAGGATGCCGATGTGCACGTCGACCGCCCTTCAGCGCTGGAGGATCTTCGCGACCGGATTGGGCCGCAGGCGGTAAGCATCCGCCATGCCCGAGCCCAGCAAGGGGCGCAGGTAGAGCCGGAATGCATCGGTGATGTCGGTGCCGCAAGCCGAGATGAACTCGTCCTCCATCGTGCGCGTCTTGCCGGCCACCGCGTCCAGCGTTTGCAGCGTGTAGTCGACCGAATAGAAACCGGTGCGACGGACCGCCACCGAGCCGCTGCTCTGGCCCCACATCGCGTACTGCACGGCCTTCTCGCCGACTTCGCGGGCCTCGCGCGCGTCGACGTCGCTGACGCAGCCCACGAAACTGCGCTGCAGGTAGCCGAAGGTGTCGCCGCGCACGCGCTTGATCTGCAGTTTGGCCTTGATCTCCTCGCACAGCAGGTCGGCGAGCGCACCGTTGCCCGAGAGTTGCACGTTGCCATGCGCGTCCTTCTCGATGTCGGCCGCCAGCTTGGTGGCGATCGGCGCGCCGTCGGCGTCATGGATGCCTTCGCTGACGGCAATGACGCAGCGGCCGTGGCGCTCGTACATGGCCTTCACGTCGGCCAGGAAGCGGTCGATCTCGAACACCCGCTCGGGCAGGTAGATGAGGTGCGGACCGTCGTCGGGAAACTTCTTGCCCAGCGCGCTGGCGGCGGTGAGGAAGCCGGCGTGGCGGCCCATCACCACGCCCACGTAAACGCCCGTCAGCGCCGCGTTGTCGAGGTTGGCGCCGGCGAAGGCCTGGGCCACGAAGCGTGCCGCCGAGGGGAAACCGGGCGTGTGGTCGTTGCCCACCAGATCGTTGTCGATCGTCTTCGGGATGTGGATGGCCCGCAGCGGGTAGGCCACCTTGTGCGCCTCTTCGGCGACGATGCGCACGGTGTCGGCGCTGTCGTTGCCGCCGATGTAGAAGAAGTGCTCGATGGCATGGGCCTTGAGCACCTGGAAGATCTCCTGGCAGTACGGCAGGTCGGGCTTGTCGCGCGTGCTGCCCAGGGCGCTGCCCGGTGTGCCGGCCACCATCTCCAGGTTGTGGCTGGTCTCGCGCGTGAGGTCGACGAGATCCTCGTTGACGATGCCGCGCACGCCGTGGCGCGCGCCGTAGACCAGACTCACGCCGTGGTGCCGGCGCGCTTCCAGCACCACGCCGGCCAGGCTCTGGTTGATCACGGCAGTCGGGCCGCCACCTTGGGCGACGAGAATTTTTCCAGACGACATCACGGCTCCTGCTGAACAGACATGGCTCCGGATCGTAGCCTTTGCCCGCAGGGCGACAATGCCGGGCGCGCCGACTGCTGATCCCCATGCACCGTACCCTCTTCACCACCCCGCTGGTCAACACCGTCCTGCGCGCCGGCTCGCGCGCCTTCCTGCGCCTGAACGGCTGGACGGTGCAGGGCGAACTGCCGGCCGAGATGCCCAAGTGCGTGCTGATCGCCGCGCCGCACACCAGCAACTGGGACCTGCCCTACACGCTGATGGTGGCTTACAGCCTGCGCCTGAACGTCTACTGGATGGGCAAGCAGAGCCTCTTCCGCTGGCCCTTCGGCGCGCTGATGCGCTGGCTCGGCGGCATCGCGGTGGACCGCAGCCAATCGACCAACCTGGTGGCGGCGTCGGCTGCGGCGCTGGTAGCCGCCGACGGCCCGCTGCAGCTGGTGGTGCCGCCCGAAGGCACGCGCGGCAAGACGCGGCACTGGAAGACGGGCTTCTACTACATCGCGCTGCAAGCCCGGGTGCCGATCGTGCTGGCCTACATGGACTACCAACGCAAGGTCAGCGGCCTGGGCCCGGTGTTCCAGCCCACCGGCAACGTCGAAGCCGACATGGCCGAGATCAAGCGCTTCTATGCCGGCATCAAGGGCCGCAACGCCGACCAGTTCGAAGCCGGCTGAGCGGGGGTCGGCAGGTTTCAGCCGGCCTTGCGGCGCTCAGAAGCGCAGCACCTCGACCTTCATGCCGCGGCCGGCCAGCAGAACGCGGTAGCGGTCGGCGTCGGCCGAGCCGCTGAAAGGCCAGGCCACGACGCGCCAGTCGTCGCCTTCGGGCAGCAGGTCGACATGGCCACCCGTCACGCCCGCGCTGCGCAGCAGCGCGACCATGGCCATCTGCACCTGTTCGGCTTCGGCCCGGGTGCGCAGGCTGCGCGTGGAGACGGCGTAGGCCGGGCCGGCAGGCGCCGCGCTGGCGGCCGGTGCCGGACCTGCGGACCGGCTGGCGTCGGCAGCCGATGGCGGTGCCGTCGCCCGATCGACCGGGGCGACCGGCGTGGCGGTCCGGCCGGCCCTCGCGGCGGCGACGGCTGCACGGGCAGCGGCCTTGTCAACTTCGCTCAAGGGCAGCCCGGGCGACGCCAGGCGGACAGCGCCCTTGTGCGCGTCGGCCGGCAGCGGCTGGGCAGTGCTGGGGCGCGATTCGGGCAGCGCAGGCGCGGCCGCCGATGCGGCGGGCGGGGCGGGCGGGGCGACCACATCGGCTTCAGCCGCTGAGGCTGCTGAGGCAGCCGGCGGTGCGGCAGCCCCTTGCGCCGCTGGTGCTGCCGACGCGGCCGACGCGGCCGAGATCGCAGCCGGCACGGCGGCAGCGGGCGCGAGGCCGGTTGCCGCCAGCGCCGGAGCGGCCGGCCGCCAGGCCAGCACCACCGACACCACCGCGCCCAGCAGCAGCAGGCCGACGAGCGCGGCGGCCGAGGCCACGCGGGGGACGCTCCACAGGCGGGTCCCCAGCACGTGGCCCGCGCTGCCGGTGCCGACCAGCACGCGGGCCGTCAAGCCGCCGCCCGCGATGGCCGCCGTCAGCACGTAGGTCGTGCCCGACAGCGGCCCACCCGCGACCGTCTCGATGCGGCGGATCGGGCCGTCCAGCGGCGGCTGCACCAGCGCGCGGCCGTGCCGCGCCACCCAGCGGGCCAGATCGCGCGGCGACAGCGGCGCCATGAAATGCTCGCCGTCGCCGGGGTCGGCGGCGGTGGAAGGCCGAAGCGCAGGGGTCTGGGGCGTCGGGCTGTAGCTGCCGTGGGCGGCCAGCAGCGCCCCCTGGACCTCGGGTTGCTGCGAACGGACCAGCACCCGGTCGCGCAGCGTCGGAATGTGGGGCGCACCGGGCAGCGGCACGGCGGCCTGCGCAGCCCGGTCGGACTCGAAGGCCGGCTCGGGCCGGGCATCGGGGTCGCCCGTCACCGCATCGGCTTCGTCCAAGACCGCCGCGGCGGCGGAAGCGGGCTCAGCGACCGGCGCCGGCGCAACGCCAGCCTGGTGTTCGGCCATCGCGGCGAAGGCCGCGCTGAAGTTGTCCTCGGCCGGCAGCGCCGCAGCCGCCACCGCGGTCGAGGCCCAGCTGGCCGCTGTCGCTTCGGGTGGCGGCAGGGCGTCGGCCGCTTCGGCGACGCTGAGCGCGACATAGCCGATCGACCTGACCTGCTGGGTGCGGATGCGGCGCGCCAGCGGGTGTCGGTTGTGCCAGGCCACCACGCGGGCGGCCACGGCTTGCAGGCGCAGATCGTCCATGGTGAGGTGGATTCTGCGCAGGCGCAGCGCCCTTCAGCCGCGCATAAGCGGCAGCGGGAACCGCCTTTTCAGGCCGCCAGCACCGTGCCGCTGACCGTCCCCAGCGCGATGCGCACCGCGCCCGGCGCGCGGCAGTGGGCACGCAGCGTCACCGTGTCGCCGTCTTCGAGGAAGCTGCGCTGCTCGCCATTCGGCAGGGTCAGCGGCTGGCGGCCGCCCTGGCTGAGTTCCAGCAGCGAGCCCCCCTGTTCGGGCAGTGGCCCCGACAGCGTGCCGGTGCCCAGCAGGTCGCCGACCTGCAGGTTGCAGCCATTGCTGGTGTGGTGGGTGACCAGCTGCGCCGGCGTCCAGCAGGCGTCCAGCGCGTTGGACTGCGACAGACGCAGCGCCGGTTCGCCGCGGGTGCGCATCGCGGCGGTCTGCAGCCAAACCTCCAGCGTGATGTCCAGCGCGCCGTGGGCGGCGTTGAAGTCCGACTCCAGGTAGGGCAAGGCCGCGGGCTGGTCGGCCGGTCGGACCGGGGGCCGACGGAAAGGCGCCAGCGCCTCGAAGGAGACGACCCACGGCGACACCGTGGTGACGAAGCTCTTGGCCAGGAAGGGCCCCAGCGGCTGGTATTCCCAGGCCTGGATGTCGCGCGCCGACCAGTCGTTCAGCAGGGTCACGCCGAACAGGCGGTCTTCGGCCTGCGCCATCGCGACGGGCTCGCCCAGCGCGTTGGCGGCACCGATCCACAGGCCCAGTTCCAGTTCGTAGTCCAGGCGCTTGCTCGGGCCGACGTGCGGCGCGCCGCCCTCACCCGAGTCCTTGCTGCGGGTCTGGCCTTGCGGGCGCTTGACGCGCCCTTCGATGCCGACGGACGAGGCCCGCCCGTGGTAGCCGATCGGCACCCAGGCGTAGTTGGGCAGCAGCGGGCTGTCGGGCCGCATCAGCGCACCCACGGTGCGGGCGTGGTGGATGCCGGCGTAGAAGTCGGTGTAGTCGCCGATGCGGCAGGGCAGCGCCATCTGCGCCTCGGCCATCGGCAGCAGGCAGGACTCGAGGAAAGGGCCCTGGTCGCTGCCTTCGGCCAGCGCGGCCGACAAGGCCGCCCGCAGCGTGCGCCAGGCCGGCCGGCCCAGGGCCATGAATGCCGCCAGGTCGCCGGCCGCCAGCGGTTCCAGCAGCGGGTGAACCTCGTCGGCCCAGGGGCACATCGTGGCGGCCGCCTTCAGGTCGAGCACCTGGTCACCGATGGCCACGCCGACGCGCAGCGGCTCGGGCTGGGCTGGGTCGCGCCCCACCGGCCGGAAGCGTCCGAGTGGCAGGTTCTGGATCGGGAAGTCGGCGTCCGGCCAATTGGCCGACGCCACCCAGCTGCGCAGCGCCGGGTCGTGGGTGGCGTCGCACAGCGGTTGCGCAGCCGGTTGCAGATCGCTCATGGTCAAACCTTGAAGTTGTCGGACAGATCGGACCAGCAGGCCGCGTAGCCCCGGTCCAGCGCCACGTGGTTCATCGCCCAGGCGGTGGGCTTGAAGCGCCAGCGGCTTTCGAACATGAAGGCCAGCGTGTGGTCCAGCTTGTGCGGCGCCAGGGCCGCGTGGCTGGCTTTCGTGTAGGCCTCGTGGTCGGGCCCGTGCGGCACGTGGCTGTTGTGCAGGCTCATGCCGCCGGGGCGGAAGCCCTCGGGCTTGGCGTCGTACTGGCCGTGCACCAGGCCCATGAATTCGGCCATCACGTTGCGGTGGTACCAGGGCGGGCGGAAGGTGTCTTCGGCGACCAGCCAGCGCGGTGGGAAGATCACGAAGTCGCAGTTCGCCACGCCGGGTGTGTCGCTGGGGCTGGTCAGCACGGTGAAGATGCTGGGGTCGGGGTGGTCGTGACTGATGGAGCCGATGGCCATGAAGCGCGCGGTGTCGTACTTCACCGGCACCAGGTTGCCGTGCCAGGCGACGACATTGAAAGGCGAGCTGGGCGCCACCGTGCGCCACAGCCGGCCGCCGAACTTGCGGACGATTTCGGTCGGCCCGCTGTCGGTTTCGAAAGCCGCCTGCGGGATTTCGAAATCGCGCGCGTTGGCCAGGCCATTGCTGCCGATGGGCCCGAGCTCGGGCAGGCGGAACGGTGCGCCATGGTTCTCGGCCACATACAGCCGCGTCGGCCCGCTGACGCCGACCTTGAAGGCCAGGCCACGCGGCAACACCGCGATCTCGCCGGGCGCCAACTGCAGCACGCCGAGCTCGGTGGTGACGGTCAAGGCGCCCTGCTGCGGCACCAGCAGCATCTCGCCGTCGGCGTTGACGAAGGCGCGCTGCATCGACTGGTTGGCCAGCACCAGGTGCACGGCGACGCCGGTCTGCGCGTCGGCGTCGCCGTTGACCAGCACGGTACGCAGGCCGTCGATGAAGTCCAGCGGCTGGTCTTGCGCGTCGGGCACCGCGATGGGGTGCCAGCGCAGCGGGTCGGGCGGCGGCTGTTCGCCTTCGGCCGCGCCGGTCTTCCAGTGCGGCTGGGCGTAGGGCGTGTAGGCGCCGGCGACCACGCTGGGCTGGCGGCGGTAGAGCCAGCTGCGGCGGTTCTCGGCGCGCGGCGCGGTGAAGGCGCTGCCCGACAGCAGCTCGGCATACAGCCCCAGCGGCGCGCGCTGCGGGCTGTTGCGGCCGATGGGCAGGGCGCCGGGCACGGCCTCGCTCTCGAACTGGTTGCCGAAGCCGTGCAGGGTGAGGCTGTCGTTCATCGTGGGGTTTCCTCGGATTGGGCGGCGGGCGGTTGAGGTCGCGCGGCGGCGACGGCCTCGCGCAGCACGCGCAGGTCGCCGATGTGGTTGGCCAGCAGCAGCACCAGGCGGGCATTCATCTGCTCGCTGGCTTCGTCGCTGAGGCCGGCATGGCCCTGGATCAGCAGTTCGTAGAACTCGTCACCCGGCGTGTAGGCATGGCGGTAGCGCAAGCCGGGCGTGCCGAAGTTGGGTTGGGTGTTGAGGTGCTTCATGCGGGCGGGCTGACCGTGTGCGCCGATGCACGCGCCACGGCAGCGTGCACCGCCGCCGCGTCCAGGCGGCGCCAGCGCGCGGCCACATGCTGGTCGGGCCGCAGCAGGTAGGCGGTGCCGGGGCGGGCGTCGTAGCGCTGCGCGACCAGGCCTTCGCAAGGCAACAGAACGGCGCAGACCGGCGGCGCGGCCGTTGCCAGCGCGTCGATGGCAGGCTGGTCCAGGCCTGCGGCCGGCGTGTCCGGGTCGACGAAGAAGAGCAGCGTGAAGTCCGTCGGCAGCCGCTCGAGCAGCCAATGTCCGCCACGCAAGGGCGCGTCCGCGGCCGGCGCGCCGGGCAGCATCCAGCCGTCGAAAGTGTCGCTATCGGGGGTGTTCAGCGGCGAGCCGTGCAGCGTGGTCGGCACCGACAGACGCCCGCTGTTGACCAGCGCCCGCGCGAACGGCTGCTCGGCGGCCAGCGTCAGCACCGCGTCGCGCAGCAGCCGGGACGCGCGGCTCTTGGGCGTCATGAAGTCGGTGCTGCGTGTGCTGTTCATCAGGTTCTCGTCGGCGGCGGCGCCGCGCTCGGCGTCATAGCTGTCCAGCAGCGTTTCGGGTGCCAGTCCACGGATGACGAGGTCCAGCTTCCAGATCAGGTTGTCGACGTCCTGCACGCCCGAATTCGCGCCGCGCGCGCCGAAGGGCGAAACCTGGTGCGCGGCATCGCCGGCGAACAGCAGGCGGCCGTGCCGAAAGTGAGCCATGCGCCGGCACTGAAAGGTGTAGACACTGACCCATTCGAGCTCGAAGGCGATGTGGCGGAAGCCCTGCCCGTCCAGCGCGGCGCGGATGCGCGGGGCCACGCGCTCGGCCTGCTTTTCCGCTTCGGGGTCGGCGTCCCAGCCGAGCTGGAAATCCATGCGCCAGACCTGGTCGGCTTCGCGGTGCAGCAGCGCGCTTTGCTGCGGGTGGAAAGGTGGATCGAACCAGAAGCGCCGCTCGCTGTGCTGGGCGTCGAAAGGCGGCTCGCTGAGCAGCACGTCGGCGATCAGGAATCGGTCCTGGAACACACGGCCTGCCATGTCCAGCCCAAGCTGCCGACGTATCGGGCTGCGCGCGCCGTCGGCCACGATCAGCCATTCGGTGCGCAGCCGGTAGGGGCCTTCGGGTGTCTGGACCTCGAGCGTCGCGCCCCTGTCGTCGGGCGTCACACGCAGCACCTGGTTCTGCCAGCGCAAATCGACCAGGGGCAAGGCCATGGCGCGCTCCACCAGCAACTGCTCCAGGTGGTACTGCTGCAGGTTGACCATGCCCGGCCGGCGATGCCCCGCTTCCGGCAGCAACTGGAAGCTGAAGACCTCGCGCTCGCCGTGGAAGGTGCGGCCGACGTTCCAGGTCACGCCACGGTCCACCACCGCGTCGCCGATGCCCAGGCGGTCGAAGATCTCCAGCGTCCGCTGGGCATGGCACAGGCCGCGCGAACCGATGCTGACGGTGTTGTCCTCGTCGAGCAGCAGCACGGGCTGGCCGCGCTGCGCGGCGTCGATGGCGGCACACAGCCCGACGGGGCCGGCACCGACGACCACCAGCGGCACGCGGCGGACGTCGGGCGCAGCAATTTCGGGCGCGCGGCGACTTTCGTAGCGTGGCCAGGTGTAGGTCTTGAGCATGCGTGCCCCGCCCGCGGGTGATCAGTTTTCCAGCGCCTTCCACATGGCCGTGTCGCGCTCGGCGGTCCAGATGCGCGGGTCGCGGTGGCCGGTGGCTTCGTCGAAGGCGCGCGACACGTCGAAGGGCATGCAGTGGTCGAAGATCACCCAATGCCCGTAGCTCGGCCGCGTGGCGTCGAGCGTCTCGCGGTAGACGGTCTTCAGGTCCTTGCCGGCGGCAGCGCCGGCCTGCACGGCACGGTAGACGTCGCTGATGAAGGCTCGCGTGCCGGCCAGGCCGGCGGCGACCTGCGCTTCGTCGACCAGCGCCGCGCCGCGGCCCGGCACCAGCTTGCGCGGCTTCAGCGCGGCGACGGCGTCCAGCGTGGCCGGCCAGTCGCTGAAGTAGGCGTCGCCGGCATAGGGCGTGGCGTCGAACTCGACCAGATCGCCGCTGAACAGGATGCGGTCCTGCGGCAGCCAGACCACCGTGTCGCCCTTGGTGTGGCCGCGGCCGAGTTGCAGGATCTGCACTTCGAGCCGGCCCAGCCACAGCGTCATCCTGCCGGTGAAGGTCAGCGTCGGCCAGGTCAGGCCGGGCGGCACGCTGTCGACGTTGCGGAACAGGCGCGGGAAGCGGCCGATCTCGCTGGCCTTGTCCTGCTCGCCGCGTTCCCGGATCAGGTCGAGCGTGTCAACGCTGGCGATGATGTGCTCGGGCGCGTAGGCCGAAGCACCCAGCACGCGAACCGCGTGGTAATGGCTGAGCAGCACGTACTTGATCGGCTTGTCGGTGACCTCGCGGATGCGGCGGATCACATCGGCGGCCATCACCGGCGTGGCCTGGGTGTCGATGACCAGCACCGCGTCGTCGCCGATGACGATGCCGGTGTTGGGGTCGCCCTCGGCCGTGTAGGCGTAGGCGTGGTCCGACAGCTTCGTGAAGCTGACCGCCTTGTCGATCAGGTCGGCCTGGCTGGCGAAGGCCTTGGTGGCGGGGGTGGAGGCAGCAGGCGTCATGGCGGCATCGGCGGTGGCGAAGGACGCCGCAATGCTAAGCCGGGGCCGCCGTCCGGCGCCCTGGGTCAGGCCCGCATCAGCCCTGACCGGCCTTCAGCTGCTGGCGGATGTTGCGGCCGGTTTCGGTCAGGCGCAGGCTGCCACCGTTCCACTCGATCCAGTTCAGCGCGACATAGCCGTCGATGTAGCCGTCGGCGATCTCGCCGCAACGGCGGCGCTCGATCAGCGAAACCGTGTCGAGCAGGGCACCCATCAGGGTCGCCCGGGGCAGCGTAGCGGGCAATTGAGCGGTGAAGGTCACGCAGTGGTCTCCTCGCAAGCAGGCTTGAACGAAGCCCCACCATAGCACCTGCACATGAACGGCCGCCGCACGCCGATGCGCCCGCTTGCGGACTTGTGCAAACCGGGTGAATCTACCGTTGACGCTGCCTGACGGCCGCCGCACAGTCGCGCCCCGAACCCACACAACCAGGACATCAACATGACGATCACCCGCAGGCAGCTGCTGACCACCGGCGCCGCGATGACCGGCGCCGCACTCACGGGCTGCGCCAGTACCAGCGGCGGCAACTGGACCACGCTGGTCTACGGCATGACGATGAAGGACCTCAGCGGCTTCACCGAACTGGGCGCCGGCAACTGGACTTTCGTCGACGGCTCGCTGCAGGGCCAGGGCGGCAAGGATGGCTACCTGCTGACCAAGGCCAGCTACACCGACTTCGAACTGCGCGCCGAATTCTGGGCCGACGAAGACGCCAACAGCGGCCTCTTCCTGCGCTGCCAGGACCGGAACAAAGTGACCGCCGAGAACGCCTACGAAGTCAACATCTTCGACAAGCGGCCCGACCCCAGCTACGGCACCGGCGCCATCGTCAACGTCAGCAAGATTGAGACCATGCCCAAGGCGGCCAACCGCTGGAACACCTACGAGATCACGGCCAAGGGCGACCGCCTGCTGGTGCTGCTGAACGGCGTGCAGACCGCTGACGCGCGCGACAGCCGCTTCAAGAGCGGGCCGATCGCGCTGCAGTCGGCGGCCGGCACGATCCGCTTCCGCAAGGTGCACATCCGCGCCATTTGATCCGCATCGGGTCAGCCCTGGGCGGCTGACCAGTCACCGCCCAGTGCCTTGATCAGGAAGACCGTCGTCAGCAGGCGCTGGCCCAGCAGCTGCGCGGCCTGGCGCTCGGCGCCCAGCAAGGCCTGCTGGGCGGTGATGACGTCGGCGTAGGCCGAGGCGCCGCCTTCGTAGCGCGCGCTGGACATCGCCAGCACGCGGCGCGCGCTGGCCAGCGCGGTGGCGGCCTGCGCGGCTGCGCTGTCCAGCGCCTGCAGGCCGGTGATGCCGTCTTCGACTTCCTGCATCGCGACCAGCACCACGCGGCGGTAGTTGGCCACCGCGCCGGCGTGGGCGGCACTGGCGAAGTCGACGTTCGCGCGCAGCCGGCCGCCGTCGAACAGCACCTGCGCCGCCGACAGGCCGGCCGACCACAGCAGGCTGGGCGCGTCGAACAAGGCGCCGAGCGCGCGGCTCTCGACGCCGAAGGCGCCGCCCAGCGCGATGCTGGGGTAGAAGGCCGCGCGGGCGATGCCGATCTGCGCGTTGGCCACGGCCATCGCGCGCTCGGCCGCGGCGATGTCGGGTCGGCGTTGCAGCACGTCGGATGGCACGCCCAAGGGCACCGCCGGCGGCTGCAGCGGGCGCAGGTCGACGGCCAGCGTGTAGGCCGGCGCCGGCACGCCGACGAGGGTCGCGATGGCGTGTTCGAAGACGCCACGCTGGCGCTTCAGCAGATCGAGCTGCACGCGGGTGCTGTCCAGCAGCGCCTGCTGCTGCGCCACTTCCAGACCACTGCCAGCGCCACCGTCGCGCCGCGCCTGCACCAGGCCCAGGGCGCGGCCCTGCAGCGCCAGCGAGCGGGCCAGCACGTCGAGTTCGGCATCGGTGGCGCGCAGGTTGAAATAGGCGCTGGCCAGGTCGGCGCCGAGCAGCAGACGGGTGTTCTCGAAGTCGGCGGCGGACTGCGCCACCGCGGCCTGACCGGCTTCGATGCTGCGCGCCACGCGACCGGCCAGGTCGACCTCGTAATTCACCGTGCCCTGCAGCACGAAGTCGTTCTGCAGCGTCGAGAAATTGGCGCTGTTGTAGTTCGACAGTGGCCGGTTGGCCGAGATGCGCTGGCGCGCGGCGCGTTCGCTCAGGCCGACCTGCGGCAACAGGCCGGCGCTGCTGCCGGCCAGCGCGGCGCGGGCCTGCGCCAGCCGCGTGCCGGCCAGCGCCAGCGTCGGGCTGTTGGCCTGCGCCTGGGCCTGCAGCGCGTTGAGCTGCGCGTCGCCGAAGCGCTGCCACCACAGTCCCTTGGCGGCGGCGTCGTCGGGCTGGCCGACGCGCCAGGGCGCTTCCAGCTTCCAGCTGACCGGCAGCTCGGTCGCCGGCTTGACGTAATCGGGGCCCGCGGCGCAGCCCGCCAGCCAGCCGGCGCAGGCAATCCACAGGCTGCGGCGCAGGTTCACGCACGCTCCCTGGTCGCACCCGCGGCGCCCGATGCGGCCGGCGGGGTCGGCGCGCTGGGCACCACCACCACGGTCTGCCCGTCGGCCAGGCCGTCGGGCGGATTCAACACCAGGCGCTCGCCGTCGGCCAGGCCGTCCAGTACCTCGAAGTCCGGCCCGTAGTTGCGGCCGACCGCGATCTTGCGCAGCTGGACTTTCCCCTGCGCATCGACCACCGCCACCAGCGTACCCTCGCCGCGAATCAGCAGCGCGTTGGTCGGCACGCGCAGCGCCGCGCCACCCGGCAGCGGCAGCGCCACCTGCACGTAGGCGCCGGCCAGCAGGCGGCCGTCGGCATTGGGCAGCGCCACTTCGACCTGCAGCGTGCGCGTGGCGGTATCGATGGCACCGGCCGTGCGCACCACCTGGCCGGCGAAGCGCTGGCCCCGCAGTTCGGCCTGCGTCACCACCACCGCCAGGCCCGGCTTGACGCGCTGCGCGACGCTCTGCGGCACGTTGACATAGACGCGCAGGGTGTCGACCTGGGCCAGCGTGTAGAGGACGCGCGAAGCGTCGATCAGGTCGCCGACATCGACGTTGCGCCGCGTCACCACGCCGGCAAAGGGCGCGACCACGCGCTTGAAAGCCTCGAGCTGACGCAGGCGCTGCACATTGGCCTCGGCGGCAGCCAGGTTGGCCTGCTGCTGGGTGACGGCACTGCGCTTCTCGTCGAGGTCCTGTTGCGAGACCACGTCCTGCTGGCGCAGCCCCTCCCAGCGTGTGGCCGTGCTGCGGGCCAGCGCCAGTGTCGATGCCGCCTGCTCGCGCGCGGCCACCGCCTGGCTGAGCTGCTGGTCGATCTCGGGCGAGTCGATCTCGGCCAGCATTTCACCCTGCTTCACCGTCGCACCGATGTCCTTGGTCCAGCGCTTCAGGTAGCCCGCCGCGCGCGCCGAGATCGGTGCCTGCACCTGGCCCTGCAGCGTGCCGGGCAGGGCCAGCACCTGGCCCTTGTCGCCGCGCTGCACCGTCGTCACCTTCACGAAGAGTTGGCCCTGTTCGGCGCTGGTGGCCTGCAGCGTCTGCGCGTGGGCGGCGCGGGCCCATATCGTGCGGCCGGCACCCAGGCCCAGCAGCAGCAGGGTCACGATGGCGGTGATCTGCAGCCGGCGCACCACCTGATGCCGCTGCAGCAGGTTCAAGGGCGGCTCGCCCGGCAGGGCTTCGATGGCATGCAGGCCCAGCGCCGCGTGCGTCTTCTCGGTCATGACTCAGGACTCCTGGGATTGCGGTGTGAGGGCCGCCGTGGCGCCGGGCGCAGCGCGCCGGGCCAGCCATTGGTGCACGCCGGCGAAGACCACCGGCACGAAGAAGAGGGTGGACACGGTGGCGAAGACCAGGCCGCCGATGACGGCACGGCCCAGCGGCGCGTTCTGCTCGGCGCCCTCGCCCAGGCCCAGCGCCATCGGGATCATGCCGATGACCATCGCCAGCGCCGTCATCAGCACCGGCCGGATGCGCGTCGCGCCGGCTTCCAGCGCGGCGGCCAGCGGCGCTGCGCCTTCCTCGCGGCGCTGCCGCGCGAAGCTGATCAGCAGGATGCTGTTGGCGGTGGCCACGCCCATCGTCATGATCGCGCCGGTCAGCGCCGGCACGCTCAGCGTGGTGCCGGTGATGAACAGCATCCAGACGATGCCAGCCAGCGCCGCCGGCAGCGCCGCGACGATGATGGCCGCGTCGATCCAGCTCTGGAAGTTGACGACGATCAGCAGGTAGACCAGCACGATGGCCATCGCCAGCCCGACGCCCAGACCGAGGAAGGACGCCTGCATGGTCTCGACCTGGCCGCGGAGCACCAGCTGGCTGCCCTTGGCCAGCCTGGGCTGCGCCGCATCGACCAGGGCCTGCACTTTGCCGGCCACGCTGGCCAGGTCGGTGCCCTGCACGCTGACATAGACGTCGATGGCCGGCAGGATGTTGTAGCGCGAGGCCACGGCCACCTGCTGACCCGGCGCCACCTCGACCAGGTTGCCCAGCAGCTGGGTGCTGGCGATGGGATTGGGCCCGGCCGCGCCGGCGCCGGTCCCGACCGGCATGTTGAGCAGCGCATCGAGGCTGTCGACCTGGTACTGCGGCGTCTGCACCGCGATGTTGTAGACCACGCCGTTGGCCGGGTTCAGCCAGAACGCCGGCGCCGTCTGCGAACTGCCCGACAAGGCGATCAGCACGTTCTGCCCCAGGTTGGCTGCCGTGAGCCCGACCTGCTGCAGCCGCGTGCGGTCCATCTGCAGCGCCAGCGCCGGGGCATTCTGGCGCTGGTGGACGTGGGCATCGACGGCGCCGGGGATCTGCCGGATGGCCAGCGTCAGCTCGGCCGCCAGCGCCGCATTCGCCGCCACGTTGGCGCCGGTGAACTGCACGTCGATGGCCGCCGGCAGGCCGAAGTTCAGGATCTGCGTGACGATGTCGGCCGGCTGGAAGAAGAACTCGATGCCGGGGAAACGCTGCGGCAGTTCGGCGCGCAGCCGGCTGACCCAGGCCTCGGTCGGCGCGTGCCCTTCCTTCAGCGACAGCAGGATCTCGGCGTCCAGCGTGCCGATGGTGCCGGCGTTGCTGTACGACAGGTTGATGCCGCTGTTGGCGACGCCGATGTTGTCGAGCACCGTTTCGAGCTGGGCCTTCGGGATGATCTCGCGGATCGCGACCTCGACCGCGTCGGCAGTGCGCGCGGTTTCCTCGATGCGCGTGCCGGTCGGCGCGCGCATGTGCAGGCGGATCTGCCCGGCGTCCACCGTCGGGAAGAAGTCGCGGCCCAGGAAGGGCGCCAGGCCGCAGGACAGCAGGCAGAACAGCATGAAGGACAGCGCGAAAGGGCGGCGGTGCGACAGCAGCACCGACAGCGCCAGCGTGTAGGCGCGGCGCACGCGCTCGAAGCGCTGGTCGAAGGCGCGGTAGCTGCGTTGCAGCCAGCTGTTCCCTTTCGGTTCACCGTGGGCTTTGGCCATCAGCAGCAGCACCAGCGTGGGCACCAGCGTGCGCGACAGCCCGTAGCTGGCGATCATCGCCAGCACCACCGCTTCGGCCAGCGGCACGAAGAGGAAACGCGCCACGCCCGACAGGAAGAACATCGGCACGAAGACGATGCAGATGCACAGCGTGGAAACGAAGGCCGCGACGCCGATCTCGCCGGCGCCGGTCTCGATGGCCTCGGTGATGGGCTTCCCCATGTGCAGGTGGCGCTCGATGTTCTCGATGGTCACGATGGCCTGGTCGACCAGGATGCCCACCGACAGTGCCAGCCCGCCCAGCGTCATCAGGTTCAGCGTTTCGCCCAGGCCCTTCAGCACCAGGATCGAGGCCAGGATGGACAGCGGAATCGTCAGCGCGATGATCAGCGTGCTGCGCCAGTTGCCCAGGAAGAGCAGCACCATCGCGGCGGTCAGCGCGGCGGCGATCAGCGCTTCGATGACCACGCCCTTGACGGCGGCCTTGACGAAGACGCTCTGGTCGAACAGCGGCGTCATGGTGATGTCCGGCGGCATCACCTGCACCGCGCGCGGCAGCAGGGCGCGCAGGTTGGCCACGATGTCCAGCGTGCTGGCGCCGCCGTTCTTCAGGATGGACAGCAGCACGCCGCGTGCGCCGTCCTGGCGCACCACATTGGTCTGCGGGCTGAAGCCGTCGCGCACCTGGGCCACGTCGCTGAGCAGGGTGGTGGCGCCGCCCGCCAAGGTGCGAACCGGCAGGTCGCTCAGGCCCGCGATGGCCTCGGGCGCGCCGTTCATGCGCACCGCGTACTCGGTGTCGCCGAGCTTGGCGGTGCCCGAAGGCAGGATCAGGTTCTGCACGTTCAGCGCGTTGACCACGTCGGCCGGCGACAGCCCGCGGGCCTGCAGCGCCGGCATGTCGAGGTCGACCGAGATCAGCCGCTGCTTGCCGCCGTAGGGAAAGGGCACCGCCGCGCCGGGGATGGTGATGAGCTGCGGCCGCAGCACATTGATGGCCGCATCGAACACCGCCTGCTCGGGCAGCGTCGGGCTGGACAGCGCCAGCTGCACCACCGGGATGCTCGACGCCGAGTACTTGATGACCAGCGGCGGCGTGATGCCCGGCGGCAGCTGCCGCAACTGCGACTGCACCGCAGCCACGACCTGCGCGATGGCGGTCTGGATGTTGGCGTTCGGCTGGAAGAAGACCTTGATCACCGCGACGCCAGCGAGCGACTGCGATTCGATGTGCTCGATGTCGCTGACCGTGGTCGTCAACCCGCGCTCGCTCTGGCCGGCGATGCGCTGGCCCATCTCCTGCGCCGACAGGCCGTTGTAGTTCCAGATGATGCTGATCACCGGAATGTTGATTTCCGGGAAGATGTCGGTGGCCATGTTCAGCAGCGCGAACGGCGTGGCCAGCACGATCATCAGGGCCATCACGATGAAGGTGTAGGGGCGGCGCAAGGCCAGGGTGACCATCGACATCGGCGTTCGGCTTTCTACAGTCTTCGCTGCGATCTTAGGGGGCCCATTCCGGCCCAGGCCCGCTGCGACACGGCATCCGCCTCACAGGGTGGCGAACATCGCCACCACCACCGCGGCCATCACGCCGGTGGCCAGCCAGCCCAGCCACTTCAACTGCCGCCCGATGACGTGCGTGCCCATGGTCTCGCGCTGCGTGGCCAGCAGCATCATCACGACCATGATCGGCACGGCGATGACGCCGTTCAGCACCGCCGACCAGAACAGTTCCTTCACCGGGTCGACCGGCGAAAAGCACAGCGCCACGCCGCCCAGCGTGGCCAGCGCCACCACGCCGTAGAAGCCGCGGCCCTGGCCTTCTTCCAGGCGCAGGCTCAGGCTGCCTTCCCAGCCGGCCGCCTCGGCCACCGCGTAGGCCGCCGAGCCGGCCAGCACCGGCACCGCCAGCAGGCCGGTGCCGACGATGCCCAGGCTGAACAGCAGGAAGGTGAAGTCGCCGGCCAGCGGGCGCAGCGCCTGCGCAGCCTGCGCCGAGGTCTGGATGTCGGTGATGCCGGCCTTGTGCAGCGTGGCCGCGGTCGACAGGATGATGAAGAAGGCGATCAGGTTCGAGAAGGTCATGCCGATGACGGTGTCCCACTTGATGCGTCGCAGGTGGCCGCGCACCTCGGCCGGCGGGTGCGGGTGTTCGGGGCCGGCGTTGACGTCCTCGACCTCCTGCGCGGCCTGCCAGAAGAACAGGTAGGGGCTGATCGTCGTCCCGAAGACCGCCACCACCACCAGCAGCACCTCGTGGCCCAGCACCAGCTGCGGGTGCACCACCTGGTGCAGCACGTCGGCGACATCGACGTGCAGCGTGAAGACCACGGCGACGTAGCTGAGCAGCGCCAGCGTCAGCCATTTCAGCCAGCGTACGTAGGTGGCGTAGCTGAGGAAGACCTGCAGCACCAGGCACAGCAGGCCGAAGGTGACCGCATAGACGTGGGCCGAGCCGCCGACCACCAGGCGCAAGGCCTCGCCCATCGCGGCGATGTCGGCCGCGATGTTCAAGGTATTGGCCAGCAGCAGCATGCCGACGATGGCCAGCAGCACCGGGCGCGGGAAGCGCTGCTTGATGTTGGCCGCCAGGCCGTGGCCGGTGACGTAACCGATGCGCGCGCTGACGATCTGGATCGCGGCCATCAGCGGCAGCGTGAAGATCATGGTCCACAGCATCGAGTAGCCGAACTGCGCGCCGGCCTGCGAATAGGTGGCGATGCCGCTGGGGTCGTCGTCGGCGGCGCCGGTGATCAGGCCGGGGCCGAGACGGTGCAGGCCCTTGTCGAGGCGGAACTTCGCGATCTTCTTCATCGGTGGGCAGGCGGCGGGGTCGGGGTCAGGCGTCGCGCGGCAGGCGCAGCGCCAACAGGCAGGTGAAAGCGGTCAGGCCCATGCCGGCCGACAGCCACAGCGCGCCGGCGCCGTGGCCTTCCAGCACCAGGCCAAACAGCCAGGGCGACAGGGCGCCCAGGATACGGCCCGGCAGGGCGATCCAGCCCTGGCGGGCGCCGTAGCCGCCGGCGCCGAACAGGGCCAGCGGCAGCGTGCCGCGGACGATGGTCAGCAGGCCGTTGCCACTGCCGTGCAGCAGCGCGAAAGGCAAGGCCGCCACCGGCCCCAGCGCCAGCAGCAGGCCGGCGCCCAGCGGGTGGGTGAGGGCCGCGAACCGGGCCGACAGCAGGGGCGAAAAGCGCTGGAGCACGCTGAATTCAAAGACCCGCGCGGCGACCTGCGCCGGGCCGATCAGCGAGCCGGCCAGCACCGCCACCGCCAGCGTGGCGCCTGCGGCCTGCAGCAGCGCCGGCAGGTGGGCGGCCATCGCGGTGCTGACGAAACCCAGCATCGAGAACAGCAAGGCCAGCAGCGCGGCGGTGTGGCGCGGCGGCGCGGCGGCTGCCGGTGCCGCCGCCTGCGGCGTGGCGGCGGCGGTGGCCGCTTCGTGCGGGCCGGCGCGCGGCAGCAGCACATTCAGGGGCAAACCGATGACCAGATGCAAGGCTGACCAGGCGAAACAGGCGCCGCGCCAGCCCCACTGCGCTTCCAGCAGCGTGGTCAAGGGCCAGCCCACGGTGCTGGCGAAACCGGCGATCAGCGTGATGCCGGTGATGGCCTGGCGCGCGTCGCGTCCGTACAGCCGGACCAGCGCCGCGAAGGCCGCGTCGTAGAGGCCGCAGCCCATCGCCAGGCCCAGCACCACCCAGGCCAGGGTCAGGCCGCCCAGACCCTGCGCCAGGCCCAGGCCGGCCAGACCCAGCGCAAAAAGCCCGTTCGAGGCCAGCAGCACGCGGCGGCCACCGTGGCGGTCGATCAGCCGGCCGGCGGCCGGCCCGGCAACGGCCGAGACCATCAGCGCCACCGAGAACACCGCGAACACCGTCGGCCGGCCAATCCCCAGGTCGCGCGCGATCGGCGTGGCCAGCAGGGCCGGCAGGTAATAGGACGAGGCCCAGGCCAGCGTCTGCGCCGTGCCCAGGGCCAGCACGGTGCCGCGGCTGGCAGCGACGAAAGGACGGGCGGTCATGGACGGGTGCGGGGTGCGGGCGGGCGAAGGCGACGGCGACGGCGCCGCAGTGTCGCACCGCCAGCGCGCCGGCCCCGCGCAACAATAGTCCGATGTCCCGCCACCACCCGATGTCACGGCTCCAGCGCTGGCGCCGCATCCTCAGCGCCAGGCCGCGGCTGTGGTCTTCGGTGGCCGTGGGCGGGCTGCTCTACGCGCTGCTGCCGGCACCGCTGGCGCAGGCCGGTTCGCGCGCACTGCTGGCCTGGAACGCCGGCGCCCTGCTCTACCTGGGGCTGGCGCTGCACATCCTGCTGCAGTCCGACACCGGGGCCATGCAGCGCCGCGCCCGGCAGCAAAGCGAAGGCCGCGTCGCGATGCTGGTGATGGTGGTGGTGGCGGCCGTCGCGGTGCTGCTGGCGGTGGCTTCGCAACTGGCCGCGGTCAAGGCCCTGCCCGGCAGCGCCCAGGCCCCGCACCTGGCGCTGGCCGCGCTGACGGTGCTGACCTCGTGGCTGTTCACGCAGACCCTGCTGGCTTTCAACTACGCGCACGACTTCTACCGCGCCCGCGACGAAGGCCGGCCCGACCCGCTGACCTTCCCCGGCACTGTCGAGCCCGGCTACGGCGACTTCTTCTACTTCGCCTGCGTCATCGGCACCTCGGGCCAGACGGCCGACGTCCCCTTCAACGGCGCGGCCCTGCGGCCGGTGGGCACGCTGCACTGCATCCTGGCCTTCTTCTTCAACACCACCGTGCTGGCGCTGACCGTGAACATCGCCGCCGGGCTGTTCTGAACGCCCGCCGCAGCGCAGCCGCCCGATGAGCCCGAGTAAGCCCAGTGCCCACAGCGACATCCGCGGCGCTGCGCGGCTGGCCGTCGACGCCACGGCCGGCCTGATCGACCTCGTCGAGGCGCTGCACCAGCGCGTCGCCAGTGCGCCGGGCGCCACCGCTGCCGACGGCCGCACCCGCGGCATCACCGGGCTGGTCTACCGTTCGGTTCGGGGGGTCACGCAGTTGGTCGGCGGCAGCGTCGACGCCCTGCTGGGCCTGATCGAGCCCGCACTGCGCCCCGGCGGACCGGCGCCGCTGCCCAGCCCGGCCCGCGAGGCGCTGGCTGCCGCGCTCAACGGCGTGCTCGGCGACCACCTGGCGGCCCGCCACAACCCGCTGGCCATCGCCATGCAGTGGCGGGTCGACGGCCAAGCGCTGCCGCTGGACGCGGCGGCGCTGCGCGCCCGGCTGCCCGAGGCCCGCGGCACGCTGATCCTGGCGCTGCACGGCCTGTGCATGAACGACCTGCAGTGGCGGCGCGAGGGCCACGACCACGCCGCGGCACTGGCCGTCGGGCTGGACGGCACGGCCGTCTACCTGCACTACAACAGCGGCCTGGCGATCGCCGACAACGGCCGCCTGCTGGCGGCGCAGATGGCGCCGCTGCTGGCCGCCTGGCCGGTGCCGGTGCAGCGCGTGGTGCTGCTGACGCACAGCCTGGGCGGGCTGGTGGCGCGCAGCGCGCTGCACCAGGGCGCTGCGGCGGGGCAGACCTGGGTGGCCCAAGTCGACGACCTGGTCTTCCTCGGCACACCGCACGGCGGCGCACCGCTGGAGCGCGCCGGGCATGGGCTCGACGTGATCCTGGACCACACGCCCTACGCCGCGCCGCTGGCCCGCGTGGGCCGGGTGCGCAGCGCGGGCATCACCGACCTGCGCCACGGCCACTGCCTGGCGCGCGCACAGCCCTGCCCGCTGCCCAGCCCGGCACACACCCGCTGCTGGGCCATCGCGGCGCAGCTGGGTGCGTTCGAGGGCCCGGCGAAGGGGCGTCTGCTGGGCGCCATGCTGGGCGACGGCCTGGTGCCGCTGGCCAGCGCCCTGGGCCAGCACCCGGACCCGGCCCGCGCGCTCGCCTTCCTGCCCGGCCACAGCGCGGTGTTCGCAGACACCAGCCACATGCAGTTGCTGAGCAGCCCGGCCGTCGCCGCGCAGTTGCTGCAGTGGTTGAACGCGGGCACCGGCAGCGGGACGCTGGCAACATCCCGGCTCACGCCGCCCCCACCCGCACCGAACCCCAGCCCCTTGCCATGACCCTGAACGCACCCCCTGCAGCCGACAGTGCCTTCCACGCCAGCCCCCTCAGCCGGCGGCCCGACGCACTGAGCGGCGGCTCCCGCCGCATCCCGATCAACACACCACACGGCCCCTTCGAGGTCTGGACCCAGCGCCGCGGCCACAGCCCGCGGATCAAGCTGCTGCTGCTGCACGGCGGCCCCGGTGCGACCCACGAATACTTCGAGGCCTTCGAGAGCTACCTGCCCCATCTGCCGGACCCCGGCATCGAATTCATCTACTACGACCAGCTCGGGTCGCAGCGCAGCAGCCAGCCCGACATCCCCGAGCTGTGGGAACTGCCGCGCTTCGTCGACGAGGTCGAGCAGGTGCGACAGGCGCTGGGGCTGGACGCCAGCAACTTCTTCCTGCTGGGCCATTCCTGGGGCGGCATCCTGGCCACCGAGTACGCGCTGGCCCATCCGCAGCAGCTGAAGGGCCTGGTCATCAGCAACATGGTCAGCAGCATCCCGGACTACAACCGCTACGCGCGGACGCAGCTGATGCCGGGCATCCCGCCGGCGGTGCTGGCCGAGATCCAGGCCATCGAAGCCGCCAAGGACTTCGAGAACCCGCGCTACATGGCGCTGCTGCTGCCTCACCACTACGAGCACCACGTGCTGCGCATGCCCGCCGCTCAATGGCCCGACCCGGTGCAGCGGGCCTTCGCCCACATCAACCCCAAGGTCTACATCCCGATGCAGGGCCCGAGCGAGCTGGGCGCCAGCGGCAAGCTGCTGAACTGGGACCGCACCGCCGACCTGCCGCAAATCACCGTGCCGACGCTGACCATCGGCGCCGCGCACGACACCATGGACCCGAAGCAGATGCAGGCGATGGCCGAATCGATGCCGCAGGGCCGCTACCTGCACTGCCCCAACGGCAGCCACATGGCGATGTACGACGACCAGGTAACCTACATGCAGGGTCTGGTGGACTTCCTGCTCAGCGTGGACGCCGCGGCCGGGGGCTGAAGGCGGCGGCTGATCGAGCCGCCCGGGCATCTCGGGCGCCTCAGCCCGCTGCCGGCAGCGGGTGGTGGCAGGCCACCAGCCGGCCGCCGCCGAAGTCCTGCAGCGCCGGGCTTTCGCTGCGGCAGCGCGCCGTGGCGGCCGGGCAGCGGGGGTGGAAGCGACAACCGGGCGGCGGATCCAGCGGGCTGGGCGGGTCGCCCTGCAGCGCCACCGCCGGGCGCGGCGCGCCGGCGGCGGAGACCACCGGGCGCGGCACGGCAGCGATCAGCGCCGCGGTGTAGGGGTGGGCCGGCTGGCCGTAGACCGCGTCGGTGGGGCCCAGCTCGACGATGCGGCCCAGGTACATCACCGCCGTGCGCGTGCTCACCTGGCGCACCACGCTGAGGTCGTGCGCGATGAACAGGTAGGTCAGGCCCAGCCGCTCCTGCAGGTCGGCCAGCAGGTTGATGACCTGGGCCTGCACCGAAACGTCCAGCGCCGAAACCGGCTCGTCGGCGACGATCAGCTTGGGGTTCAGCGCCAGCGCCCGTGCGATGCCGATGCGCTGGCGCTGACCGCCGGAGAATTCATGCGGAAAGCGCTGCAACTGGTCGGGCCGCAGGCCCACCAGGCCGGCCAGCTCGGTCACGCGGGATTGCCGTTCCGCGGCGTTCAGGCGGGTGTGCACGCGCAGCGGTTCGGCGATCAGATCGCCGACCCGGCGGCGCGGATTCAAGGACGCATACGGGTCCTGGAAGACCATCTGCAACTGCGGCCGCAGCGGGCGCAAGGCGGCGCTGCCGGCTTGCGTGATGTCCTGGCCGTCGAACAGCAGCTGGCCGGCGCTGACCGCGTGCAGGCGCACCACGCAGCGGGCCAGCGTGCTCTTGCCGCAGCCCGATTCGCCGACCAGACCCAGCGTTTCGCCGGGCCAGAGCTCGAAGGACACGCCGTCCACCGCCTGCACGCTGCGCCGCCCGCCACGCGCGAACGTGCTGCCGACCGTGTAGTGCTTGCTCAGGTTCTTCACCACCAGCAGCGGCGCTGCGGGCTTCGGCGGCGGGCTCACGCGGGCACCCCGCCGTGCAGGCAGCGCTCGCGGGCTGCGGCGCGCACTTCAGGCACCAGCACGCAGGCCGCGGCCTGCTCGCCATCGGCGGGCAGCAGCGGCCGGCTGGCGCAGCGCGCATCGGCCACCGCGCAGCGCGGCGCGAAGGCGCAGCCGGCCGGCAGGGCGTCGAGCGCCGGCGGCGCGCCGACGATCGACGGCAGGCGCCGCGGCCGCGGCCCGGCCAGCGGCGGGATGCTGCCCAGCAGGCCCCAGGTGTAAGGGTGCCAGGCGGCTTCGAACAGCGCCCGCGCGCTGCCGCGTTCGACGACCCGGCCGGCGTACATCACCAGCACGCGGTCGGCCAGGCCGGCGACCACGCCCATGTCGTGGGTGATCAGCACCACCGCGCTGCCGAAGTCGCTGCGCAGGCGGTGGATCAGTTCCAGGATCTGCGCCTGCACGCTGACATCGAGCGCGGTCGTCGGTTCGTCGGCCACCAGCACCGCCGGGTTGCACGACAGGGCCATCGCGATCACCGCGCGCTGGCGCATGCCACCCGACAGCTGGTGCGGGTAGCGGTCGAATTGCGCCGCCGGCTGGGGCAAACCGACGGCGGCCAGCAGCTCGACGGCGCGGGCCCTGGCCGCCACCCGGGACAGGTCGGTGTGGGCGCGCAGCTGTTCGACGATCTGCCAGCCGATGCTGTAGACCGGTGTCAGGGCGGTCATCGGGTCCTGGAAGACCATCGCGATGTCGCCGCCGCGAACGCGCTGCAGTTCGCGCGGCGACAGGCCCAGCAGTTCGCGGCCCTTGAAGCGCACCGAGCCTTCGACCAGCGCGCCGCTGTGGCCCAGCAGACCCAGCACGCTGAGCAGGGTGACGCTCTTGCCCGAACCCGATTCGCCGACCACGCCCAGCACCTCGCCGGCCGCCAGGTCGAAGGACACGCCGTCGACCGCGCGCAGCGGGCCTTGTCCGGCCTTGGGGCCGGGGAAGCTGACGCGCAGGTCGCGCACCTGCAGCAGCGGCGTCGAGGGCATCGAGAGCTCAGGCATCGCGCACCCGCGGGTCGATGAAGGCGTACAGCACATCGACCACGGCATTTGCCGCGACCACGAAGAAGGACGCATACATCACCGTGGCCATGATCACCGGCAGGTCCAGCGTCTGCAGCGCGTCATAGGTCAGCTTGCCGATGCCCGGCAGGCCGAAGACCACCTCGGTCAGCAGCGCGCCGCCGCCGACCAGCGCGCCGAAGTCCAGCCCGAACAGCGTGACCACGCTGACCAGCGAGGTGCGCAGCGCGTGGGCCAGCAGCACACGGCGCTCGCTCAGGCCCTTGGCGCGGGCGGTGCGGATGTAGTCCTGCTGCTGGGCCTCGATCAGCGCCGAGCGCAGCACGCGGCTGTACAGGCCGACGTAGAAAACCGCCAGCGTGAAGCTGGGCAGCACCAGGGCCCTGAACCAGCCCGCCGGGTCGTCGGCGAAGGCGATGTAACCCAGCGGGGGCACCCAGCTGAACAGCGCGCTGTCGTGGAAGCGGCTCTGCGTGACCAGGTTGACCACCGCGCCCAGCCAGTACACCGGCATCGAGATGCCGACCAGGCCCAGCACCATCAGCCCGCGGTCGAGGGCGCGGCCCGGGCGCAGCGCGGCCAGCACGCCGAACAGCAGCGCGCCGCCGACCCACAGCAGCGCCGCGCCGCCGACCAGCGACAGCGTCACCGGCGTGGCCGCGACGATCTGCGGCACCACCTTCTCACCGCGGTTCATGAAGCTGGTCAGGTCCTGGGTGACGAAGAGGCGCTGCATCAGCAGGCCGTACTGCACAGCCAGCGGCTGGTCCAGGCCAAAGCTCAGGCGCACGGCGGCCAGGGTCTCGGGCGTCGCGTTGCGCCCGGCGATGCGCGCCGACGGGTCGGCGCCCGGCGTGGCGAAGAAGATCGCGAAGGTGATGACGCTGATGCCGGCCATCACGAACAGCATCTGCGCCAGCCGCGCGAACAGCGGTCGGATCATGAGCCCCTCACCCCCGGCGCCCGGCCATGCGCGGGTCGAGCGCGTCGCGCAGCGCCTCGCCCAGCAGGTTCAGCGACAGCACCGTCAGCATGATGGCAGCGCCCGGCGCCAGCGCCACCAGCGGCCGCGTGTAGAGCAGCGCCAGGCCGTCCTGGATGATGGTGCCCCAGCTGGCGGCCGGCGCCTGCACGCCGATCGACAGGAAGGACAGCGCCGATTCGGTCAGCATGTTGATGGCCATCAGCAGCGGCACCAGCACCAGCAAGGTGCTGCTGACGTTGGGCAGCACGTCGACCCACAGGATGCGCGGCGTCGGCACGCCGATGCCGATGGCGGCCAGCACGAAGTCGCTGCGGCGCAGCGCCTGCACCTGCGCGCGCACCGGCCGCGCCACGTAGGGCACGCCGACCAGACCGATGATGAACGCCGGCAGCAGCGGGTTGCTGCTGTCGATGACCAGCGGGCCCAGGTGCAGGCCGCTGCCGACCGCGACGATGCTCAGCGAGATGGCCAGCAGGTAGACCGGGAAGGCCCACAGCACGTCGAGGACGCGCGACAGCAGCGCATCGACCAGGCCGCCGAAATACCCGGCCACGACGCCCAGCGCAGCGCCCAGCCCCATGCACAGCAGCGTGGCCACGGCGGCGATCAGCAGCGAGGCGCGGCCGCCGTAGAGCAGGCGCGCCGCCACGTCGCGGCCCTGGCTGTCGGCGCCCAGCAGGTACTGCGCGCCGCCGGTCGGGCCGATCGGCGTCTGGCCCAGGCCCAGGCCTTCGGCGTTGTCTTCGATGACCGCGCGCGCGGCACCATTCAGCGTGATCTGGCCGCTGATGTTCGAGCGGAAAGGGTCGGTCTGCGCGATGTGCGCGGCGTACAGCGGCGCCGCCCCGCACAGCACGACGATCGCCAGCAGCAGCGCCGCCGCGACCAGCGCGCCGCGGTCGGCCCGCAGGCGGCTCAGCACCGGCGCCCAAAGGCCCGGCGGCTTCGCGGGGATGGCAGGGGTGGCGGCCGGGCCGCCGACAAGGTCGGTCACGGGTCTACTTCACCCAGGCCATCGCGTAGATGAAATAGAACTGCGCGCCGAAGGTGTAGTTGCCCAGGCGCTTGGACACGAAGTCCAGCCGCTTGGGGTTGAACATCACCGCCACCGGGGCCAGGTCGGTGACCTTGCGGTCGATCGCGGTCCACAGCGCGGTGGCGGCCTTGGGGTCGGTGACGCCGGTGGCCAGCGCCCGCTGCAGGTCGGCTTCCAGGCCCTTGTCGCACAGGCCCGAGATGTTGATCGACGAATCGCTGCCGGGGCGGAAGCTGGCGCAGGAGAACAGCACGTTGAGGAAGTCGGCCGGCGCCGGGTAGTCCTGGAACCAGGTGGTGGTGCTGATCTGCACCTGGTTCTGCGTGTTCTGGATGTAGTTGAACTGGATGTTCGACGAAATCGACTTGACCGCGGTGTCGTAGCCCAGGTCCTTCAGCACGCTCTGCAGGTAGATGCCGATCTGCTTTTCCACCGCCACGTCGTTGCTGTTGACCAGCACCTTCATGCCCGCGGTGCCCGATTCCTTGACCAGTTGGCGCGCCCGCGCCAGGTCGGGCGCGGTCCAGGACTTGCCGGGGTTCAGCGTCCAGGGGCAGTAAGGCTCGTAGCCGGCAATGCCCGGCGGCAGAACCTGGCAGCTCGGCGTGGCCAGCCGGCTGCCACCGTAGATCTTGACCAGCGCGTTGCGGTCGATGGCCAGGTTCACCGCCTGGCGCACCTTGGGGTTGTCGAAGGGCGCCAGCCGGGTGTTCATCGCGATGTAGTACATCGCCGTCAGCGGCGAGATGTGCAACTGCTGCGGGTACTTCTGCGAGACCTCGGGCAGGCGGTCGGCCGGCACCGGGTCGAATTTCCAGTCGGCCTGGCCGTTGGCGATGGCGGTGGTCTGGTCTTCGTCGGACAGGCCGAAGGCGTAGTCGATGACGTCGGCATAGCCATCGGGTTGGGCGTCGCCGGCCCACAGCTTGAAGTGCGGGTTGCGCGTCAGCTTGAGCAGCTTCTTCGGGTCGTAGCTGGCGATCTGGTAAGGGCCGGTACCGGCGATCGGCGTCACGCCGACGTCCTTGGCCGGCGCGTCGGCCGGCAGGATCGACGCGTGCGGGAAGGCCAGCTTGTCGAAGAACTCGCTGTCGGCCTCGAGCAGGTTGAAAGTCACGGTGCCGGCCTTGGCATCGGCGACGACGCCGCCGGCCAGCGTGCAGGTGGCCGGCGTCTTGATGCAGGCCGGCGCACCGACGATGCGGTTGTAGAAGGTGCCGGAAGTGGGCGACGAGACCTTGAAGAGGCGGCGGAACGAGGCCGCGACGTCGTCGGCCGTCAGTTCGCGGCCGTTGCTGAAGCGGATGCCGCTGCGCAACTTGAAGACGTAGCGCTTGCCGCCGTTTTCGGGCTGCGGGATGGCTTCGGCCAGATCCGGCACGATGGTGAAGGCCTCGGTGCCGGGCGCCTTCTTGAAGGCCAGCAGGCCGTCGTAGACGCTCTGGAAAAGGTTGGCGAACTGCAGCGTGTAGTTGACCTGCGGGTCGATGGTGCCGGCCCCCGAGCCGGCCAGCAGGCGCAGCGTGCCGCCGCGGTGGGGGTCGTTGGCCGCCGGGCTCGCCGCCTGCGCCGCAGCGCCGGCCAGCACGAGGACCAGGGCGGCGCTGAGCCGGGCGTGGAGACGGGAAGGCATGGGTGACATGGGTGCGGTGGACGGTGCGGTTGGCGGTGCGGAATCCTGCATTCTGGGGCGGATGAGCCCGGCTGCGGGAAGCAGGCCCGAAGGCTAGCAAGCAACGCGCCTGCCGGAGACCGACAATCGGCCCGATGCCGAGCGCCCCTACGCCACTGCCCCTACCGCTGCCGCTGCCGACCACCGCGCCGCGCGTGCTGTCGCTCATCCCGCCGATGACGCAGCTGAACACGCCCTACCCCAGCACCGCCTACCTGACCGGTTTCCTGCGTTCACGCGGCGTGCACGCCGTGCAGGCCGATCTGGCGCTGGGTCTGGCGCTGGACCTGCTGTCGCCGGGCGGCCTGCAGGCGGTGCTGGCGCAGATCGAAGCCGAGCCCTCGGGGCAGCAGGCCCGGCGTTCGGCCAGCGTGCAGGCCTTCGTCGAACAGGCGCCGCGTTATCTGGCGACCATCGCGCCGGTGATCGCCTTCATCCAGGGCCGCGACAGCACGCTGGCCCACCGCATCGCCAGCCGGGCTTTCCTGCCCGAAGGGCCGCGCTTCGCGTCACTGGACGTCTTCGTGGACGACGAGGGCGGCGATCCACTGGCCTGGGCGTTCGGCGCCCTGGGCGTCAACGACCGCGCGCGCCACATCGCCACGCTGTTCCTCAACGACCTGGCCGACGTGCTGCGCGACGCCGTCGACCCGCGCTTCGAATTCGTCCGCTACGCCGAGAGCCTGGCGCTCAGCCAGCCGACTTTCGAGCCGCTGGCGCAGGCCCTGGCGGCGCCGCTGAACCTGGTCGACCGGCGCTTGCAGGCGCTGACGCTGGCCGCCATCGAAGCCCACCAGCCGACGCTGGTGCTGCTGTCGGTGCCCTTCCCCGGGGCGGTCTACGCGGCCCTGCGCATCGCGCAGACCATCAAGGCGGCGCGGCCGCAGACCGTCATCGCGCTGGGCGGCGGCTACGTCAACACCGAACTGCGCGAGCTGGCCGAGCCGCGCCTCTTCGACTTCGTCGACTTCATCACGCTGGACGCCGGCGAACGCCCGCTGCTGGCGCTGCTCGACCACCTGCAAGGCCGGCGTTCGGCGCAGCGCCTGGTGCGGACTTTCCACCGCGTGGACGGGGTCGTGAGGTACACGAATTTCGTCGAACCCGATGTGCCCTTCGAAGACGTCGGCACGCCGACCTGGGACGGCCTGCCGCTGGACCGATACCTGAGCCTGCTGGACATGCTCAACCCGATGCACCGGCTGTGGAGCGACGGCCGCTGGAACAAGCTGACCGTGGCCCACGGCTGCTACTGGAAGCAGTGCAGCTTCTGCGACGTGAGCCTGGACTACATCGCGCGCTACGACGCGGCGACGGCCGAAACCCTGGTCGACCGCATCGAGGCCATCGTCCAGGAGACCGGGCAGACCGGCTTTCACTTCGTCGATGAAGCGGCGCCGCCGAAATCGCTGAAGGCCCTGGCCATCGAACTGCAGCGGCGCGATGTGGCCATCAGCTGGTGGGGCAACATCCGCTTCGAGAAGACCTACACGCCCGAGTTGTGCCTGCAGCTGGCCGACAGCGGCTGCATCGCGATTTCCGGCGGGCTGGAGGTGGCGTCCGACCGCCTGCTGAGCCTGATGAAAAAAGGTGTCTCGGTGGACCAGGTGGCGCGCGTCACCAAGGGCTTTGCCGACGCCGGCATCCTGGTCCACGCCTACCTGATGTACGGCTTCCCGACGCAGACCGTGCAGGACACCGTCGACGCGCTGGAACTGGTGCGCCAGCTGTTTGCCGAGGGCTGCATCCAATCGGGCTTCTTCCACCGCTTCGCCTGCACCGTGCATTCGCCGGTCGGGCTGGACCCGGCGGCCTACGGCGTCAGCCTGCTGCCGCTGAACGGCGGGCAGCCGGTGAGCTTCGCGAAGAACGACATCGGCTTCATCGACCCCACGGGCGTCGACCACGACGCGCTGGGCGTCGGCCTGAAGAAGGCGATCTACAACTACATGCACGGCATCGGCCTGGACGAGGACGTGCGGCAGTGGTTCGACTTCCCGGTGCCCAAGCCCAAGGTGGCGCGGCAGCGCATCGCCCAGGCGCTGGCGGCCCCGGCGCGCTGATCAGGGCGCGCACCCCGCATCTGCGGGCCCGCAAGCCGGGGATTGACCGGGCGACCGGGCGGCGAAAAGATGGCGACCATGGACCCGAAAAACACCCCCCGCGAACTGCCCCCCTTCACCGCCCGCGCGGCGCAGCAACTGCAAGACTGGGAAGCGCTGCGCGAGCAGATGCGGACCCTGCACGCCGAGCTGGAATACCTGCGGCTGATGCTGAAGATGAACGGCGGGAAGTAGGCCCAACGGGCCGGGGGCAGAGCGGCGCAGCGCCGGCTGCCCTTTGTCGGCCCGCCTCACATCCGGCGGCGGGTGCCGTCCGGTGCGGTCGTGAACCAGTGCCTGCGCACCCTCGGCGATACTGCGCCGACTCGGACGTCGACAGTGCCACGCTGAGCATGTGAATCTCGACCTGTCCGGGTTGACGACTTACACCACTCCTCGGGACATCACCGTTCACGGCGGGCCCACAGGGATCTCTCACCCCTTCCGAAAACAGAATCGAGTCCAACTTGTCCAAGCATTTCCTGAGTGCCAGCGCCTTTGCCCTGTTCAGCCTGTCCGGCACGCAAGCCTTGGCGGCCACCGTCAGCCTCACGAACACCTATGCATTGGGCAATGCGCTGGCCGTCGGCAACTCGAACTTCAACCCGCAGGGTATGGGCTACGACAGCAGCGCCAACGAATTGCTCTTCATCCAGCAGTCGGCGAACAACATCGTGCGCACCGACCTGACAGGCCAGGTGCTGGGCACGCGCACCATCGGCGCCATCCCCGCTTACGGATCCACCACCGCCAACCACACCACCTCGGTGGCCGCCGACGCCGGCCACTACTACTTCAGCGACTACACCGGCAACAGCACCGCGCTGGACCTCTACAGCATCGGCAAGGCCGCGGGTGCAGCCGTGGCACTGTCCAACGAGATCGCGGCCTACGGTGGCTACCCGATCGACGTGCGCAACGGCCTGCTGTACCGCACCAACATCACCACCGGCTACAGCAACAGCAATCTGAACCAGATCCGCATCTCGGCGATCGGCGCGCCCGACATCACGACGACGACCTTGTCGCTGGGCGGCGGCCTGGGCATCGCCGACTTCGCCGTCGATACCGACCATGGCGCCATCTGGGTGCTGGACTACGTTGCCGGCGCCTCGGTGCGCCGCTACGACCTGACCAGCGGCGCGTTGCAGGAGACCTATGCACTGGGCCTGGACGGCCTGACCGCTGGCATGACCTACGCCAACAACATGCTCTACTACTACGACTGGAACTCGGGCAGCGGCAGCAGCCTGCGCACCTACGCCATCGCAGGCCTGGCCAGCGTGAACCCGAGTAACGTGCCCGAGCCGACCTCGCTGGCCCTGGTGGGTGCGGCCCTGGCCCTGGCCGGCGTGTCCGCCCGCCGCCGCGCCTGAGCGGACTGCCCGGCTTCGCGCAAGAAGGCGCCTCTGGCAACAGGGGCGCCTTTTTTCATGGCCGGACTACAGCAGCCGAACCTTCACCGTCTTGCCCTTGACCTTGGCCGTGGACAGCTTGTGCAGCACGGCCGGCGCGATCTCCCGGGCCACGGCCACGTAGGTGCTGAACTCGTTGACGTTGATCTTGCCGATCTGCGCGCCGACGAAACCCAGGTCTTTGGTCAGCGCGCCCAGCACGTCGCCGGGGCGGATCTTTTCCTTGCGCCCGCCCAGGATCTGGATGGTCTGCATTGGCGGCAGCAACGGCGCCTTGCTGGCCGGCGTCAGGCTGGCGAGCGGCTGCCAATCGCTGACGAAGTGGCCGGCCTGCTCGATCCGGCCGACCGGGCCCATCTCGTCGACGCTGGCCAGGCTGAAGGCCCAGCCTTCCTCGTCGGCGCGGCCGGTGCGGCCGATGCGGTGGATGTGGGTGTCGGCGTCGGGCGTGATGTCGACGTTGATCACCGCTTCCAGCTGCGTGATGTCGAGTCCGCGAGCCGCGATGTCGGTGGCCACCAGCACACTGGTGCTGCGGTTGGCGAAGCGCACCAGCACCTGATCGCGGTCGCGCTGGTCCAGGTCGCCGTGCAGTTCCAGCGCGGCATAGCCTTCGGCCTGCAGCACGGCCACGAGGTCACGGCACTGCTGCTTGGTGTTGCAGAAGGCCAGCGTGCTGACCGGGCGGTAATGCGCCAGCAGCAGGCCCACGGTGTGCAGGCGCTGCGCCTCGGTCACCTCGTAGAAGCGCTGGCGGATCTTGCTGCTGGTGTGCGCCGCCAGCAGCTTCACTTCCTTCGGCTCGCGCATGAAGGCGGCCGCCAGCTTGGTGATGCCATCGGGGTAGGTGGCCGAAAACAGCAGCGTCTGGCGCTGCTTCGGACATTGCCTGGCGACGGTCGCGATGTCGTCGAAGAAGCCCATGTCCAGCATGCGGTCGGCCTCGTCGAGCACCAGGGTGTTCAGCGCGTCCAGCTGCAGGCTGCCGCGCTCCAGGTGGTCCATCAGGCGGCCCGGCGTGCCGACGACGATGTGCGCGCCGTGTTCCAGGCTCAGCGACTGCGGCGCGATCGGCGAGCCGCCGCACAGCGTCAGCACCTTGACGTTGTCCTCGGCGGCAGCCAGCCGACGCAATTCCTGCGTGACCTGCTCGGCCAGTTCACGCGTCGGGCAGAGCACCAGCGCCTGCACCGCGAAGCGGCGCACGTTCAGGTTGGCCAGCAGGGCCAGCGCGAAGGCCGCCGTCTTGCCGCTGCCGGTCTTGGCCTGGGCGATCAGGTCGTGCCCGGCCAGGGCCAGCGGCAGGCTGGCGGCCTGGATGGGCGTCATGCTGCTGTAGCCCAGGCGGGCCAGGTTCTGCAGCGTGTGGGGGGCCAGCGGCAAGCTGGAGAAATTGGCCGACGGCGAGTCGGCGGCGGGCGTGCCCGGGCCCGGATTGGCGGTTGTCGCGTTCATGAGCGATTATCGGGACTTGTGGTTGGCCATCCGACGGCCACGTTTCCCGGCCTCGAGACCCTCCTTTGAACACCAGCACTGCCCCCACCGAACACTTCAACCTGCCCCGCACGGCCCACGGCAAGCGCGTGCCGCCCCACATCACCAAGCTGCAGATGGGGCGCATCCGCCAGGCCGCCTACGTGCTGCCGCAGGTCGTCAAACCGGCCGATTACATCGCCGAGAACAGCCCCGGTTTCGAAGACCACCTCGACAAGCTGGGCTTCATCCTGCTGCAGAAAGCCGTCTCGGGCGCGCGGCCCAGCCGCTGGATCGAGCCGCGGCTGATCGACAGCGCGCTGGCCCACCTGGACGCCGTCGGCAACGGGTCCGAAGGCCGGCCGCTGATGATCGAGCGCGGCAATGTGCTGCAGCGCCTGGGCATCGCCCGCCACGCCGGGCAGTGGACGCGTGTCATCAGCCACGCGCTGACGCTGGCCCAGGCCGACTGGCGGGTGCCGGTGATCTTCCGCGTGCCGGTCGACGCCGAGGCCATCTGGGCCTGGTACCGCAGCGGCGACGAAGCCGCGCTGCGCGCGGCGGTCGGCGCGCCGGTGGCCTACCCGCACGCCGCCGAACTCGTCGCCCACCTGAACGGCCTGGTGCAGCGCAGCCTGCAGCACAAGGCGCGACACCTGGCCAGCCTGCTGCCACGCCTGCAGAGCGAGTGCGCGCTGCCGCAAGCCCTGCCCGAGCTGCTGGCGGCCTGCAGCCGCGCGCAGGAGCGCTGGGAGCATGCGTCCACCGAGCTGGACACGCTGGAGGGCCTGAACAGCGAGCTGGCCTTCCAGGGCTACCCCGACACCTTCCAGAAAGCCCGCCGGCTGGACCGCCAGGTGACGCTCTACGTCGGTCCGCCGAACAGCGGCAAGACCTACGCCGCTTTCCAGCGCCTGGCGCAGGCGATGGACGGCGCCTACCTGGCGCCGCTGCGCCTGCTGGCGCTCGAAGGGCGCGACCGGCTGGTCGCCAACGGCGTGCCCTGCAGCCTGCTGACCGGCGAAGAGAACGTGCCGGCCGACGGCGCGCGCGTGGTCAGCAGCACCATCGAAATGGTGGGCACCAACACGCCGATCGACGTGGCGGTGATCGACGAAGCGCAGATGATTTTCGACAAGGCGCGCGGCTGGGCCTGGACGCAGGCCATCGTCGCGGTGCCGGCCCGGGAAGTCATCATCATCTGCAGCGCCTACGCGGTGCCGGCCATCGAGAACCTGCTCGGCCTGTGCGGCGAACGCTGCGCCGTGCGCCATTTCGAACGCAAGCAGCATGTGCAACTGCTGAGCCAGCCGGTGCCGATCACCGCGCTGAAGCTCGGCGACGCGGTGGTGGCCTTCAGCCGGCGCGACGTGCTGATGCTGCGCGACCAGATCGCCGCCGGCGGCCACCCGGTCAGCGTGATCTACGGCGCGCTGCCGCCCGAGGTGCGGCGCCGAGAAGCCGAACGTTTTGCCAGCGGCGAGAGCCACATCCTGGTCGCCACCGACGCCATCGGCATGGGCCTGAACCTGCCGATCCGCCGCGTGCTCTTCAGCACCCTGACCAAGTACGACGGCCAGGCCGACCGCCGGCTGGAAGTCGGCGAGGTGCACCAGATCGCCGGCCGCGCCGGCCGCTACGGCATGCACGAGGAAGGCTTCGTCAGCGTGCTGGCCGAGGCCGAGCCCACCGCGCTGCGAATCCTGAAAGACCTGCTGCCGCGCACACCCGAGGCGCCGGTCGATTTCAAGGCCCCGGTGGCGCCCAACGGCTGGCACATCGACACCATCTCGCAGCGCCTGAACAAGACCGCGCTGCGCGAGGTGCTGGGCGTGTTCATGGAACAGCTCAAGCTCGACGACGCCCACTTCGCCGTGGCCGAACTGGAGCAGATGCTGGAGCTGGCCGAAGCCCTGGACAAGAGCGCCGGCCGACTGACGCTGAAGGAGCGTTTCACCTATGCGCAAGCGCCGGTGGACACGCGCACCGAAGGCCAGGTCGACGAGTTCCTGAGCTGGAGCCACAACCACGCCGTGGCCGGCCGCGCCGGCAAGCCCTGGTTCCTGGACGCCGTGGACGGCCACAGCCGCCTGGACCGCATGGAGCAGGCGCTGCGCGCCTGCACGCTGTGGCTGTGGCTGGATCTGCGCTTCCCGAACGTCTACGGCCACCTCGACGAGGTGCTGGCGCTGCGCAGCAGCCTGAACGACGGCATCGAGCGGCACCTGAAAGGCAAGCGCCCGCTGGCGCAGCAGAGAAGGCCGCGGCGCTGAGGGGTGCGAGTGGCCATCAGGAGACGGTCGGTCAAAGCGACAGCAGCCGTTCGGCAGGTCGGTGGAAGCCCTGCCCAGCCTTGGATGTATTACCATGACGTCCATCGGTAACACTCAAGGAGAGCGTGCATGGCGACGACGCTGACCAGCAAGGGACAGGTCACTATTCCCAAGCGCATCCGCGATGCGATGCAGTTGGTGCCAGGCGCATCGGTGGAGTTCTCGGTGAACGCGGCCGGCGAAGTGGTTCTCCACCCAGCACGGCCCTCCGCACGCGCGCGCAACCCGACACGCGACCGTTTCGATGCGGTTCGCGGTCGGGCTGACATCCCCTGGCAGACCGATGCATTGATGAAGCTGCTGCGCGCCGACGATTGATGTTGCTGGTGGATACCAACGTCCTGGTGGACGTGTTGCAGAACGATCCGCAATGGGCCGACTGGTCCATAGCGCAGTTACGCGCCCAGGCCAAGCTGCATGCCTTGGCCATCAACCCGGTCATCTACGCGGAGATGTCGTTGTCTTTCTCGACGCTTGAAGCCCTGGACGACGTGGTGCTCACCATGGCGCTGGAACTGCGCGAGATTCCTCGGCCAGCCCTCTTCCTGGCAGCCAGGGCCTACGCGCTATACCGCCGGCGCGGCGGCAGCAAGGGGCAGGTACTGCCCGACTTTTTCATCGGAGCCCATGCCGCTGTCGAGGGTTGGCCCTTGCTGACGCGGGACGCCAACCGTTTCAAGACCTACTTCCCGACGCTCGATGTCATTGCGCCGTGAAGCGGCACCTGAGGCGGCGCATCGATCGTCGACACGAGTGTCTCCTTCGGGGTCGCAAGTCGAGTGACTCCAACGGGTCGGGTGCCGTCCTTCGTGCCATCGATTTCGACGCTCAAAGCCGACTACCGAACTGCGCTATCGAAGTGCTGCTGGCCTCGTCTATTCGACGCCTATGATTTGGTTCAACACCGAGCAAGCCTGAGCAAAAGCAGGGTCTGCCAACTTGCCGTTGGGATGGGGTTTTGCACCACGCGCCCGCCAGTCGAAGGACTTGGGCTGGTGGCACAACACGTAACTGGTCTGGCCTGCCTTGCGCCCGCCCGCAGAGCCCACGGCCAGGGCAAATGGGTTGGTGGCGTTGTAGGCAGCCGTCGTCATGGGCAAACCGATGACAAGGCCCGTCCGGGCGTTGAACGTGGCGGGCGAGAGCACCAGCATCGGATGCAGGTCGAGCATCTCGCCGCCGGCCTGAGGATTGCAATCCATCCAGATCACATCTTGACGTTCAGGCACCCAGGACCTGGAGGCTGCTTTCTTGCCTGCCACTGGTTGGGAAGGCGCAGGGGCCGCGCCCCTGCCCGTCACCACGCCTCACGCCCGACTGGCGCAACGGCCATGGCCTCGCCGCCATGCACGGCAGGATCGAACAAAGCCAGGCGATCAGCCAGGGTCAGCGGCTTGTGTCCCTGTGGCGTGATGACGACGCGGCCCTCTTCCACCGAAATGCGCACCCGCTGATCAACGGTCAGCCCAGCAGCACGAGCCACGGACGACGGTAAACGCAGGCCCAAGCTATTGCCCCAGAGCTTGATGTCGAGCGTGGCTTCAGTCAAGGCGAATCTCCCGGTGTATATACGCGTTTATACATGAAAAGGTGACAAGTTGAAGGCTGGGCCTGGACGCAGGCCATCGTCACGGCGCCGGCCCGGGAAGTCATCATCATCTGCAGCGCCTACGCGGTGCCGGCCATCGAGAACCTGCTGGGCCTGTGCGGCGAACGCTGCGCCGTGCGCCATTTCGAACGCAAGCAGCATGTGCAGCTGCTGAGCCAGCCGGTCAGCGTGATCTACGTCGCGCTGCCGCCCGAGGTGCGGCGCCGCGAGGCCGAACGTTTTGCCAGCGGCGAGAGCCACATCCTGGTCGCCACCGACGCCATCGGCATGGGCCTGAACCTGCCGATCCGCCGCGTGCTGTTCAGCACCCTGCCCAAGTACGACGGCCAGGCCGACCGACGGCTGGAAGTCGGCGAGGTGCACCAGATCGCCGGCCGCGCCGGCCGCTACGGCATGCACGAGGAAGGCTTCGTCAGCGTGCTGGCCGAGGCCGAGCCCACCGCGCTGCGCGAGGTGCTGGGCGTGTTCATGGAACAGCTCAAGCTCGACGACGCGCATTTCGCGGTGGCCGAACTGGAACAGATGCTGGAGCTGGCCGAAGCGCTGGACAAGAGCGCCGGCCGCCTGACGCTGAAGGAACGCTTCACCTGTGCGCAGGCGCCGGTGGACACGGGCACCGAGGGCCAGGTCGACGAGTTCCTGAGCTGGACCTGCGCTTCCCGAACGTCTACGGCCACCTCGACGAGGTGCTGGCGCTGCGCAGCAGCCTGAACGACGGCATCGAGCGGCACCTGAAGGGCAAGCGGCCGCTGGCGCAGCAGAGAAGGCCGCGGCGCTGAGGGGCTGAGGCGCCGCGCCTTCTTGGCCCTGGCGGCAACCGAACGTTCTGGCCGCGTGACCAGAACTGCGCGGCCAGCCAGGTCAACGGCGACGGCGGACGGCCACACCAGCACCCAGCGCCAGCAGCACCAGGGCTGAGCTGGTCGGCTCAGGCACCTTGCTGCCCGCCTCGAGAATCCGGAAACCCTCGTAGCCGCCGCCCGAGCCTTTGCCGACGAAGAGCATGCCGTTGGTGTAACTCATGGCGTAGTTATGGTCGTAGCCGCTCCCGGACAATTGCGACGCGCCGATGAAGGCGCCGCCGATGCCAAAAACCAGGGCCTGGTTCGCGGCGTAGTCGTACTCGACCAGCACGTCGTTCACCGCGTCGTAGCCGATGGCGTCTAGCATCACGTTGCTGAGACTGTGACCGGTCAGCGTGATCGAGCCAACCGCAAGCCCGGTCGAGTGGCTGGCGATCCTGACGGTCGGTGATTGGTTGGCTGTCGAGTAGAAGACGTCGCGGACGGCGTCATAGGCAGCAACACTCTGGTCATCGGTGATGCCCGACAACTGCGCCAGCAGCAGGCTGTTGGCGCCGGTGTACAGGCCCGAGCCGTTCAGACCCATCTGGCGCAGACCCCCATAACCCGCGGCACTGCCGTAGCCCGAGGCACTGCCGTAGCCCAGGGTCTCGATCCGGCCAGTGTTGCTGTTGTAGTTGACCCCGCGTATGTCCACGTTGATCGGAATGAAGTTCTGCAAGACGCTGCCAGTGGCACCCCAGACGATGCCGTTGCAGGTCGGGTTGCCGCCGCCGCCGCCGTAGTATTGGCTGTTGGTCGGGTCGTAGGCCACGGCCATCTGGTAGCAGCCGGCAGCGGCTTGCAGCGTCAGTTGGTCGACTGCGATCGACAGCACGGTGGGCGTCGCCATGGCGGCAACCGAGGCCAGCGAGAGGCTGCTGGCGGCCATCAAGTGCTTGATCGAAAACGGGCGGCCAGGGTCTGTCGAGGTGCGTGAGCTCAATCCGGTTTTCAGGTTCACGGAGCCGTCCCTTCGAGACCGGGCCCTGACCCGCTGCGACTTGCTGCGGCCGTCAATGCCGGTACCCCGAGCATTCCAGCGGCGGATTAAATTCACCTTAAGAAACCTCACCCTCCCCTTAAGTCGGGGGACACCGCTGCGGGCCTTCGGGATGGGTGGCGGCCCCAAGGCCGTGTCGCCCGCACGACAGCGGCGCACCGGACGGCTGCTTCAGGGCGCCGTCGCGGACGACTGCTTGGGGTCAGTTCCGGCCAGCCAGCTTGGCCAACAATCTTCCGTAGGCCAGTCATTCGGCGCTGGCCCAGCGCCCGCCACGACCCGTGTGCCTTCAGTTCGAGCCGAACTCGTCGCCCAAGATCGCGGCGATGTTCTGGGGCTCGCCCAGCAGCCGGATCAGGTCAAGGTGGTCTCCGCGTTCGAAAGAACACCAGAGCAGGGGGAACTTCGCCACCCGCCCAGTCCGTAGCCCCGGCATGCCGAGAAGCTTGCCGAGCATCGCTGAGCCGATGCCCGGCTCGATCTCGCCCTGCTGATCGCGCAGCGCCTGTGGGCGCAGAACTGCCGGCTTCAATCGATCTCGCCGCGAGCGATCGCCATCAGTTCCTTCTCGTCCGCCTTGGTGCGACGCCGACCGGGCCCGGATGCCAGCCCTTCTTCGATGTGATCGCGAAGCCGCTTTTTGGCCTGCTCTTCCTGATCTCGGCGGACCAGCTCGCGGCTGTACTCGCGCATCGATTCGGGCAAGGCCAAACTCATGGTTTGGCGCTTCAGGCAGGCACCCCAGTTGGCTTGCCAGCAGTGGTCAAGTTCGCTGTCGGGAACGCCGCCAGCCTCCGGGCTGCCCGCGACTTCAAGCGGGGCGGCGCGCCACAAGCCAACAGCCCATCGCCGCGTCACTTCATCGGGCACTGCCCCGCGAACGGATCCGCATGGGCGGTCATCAAGGTGCCGGCCAGCCGATTGGTGATTTTGCCCGTGGTGTCCTTGTAGACCTCGCGCAGGTACAGGTTCTGGATCGGATACTGGTTGTTGTTGAACCGGAAGCTGCCGCGAATGGACTTGAAGTCGGCCGCCTTCAGTGCGGCGCGAAACGCCGCCGCATCGTCGGTCCGGCCCCCCACCTTGCGCACCGCGCTGTCGATCAGCAGCCCCGCATCGTAGGCCTGCGCCGCGTACAGCGTGGGCACGCGGCCATGGGTCTTGATGAAGTCGGCGACGAAGCGCCTGTTCGGTGCGTTGTCCAGGTCGGCTGACCACTGCGACGCATTGAACAGCCCCACCATCGATTCGCCGACCGCCTTGATCGTGTCCTCGTCGGCCGAGAAGCCCGGGGCGAGCAAAGCCATCTGCCGGTTCAGGCCAGCGCCCTCGAACTGCTTGATGAAGTTCACGCCCATGCCGCCGGGAAGGAAGAAGAAGACAGCGTCCGGCTTGGCGATCCGGATCGTCGCCAGTTCAGCGGCGAAATCGAGCTGCCCGAGCTTGGTGTAGATCTCCTCGGCAAGCTGGCCCTTGTACAGGCGCTTGAAGCCTTCGAGTGACTCGCGCCCGCCTGGGTAGTTCGGCGCGATCAGCGCGATGCGCTTGTAGCCTTTGTCGGTGGCGAACTTGCCCATCGCGGCCGGGATGTCCTCGTTCTGCCAGGCCACCGCGAAGAAGTTCGGGTGGCACTTGTCGCCCGCGTAGTCGCGCGGGCCGGTGTTGGTGGAGATGTAGATCGTGTCGTCCTTCAGGATCTCCGGCAGCACCGGCAGCAGCACATTGGAGAAGACCACGCCGGTGATCACGTTCACCTTGTCGCGCTTGATGAAGCGCTCCACCGCCTGGCGCCCGCTCTGCGGGTTCTGCTGGTCGTCGACGACATCCACCGACACCGGCAGGCCGCCGAGCTTGCCGCCGCCGTGCGTGACGGCCAGCTGGAAGCCGTCGCGCGCATCCGCACCCAGCGCACCGCCGGGTCCGGACAGGGTCGTCAGGAAGCCGATGCGCAGCAGGTCTGCGGCTTGCGCCGGCAGGCTTGAGAGCGTCAGCGCCAGCAGGACTGCGGCGCCATTCAGGATCGTTCGATACATGGTGGGTTCACTCGTCGTGGTTGGGATCGGGGCTGGGCGGATCAGGTGCGCGTTCACAGGCCCAGGTGGCGGTGCCACAGCGCGCGGTCGGCGTCGAGTTGCGCTGAACTGCCCTGCCAAGCGACACGGCCGCGCTCGAGAATGAGATGGTGGTCAGCCAGCCCGATCAGGCGGTCCACGTATTTGTCGACGATGAGGATCGTCAGGGCCTGCGCCTTCAATCGGGCCAGGCACTGCCAGATCTCCTCGCGCACCTGCGGCGCCAGCCCTTCGGTGGCTTCGTCCAGGATCAGCAGCGCCGGGTTGGTCGTCAGCGCGCGGCCGATGGCCAGCATCTGCTGCTCGCCGCCGGAGAGCTGATGGCCGAGGTGAGCGGCGCGCTCGGCCAGGCGCGGAAACAGCATGTACACGCGCGCTGGCGTCCATGGATGCGGTTGGCCGGCGCGGTTCGCGGCGAAAGCGCGCAGGTGTTCGTCCACCGTCAGGTTGGGAAAGCACTGACGGCCCTCGGGCACGAGGGCGATGCCCCGTCGCGCGATGGCATCGATGCCCTCGCCGCCGATGGGGGTGCCGTCGAAACAGATCTCCCCGGCGCTTGGCGTGAGCGCACCGACGATGCACCGGATGGTCGTGCTCTTGCCCATGCCGTTGCGCCCCAGCAGGCCGAGCATCTGGCCGCGCCGCAGTTCGAGATCGACGCCGAAGAGGACTTCGCTGGCGCCATAGCCGGCGTGCAACTGGCGGCATGTCAGCAGGGGCCTGTCTGCCGCAGTGGCCTGGGTTGCCGGCATGCCGGGGCTGCACAAGGTGGCTGGCCGCATGTCAGGTTCCCAGGTAGGCCGATTGCACGTCGGGATCGGCGCGGATCGCGGCGGCGTCACCGCTGGCGATCACCCGCCCGCCAACCAGCACCGAGATGCGGTCGGCGAGCCTGAAGACCGCGTCCATGTCATGCTCGATCAGCAGGATCGACATGTCGCGGCGCAGCTCGGCAATCAACGCCTCGATGTGCGCCGACTCCTGCGGACCCAGGCCGGCCATCGGTTCGTCCATCAGCAGCATCCGCGGCCGCGCCGCCAGCGCCAGCGCGATGTCCAGCTGCCGCTGCGTGCCGTGCGGCAGGCTGCCGGCGATGCGCTCCATGAACGGGGCGAGCCCCACGCGCTCGGCCAGCGCGTCGGTCAGCGCATCGATGGCGGCCGCTGCATCACGCCGGCGCAGCATGCCGAAGCTGCTGCCGGTGTGCGCCTGCACGGCCAGCCGCAGGTTGTCGCGCACGGTGCTGAGCCGAAACAGGCTGGTGACCTGGAAGCAGCGCGACAGGCCGTGCGCGACGCGCCGGTGCGCCGGCATCCGGGTGAGGTCGGCGCCGTCCAGCTCGATCCGCCCGGCATCGGGCCGCAGCAGGCCCGAGAGCAGGTTGACCAGCGTGGTCTTGCCGGCGCCGTTGGGGCCGATCAGTGCATGCACCTCGCCCGTCTCGACGCGCAGGTTCACGCCTTCCACGGCACCGACCGCGCCGAAGCGCTTGACCAGGCCGCTGGCGTGAAACCGGCTCATCGCGCGGCAGGCGCTTCTGGCGCTTCTGGCGCACCCGCAGCACCGAGCGCGGCATTGCCGCGCCAGGCGAACAGCGGCCCCAGCCCCCGCGGCGCGAGCAGCACGATCGCGATCACCAGCCCGCCCATCGGCAGATGCCAATGCGGCGTGAACTGACTCAGCGTCTCTTCCAGGCAGGTCCAGGCCAGCGCGCCGAGCACGCCGCCCCAGCGATGACCCAGTCCGCCCAGCACGATCATGACGATGAGGATGGCCGACTGCGACCAGTGCATGCCCGAGGGGCTGACGAAGCCGTTGATCGTCAGCGTCATCGCCCCGCACAGCCCAGCCACGGCGGCCGTCAGCACGAAGGCCTGCAAACGCAGCGCCTGCGTGGGATAGCCCAGTGCCCGCATGCGCGGCTCGTTGTCGCGCATGCCGGTGAGCGCCTTGCCGAAGCGGCTGTCGATCAAGCGGTACAGGAACGCGAAGACGCTGGCACACAGCGCCAACACGGCCAGGTACAGCGCGGTCTGGCTGGATGAGTCCAGGCCGAAGCCCAGCAAGGGCTTGACGACCAGCGTGTAGCCGTCGTCGCCACCGAAGTCGCGAAGCGCGACGGCCAGGTAGTACAGCATCTGCGCGAACGCCAGCGTGATCATCAGGAAGTAGACGCCCTGCGTTCGCAGACAGACCGCACCGACCAGCAAGGCTGCGATGGCCGCCGCGGCCGCCCCGCCTGCCCACAGCAGCCCCGCCGTCGCCACGCCAGCTTGCGCGAGCGCGGCCATCGCGTAGGCGCCCACGCCGGCGAAGCCTGCGTGGCCCAGCGCCACCAAGCCGCCGAAGCCCGCCAGCAGGTTCAGGCTGGTGGCCAGCAGCATCGTCACCACGAGCCGGCACATGAACACCACGTAGTAGTCCAGCCCCAGCGCCGGCGCCAGCCACGGCAGCGCGGCGAGCAGGGCCAACAGCATGAAGGGCGCCAGGCGCTTCATCCGCGCGCCGGGAACAGGCCCGTGGGTCGGACGCTGAGCACCACCGCCATCAGCACGTACAGCACCACGCTGGAAAGTGCCGGGCCCAGGTCACCGGCCACCGCGGGGGAGGTCAAGGCACGCGCCAGCGGGGGGATGAACGCACGGCCCGCGGTGTCCACCACACCCACCAGCAAGGCCGCGACGAAGGACCCGCGCACCGAACCGATGCCGCCGATGACGATCACCACCAGTGCCGGCACCAGGATGGCTTCGCCCATGCCTGGCTGCACCGCGCTCAGCGGGCCCATCAGCGCACCCGCCATGCCGGCCAGGCCGGCACCGACCGCAAAGACCAGGGAGAACACGCGATCGACCTTCACGCCCATCAGTTGTGCCATCAGCCGGTTCGAGGCGCCGGCGCGCACCTGCATGCCGATGCGCGTGTGGTTGACCAAACCGTAGAGGAGCGCAGCGGCAAGCGTGCCCGCGGTCAGGATCACCAGGCGGTAGGCCGGGTACATCAGGTCGCCGCCCAGGTGGAGCGGTCCGGCCAGTGCGGCTGGCGCGGATGCAGGGATGGTCGCGGGCCCCCACACGAGCCTGACCAGATCGTCGGCAATGAGGATGACGCCGAAGGTGGCGACGACCTGCGCAAGGTGGCTGCGCGCGTAGAGCCGACGCATCAGCGCCCACTCGAGCAGCGCGCCGATGACGACGGTGGAGGCGACGGCGACGCCGAAGCCGAGTACGAAGCTGCCCGACCGGGCGTGCACCGTGGCCGCGACATAGGCGCCGGCCGTGAACAGCGTTCCATGCGCCAGGTTCATGGTGTCCATCACGCCGAAGACCAGCGTCAGGCCGGCCGCAAGCATGAACAGCATCAGTCCATAGCCCAGACCGTTGAGGAGTTGCTCGATGACGAAGGCTGCGTCCATGCGGGTGGCGGCGCGACAGTGAAGGGACTCCCACGTCGACCTGCGAGGCGTTTCAATGACAATGACCGGATCTTCGGATCATCGGTTTTAATTGCTCGATGCTACTGTTTCGTGATTGCCCGGGGGCTCGATGCGTATTCTGATCAGCGGGGGCGGCATCGGCGGCCTGGCTTTGGCCCTGATGCTCAGGCAGCGCCACATCGACTGCACGGTGCTGGAGTCCGCAGAGCCGGTGCTGCCGCTGGGCGTCGGCATCAACCTGCTGCCCCATGCGGTGCGCGAGCTGGCTGCCCTCGATCTCCTGCCCGGGCTCGACGAAGTGGGGGTTCGAACCCGCGAATTGCGCTATGCCAACCACCTGGGCCAGGTGGCCTGGGCCGAGGCACGTGGCACCTGGGCCGGTCACGATATGCCGCAGTTCTCCATCCATCGGGGCCACCTGCATGGGCTGCTCTGGAAGGCGGCCGCCGAACGGCTCGGCCCGGCGCTGAAAAAGGACAGTCGGGTGCTGGGATTCACGCAAGACGAGGGCGGTGTCACTGCCCTTCTGGCCAGCGGTGAATCGATGACCGGCGATGCGCTGGTGGGCGCTGACGGCATCCACTCCAACTTGCGGGCCTTGCTTCATCCGTCTGAAGGCGGCGTGCGGTGGCAGGGCATCCAGATGTGGCGCGGCGCCGTCGACTGGCCCGTGCTGTGGGACGGGCAGACGATGTGCATTGCCGGAGACCGCCGCGCCAAGCTGGTCCTGTACCCGATCGGCCCCGGCAGCGCGCCGGGCAGGTGCCTGCTCAACTGGGTCGTCTACGCTTTACAGGACGGTGCCGGCGCGTCACCACCGGGACGGCAGGACTGGTCGCGCGAGGCCGATCGTGACACCGTTCTGCCGCATGTGGCGCACTTTCGCCTGCCCTTCATCGACCCTGCCGCGCTGATCCGGGCGTCGGAGCGGGCGTCCGAGTACCCGATGTGCGATCGGGACCCGCTGCCATGGTGGACGCAGGGCAGGGTCACCCTGCTGGGTGATGCGGCGCATCCGATGTACCCGGTCGGGTCCAACGGCGCGTCGCAGGCCGTGCTCGATGCCCGCTGCCTGGCGGACCTGCTCGCGGCCGGCGATGTGCCCGCTGCGTTGGCGGCCTACGAGGCCGAGCGCCTGCCGAAGACGTCGGCCATCGTCGCCAGCAACCGGCACGGCGGCCCGGAGCGGGTCATCGACTTCGTCGCAGAACGGGCGCCCGATGGCTACACCGATCTGTCCGCGGTGGCCACCCAGGACGAACTGGCCGCCATCGTCGGCGGTTATGCCCGCCTGGCGGGGTTCGCGGTAGCACGCTGACCCGGGCTGTCCGGCGGCCGTCAGTCGGCGACCTGCGCCTGCCGGTCATGGGGCGTGGCGGCTGTGGCAAGCGGGTCGCCCACTCTCGGCCACCAGCCTGACTGGGTTCTGAACTCGAACTCCTCGAGCGGCACCGGCGGGCTGAAGTGGTAGCCCTGGTAGTAGCCGCAACCGTTGGCCTCGAGCACGGCACGCTGGGCTTCGGACTCCACACCCTCGGCGATGACCTCGAGACCCAGGGCGTCGGCCAGCGTGATGATGGCGTGGACGACGGCCACGTCGGAGGGCTGACCTGGCAGATCGCGCACGAAGGACTGGTCGATCTTGAGCTGCTGGATCGGCAGGCGCCGCAGATTGCTCAGCGATGACTGCCCGGTGCCGAAATCATCCATCGACAGCTGAACCCCGAGCGCCCGGATGGCGTGCATCCGCTGGATGACTTCCTGCACCTGGCTGATGACCAGGCTTTCAGTCAACTCCAGTTGCAGCAGGTCGGGCGGAAAGCGGGCCTCACCCAGCAGGCGGCGCAACTGGGCGACGAAGTCGGGCTGGCTGAACTGCAGCGCGCTGACATTGACCGCCAGGTGCAGTCCGCGGGTGGCTTCGTGCTGCTGCCAGCGCGCCAGCAGTTGGCAGGCCGAACTCAGCACCCAGGCCCCGATCGGCAGGATCAGGGCGGTCTCTTCGGCCAGGGCAATGAAGTGCACGGGCGTCAGGATGCCCAGCGTCGGGTGCTGCCAGCGCAGCAGGATCTCGGCGCCAATCAGGCGATTCGCGGTGTCGAACTGTGGCTGGGCATACAGCAGCAGTTCCTGCCCGGCCTGCGCCCGACGCAGGTCGGCTTCGAGCTGGCTGCGCAGCGTCAGTTGCTGCGCCATATCCGGCTCGAAAGCGACCACCCGGTTGCGCCCGACCGCCTTGGCCTGGTACATCGCGGTGTCGGCACGTTTCATCAACTCGCTGAAAGGCACGTCGGCGCCGCTGAACAGGACCAGACCCAGACTGGCCGACGTGTTGAAGTCCGCGCCGCCCAGGCTGTAGGGTTCCTGCAGCGCCTCGCGGCATTTTTCAGCGATGGCCTCGGCCTGCAGCGCCGCCGTCGGGGCATGGCCACTCAAGGCCTCCAGCAGCACGACGAACTCGTCGCCGCCGAGTCGGGCCACCGAGTCGCCGGAGCGCAAGCAACGGCGCAGACGTTCGGCCATCGAGATCAGCAGCTGGTCGCCCTCGGCATGGCCGCGGGTGTCGTTGATGACCTTGAAGTTGTCCAGATCGATGAACAGGATGGCGCCGCAGTCGCGGTTGCGCTGGCTGCCGATCAGCGCCTGCTCGATGCGGTCCTGCAGCAGGCGACGATTGGGCAGACCGGTCAGCGAGTCGAAGTAGGCCAACTCCTTGATCCGGTCCTGCGCCGCCTTGCGCGCCGAGATGTCACGCAGAAAAGCCACCAGATGGCGCCGGTCGATGCCGGTGACGGTGATTTCCAGATCGACCCAGTGGCCGTCGCTGTGGCGGTGCCGGGTTTCAAAGCGTTCGTGCCCCTTGGTCAGGATGCGGGCAATCTGGACCTCGATCTGGGCCTGATTGGCGACCGCTTCGAAATCCGCGATCTCCATCGACATGACCTGTTCGCGGCTGTAGCCCAGCATGCGGCAGTAGGCGTCGTTGACCTCGACGAAGCGACCCTCGGCATCGATGACCCAATAGCCATCGTTGGTGCTGTCGATGGCCCTTTCCGCGTTGACGGCGCGCCGGCGGGCCCGCTGAATCATGGCCGCGACCACCGCCACCGTCACGCTGGCCGACAGCGTGGACAGCACCATGGCCTGCAGCGTGCCGGGCTCGCCCGGCCCCCACAGCGCATGGCCGACGAAGCGAACCGCCGCATCGCAGGCCAGCAACAACGCAAACAGCAGGCCCAACAGCGCCGACGAACCGGGCTTCATCTCGGTGCCGCCTGTTCAGGCAGGCACCGCTTGACAGCGCGGCAGCGGGGGTGGAAGGGCATCGACAGGGCGAACATGGGCAAGGCTGTGAGGGAATTCACCGGTGAGGCCAAGGCCCCGTCACCGACTCCGCTGGATTGACCCCTGTTTTTGCAGACTCCACTGTCCGCGCGCAGGATTTACGCAACCTTAACGGCGAAAAAGATTTCCTGCTGCAGCGTGCTCGAATGCGCAAGCCGGCGTCCGGCCTGCGCCGTCAGAGGCGGCGGCGCGGGCTGGCAGGCGCCCAGCCGGGGCGGCAGCGGACAATGGGTCGATGAAAGCCCCCGCCCGACTGCAAACCCTGCTCGATGAAGGCCTGATCGACGCCGTGCTGCGCCAGCTGAAGAGCGGCAAGGAAGCCGACGTCTTCGTGGTCCGCTGTGGCGACGAGGTGCGCGCAGCCAAGATCTACAAGGAAGCCACCAACCGCAGCTTCCGCCAGGCGGTGGACTACACCGAGAACCGCAAGGTCAAGAACAGCCGCCAGGCCCGCGCGATGGCCAAGGGCACCAAGTACGGCCGCCAGCAGCAGGAGGCAGCCTGGCAGAGCGCCGAGGTCGATGCGCTGTACCGCCTGGCCGGCGCCGGCGTTCGCGTGCCCAAGCCCTACAACTTCTTCGAAGGCGTGCTGCTGATGGAACTGGTGGCCGACGCCAACGGCGAGGCCGCGCCGCGCCTCAACGACCTGCCTTTCACGGCCGAGGCGGCGCGCGGCCACCACGCCACGCTGATCCGCGAAGTGGTGCGCATGCTGTGCGCCGGCGTCGTGCACGGCGACCTGTCGGAATTCAACATCCTGCTGGCCGCCGACGGTCCGGTCATCATCGACCTGCCGCAGGCTGTCGACGCCGCCGGCAACAACCACGCGCCGCGCATGCTGATGCGCGACGTCGACAACCTGCGCCACTTCTTCGGCCGCAGCGCGCCCGAACTGCTGGCCACGCAATACGGCCCCGAGCTGTGGGACCTGTACGCCGCAGGCATGCTGCACCCCGACACCCCGCTGACCGGCCGCTACGAACGCAAGCCCGGCGCGGTGGACCTGAGTGGCGTGCTGCGCGAGATCGAAGACGCCCGGCTCGACGAAGCCGCCCGCGTGCTGCGCCTGGGCTGAGGCGGACCAGGTTCAACGTGGAAGACGCACGCCGCCACAGCCCCGCCGCCGAGCGCAACGGCCCGCCCATCCGGGACCACCTGCAGCGCCTGCTGCCGGCGCAGGGCGTCCTGCTGGAAGTGGCCAGCGGCACCGGCCAGCACGCGGCCTGCTGCAGCGCCGGCCTGCCGGGCTGGCAATGGCAGCCCACCGACCACGGCGCCGAGGGCTTCGCGTCCATCGCCGCCTGGTGCGAGGGCCAGCCCCGCGTCCGTCCGGCGCTGCCGCTCGATGTGCTGTCCCCGACCTGGATGGGCATTCCGCGGGAGGTCGACGCCATCTTCTGCGCCAACATGATCCACATCGCGCCCTGGGCCTGCACGCCCGCGCTGATGCAGGGCGCGGCGCGGCACCTGTCGCCGGGTGGCCTGCTCATCACCTACGGCCCCTACCTGGAAGACGGCGTGCCGACTTCGCCGGGCAACATCGCCTTCGACGCCGACCTGCAAGCCCGCAACCCGGCCTGGGGCTTGCGCCGCCTGGCCGACGTGGCCGCGCAGGCACGGGCTGCGGGGCTGGACTTGCAGGAACGCGTGGCGATGCCGGCCAACAACCTGCTGCTGGTCTGGGGCAGACCGGACCGCGGCAGCCCGCCGGGACCGCACCGACCTTGAGCGCGCTGAAATACCTCCAGGGCTACCCGCCCGAGCTGCTGGCGCAGGTCGAAGGCCTGATCCGCGAAGGCCGCCTGGGCGCCAGCGTGGCGCAGCGCTACCCCGAGGCCCACACGGTGCGCAGCGACCGCGCGCTGGTCGACTATGTCGGCGGGATCAAGGCGCGCCACCTGAAGAGCGCACCGCCGCTGGCCAAGGTGGCGTTCGACAGCAAGCTGCACATCCTGAAGAACGCGCTGGGCACCCACACCGCCATCTCGCGGGTTCAGGGCGGGCAGTTGAAGGCCAAGCGCGAACTGCGGGTGGCCAGCCTGTTCAAGGAAGCGCCGGCGGCCTTCCTGCGGATGATCGTCGTGCACGAGCTGGCGCACCTGAAGGAGCGCGAACACGACAAGGCCTTCTACGCGCTGTGCATGCACATGGAAGCCGACTACCACCAGTTGGAGTTCGACACCCGGCTGTGGCTGACCGCACGCGAGCTGGAAAACGCGCAGCCGCAGCCGGCTGCGGGCTGATCAAGCCGGCCGGCGATAGCCACCGGCGATCCAGGCCTCGACATTGGCGCTGCTGAAGCGGAAGTTCGCCGACACGCGCACACGCCCCAGTTCGCCGCCATCGGCATCGAAGGCCACGAGCGTGGCGTAGGGGTCGTCCTCGTCGGGCACGATGTCCATCGTCACTTTCACGCGACCCCCTTCGGTCAGCACCGAGGTTTCCTTGTGCAGCAGCGCGTGCTGCGCCTGTTCATGCCGGCGCACCACCTCGTGCGCGGTCTTCACCAGCGTGTTGAAGGCGTTGGTGTCCAGCGGCTTGGGGTTCTTCTTGTCGCGGCCCATGGTCCAGGGGCCGGTCAGCGCCGGTTCCGGCTCGCCGTGGCGGATCATTTCCACCGCCCAGCCGTCGTCGTCGTTGTTCTTGATGACGCGCGCCGTCCAGCCGTTGTCGCGCCACAGGCGGGGTTCGTGGATGGGCTCGTCGGCGCCGGTTTCGTCAGACTCAGGGTTCATGCCGACCATTGTCGTTGCGGCGCGCCCAGGGTGCGACGATGTTGCGCTGCAAAATAGCGCCTTCAACATCCTGCAGGAGCCCCCCATGCGGCGCGTCGTGTTCAACCAGAAGGGTGGCGTCGGCAAGTCCACCATCACCTGCAACCTGGCCGCCATCGCCGCCCACCGCGGGCGACGCACGCTGGTCATCGACCTCGACCACCAGGGCAACAGCAGCCGCTACCTGCTGGGCGCCGCGGCCGACGGCGAGCACGCCGAAGCCGCGGGCGCGGCAGGCTTCTTCGAGGCCACGCTGAAGTTCAGCGTGCGCGAAGTGGGCGTGGACCAGTTCATCGTCCCCACGCCGTGGCCGAACCTGAGCCTGATGCCGGCCGGGCCGGCGCTGGACGAACTGCACAGCAAGCTGGAAAGCCGCTACAAGATCTTCAAGCTGCACAAGGCCCTGGAAGCGGTGGCCGACGACTACGACGAGATCTGGATCGACACACCGCCGGCGCTGAACTTCTACACGCGCTCGGCGCTGATCGCCGCGCAGGGCTGCCTGATACCGTTCGACTGCGACGACTTCTCGCGCCGCGCGCTCTACGGCCTGATGGAGAGCGTCCAGGAAATCCAGGCCGACCACAACCCCGACCTGCTCGTCGAGGGCATCGTCGTCAACCAGTTCCAGCCGCGCGCCAGCCTGCCGCAACGCACGGTGCAGGAGCTGGTCGACGAGGGTCTGCCGGTGCTGCAGCCCTACCTGAGCGCCAGCGTGAAGATCAAGGAATCGCACGAGCAGGCCAGGCCGATGATCGAATTCGACCCGCGGCACAAGGTGACGCTGGAATTCGAAGCCCTGTACGACACGCTGACCCAGCCCAAGCCCAGCGCGAAGGCACGCGGCAAACGCGCGCGCTGAGCCAGCGGCTCAGCCGCGCTGGCGCAGGATGGCGGCGAAATACGCCACCAGGCCGTCGCGGCCCTGCAGCGGCAGGATATGGCCCACGTATTGATCCGGCCGCACGACCACCAGGCAGCCCGCGGCACGGTCGATCCCACGCGCCTCGAAGAGGTCCTCGCCGCCTTGCGGGTCGGCACAAAAGACCTTCTCGTAATCGCACAGGCCGTAGCGGCCGACGGGCGGGCGCAGCAGCGTCGGCATGGCGCCGAAGTCCAGTTCTTGCCAGCCCTGCTGGAAGACCGCCCGGGTGTCGATCACCGCATCCCCGTCTTCCCCGGGCGCGGCGTGGCGCCGCAGCGGCGAGGCCGGGCCGCGCTCCAGCCAGTCGCACAGGCTGGCGACCGCCCCGCCCGCGCCGCCCCGATCGTCCGCAGCGGCAAAGATGAAAAGGCGGAAGCGCGCGTCGGCGTCGATGCAATGGCCCAGCTGCATCGGTTTGGCGTCGGCCAGGCGGATGACCGGGGCGGAATGAAAGCGCTTGCCGATGTCGAAACCGGTGGCCAGGTGCTGGTGGGCGGGCGGGCCGGTCAGCGCGCTGCGGGCGTACTGGATGGTCAGGCCGCAGGTGAAAGGCAGGTTGTTGACGAACTCGCGCGCCACACGGGGCAGGCCGTCTGCGGCGTCGTCCTCGGCCCGGGCACCGACGACGCGGGCCCACTTGTGGTCGAACTCGACCAAGCCCTGGGCCGCGGCCCGCCGTTCGCCGGAATAGCTGTGCAGGAGCGCCGGGTCGGCGCGGCCCGTCAGCACCGACACCAGCTTCCAGCCCAGGTTGAAGGTGTCGCCCATCGACACGTTCATGCCCTGCCCGGCCTTGGGGCTGTGGGTGTGGCAAGCATCACCGGCCAGCATCACGCGGGGGGCGCGGGTGGCCACCTGGTCCGCGGGCACGTCGTCGAACTTGTCGGTCAGGCGGTGGCCGATCTCGTAGATCGACCACCACACCACCTCTTTCACGTCCAGTTCGAAGGGGCTGAAGATGCGCCGGGCCTTGGCGATGATGTCGGCGGCCCCCATGCCGCGGTCGTTGGCGCGTTCGTGCTCGCCCAAGTTGTCGAGTTCGACGTACAGGCGAACCAGATGTCCGCCTTCACGCGGCAGCACCATCAGGATGCCGTCGTCCTGCGAGCGCACGAAGGACTTCATGCGCCAGTCGGGAAAGTCGGTGACGGCCAGCAGGTCCATCACGCCCCAGGCCTGGTGCGCCGCGTCGCCGTGCAGCGCACCGCCGATGGCGCTGCGCACGCTCGAGCGCGCACCGTCGCAGCCGATGACGTAGTTGGCGCGCAGCGTCGTGAACTGCCCTTCAAGACCCGGTGCGGTGTGCGCCAGGGTGACGGTGACAGGGTATTCGCTGGCCTCGGTGTCGATCACCAGGTCGGCCACCTTCAGGCCGTAATCGGGCTCCAGCCGGCTGGGCGCGTTGCGCATCAGGTCGAGGAACATGTCATGCACACGGGCCTGGTTGATCAGCACGTGCGGCATCTCGGAGATGCCGTCGGGCACGTCCTGCACGCGGGCCACCCGGGCCAGTGGGGACTGCGCAGCGGGCGCCCAGAACGTGGTCTCGTTGATCCAGACCGACTCGCGCATGACCTTCTCGGCAAAGCCGAAGGCCTGGAACATTTCCATCGAGCGCACGCTGATGCCGTCGGCCTGGCCCTTTTCCATCGGGCCCAGCTTGGGTTCGACCACCAGCGTGGTGATCTGCGGCACGCGGGCGAGTTGCGCGGCCAGGCACAAGCCTGCCGGCCCCGAACCGGCGATCAGCACGTCCACCGTGGCCGGCAACGGGTCGCCCGCGCGGCGGTGCCCTGCCGCCGCCGGGAAGACATCGGGACTGCCGGGGCGGAAGCCGTTGTGGTGGTATTGCATGGTGTCTCCTGCAGGCGTACAGCCGGCCTTTTGTGATATGCATACATATGATATGAATACACCCTACAATCGTCAAGTGCAGTGACGAAACCCCGCGCGCAGCGCCGGGGTGCGCCACAGACGGAGGCAGGGATGGACAGAATCGAGATGGCAGGGCACCTGATCCGGCGGCTGCACCAGCAGTCGACACAGGTCTTCCAGGTCCGGTCGCAGGCCGCAGGCTTCGAGCTGACCTCGGTGCAGTTCGCAGCGCTCGACGCCATTGCCCAGCAGCCCGAGATCGACCAGGCCCGCCTGGCATCGACCATCAGCTTCGACCGGGCCACGATCGGCGGCGTGATCGACCGCCTGGAGCACAAGGGCCTGGTGCAGCGCGTGGTCAGTGCGCAGGACCGCCGGGCACGGCGGCTGACCCTCACCGCCGAGGGCGCGCAACTGCTGGTCGCCTGCCGACCCGTGGTGGAAGCCCTCCAGGCCGAGGTGCTGGCGATGCTGTCGCCCGCCGAGCAGGCAGCCTTCCTGGCGCTGGCGCGCAAGGCGCTGGGCCTGGGCTGAAGCCGAGCCCGCAGCGGCGGCTGACCGATTGCCGGGCAGCCGGCCCGACCGCCTCAGCCGCCGGCGCGCTTGGCCTTGTGACCTTCGGCCAACAGCAGGGCGACGACGCGATCGGCGTGGTCGCCCTGCACTTCGAGCACGCCGTCCTTGGCCGTGCCGCCGGCGCCGCAGGCATTGCGCAGGCGCTTGCCCAGGTCGGCCAGCGCTTCAGCGGCCAGCGGCAGGCCACGCACCACCGTCACCGTCTTGCCGCCGCGGCCCTGCTTCTCGCGCGTGACGCGGGCGATGCCGTCACCGGCGGCCCGCGTGGCGGCCGCGGCCAGCGCCTTGCACCGGCAGTCGGCCTGGGCCTGGCGGCAGGCCGGGCAGGTGCGGCCGCTGTCGGTGGAATAGACCAGGCCGCCGGAAGTGGGTTGTTTGCGCATGGCTTGATTTTCTTCAATCCAGCGGCAGCCCATCCAAGGGCAACAGCAGCCCGCGCAAATCTTCGGCGCTGAACTTGGGCGCGCCGGCGCTGTCGGTGCCCAGCACGCTGTCGCTCAGCGCCGCCTTGCGGGCCTGCAACGCCAGCATGCGTTCCTCGATGCTGCCTTGCACCAGCAGCTTGTAGACGAACACCGGCTTGTCCTGGCCGATACGGTGGGCGCGCGCATTGGCCTGTTCCTCGACGGCCGGATTCCACCACGGGTCGAGGTGGATCACGGTGTCGGCCGCGGTCAGGTTCAGGCCGACGCCGCCGGCTTTCAGGCTCAGCAGCAGGACCGGCTCTTCACGGGCCTGGAAGCGCTGCACGACCGCGCCGCGCGCCGCCGGTGGCGTGTCGCCGGTCAGCACCAGGTAGGGCAGCTTGATCGCCGCGAGTTCGAGCTGCACCAGCGCCAGCATCTCGGTGAACTGTGAATAGACCAGCACGCGTCGGCCTTCGTCGACGAGCGCAGGCAGCAGGTCGAGCAGCGCGGCCATCTTGGCGCGTTCCATCGAGGCCGGGATGGGCGTGTTCTTCACCAGCTGCGGGTCGCAGCAGACCTGGCGCAGCTTCAGCAGCGCGTCGAGCACGGCGATCTGCGCGCCGGCGAAACTGCTTTTCGCCAGCACCTTGCGCAGGCTGTGGTCGGCCGCCAGGCGCACGCTTTCGTAGAGCGCGCGCTGCTGGCCCTGCAGCACGACGCGGCGGATGACCTCGGTGCGCGGCGGCAGTTCGGTGGCGACCTGGTCCTTGCGCCGGCGCAGGATGAAAGGTCGCACGCGCTGCGCCAGCAGTTGCGCACGCAGGGTCTCGCCGTTGTCCTCGATGGGCTTGCGCCACTGCCGCGCGAACGTGCGGGCGTCGCCCAGGAAACCGGGCATCAGCAGGTCGAAATGCGCCCACAGCTCGCCGAGGTGGTTTTCCAGCGGCGTGCCGGTGACGCACAGGCGGTGGCGGGCACGCAGCTGGCGCAGCGCGCGGGCGGTGCGGCTGCCGGCGTTCTTGGCCATCTGCGCTTCGTCCAGGATCAGCAGGTGCCAGGCTTGCGCCGCCAGCGCGTCGATGTCACGCCACAAGAGCGGGTAGGTGGTGAAGACCACCTCGTGACCCGGGATGCGGCCGAAGTCCTGCGCGCGGGCGGCGCCCTGCAGCGTCAGGGTGCGCAGCGCCGGCGCCATGCGCGCGGCCTCGGCCTCCCAGTTGGCGATCAGCGAGGTCGGCAGCACGACCAGCGCCGGTTCCTTCAGCCGCCCCGCCTGCTGCTCGATCAGCAGGTGGGCCAGCACCTGCGCCGTCTTGCCCAGGCCCATGTCGTCGGCCAGGATGCCGGCCAGGTCGTGTTCCCGCAGGTACTGCAGCCAGGCCACGCCGTGTTCCTGGTAGGGGCGAAGCACCAGGCCCAGCCCGGCCGGCAGGGCCACCGCCGGGGGCGTGCCGGCGGCGCGCAGGCGCTGCACCAGCGCGGCCAGGCCGGCGGCGCCCTGCACCTGCCAGGCGCCGCGCTCGCCCGCTCGCTGGGCCAGCGTGTCGTCGAGCTGCAGCTGCAGCGCGTCCAGGCGGTGCGCTTCCCAGATCGACAGCGGCAGCGGCCCGACGGCGCGGCGCGGGTCGGTCAGCAGGTCGACCATCGCGCCGACGATGGCCTTCAACGGCGCGGCCGGGGCCTCGATGCGGCGTCCGCCGGGGGCGCGCAGCGTGATCACGGTGTCGTCGTGGATGCGCGCGATCTCCTCGGCCTTCAGCCAGCGGCCGTCGCGTCGGATCAGGTCGGCCAGCAGGGGCGCCAGATCGAGCAGTTCGCCTTCGACCTCGACGCCCAGGCTCAGCAGCCACGAACCCTGACCCGGCGGCTGGCGCATCGCCGACAGCGTCTGCACCGGCGCGCCCAGCGGCTCGACCAGTTCGCGCGCCTGCTCGGCGCCGGTCGCCGGGTCGAGCACCAGGCGCCAGCGCTGCACCGCCACGCTGAAATGCGCGAAACCGGGCTGCACGGCGATGGTCCAGCCCTTCGCCTGCAGCTTGGGCACGACCTCGGCGAAGAAGTCGGCGTAGTGGGCTTCTTCGGCCAGGCACCACAGGTCGTCGTGGCCGGCCGCCGCTTCGGGGCTGCGCCACTGGATGGACCGCGGCGGCAGCGGGCGCAGCGCGGTGGCGAAGAGCTGGTCGGCGGCCTGCTGCTCGGCGCCGAGGTCGCGGTGCGGCGGCACCGGCCAGGGACGCGGCTGCAGCACGCTGGTCGGCGCCGGCGTGGCCCAGGGCGTGCCGCTGTCCAGCTGGTAGGTCCAGTCGACGCGCGCCACGGTCAGCTGGCCGCCGCGCGGGCCGAAGCCGGGTTTGCCGGGGTGGCCCGGGACCGCGCGCAGGCCCAGCAGGCCGTCGCCGCGGCTCAGGGTCTGCAAGGTCAGGCGAGGGTGAAAAGCGGCCGGCATGCGGCGATTCTGCGGGCGGGCAGCCCCACCACCGGCGCAGGCCGGCAGCCGGCCCGACAATCCGGCCCCGACCCCGACAACACCGCCCAAGCCGCCATGCCCTTGCGCTTCCGCCAGACCCTGATCGTCGCTGCCATCGGCCTGTACGCCTTGGGCGCCGACGCCGCGCCCGAAGAAGTCCAGGTCTACCTGGACGACCTCAGCGCACCCGGCGAGTTCGGCGTCGACGTCCACAACAACTTCGTGCTGAAGGGCGCGCGCACGGCCGGCTACCCGGGCGAAACGCCGCCCCACCACGCCTACCGCCTGACGCCCGAGCTGTATTACGGCATCACGCCGACGCTGGAACTGGGCCTCTACCTGCTGGGCACGCGCTCGGCCGACGGCAACACGCGGCTCGACGGTTCCAAGCTGCGGCTGAAGTTCATCAGCCGGCACGACGACCAGGTCGGCGGCTACTGGGGCCTGAACCTGGAAGTCGGCAAGACCGCGCTGAGCGCGTCGGAGACGCCGTGGAACGCGCAGCTCAAGGGCATCCTCGGCTGGCGCAGCGGGCCCTGGACCTTGGCCGCCAACCCCAATCTGGACTGGAGCCTGTCGAAGGGCGGCGGGCCGGTGGCGGCCTCGCTCGACATCAAGGTCGCGCGCCAGGTTTCAGAGCGCACCCAGCTCGGCGCCGAGCTGTACAGCGACCTCGGCCCGGCCAAGGCCATCCAGGCCTGGCAGCGCAACGCCAAGACGCTGTACGCGGTGCTGGACCAGGCGCTGGGCCACGAGATCGACCTGAACCTGGGCATCGGCCGCGGCCTGACGCCCGACGCCGACCGCTGGACGCTGAAGTTCATCGTCGGCACGCATTTTTGAACGGTCGGGGCTGGCGGCCTGGCTACGCGCGGCGGTCGCGCGCCAGCGTTGCCGCCCCGGCGAGTTCGCCGACGGGCACCGACGGGCACCGACTGGCAGCGACGACAGGACGGGCTTGATGGGTGACCTTCCCGCTGCTTCGAAGTCAACACGAGTGGGAAGCCAACAGCGTTCCAGCCAGCGGTGAACGCAGGATTCACCCAGCCAAAGCTGGGTAGTCGGTGTAACCCTCTTCGCTACCGCCGTACCAACCGACGTAGCGCGGTTCGTTGTAGGGCCCGCCTTGACGAATCCGCGCTGGCAGGTCGGGGTTGGCCAGGAACGAGCGGCCGAATGCAACCATGTCGAAAGACCCGTCGGCCACCGACGCCAGCGCTGCCTCGGGGCTGATCGCTCCGTTGCCGATCAGCGCGCCGCCGAAATGCGGCTTGGCAGCGGCCAGCAGTTGAGGCATGTCTGGACTGCCGGCCCAGGCATTGGTGTCGGCCAGGTGCAGATAGGCCAGACCGTAGCCCGACAGCATCTTGGCTACCGCAGCCGTCGTGCCAGCCGGATCAGGATCGCGGGTGTTGTTGTAAGCGGCAAAAGGCGAAATGCGCACGCCGACCCGCCCGGCGCCGACCTGGGCGACCACCGCCTCGGTGACTTCACGCAGAAACCGCAGCCGGTTTTCCAAGCTGCCGCCGTAGGCGTCGGTGCGCCGGTTGGTGGTGGGGGAAAGAAACTGGTGCGGTAGATACCCGTTGGCGGCATGGATCTCGACGCCATCCAGCCCGGCCCGAATCGTGTTGGCGGCCCCGCGGGCGTAGTCGGCGATGGTCTGCGCGATTTCGGACTCGGTCATCGCGCGCGCCGGTGTGGCCGCGATGCGGGCGTAACGGCCATTGGCCATCAAGCCATAGACCTGCAAGCTGTCGAGGTCGTCGTTGACCTCCGACGGGGCCAAGGGCTGCGCGCCGTTGAGAATGGCGTCCGAGCCGACGCGCCCGCAGTGCCACAGTTGCAGGAAGATGCGGCCGCCCTCTGCGTGCACCGCTTCGGCCACTGCGCGCCAGCCCTTGACCTGGGGGTCTGTGTAGATGCCCGGCGCATGTTCGAAGGCGCAGGACGAGGCGTTGATGTAGCTGCCCTCCGAGATCAGCAAGCCCGCCGAGGCGCGCTGGCGGTAGTAGGTCGCGCTGATCGGCAGCGGCACACCGCCGGCACCGGCGCGGCAGCGCGTCAAAGGCGCCATGACGATGCGGTTGGCAAGCTTGAGGCCTTTGAGGTCCAAGGTGTCGAACAAGGTGGGCATGCGGTTTCTCCAGACTATTCATCGCCAAGCCGGACAACGGCCTGGCCCATGGGATAGTTGTAACACCGACTTGGGCCGCAGGAAGACCCTGCAGTGCCGCTTGCGACAGCACCTCCAAAGCATGTGGTCTTGAGCGTCGGCAAAGTGGCGTCGAACCCGTCTGCCGGCGCACCCGCCACCGGCCAGGCGCAGCCGGTCAACCTTCAGCCAAGCAGCCGTTCGGCCCAGCCTGGCGGACCGAGGCTGGCGGGCCAGCGTTTCACAGCCGCGGTCAGCGCTGGCTTGATCGTCAGGCGGACCGCCTCTTCGTCGCCAGCAAGCCCGCGCCCAAAGCCAGCATCACCAGCGCCAAGGACTGTGGCTCCGGCACAGCGGCGGCCACATCGCCGGGGCGCACAGCCACGGCATACAACGCATTGCTCTTGAAGTCGAAGCCCTGGCCGCCCTCGACGGTACCGAAGAACCACGCGAAGTACGGAACCGGCGCGGACGCCGTACCGGACCAGTAGTCGTAGGACTGCACATTGCTGAACAGCGCCAGGTTCGCGATCTGCTCGGCTGTATCGCCGGTCTGGTCCAGCACAGACTCGCCAGCCTTGTTGCCCAGGTCAGTGACGAAGAGATGGCTCAATTCGCCACCGGTGCAGTGGTAGCCGTAATACTGCTGCGAAAAACCACCACCTGGATTGAAATTTAGGCTGCAACTGGTGTCCGACGGGTTGAGCGTCGGCAGGCGCCAGTCCTTGTGACCGGCGTAGTTGTTCGTGTTCAGCGTGGCTATCCAGGCATTGGCGGCCGCCCAGGTCATGGTGCCGCCAGCCAAATTCATGTCGGCGGTCCACTCCAGCTTGGCGGCGCTGTCGAGCACCCCCAGGCCGCCGTCCACCAGCGTCATCGGTGACGCCTGCGCCGCGCCGGCCAGCGCCAGCATGGCGGCCGCAGCCGCCCAGGTTTTCAAGCGCTTCATGGGGATCGTCCTTCAAGGCCTGCACTTGGCGCGCAGCGGGTGGCTGCAGGCATCGAAATCGGCGCCTGCATCGTCACAGCAGCAGCTTAAGTCAAGCTTAAATTCGGCCGCCGACCCCTCGAATGGGGGGGGTGCAGGCGCGGTGCGGCCGGCTGCGTCAGCGCGCCGACGCGCAGGGCTGCCTGGGGCGATTCCGACCCTTCGCCCGTACCGCAGCCCCTACTGCATGAACCAGCCGTGGCTGACCACCAAGCTCTGGCCGGTCAGCGCCGCGCTGTTGAAGCTGGCGAACAGCAGGGCCACTTCGGCCACGTCCTGGACGGTCGTGAATTCGCCATCGACGGTGTTCTTCAGCATCACCTTCTTGATGACCTCGTCTTCGCTGAGGCCCAGGGCCTGGGCCTGCTCGGGGATCTGCTTGTCGACCAGCGGCGTGCGCACAAAGCCCGGGCAGACCACGTTGGCGCGGATGGCAAATTCGCCGCCTTCCTTGGCCACCGCCTTGCACAGGCCGATCAGCCCGTGCTTGGCCGTGATGTAGGCCGACTTCAGCAGCGACGCTTCCTTGCTGTGCACGCTGCCCATGTAGACGATGCTGCCGCCCTGCGGCTTGCCGTTGACCAACTGCTTCATGTGCGGGACGACCGCCTTGGTGGTCAGGAAGGCGCCGTCGAGGTGGATGGCCAGCATCTTCTTCCACTCGCTGTAGGGGAAGTCTTCGACGGCGTGGACGATCTGGATGCCGGCGTTGCTGACCAGCACGTGCACGGTGCCCCAGGCGGCCACGACTTCGGCCACCGCGGCGTTGACCTGCTCTTCGCTGGTCACGTCCATCGCCACCGCCATCGCCGTGCCGCCAGCCTTCACGATGTCGTCGGCGACGACCTGCGCGGCGGCCTTCGAGAGGTCGGCGATGACCACCTTGCCGCCTTCGCGGGCGTAGGTGATGGCGATTTCACGGCCAATGCCGCTGGCGGCGCCGGTGACGATGCAGACTTGGTTCTGGAGCTTCATGGTGGGTTCCGGTGGTGAGGGCTGTGCAAAGCCGCCATCATGACCCGAGTGGGCGTAAAGGCCTTGCTGCCGATCAGGTGGGCCCGCGCGCGCAGGCCCGGTTTCAGGTCGTCATCGTCGATGACGGAGGTCAGTGGTCGTCCTCTTGACGCTGAGGGCGCAAGGCCAGCACGAAGGGTTCCGGGCCGCTTTGCGGAAGCTGAAGGGCGTGACCGCCAGCCGGTGTTGCGCCGTCGCTCTGATCGCGTCGATCGCGGCCTGGGCGCGATCCAGGTCTTCGCTGGCGGCGGCCGTGTCGAGCAAGAAGTCCAAGACAGGGCCCGGCTCAACCGCCGGGCTGCCGATCAGGCCCGCGCTTCCAGGTAGTCGCAGGTCAGGTGGGCCAGCGCGCGCAGGCCCAGCTTCAGGCCGTCTTCGTCGACCGCGAAACGCGGCGAGTGGTTGCTGGGCGCTTGCGCCGGGTCGATGCCGCGCGCCGTCACGCCGATGAAGAAGAACAGCCCCGGCACCAGGCGCTGGAAGAAGCTGAAGTCTTCCGAACCCGTCACCTTGGGCACCAGCAGCAAGCCGGATTCGGCACCGGTCGGGCCGGCCACGCGCTGCAGCGTGGGCACCATGGCCTCGGTCAGCGCCGGGTCGTTGATGGTCACCGGGTAGTTCTTGCGGATGCAGACCTGGCAGCTGGCGCGCGAGCCCTGGGCGATGGACTCGGCCAGCGTCGTCACGCGTTCGTGGATGTCGTCGCGCATGGCTTCGTTGAAGGTGCGGATGGTGCCGCGCATCTCCACGCTGTCGGGGATGATGTTGTCGCGCAGGCCACCGCGGATGGTGCCCAGCGTGACCACCGCCGGCTCCTGCGTCAGGTCCTGGGTGCGGCTGACGACCGTCTGCAGCCCCAGCACGACCTGCGCCGCCGTGACGATGGGGTCGACGCCCAGCCAGGGCGCGGCACCGTGGGTCTGGCGGCCCTGCACGGTGATCTTCAGCGAATCGGCGCTGGCCATCGTCGGCCCCGGCCGGTAGCCGATGAAGCCCACCGGCAGGCGCGAGGTGACGTGCAGGCCGAAGATGGCCTGCGGCACCGGGTATTGCAGCGCGCCCTCGGCGATCATCATCTTGGCGCCGCCGTCTTCGCCTTCGGGCGGCATTTCCTCGGCCGGCTGGAAGATGAACTTGACGCTGCCGCGCAGCTGCGAACGCAGGCCGGCCAGCACCTGGGCCACGCCCATCAGGATCGCGGTGTGGCAGTCGTGCCCGCAGGCGTGCATCACGCCGACGGTCTCGCCGTTCCACGGGGCCGTGGCCTTGCTCGCGAACGGCAGGTCGACCTGCTCGGCCACCGGTAGCGCGTCCATGTCGGCGCGCAGCGCGACCACCGGGCCCGGTAGGCCGCCCTTCAGCAGGCCGACGACGCCGGTGTGCGCGACGCCGGTGCGCACCTCGTCCAGGCCGAGGCGCTGCAGGTGCTCGGCGACGATGGCCGCGGTGCGGAATTCGCGGTTGCCGAGCTCGGGGTGGGCGTGGAAATCACGCCGCCAGGCGATGACCGTGGCTTCGATCGCGGCGGCGGCGGTTTCGATCTGCGCGGCCAGCGAAGAGGCGCCAACGGGGCGGGTTTCGGCGGTGGAAATTGCGGTCATGGCTGCAGTCCTCGGGATGACCAAACCACGCTATCACAAGCGCCGCGAGCCACCAGGCCCCCGCGGGGCCGGATCAGGGCAGCGAGACGCGGATCTGCATCAGCTGTCGGCCGCGCTCGGCCAGGGCCAGCGTCGACCAGTTGCCCGGCTCGGCAGCGGCCTGTGGCACGCCGGTGGCGGCGAAGGCGGTCCACACGCCCAGCGGCACGCGCAGCGTGCTGCCGACCTGCTGGCTGCGCGTGGTGGGCAGCGGCGTACCAGCCGTCGCCTGCAGCGTGCTGCGGGTGAATTGCAGTTCGAGCGTGACCGGGCTGTCACCACCGGCCCAGTTCGGCCGCACCGACAGGCTTTGTCCGGCCTGCACCCAGGTCACCGCGTAGCTGACCGCGCCGGCCCGGTCGACGGGTGCGGCAGCGGACGCTGACAAGCCGGCACCGCGCGCCGCGTCCTGCAGCCATTGCACCGGCAGGGCACGCCCCAGCTGCACGGCGCCGCTGTGGCCGTTCTGCACCTGCAGCTGCAGCGCTTCAACCGGCGGCCGGCTCGGCGCGCGCGTGCTGACGGTGTAGTCGCCGTGGCCGCTGGCCACGGCTTCGTCGACGACCCGGACGTCGATCAGCAGGTTGACGTCGGGCCAGGCGGCGGGCCGCGGCGGCGGCGCGGCGGCGGCCAGGGCCGTAGCGGCCAGCCCGACCATGCCGCCGAGCAGGGCGATGCAGGCTGCGCGGCGTCTCATTTCCGCCTCAGCTCGCCCGCGCCACCCAGCCAGCGCGCGGCGTGGGTCTGCAGCCAGTCGCGTGCCAGGGGGTCCTCGCGCAGGGTGGCGTCCAGGAAGGCCGTGCTGACCGCTTCGGCGGCGATCAGCCGCAGCTGCGCTGCAGTGGCGCTCAGCCCACCCGGCGGCGCGCCGCGGCCGGCTTCGGCGCCATGGCGATTGCCATTGCCGTTGCCCGCCACTGGCGCACTGCCGCGGCGGCGGCTGCCGCCTTCGCCACCGCCACTCGGGCTGCGGCCGCGCTGGGCGCCGCCGTCGCCGTCGGTGGCCGCCGCGTTGCTGCGACCGCCGTCTGGCCGTTCGGCAGCGCCGCCAGCGGCTGCGCTGCCGCTGAGGCCCGCGTGGGCCAGTCCTTGCAAGGACAACAGGTACTGGTCAGTCCCGGCACTGCGCTCGAAAGGCGCCAGCCGTTGCGCCGGACCGGCCACCAGACCCAGCGGGTCGCCGTCAGCATCGCTGGTGATGGCCAGCACCGGCCCGTGGATGCCGCGGTAGCGCGTGTCCAGCCCGCCATCGGCGACATTGACGTAAGGGCTCAGTGCGATCACCGCGCGGACCGGCACGCGCCCGGCCGCGCCCTCGGCGCCGCGCACCTGCTCGCCGGCCAACACCATCGCGGTGTAGGCGCCGAGGTCGAATCCGGCCACCGCGGTGCGCTGCCAGGCGATGCCCTGCCAATCGGCTTCCCCAGCCACCGCCCGGCGGCGGGCTTCGGCCAGCAGTTCGGCGACGGCTTCCACGCGGCGCAGCACCGCGCTGCCCGCGTAGTGGCGCTGGCCGAGCAGGCGGAACGCGCCATCGCGTGCCAGGTCGGACTGCCAGGCCGTGGCGTCTTCAGCCAACGGCTGCACCGACAGCACGGCGTAGCCGGCTGCCGCCCAGGCGTGGCGCCAGCGAGCCCCGGCCTGCGCGGTTTCGCCCAGGCCGGGCAGGTAGATCAACAAGGGCAGCAGCGGTGAGGTGCCCGCGACAGGCGGTGCGGGGCGCAGCAGCAGCAAGGTCTGCAGCTGGCCAGCCAGCGGCCAGCGGTGGACGCTGCTGACCACCACCGCCTGTTCGGCCGGCGCGTAGCCGCGTGCCGCAAAGGCCCGCAAGGGGGCGCTGTCGACGGCCTGGGGCGCGGGCGCACTGCTGCACCCGGCGGCCAGAGCCAGCACCGGCGGCAGCAGGCAGCGGAAATGTGAACGCAAGGCGGGCATGGTCGGGGGGTACAAGTGTCTCAAGCCGGGCGGCACGGCGGACTATCGACTGCCCGTGTAAAGCCCGGGTTGCTGTGTCTTGTTACCGGCCAGGGCCGCCGCCGCGGCAGTCGGCGGGCCACAGCAGGCGGTCGAACCCGCAGCTTTTCAAGGCATGGGGCCTTCTGCGAAGCCGGATCATCGGACGGACCGGACAAGCCGCATGGGCGGCTGCAACGCCTTCGAGAGCCCAAAGCCTTGGCCCACCTGCTGATCATCGACCTGCCCGACGAGACCGACACCGAGCTGTTGCAGGCCGCCATCGCCCGTGGCGACCGCTACACCTTCGTCAGCGGCGACTTGGCGCCTTACCGCCGCCAGCCGGCGGTGCAGGCCCTGCTCGACCGCGCACGGGCGCGCATCGAAGTGCCCGGCCTGGCCAGCGCGGCGCTGGCGCAAGCGGTGCTGGCCCGCCATGCCGGCCAGCCTTTCGACGCCGTGCTGTGCGGGGCCGGCAAGCACCATGCCGACATCGCCCGGCTGGCGCAGCGGCTGGGCTGCATCTTTCTGAACCCCACCACCGCCGCCCTGCTGCGCGACCCGCGGCAATGGCGGCAGCGCCTGGCGCTGCGCGGCCTGCCCCAACACGACCCAGGCGACGCGGCCCAGCCCCTTGATGCGCTGGCCGCCGCCGGCCAAGGCCGCGTCATCGCCTACGACACCCTGACGCAGGCCGGCCGCCACCGCCTGCTGGGCGTGCACGATCCGCTGTGGCAGGCGCCACCGTCGACCGCCTTGCGGGGCTGTGCCTTCACACCGCACGGCGGCAGCGCACGCGGCAGCCCCGACGCCATCGAACGCTACCTGGGCGCGGTGCTCGACGCGCTGGATGTCGACTGTGGCGCCACCCACACCGAGCTGGTGATCACTGCCCGCGGCCTGCAGGTGGCGCGCATCACGGCGGGCTTGCAGGGCGGCCGGCTGCCCCGCCTGCTGGCCTACGCGCTGGGCCGGTCGCTGCAGGCCGACTTGATCGCCCTGCACTGCGGCCAGCCGCTGCCCGTCGGCTCGGGCGCAACGCCGCAGGTGGCCGTCCTGCGAACCTTCGAGGCCGACCGCGACGGCCTGCTCGACGAGGTGGTGCTGCCGACCTGGCAGGACCCGGCCATCCGTTGCGTGGACATCGCGCGCCAGCCCGGCCAGCCCGTCGGCCCGCCGCTGAGCGACGCCGACAGCCTGGGCTGCGTGATGGTCTGCGGGCCATCTCGCGCCGACGCCGAAGACCTGGCCGACCGCTACGTGGCACGCACGCTGGTCAAGCTGCGGCCCGCCGCCGCCGCGGACAGCCTGTCGCCTGGGCTAGAGTTGGCCCAATCCGACACCACCGTGGCGGAACTCCCAGCCCAGCCACCCGCCACCATCCGCCCTTGGCCCCCGAACCCGCTCAGCAGCCCGCCGCTGCCCCTCGATCCGAGCCGCCCGCTGGCGGCTTGCTGGAAGGCCGCGCACTGAGTTGCCGGCGCGGGCGCCGGCTGTTGTTCGAGGAACTCGACATCGCGCTGCCGCCCGGCTCCATCACCTGGCTGCGCGGCACCAACGGCAGCGGCAAGACCAGCCTGATGCGCATCCTGGCCGGCCTGTCGGCGCCGGCTGACGGCACGGTGCTGTGGAACGGCCAGCCCTTGCGCCAGGCCGGCCGCGCGGCGCGGCGTGGCGTGGTCTACATCGGCCACGCCAATGCGCTGAAGGACGACCTCACGCTCGAAGAGTCGCTGGCCTTCCTGGCCCGCCTGGCCGATCACCCCCAACCCGAGGCCGCCGCCGCAGCGGCGCTGGACCGGCTGGGCCTGGGCACGCGCCGCAAGGCCGCCGTGCGCACGCTGTCGCAAGGCCAGCGCCGGCGCGGCGCGCTGGCCCGGCTGGCGCTGGATGAAGCGCCCTGCACCTGGATCCTCGACGAGCCCTACGACGCGCTGGACAGCGACAGCACGCGACTGCTGTCCGCGCTGATCACCGGCCACGCCGCACGCGGCGGCGCGGTGTTGCTGACCAGTCACCAGGACGTGGCCCTGCCCGGCCTGCGCGAGCACCGGCTGGTCAGCCGACCCGACCACCGGGTCTGAACGCCAAGGCGCGGCCCCCCGGCACGCGCCCTTCTCGGTGTCGCACCGCACCAACGTTTCGGCGGTGCCGGCGACGCCCACTTCGGCCCGCCTTTGACAAGCGTCAAGCGTTTGCCAATGCCCCTGCACAAACCTTGGACAGCGGCGTATCTTGCGATTCGTGGGGCCAGCCCGTGATCGGCCGCCTCTGAGCACAGTGCCGGCCCAGCCCTCCAACCCGTGAAACGGAAACCGCATGAAAATCCAGAACAGCCGCCGTCGCACCGCCATCAGCCTCGTCCCCGTGGGCTTGGGCACCCTGATCGCCCTGGCCACCTTGCTGGCCCTGCCCCGCGCGGCTTACGCCTTCGATGACGTCGCCGCAGAGGCCACCGCCCGGCAGAACAACTGCTTCAAGTGTCACGCCATCGAGAAGAAGAAGGACGGCCCGCCCTACAAGGAAGTGGCCGCCAAGTACAAGGGCAAGGCCGACGCCGAAGCCCGCCTGACCACGCACCTCACCACGGGTGAGAAAGCCAAGTTCCCTGACGGTCACGAGGAAGAACACAAGATCGTCAAAGTCAAGGACCCTGCCGAGCTGAAAAACCTCATTGGCTGGATCTTGAGCCGCTGAGCGGCGCTGCACCCGCCGGCTCGCGCCGGCTCGGCCCGGGCTGACCCCGGCACCCAGGAGATGACGATGAAAACAATGACGCGGATGTGCGTCAGGGCGGTGCTCGCCCTGAACTTGGTGCTGGGCCTGGCGTTGCCGGTCCGGGCGGCAGAGACACCGCCCTCGGACGGTCCTGCCGCCCAGGCACTGAAGAAAGACGCCGTGTGCACCGGATGCCACGACGAGAACGACAACAAGGCCATCCTGTCGATCTACCAGACGCGCCACGGCGTGAAGGCCGATGCCCGCACGCCCAGCTGCCAGTCCTGCCACGGCGAGAGCACGCAGCACGTCAAGGGCGGCACCGGCATCGCCAGCGCCAGCCGGCCGGCACCGGAAATCGTCTTCAAGCCCAGCGCCGTGGGCAACCACACCACCAGCGCCGACGTGCAGGCCGAGACCTGCGCGACCTGCCACCAGGGTGGCAAGCGCGTGCACTGGGATGGCAGCCAGCACCAGGCGCGCGGCGTGCCCTGCTCGTCGTGCCACGCGGTGCACGTGAAGAGCGACCCGGTCCTGGGCAAGGTCACGCAGCCCGAAACCTGCTTCGCTTGCCACAAGACCGAGCGGGCGCAGACGCACCGCGTCTCGACCCACCCGCTGGCCGCCGGCAAGATGGCCTGCAGCGACTGCCACAACCCGCACGGCAGCACCGGTCCGAAGCTGCTGGTGAAGAACTCGGTGACCGAGACCTGCACCAGCTGCCACGCCGAGAAGCGCGGCCCCTTCCTGTGGGAACACGGCCCCGTCGCCGACGACTGCACCACCTGCCACACGCCGCACGGCAGCACCAACGCGCCGCTGCTGAAGGCCCGCGCGCCGATGCTCTGCCAGCAATGCCACAGCGGTGACCACGGCGCGCAGATCAACAGCGGCGCCAACCTGGCCGGCGGCAACGTCACCACGTTGAACGGCATCAACCCGCTGGCCAACGCCGCAGCCCGCGCCCAGCTGGCCGGCAAGGCCTGCCTGAATTGCCATGTGCTGGTCCACGGGTCCAACCACCCGGCCGGTTCGAAGTTCCAACGCTAGCCGCCAGGAAGCCAGGAGAACAACCATGCGAGTCTCGACACACAAACCTGCCCTGCGGACTTCGGTGGCCGCCGTGCGCGGCGCCCTGCTGACGCTGGGGCTGCTCGGCGGCCTGCAGGCTGCCCAGGCCGAAGACGCCGCCGTCGCGGCGCTGACCCAGCCCGCTTCGGTGGTCGAAGTCGGCATCGGCAACACCAGCGATGCCTCGGCCAAGGCCCACGAATACGACGGCATCAAGCGCAAGGGCAGCTTCTTCATCGGCAGCTTCGACCTGCGCGGTGGCGGCAGCTACGACAGCAACGATGTGACCCGCTGGCGCATCTGGGGTCTGGACCTGGGCACCGACAACCGCAGCCTGGGCATCGAGCAATCGCTGCAAGGCCAGGGCCGCATCAGCATCAGCTACGAAGAATTCCAGCGCAACAAGGCCGACAGCTACCAGACGCCCTTGCTGGGCGCCGGCACCAACCGGCTGACCCTGCCATCGACCTGGATCGTGCCGGTGGTGCCGCGCGTCAGCACCACCGCGGCCAACGCCCGCGGTTTCTCGACCGACGTGACGAATTCGAACGCGCTGGTCACCGGCGTCTCGACCGCACCGACGGCCGCCATGCTGGCCCAGGCCGCCGCCATGCAGGCTAGCGATCTACCCTTGTTCAACAGCGTGCCGCTGGGCACCAAGCGCACGGCCTTCACCTTCAACGCGATGGTCAACTTCGGCAGCCGCTGGGACGCCACCGCCAGCATGAAGCACGAAGACCGGCTGGGCCTGAAAGCGATGGGCACGGTCACGCGCTTCACCGGCGGCGACACCTCGACCATCATCCCCGACCTGATCGACCAGAACCACGACCAGGTGATGCTCGGTCTGAACTACACCGGCGACCAGCTGGTGGTCCAGACCCACTACAGCCTGTCGGCGCTGACGAACAACGTCAGCGGCATGACCTGGGGCAACTGGTCCACGCCCGGCAGCGCCAACAACCTGCAGACGATGAGTTCGGCGCCCAGCAACGCGCTGCACCAGTTCGGCGTCAACGCCAACGTCCGCTTCACGTCCACGACGCGGCTGGCCGGCAGCCTGAGCTACGGCCGCAACACCCAGGACCAGGCTTTCCTGACCGACGCCAGCACGCCGCTGGTCCCGACGGCCTCGCTGCACGGCCTGGTGGTCACCAAGGCCGCCAGCCTGAAGCTCAGCTCGCGCCCGGTCAGCGGCTTGAACCTGGCCGCCGCCGCGAAGGTCGACGACCGCGACAACCAGACGCCGGTCAACAACTACGCCTTCTACGACGCCGGCGAACTGAAGAGCGGCACTTCGGTGTTCACCGCCGCCTACCCGACGCTGGGCCTGGGTTCGAACGCCAACATCAACGCCAACCGCGCCTACAGCAAGAAGCTGACGCAGGCCAATCTGGACGCCGACTTCACCATCGTCACGGGCCATGTGCTGCGCGCCGGCTACGAGGCGAACAAGATCACGCGGGGCTGCACCGGCAGCTGGATCGCCTGCGCTGACGCCAACACCGCTAAGGAACACAGCCTGCGCGGCGAGTACCAGTTCAGCGCGCTGGACACGCTGAGCGGCCGGCTCGGCGTGTCGCGCGCCGACCGCACCGTGGACTACAACGAGAACGCCTTCCTGGCCGTGGTGCCGATGGCCAATGTCTCGCCCACTGGCGCGCCGGGTGGCAGCACCGCCTACGGCACGATGACCGGCCTGGGCTACAGCGGCTACGGCCCGGTGCTGGGCCTGAACCCGCTGCCGACGGCGGGCACGGCGGCGGCCTTCTTCTTCGCCAACAACAACGCGCTGCCCAACGCCCTGTATGCCAACCAGAACCGCATCAGCGAGCTCATCGGCATGCGGCGCTACAACATGGCCGACCGCACGCGCGACAAGCTGCGCTCGTCGCTGAGCTGGCAGGCCGCCGAGGCCTTCACGGTGCAGGCCGGTGTCGACGTCAACCGCGACAACTACGGGCATTCGGTCTACGGCCTGCAGCAGGCCAAGGGCTGGGCCGCCAACCTCGACGCCAGCTATGCAGCGAGCGATAACTTCACCCTGGCCGCCTACGCCACAGTGGAAGACCAGCGCTCGCGCAGCGCCGGCAACACCTACACGGCCAACAGCACGGCGGTCAATGTGAATGGCTTCACCGCCATCAGCGGCGGCTGCTACGGCACCATCGCGCTGCGCAATGCCAGCAACAAGATCGACCCCTGTCTGGACTGGACGGCCGAGAACCACGACCGCGTCACCACGCTGGGCCTGGCAGCCACCCGGAAGAACCTGCTGGGCGGCAAGCTGGACCTCAACGGCGGCCTGTCGCTGAGCGACGCCCGCACCGGCAACGCGACCAACGGCGGCAACTACGCCAACAACCCGCTGGCAGTGGCCGGTGCCGCGGCCGGCACGGTGGCGGCCTTCTACATCGCGGCCACGCCGCTGCCCGACATCACCACCAAGACGGTGGAATTGAGGGCCGGCGCGCGCTGGCGACTGGACGAAACACGCAGCCTGCGCGTGGCTTATCTCTACCAGCACATGCGCTCGAGCGACTGGGCCTATGACGGCCTGCAGGCCGGCGGTCTGGCCGGCGTGCTGCCCACGTTCGAGCAGGCGCCCAGCTACACCGTGCACACGGTCAGCCTGGCCTACCTGGTCAGCTTCCGCTGAGCGCGGGGCACCCTGGAACCTTTGGAGAGATCGATGGCTGACGAAGCACAGGCAACGGCAAGCCCACCCGGCAAGATCAAGCGCTTGTGGCAGTTCGTTCGGCGCCCGAATGCCAAATGGTCGTTGCTGACCTTGCTGGTGGTGGGCTTCGTCGGCGGCATCCTGTTCTGGGGCGCCTTCAACACGGGCATGGAAGCCACCAACACGCTGGCCTTCTGCACCAGTTGCCACGAGATGCGCGACACGGTCTACGTCGAGTACCAGGACACCATCCACTTCAAGAACCGCAGCGGCGTGCGCGCCATCTGTTCCGATTGCCATGTGCCGCACAGCTGGGGGCCGAAGATGCTGCGCAAGGCCAAGGCAGCTTTCGAGGTCTGGGGCAAGATCACCGGCAGCATCGATACCCCCGAGAAGTTCGAAGCCAAGCGCATGGAACTGGCTGGCCACGAGTGGAAGCGCATGGCCGAGAGCGGTTCGCGTGAATGCCGCAATTGCCACGACTTCGACACCATGAGTGGCGAGAAGCAGAAGCAGAGCATCTACAAGAAGCACATGGGCGCGCAGAAGGAGGGCAAGACCTGCATCGACTGCCACAAGGGCATCGCCCACCACCTGCCCAAGGAGTACCGCGACCCGGACGAGGAAGGCTCGGCGACGCAGTTGCCGGGCGTGCCGGCCGGCTGAACCAGCCGGGTCGGTTGGCGCGCCATCCGGGGGGTGGCTGGCCTGCTGCAGGGCTTTTGCCTTGCCCTGTCCGGCGCTTCCCTACAATCTGCGCCGCAGATGACTGATCCCCTTTCCTTCCTCGCCGACGGCACGCATGGGCGCCGAGCATGAGCCAGCCGGCGGGCAGCGTGGCGCTGTGGGCGCCGATCTGGACGCTGACCCGGCGCGACCTGCTGCTGGCGCGCCGACGGCGGGTCGAGGCGCTGCTGCCGCTGGGCTTCTTCATCGCGGCAGCCGGCCTGTTTCCGCTGGGCGTGGGCCCCGAGCCGCAGATGCTGCGGCAGATCGCGCCGGGCGTGGTCTGGGTCTGCGCGCTGCTGGCGGCGATGCTGTCGGTGACGCAGATGTTTGCCAGCGACGAGCACGACGGTTCGCTGGAACAGCTGCTGCTGGCGCCGCAAGCGCTGGTGCTGCTGGTGGTGGGCAAGGTCTGCGCGCACTGGCTCAGCACCGGGCTGCCGCTGGTGCTGGCCGCGCCGCTGCTGGGGATTGCCTTCGACATGAGCGCGCCGGCCATCGCCACGCTGGTCGCCACCTTGCTGGTCGGCACGCCGGTGCTCAGCCTGCTGGGCGCTTTGGGCGGGGCGCTGACGCTGGGCCTGCGCAGCGGCGGCGCGCTGGTCTTCCTGCTGGTGCTGCCCTTGACGATTCCGACACTGATCTTCGGCACCGGTGCGGTGGCCGCGGTCGAAGCCGCCTTGTCGCCGCGCGCCCACTTCTCGCTGATGGGCGCGATCCTGATCTTCACCGCGCTGGGTGCGCCCTGGGCCACGGCCGCCGCCCTGCGCATTTCACTCGATTGATGGCCAGACCGATGTTGGAAACCTTCGCATGAGCCGCAAACCCAGCCTGCGCTGGTCGACCTACGCCGCCCCGTCGCGCTTCTATGCGCTGGCCGGCCAGCTGGTGCCCTGGTTCTGGGCCGCCACGGTGCTGCTGTCGGCCGTCGGCCTGTTCATCGGCTTCGGCATCGCCCCCAGCGACTTCCAGCAGGGCGACGCCTACCGGATCATCTTCATCCACGTGCCCGCGGCCTGGATGTCGATGGTGATCTATGGCGTGATGGCCTTCTTCGCGGTGCTGGGCTGGGCCTTCAACACCCGGCTGGCATCGATGTACGCTCGGGCCCTGGCACCGACCGGCGCGATGTTCACCTTCCTGGCGCTGTGGACCGGCGCCTTCTGGGGCAAGCCGACCTGGGGCACCTGGTGGGTGTGGGACGCCCGCATCACCACCGAATTCATCCTGCTGCTGCTCTACGTCGGCTACATTGCGCTGACCGAGGCCATCGACGACGAACGCCGCGCAGCCAACGCCGGGGCGCTGCTGGCCCTGGTCGGCGCGGTCAACATCCCGGTGATCCGCTTCTCGGTGGTCTGGTGGAACACCCTGCACCAGGGCGCCACCATCAGCACCACCAGCGCGCCCAAGATGGCCGCCACGATGCTGATAGCCATGCTGGTCATGACCTTCGCCTTCTGGGCCTACAGTTTCGCGGTCGTCTTCACCCGCGCACGGGCCATCGTGCTCGAGCGGGAGAGCGACACCGATTGGGTGCGCGCCCTCGCGGCGCCGCCGGCTCACCCTTAGGACGACACACGATGCACTGGAATTCATTCGCCGACTTCGTCCACATGGGCGGCTACGGCCTCTATGTGTGGGGCTCCTACGGCATGGCGCTGGCGCTGATGCTGACCGAGCCCTTGCTGGTCGTGCAGCGCCGCCGACGGGCGCTGGCGGAGGCCGGCACGCAAGACGCTGAGGGCGCGTTCGCATGAAGCCCCGCCACAAGAAAGTCGCGATCGCGCTGGGCTTGCTGGCCGTGGTCGGGGCGGGTATCGGGTTGATCCTCAACGCCTTCAACAGCAACATCCAGTTTTCCTACACGCCGACGCAGATCGCGGCCAAGGAAGCGCCGGTGGGCCGCACCTTCCGCGTCGGCGGTCTGGTCGAGGCCGGCACCGTGGCGCGTGACGGGGTGACCGTGCGCTTCACCGTCACCGACACCAGCAAGACCGTGCCGGTGCGCTACGAGGGCATCCTGCCGGACCTTTTCAAGGAAGGCAAAGGCGTGGTCGCCCAGGGCCAGCTCGGCGCCGACGGTGTCTTCGTGGCCCGTGAGGTGCTGGCCAAGCACGACGAGAACTACATGCCCCCTGAAGCCGCCGACGCGATGCAACGCGCCGCCAAGGCCAAGGCCCTGGTGCAAGCGGCGAGATGAGTCCCCAACATGATTCCTGAAATCGGTCACCTCTGCCTGTTCTTCGCGCTGGCCGTCGCGCTGGCCCAGGGCGTGCTGCCACTGGTCGGCGCACAGCGCGGCCAGCCCGGCTGGATGGTGCTGGCACGGCCGCTGGCGCACTGGCAGGCGCTGTTCATCGGCATCGCCTTCGTGCTGCTGGCGGCTTCCTTCGTGCGCAACGACTTCTCGGTGCTCTACGTCGCCAGCAACTCCAATTCGGCCTTGCCGCTGCCCTATCGGCTGGCTGCGGTCTGGGGCGGGCATGAAGGCTCGCTGCTGCTGTGGCTGCTGATGCTGAACATCTGGACGGTGTCCGTGGCGCGCTTCAGTGCCCGCCTGCCGCTGCCTTTTGCGGCCCGCATCCTGGCGGTCATGGGCCTGGTGGCGGTCGGCTTCCTGCTCTTCATGCTGCTGACGTCCAACCCCTTCGACCGGCTGATCCCGGCCGCCGCCGACGGCCGCGACCTGAACCCGCTGCTGCAGGACCCGGGCATGGTCATCCACCCGCCGATGCTCTACATGGGCTATGTCGGTTTCAGCGTGGCCTTTGCGTTTGCCATCGCGGCGCTGCTGGGCGGCAACCTCGACGCGGCCTGGGCGCGCTGGACCCGCCCGTGGACCACCGCCGCCTGGGTCTTCCTGACCTTCGGCATCGGCCTGGGCAGCTGGTGGGCCTACAACGAACTGGGCTGGGGCGGCTGGTGGTTCTGGGACCCGGTGGAGAACGCCTCCTTCATGCCCTGGCTGGCCGGCACGGCGCTGATCCACTCGCTGGCGGTCAGTGAAAAGCGCGGCGGCTTCAAGGTCTGGACCGTGTGGCTGGCGATCATGGCCTTCTCGCTGTCGCTGCTGGGCACCTTCCTGGTTCGCTCGGGCGTCCTCAGCTCGGTGCATGCCTTCGCGACCGACCCGCGGCGCGGCCTGTTCATCCTCGGCTTCCTGGTCGTCGTGATCGGCAGCAGCCTGGCGCTGTTCGCCTGGCGCGCGCCCAAGGTCGGCCTCGGCCAGCGCTTCGGCCTGCTGTCACGCGAATCGCTGCTCCTGGTCAACAACATGATGCTGGTGGTGGCCTGTGGCGCGGTGCTGCTCGGCACGCTCTACCCGCTGTTCCTGGACGCGCTGGGCATGGGCAAGATCAGCGTCGGCCCGCCCTACTTCGACACCGTCTTCGCGCTGCTGATGGCGCCGCTGGTCTTCGTCATGGGCATCGGTCCGCTGACGCGCTGGAAGACCGACGAGATCGGGCCGCTGGTCAGGCGCCTGAGCCCGGCGCTGGTGCTGGCGCTGGTGGCCGCGCTGGGCGTCGGCGCCTGGGCTGGCCGCATCGCGCTGCTGACCACCGGCGGCCTGCTGATGGCCTTCTGGATCGTCGCCTCGCTGGGCGTCGATCTGAAGGAGCGCCTGCTGCCGGCCGGCGGCAGCTTCCGGCAGATCGGCCACCGCGCGGGCCAGATCCCGCTGGCGATGTGGGGCATGCTGGCCGCCCACCTCGGCGTGGCGGCCTTCGCTTTCGGCGTGGCGATGGTCAAGACCTACGAGACCGAGCGCGATGTCAAGATGGGCCCCGGCGACAGCACCGAGATCGCGGGCTACCGCTTCAAGATGACCGGGCTGCGTGATGTGAAAGGCCCGAACTACCTGGCCACCCAGGGCAGCATCGAAGTCAGCAAGGGCGACAAGCTGCTGGCCACGCTGTTGCCGGAAAAGCGCATCTACCGCGTGCAGCAGAACCCGATGACCGAGGCCGCCGTGGACAGCAACCCGCTGCGCGACCTCTACATCTCGATGGGCGAGCAGTTGCCCAGCGGCGAGTGGATCGTGCGCGTCCAGTACAAGCCCTTCATCGTCTGGGTCTGGGGCGGCTGCCTGATGATGATGGCCGGCGGCCTGCTGGCGATGAGCGACCGCCGCTACCGTGTGAAGAAGACCGCCGCTGCCGCGCGCACGCAGGAGGCCGCCGCTTGAACCGCTACCTGCTGCCGCTGCTGGGCTTTCTGGTGCTGGTCGGTTTCCTGGCCTTCGGCCTGAAGCTGGACCCGCGCGAAGTGCCCAGCCCGCTGATCGACAAGCCCGCGCCGCCCTTCAGTGCCGCGCGGCTGTCGCAGCCCGACCAGCGCGTGACGCGCGAAGACCTGCTCGGCAAGGCCTGGGTGCTGAATGTCTGGGCCTCGTGGTGCGCGCCCTGCCGCGACGAACACCCGCTCTGGGTGGCCTACGCGCGCAGTTCGCCAGTGCCGATCTACGGCCTGAACTACAAGGACAGGAACGAGGCTGGCGCGGCCTGGTTGCGCCAGCTCGGCAACCCCTACGCGGAGTCGCTGACCGACCCGGACGGCCGCATCGGCATCGACTACGGCGTCTACGGCGTGCCCGAGACCTTCGTCATCGACAGCCAGGGCGTGGTGCGGCTGAAGCACACCGGGCCGATCACGCCCGAGGTGCTGCGCGACAAGATCGACCCGCTGCTGAAACGCTTGAGCCAACATGGTTGAACGACTGATCGCCGTCCTGCTGGCGGCCCTGCTGCTGGCCGCCGCGCCGGCCAGCGCCAAGGAAGCGGCGGACGTGGCGGGCAACCCCGCGCTGGAAGCCCGCATGATGGTGCTGGCAGCCGAATTGCGCTGCCTGGTCTGCCAGAACCAGACCATCGCCGACTCGCACGCCGACCTCGCCGTGGACCTGCGCAACCAGATCCGCGAACAGTTGCTCCAGGGCCGCAGCGAAGACCAGATCCGCGACTACATGACCGCCCGCTACGGCGACTTCGTGCTCTACAAGCCGCCCTTCAAGCCGACCACCGCGCTGCTGTGGGTCGGCCCGCCGCTGCTGCTGCTGGGCGCGCTGGCCGGCCTGTTCCTGATGCTGCGCGCGCGCCAGCGCGCCAGCCCCGATGCCTTCGATCCCGACACGCCCGACGATGCACCCGAAACCCGAACCGATCGATAAGCTCAAGACCCAGCTGGCGCAGATCGATGCGCTGATCACCGAGGGCGTGCTCACCGGCGACGACGCGAAGGCCGCCCGCGCGGCCCTCGAGGCGCAGGTGCTGGCGCTGGTACTGGGGGGCGCAGCGAACCCGGTCGCCGCCGAGCCTGCAGCGCCGGCGCCGCGGGCCCCACGCCGGGTGGTGGCCGGCGTCGCGGTCTTCGTGCTGGTCTTCGCCGCCGGGGGCTACGCCTGGCTGGGCAACCGCGACGGCTGGGCCGTCAGCCCGGGCGAGCCGGGCGCAGCGCCCGCACAGGGCCAGGAACATTCGACCGAAAGCGCGCAGATCGAAGCCATGATCACGCGACTGGCCGAACGCCTGAAGGCCAAGCCCGACGACGCCGAAGGGTGGTCGATGCTGGGCCGCTCGTACAACGCCCAGGGTCGCTACGCCGAAGCGCTGGCGGCCTACAAGCGGGCTTACGACTTGCGCCCCAAGGACGCCCAGGTGCTGGCCGACTACGCCGACGGCCTGGCCGTCGCCAACAACCGATCGCTGGACGGCGAGCCCGAAAAGCTGATCCTCGAGGCGGTGAAGCTGGACCCGCAGAACGTCAAGGCCCTGGCGCTGGCCGGCACCCTGGCCTTCAACCACGCCGACTACAAGGGCGCAGTGGGCCTCTGGGAACGCGCGGTGAAGGCCAGCGACCCGGCGGGCGACTTCGCCAAGCAGTTGCAGGGTGCGCTGACCGAAGCCCGCCAGCGCGGCGGCCTGCCACCCGTGGCCGCCGCCCCCGGCGCGGCTGTGGCGGACTTGTTCGCGCCGCAGGCCGAACCGCCCGCCGCCGAGGCCGCAGCGGCGCCGGCGGTGGCCGCCGGCAAGGAAGTCATCACCGGCCGCCTGACGCTGAAGGCCGAACTCAAGGGCCAGGTCGGCCCCGACGACACGGTCTTCATCTTCGCCCGGGCGCCCACCGGCTCGAAGATGCCGCTGGCCATCCTGCGCAAGAAGGTCAGCGACCTGCCGCTGGACTTCAAGCTCGACGACAGCCTGGCCATGAGCCCGGCCTCGCGACTGTCGTCGGCCAGCCAGGTGGTGGTGGGCGCGCGCATCAGCAAGACCGGCAATGCGATGCCCAGCCCGGGCGATCTGCAGGTCCTCAGCGGCGCAGTGGCCCCGGGTGCGCAGGGCCTGCGCATCGAGATCGCCGAGGCCGTCCGCTAGTTCAGGCCTTGCCGAACTTGGTCTCGAAGCGGATGCCGATCGACTTCAGCAGCGGCGTCGGCAGCTCGCCGCCGGCGCAGACGATGACGTAGTCGTTGGCCAGGATTTCCGTCTCGCCGTCGGCCAGCGCCAGCGTGGCGCTGGCCTCGTCGATCTCGACCACCCGGGACTTCAGCAGGCTGCGGATGCGCCCGGCCTGCACCTGCTCGGCCAGCTGGCTGCGGTTCTTTTCCTTGACCCGGGCGTAGGCCTCGCCCCGGTAGGACAGGGTCACCGTCGTGCCGGGCTCGGCGGCCAGCGCGATGGCCGCTTCCAGCGCACTGTCGCCGCCGCCAACGACCAGCATCGCGCGGCCGGTGTACTGCTCGGCGTCGGCCAGGCGGTACATGACCTTGGGCGTCTCTTCTCCAGGAACGCCCAGCTTGCGCGGCGTGCCGCGGCGGCCCAGCGCGAGCAGCACCGACCGCGTGTGGTAGACGCCGCGCGAGGTGCGCACGTCGTAGGTGCCGTCGGGGCGGCTGTCGAGGCCCTCGAAGCGCTCGTTGAAATTCATCGTCAGGCTGGTCTTGGCGACGACCTCGTGCCAGAAGGCCAGCAGCTTTTCCTTCTGCACCTCGGTGCCCAGACGCACCGTGCCGATCAGGTCCAGCTTGACGGGCGCGGTCATCGCCAGCTTGTTGCGCGGGTAGTGGTAGACCGAACCGCCCAGCGAGCTTTCCTGTTCGATGAGTTTGTAGCGCAGTTGGTGAAAGATCGCGCTCAGGCCGGCCGAGATGCCGGCCGGGCCGGCGCCGATGATCACCACGTCGTGCGCGGCACTGTGGCCGCTGCTGCGCTTGCGGATCGCGGCCATGGCCTGCCGCCCCTGTTCCGCGGTCTTGCGGATCAGGCCCATGCCGCCCAGTTCACCGGCGATGAAGACGCCGGGCACATTGGTCTCGAAGTCCTTGCTGATGTGCGGGATGTCGATGCCGCGCTTTTCGGTGCCGAAGACCAGGGTCAGCGCCTGCACCGGGCAGGCCGCGGCGCAGGCGCCATGGCCGATGCACGACGCGGCGTTGATCAGCGTGGCCTTGCCGTTGACCACGCCCAGCGCGCCCTCGGGGCAGGCTCGGGCGCAGGCACCCGAGCCGATGCAGCGATTGGTATCGACCACCGGGTGCAGCGAAGGCGGTTCGTTCAGGCCGGCCTTTTCGGCTTCCAGCATCTGCCCGACTTCGGCCTGATGGCGGGTGCGCCGGCGGCTGACGTGCCAAGCCACGAAGGAGAGGGCGACGGCGGCGTAGATCAACAGGTAGAAATTTGAATTCATGGCTCTGTGGGCTATCGGTCACACAGCGGCGGACTTCAGCGGCCAATTGGTAAATGACTGTAATTGGGGGCTGAAGTCTTCTCTTTTCTCCCCATCAAGGCGGAATTCGCGGCCTAGACTAAAGTCAATCAAAATCCCGAATCCAATGAACAGCCCCGCTACCCGCGCAGAAAGCCCCGTTGCCGAACACCCCAAGCAGGCCGCCGCGCAACCCGAGCCGGGACCGCCGCCCCGGGCGAAAGCCGTGGAAGGGCAGCCCACGCAAGCCCAGGGGGCGCAGCTGGCGTTGACGATGTGGCAGGTCACGCCCAGCGTGCCGCCCCCGCGCGCCCAGGGGACGCACGATCTTTACGTCTATCTGCTGATCACCGCCCTGGTGCTCGGCTGCTGGGGCTTCACGCGGCTGGGCCTCTACGACGGCAAGTCAGACACCGCCTACTGGCTGGGCGTGGCCGGCGGCGTGGGCATGCTGCTCCTGCTGACTTACCCGATGCGCAAGCACCTGGCTTTCATGCGACGCGCCGGCCCGGCCGGCCACTGGTTCTTTGGTCACATGACGCTGGGCGTGCTCGGCCCGGTGCTGATCCTGCTGCACTCGGGTTTCCAGATCGGATCGCTGAATGCCGGCGTGGCCTTCTATTCGATGGTCATCGTGGCCTTGAGCGGCGTGGTCGGACGTTTCCTCTACCTGCGCGTCCACCGCAGCCTGAACGGCGAGAAGGAAACGCTGGCCAGCCTGCGTGGCGAGCTGGCACTGGACGACAACGCAGCCCGACGGCTGCGCTTCGCCCCCGACGTCATCGAACGCTGCCGCCGCTTCGAGCGCTACGCGCTGGAACAGCCGACGCGTGGCAGCCTCGAAGTCGTTCGAACGATGCTGGTTCTGCCCTGGGTGCGCTGGTCGGCGTCCTTGGCCTGCCGCAAGGAATTGCGGCGCCGCTTGGTGGCCGTGGCCCACACCGAAGGCTGGTCGCGACGGCAGATGAAGGACCGCCTGCGGCAGACGCGGCAGTTGACCGACACCTACCTGGTCGGGGCCCAGCGCGTCGCCCTGTTCGCGGCCTGGGATCGCCTGTTTTCCTGGTGGCACGTGGCGCACGTGCCCTTTGTCTACATCCTGGCGATCAGCGCCGTGGTGCATGTCGTTGCCGTGCATGCCTATTGAAGCGCTGACCCGCGCACTGCGTCGGCTCCTGCTCGGCCTGTGCCTGTTGTGGGCCGGGGCCCTGCAGGCGCAGGGCATCGAATCGGTGCTGGCACCCGGCCCCGTCATTCAGGGCCATGCCAAGGTCGAACACGACTGCAAGTCCTGCCATGCCCGCTTCGACCGCGCCGGGCAGGACGCCTTGTGCACCGCCTGCCACAAGGAAGTGGGCATCGACGTGCGCGACGGCACCGGCCTGCACGGCAAGCGCGACGCCAAGCAGGCATGCCGCGCCTGCCACGGCGAACACCGCGGCCGCAGCGCCAAGCTGGCCAGCTTCGACAGCAAGACCTTCGACCACCAGCGCACCGACTTCGCGTTGCGGGACAAGCATGCGCCGCTGGCCTGCGCCAAATGTCACGTCAGCGGCAAGCGCTGGGCCGAGGCACCGGACAGCTGCGTCGGCTGCCACATCAAGGACGACACCCACCAGGGTGGACTGGGCCGCAAGTGCGAGGACTGCCACAGCGCCAAGGGCTGGAAGGACGCGTCCTTCGACCACGACAAGACGCGCTTTTCGCTGGTCGACAAGCATGCCGGCGTCAAGTGCGAGAGCTGCCACGCCCAGGGCCGCTACAAGGACACGCCGCGCAGCTGCGTCGGCTGCCACAAGAAGGACGACACGCACAAGGGCCAGTACGGCGAGAAGTGCGAAAGCTGCCACAGCGCCAAGGCCTGGAAGCCCAGCAGCTTCAACCACGATGTCGACACGCACTACGCCCTGAAGGACAAGCACCGCACGGTGAAGTGCGCGGCCTGCCACAGCGGCCCGCTGTTCCTGAAGAAGCTGGACACGGCCTGCGTGGCCTGCCACCTGAAAGACGACAAGCACAAGACGACGCTGGGCAACAAGTGCGCCGACTGCCACACCGAGCGCAGCTGGAAGGAGCCCCCCGGCTTCGACCATGCCAAGTCACATTTCCCGCTGCTGGGCGCTCACATCCAGACCGCCTGCAAGGACTGCCACAGCGACGCGCTCTACCGCCAGACGCCCAGCACCTGCGTCGCCTGCCACCGCAAGGTCGACAAGCACCAGGGCAACCTGGGCGAAAAATGCGAAGCCTGCCACGGCGAGCAGAAGTGGAAGGACGTGCAGGGCCGCTTCGACCACGACCGAAGCAAATTCCCGCTGCGCAACGCCCACGCCGCGCGCAGCGTCAAGTGCCAGGACTGCCACGAAACCCTGCGCGCGATGCGCGGCACCGCGACCGACTGCCTCAGCTGCCACCGCCGCGACGACAGGCACGAAGGCACGCTGGGCCAGAAGTGCGACGAATGCCACCGCGACACGACGTGGCGGGTGCCACGCTTCGACCACGCCCGGACGAAGTTCCCGCTGCTCGGCAAGCACCCGGTGGTGGCCTGCAGCGCCTGCCACCTCAGCCTGCGATTCAAGGAGGCGGCCAGCGACTGCTTCAGCTGCCACCGCAAGGACGACACGCACAAGGGCACGCTGGGCGCCAAGTGCGAGACCTGCCACAACGCCCGCGCCTGGACGCTGTGGGAGTTCAACCACGACCGCGCCACGGCGTACAAGCTGGAAGGCCAGCACCGCAAGACGGCCTGCGCGGCCTGCCACGTGCAGCCCGCACCCGCCGGCAAGGCCATCGCCGCGCTGGCCAGCGACTGCCTGGCCTGCCACCGCAAGGACGATATCCACGACGGCCGCTTCGGCCGCCGCTGCGAGACCTGTCACTCGCCGGTGAAGTGGCGCGAGGTGCGCCAATCCACCGCGCCTCGCGCGGCGTCGGGCGCGCCATGAGCCAGCCGCCGCGCTTGAGCACGGCGGTCCGCGGGGCCCTTGCTGCCGCCCGGTTGCAATTAAAGACCTACTTAAGAACAGGCTCGATCAGACCGGCGAGAATCGACGTTAGCCTGGATAGCCAGTGGCCTGGCCGCCACACACCCCCTGTAAACCTCCCGAAAGCGTCGCAGGCCATGGCCCAGCAAAAGGCATCGAACAGCGCAGCAAACCGCAAGCGATGGCCCAATGGCCACAGCGAGATCGGTCTGGCAGCGCTTCTTTTGCAAGCGCTTGTGACCACCAGCACCGGGTCGTTCGGCACGGCATCGGCAACCGGAGTCGCTACATGCTGAAGAGCAGTCGCTGGGCCCGGCTGGGCGCGTGGATCGCCGGCGGACTGCTGGCGCTGGCCCTGGGCCTGCTCGTCGGGGTCGGGCAGCCCGCGCAGGCCCAGGCCGGCGGCAGCAGCTTCGACCACAGCGCCACCGGCTACCCGCTGCTGGGCCAGCACGAGAACGTGCGCTGCGAAACCTGCCACCAGCGCGGCATCTTCAAGGGCACGCCTCGCGACTGCGCCACCTGCCACGCGCGCAACAACACACGTGACGCGCGGGCCATGCCCGTCAAGCACGCGGTCACCACGCAGGCCTGCGACAGCTGCCACACGGTGAACGGCTTTGCCGGCGCGATCTTCAGCCACGTCGGAGTGGCGCCGGGCGGCTGCATCACCTGTCACAACAACACCAACGTCCAGGGCAAGCCGCTCGGCCACGTCAGCACCAACGCCTCGTGCGACCAATGCCACAACACGCGGGCCTTCCTGCCCGCGGCGGCCAAGCCGGACAACCACATCCCGGTGGCCGCTGGCGCCGCGTGCAGCGACTGCCACCGCAACCCCAATTTCGCGGTGATGCCGCCCCTGTCGGCCATCCACGCCCATGCCCCCAGCACCCAGTCCGGCTGCGCGCTGTGCCACGGTGACGCAGCCGCCTCGTTCGCGCGGCCGTCCAGCGGCTTCGCCGTGGTCGGCAAGCCGACAAACCACATCCCCACCAGCGCGCCTTGCGAGCTCTGCCACGTTGCAGCCGGTGCCGGCGTGGCCAGCCTGCCCGTGCCCGATGGCGCCCGCTTCTCGGGCGCGCTGATGAACCACGCCGGGATCGCCAGCGGCTGCGCAGACTGCCACCGCCCGGCTGATTCGCCGACCAGCTTCGCCGGAATCACCGCCATCGTGGGCATGCCGCCGACCAGCCCGGCCGGCGCGGGCGCGCACATCCCGTCCACGACCACCTGCGAAAGCTGCCACCTGGCCAGCACCCCGGTCGGGTCGATCGCGGCCAATGCCAGCAAGGCCCCACCCGGCACCGGCTTCGCCAGCCCGGCCCCTTCAGCCCCTCAGATCCACGCCGGCGTCACATCCGGCTGTTCGTCATGTCACGAAAGCAGCCTGATCTGGCTGGGCATGGGCGCTTACCCGATGACGCCCACCACGCTGGTGCCGGGCGCGCAATACCGCGGCTTCCAGACCCGGCCAAAGGCTGCGGCCACGGCCACCAGCGTGGCCGACCCGGCCCACCCCAGCAGCGGCGACTGCTCGCAGTGCCATGCCAGCACCTCGGCCTTCAGCGGCGTCGACAGGCCGGGCAACCACATTCCCTTCGCCGCCACGGCGCAATGCTCGTCCTGCCACACGAGCAGCGACTACAGCGTGATGCCCAGCCTGGCGGCCATCCACGCCAACGCGCCCAGCACGACCAGCAACTGCGCCCAGTGCCACGGCGCTGCAGCCACCGGGTTCGCGATCCCGGCAGCCGGCTTCAGCATCGTCGGGCTGCCCGCCAACCACCTGCCGACGACGGCCTCCTGCGAGGTCTGCCACGTCGGCCCGGGCTCGTCGATCACGGCACTGCCGGTGGTCGACGGCGCGAAGTTCAGCGGGTCGCTGATGAGCCACACCGGCATCAGCAGCAATTGCGCCAGTTGCCACCAGCCTTCGGGCAGCAGCGCCAGCTTTGCGGGCATCACGCGCATCGTCGGCATGCCGGCCACCAGCCCGGCCGGGCCGCTGGCGCACATCCCCTCGGTCACGACCTGCGAGAGCTGCCACCTGGCCAGCGTGCCGACCTCCCCCGTGGCGGCCAATGCCACGGCCACCGTGCCCGGCACCGGTTTCGCCACGCCGGCCCCCAGCGGCGCGCAGATCCACGCCGGTATCAGCAGCGGCTGCAACAGCTGCCACGAAGCGAGCCTCGTCTGGCTGGGCATCAGCGCCTACCCGATCTCCCCCAGCACCCTGGTGCCCGGTGGCCGCTACACCGGCTTCCAGACCCGCCCGCGCGCCGCGGCCACGGCCACCAGCGTGGCCGACCCGGCACACCCCAGCAGCGGCGACTGCTCGCAGTGCCACGGCAACACCACGGCCTTCACCGGCGTGGACAAACCGGCCAACCACATCCCCTACGTGGCCGCGGCGCAGTGCTCGGCCTGCCACACCAACGTTGACTACGGGGTGATGCCTGCGCTGGCCGACATCCACGCCAACGCCCCCAGCACCACCGGCAACTGCGCGCAGTGCCACGGCGCCGCGGCGGCCAGCTTCGCGATTCCGGCGGCGAATTTCGCCATCGTCGGCCTGCCGGCCAACCACAT
>CANGHH010000001.1 GCA_947453725.1 Betaproteobacteria bacterium | reverse complement strand
ACGCGCGGCTTGCCCATGCGCTTGGCCAGCAGCGCCTGCCCGATGGTGTTGTTGACCTTGTGTGCGCCGGTGTGGTTCAGGTCTTCGCGCTTCAGGTGGATCTGCGCGCCGCCGATCTCGCGGCTCAGCCGGTCGGCGTGGTAGATCGGGCTGGGCCGGCCGACGAAATGCTTCAGTTCATGCCGGTACTCGGCCATGAAAGCCGGGTCCTTGCTGTAGTGGGCGTAGGCCTCTTCCAGCTCGTGCAGCGCGTGGATCAGGGTCTCGGCGACGAAAGTGCCGCCATAGGGCCCGAAGTGCCCGCGGGCGTCGGGTTGGTCGTATGCAAACATGGAAATTCCTTCAGCTACTGAGGCCGGCAGCGATGCGGTCGTCCGCATCGCGCACCGCCTGGCAAAACCGGCGCATCAGCACGGCATCCTTGATGCCCTTGCCGACTTCGACGCCGGAGCTCACGTCAACGGCCCAGGGCCGGACGCCGAGCACCCCATCGGTCACGTTGACAGGACTCAACCCACCAGACAAAACGACCGGAAGGGGCACGCTTGGAGGAATCTGTGACCAATCGAAGACCTTCCCGCCACCGCCGTAACCTTCGACGTGGGCGTCGAGCAGCAGGGCCTGAGATTTGTGAAACCGAGCCGCGAAGTCTAACAAATCGACCCCTTCGGCCATGCGCAAGGCACGGATGTACGGTCGGCCCGGGTCTTCGCAGGCAGCCGGGTCTTCGTCGCCATGAAACTGCAACACGGCATGCGGAATGGTGTCGACGGCGGCACGGACCTCGTCGGCCGTGGCGTTCACGAACAGCAGCACCGGCGTGACGAAAGGCGGCAGCCGGGCGATCAGCTCGGCTGCCCGCGCCAGGCTGACGTGGCGCGCACTTTTCTCGTAGAGCACGAAGCCCAGCGCGTCCGCGCCAGCGGCGAACGCGGCGTCGACGTCGGCCTCGCGCGTGAAGCCGCAGATCTTGATTCGGGTGCGGGTCATGGGAATTGGAGGATCAATCAAGCTTCCCGCCGCGGAACCGGCTCAGCCGGGCCGCTGGCGGACGGCCCCCCCCCCGGGGGTAGCGAGCGTTAGCGAGCCTGGGGGCTCAAGGAACCCAGTCCATGGCGGCGGTGTGTGTGGGTATCTGCCATTCGGCATCGTAGTACGGGCCGATGAAATACAGCCCGGCCGCCGGAAAGGTCGGCGCGGCGATATCGCGGTTGCGCGCGGCCAGCACCTCGGCTGTCCAGGCCGGGCTGCGGCTGCCGTTGCCCACCGCCACCAGGCAGCCCAGGATGTTGCGCACCATGTGCTGCAGGAAGGCATTGCCGTCGAAGTCGAAACGCCAGTAGGCCCCGCGGCGGCTGATGGTCAGGCTGCGCAAGGTCTTGATCGGCGTCGGCGACTGGCAGTCGGCGGCCCGGAAAGAGGTGAAGTCGTGTTCGCCGATGAGGTGCGCCGCGGCAGCGCGCATCGCCTCACCGTCCAGCGGGCGGAACACCCAGCCGACCAGGCCCTGCTCGATCGACGGCCGCACCGCCGATTCCAGCACCACGAAGCGGTAACGCCGGCCGCGCGCGCTGTTGCGGGCGTGGAAGCCGGCGGGTACGGCCTGGCACCACTGCACCGACAGGTCGTCAGGCAGGTAGCGGTTGGTCCCGCGCACCCAGGACGAAGACCCCCGCTGCAACGCGGTGTCGAGGTGGACGACCTGGTTCAGGCCGTGGACGCCCGAGTCGGTGCGTCCGGCGCAGACCGTGGTGACGGGCTGCGCTGCGAAGGCGGACAGCGCCTTCTCCAGCGCGTCCTGGACCGTCAGGCCATCGGACTGCGACTGCCAGCCGTGGTAGCGCTGGCCCCGGTAGGCCACACCGAGCGCCAGGCGCCCGGCGGGCAGGCTGGCCTTATCCGCGGGCAAGCTGGTCCAGCATGACCTGGGCCTTGGTCTTCAGCGCGCCCTCGGCCTTGGCCACAACTTCTTCGAGCAGGTCGCGGGCGCCCTCGCTGTCACCGATCTGGCGGAATTCCTCGGCCAGTTCCAGCTTGCGGGCCAAGCCGGCCGCGTCGGCGCTTGAGGCCGCGGCCGGCGACTCGCCCAGGTCGAAGTCGCCGAAATCCAGGGCCTTGTCGCTCGCCGACAGCGGCACGGTCAGCGTGGCTTCGTCGTTGCCGAAACCGCTGAGGTCGAAGTCGAGCAGGTGGCTGTCGGTCGGGGCGGTCGGAGCCGGGGCGGTCGGGGCGACCGGCGGGCGCGGCACGGCGACGGTCGGCGGCCCGGACCGGCTGTCAGGCGACAGGGCCGGCGCCTCTTCCGACTGCCTCGGCGGGGCTGGCGGCGACGGCTGGAGGTTGGGGGGCAGCGCGGCCTTGGGTGCAGGCGCGGGTGCGGGCGACGGCAGGTCGAACTCCAACTCGAGGTCCAGGTCCAGGCCGCCACTCAGCGTGGCATCGATGTCCGGCTCGAAGGCCGATGGCGCATGTTGCACGCTGTAGGGCTGCGTGGCGGCGCCCAGCGCATCGGGCCGCGGCTTGCCATCGCTGCTGCGCTGACCATCGGGTTCACCGCCGGGGTGGTAGAGCGGGTTTTCGGCATCGATGGACTGCCCCATGGCCTGCGCCTTGGCCCAGTCCTCGCCGGACCCATCGGTCAGGCTGAACAGTTGTGTGGCCAGCAATTCGAAAGCCTTGGTGTCACGGCGCTTGGCATAGACCTCGAGCAGCTTGGTCCGGATGGCCATGCGCTCGGGCGTGGCGCGCATCGCTTCCTTGAGAATTTCCTCGGCCTGCAGGTCGCGGCCATAGGCCAGGTAGACATCGGCCTCGGCCACCGGGTCGACATCGCCGATCGCGTCGAGCTGCGACATCGAGTAGCTCATCGACGAGGAATTCCCGGTGCTGCCCGTGGCGCCGACTTCGCGCGTGTCGATGCGCTGGCCCCCGCTGGCGCCGAAAAAGGAATCGGGCTGGAGCCGGCTTTCCAGGAACGAGGTCTCGCCAGCCGGCCTGCGCATGCGGCTGCGCACCTTGTAAAGCCCCAGACCGGCGAGCAAGGCCACCAGCACGCCGGCACCCGGCAACAGCAGGTCGTTGCTGAGGATCGCATCGAGCAAGCCCGGCGCTTCGGGCGCCGACGCGGGTGCCGGCCGGGGCGGCACCAGCGATTTGGCCGCTGCGCTGGCCACCGGCGCCACGGCGGGCGGCGGCGTCACCGCCGCGACCGCCACGGCTGCGGAGGCCGGCAGCGGGGCCGCAGCCGGCGTGGGCGTCGGCGCGGCAGGGGCAGCGGCGCCCTGCAGCTTCTTCAGTTCCTCGACATTGCGGCTGAGTTCGGCCAGCCGGGTCTTGTCGTCCTTCGGCTCGACCACCGCCGGGGCTGCCGGCTTCGCCGCCCCCTGCGTCAGCGTCAGCCGGTCGGGCGCCGGCGTTGCGGCGGCTTTGCGGTCATCGACCTGGGCCTGGACTTGACCCTGGGCCTGCCGCGCCGGTGCGGCGTCGCTGGTGTCCTTGGCGCCGGCAGCCAGGCGCTGGCGGTAAGCGCCAAAGTCGCTGCTCTGCGCCAGGATCACTTCGTGGGCGGCCTGCGGGCTGAGCTGCGCGGCCTGCTCGGCCGACGGCACCATCAGCAGCGAACCGGCCTTCAGCTTGTTGATGTTGTCGTTGATGAAGGCTTGCGGGTTGCTGCGGTACAGCGAGACCAGCATCTGGTCGAGCGAGACCCCGCGGGCCTGGGTGCGGGCCGCAATGCGGCTCAGCGACTCGCCACGCCGAACCAGGTGGGTGTCTCCACCGCTGGCCAGCGGTACCGGTGCCGGTACCGCCTCTGGCGCTGGTGCCGGTGCTCGGCCCAGCGACTTGACCCGCGGCGGTGGCGCTGGCCGGGTCACCGGGGCTGCCGGCGGCGCTGCCGGCGAAATCGGTGTGGCCACGGCGGCGGCCACCGGCGTGGAGGCCGCCGCGGGTGCCGGGCTGACCACGGGCGCCGCAGCCGGGGCCTCTGCGGTGCGCAGGTTGGGCGGATCGAACAACAGCGTGTACTCGCGCACCAGACGGCCGGTCGACCAGGCGGCTTCGACGATCACATCGACAAAGGGTTCCAGCACCGCGCGGTCGCTGCTGATGTGCAGGAAGGAGCGGCCGTCGGCGCGCTTCACCACCTGCACCTGCGCCGACGGCAGCACGGCGTTGTACTCGACGCCGGCCGTGCGGTACGCCTCGGGGGGCGCCACGCGCAGGCGCAACGATGCGGCTTCCTCGGCGGTGATGCTGGTCACCTCGATCTCGGCCTTCAGCGACTCGCCCAACGCTGACTGCACGTTCAGACGCCCCAGGCCCAAGGCCGCAGCGTGCGTCCCCCACAGGCAGGCGGTGGCCAAAGCCACACCCTTGAGCGCGAATCGCGCGGCGTTCGTCGAACGGTGTTTCAAAGCTGTTCCCCCAAACCCGCAGGCCAAACCCCGATGCCCGGGTGCGCCGCCGCTTTCTCGTGCCGAATGCGGCTCGGCCGCAGCACGCGACGCCCAGGCGGCGAAAATCACAACAGCATCAAGCATATAGGACCGCAGGCGCAGGCCCGCCGCGGACGGCGATCAGTGTTCGATCAGGATTCTCAGCATGCGGCGCAGCGGTTCGGCGGCGCCCCACAGCAACTGGTCGCCGATGGTGAAGGCGCCGATGTAGGCCGGCCCCATCGCCAGCTTGCGGATGCGCCCGACAGGGATGGTCATGGTGCCGGTCACGGCGACAGGCGTCAGGTCCCGGATGGTGGCTTCGCGGTTGTTCGGAACGACCTGCACCCAGGCATTGTCGGCGGCGATCATCGCTTCGATGTCCGCCAGCGGCACGTCGCGCTTCAGCTTGAAGGTCAACGCCTGGCTGTGGCAGCGCATCGCGCCGACACGCACACAGAAACCGTCCACCGGAATGGGCGCCGTGCCGAAGCCTTCGCCCTGGCCGAGGATCTTGTTGGTTTCGGCCATGCCCTTCCACTCTTCCTTGGACTGTCCGTTGCCCAGGTCCTTGTCGATCCAGGGGATCAGCGAACCGCCCAGCGGCACGCCGAAGTTGGCCGTCTCGGCGGCGCTCAGGCTGCGCTGCCTGGCAATGACCTTGCGGTCGATTTCCAGGATCGCGCTCTTCGGGTCGTCGAGCAGGGCCCGGACCTCGGCGTTCAGCGTGCCGTACTGGGTCAGCAGTTCGCGCATGTGCTGGGCGCCGCCACCCGACGCGGCCTGGTAGGTCTGGGTGCTCATCCACTCGACGAGGCCGGCCTTGTACAGCGCGCCCACGCCCATCAGCATGCAGCTGACGGTGCAGTTGCCGCCGACCCAGTTCCTGCCACCGGCGGCCAGCGCGGCGTCGATGACCGGACGGTTGACCGGGTCCAGGATGATCACGGCGTCGTCGGCCATGCGCAACGTGGAGGCCGCATCGATCCAGTGCCCCTTCCAGCCCGCCGCGCGCAACTTGGGGAAGACTTCGCTGGTGTAGTCGCCGCCCTGGCAGCTGATGATGACCTCGCAGCGCTGCAACTGCGCGATGTCGTAGCCGTCCTGCAGCTTCGTCTCGTTCTTCGCCTGCCCCGGGGCCGCGCCGCCGGCATTGCTGGTGCTGAAGAACAGCGGTTCGATGTCGGCGAAGTCGCCTTCGGCCTGCATGCGGTCCATCAGGACCGAGCCGACCATGCCGCGCCAGCCAACCAGGCCGACCAGGGGGTTTTGGGGCAATGTCATGTCGTTCACCTGTCGCTGTTTACTGTCGGGCTGTCGTCGGGGCACGGGTCTCGCCGGCCACCGCGGCGACCACCGCGTCGCCCATCGCGCGCGTCCCGACCTGGGTCGTCCCTTCGCTCCAGATGTCGCCGGTGCGCAGACCGGCCGACAGCACGCTCTTCACCGCCGCCTCGATGCGGTCGGCGGCAGCGGGCTGCTGCAGCGTGTAGCGCAGCATCATCGCCAGCGACAGGATGGTCGCCAGCGGGTTGGCCACGCCCTTGCCGGCGATGTCGGGCGCGCTGCCGTGGCTGGGCTCGTACAGGCCCTTGTTGTTCTTGTCCAGGCTGGCGCTGGGCAGCATGCCGATCGAGCCGGTCAGCATCGCCGCCTCGTCGCTCAGGATGTCGCCAAACATGTTGCCGGTGAAGATGACGTCGAAGGACTTGGGCGCCTTGACCAGCTGCATGGCCGCGTTGTCGACGTACATGTGCTGCAGTTCGATGTCGGGGTAATGCGCGGCGTGCACCTCGGTGACCACGTCCTTCCAGAACTGGAAGGTCTCCAGCACATTGGCCTTGTCCACCGAGGTGACCTTCTTGCTGCGCTGGCGGGCCGCCTGGAAGGCGACGTGGGCAATGCGCTCGATCTCCGGGCGGCTGTAGCGCATGGTGTCGAAGGCTTCTTCGGCGCCGGGGAAGTGGCCGTCGGTGGCGATGCGGCGGCCGCGCGGCTGGCCGAAGTAGATGTCGCCGGTCAGCTCGCGGATGATCAGGATGTCCAGGCCGGCGACCAGTTCGGGCTTCAGGCTGGACGCATGGGTCAGCTGCTCGTAGCACAGCGCCGGCCGGAAGTTGGCGAACAGACCCAGGTGCTTGCGCAGGCCCAGGATGGCCTGCTCGGGCCGCAGCGCGCGTTCCAGCGTGTCGAACTTCCAGTCGCCCACGGCGCCGAACAGGATGGCGTCGGCATCCTTGGCCAGTTGCAGCGTGCTGTCGGGCAGCGGGTGGCCGTGGACCTCGTAGGCCGCACCGCCGACCAGCGCGGTTTCGGTCTCGAAGTGGAGGTCGAGCACCTCCATCACGCGCACGGCCTGCTCGATGATCTCGGTGCCGATGCCGTCGCCCGGCAGGATGGCAATCTTCATGGTTCTGTCTCTCAGAGTTGTCGTTGGGCCAGCCAAGGCATCTTGGCCAGTCGCTCGGCCTCGAAGGCACGGATCTTGTCCTGGTGGCGCAGCGTCAGGCCGATGTCGTCGTAGCCATTGACCAGGCAGTACTTGCGGAAAGGCTCGACGTCGAAGGGCAGTTCGCTGCCATCGGGCTTGATCACCACCTGTCGCGGCAGGTCGATGGCCAGCTGATAGCCCGGAAAAGCGAAGACCCCGTCGAACAGCTGGGCCACCTGCGACGCCGGCAGCACGATCGGCAGGATGCCGTTCTTGAAGCAGTTGTTGAAGAAGATGTCGGCATAGCTGGGCGCGATCAGCACCTTGAAGCCGTACTGCTGCAGCGCCCAGGGCGCGTGCTCGCGGCTGGAACCGCAGCCGAAATTGCTGCGCGCCAGCAGCACCGAAGCACCCTGGTAGCGCGGCTGGTTCAGGACGAAGTCCGGGTTGGGCCTGCGGCTGGCCGGATCCTGCCCGGGTTCACCCGGATCGAGGTAGCGCCAGGCGTCGAACAGATTCGGGCCGAAGCCCGAACGGGCGATCGACTTCAGGAACTGCTTGGGGATCAGCGCGTCGGTGTCGACGTTGTCGCGGTCCATCGGTGCGACCAAGCCCTGGTGGAGGGTGAAGGCTTCCATGTTCTGTTTCCCTTTGGCCCGTACTCAAGAAATACGACGGACGTCGACGAAGTGGCCGTTCAGCGCTGCGGCAGCAGCCATCGCCGGGCTGACCAGGTGGGTGCGTCCGCCGGCGCCCTGGCGGCCTTCGAAGTTGCGGTTGCTGGTGCTGGCGCAGCGCTCACCGGGTTCCAGGCGGTCGGCGTTCATCGCCAGGCACATGCTGCAGCCGGGCTCGCGCCATTCGAAGCCGGCCGCGATGAAGATGCGGTGCAGGCCCTCGGCCTCGGCCTGCGCCTTCACCTGCCCGGAACCGGGCACCACCATCGCCAACTTGATGTTGGCGGCCACGCGCTGGCCGGCGCGCTTGACCACCGCGGCGGCTTCGCGCAGGTCCTCGATGCGGCTGTTGGTGCAGGAGCCGATGAAGACCTTGTCGATGCGGATGTCGGTGATGGCCTTGTTCGGCTCCAGGCCCATGTAGACCAGCGCGCGCTCGATGGCGTCGCGCTTGACGGCGTCCTTTTCCTTGTCGGGGTCGGGCACCCGGCCGTCCACCGGCAGGACCATCTCGGGGCTGGTGCCCCAGGTGACCTGCGGCTGGATCAGCGTGGCATCCAGTTCCACCACCGTGTCGAAGTGCGCGCCGGGGTCGGACTGCAGCGTGCGCCAGTGGGCCACCGCGTGGTCCCATTCGACGCCGGTCGGCGAGAACATCCGGCCCTTGCAATACGAAATGGTCTTCTCGTCGACCGCCACCAGGCCAGCGCGGGCGCCGGCCTCGATGGCCATGTTGCAGACCGTCATGCGGCCTTCCATGCTCAGGCTGCGGATCGCGCTGCCGGCGAATTCGATGGTGCTGCCGTTGCCGCCGGCGGTGCCGATCTTGCCGATGATGGCCAGCACCACGTCCTTGCCGGTGACGCCCAGACCGAGCTTGCCCTCGACCTTGACCAGCAGGTTCCTGGCCTTCTTGGCGAGCAGCGTCTGCGTGGCCATCACGTGTTCGACTTCGCTGGTGCCGATGCCGTGGGCCAGCGCGCCGAAGGCACCGTGGGTGCTGGTGTGGCTGTCGCCGCAGACCACCGTCATGCCCGGCAGCACCGCGCCGTTCTCGGGGCCGATGACGTGGACGATGCCCTGGCGCTGGTCCAGAAACGGAAAGTAGGCCGCCGCGCCGCTGGCCTGGATGTTGGCGTCCAGCGTGGTGATCTGCAGCTTGCTGATCGGGTCGGTGATGCCGTCGTAGCCGTCGGACCAGCCGGTGGTCGGCGTGTTGTGGTCGGCGGTGGCGACGATGGAACTGACGCGCCAGACCTTGCGGCCGGCCAGGCGCAGGCCTTCGAAGGCTTGCGGACTGGTGACCTCATGCACCAGGTGGCGGTCGATGTAGAGGGTGGCGGTGCCGTCTTCTTCGGTGTGGACGACGTGCTCGTCCCACAGTTTGTCGTAGAGCGTTCTGGCGATCATGGCGGGCGGTCTGGGTCGGGTGGAGGCTGCCGGCAATTATCAACGCGGCTTCCACCCGGCCTGCGCCAGGCGCCCGGGCGGGCCCGTGGCGGCGCTTTCGGGAACGCGATGGCTCGCGCGATCAGCAGCCCGATCAGCCCAGGGCGGCGATGACCTCGGCCGGCGCCTGCACCAGTTCGATCAGCACGCCTTCACCGCAGAGCGGGAATTCTTCATTGCCCTTGGGGTGGATGAAGCAGATGTCGTGGCCGGCGGCACCGGCGCGGATGCCGCCGGGCGCGAAGCGAACGCCCTGTGCGCTCATCCAGGCGACGGCCTGGGGCAGGTCGTCGACCCACAGGCCGACGTGGTTCAGCGGCGTGCCGTGCACCGCCGGCTTCTTGTCCGGGTCCAGCGGCTGCATCAGGTCGACCTCGATCGCCGCCGGGCCGCTGCCCAGTGCACAGATGTCCTCGTCGACGTTCTCGCGCTCGCTGACAAAACTGCTCTTCACGGTCAGACCCAGCATGTCGACCCACAGGCGCTTCAGGCGCTGCTTGTCGGTGCCGCCGATGGCAATCTGCTGGAGGCCGAGGATGCGGAAAGGCTTGCTCATGGTCGGTTCGGTCGGGTCGGTCCGGTGGCGGGCTCAGGCGAAGCTGAGGATGGGCTGGTCGACGGCCAGGCTTTCGCCCTTGGTGGCCAGCAATTCACCGATGGTGCCGTCCTGGGTGGCGGTCAGGATGTTCTCCATCTTCATCGCCTCGATGACCGCCAGCCTTTCGCCAGCCGCCACCTTCTGCCCCGGCTGCACGACGATGTCGGCCAGCAGGCCCGGCATCGGCGAGAGCAGGAACTTGCTGAGGTCGGGCGGTGCCTTGAAGGGCATCACGCGCAGCAGTTCGGCGGCGCGGGCGCTCATCACCTGGGCCTCGATGCGCAGGCCGTTGTGCTCCACGCGCAGCCACAGGCCATGGCGTTCCACCTGCGCCGTGAAATCACGACCGTTGCAGCGGCCGCTGGCACGGATGCCACCGAATTGCCAGTCGCTGGCCAGCGCGTAGGACTTGTCGCCGACCTTCACGGTCGTGGCCGGGCCGGGCACGAGGTGTACCGGCACATGCTGGTGCAGGCCCCGTTCGCCCCTGATGACGACGACGAAGTGCTCGGCCATCGCCAGTTGGTGGCCTTCGAGCTGGCCGCTGATGCCGGCCGCGCGTTCGCGGTAGCGGCGGTAGGCGGCGGCGGCCAGCGCGACCAGGAAATCGGGGTCCTCGTGCGGCACGTCCTCGGCGCGGAAACCGTGGGCGTAGTGCTCGGCAATGAAGCCGGTGTTGAAGTCGCCGGCGACGAACTTCGGGTGCGCCAGCAGCGCCGCCTGGAAAGGAATGTTGCTCGACACGCCGCGGATCACGAAGCCGTTCAGCGCTTCGCGCATCCTGGCGATCGCGTCCCCGCGGTCTCGTCCGTGCACGATGAGCTTGGCGATCATCGAGTCGTAGAACATCGGGATCTCGCCGCCTTCGTAGACGCCGGTGTCGACGCGCACGCCGCCGCCCACGACGACGCGGCCCGCCTCGTCTGTCCGGGACGGCACCGGATGCGCCGCTTCCAGGGTCTGCGGCGGCGGCAGGTAGCGAACCAGCCGGCCGGTCGACGGCAGGAAGCCTCGGAAGGGGTCTTCGGCGTTGATGCGGCATTCCATCGCCCAGCCCTGACGCGGGATGTCTTGCTGTTCGAAACCCAGCGGCTCGCCGGCGGCGACGCGGATCATCTGCTCGACGAGGTCGATGCCGGTGATGCTCTCGGTCACCGGGTGCTCGACCTGCAGCCGCGTGTTCATCTCCAGGAAGTAGAAGCGCTGGTCCTTGCCGACCACGAATTCCACGGTGCCCGCGCTCTGGTAGTTCACGGCCTGGGCCAGTTGCACGGCCTGCGCACCCATGGCTTGGCGGGTGGCGTCGCTGATGAAGGGCGACGGCGCTTCCTCGATCACCTTCTGGTGCCGGCGCTGGATGCTGCACTCGCGTTCGTGCAGGAAGACGACATGGCCGTGGGCATCGCCGAGGACCTGGATCTCGATGTGGCGCGGCTCCTCGACATACTTCTCGATGAAGACGCGGTCGTCGCCGAAGCTGTTGCGGGCCTCGTTGCGGCAGCTGCTGAAACCCTCGAAGGCTGACGGGTCGTTGAAGGCCACGCGCAGGCCCTTGCCGCCGCCGCCGGCACTGGCCTTGATCATCACCGGGTAGCCGATGTCGCGGGCGATCTCGACCGCCCGCTCGGGGGTTTCGATGGCCTCGTTCCAGCCCGGGATGGTGCTGACCTGGGCCGCCTGGGCCAGCTTCTTGGATGCGATCTTGTCGCCCATGGCCGCAATGCTGTGGTGCTTGGGTCCGATGAAGACCACGCCGGCTTCCTCGACGCGCCGCGCGAAGTCCTGGTTCTCGGACAGGAAGCCGTAGCCCGGGTGCACGGCCTCGGCACCCGTGGCCAGGCAGGCGGCGATGATCTTGTCGGCCACCAGGTAGCTTTCGCGCGACGGCGCCGGCCCGAGCAGGACGGCCTCGTCGGCCAGGGTCACGTGCAGCGCATCGCGGTCGGCTTCGGAGTAGACGGCCACCGTCAGGATGCCCATCCGCTTCGCGGTCTTGATGACACGGCAGGCGATCTCGCCGCGGTTGGCGATCAGGATCTTCTTGAACATGCTGGGGCTCCAGGAAAAATCATCAGCTTGTGCTGGGCAGCCAGGGCCTCAAGGCACCGGGATCATCCCGGCCGCCTTCACCGCGCCTGCATCGAAAGTCATCGTCGCCGAGCAACCCGCCGTCGCAGCAATGCGCTCGATCAGCGTGTCGGCAAAGTCAGCACCACCCGAGCCAAAGCGCTTCAGGGCCTGCGTGACGAGCTCGGCGCGGTCCACCACCAGTTCCTTGCTGCGCAGCAGGGTTTCCAGCACCGTGGCCACCTGTGCCCGCGTCAGGCCATAGCTGCCCGCGAGCACCCACACGAGTTCGACCACCGCGACCAGGGTCACGTAGCCCGGCTCATCGGTGCTGAGCGACTCGATCAGGCGGTTGGCCCGCGGCGACTGGCGCGGGTCGTCCTGCATGACATAGCGCACCAGGACGTTGGTGTCCAGGCCGATCACTTCGCAGACCCTGGCAGGCCCGCCGCCCGCGCACCCTGTTGGGCAATCGCTCGATTCATGTCCTCGATGGACACCGTGCGGCTGGCCTTGCCGAACAGACCCTTCAGTTCGCGCACCGAGCGCGTCGCGGCGACCAGTTCGAAGCGCCCGGGCTCGACCTGGACGAACTCGACCCGGTCACCCGCCTGGACATTCAGGACGCGGCGCACGTCAGCGGGAATGGTGATCTGGCCCTTGCTGGTCAATGTGGCAGTGGACATCGTTCGGCCTTGCAGTTTTCCTTACCCGATTGTAAGGATTAGTCGGTCTCTTGCGCGGATGGCAATCTCAGGCGGGGTCACAGCGGGATGTTGCCGTGCTTGCGCCACGGGTTTTCGAGCTGCTTGTCCTTGAGCATCGCCAGCGAACGGCAGATGCGCTTGCGCGTCTCGTGCGGCTGGATGACATCGTCGATGTAGCCGCGGCTGCCGGCGACGAAGGGGTTGGCGAAGCGGGCCTTGTATTCGGCCTCGCGCGCGGCCAGCTTGACCGGATCGGCCTTGTCCTCGCGGAAGATGATCTCCACCGCACCCTTGGCGCCCATGACCGCGATCTCGGCGTTGGGCCAGGCGAAGTTGACGTCGCCGCGCAGGTGCTTGGAGCTCATCACGTCGTAGGCGCCACCATAGGCCTTGCGGGTGATGACGGTGACCTTGGGCACCGTGCATTCGGCGTAGGCATACAGCAGCTTGGCGCCGTGCTTGATGATGCCGCCGTACTCCTGCGCCGTGCCCGGCATGAAACCCGGCACGTCGACGAAAGTGACCACCGGGATGTTGAAGGCATCGCAGAAGCGAACGAAGCGCGCGGCCTTGATGCTGCTCTTGATGTCCAGGCAGCCGGCCAGCACCTGCGGGTTGTTGGCGACGATGCCCACGCTCTGCCCGTCCAGACGGCCGAAGCCGATGACGATGTTCTTCGCGTGCTCGCGCTGCAACTCGAAGAAGTCGCCGTCGTCGACGACCTTGTAGATCAGTTCCTTGATGTCGTAGGGCTTGTTCGGGTTGTCCGGCACCAGCGTGTCCAGCGAAGGGTCCAGGCGCTCGGCCGGGTCGCCGCTCTTGCGCAGCGGCGGCTTTTCGCGGTTGTTCAGCGGCAGGTAGTTGAAGAAGCGGCGCAGCATCAGCAGGGCCTCGACGTCGTTCTCGAACGCCCCGTCGGCGACGCCACTCTTGCTGTTGTGCGTCGTGGCGCCGCCCAGTTCCTCGGCAGTGACCTCTTCGTGGGTCACGGTCTTCACGACCTCGGGGCCGGTGACGAACATGTAGCTGCTGTCCTTCACCATGAAGATGAAGTCGGTCATGGCCGGCGAATAGACCGCACCGCCGGCGCAGGGACCCATGATCATGCTGATCTGCGGCACCACGCCGCTGGCCATCACATTGCGCTGGAAGACTTCGGCGTAACCGCCGAGCGAGGCCACGCCTTCCTGGATGCGCGCGCCGCCGCTGTCGTTGAGGCCGATGACGGGCGCACCGACCTTCATCGCCTGGTCCATCACCTTGCAGATCTTTTCGGCGTGCGCCTCGCTGAGCGCGCCGCCGAAGACGGTGAAGTCCTGGCTGAAGACGAAGACCAACCGACCGTTGATCATGCCGTAGCCGGTGACGACACCGTCGCCGGGGATCTTGTTGTCCTGCATGCCGAAGTCGCTGCAGCGGTGCTCGACGAACATGTCCCATTCCTCGAAGCTGCCTTCGTCGAGCAGCAGTTCGATGCGCTCGCGCGCCGTCAGCTTGCCCTTGGCGTGCTGCGCGGCGATGCGCTTGGCGCCGCCGCCCAGGCGCGCAGCGGCGCGCTTGTGGTCGAGCTGTTCGATGATGTCGTGCATGGCGTTCCTTCTTCGTTCGGCGATCAATTGGCGAGGGCTGACAGATCCAGCAGCCGGCGCGCGGCCACCGACGCCGCCAGCCGGCCGGCCCGCACCTCGGCGGTGATCTGGGGCAGCGCAGCGCGAACGGCGGCACGCTGGTGAAACTGCAGGCGCAGGCCGCTCTCGATGCGTTCCCACATCCAGGCTTCGTCCTGCGCGTGGCGGCGTTCGGTCAGCCGGCCGCTGCGGTCTTGCGCTTCGCGCAAGGCGGTCACGGCCTGCCAGAAATCGTCCAGCCCGCTGCCCTTCAGCGCGCTGAGCTGCAGCACCTGCGCCGAGCCGTGGCCGTGCGGACCGAACCAGCGCAGCGCGCTCGTGATCTGCGCCCGCGCCCGCGTCGCGGCGGCTTCGTCGAGGTCGGCCTTGTTGATGACCACCAGGTCGGCGATCTCCATCACGCCCTTCTTGATGGCCTGCAGATCGTCGCCGGCGTTGGGCAGTTGCAGCAGCACGAAGAGGTCGGTCATGCCGGCGACGGCGGTCTCGGACTGGCCCACACCCACGGTTTCGACGATCACGACATCGAAGCCGGCGGCCTCGCAGACCAGCAACGCTTCGCGCGTCTTCTCGGCGACGCCACCCAGGTTGCCGCTGGCCGGGCTGGGGCGGATGTAGGCCCGCTCGTCCATGCTCAGGCGATCCATGCGCGTCTTGTCGCCCAGGATGCTGCCGCCGCTGACGCTGCTGCTCGGGTCCACCGCCAGCACCGCCACGCGGTGGCCGCGCGCGATCAGGAACAGGCCCAGCGCCTCGATGAAGGTGCTCTTGCCGACGCCGGGCACACCGCTGATGCCGAGGCGGAATGAGCGGCCGGTGGCCGGCAGCAGCGCATTCAGCAAGTCGTCGGCTCGCGCGCGGTGGTCGGCGCGCGTGCTTTCCAGCAGCGTGATGGCCTTGGCGACGGCGCGGCGCTGCGCGGCACCAGACGGCCCCAGCACCTGCTGCATCAACAACGCATCGGCCGCGAACATGCTCAAGCCCGTCTCAGCCCGGTCAGGCCTGCGCGGCCCGGATCTGCTCGAGGACGTCCTTCGCGCTGACCGGTATCGGCGTGCCCGGGCCGTAGATGCCCTTGACGCCGGCGTCGTACAGGAAGCCGTAGTCCTGCTGCGGAATGACGCCGCCGACGAAGACGATGATGTCGTCGGCACCCTGGGCCTTCAGCGCCGCGATGATGGCCGGGACCAGCGTCTTGTGGCCTGCCGCCAGCGTGCTGACGCCAACCGCGTGGACGTCGTTCTCGATCGCCTGGCGCGCGCATTCCTCGGGCGTCTGGAACAGCGGGCCGATGTCGACGTCATAGCCCAGGTCGGCGAAAGCCGTGGCGACCACCTTGGCGCCGCGGTCGTGACCGTCCTGGCCCAGCTTGGCGATCATCACGCGCGGGCGGCGGCCGAATTCGTCGCCGAAAGCGGCGATCTCGGCCTTCAACTTGTCCCAACCTTCGGCGGAATCGTAGGCTGCTGCGTACACACCGGTCACCTTCTGGATGTCGGCGCGGTGGCGCCCGAAGACCTTCTCCAGCGCGTCGCTCACCTCGCCCACAGTGGCCCGCAAACGCATGGCCGCAATGCTCAAGGCCAGCAGGTTGCCCTGCCCTGTTGCAGCGCAGGCGGTCAGGGCGTCGAGCGCACCCTGTACTGCCGCGTTGTCCCGCTCCGCCTTGATCCGGTCCAGCCGGGCAATCTGCCCGAGCCGCACCTTCACGTTGTCCACTTCGCGGATCTCGATCGGATCCTCTTTCGCCAGCTTGTACTTGTTGACGCCGACGATGACGTCCTGACCGCTGTCGATGCGGGCCTGCTTTTCGGCCGCGCTGGCCTCGATCTTCAGCTTGGCCCAGCCGCTGCCCACGGCCTGGGTCATGCCGCCCTGCGCGTTGACCTCTTCGATGATCGCCCAGGCCTTGTCGGCCATTTCCTGGGTCAGGCTCTCCATCATGTAGCTGCCGGCCCAGGGATCGACGACGCTGGTGATGTGGGTCTCTTCCTGGATGATGAGCTGCGTGTTGCGCGCGATGCGGCTGCTGGTTTCGGTGGGCAGCGCGATGGCCTCGTCGAAGCTGTTGGTGTGCAGGCTCTGCGTGCCGCCGAAGACCGCCGCCATCGCTTCGACGGTGGTGCGCACGATGTTGTTGTACGGGTCCTGCTCGGTCAGGCTCCAGCCGCTGGTCTGACAGTGCGTGCGCAGCATCAGGCTCTTCGGGTTCTGGGCGTTGAAGCCTTTCATGATCCGCGTCCACAGCAGGCGCGCGGCGCGCATCTTGGCGATCTCGAGGTAGAAGTTCATCCCAATGGCCCAGAAGAAACTCAGCCGTCCGGCGAAGGCGTCGACGTCCAGGCCCTTGGCGACGGCCGTCTTCACGTACTCGGCGCCGTCGGCCAGCGTCAGCGCCAGTTCCAGCGCCTGGTTGGCGCCGGCTTCCTGCATGTGGTAGCCGCTGATGCTGATCGAGTTGAACTTCGGCATCTGCTGCGCCGTGTACCCGATGATGTCGGCGACGATGCGCATCGACGGCTCGGGCGGGTAGATGTAGGTGTTGCGGACCATGAACTCCTTGAGGATGTCGTTCTGGATGGTGCCGCTCAACTGGTCCTGGCGCACGCCCTGCTCTTCGGCCGCCACCACGTAGCCGGCCAGCACCGGCAGCACGGCGCCGTTCATCGTCATGCTGACCGAGACCTTGTCCAGCGGGATGCCATCGAAGAGGATCTTCATGTCCTCGACGCTGTCGATGGCCACGCCGGCCTTGCCGACGTCGCCGGTCACCCGCGGGTGGTCGCTGTCGTAGCCGCGGTGGGTGGCCAGGTCGAAGGCCACGCTGACGCCCTGCCCGCCGGCCGCCAGCGCCTGGCGGTAGAAGGCGTTGCTGTCCTCGGCGGTGGAAAAGCCCGCGTACTGGCGGATGGTCCACGGCCGCACCGCGTACATCGTGGCCTGCGGGCCGCGGATGAAGGGCGCGAAGCCGGGCAGCGTGTCGGTGTGGGGCAGCGCCGCGGTGTCGGCCGCCGTGTACAGCGGCTTGACCCGGATCCCTTCGGGCGTGATCCAGTCCAGCGCGGCGACGTCGCCAGCGGGCGCTGACCTGGCGGCGGCCTGTTGCCATTGCGCCAGCGTGGCGGGTGCGTATCCGACGGGCTGGGTGGTCGCGGTAGCGGTTGCGGGGGCTTCTGCGCTGCGTTCGGTCATCTCTGCACTCCTGGACTGCGGGCCGGCCATCAAGGTCCAGCCCTTGTCGATCCAACCCGTATTATCAATAATTATGAATTCAAACCTCACGCAAAGCTGACACCCTACCTTGGTCGACCTGCCCATCAACCCGCCGCCCGCCAGCCTGACGCGGCGTGCGCTGTACCAGGACGTGGCCGAACGCCTGCGCCAGCAGATCTTTGCCCGACAGCTCGAACCCGGCAGCTGGATCGACGAGATGAAGCTGTGCGCCGAGTACGGCATCAGCCGCACGCCGCTGCGCGAAGCGCTGAAGGTACTGGCCGTCGAAGGCCTGGTGACGATGAAGCTGCGGCGCGGCGCCTACGTCACCGAGATGTCGCGCGACGACGTGACGCAGGTCTACCAACTGCTGGCGCTGCTGGAAAGCGAGGCCGCCAGCACGGTGGCGCAGCAGGCCAGCCCGGCCCAGCGCGAGCAACTGGCGCAGCTGCACGCGCAGCTGGAGGCGCAGGTGCGGCGACGCGATGCCTTCTTCGCCACCAACGAGCAGTTCCACATGACCTTGCTGCAGATGGCGGGCAACCGCTGGGCGCTGCAGTGCGCGCTCGACCTGCGCAAGGTGATGAAGCTGAACCGCCACCACTCGCTGTTCAAGCGCGGTCGCCTGGCCGAATCGCTGGCCGAGCACCGCGCCCTGATGCAGGCCATCGCGGCCCAGGACGGCGGAGCGGCAGCCCGGCTGATGCGCCTGCACTTCGCCGCCGGACTCGAAGCGGCGGCCTGAAGCGCAGCCCGCGCCGGGCGCTTGCCGACAGGTCGTGTCGATCGGGTATCGATCCGGTATCAGGCGCCGGAATGGAAAAAGCCGCCCTGAGGCGGCTTTCGTCGTCACAGTGCGCCGGAGCGCGCTGGACTTACTTGGCGGCGCTGGCGCCCGAAGCCGGGGCTTCAGCGGCCGAAGCGGCGCTGGCCGACGCTTCCGGGGCCGAAGCCATCGGAGCCGGGGCAGCCACGGGAGCGGGAGCAGGCGCCGGCGCTTCTTCCTTCTTGCCGCAAGCGGTCAGGGCGAAAGCAGCAACCAGGGAAGCCAAAACGATCGACTTGTTCATGTGTGTCCTCAGGAGTTGTGGAGTCGTGAAACGGAGCTTCTTAAGGGCACTCCTTGCCAACGCTCAGAGACCCGGTTCGGGAAGATCGACAAGGCGAAGAAGGAAACCCTCCATCTGCCTAGCCTTCAATTATAGCCTGCGCTAGGGCATTCCCTAGAGACCGAGCGTTCTTACCGCCAATGCGGGCTGTGATCGTTGCAAAACCGCGTCAATGCCCGTGCGCCACTGCTGGGCGGTGCGCTCGTCGGCTTGCGCGCGGCCACGCCAGTGCACGCGGTCGATCAGTTGCACGCTGATCGCCGGGTCGGCGACCAGCAGCGTCGGGATCTCCTGCGGCCAGTCGGCCGGCACCTGCCAGCCGCTGATGGCATGTACCCAATCGCGTCGCCAGGCGGTGAAGCGCGGGTGGCAGCGCGGCAGCGCGTCGAAATCACGCGCCAGCAGCTGCAGGCTGCGCTGCGGCAGGCGCAGCCAGACCGTCAGTCGGTCGAGCGTTGCGCTGTCGTCCCAGGGCCAGACCGTGAAGTCGCTGTCGGCGCAGACGATGCGCCGGGCGCCCGATTCGATGGCGGCCTCGAAGCCCCAGGCCACGGCAGCGACGTAGCTGCTGCGGCTGTCGATGACCGGCGGCGCGGCGGTCACCATCCGTCGTCCTGGCGCAGCCAGCCGGCAGCCAGCCACTCGTCGAGCAGCGCGGCGGCCGGCGCGCTGAGGCGGGCGCAGTCGGCGGCACCCAGCGCCCGCGTGTCGGCCAGCCGGCGCATCAGGCCGGCGTCGCGGCCACCGGCACGCAGGGCTTCGCCGTTGATGAAGACATGGCGGTCGTCGTAGAGCATGCGGCTGCGGGCGTCCAGCCGCACTGCGCCCGCCCGGCGCGGTGCGCCGGCCTCGAACCACACCTGGGGCTTGGGCTCGGTCAGCATCTCGCCGAAGACACGGGCCAGCGCGTCGGGCTCGGCCAGCTGGCGCTCGAGCGCCGCACGGGCAAAGGCCAGCAGACCGTCGGGCAAGGCACCCGGCGTCGCCGTCGCCGGCTGCTGCGGGTCGCGGTACAACGCGCTGGCGCTTGACGCACCCTCGTCGCCTTCGTCGGCCAGGCGCATCAGCAGTTCGCGCGCCAGTTCGCCCGCCGCCGGGGCGCGGAAACCGATCGAGCAGGTCATGCAGTCGCCGCCCTCGGCCACCCCGTCGTGGCCCCAGCCGGGCGGCAGGTAGAGCAGGTCGCCGGGTTCCATCAGCCATTCCTCGGTCGGCTCGAAGTGGCGCAGCAGCTTCAGCGGCACACCTTCGACCAAGGTGGCGTCCTTGACCTGGCCCACCCGCCAGCGCCGCCGGCCGTGCACCTGCAGCAGGAAGACGTCGTAGGCATCGAGGTGCGGCCCGACGCCGCCGCCCGGGCTGGCCCAGGACACCATCAGGTCGTCCAGCCGCGCGGCGGGCACGAAGCAGAATTTCGACAGCAGTTCGTGCGCCGCCGGCACATGCAGGTCCAGCCCCTGCACCAGCAGCGTCCAGCCGGGGCGCGAGATCGGCGGCAGCGCGCTGCGCAGCAGCGGACCGTGGCGCACGCGCCAGCCGCCTTCGGCTTGCACCACCAGGCGCGATTCGGCGTCTTCGCTGCCCGCCAGCGCGAACAGCGCGGCGCGCGACAGCGGCGGCTGCACGCCAGGCAGCGCCTGGCGGACCAGCAGCGGCTTCTTCTGCCAATGCCGCTTCATGAAGGTGGCCGGGCTGATGCCGCCGAGCAGCGGCCAGGGTGCGTTGACTTCCAGATTCACGTCCATCGCCCGATTCTGGCGCAGTGCGGTGGCGGCCCGCCGCCGCGCCCTGTGCCATCATTCCCGCATGCAGATCACCGTCCCTTGCGTCGTGAGCCTGAGCTGGAAGCTCAACGACGCCCAGAACCGCCCCATCGATGAACTGAGCGAGCCCGTTGAATTCTTCTACGGCGGCGACGACCTGCTGGCCAAGGTCGAAGAAGCGCTGGCCGGCTTCGAGGCCGGTGCCGGCGTGCAGCTGCAACTGGAACCCGAGCACGCTTTCGGCGAGTACAAGGCCGCGCTGGTCTGTTTCGAAGACCGCAAGCTCTTTCCCGAGCAGCTGGAAGTCGGCATGGCCTTCGAAGGCCTGCCCAAAGGTGCCGCGACGCCCGACATGCCGGGCGACGCGATCTACCTGGTCACCGAGATCTACCCCGACCACGTGGTGCTGGACGGCAACCACCCGCTGGCCGGCATGGCGCTGCGGCTGGACATCCAGGTGCGCGCCGTGCGCGAGGCCAGCGACGACGAACTCGAAGCCCGCACCGTCGGCGGCACGGCGCTGACCGTGCTGGGTGGCGGCACGGCGACACCGACGAATTCGATGCTGCACTGAGCGCCTGAGGCCGCCGAAGCGGTCGCCTTCAAGCCGGTTTCAGGCCGCTTTCAGGCGGCTTCGTCAGATTCAGGCGCGGGCAATTCGGGGTCCTCCCATTCCAGCAACTCGGCCAGCCGGTGGACGACCCAGCCGGCTTCGGCGGCATTCAGACCGGCCGTGCCACCTTGCAAGCCGCGGTGCACCCGTTCCAGCACCAGGGCCTCGGTGATGCCCAGTTGCCAGAGCTGGGTCTGCGCGGTCTCGGTCAGCATGCAGGCCATGTCTTCGCACAGCTCGAGGCGCTCGGCGATGAAATCGCGGCTCTCGGTGGGCCTGATGCGCCCGGGCGGCACATAGAGGGCAATGAAGGCCGGCGGAACGACGATCTGGTTGTCGTCAGACACGGCGCGTCACGACTGGCCCGTCGAGCCGAAACCGCCGCTGCCGCGCGCGCCTTCGCGGCTGCTGTCCACGAACGATTCGACCCGCTCGAAGCGGGCCTGCACCACCGGCACGATGACCATCTGAGCGATGCGCTCGAAGGGCTGCACGGTGTAGGCCAGGGTGCCGCGGTTCCAGCAACTGACCATCAGCGGGCCTTGGTAATCGCTGTCGATCAGGCCGACCAGATTGCCCAGCACGATGCCATGCTTGTGGCCCAGTCCCGACCGCGGCAACAGCATCGCGGCCAGGCCGGGGTCGGCGATGTGCACGGCCAGGCCGGTGGCGATCAGCGCGGCCTGCCCCGGTTCCAGCACCAGCGGCTGGTCCAGACAAGCGCGCAGGTCCAATCCGGCGCTGCCCGGCGTGGCGTAGGCCGGCAGGTGCTCGACCATGCGGGCATCGAGGACCTTGACGGCGATGGTGGTCACAGGGCTGCTTTCATGGCGATCGGGCGGCGATCTCGGCCACCAGCAGCCGCGCCAGGCTGAGCTTGTCGCCAGTCGGCAGTTCGCGCTCGCCGTTCGCATCGACCAGCAGCAGCGTGTTGTCATCGCGGCCGAAGGTGGCCGGACCCAGGTTGCCGACGACCAGCGGCACGCCCTTGCGCTGCAGCTTGTCGCGGGCGTGGCGCGCCAGGTCGTGGCTCTCGGCGGCGAAGCCCACGCACCAGGGGCGCTGGCCTGCAGGCAGGCGCGCGACCGTGGCCAGGATGTCGGCGTTCTCGGTCAGCGCCAGCGCCGGCACGCGGCCGCTGCCGTCCTTCTTGATCTTGGCATCGGTGGCGTTCGCCGGCCGCCAGTCGGCCACCGCGGCCGTGGCCACGAAGATGCCGTGCAGCGGCGCTTCGGGCAGCACGGCAGCCAACATCTGGGCTGCGCTCTGCACGTCGATGCGGCGCACGCCACGCGGCGTGGGCAGGTGCACCGGGCCGGCCACCAGCGTCACGCGGGCGCCGGCCTCGGCCGCCGCGCGGGCGATGGCGAAACCCATCTTGCCGCTGGAATGGTTGGTGATGCCGCGCACCGGGTCGATGGCTTCGAAGGTCGGCCCGGCCGTCACCAGCACCGAACGGCCGGCCAGCAGCTTGGGCTGGAAGAAGGCGACCAGCTCGTCGCGCAGTTCATCGGCTTCCAGCATGCGGCCGTCGCCGGTTTCACCGCAGGCCTGGTCGCCGGCCGCCGGACCGAGCACGGTGGCGCCGTCAGCCCGGATCTGCGCCACGTTGCGCTGCGTGGCCGGGTGCGACCACATCTCGCGGTTCATCGCCGGCGCCACCAGCAGCGGGCAGCGCTCGATCGGCCGCGCCAGGCACAGCAGGGCCAGCAACTCACCCGCCCGGCCCTGGGCCAGCTGCGCAATGAAGTCGGCACTGGCCGGTGCGACGACGATGGCATCGGCCTCGCGCGTGAGGTTGATGTGCGGCATGTGGTTGGGCTCGCGCGCGTCCCACTGGCTGGTGTAGACGGGGCGGTTGCTCAAGGCCTGCATCGTCACCGACGTGATGAACTGCGTCGCCGCCTCGGTCATCACCACCTGCACGGTGGCACCGGCCTTGACCAGTTCGCGCGCGAAGTCGGCGGCCTTGTAGCAGGCCACGCCGCCGGACAGGCCCAGCACGATGTGCTTGCCGTGCAGGGGCAGGGGTGTCGGTATCGCCATGGCGCGCGACTCTAGCAGCCGCCCGCCGGCATCATGCACCGTGGCACTTCTTGTATTTCTTGCCGCTGCCGCAGGGGCAGGGGTCGTTGCGGCCGGGTGCCGCTTCGACGCGGCGCGTCTCGGTCTTGGGCGCGAAGTCGACCCAGTACATGCGCAGGTCCTGCACCGACATGCAGGCCTCGGCCAGCAGTTCGTCGCGCGTCGGTTCGCCCTTGGGGTAGGCCGCCGCGACATGGGCGCGGTAGTCGTCGCTGTCGGCGGGCAGCAGCAGGACTTCGATCTGCTGGAAGGACTGCTCGAAGACGGCCGCCGCTTCCTCGTGCTCGGGCAAGGTCCAGAGCTGCGGCAGTGCTTCGACCGCGCCGAGGAAGCCTTCGGCCCATTCGACACCGGTCTGCACCAGCGCGGCGTCTTCTTCGCTCAGTGCGCCCTCTTCGACCAGCTTGCGCCGGCTCTCATCGTCCCATTCGGCGACCAGCGGCTCCAGCCGCAGGTAATCGGGTTCGTCGAACAGCGCCTCGGGGTCGAGCTCGCTGCGCAGCACGGCCAGCCGGGCCTGCAGCGCGCGCAGCGCTTGCGCCTGGGCCTCCGGGTCGCCGAAGGCCCGCTCGAAGGCGTCGCCGAACAGCGCCGGCAGCCACACGGCGGGCTCGACGCTGTGTGGCGTGGCGGCCAGCGCGCACAACATGCCGTCGACGCGTTCGAAAGAAAACTGGTCATCGAAGCCCGCGATGCCTTCGCAGGTCTGGTCAAAGGCGTTCAGCTCGGCTTCGGTCTGGATGCGGGGGCGCAGCGGATTCATGGTCGGTGGATTCTGAACGGGCTTGTTCGAAGGCAGAAGAAAAACAGCAGACCGGCTTGCACCGGTCTGCTGTTCAAACCACCGGGGCGCCAGGGACCGTGAACAGTCCCGGGCGCGGCGGTCACGACTTAGAAGTCGCTTTGCAGCGTGATGCTGGTGAAGCGCGGCGCGCCACCGTAGACGCTCGGCGTACCACCCACCGGCACGGTGACGCCATTGTTGACGAAGGAAACCGCATTGGTGGTGATCGACGAACCGCTGCCGGAGTTGGCCAGCAGGAACTGCTTGTTGGTGATGTTGCTGATGTTCAGGCGCAACGTCGGGTTCTTGAACAGGCGGTCCGAAGGCAGCTGCAGGGCGGCATTCAGGTCGAAAGTCGTGTAGCCGGCGAGGCTCTGGTCACCGACCAAGGTGATGTTGCGACGGCCGGTGTACTTGCCCGACGCGTTGACCAGCAAGGGGCCCGAGGTGTACTGCAGCGACAAGGCGGCCATGCCCTTCGGCGTGTCCGGGAACTGGATGCCGCTGACCGGGAAGAAGGCGGTCACGTTACCCAAGGTGCCGGCGGCCGGCATGTCGTTGTCGATGACGCTCTTGGTGTAGGTCGCCGACGCGTAGGCGCTGAAGCCACCGACCGGCACGGTGCCGGCTTCGAGTTCCAGGCCCTTGATCGTCGAGCTGCCGACGTTGAAGTCGTGGCTGCTGGCCGTGACCGGGTCGAAGCTGGAGGCGATGCGGTCCTTGAACTTCGTCAGGAAGGCCGTCGCCGAGGCCTTGAACAGGCTGGCCTTGTAGCGCGCGCCCATGTCCAGGTTGACCGAGGTCTCCTGCTTGACGGTCAGCGGGGCCAGCGAGGTCCAGGTGCCCACGCCGCTGGCGATCGCCACACCGTTGGCCAGGCTGAAGTACTCGAAGTTGCCCGGCGCCTTGAAGTTCTTCGACAGGCTGGAGAAGAGCTGCAGTTCCGAGGTGGCCTGGAAGCTGGCGGCCAGGCTCGGCAAGGCCTGCGAGTAGGTCTTGTTGATCGTGTACGGCGCGGCGGCGCTGAAGTTCAAGGCCGAGGTCGTGTACGCCGTGTTCGCGCCCGAGGCCGCGAAGTTGGTGAAGTCGCGGTTGATGCGGCGGTAGCTCAGTGCCGGCGTGACCTGCACCTTGCTGTTGAACAGGTCGATGGTGTCCTGGATGAAGGCGCTCTCGCCGGTCGAGATCGTCAGCGCGTCGCGGTTCTGGTACAGCGAGCCGTCGGCGTAGTGCAGCAGCGCCGCGTCGTTGGCCAGCCACAGGTCGCCAATCTGACCGGCGTTGTTGAAGGTCGTTGCCGGCGCGGTCTGGCGATGGCGCGCACGCTCGTACCAGAGACCGCCCAGGATGCGCTGGTTGTCCAGCGTGTAGCTGGCCGTCAGGTTCACACCGGGGCGATTGGTCTTGGTGACGCTGCCGCGGTAGATCATGACCTGGTCGAGGGCATCGCCGTCGCCGTTGATGTCACCCAGGCCGCCGTGCAGGCGGTTGGTGCCCAGGCCTTCGGTGACCGTGGTTTGCTGGACACCGCCGGTGCCGTAGCCATACCAGAAGTAAGGCGCGATATCCACACGCAAGGCCGGCGTGATCTGGATGTTGGCCTTGGTGGTGATCAGGTAGTTCTCGAAGGGGTTCAGCGAATAGCCGTAGTAGGCCGTGCCGAAGGTTTCGGTCTGCTTGGTACCGTTGACGCCGGTGGTGTGCTGCGTCGGCGTGGTGGCGAAGTCGGCGTAGTAGCCCTCGGTGGCGATCTGCGCGAGCGTCAGCGTGCGCAGGTTGTTGTTGACCGCCTTGTTCCACAGGAAGCTGCCCGACAGCTTGACCATGCCCAGGTCGTACTCGGCGCCCGCGTCGATGTGCTTGCGGTCGGCAGCGCCCTGGCCCTTCCACTTGTTGGCCTGGGTTTGCGAGGCCGACAGGAAGCCCTTGAAGCCGCCGATCTTGCCGGTGTCACCGCGCAGGAACATGCGGGTGTAGGACAGTTGACCGACCGAGAAAGCCGCCTTGCCACCCGCCACATCCTTGGGCGCACAGGTGTTCAGGCCCACGTTGCCGCCCGAGGCGCCGACGTGCGGCGCTTCGGTGTCGGTGGCGCCTTGCGTGACGAAGATCTCGCAGAGGTTCTCGGCGTCCGAGTACTCCTGCGGGTAGACCGCGAAGTTGCCCGAGTCGTTGACCGGCGCGCCGTTGATGGTGAAGCCCATCTGGTCACTGTTGAAGCCGCGCACGCGCAGGTTGCCGCCGAACAGGCCGGTGGCATCCTGGCTGTTGCTGTTCACGCCCGGCAGCAGGGCCATCGCCTGGAAGGGGTTGCCCGACGAGCGCAGCTTGTCGATCTGCGCCTTGGTGACCGTGCTCTTGGCCTTGGGCGTGTCTTCGTCGATCAGCAGGCCGGTGCCCAGCTTGTCGCCTTCGCCCGTGACGGTGATCTTGCCGACTTCGGTGGCTTGCTGCGCGTGGGCCGCCGAACCCAGGGCCAACAAGGCCAGGCTGATCAGTGAGAGGGGAAACTTCTTCATGGATGGTCCTCGGTATGAAGTGACAGAAAAGTGGAAATCGTCCGCAGCGGCGGCATCAGCCGCCCTCGTGCAGGTACTCGACCGGCACGATGAAGGTCTTGCTGGCCTGGCCGGCAAAGGCCTCGGCGGGAATGGCCGGGAAACGACCGTTGCGCACCGTGCGCAAAGCCTCGTTGTCGAGCAGCAAGGAGCCCGAACCGAGCTCGACGGTGGCGTTCAGCAATTGGCCGCTGCGGTCGATCTCGAGCTTCAGCTTGACGGTGCCCTGGGGGCGCAGTTGCCGGGCCTCGCGGCTGGTGGGGTAGCGCTTGATGCTGTTCAGGTAGGCCCGCAAGCCACCGACGTAGAGCTCCTCGGGGCTGGCACGACCCGCCGTGGCCGGCGTCGGCGCGGGCGACGGCGCCGGCGTCCGGATGGCATCGACCGGCGCGGGCGCGGCCGTGACCGGTGGCGGCGCCGTGGGCGCGGGCGGTGGCAAGGTGATCTGTGGCGGCGGCGCGACCTGCGCGATCACCACCGGGACCGGCACCTGCACGGCGGTCGGCGGCGGCGGTGTGCTCGGCTTGGGCAAATCGGGCGGTGGCGGGGGCGGGGCCATTTTCTCGTCGATCAGCCGCGTCTCGATGGGCTCGCGAACGACGTCCACCATGCGCTGCGCCAGACCGCTGACCAGCGCCCAAGCCAACAGCAGATGCATGCCCAGCACGACGAGCACGCCGCGCGCCGAATGCTTGGGCGCATAGGGCAGCTGAGGCGCGGACATGGAGTGGGCGGGGTGGGAGCGCATGGCAGCGAAGGAAGTTGCTCGATTGTCCGGAATGCGCGGCGACAGGGGCATGACAAGCGGGCCGAAAACCGGCCTGCTTCAAGCCTGCCGAGAGCCCCAACGCCGACGCATTCTCCCTTCAAGCTGTCGCGCGAGTGCAACATCTGCCGCCCGCACCCCCGACTTCAGGGTGGGACTGGCGAAGCCGGGCCCGCCCCGTCCGCTTCAGAGCCGGGCGGTGACCCACGCGACCACGGAGGCCAGAGCCGCCGGCAGGGCCGCAGCGTCGCTGCCGCCGGCCATCGCCAGGTCAGCCTTGCCGCCGCCCTTGCCGCCGACCTGCAAAGCCACGAAGTTCACGAGTTCGCCGGCCTTGACCCGGGCCAGCAGATCTACCGTGACGCCGGCGGCCAGTTGCACCTTGCCACCGTCCACCGCCGCCAGCACGATCACGGCACGCTTGAGCTTGTCCTTCAACTTGTCCATGGTTTCGCGGAGCGACTTGGCGTCGCCGCCTTGCAGCACCGCAGCCAGCACCTGGACGCCGCCCACGTCGACGGCCTGCGCCACCAGTTCGTCGCCCTGCGAAGACGCCAGCTTGCTCTTCAGCGCGGTGATTTCCTTCTCGAGCGCGCGCACGTGGTCGAGCACCGCGGCGACGCGAACCGGCACCTCGGCCGGCGTAGCCTTCAGCGTGCCAGCCAGGCCGTTGACGGTGCCTTCCAGTTGCTGGACATAGGCGAGCGCGTTGCCGCCGGTGACCGCCTCGACGCGGCGGATGCCGGCCGCGACGCCGCCCTCGGAGACGATCTTGAACAGGCCGATGTCACCGCAGCGCTGCACGTGGGTGCCGCCGCACAGTTCGCGGCTGCTGCCGATGTCGAGCACGCGCACCTCGTCGCCGTACTTCTCGCCGAACAGCATCATCGCGCCCAGCTTCTGCGCTTCCTCAATGGGCAGCACGCGCGACCGGGTGGCCGCGTTGGCCAGGATCTCGGCGTTGACCAGCGCTTCGACCTGCGTGATCTGCGCGTCCGAGAGCGGCGTGTTCTGCACGAAGTCGAAGCGCGTGCGCTCGGCCGTGACCAGCGAGCCCTTCTGCTGGACGTGGTCGCCGAGCACTTCGCGCAGCGCCTTGTGCATCAGGTGGGTGGCGCTGTGGTTGCGCACGGTGCGCAGGCGGCGCTCGGCGTCGACACGGGCGGTGAAGACATCGCCGACGCTGACGGTGCCTTCGACGACGCGGCCGTGGTGGCCGTGCACGCTGGCCTGGACCTTGATGGTGTCCTCGACGACGACCCGGGTTCTCGGGTTGCGCAGTTCGCCGGCGTCGCCGGCCTGACCGCCGCTCTCGGCGTAGAAGGGCGTGTGGTCGAGCACGATGAGCACGTCGTCGCCGGCTTTGGCCTGTTGCACGGGCGTGCCGTCGATGTAGATCGCCGTGACTTGGCTGGTCTCGCAGACCAGATGTTCGTAGCCGTGGAAGTTCGTCGCGTCGCCGGTGTACTCGAGGCCCGCCGCCATCTTGAACTTGGCCGAAGCCCGCGCCTGTTCGCGCTGCCGCGTCATGGCCACCTGAAAGCCCGCTTCGTCGACACGCACGCCGCGTTCGCGGCAGACGTCGGCCGTCAGGTCCAGCGGGAAACCGAAGGTGTCGTGCAGCTTGAAGGCCAGGTCGCCATCGATGAGCTGTGCGCCACCCGACAGCGCCGTTTCCAGGATCTCCATGCCGTTGGCGATGGTCTGGAAGAAGCGCTCCTCCTCCGTCTTCAGCACCTCGGTGACGCGGGCGGCCGCGCGGCGCAGTTCGGGGTAGGCCTCGCCCATCTCGGCGTCCAGCGCCGCCACCAGGGTGTGGAAGAAAGGCTTGCGGGCGCCCAGCTTGTAGCCGTGGCGGATGGCCCGGCGGGCGATGCGCCGCAGCACGTAGCCGCGGCCTTCGTTGCCCGGGATCACGCCGTCGACGACGGTGAAACTGCAGGCGCGGATGTGGTCGGCGATGACCTTCAGCGAAGGCGATGACGCGTCACAGTCGCCGTGCTCCTTTGCATCCACGGCCGCATCGACCGCCTGCTTCGCCGCCGCCAGCAGCGTCACGAAAAGGTCGATCTCGTAATTGCTGTGGACATGCTGCAGCACGGCGCTCAGGCGCTCCAGGCCCATGCCGGTGTCGACACTCGGCCTGGGCAACTGGTGCATCACACCGTCTTCGGTGCGGTTGAACTGCATGAAGACGTTGTTCCAGATCTCGATGTAGCGGTCGCCGTCTTCGTTCGGGCTGCCCGGCGGGCCGCCGGCGATCTCGGGGCCGTGGTCGAAGAAGATCTCGCTGCACGGTCCGCAGGGACCGGTGTCGCCCATCATCCAGAAGTTGTCGGACGCGTAGCGCGCGCCCTTGTTGTCGCCGATGCGGATGATGCGCTCGGCCGGCAGCCCGATGTCGTTCAACCAGATGCCGTAGGCCTCGTCGTCTTCGGCGTAGACCGTGGCCCACAGCTTGTCGGCTGGCAGCTTGAAGTGGACCGTCAGCAGTTCCCAGGCGAAGTGCAGCGCATCGCGCTTGAAGTAGTCGCCGAAGCTGAAGTTGCCCAGCATCTCGAAAAAGGTGTGGTGGCGCGCCGTGTAGCCCACGTTCTCCAGGTCGTTGTGCTTGCCGCCGGCCCGGATGCACTTCTGGCTGGTGGTGGCACGCGAGTAGGACCGCTTGTCGTGGCCCAGGAACACGTCCTTGAACTGGTTCATGCCGGCATTGGTGAACAGCAGCGTCGGGTCGTCGCCCGGCACCACCGGCGAACTGGCCACGATGGTGTGGCCCTTGCTCTCGAAGAACTTCAAGAAGGTGCTGCGTATTTCAGCTGCGTTCATCGGCTGCTTTCATGGTCTTCCGGGTGGGGCGTGCGCGACGGCGCAAAGAGCCCGGATTCTAGGGCGTGGCCCTGCAGCGAGCGGGCACCGATGGCACTGGCCGCCCAGGCTTGCTATCGTCGCCGGCCTTGCAAGGAGACCGCCATGGACACCCGCACTTCGCCGCTCGGCCGACTCGCCGACGCCAGCCTGCTGAAGACCGACGGCCTGATCAACGGCACCTGGGTCAACGCACAGAACGGCCAGGCGCGCTTTGCCGTCACCGACCCGGCTACCGGGCTGGAACTGGCGCAGGTGGCCAACCTGGGCGCCATCGACGCGGCTGCGGCGCTGTCGGCGGCCGAGAAAGCCTGGCCCGCCTGGCGCGCCAAGACCGCCAAGGAACGCGGCGCGGTGCTGATGAAGTGGTACGCCCTGATCCACCAGCATGCCGACGACCTGGCCCGCATCATGACCGCCGAGCAGGGCAAGCCGCTGGCCGAGGCGCGCGGCGAGGTCGGCTACGGCGCCAGCTTCATCGAGTGGTTCGCCGAGGAAGCCAAGCGCGTCTACGGCGAGACCATCCCGACCACCGACAACAACAAGCGCTACATCGTCATCAAGCAGCCGGTAGGCGTGTGCGCGGCCATCACCCCGTGGAACTTCCCGATCGCGATGATCACGCGCAAGGTGGCCCCGGCCTTGGCCGCCGGTTGCCCGGTGGTCATCAAGCCGGCCGAGCAGACGCCGTTGTCGGCCCTGGCACTGGCCGAACTGGCACAGCGCGCCGGCATGCCGGCCGGCGTGCTGAATGTGCTGTGCGCCGACAGTGCGAATTCCATCGAGATCGGCAACGTGCTGTGCTCATCCGACGTTGTGCGCCATTTGTCGTTCACGGGGTCGACCGAGGTCGGCCGCATCCTGGCCCGCCAGTGCGCGCCGACGGTGAAGAAGCTGAGCCTGGAACTCGGCGGCAACGCGCCCTTCATCGTCTTCGATGACGCCGACATCGACAGCGCTGTCGAGGGCGCGATGGTCAGCAAGTACCGCAACGCGGGCCAGACCTGCGTCTGCGCCAACCGCCTGTACGTGCAGGCCGGCGTCTACGACGCCTTTGTCGACAAATTGGCGGCCAAGGCCGGCGCCATCCAGATCGGCAACGGCTTCGAGGCCGGCGTGACGCAGGGGCCGATGATCGACGACGCGGCCATCGCAAAGGTCGAGGCGCATGTGGCCGACGCCGTCGCCAAGGGCGCCACGGTGGTCGTCGGCGGCACGCGCCACGGTGAGCGCTTCTACACCCCCACCGTGCTGTCGGAGGTGACTGGCGACATGCTGTGCGCCAAGGAAGAAACCTTCGGCCCGGTGGCACCGGTGTTCCGCTTCGAGACCGAGGCCGAAGTCATCGCGCTGGCCAACGACACCGAATTCGGCCTGGCCAGCTACTTCTACAGCCGCGACATCGGCCGCGTTTTCCGCGTCGGCGAAGCGCTGGAATATGGCATGGTGGGCATCAATACCGGGCTGATCAGCACCGCGGAAGTGCCCTTCGGCGGCGTCAAGCAAAGCGGCCTGGGCCGAGAAGGCGCCCACCAAGGTATCGACGACTACGTCGAGTTGAAGTATCTCTGCCTCGGCGACATCCTGCGCTGAAGCGCAGGATGTCGCGGCGAGACTACTTGCGGAACAAGTCGCGCGAGTGGTAATCGGAACGGCCGCTGCTGTCCTTGAAGTGGCTGAACGAGTTCACGGACAGCAGGTTGCCCTGCATCACACCGGCGACGATGGTGTCCTTGAAGGCCACGCTGTAGACGGCTGTGAAAGCATCGGCGACCCGGTTGGCAACGTCGGGGCCGTAGGCGATGCCAGCCACGCCGCCCCAGTCGCAGGGCGTGGGCGAACAGGCGCCGTAGGCATGCACGCTGAGGTGGCCGCCGCCGCCCCAGCCGACCACGATCTTGGTGATGCCGCGTGTGGCTGGGTCGACGTTGACCCAGCTGCCGATCAGGCTGCCGGGGTTGACGATGGTCCGGACTTCCGGGTTGACCGGAACTTCCCGGACTTCGGGCGCGGACAGGTCCGCGGGGCTGTTGAATGCAGGCTTGGTTTGCACGGTGGTCTCCACGAGGCTTCGGCATGGGTATCCGTCCTGACGACGAAGGCAGTTCCCGAAGAAAACGAACTGCGCAATACCCTGTTTAAGGCGGTCCCCGCGCGACCCGATTGAGCTTGCGCAACGACGCGCCAGCTTCGCAGCGGACGACGGGGACCGGACTGTCAAGCAGTACCTGGCGCTTGTCCCGGACCAAGGCGTCGAGCATCCCGCCACACAGGTTAACCCTGCCGGCAGCTATTATTCTTATCTGAGATAGTGCAACTGTTACAGCCTTTGCGACCCCGCTTCACTCGGCTGCAGCGCCATACCCCAAGATCTGTTTCTCCAATCCGGCTCGCCTGCCGAGAACCCTGAAAGCGCACCATGACGGCACCGCCTGCACCCGAGTTCGATCAGCCGAATTTGATGCAGGTTCTGGCCGCGCTGGATGAAGCCGCCCTGGACAGCCTAGGCTACGGGGTGATCGGCTTCGGCAAGGAGCCTGAAGCCCGGATCGTCCGCTACAACGCCTTCGAGAGCCGGGGTTCGGGCCTCGACCGCCGCCGCGTGCTGGGGCAGGCGCTGTTCGGCGTCGTCGCGCAGTGCATGAACAACGACTGGGTCGCCCAGCGTTTCGAAGATGCGGTGGCAGGTCATCAACGGCTCGACGAGACGCTGGCCTACACCTTCACGCTGCGCATGAAGCCCAGCCCCGTCGTCTTGCGACTGCTCAGTTCACCGGCGCATGAAATGCAGTTCATCGCGGTCCGATGGCAGACCTGATTGGCGCGCGCATGTTCGACGCAGACCGTGAACACCAGGACCTGCTGCAGTTCCTCTATTCGGTTCCCGTGGGGCTGGTCCAGGCGTCGCTGGACGGCAGGATCCAGCTGATCAACTCGGCGGCTGCTCGATGGCTGCTGCCGCTGTCGCCAGACGCCCAGCCGGAGAACCTGTACGAGCTGTTCGCCGGCGTCGCGGCCGACCTGCAGCAGTCGGTGGCCCGCCGGGCAGGGCAGACGGGTGTCGTCGTTGACAACCTGCGCTTCGAAGTCCGCGCCCGCCGCCGGCGCCCCGAGAGCCAGGAATTCGTCTCCTTGACACTGACCGCGTTCGGCGATGACAAGCTGATGGCGGTGCTCACCGACGTCACCCAGCTGGAAGCCACCAACGCGGCGCTGGTCCGGCAACACCGGCTGCGCCGCGGCGCGGCGGACGCCATGCCGGGCATGATCGGCTACTGGGATGCCGACTTGCGCTGCGTGTTCTCGAACAAGGCCTACGAGGTCTGGTTCGGCCGGACACCCGAGGACATGCTGGGCATGCGCATGCAGGACCTGATGGGTGAGGACTTGTTCGCGCTGAACCGCCCGCACATCGAAGCCGTGCTGAATGGCCACGAGCAGCAGTTCCAGCGGACCCTGAAGCGGGCGGATGGCAGCGAGGGACATACGCTGGTCTCCTACATCCCCGATCTGCGCGGCACCGAGGTTCGGGGCTTCACCGCGGTCATCACCGATGTCTCGGAACTCAAGCGCGCGGAACTGCAGCTGGCCCAGGCCAACGCGCAGCTCCTGCAGCGGACCGCCGAGGCCGAACAGGCCACCCGGGCCAAGAGCGCCTTCCTGGCCAACATGAGCCACGAGATCCGCACGCCAATCAACGCCATCATCGGGCTCAACTACCTGCTGCGGCGTGACGCCACCGACGGGATGCAGCGCGACCGGCTGCTCAAGGTGGAGGCGGCGGCCGAGCATCTGCTGCAGGTGATCAACGACATCCTCGACCTGTCGAAGATCGAGGCCGGCAAGCTGGTCCTGGAACACCGGGCTTTCGACCTCGACCAGGTGCTGGAGCGGGCCGTGGGCATGGTGCGGACGCAGGCGACCCACAAGGGTTTGACCCTGCTCGTGGACAAACTCGACCTGCCCCTGCGCCTGGTCGGCGATCCGACCCGGCTGTCGCAGATGCTGATCAACCTGCTGGGCAACGCCGTCAAGTTCACCACCACGGGCTGGATCCGCGTGCGATGCACGCTGAGGGATCGGCAGCCCGGCAGTCTGATCATGCGTTTCGAGGTCCAGGACACCGGGCCGGGGATTCCGCAGGACCAGCAGGCCCGGCTTTTTTCCCAGTTCGAACAGGGCGACATCTCGACGGCGCGCCTGCACGGTGGCACCGGGCTCGGCCTGGCGCTGACGCGGCGCTTCGCCGGGCTGATGGGCGGCCAGACCGGCGTGACCAGCACCGCCGGATCGGGCAGCACCTTCTGGTTCACGGCCGAGTTCGGCAACGCCGAGGACGAAGCCTTGACGCAGCCGGGCCGACTGCTGCGCACGGGCGCGCAGCCGGCCAGCCAAGCGCCTGAGCCCGTACAGCGGGACGAGGTCGCCGAAGCAGCCGAAACGCAGTTGCAGCGCCGCCACGGTGGCCGGCGCATCCTGCTGGCCGACGACAACCCGATCAACCGGGAAGTCGCCGTCGAACTCGTGCGCTCGACCGGCCTGCTGATCGACACGGCCAGCGATGGCTGCGCCGCCGTGGAAATGGCGCTGGCCCAGCCCTATGCGCTGGTGCTGATGGACATGCAGATGCCGAACATGGACGGGCTGGAAGCCACGCGGGAAATCCGCCGGCAGCTCGGACCGGGGCTGCCGATCGTGGCGATGACGGCCAATGCCTTCGGCGAGGCCCGGCGGGCCTGCCTGGAAGCCGGCATGAACGACCACCTGACCAAACCTGTCGAACCCGAGCAGCTCTACCGCGCCTTGTTGCGCTGGCTGTCCGCCGAGGACCCGGCCGACGCGCAGCGACATCCGGCCGGCCGCGGCGATGCGCCTGCACCCCGGCCCCCGGCGACCTTGCCGCTGGCCGAGCGTCTGGCCCGGATCGACGGCTACGACTTCGCGCGCGGGCTGTCCAGTGCGCGCGGCAACTTGCAGACCCTGCACCGGATCCTCCACGCCTTCGTCGCCAAATACGGCGACGGCGATGCCGCCTTGCTGGCAGCCGTCGGCCACGGCGACCGGGAGTCGATTCGACAGGCGGCGCACTCGATACGCGGCGCCTGCGCCGCCGTCGGCGCATCCACCGCGACAGACCGGGCCCAGGTTCTGGAAGAGGCCGCCGTGAACGGCGAACTTCCCACGCTGCAGGCCGAGGTGCAGGGCCTGAGTGCCGAACTCCGGCTGCTGGCGCAGGCCCTGGCCCGCGAGCTGGGCGTGAAGACCGGGTCCCCGGCTGGCCAGGACGGCACGAACCGGGCACTGGAGGCCGGGCGATGAAGGTCGCGATGGGGGAATTGCGGGCGCTGGTGTCGCGCAGCCTGCAGGCCGCCGGCGCCAACGCGGCGATGGCCGACTGCACGGCGCACGCGCTGGTGCTGGCCGAAGCGCAGGGTCTGGGCTCGCACGGCCTCAGCCGCGTCATCCCCTACGCCGCCCACCTGCGCAACGGCCGCGCCAACGGTGCGGCGCAGCCGCAGTTGCTGCGGCGCCAGGGCGGCGCGCTGGTCGTCGACGCGCAGGAAGGGCTGGCATTCCCGGCCTGCGAGCTGGCGGTGGCGCAGGCCATCGCCGCCGCCCGCGAGCACGGTATCGCCTTCGCCGGCGTGGTGCGCAGCCACCACGCCGGCGTGCTCGTCGACCACCTGCGCGCGGTGGCCGCAGTGGGCATGGTCGGCCTGGGTTTTGCCAACTCGCCGGCGGCCATGCCAGCCGCCGGCGGCCGGCACCCGGTCTTCGGCACCAACCCGGTGGCAGCGGTCTTTCCGCGGCGCGGCGACGGCCCCTTGATGATCGACCTGAGCCTGAGCGAAGTGGCGCGCGGCAAGCTGATGGTGGCGGCGAACGAAGGCCGCGCGATACCGACGGGCTGGGCGCTGGACGCCGAAGGCCAGCCAACCACCGACCCCCACGCCGGCCTGGCCGGCTCGATGCTGCCGATTGGCGCCGCCTCGTCGCCGAAGGGCGCGATGCTGGCGCTGGTCGTCGAGTTGCTGGTCAGCGCAGTCATCGGCGCGCAATTCGGTTTCGAAGCCTCCAGCTTCTTCGTCGACGCCGGCAATCGGCCCGGCATCGGCCAGGCCTTCATCGTCATCAACCCCGGCGCGCTGGCCGGCAACGACCGCTACCTCGACCGGCTGGAAGTGCTGGTGACGGAAATGCTGCGCGACGAGGGCGTGCGCCTGCCCGGCGCGCGCCGCGAAGCGCTGCTGCAGCAGGCCCGCGCGGATGGCGTGGCGGTGTCCGAGGCGATGCTGGCCAGCCTGCAGGGCCCTGAACGGCTGAACGGCTGAACGCCGCTTCAGGCCGGTTCGTCGTTGGCGGCGGCGCTATTGCCGCTGCGGTCGGTGCGCACCGCGAAGCCGGCCTGGCCCAGCGTGGCCACCGAGCCGGCCTGCGCGCTGGCCCGCTGCAGCAGGGTGTTGGCGTCCTTGCCGTGGTCGGGGTAGAGCGCCAGGCCGACCGCCGCCGTCACGGTGCAGGGCTGGCCGGCCACCGTCACCGGCTGCTGCAGCGTGCGGACCAGCTTGCCGGCCACGCGTTCACCGTCGCTGCGCGATTCCAGCCGGCCGAGCAGCACGCCGAAGGCATCGGGGCCGATGGCAGCGACCACGTCGCTGGCGCGCAGCGCGCTGCGCAGGCGCACCGCCACCTTGCGCCGCAGGACGTTGCCGGACTCGCCGCCCAGGCGTGCGGCGGCAGCGCCGAAGCCGTCGATGCGCAGCACCAGCAGCACCATCGGCGCCGGTTCGCGTTCGCGCAGCGCCAGCAACTGCGTCATGTGCTCCAGCAACTGCGCCTGGTGCGGCAGGCCGGTGGCCAGGTCGGTGGCGTAGGCGGTGCGGGCAGCGCGCTCCAGGCGTTTGCGCAGCACGGCATGGCGCAGCGAGCGCGGCAGCGCGGCACGGTGCTCGGCCAGCAGCAAGGCTTCGACGCCGCAGCCCAGCAATTCGTTTTCCAGCGCCTCGTCGGCCTCGCCGGCCAGCACCACCAGCGCGGTGTCGAAGGCGGTCTGCGTCAGGTCGGGCCGCGCCGCCAGCGCCCGCAGTGCGGCGGGCGTTTCGGCGCACCAGACCACGGCGTCGTGGTGGCGGGCAAGGCTGGCGTCGGCCGCCTCGGTGACGGCCAGACCCGCCGCCTGCAGGGCCGATCGGGTGGCGTCGTTGGGGTCCAGCAGCAGGACCGTGAAATGGTGCGCAGTCATCGACCGATGATGCCGCATGCCCATGCGCCCGGCCTCCAGGAACACCCGACCCAGTCCCGCGGGTGGCCGCAGCGGTCTGGCGGCGGCCGGCTCAGCGGCGCCTGCCGCCGGCCACCACCAGCGCGATGCCGCCCAGGATGGCTGGCGCGGCCAGCAGCAGCCGCAGGCTCAGCGCCTCGCCCAGCCAGACGATGCCGCCGGCAGCCGCAATGACCGGCACGGCCAGTTGCAGGGTGGCGGCAGTCGTCACCCGCAGCGCGGGCAGCACCGTGTACCAGACCGCGTAGCCGACGCCCGAAGCCAGCGCGCCGGAAGCCACCGCGCAGGCCAGCCCGGCGGCATCCAGCGTGGTGCCGCGCCACAACAAGGCACTGCACAGCGCCGCCGGCAGCACCGCGCGCGCGAAGTTGCCGGCCGTCACCTGCAGCGGATCGCCCTGCCCCTTGCCGCGCACGGTGTAGACCGCCCAGGCCATGCCGGCGGCGAGCATCAGACCGCTGCCCTGCCAGGGCGGCGCGGCCCAGCCCGGCAGCACCAGGCCGACCAGGCCCGCCAGCGCCACGGCCCAGCCCGCCACCTGCAGGCCGCGCAGGCGCTCGCCCTGGAACAGGCCCCAGCCGATCATCGAAGCCTGCACCGCGCCGAACAGCAACAAGGCCCCAGTGCCGGCGCTGAGGCTGGCGTAAGCGAAGGAGAAGGCCGCGGCGTAGGCGAACAGCGCCAACGCCGACGGCCAGTTGCCGGCAGCGGCCTGGCCCGGGCTGCGCGCGCCGTCACGCCAGCGGGCGATCAGACCCAGGCCCAGCGCGCCCGCGACCAGACGGACCAGCGTGAAGCTGGCCGCGTCGATGGCGGTGTGGCGCAACGCCAGGCGGCACAGCAGCGAATTGCCAGCGAAGGCGAGCAGCGCCAGCAGGGTCAGCAACATCAGCGCGGCCGGGCGCCCGAGGCGATCCGGGTTAGCGATGGGATGATCTCCGCAGCATCCGGTTTTGTACCATGGACGGGCCGCTCGGCGCGGGCCTGTCCTTCGTCTCGGTGCGTCAGCGCACAGCGCGCGGCGGTCCGCCAGTATAGGCTGGGCCGATCGCGATTCAGGCAGGTGTTGCAAGGTGATCCAGTTCTGGCAAGTCGGGTTGATCAGCGGGATGCTGGCTGTATCGGGCAGTGGCGCGGCCGTCCACGCGGCACCGGCACCGGCACCGGCCGAGGTTGCCGCGGTGGCCGCTGCAGCGGCCGATGCCAGGGCCGACCCGGTCTTCGAGCCCGCGCGCCAGTCGGTGCGCTCGACCACCGAATGGCTCGCCCGCGGTGTCGACAGCTGGTTCGGCGACAAGCCTTTCTCCGACGGCGGCAAGGTCAGCGACGGCCGCCTCAGCGTCTTCCTGCTGACGCGGCAGCACGAGACGCCAGACCTCAGCGTGCGCTTCAACGCCCGCGTCTGGCTGCCCAATCTGCAAGACCGCGCCTACCTCTTCCTGGGCCGCGACGACAGCCGCGAGACCGTCACCGACCAGCCCGATGCGCTGTCGCGCCAGCAGCGGCTGCTCAAGGAGAACAACGCCGACACGTCCTTCTTCGCCGGCCTGGGCTTTGCGTTGCACGATGCGCTGCAGTTCCGCATCGGCTTTCACGGCGGCCTGAAGCCCTACGCGCATGCCCGTTACAGCCACGCCTGGCCGTTGGGCGCCGCCGACCGCGTCGACTTCCGCGAGACGCTGTTCTGGACGCCCGACGACCACATCGGCTCGACCACCGCGATGTCCTACGAGCATGCCTGGTCGTCGACGCTGGTGCTGCGCTGGCTGAACGCGGCCACCATCACACAGGACTCGAAGAAATTCGAATGGTCCAGCAGCCTGGGCGCCTACCAGTCCTACGGCCAGCAGCAACTGCTGTCGCTGGAAGCGCTGTGCAGCGGCCTGCAAGGCTCGGGCGTACCGGCCACCGACATCGGCCTGCAGCTGAAGTGGGAGCAGCCGGTCCACAAGGACTGGCTGCTCGGTGAAATCCTGGTCGGCCACTTCTGGCCGCGCCCCGACGCGCTGACCGCGCGCAGCCGAGCCTGGGCCTTGGGCGCCGGCATCAAGATGAAGTTCTGAGTCCGATCGGCAGTCCGCATGGACGAACGGGGTGGACCGGGCGGACCGGGCGGACCGATGGAGCGGGTGAGGGGAATCGAACCCCTGTATGAAGCTTGGGAAGCTGCCGTTCTACCATTGAACTACACCCGCAGCAGCTCTCCATTCTAGCCATCTGGCAACGCGCGGCGGGCCGGACCCATTCGGGTTTGTGTGGACGCCGGCTGCGCATTCTTGTCGATCGGCAGCGACACACTAGGCCCTGCCCGGCGGCTCAAAATGGCGACTGCGGCGCGGCCTTCAGACCGCTTCGCCAAGACGCCGACCGCCCGCGTCGGCAGCACCCCCCATCGACGGCGCACGCCCGCGTTCGCCTGACCCTGAATTCTCACTTTGAACCTTTGGAGTTGGCTATGAGCAAGGCACTGGCGGGTTACCGCATCCTGGATTTCACCCACGTGCAGTCGGGTCCGACCTGCACCCAGCTGCTGGCCTGGTTCGGCGCCGACGTGATCAAGGTCGAACGCGCGGGCGAAGGCGACGCCACCCGCGGGCAGTTGCGCGACATCCCCGGCGCCGACAGCCTGTACTTCACGATGCTCAACCACAACAAACGTTCGATCACCATCGACACCAAGAAGCCGGCGGGCAAGGAGGTGCTGGAAACGCTGATCAAGACCTGCGACGTGCTGGTCGAGAACTTCGCGCCCGGCGCGCTCGACCGCATGGGCTTCACCTGGGAGCGCATCAACGCGCTGAACCCGAAGATGGTGGTGGCCTCGGTGAAGGGCTTCGGCCCCGGCCGCTACGAAGACTGCAAGGTCTACGAGAACGTGGCCCAGTGCGCCGGCGGCGCGGCGTCGACCACCGGCTTCGAAGACGGCCCGCCCCTGGTCACGGGCGCACAGATCGGCGACAGCGGCACCGGCCTGCACCTGGCTTTGGGCATCCTGGCCGCGCTGCTGCAGCGCCACACGACGGGCCGCGGCCAGAAGGTGCTGGCGCCGATGCAGGACGCCGTGCTGAACCTGTGCCGGGTCAAGCTGCGCGACCAGCAGCGGCTGGAACGCACCGGCACGCTGCATGAATTTCCGCAGTACCCCGACGGCCAGTTCGGCGATTCGGTGCCGCGTGCCGGCAACGCCAGCGGCGGCGGCCAGCCCGGATCCATCCTCAAATGCAAGGGCTGGGAAACCGACCCCAACGCCTACATCTACTTCATCACCCAGGCCGCGGTGTGGCCGGCGGTGTGCAAGGTCATCGGCGAGGAAGGCTGGATCACCGACGAGGCCTTCGCCACGCCCCAGGCGCGGCTGCTGCACCTCAAGCCCATCTTCAAGCGCATCGAGAAGTGGACGATGACCAAGGACAAGATCGAGGCGATGGAGATCCTCAACGGCTACGACATCCCCTGCGGCCCGATCCTGTCGATGAAGGAAATTGCCGCCGACGAGTCGCTGCGCGCCAGCGGCACCATCGTCGAGGTCGACCACCCGGTGCGCGGCAAGTACCTGAGCGTGGGCAACCCGATCAAGATGTCCGACAGCCCGACCGAAGTCACTCGCTCACCGCTGCTGGGCGAGCACACGGTCGAGGTGCTGGAGCAACTCGGCTACAGCGGCGCGCAGATCGCCGCCTTGCGCGCCGAACGCGTGATCTGAGGGGCCCCAGGCTGCGCGGGCACAATCGCCGCCCGATGCCTGAAACCCCACACCCCGCCGCCCCGCCGGCTGCCGACAGCGCGAGCGAACAGCCCAGCGCCCCCGAACCCGGAGAGGCCGGCGACCCCCATGCTGGGCTGCGCGGCCGGCCGCTGCGCAGCTTCGTGCTGCGCGCCGGCCGCCTGGGCACCGGTCAGCAGCGCGCGCTGGCCGACCTGGGGCCGCAGTACCTGCTGCCCTACGCGCCGCGGCCGCTGGACCTCGACGCCGTCTTCGGCCGCCATGCGCCGCGGGTGCTGGAAATCGGCTTCGGCATGGGCGACGCCACCGCGCAGGTGGCGGCCGCCCAGCCCGGCACCGACTTCATCGGCATCGAGGTGCACCAGCCCGGCGTCGGCGCGATGCTCAAGCACATCGGCGCCCTGCCGTTGAGCAATGTGCGGCTGCTGCAGCACGACGCGGTCGAAGTGCTGGCCCACATGATCCCGCCCGGCGCGCTGACCGGCGTGCACATCTGGTTTCCCGACCCCTGGCACAAGAAGCGCCACAACAAGCGGCGCCTGATACAGCCGGACTTCGTGGCGGCCCTGATCACCCGCCTGGCGCCCGGCGGCTACCTGCACGCCGCCACCGACTGGCAGCCCTACGCCGAGCAGATGCTGGCGGTGATGAACGCCGAGCCGGGGCTGGTCAACACCGCGGGTTCAGGCTACGCGCCCAAGCCCGACTGGCGCCCGCTGACCAAGTTCGAAGACCGCGGTCTCAAACTGGGCCACGGGGTGTGGGACCTGCTGTTCCACCGCATTTGACCCCGCTTCGCCGGGCCGCTGACGAGCATCAGTCGGCCCAGGTCACCCAGTGGAAATAGGCGGTCAACAAAATGACCCCGCCAAAGGCGATGCGGTACCAGGCGAAGGCGATGAAATTGTGTGTGGACACGTAGCGCAGCAGCCAGCGCACGCACAGCCAGGCCGAGATGAAACTGAACAGGAAGCCGACGCCGAACAGCGGCAGGTCGGCCGCGCCCAGGCTGTGGCGCACCTTCAGCAGGCTGTAGGCGCCGGCGCCGAACAGCGTGGGGATGGCCAGGAAGAAGGTGAACTCGGTGGCCGCCTTGCGGCTCAGGCCGAACAACATGCCGCCGATGATGGTGCTGCCCGATCGGCTGGTGCCCGGGATGAAGGCCAGGCACTGCACCAGGCCGACCTTCAGCGCGTCCAGCGCGTCCATGTCCTCGACCTCGGCGACCCGCACCACGACGCCCTTGCGGCTTTCGGCCCACAGGATGATCAGGCCGCCCAGGATGAAGGTGCTGGCCACCACCATCGGGTTGAACAGCGCGGCCTGCACCTTCTTGCCGAAGGTCAGGCCCAGCACCACGGCCGGCAGGAAGCCGACCAGCACGTTGATGAGGAATTTGCGCGCGTTGCGGTCGTGGCCCATGTTGGCCACCACGCCCGACAAACGCTGCCAGTACAGCAGCACGATGGCCAGGATGGCGCCAGTCTGGATCGAGATCTCGAAGGCCTTGACCTTCTCGGGCGTCAGCGGGCCGCCCGTGAAGTCGATCAGCGAGCCGGCCAGGATCAGGTGGCCGGTGGACGACACGGGCAGGAACTCGGTCAGCCCCTCGACGATGCCCATGATGGCGGCTTTGATGAGCAGGATCAGGTCCAAGGCGTGAGGCTCCAGCGCGTTGGCGCGGCGGGCGCCACGCAAGGCGGCGGATGATAGCGACCTGCCTTCAGGGCTCCCGCCCTGGACCGCGGCGGCGGCTTGACCCTCCCGCAGCCCCGGCTTAGCATTACTGACTCTCCAGTCATTAGAAGATGCACACGCACACCCCCGTCACCGCACCGCCTGCCCCGGCTGGACACGCGCCGCGCCAGCGCCGCAAGGAAGCCCGCCCGCAAGAGTTGCTGGCTGCCGCGCTGGACCTCTTCGTCGAGAAGGGCTACGCCGCCACGCGCACCGACGAGGTGGCGCAGCACGCCGGCGTGTCCAAGGGCACGCTCTACCTGTACTACCCGAGCAAGGAAGAACTCTTCAAGGCCGTGGTGCGGCACAACCTGTCGGCGCTGATCGCCGAAGGGCAGGAGATGGTGGCGCAGTTTGTCGGCCCCAGTGCCGACCTGCTGGTGCAGCTGATGGGCGTCTGGTGGGACCGCGTGGGCAACACGCCGGCGGCGGGCATCCACAAGATCGTCTTCGCCGAAGTGCGCAATTTCCCGGAACTGGCACAGTTCTACAGCGACGAAGTCATCATCCCGGCCGACCGGCTGTTCACGTCCTGCGTGCAGCGCGGTATAGCCAGCGGCGAGTTCCGCCCCCTGCCCCTGCACGAGGTGGCGCAAGCCCTGATGGCCCCGATGATCTTCATGGCCTTGTCCCGCCATTCCTTCGGCTGCTGCCCCATCCAGGGCGCGGTGCTCGTCGACCCCGCGCAGGTGCTGCGCACCCACCTCGACCTGATCCTGCGCGGCCTGGCGGTGCGCGAAGCACCCGCCAGCCCGCCTGCGCCCGCCCGCCCAGGGGGTGCGCGTTGAAGGCCCGCACGCGCTGGATGGCGCTGGGCGCGGTGCTGCTGCTGGCCGCCGGGCTGGGCGCGCGCGCACTGATGGGCCCCGGGGCGGCCAAGGCCCGTGCCGCGGCGACATCGGCGGCGGCGGCATCTGCAGCCGAAGGCATCGAGCTCGCGCCAGGCGACGTGGCCCGGGCAGCACGCACCGAGCTGACCCGCATGCTGGCCATCACCGGCAGCCTGAAGGCCGTGCAGAGCGCCGTCGTCAAGGCCCGCGTGGCGGCCGAGGTCCAGACGCTGACGGTGCGCGAGGGTGACCGCGTGCAGGCCGGCCAGCTGATCGGCCAGCTCGACGCGACGGAATTCAAGCTGCGCCTGCGCCAGGCCGACGACCAGGCCGGGGCCGCGCAGGCCCAGCTGGACATCGCGCAGAAGACGCTGGACAACAACCAGGCGCTGGTCAACCAGGGCTTCATCTCGCGAACCGCGCTGGACACTTCGGTCAGCAGCCGCGCCGGCGCGCAGGCGACGCTGCAGGCCGCACGCGCTGCCGCTGACCTGACGCGCAAGGCGGTGGCCGACAGCGAGATCCGGGCGCCGATCGCCGGGCTTGTGGCCTCGCGTCTGGTGCAGCCGGGGGAACGCGTGGCGCTGGACACGCGGCTGGTCGAGATCGTCGACCTGAGCCGCATCGAACTGGAAGCCGCCGTGGCGCCCGAAGACGTGCTGCAGTTGCGCGTCGGGCAGGCCGCCCAGGTGCAGATCGACGGGCTGGCCGACCCGGTGGCGGCCAAGGTCAGCCGCATCGCGCCGAGCACCCAGTCGGGCACCCGTTCGGTGATGGCCTACCTGGCGCTGGCCGGCACAGCGACCCAGCAGGCCGGCCTGCGCCAGGGCCTGTTCGGCCGCGCCAGCATCGCGCTGCAGCGCCAGCCGGCGCTGGTGGTGCCGACCTCGGCGCTGCGCTACGACCAGGCGCGGCCCTATGTGCTGGCGCTGGAAAACGGCCGCGCGGTGGCTCACAACGTGACCGTCGCCGCGCGCGGCGACGTGCTGATCGACGGCCGGCCGGAAAGCGCCGTCGAGATCACCGAAGGCCTCGCCGAGGGCACCGTGGTGCTGCGCGGCACGGTGGGCGCGCTGCGCGAAGGCACTCGGTTGACGCTGGGCAAGGCCGCCGCTGCCGCCTGGCCCGCGGCCAGCGCGCCGCGCTGAAAGGCCCGCCGCCATGTGGTTCACCCGCGTCTCGATCAGCAACCCGGTGATGGCGGTGATGGTCATGCTGGCCTTCGTCGTGCTGGGGCTGTTCAGCTACCAGCGCCTGAGCCTGGACCAGTTCCCGAACATCGACTTCCCCACCGTCGTGGTGACGATGGACTACCCCGGCGCCAGCCCCGAGATCGTCGAGGCCGAGGTCACGCGCAAGGTCGAGGAAGCCGTCAACACGGTGGCCGGCATCAGCGCGCTGTCGTCGCGCTCCTACGAGGGCACCTCGGTGGTCATCGTCGAGTTCAACCTCGACGTCGACGGCCGCAAGGCCGCCGACGACGTGCGCGAGAAGGTGGCGCTGATGCGCCCGCTGCTGCGCGACGAAGTGAAAGACCCGCGCATCTCGCGTTTCGACCCGGCGGCGCAGCCGATCTTCAACATCGCCGTGCTGGCCGCCGACGGTCAGACCGCCAGCCCGCAGGAACTGACGACCTGGGCCAACCAGGTCCTGCTGAAGAAGCTGGAAAACGTCCGCGGCGTCGGTGCCGTCAGCGTCGTCGGTGGCGTCGACAGGCAGATCAACGTCTACCTGAAGCCGCAGGCGATGGAGGCGCTGGGCATCAGCACCGACCAAGTCACCGCGGCCATCCGCAGCGAGAACCAGGAGCTGCCGCTGGGCAACATCCGTTCGCGCGAACAGGACCGCGTGGTGCAGATCAACGCCCGGCTGAAGACGCCACTGGACTTCCGCGACATCGTGGTCGCGCGCAAGGGCGTGGCGCCGACCGCGACCGGCACCGCCGGCAGTGCCGGTGGCAGCGTGGTCAAGCTGTGGCAGGTGGCCGATATCGTCGACGGCCCGCAGGAAATGGAAAGCCTGGCGCTGTACAACGGCCAGCGCACGGTGCTGCTCAGCGTGCAGAAGAGCCAGGGCGAAAACACCATCGCCGTGGTCGACGGCCTGACCGAGGCACTGGCCGCGGCCAAGGCCGTCACGCCGCCGAACATGCGCACCGAGATCAACCGCGACAACTCGCGCAGCATCCGCGTCAGCGTGGCCAATGTGCAGCGCACGCTGATCGAAGGCGCAGCGCTGACCGTGCTGATCGTCTTCCTGTTCCTGAACAGCTGGCGCAGCACCGTCATCACCGGGCTGACGCTGCCGATCTCGCTGATCGGCACCTTCCTGTTCATGTACCTCTTCGGCTTCACGATCAACACCATCACGCTGATGGCGCTGAGTCTGTGCGTGGGCCTGCTGATCGACGACGCCATCGTCGTGCGCGAGAACATCGTGCGCCACGTGCAGATGGGCAAGTCCGCGCACGACGCGGCGCTGGACGGCACCAACGAGATCGGCCTGGCCGTGCTGGCCACCACGCTGTCCATCGTGGCCGTCTTCCTGCCGATCGGCTTCATGGGCGGCATCGTCGGCAAGTTCTTCCACGAGTTCGGCATCACCATCTGCGCGGCGGTGCTGATCAGCATGTTCGTCAGCTTCACGCTCGACCCGATGCTGTCCAGCGTGTGGCACGACCCGCAGGCCCACGGCCACCACCAGGGACCGCCGGTCACGCTCTACGACAAGACGTTCGGCCGCGTGACCGGCTGGTTCGACCGCCTCACCGAGACGCTGTCCGACGGCTACCAGAAGCTCCTCGGCTGGGCGCTGCAGCACCAGATCAAGACCGTGCTGGCGGCACTCGGCACGTTCGTGCTGGCGATGTTCCTGCTGGGCGGCGTGGGCAAGGAATTCACGCCCAAGGCCGACTTCAGCGAGACCCAGGTCAACTTCTACACGCCCGTCGGCTCCTCGCTGGAAGTGACGGAAATGCGGGCCCGCCAGATCGACGCCGCGCTGCATGAATTCCCCGAGGTGCGCCATACCGTGGCCACCATCAACAGCGGCTTCGCGGCCGGCAAGATCTACGGCAGCCTCTACGTGCGCCTGGTCGATCGCAAGAACCGCCAGCGCAGCGTGGCCGACCTGGTCACGCCCATGCGCGAGCGGCTGGCGCGCATCCCGGGCATCACCGTCACCAACATCGGCGCCACCGACCTGGGCGGCAGCAAGAGCATCGTCTTCAGCGTGCAGGGCCCCGACCTGGGCGAGCTGAACCGGCTGTCGAACCAGATCTTCGCCAAGCTGAACGCGATCCCCGGCCTGGTCGACCTGGACAGCTCGCTGAAGGCCGACAAGCCGACCATCGCCATCGACGTGAAGCGCGACGCCACCGCCGACCTCGGACTCAACGTCAACACGCTGGCGACCACGCTGCGCACGCTGCTGGCCGGTGTCTCGGTGGGCAACTGGCGCGCCAGTGACGGCGAGAACTACGACGTGCGGGTGCGCCTGGGGCCCGACAGCCGCGACGCGATGGCCGACCTCAGCGGCCTGCCGCTGGTCATCGGCAGCAACACCGACGGCACGGCCAAGGTGGTGCGCCTGTCGCAGGTGGCCGATGTCACGCCATCGACGGGACCGAACCAGATCAACCGCCGCGACATGAGCCGCGAAATCAACATCGACGCCAACCCGCTGCGCCGCAGCACTGGCGAGGTCACCACCGACATCAAGACCGCGCTGGACAGCATCGCCTGGCCGCCCGGCTACCGCTATGTGTTCGGCGGCTCGACGAAGAACATGAACGAGTCCTTCGGCTACGCGGTCGGCGCGCTGGCGCTGGCGGTGGTCTTCATCTACATGATCCTGGCCAGCCAGTTCAAGAGCTTCCTGCAGCCGCTGGCGCTGATGAGCAGCCTGCCGCTGACGCTGATCGGCGTGGTCGGCGCGCTGCTGCTGTTCCGCAGCACGCTGAACATGTTCTCCATCATCGGCGTGGTGATGCTGATGGGGCTGGTGACCAAGAACGCGATCCTGTTGGTGGACTTCGCGATCCGGATGCGGGAACAAGGGATGGCGCGCAGCGCCGCCCTGCTCGAAGCCGCCCGCGTGCGGCTGCGGCCGATCCTGATGACGACGCTGGCGATGGTCTTCGGCATGGTGCCGCTGGCCTTCGCGCTGACCGAAGGCTCCGAGCAGCGTGCACCGATGGGCCAGGCCGTCATCGGCGGCGTCATCACCTCGTCGCTGCTGACGCTGGTGGTGGTGCCGGTGGTCTACTGCTGGCTCGACGACCTGGCCGCCTGGGGCCGCCGCCGCTTCCTGAAACCGCCCCCGGTGCCGGGCTCTGTGCCGGGCCCTGTGGTGGCGGCCAGCGTCGCCCCGGCGGTGTCCGGCGACTGAGCAGGTCGCCGCCTAGAATTCTTCGCTCACCCCCCAGCCGAACATCGCGCCATGAACACCGAAATCGCCCGCTTCAACATGATCGAGCAGCAGATCCGCCCGTGGGATGTGCTCGACCAGTCCGTGCTGTCGCTGCTGGCCACCGTGCGGCGCGAAGACTTCCTGCCGCCGGCGCTGCGCGGGCTGGCCTTCGTCGACACCCAGGTGCCGCTGGAAAAGGCGACGGACGGCACCGCGACCGCGGCCGACGCCGCCTGCATGCTCGAACCCAAGGTCGAAGCCCGTCTGCTGCAGGAACTGCAGGTCCAGCGCCACGAGAAGGTGCTGGAGATCGGCACCGGTTCGGGTTTCATGGCCGCCCTGCTGGCACACCGCGGGCAGTGGGTCTTCAGCCTGGAATGCCGCCCGGCGCTGGCCGCGATGGCGCGGGCCAGCCTGGCGCGCAACGGCGTGGCCAACGTCACCGTGCTCGACGTCAGCGCCGAAGCGGGCTCGCGCGGCCTGCCGGCCGAGGAGCCGTTCGACGTGATCCTGCTGTCGGGCTCGGTGGCCGAGGTGCCCCCGGCCCTGCTGGCGCAGCTGAAAGTCGGCGGCCGGCTGGCCGCCGTGGTCGGCAACGAGCCCGTGATGCAGGCCCGGCTCTACTCCCGAGCCGGCGAAGCCGCCTGGAGCCAGACCGATCTGTTCGACACCGTGGCGCCGCGCCTGGAGGGCTTCGGCGAACCCAGCCGCTTCCACTTCTGAACGCCGATGGCCGACTTGCCGATGCAGCCGGTCGCGCCTGCCAACCCGTGGGCACCCGCCAGCAGCAGGCCATCGCATCGCCGCCGCACCGCAGCCAGGCCCGCCGCTATAACCCTGCAGCTGGACGGCCCGTGTCGGCTGCGCCACTGAACACCCTCAAGGAAACCGCATGCGTCCGATGTCCTCCCGCTCACAGCAACCCGCCGGCCTTGTCGCGTCCGCGCTGAGCGCCCTGGCTGCCGCCGCCCTGCTGGCCCTGCCCGGCCTGGCGTCGGCGCAGAACCTGCAGACCTTGTACGAGGCCGCCCGCGCCTATGACGCCACCTACCTGGCCGCTCGCACGCAAGCCGAGTCGGCGCAGTTCAAGGCCGACCAGGCCGAAGCGGTGGCCAACCCGCAGGCCTCGCTGCGCTCCAACGCCACGCGCAACCAGCTCGACCTGCCCAAGCTCGGGAGCGGCGGCACCAACGGCCTGGGCGCCACGGCCACCGGGACCTACGCGCTGTTCAACCGGACCAACGGCGTCAACATCAACCAGGCGCGCAAGGCCCTGCTGGTGGCCCAGACCGATCTCGAAGCCGCCGAGCAGGACCTGGTGATCCGGGTCTCGCAGGCCTACTTCGACGTGCTGGCCTCGCAGGACGCGCTGGGCACCACGCGTGCCAACAAGGCGGCGATCACCGAGCAACTGGCCTCGGCCAAGCGCAACTTCGAAGTCGGCACCGCCACCATCACCGACACGCGGGAAGCGCAGGCCAAGTTCGACCTGGCGACGGCGCAGGAAATCGCCGCCGAGAACGACCTGCGCACCAAACGCATCACGCTCGACCAGCTGGTTGGGCAGATCAACGTGACGCCGCGGCCGCTGAACACGCCGGTGGTGCTGCCGGCCACCGTGCCGGCCGAACCCGAAGCCTGGGTCAGCAAGGCCGACACCGAGCACCCGTCGATCCGCAAGTCGCGCCTGTCGCTGGAGGTGGCGCAGCTGGAAATCGACAAGGCCCGCGCGGCCAAGATGCCCACGGTCGACGCAGTCGGCACCGCCGGCGCGACCTACAGCAACGGCCTGGGCGTCAGCCTGCCGGGCACCACCAAGTCGGCCACGCTGGGCCTGGTGCTGAACATGCCGCTGTACACCGGCGGCAACCTGGAAAGCCGCATCAAGGAAACCCTGGCGCTGGAGCAGAAGGCGCGCTTCGATCTGGAAGCCGCCCGCCGCGGCGTGACCCAGGGTACCCGGGTGGCCTTCTTCAACGTGCAGTCGGGCCTGGCCCAGGTGAAAGCCCTCGAAGCGGCCGAAAGTTCGTCCAAGCTGGCGCTGGAAGCCACCCAGCTGGGCTACAAGGTGGGCGTGCGCGTCAACCTCGACGTGCTGAACGCGCAGACCCAGCTCTTCACCACCCAGCGCGATCTGGCCAAGGCGCGCTACGACGTGCTGGTCGGCAGCCTGAAGCTGCGCCAGGCAGCGGGCCAGGTGACGGCCGCCGACGTGGCCGCCGTGAACAGCCTGCTGGCCAAGTAAACACAACTTAACGCGGCAGCGCTGCCGCGCCAGGCCGGCTTGCGCAACACTGCGGCCATGGCAACACCCGTGAACCGCAGGACCGAGCTGGCGGCCCTGGCCGCCCACCGTTTCGGGCTGGGCGAGGCCAGCCTGGTCACCGTGGGCGACGACCCCGCCGGCTGGCTGCAGGCGCAGATCGGCCCGGCCGAAGCGCAGCGTGGCGAAGGCCTGGCCAGCGGCGCTGAAGGGCTCAAGCGCTACGCCCAGTTCATCCAGCGGCTGCAGCGGGAAGGCCCGCCGGCCGCCGCGGCCGCCAGCGCTGCGGGGCCCGAGGGCCCGGCGATGAACGCCAGCACCGAGCAGACCTTCGCCGAGCATTTCAGAAGTCTGGTGCAGGCCGACGTGCGCGCCCGCCTGAGCACCGCGGTGCTGAGCAGCCGGCCCTTCAACGAGAGGCTGGCCCTGTTCTGGGCCAACCACTTCACGGTCTCGCTGGCCAAGGCCAGCGCGCGCGGCATCGTCGGCGCCTTCGAACGCGAAGCCATACGGCCGCACATCGCCGGCAGCTTCGAAACCCTGCTGAAGGCGTCCACCCACCACGCCGGCATGCTGCGCTACCTGGACAACGACCGCTCAGCCGGCCCCGATTCGCCGCTGGTGCGGCGTCGCGCCGACCGCGCGACCGCCGACAACCCGCTGATCCCGCGCGGCCTGAACGAGAACCTGGCGCGCGAGGTGCTGGAACTGCATACGCTGGGCGTGGCCGGTGGCGGATCGGCCTACGGCGGTTGGGGCGGCTACACGCAGGCCGACGTGACCGAGTTCGCCCGCCTGCTGACCGGCTGGCGGGTGCCCCTGCTGCAGCTCGTGGCCGCACCGGCCGGCACGGCCACGACGCGCTTCGAAGCCGCCTGGCACCAGCCGGGCAGCAAGACTGTCATCGGCAAGACCTACGCCGCAGGCCCCGAGGCGCTCGACGCCGTGCTGCACGACCTGGCGCAGCACCCGTCGACGGCGCGTTTCGTCTGCAGCAAGCTGGCACGGCATTTCGTCGCCGACGAGCCGGCACCGGCGCTGGTGGCCCGGCTGGTGGCCGCCTGGCAGCGCAGCGGCGGCGACCTGCCCAGCGTGTACCGCGCGCTGATCGAAGCCCCCGAAGCCTGGGCGCCGCAGCCGGCCAAGTTGAAGTCGCCCGAAGAATTTGTCGTCAGCAGCGCCCGCCTGCTGCAGCTGGGCGAAGCCGCCTTTGCGCGGCTGGCCGACGGCGGCATCGGCGCGCTGGGCCAGCGCGTGCAGGCCGCGCCCTCGCCGGCCGGCTGGCCCGATCGCGCCGAAGAATGGCTGGGCCCCGACGCCGTCTGGAAGCGCGTCGAATGGGCCACCCGCGTGGCCGACCGCGTGGGCCGCCGCAGCGACGCCCGCGCGCTGGCGCTGGCCAGCCTGGGCCCGCTGCTGAACGACGACACCGCCCGCCAGATCGCCCGCGCCGCCGATGGCCCGCAGGCGCTGACGCTCCTGCTGCTGGCACCCGAATTCCAGCGCCGCTGAAACCGCAGAGACCTCGACATGACCGCTCGCCGCCACTTGCTCCTGGGCGCTGCGCTGGCGCCCTTCACCGGTCTGGGCCTGGCCGCCGCGCCGGCCGCCGCCCACCCGGCGGCACCCCGCTTTGTCTTCCTGATCCTGCGCGGCGGCATGGACGGCCTGATCGCCGTGCCGCCGGTCGGCGACCCGAGCTTCGCGGGCGCGCGCGGCCCGCTGGCGCTGTTCGACGGCACGCCGCTGAAGCTGGACAACAGCTTCGCGCTGAACCCGCTGCTGCCGCAGCTGCACGCGATGTACGGCCAGGGTGAGCTGGCCGTTGTCCAGGCCACCGGCCTGCCCTATCGCGAGCGTTCGCACTTCGACGCGCAGCAGGTGCTGGAAAGCGGTGGCAGCCAGCCGCACGAGCTGGCCACCGGCTGGCTGGGCCGTGCGCTGGCAGCCGCGTCGGATGGGCCCGGCGGCACGGCCGGCGGGCTCAAGGCGGTGGCGCTGGAAACCGCCGTGCCGCTGGTGCTGCGCGGGCCCACCGAAGTCGACACCTGGGCGCCGTCGGCGCTGCCCGACCCGTCGGCCGACCTGGTGGCGCGGCTGGAAGCGATGTACCGCAACGACCCGGCGCTGGCGCAGGCCCTGGCCCGTGCACGCGGCCTGCGCGAGGAGCCGGGCATGGGCGCGAACCCGCCAGCCATGGGCGGTGCTGGCGGCGGTGGCAACCAGGCCGGTCGCAAGGCCGCGGTCGGCCTGGCCAGCAAGGCCGCCGAATTCCTGCAGCACGGCTCGCAGGTGGCGGTGCTGGAGATGGGCGGCTGGGACAGCCACGTCAATGCGGCCAACGCCAACGGCGCGCTGTCGAACAACCTGCGCACGCTGGACGCCACGCTGGCGGCGCTGCGCGAAGGTTTGCTGCCGGGCGGCCTGTGGAAGCGCAGCGTGGTGCTGGTGGCGACCGAATTCGGCCGCGAGGTGGCCGTCAACGGCAACGCCGGCGCCGACCACGGCACCGGCGGCGCGGCCTTCGTGCTCGGCGGTGCGGTGCACGGCGGCCGGGTCATCGCCGACTGGCCCGGCCTGGCGAAGAAAGACCGCTTCGAGGGCCGCGACCTGCGCATCACGACCGACCTGCGCGCCGTCGTGCGCAGCGTGCTGGCCGACCACCTGCGCGTGCCGCGCGCGGCGCTGGACCACAGCGTGCTGCCGGGCAGCGCCGGCCTGGCGAAACTGGACCTGTTGAGGGCTTGAAAGCCCGGCGGCGCTGCGCAGCTAGGCGGGACGGCGGAAGTGCAGCGTGTCGCCGACGCGCTCGGCGCAGTGCAGCCCGGCGGCTTCGGCAATGCGCGCCGAAGCGGCGTTGCCGGCCTTGACCTCGGCATGCAGCGGCCCGCTCAGGCTCTGAGCCGCCAGCTGCACCATCGCCCGGCCGACGCCGCTGCCGCGCTGGTCAGGGGCCACCGTCCACGACAGCATCGTCGGACCGCCGTCGCAAGGGCCATCGGCGCGCACCGTGCCCACCGGCTGGTTGCCGCGGCAGGCAATCCACAGCCGGCGCAAGGGATCGGCCAGGCTGCGGCGCAGCCAGTCGAGGTGGGCGTCCCAGCGCACCGGCTCGCTGTGGTGGCTGGCGGCGCGCGTCTGCTCGTCATTGCGCCAGGCCAGCAGCAGGCCAGCGTCGGTCAGCGCCGCCGGCCGCAGGCTCAGCGTGGCAGCCACCGGCGGCTGGCGCAGCAGGCCGAGCACCGCGGCGGCGGCGCGCGGCGCGCCCTGCCCGTCGACCAGGGCCAGCCCGCGCTCGCGCAGGGCCTGCCGACGCGCCGGGCTGGCGATCAGCTCGCGCAGCGCTTCGGCCAGCGCAGCGGCCTGGGCCGCGGTCTGGCCGATGGCGTCCACCCCGATCACCGCGCCCGCGGCCGCCGCGTGGGGCACCGACAGCCGCTGGTTGTCGGCGCAGATCAGGGCGACGGTCGGCAGGCCGAGGCAGCAGCGTTCCCACAGCGCACCGCCGCCGGCGCCGATCTGCAGATCGCTGCTGGCGTGGAAGTCGGCCAGATTGGCCTGGTCGAGCAGCAGCACGGCACCGGCCGCCGCCGCCGCGGCGCGCAGGCGGTCCAGGTGCAGATGGCCCGAGGTGCTGGCGATGCGCACCGCGCCGGTCCAGCCGACGTCCTGGCGCAGCACGCGCAGCGCCCAGGCGCTGTGCTGCTGCGGGTCGGTGCCGCCCAGGAAGAGGGTGATGGTTGCCACCTGTGCACGCTGCGGCGCCAGCGCGTGGCCGGCGTAGGCGGCATCCAGCAAGGCGTAGGCCGGTCCGCCGCAGATCGGCACGCCGGCCGGCAGCACGCGGGCGTACTTGGCGGCGTGGTCGCCATCCGGACCGGGCGCCGGGTTGGGGTCGATCAGCAGATCGGGCGCCAGCGCGCGGTCGGCCAGGTCGTCGATGGCGACGATGCGCGCGCCGGTGGCGGCGCGCATCCCGGCGTGCCAGCGGCGGTCCAGCGCGTAGTGGTCGACGACGACGGCGTCGGGCTGCCACGGCAGCCGGGCCACGCACAGCGAGGCGTCGGCCTCGGGACCGGCGTCACCCATCGGCACGGCGCAGCCGGGGATGTCCTCGGCGGCCAGGATGTCGGCCACCGTGCCGCCCGCGGCACCGCCCAGCCAGCGCCCGGCGAAGGCGATCTCGGCACCCTGCGCGCGCAGCGCCAGCGCCAGCGCGAGGCAGCGTTTGAGGTGGCCGTGGCCGATGGCCGGCGTGGCGTCGACGCGGAAGGCGATGCGCGGCGGATTCATGCCGGGTCGCGGCTGCTGCGCAGCGCCGCGTAAAGCGCCTCGGCGCGGGTCCAGTCGTCGGGGGTGTCGATGTCCACCGCGCGCCACGCTGGCAACACCAGCGTGCGCCCCCCGGCGTGCGGGCTGACGCCGGCCCGCCAGGCCGCCGGCCAGCCCCAGTAGAACTGCCCGGCGTCGTGGAAGGCCGGCTCGAGGTCTTGCGTGCGGGTCTGCGCGTGTTCGGGCTGCAGCGGCTGCACGCGGCCCTGCGCGTCGCGGCGCATCGCGCGCTGCACCGGGCTCTCGAAGGCCAGCACCGGGAAGGCGAAGTCGCAGCCGCCGGCCTGCAGCAGGTCCAGTCCGCGGCCGAGGTCGGCCGGGGCCAGCAGCGGCACGCCGGGATAGAGGCAGCAGACCGGGCCGCCGTCGGGCCAGCCCAGCGCCGCGATGGCATGGGCGATGACCGGCAGCGTGCCGGCATGGTCATTGGCCAGATCCGCCGGGCGGCGGAAAGGCACCTCGGCGCCGCAGGCGCGCGCCACCTCGGCGATCTCGTCGTCGTCGGTGCTGACGACGATGCGGTCGAAGACGCCGGCAGCCTGCGCCGCGGCGATGGCGTGGCCGATCATCGGCCGTCCGGCGAAGGGCTTCACGTTCTTGCGCGGGATGCGCTTGCTGCCGCCGCGGGCGGGGATGACAGCCAGCCGCTCGGTCATGGCAGTTGCACCCCTCAAGCCGGCACGGCGACCCGGTTCAGCGCGCTGGCCAGCACCTCGACGACGCGGTCCTGGTCGGCGTCGCCGAGCTCGGGGTAGAGCGGCAGCGACAGGGCGTTGGCGTAGTAGCGCTCGGCGTGCGGGAAGTCGCCGCGCTCGAAGCCCAGCGCGCGGTAGTAGGGCTGGGTGTGGATCGGGATGTAGTGCACGTTGACGCCGATCTGCGCCGCGCGCAAGGCGGCGAACACCGCAGCGCGGGTCGGCACGTCGGCACCGGGCACGATCTCCACGGCGTACAGGTGCCAGGCGCTGCTGCGGTCGGCCTGGCGCGCGGGCAGGCGCAGCGGCAGGCTGGCCAGCAAGGCGTCGTAGCGGTCGGCCAGGCGAACCCGGCGCGCCTGCTGGCTGCGCAGGCGGCTGAGTTGCGAACGACCCAGCGCCGCCTGCAGTTCGGTCATGCGCGCGTTGAAGCCCAGTTCGATCTGCTCGTAGACCCAGTCGCCTTCGGGCGCCTCGCTCATCTGAGCAGCGTCGCGCGTGATGCCGTGGCTGCGCAGCAGACGCAGCTGGTCGGCCAGCGCCGCGTTCTGGGTGGCGATCAGACCGCCTTCGGCGGTGGTGATGACCTTCACCGCGTGGAAACTGAACACCGTGGCGTCGGCCCAGGCGCTGGCCACCGGTGCGCCGCGGTAGCTGGCGCCGGTAGCGTGCGAGGCATCGGCCAGGATCGCGAAGCCGTAGCGGTCGGCCAGCGTGCGCATCTCGGCCAGGTCGGCCGGCAGGCCCGCGAAGTCCACCGGGATCAGCACGCAGGGCAAGCGGCCCTCGCGCTCGGCCACTTCCAGCTTGGCGCGCAGGGCACTGACGCTGAGGTTGCGGGTCTGCGGGTCGATGTCGACGAAGTCGACCTCCGCGCCGCAATGGCGCGCGCAATTGGCGCTGGCCACGAAGCTGATCGGGGTCGTCCAGACGCGCGTACCCGGGCCCACGCCCAGCGCGATGCAGGCCAGGTGCAGCGCCACGGTGGCGTTGCTGACGGCGACGGCGTGCGCCACCTGGTGGGCAGCGGCGAAGGCGGCTTCGAAGTGCGGCACTTCTTCGCCCTGGGTCAGGAAGTCCGAGCGCAGCACGGCGCTGACGGCGGCGATGTCGGCGTCGCTGATGCTCTGGCGGCTGTAAGGGATGTGGCGCATGGGGTGGTGGCGGCGCTTCAGTGCTGGGCCAGCGGCGCGACCTCTTGCGAGATCATGTCGCGCAGCTGCCCGACGCTGAGGAATTCGTCATTGTTGCCGCTGGTGTAGCTGAAGCCCGGCGCCACGCGGGTGGCCCCAGTGCTGCTGCAGTAATCGTCCATCGTGAACTCGCCGCTGGTCGGCAGGATGGCGAAATACGGCCCCAGGTCGACGGTGTTGTAGCTGTCGCTGGGGGTGATCATTTCCTCGTGCATCTTCTCGCCGGGGCGGATGCCGACGACGCGCTGTTCGGCCAGCGGCGCCACCGCCGAAGCCACGTCGGTGATGCGGTAGGACGGGATCTTGGGCACGAAGATTTCGCCCCCCCAGGCGTTCTGCAGCGCCCACAGCACCATCTCGACGCCGTCGGTCAGGCTGATGTTGAAGCGCGTCATGTCGGGGTGGGTGATCGGCAGCACGCCGGATGCGCGGCGGTCGGCGAAGAAGGGAATCACCGAACCGCGGCTGCCCATCACGTTGCCGTAGCGCACGACGCTGAAACGCAGGTCGCGGTTGCCCTTGATGTTGTTGGCGGCGACGAAGAGCTTGTCGCTGCACAGCTTGGTGGCGCCGTAGAGGTTGATCGGCGCGGCGGCCTTGTCGGTGGACAGCGCAACCACGCGCTGCACCTTGTTGTCCATGCAGGCCTCGATCAGGTTCTGCGCACCCAGCACATTGGTCTTGATGCACTCGAAGGGGTTGTATTCGGCCGCCGGCACCTGCTTCAGCGCCGCGGCATGGACCACGATGTCGATGCCTTCCAGCGCGCGCGACAGGCGGTTCTGGTCGCGGATGTCGCCGATGAAGTAGCGGATGCCCGGGTGCACCTTCTCGTTCAGCGTCTGCGCCATCTCGAACTGCTTGAGCTCGTCGCGCGAATAGATCACCAGGCGCTTGATGCCGGGGTAGCGCTGCAGCACCGTGTGCGCAAAGGCCTTGCCGAAGGAACCGGTGCCGCCGGTGACGAGGATGGACTTGTTGTTCAGCATGGTTCAGGTCTCCGAAAGGCAAAGGTCTGCAGCCGGGCTGTGCAGCCCGGTCTGAGGTTGTGGCGGGTTTTGGGACAGCGGGCGGGGGTCGAAGAAGTCGGCGTGGGCCTGGCGGCAGCGCGCGGCATAGGCCGTCGCCTGCTCGCCCTGCACGCGGCGGTATTGCGCAGGGTCGTTGAGCAGCGCGCCGACCAGGACCAGCGCGGCCTGGCCGTCCAGCGAAGCCACCAGGCCGTCGCGGATGTAGGGCGGGGTGATCAGCGTGTCGGCCGGCCAGCACTGTTCGCTGGCGTGCAGGACCAGGCTGGCAGCGTCCAGGAAGGTGGCCACGCCGCTGGTCATCTCGCCATAGGCGATGGTCAGGTCGGACTCGACGGCCACCTCGTCGATGGGCTTCAGGAAGGTGCGCTGGAACCATGCCGGCGGCTGACCGAAGGCGCCGGCCACGACCTGCAGCGCCGGCACGCTGGGCTTCAGCCGCACCTGCAGTTCGGCGCCGACGCTTTGGCACAGCAGCGCCAGGCGGCGGTAGAAGGCGACCAGCGGGAAGAAGTCGACGTGGCTGACACCTTCGCTGAGCATGGTGTTCAGCAGCAAGCAGACGCGGCGCGCGGTCTGGCGCGGCTGCGGCGGCGGCGTGGCGCGAAAGCGCACCGCACGCACCGCCACCGGCTGGTTGAAGGCCGTGCGGACCGCGGCGCCGAAGCCGTGGCGTTCGACCGCGGTGACGCGGCGGCCGTGCGGCAGCGCCGAGGTGACATAGCCCGAATGCGGCAGCACCGTGATGTCGCTGCCCAGGCCGGCGGCCACGCTGTACAAGGGCCCGTTCATGCCGGTGTCGTGGTCGGCGACGACGAAGTGCGGCCGGCGGCCTTGCAGCGCGGCGCGCAGCGACAGGAAGTTCAGTGCCTGCTGGTGGCTGCGGTCGGCCCACAGCGCAGCCTGCTGCTGCAAGGCCGCGCGCTGCGGAATCCAGCCTGCCAGTTGTTCGGTGAAGACGGCCAGCGCGCGTTCGCGGTAGCGCAGCGCGCTCGGGTCCTGCGCCTGCGGCGGCAGGTCGGCGATGCGCATCAGCAGCGGCGCCGGACGCGCCACCGGCACGTCGCAGTAGGTGCCGGGCAGGTCCAGGATCTGCGGAAAGCGTGCGCGAAGCGCCTCGCCGTAGGCGGCGGCGTCGTAGAAGCAGGTGGCGATGTGCACCACGGCGTCGACGCCCTGCTCCTGCACCTGGCGGGCCAACGCCGGACCGTGCCAGGCCAGCTGTGTGATCTGCGGGTGGTGGAAGCGCACGCCGTCGTAGCGGTCGACGAAGCAGAAACGCGCCGGGTCGAACGCCGCCATCTCGGCCGACAGCATGCCGTCGAACTGCATCAGCTGGGCGTTGTCGGGGCGCAGCAGACCGATGCGGGCTTCGGGGAACTGGGCGGCCACGCAGCGCCCCAGCGCACGGGCCATGAAAGCGCGCTGCAGCGACAGGTACAGCAGCATCTGGTCCCAGCCGCTGTAGGGCGTGACGTCGGCAGGACCCTCCGCCCACAGCGCGCGGCGCTCGGCGCTCAGCAACTGGTCGATCAGCGTGGCGCGGGTCAGCGCCTCGCTGTAGACCTCGGCTGGCAGGTCGCGTGCGATGTCCAGCCGGCGCAGTTCGTAGTTCGACAAGCCGCCCTGGAGCGCCGCGTCCAGCGTGCCCGGATCGATGAACAGCAGGCGCACGCCGTCGTAGCGCTCGCGCTGGGCGATCAGCGGGGCGACGTCGCTGCGCTGCAGGACCAGCAGCGCGTCGATGGCGGGTGCGTTGAACATGGCTTGAAGTCTGATTTCGCAGGCCCCACGGCAGTCAGTCGATATCCACCGGCATTCACCCTCAATTGCTTCATCCAGCCCCGCCCAGTACGCCCCTATTTCACGAAGCCGGCCGCTGCGGCGCGATCAGGCCGCGGCGGCCGGCGCGGCCGGTCACCGCGGCACTCAAGTCGAGCCACGGCCGACCGATAGCCCGCTTGTCCCTGCTTGCAGTGTGTGCATGACAGCGGCGCCCGCCTCCGAGGACTGCCTCGACGACGGTCTCCGCCCGCCAACACCGCGGCACGCATCGAGCACTACACAGGCAGTCCATAGATGGTCGTGGGTGGCGCCGCCGCAGGCGGGCCCGCAAGCAGGGGAGTTGATCGCATGAATTCGTTCCGGAAGGCCGATTGGTCTTTGTGGCTGATCCAGCCACTGCTGAAGCTGCGCATCGGGCCGCGCCTGGGTATCGCCTTCGCCGGCGTCTTTGTCCTGATGGCGGCAATGGCCGTCTTCGCCACGCTGCGCCTGTCGGAGATCAACGACCGCATGGCGCACATCGCACAGAACAACAACCAGCAGATTGCCCGCGCCAGCCAGATGATCGATTCGGTGCGCCAGCGGGCCGTGGCGATCCGCAACCTGACGATGCTGTCGGACAGCGACCTGAAGAAGGCCGAGCTGGCCTCGATCGACGACGCCACCAAGCGCTACGAGAACGCCAAGCACGAGCTGCATGCGCTGATCGCACGCTACGACGCCAGCGAGGCCGAGAAGGCGCTGATGGACGCCATCGACAACGCCGAAAAGGTCAACGGCACGCTGCTGGCGCAAGCCGTCGAACTGGGCCTGTCGGGCAAGACCGAAGAGGCCACCGCCTTCGTGATGGACAAGGTCAGGGCGCGCCAGGCGCGGTGGATCACCGTGCTGCAGACGCTGTCAGGCCTGCAGGCCAAGACCAGCGACGAGTACGTGGCCGATTCGCAAGCCGCCTACCGGCAGGCGCGCTGGCTGCTGTGGGGTTTCGTCGCCGCCGCGCTGAGCCTGGGCGCCCTGCTGGCCCTGTGCGTCACGCGTTCGATCACCGGACCCATCGGCGAAGCCGCCCGGCTGGCCCAGATTGCCGCCACCGGCGACCTCACGGTGCAGACCACCGCGCATTACCAGGACGAGACCGGCGAACTGCTCGACGCGATGCGGGCCATGAGCCGGCACCTGGCCGGCGTGGTCGGCAGCGTGCGCGACGGCAGCGAACACATCGTCACCGGCACCGAAGAGATCGCCAGGGGCAACACCGACCTCAGCGAACGGACCGAGCGTCAGGCCGCCAGCCTGGAACAAACCGCCGCCGCGATGGAAGAGCTGCGCGCCACCGTGCGCAACAACAGCGAAACGGCGCGCACCGCGAACGCCATCTCCGAAGGGGCCAGCGCTGCGGCGCGCAAGGGCGGCGAGGAGGTGGGCGAGGTGGTGCAGACCATGGAAGCGATCAAGACGGCCAGCCGGCGCATCGGCGACATCATCGGCGTCATCGACGGCATCGCCTTCCAGACCAATATCCTGGCGCTGAATGCCGCCGTCGAAGCCGCCCGGGCCGGTGAACAGGGCCGCGGCTTTGCCGTGGTGGCCGGCGAGGTGCGCAACCTGGCGCAGCGCAGCGCCTCGGCGGCGCGCGAGATCAAGGGCCTGATCGGCGCCAGCGCCGACAGCGTGGAGCGCGGCGTGCAGCTGGTGGGCCGCGCCGGCAGCACGATGCAGGACATCGTCGCCCAGGTCGAGCGCGTGACCACGCTGATCGGCGAGATCAGCCACGCCGCCAGCGAACAGACGAGCGGCATCGACCAGGTCGGCCAGGCCGTTTCGGAACTGGACCAGACCACCCAACAAAACGCGGCGCTGGTCGAGGAATCGGCTGCCGCGGCCGAGAGCCTGCGGCAGCAGGCCGCCCAACTGCTCGAGTCGGTGCGGGTATTCCGCCTCGAAGCCGCAGCCGCCTGAGTCCCAGGCCCCACCGCAACCCCTCAGCCCACCCTACAAGGCGGGCACACCACCGGAGCCCTAGGAATGAAATCCAGCAACCGTCGAATTTTCATGTTCCAGGTGGTCGCCAGCGGCGCCACCCTGGCCTGCGGCAGCGCGCACGCCGGACCGAAGAAGATCGAGGAAAGCGAACCCAAGGCCGCTTCGCTCGGCTACAAGCACGACTCGGCCCAGGTCGACGCCAAGCGCTTCCCCAAGCACACGGCGTCCGAGAAGTGCAACAACTGCATGGCCTGGCTGGGCAAGGCCGCCGACCCCTGGTCCGAATGCGACCTGACCCCCGACCGACTGGTCAGCAACGGCGGCTGGTGCAGTTCCTACGTCAAGGCGGGCTGACATGAAAATACAAAGACTGGGCCTGCTGGCCCTGGTCTGCGCGGCCTTCGCAGGTCCTGCAGCCGCCCAATTCCAGACCCCCGACAGCGCCATCCGCTACCGCCAGGGCGCGTTCCAGGTGCTGGCCACACACTTCGCGCGCGTCGCCTTCATGGCCCAGGGCATCACGCCCTTCGACGCCAAGGCCGCTGCGGAAAACGCCGACCTGATCAGCAGCCTGGCCGCCCTGCCCTTCACGGCTTTCGTACCGGGCAGCGACAAGGGCTTGCCCAACCGCACCAAGGCCGAGATCTGGAAGGACCCGGTCAAGTTCAAGGCCGCTTCCGACCGCATGATCACCGAGGCCGCCAAGCTGTCGGCGGCGGCCAAGTCCGGCAATTTCGACCTGGTGAAGACCGCTTCCGGCTCGGTGGCGCATGCCTGCAAGGCCTGCCACGACGATTTCAGGGGCGAGCGGCGCGAATAAGTCCGGGCGCGATCAGTCGGATGCCACGCGCTGGGCGTCGACCCAGCCCACCACTTCGAGGCCCGTGCGCGGGTTGACGTACTTCACCCGCGTGTAGCCCGCCAGCGTGGCGTAGGCGATCACCGGTTCGGTGGCCAGGATGAAGACGCCCGGCATGGCACAGGTCGAGGCCGGCGCGATATAGAACTGCAGCCGCCCTTTGCCCTTGACACGCCGCTGGGCCTGCGCCGCTGGCACGGCCACGCTGGCTTTGCCGGCCGCCACCGCCAAGGACGCACAGTCGCCCTCCGCTGGCACGCTCGGAAAGGCCAGAGCTGCCGGCGCCGGGAGCGCAGAAGCCGGCTTGGGGGCGACCACGGCAGCCGGCGCAGCCGCCAGTACCGCGGCGGCCTGCGGCGCCGAAGCGGCGACCGCGATCTGCGCAGCGGCTGAGGCGGCTGAGGCGGCTGAGGCGGCCGAGGCGGCGGCCTCCAGGGCGGCGGCATCGGGTGCGGGCTCGGCCGCCGAGGCCGCGGCCGGCGGCGCCGAAGCCGCCCGCGGCGGCAGCAGCAGCGCCGGGTAGTGCTGGGCCATCTGTGCGCCGTACAGCGGCTTGTTGGCGCCCAGGTGGCAGGTCGCGCAGTTGACCTTGGCCGTGTCGCCGGCCGGCCCCAGTCGGCCCGGCGCCGAGGCCGGGAATGCGCTGCTCAGCGGCTCCAGGAATTGGCTGTTGATGTCCCGCACCATGCGGATGCCGTACCAGGCAGTCTGGCGCTGTGGCGAGCTTTGTTCCCAGCTCGAAAAGGCCCGCGTGTTGTGGCAGAAACTGCAGTTCACGCCCAGCGACTGCGACACATGCAGCATCAGCGCGTAGGTCTTTTCGGCCTGCTGGATGGGCTGGCCGACGACCTGCGCCAGCACCCGCGGGCTGGCCACGCGGACCGAGGGTGCGGCCGTTTCGCTGAGCAGGAAGGTCGCCAGCGGGTCGCCCGGCAGCGTGCCGGTACGCACCTGCAGCGGCTGGGCGACGGAGCGGCCGCCGATGAAGTCGGCACCCGCCACCGGCGGCAGCTGGCGGAACCAGCGCTGCTGCGGCAAGGCATTGCCACGGTGGCAGGTGTAGCAGGTGACGCCGGTGCCGGCGACGTGCGATTTCCAGTTGGCATTGATCTGCTGGACCATCTGGAACATGCGCCTTGCCACCACCTTGGTGTACTTGTCGTCAGCGACGAAGTTGCCTTCGACGTGGCAGTAGACGCAACTCTCGTTGGGCGCGATCCAGTTGGTGATCTCCGACATGGTGCGGCCGAACTCACCCAGCGGCAGGTCGCCCAGCACCTGGACGTTCTTGTAGACCTTGCCGGCCAGCGGTCCATTGGGCCGTGAACGGGCCGCCGAAGCGATCGGCGGCGCGGCCTGCAGCAGGGCCTGGGCCTTCAGCGCCGCATCGCCGCGGATCTGGACCATGCCGGTGCCGCGGTAGCCGGTCTGCAGCGGGTCGGCCTGCTGCGAGCGGTCGAGGCCGCGCAGGACCGCCACGGCGGACACCAACAGGCAGAACGCCAGCGCCAGCAGGCCGCCGAACAGGCGCCACCGAATATTGACCGACCGGACCATGCGGATACTCTGCTGCCATGGCGGCAGGACGCTTGCGTTGACGGCTGGCCCGCAGCAACTCGGACCGGTCCGGCGGCAGCTACCGGCGGTGCGGTCCCGAACACTGAGGCCCAGGGACGTGTCATGTTAACGTGACAATCCGTCTCGTCAATTTGCATTTGGTCGATCCTTGCCAACCGGCCCTGTCGCAGGCCTGTTCAACGCAGCCACTCGGTGACGCCCCGGCCCAGCGACAGCAGATTGGCGTTCATCTGCTGGCCGTCGCACAGCGCGTTGATGTAGCTGATGCGCAGGTTGTAGTGCTCGGCCTCGGCGCCCATCACGTCGAACAGGCTGCGCTTGCCCAACTGCTGCCACTGCTGCAGGGTGAAGTTGCGGACCAGCTCGCTGTCGCGCAGCACCGCCGCCGTCCGGCGCATGCGGTCGAAGCTGGACAGCGTTTGCTCGTGGACTTCGGCCATGCGGAAGCGGCGGGCTTCCAGCGCGTCGTCGCGTTGCAGGTCGGCGGCGCGGGCGCGCTTGCGGGCGGCGTCGGTGGCGTTGGCCACGCCGGGGTTGAGCAGCGGCACATTGACCGCCAGCCCGAGCGAGAACTGGCCGCTGCGCACCGTGCTGCTGCCGGCCCCGCTGACCCGGCTGCGCGCCAGCGACTCGCTGCCGCTGAGGTTCCAACTGAGCTGCGGCTTGTTGCCGGCCTCGATCGAGCGCGCGTAGTCGGCAGCCGCCTGGGCCTGGGCCGTCATGCCGGCGATCTCGCTGCTGCGCTCGACTTCGGGCAGCAGCGACTCCAGCGCCGGCACCTGGAGCAGCAGCCCCGAGACGCCGCGCACCGGCGGCAGGCCGTCGCCGACCAGGCGGCGCAGCTTGACTTCCACCTGCCGCGCCTGCGACGCTGCCTGGGTCTGCGACATCTCGGCCTGCAACAGGGTCTTGCGGGCCTGCACCAGTTCGCTGGCCCGGCCGCGGTCGGCCTTGATGATGGTTTCCAGCGCATCGACCAGGCAACCCATCTTGCGCACGTACTGGCCGTAGACCAGCACATGCTGGCGGTAGCGGTTGCGCTCCAGCGCCAGCGACACGGCATTCAGCGCCAGTTGTTCGCGCGCCGTGAGATGGCCCTGGCGGGCCGATTCGGCCAGTTGCGTGCGCCAGTCGACGAGGCGGTCGGTGCGGCCGCCGTCGTAGAGCAGCTGGCCGACGGTGACCGAGCCGCGCAGCTGGAAGGGCGAGACCTCGGTGCCGGCCAGCGATTGCGAGCCGCCCGGCCCGAGGCCGGCGCTGGCGCTGGCTTGCAGCTTGCGGGTGGCGATGGTTTCCTGGATGTCGTCCAGCGCGGCCTGGGCCTGCAGTTCGGCTGCGCCGATGCCCAGGCTGCGCGCCAGCGCGTCGCGCACCAGGTTCTGCATCACGGTCCGCGGATCCAGCGGGTTCTGCGCGGCGGCCACTTCGGCGGCGGTGCTGGTGTCGGGCGCCGGGTCGGGGCTTTCTTCGTCGACGCAGCGGCCGGCCCAGGCCGGCGCGGCCAGCAGCAGGATGGCGCAACCCAGCGCACACAGGGCGGGTGACCGGGCGGAAAGCGGGGCAGGCATGCGCAAGGGACTCCAGCAAGGCGCCCGCCGAGGGGCACGCAGGACCGAGTCTGCGGGCCGCCCCCATGGCGCGAAGGCCGGAAATGGCGCATCTTTCGGTGGCTGTTCGGCCTCGGCCGGGCCGCCGGCCGAGGACCGAGGCTGGTGCCCAGGCGTTTCGCCGCCTCGGCCAGGGCTGGCTGTGTCTCATGGAGGACGTCCCTCGAAGTCTGCACTTGGCGCGCAGCGGCTTGCTGAAGGCATCGAGGTGTGTCGGCGCATGGTTCCAGCGACGGCTTGAATCAAGCTTGAGAAGCTTCGCGGCCCCCCTCCAGTCGGTTGTGGGTCATGGCTGCGGGCCTCCGGTTCAGGGTGCGTAAGCTCACGCTTTCACGACCGCAACGAAAGCACCATGTTCAAGTCGACCTTCTCCTTCATCGGCCGCGGCCTGCGTGGCGCCTGGTGGCTGCTCGACGGCACGCGGCGCGCCCTGCTGAACCTGGTGTTGCTGGCCTTGCTGGTGGCGCTGGCGGTCGGGCTTTGGCGCGGCGGTCCGCCGCCGCTGCAGCCCAGGACGGCGCTGGTGCTGAAGCTGGACGGCGGCATCACCGAGCAGCGCGCCGGTTCCCTGCGCGGCGGCGCGATGCGCCAGTTGCAGGGCGAAGACGACCCGCACCTGCGCTTGCGCGACCTGCTGGCGGTGCTCGACGCGGCCGCCCGGGACCCGCAGATCAGCCACGCCCTGCTGCTGCTCGACGACTTCGCCGGCGCCGGCGGCGCCACGCTGCACGAGGTCGGCGCGGCGCTGGCGCGCTTCAAGGCGGCGGGCAAGCCGGTCATCGCCTGGGGGTCGAATTTCGACCAGCGCCAGTACTTCCTGGCGGCGCAGGCCAGCGAAGTCTGGCTGCACCCGATGGGCGGCGTGCAGGTCGAAGGCTACGGCCGCCCGCGCAGCTACTACAAGGACCTGCTGGACAAGGTCGGCCTGACGGCCCACGTCCTGCGCGCCGGCAAGTTCAAGAACTTCAACGAGGGCTACACCGCCAACGGCCCGTCGCCCGAAACCACCGAAGCCGACACGCTGCTGTACGGCACGCTGTGGGCCGGCTGGACGAAGGCGGTGGAGCAGGCCCGCAAGCAGCCCGCCGGCAGCGTGATGGCGGCCATCGACAGCCTGCCCGACAGCCTCGCCGCCGTCGGCGGCGATGCCGCGCGCTGGGCGAAGGAACGCGGCTGGGTCGACGCGCTGAAGACACGCGACGAGATGCGGTCAGCGCTGGTCGAACGCGGCGCGGCCAGCGACGACAGGAAGACCTTTCGCCAGGTGGCCTTCGGCGACTACCTGGGCCGCATCAAGCCGCCGAGCAGCGGCCCGGCGGTCGGCGTGATCGTCGCCGAAGGCAGCATCGGTGACGGCCGCGCCGGCCCCGGCGCCATCGGCGGCTTGAGCACCAGCGAACTGATCCGCCAGGCGCGCGACGACGAACAGGTCAAGGCCGTGGTGCTGCGCGTGAACTCACCGGGCGGCAGCGCCTTCGGCAGCGAACTCATCCGCCACGAACTGGAACTGACCCGAAAGGCCGGCAAGCCCGTGGTGGTGTCGATGGGCGACGTCGCGGCCTCCGGCGGCTACTGGATCAGCCTGGCCGCCGACGAAGTCATCGCCGACGCTGCGACCATCACCGGCAGCATCGGCGTGATCGCGATGCTGCCCACCGCCGAGCGCGCGCTGGACAAGCTGGGCGTGCACGCCAGCGGCGTCAGCACGACCTGGCTCGGCGGTGGCTTCGACCCGCGCCGGGCGCTGGAGCCGCGTCTGGAAAAACTGATCCAGACCAGCGTCGACCACACCTATTCGGAATTCACGCGGCGCGCCGCCGAAGCCCGCAAGCAGACCCGTGAACAGATCGCCGCGGTCGCGCAGGGCCGCGTCTGGACCGGCCAGGACGCGCTGAAGCTCGGCCTGGTGGACCGCCTGGGCCGCACCGGCGACGCGCTGGACGCCGCCGCGAAGCGCGCTCGTTTGCTGCCTGGCTACCGCGTGCAATACATCGAAGCCGAGCCGGGGCGCCTGCAGCGGTGGCTGCAGCGGCTGGGCCTGACGCTGGACGTGCAGGCGCTGGCCGGACCCACCTCACCCTGGCAGGGCGCGCTGGTCGCGCTGGGCCTGCTGCCGCCGGTGGCCGCACAGATGGCCGACGAACTGGCCTGGCTGGGCGAGCTGACGGCGCGACCGCAGCCCCTGGCGGCGGCGACGCACTGCCTGTGCGCAGCGCCCTGACGGCCGCCAGCTGAGCGCTGGCGGCCGCAGCCGGCAACCCCGGGCTTCAGCCGCGCTGGATGCCCGGCTGGCCAGCGGCCACCGCGTAGCGCGCGCCGACCTGGATGGCGCTGGCCGCGTCGCGCGCGTTGTCGAGCACCATCAGCTCGCCCTGCAGCGCCTGCGGCGTCAGCTGGAAGCGCACATAGCCCCGCTGGTCGCTGCGCGCGAAATGCACATGCGGGTTGAAGGCGCGGGCGGCGGTCAGTCGCGCGGTGTCCAGGCCCAGGCTGGTGATCGAGGTGCCGCAGAACTCGCTGGCGATGACCGGCGAACGCGGGTCATCGAAATCGACCTTCAGGTCGGCCACGTAGTTGGCGTGCACGTCGCCACCGAGCACCACCACGCCAGGCACGCGCTTGTCGGCCACGGTTTGCAGCAGGCGGCGGCGGGCGGCGGGGTAACCGTCCCAGCCGTCGGTCCAGTACATCCCGCCCTGGTTCGCAGCGCTGGGTTCTTCCCAGCTGAAGCGCGCCATCAGCGTCTGCTGGGCGACCAGGTTCCACGGGCGGTCGCTGGTCCAGCCGTCAGCCAGCCAGCGTTCCTGTTCGGCGCCCAGCAGCGTGCGCCGGTGGTCCATCAGGCCCGGGCAATCGGCGACGCGCACCGTGTTGCTGCCGCCGCGGCCGGGCTTGGGGCAGACCTGGGCGTCGCGCATCTGGCGGTCGTCGAGCAGGTGAATGCGCGCCAGCTGGCCCCAGTCGAGCCGGCCGTGCATGCGCATCTCGCCGTTGACCGGTCGCGCCGCCTTGGGCAGCGGCAGGTGCTCCCAGTAGGCCTGGTAGGCGGCGGCGCGCTGGGCGGCGAAATCGGCCTGCAGGAATTCGCCTTGCAGGCTGGCGTAGTCGTTCTCCACTTCGTGGTCGTCCCAGACCAGCAGCCAGGGCGCGGCCGCGTGCGCGGCCTGCAGCGCCGGGTCGCTCTTGTGCAGGGCGTAGCGGGCGCGGTAGTCGGCCAGCGTCCTGACACGGCCGCTGTGGATCGCACGCACCGCGCTGGCGGCCGGGGCGGCGCCGTATTCGTAGATGTAGTCGCCCAGGAAGACCATCAGGTCCAGCGGCTCGGTGGCAGCGTGGCGCCAGGCGGCGTAGTGGCCCACGTCGTAGCGCTGGCAGCTGCTGATGGCGTAGCGGAGCTGCTGCACGCGGGCGTCGGCCGCCGGCGCGGTGCGCGTTCGGCCCGCAGCGCTCTGCTGGCCCAGTGCGGTGAAGCGGTACCAGTACCAGCGGTCGGGTGCCAGGCCCTGCGGTTCGGCGTGGACGGCGTGGTGGTCCTCGACCCGCGCGGCTTCGCTGCCACGCGCGGCGATGCGCTGGAAGGCCTCGTCCTCGGCCAGCTCCCAGGCCACCGCCGCCTGCGGCGGCAGGTCGGCGCCGGTCAGCATGGTCCACAGCACCACGGTGCGGCTTTGCGGCTGGCCCGAGGCGATGCCGAGCGCGAAGCGCGGCGTGTCGGCGGCGCGGGCGTGGCGCAGGAAGGCTGGCGCAGCGCCGGCCGACAGCGCGGTCAGCCCGGCCAGCAGATGGCGGCGGCGCCAGCGCATCGGGGGCCCTTCAGCGCGGCGGCAGCACGGCCGGCCGCGCCAGCTCGTCCAGGCTCAGGCCGCGCTCGCGCAGCAGGCCTTCGAGCAGCGGCAGCAGCGGGCCCAGGCGCTCGTCGATCGCGTCGCGCACGGTGTCAACGAAGACCTGGGTGCTGCGCTCGATCTCGATGTTCAGCGCGTCGCCCACGGCCTTGTCGCCGAAGGTCGTCATGCGCAGCGTTTCGGGGATCAGCCAGACCTCGAACCAGCCGCTGCCGTCGCGATCGCGCTGCGCCTCGGCGACGGTCAGGCTGGCGCCGTTGACGGCGATGTAGCCCTTGGCGAAGACATAGCGCATCCACGGCGCAGGGACAGCGATGCGCAGCACGCGATTGTTCTCCGGCGCGCGCACCTCGGCCAGCGTGGCCATGAAGTCGATGTGGCCCGACAGCGGATGGCCGCCGATCTCGGCACCGTCCTTGGCGGCGCGTTCGACGTTGATCGCGCTGCCCTTGCGCAGGCCGGCCAGCGTGGTCAGCGCCAGGCTCTGCGCCATCACGTCGAAGTCGGCGGCGCTGCCGCCCTCGCCCTCGCCCTCGCCAGCGCCGTGCAGCGCGGTCACGGTCAGGCAGGTGCCGTCGACCGCCACGCTCGCCCCGACCGCCAGACCGGCGCAGAAACCGGGCGGAAAGCCCAGCGTGAAGGTGTGCAGGCCGGGCCGCTCGGTGAGCGCGCGGACGTGGGCGATGCCTTGAACGATGCCGGTGAACATGGGCGCTGAGCTTAACAGCGTGGCGGCAGCGTCCGGTGCCCGTGACATACTGCCGCTTCCACCCTGGGCCCGGCTGGCGGGCGACTTGGCCAACGATGTTGATGTTTCCCCCGGATCACGCGCTGAGGATCACGCTGGCCGAGGAGGTGCATGCCCGACCGCCCGAGCCGGTCCGCGCGCCGGCCAGGGCCAGCTACATGGCGGTGCTGGTCGACGCCGACGAGCGCAGCCACGAACTGGCGCACATCACCGCGCTCTGCGCGCGCCATGGCGTGGCGCCGCCGGCCGCCGGTGCCACCCACTTCCGCGCGCAGCTCGGCGCGCTGCGCCTGAAGTGGGAACGCCACGGCGAGTTCTCCGGCTACACCTTCATCGCGGCCGGCAGCGCCCAGGGCCAGCCTTTCGACAGCCTGGCCGCCACGCTGCTGCCCGTCGGCTGGCTGGCCGCCACACCGGGCGCGACCATCGCCGCGGTGCACGCCGAACTGCTGTCGGCGGCCGACACGCCCGCCACGCCCGAACGGCTGAACGAGGCGTTCGACGGCCAGATCGTCGTCGGTTCCGGCATCGCCGACGGCACCGCCCAGGTCTACACCGACTTCCAGCTGCACGACGGCTGCACGCGGCTGATGCTGTTCGACCAGGGTCTGACCGAACGCCAGAGCGGGCGCATGCTGCAGCGCCTGTTCGAGATCGAGGCCTACCGCATGCTGGCCCTGCTGGCGCTGCCCATCGCGCGTCGGCAGTCGCCGCGCATCGTCGAGATCGAAGGCGCGCTGGCGACGCTGACCGACGGCATCGCGCAGGCCCAGGCGCAGGCCGCCAACAGCGCGGCGAACCGCCAGCAGCAGGACGAAACCCTGCTCCACGAACTGACGCGGCTGGCCGCCGAAGTCGAAAGCGGCCTGGCCGCCAGCCAGTTCCGCTTCGGCGCCTGCCGCGCCTACTTCGAACTGGTGACGCGGCGCATCGCCGAGTTGCGCGAGACGCGACTGCCCGGCATGCAGACCTATGACGAATTCATGGCCCGCCGCTTCACGCCGGCCGTCGACACCTGCGCCACCGTGTCGCAGCGCCTGCACGACCTGTCCGAACGCGTGGCCCAGGCCAGCAGCCTGCTGTCGACCCGCGTGGACATCACGCGCGAACGGCAGAACCAGGCACTGCTGGCCAGCATGGACCAGCGCGCCCAGCTGCAACTGCGCTTGCAGCAGACCGTCGAAGGCCTGTCGGTGGCGGCGATCTGCTACTACGCGGCCGGCCTGGTGGCTTACACCGCGAAAGCGCTGAAAGCCGCCGGCCTGCCACTCAACCCCGACCTCGTCGTCGGCCTCAGCGTGCCCTTGCTCGCGGTGGCCGTGCTGGCCGCTGTGCGCCGCGCGCGGCGCCACGCCCAGGCCGCCGATCCCGGCCACTGATCTCACCGCATTCAAGCCCTGCCCTCCGCGCATGTCGACCCTCTACTTTCCCTTTTCCGCCATCGTCGGCCAGGACGAAATGAAGCTGGCCATCCTGTGTGCGGCGGTCGACCCGCGCATCGGCGGCGTGCTGGTCTTCGGCGACCGCGGCACCGGCAAGAGCACCGCGGTGCGCGCGCTGGCCGCGCTGCTGCCCAAGATGCGCGCCGTGGTCGGCTGCGTCTACGGCTGCGACCCGGCCGACAACAGCGCCTCGTGCGCAGCTTGCGCCACGCTGAAGGCCGGTGGCAAGGTCAAGAGCCGCCTGATCCCGGTGCCGGTGGTCGACATGCCGCTGGGCGCCACCGAAGACCGCGTGGTCGGCGCGCTCGACCTCGAGAAGGCCTTGACCGCTGGCATCAAGGCTTTCGAGCCCGGCCTGCTGGCGCGCGCCCACCGCGGCTTTCTCTACATCGACGAGGTCAACCTGCTCGAAGACCACCTGGTCGACCTGCTGATCGACGTCGCGGCCTCGGGCGAGAACGTCGTCGAACGCGAGGGCCTGAGCGTGCGCCACCCGGCGCGCTTCGTGCTGGTCGGCAGCGGCAACCCCGAGGAAGGCGAGTTGCGTCCGCAACTGCTGGACCGCTTCGGCCTGGCAGTGGAAGTGCGCACGCCGCAGGACCTCGCCTCGCGCGTCGAGGTCGTGCGCCGCCGCGACGACTTCGAGCGCGACCCGGCTGCCTTCACCCAGAAGTGGCACAAGGACGACGACAAGGTGCGCAAGCGCATCGTCGCCGCCCGCGAACGGCTGGCCGGGGTTCAGGCCCCCGACGCCGCGCTGGAACGCGCCGCCCAGCTGTGCATGGGCCTGGGTACCGACGGCCTGCGCGGCGAGCTGACGGTGATCCGCGCGGCGCGCGCGCTGGCCGCGCTGGACGGCGACGCGGTGGTCGGCGACAGCCACATCCGCCGCGTCGCCAAGCCGGCGCTGCGCCACCGCTTGCGGCGCGACCCGCTCGACGACACCGACGCCAGCGCGCGCGTCGAACGCGTGGTGGTGGAGCTGTTCGGCGCGTGAACGGCGACCCGCAGGCCGCCGATTCGGGCCAGCGAGCGGCCGTTGCGGCCGAGGCCGATCCGCTGGACCGCGTCTGGGCCGACAGCGCCTGGGCCGCCGCGCTGCTGGCCATAGACCCGCAAGGCCTGGGCGGCGCCGTGCTGCGCGCCGGCGCCGGGCCGGTGCGCGATCGCTGGCTGCACGACTTCCAGCGCCTGCTGCCTGCCGCGATGCCGCAGCGCCGCATGCCGGTCGGCATTGCCGACGAGCGCCTGCTCGGCGGCCTGGACCTGGCCGCCACGCTGCGCCTGGGCAAGCCCGTGGCGCAGCGTGGGCTGCTGGCCGAAAGCGATGGCGGCGTCCTCACGCTGCCGATGGCCGAACGCTTGAGCGCCGGCACCGCTGCGCGCCTGTGCGCGGCGCTGGACAGCGGCGCCGTCGGCTTCGAACGCGACGGCCTGAGCACGCGCTGGGACGCCCGCGTCGGCGTGCTGGCGCTGGACGAAGCCACGCCCGACGACGAACCGCTGTCGGCGGCGCTGACCGACCGCCTGGCCTTCCGGCTGGACCTGCGCGAACTCGGCCTGCGAGCCTGTGGCGAGGCTGCGGCCGAAGCCGACGAAATCACAGCAGCCCGCTTGCTGCTGCCGCGCGTGGCGCTGGCTGACACCACGCTGCAGGCGCTGTGCGGCACGGCGCTGCAGCTCGGCGTCGATTCGCCGCGCGCCAGCCTGCTGGCCCTGCGCGCGGCGCGTGCGGCAGCGGCGCTCGCCGGCCGTTCGCTGGTCAGCGACGACGACGCCATCCTGGCCGCCCGCCTGGTGCTGGGCCCGCGCGCGACGCGCCTGCCGCCAGCGCCTGACGAGCAGGCGCCCGAGCCGCCGAACGACGAACCGGCGCCACCCGAGCCCGACGGCAGCGAAGCAGAGCCGCCGCCGACGCCGCCCGAGCCCACCGACGCGATCGAGCCGCCACCGGAGAAGCCGCAAGACAAGCCCGAAGAAACACCGGCCGACAAGCTCGAAGACCGCCTGGTCGAGGCCGCTGCCGCGGCCCTGCCCGCCGGTCTGCTGGCCGCGCTGATGGGCGGTGTCGGCGGCGCGCAAGGCGGCCGTGTCGGCGCGCTGACGACCTCGCCGCGCAGTGGCCGGCCGGTCGGCACGCGGCACGGTGAGCCGCGCGGTGGCGCCAGGCTGAACCTGATCGAGACGCTGCGCGCCGCGGCGCCCTGGCAGCGCATCCGCGCCGCTGCGAATGCCGAAAAGCGCGGCGCTGCCGTGTCGGCCGCGCCAGGCCGCAGCGCGGCCGCAGCCGAAGGTGCCAGCCGCATCCACGTCCAGGCCGACGACCTGCGCGTCTCGCGCCTGCAGCAGCGCGCGGCGACGGCGACGATCTTCGTCATCGACGCTTCGGGCTCGTCGGCGCTGCACCGCCTGGCCGAGGCCAAGGGGGCGATCAACCTGCTGCTGGCCGACTGCTACGTGCGGCGCGACCAGGTCGCGGTCATCGCCTTCCGCGGGCGCAGCGCCGAACTGCTGCTGCCGCCGACACGGTCGCTGGTCCGCGCCAAGCGCAGCCTGGCCGGCCTGCCCGGAGGCGGCGGCACGCCGCTGGCAGCCGGGCTCGAAGCGGCGCTGCGCCTGGCGGTGCAGGTGCGCCGCGCCGGCGCGACGCCCATCGTCGTGCTGCTGACCGACGGGCGCGGCAACATCGCGCGCGACGGCACACCGGGCCGCGCCAAGGCGGAGGTCGACGCGCTGGCCATGGCCCGCCAGCTGCGCGCCGCTCGGCTGACCACGCTGGTGGTCGACACCTCACCGCAGCCCGCGCCGGCCGCGCAGCGGCTGGCGCTGGAACTGGCGGCTCACTACCGCGCCCTGCCTTACGCCGGCGCGGCAGCGCTGTCGGCGGCGGTGAAGACCCTGCCCGGCGCGGCGCGCTGATCGGCGCGTCGACCGGGCAGGCAAACAGCAGCCATGGTGCAAGGCCTGAACTGGGACCGCGAAGGCCGGCGCTGGCCGCACCGCGAGCGCAGCCATTTCATCGAAGCGGCCGGCCTGCGCTGGCATGTCCAGCACTGGCCGGCACCGCGGCCCGGCGCGCCGCTGCTGCTGCTGATCCACGGCACCGGTTCGGCCACCCACACCTGGCGGCACCTGGCGCCTTTGCTGGCCCCGCGTTTCGAACTGCTGGCCATGGACCTGCCCGGCCACGGCTTCAGCGGCCCGGCGGACGCGGCGGGCGCCGCTCACGGCGCCAGCATGGCCGGCATGGCGGGTGGCGTGACCGCACTGCTGGCTGCCTGGGGCGCGCACCCGCGCTGGGTGCTGGGGCATTCGGCCGGCGCGGCCATCGCCATCCGCATGGCCTTGCAGACGGCTGCGGGCGGCGCCACGCCGGGTTGGGCACCGGCGGGCTTGATCGCGCTGAACGCCGCGCTGTTCCCGCTGCCCGGCGTGGCAGGCGCCATCTTCTCGCCGGCCGCCAAGCTGCTGTCGCTGAACCCGCTGGTGCCGCCGCTGTTCGCCTGGCGCGCGCGCCAGCCGTCGGTGGTGGACAAACTGCTGGCCAGCACCGGCTCGACGCTGGATGAAGCCGGCACCACGCTGTACCGCCAGCTCGTCAGCAGCCCCGGCCACGTCGCCGGTGCGCTGGCCATGGTGGCACGCTGGGACCTGCGCGCGCTGGCCGCCGACCTGCCGGCCCTGCGCACGCCGCTGCACCTGCTGGTCGGTGAGCAGGACGGCACCGTGCCGCCCGCCGACGCCCGCCGCGCGCTGGCGCTGGTGCCGAGCGCCACGCTGGCCACGCTGCCCGGCCTGGGCCATCTGGCGCACGAAGAAGCTGCGCCGCGGGTGGCCGAACTGCTGCTGAGTTCGCTGCAGCCGCCGTAGCGCTCAATGCGGGCTGTGCGGCCCTGGCGAGCGCAAGCCGGTACGCAGAAACAGCCGCTGCACGGCCTCACCCATCGCATCGCGGTGCTGTTCGTCGGCGCAGCGCAGTTCGCTCATCGCCCCGTGCATCAGCTTGGCCGTCAGGCCGTGGGCCAGCGCCTGCAGCGCGGCGTCGATCGAGCCGCCACGGGCCAGCAGGCGGCGGGCCCGGGCCAGTTCGATGGCCTGCCAGTCGTCGGCCTGCTGGTTCAGCGCGCGGATCAGCGGCACGCTGGCGCGCTGCTCCATCCACTGCGCGAAGCTGTGGACGCCGGCGTCGACGATTTCCTCGGCGCGGGCCACCGCCTGCTGCCGCTTGTCGCCGGCCGTCTGGACCAGCGCCGCCAGGTCGTCCACGGTGTACAGGTAGACGTCGCGCAGTCGGGCGACTTCGGGTTCGATGTCGCGCGGCACGGCCAGGTCGACCATGAACATCGGCCGCTTGCGGCGGGCCTTCAAGGCACGTTCGACGGCGCCCAGGCCGATGACCGGCAGTGAACTGGCGGTGCACGACACCACGACGTCGAATTCGCCCAGGCGCTGTGGCAATTCCGACAGTGGCATGGCCAGCGCGCCGAAGCGCTCGGCCAGCGCCTCGCCGCGTTCCATGGTGCGGTTGGCCACCGTGATGCTCAGCGGGTGACGGCTGGCGAAGTGGGCGGCGGTGAAGTCGATCATCTCGCCGGCGCCAACCAGCAGCACCTTGACCTGCCCCAGGTCTTCGAACAGCTGCCCGGCGAGGCGCACCACGGCCGCCGCCATGCTGACCGAATGGGCGCCGATCTCGGTGGCGCTGCGGACTTCCTTGGCCACCGAAAAAGACCGCTGGAACAGCTGGTGCAAGGTGCTGCCCAGGGTGCCGGCCAGCCCCGCTTCGCGAACCGCGACCTTGATCTGGCCAAGGATCTGCGGCTCGCCCAGGACCATCGAGTCCAGACCCGAGGCGACGCGGAAGGCGTGGCGCGCGGCCTCGCGGTCTTCGACCACATAGGCGTGGTCGGCGAGGCCGGCGGTGGCGCCGTTCAAGCCCCCCTGCTCGGCCAGCCAGCCGAGCGCCGGTTGCGCCAGTTCGGCCGCGCTGGGCACGCCGTCGGCTGCGATGTAGAGCTCGGTGCGGTTGCAGGTCGACAGCAGCGTGGCCTCGGCCGACGCGCGCTGCAGGCAGGCGCGCAGCGACTGCAGCGCCGCCGGCAGCTGTGGCGCGGCAAAGGCGAAGCGCGAGCGCAGGTCCAGCGGGGCACTGTGGTGGTTGATGCCGAGCGCGAGAACGGTCATCGCGCGACACCGGTCGGATTGGGAAGCTCTCGTTGACGCCGGGTGTTCATGTCCCTATCCTATGGCTGTATCGTCAAGTTGACAACTTAGGATGACAACTAAGACTGACAACAGCGACCAGGACGACCAGGAAGAAAACACGCCGCACGTGCGTGTGCTGTCCGCCACCAGGGATCAACCGCCCCAACCCCCGAAAGGAACTGCCGCGATGAACGCCCATGACCGAATCGAGGAGGCCTTGCTGTCTGCGCTGGTGCTGGGGTCGCTCGCCCCGCCGGCTGCAGCCGGCGCGGCCGACCCCGCCGGCTGCCCGCCGAAGCTGCAGGCTGCCGTGCGGCACGCTGTTTTCCCGGGCGGCGCCCGCATCCGCCCGCAGCTGTGCCTGGCCGTGGCGCGGGCCTGCGGCGACAGCGATCCGCGCCTGACGGACGCTGCGGCTGCGGCCATCGAGTTGCTGCACTGCGCCTCGCTGGTCCACGACGACCTGCCCTGCTTCGACGATGCGGCGCTGCGCCGCGGCGTGGCCTCGGTGCACGCTGCCTACGGTGAACGCATCGCCGTGCTGACCGGCGACGCGCTGATCGTGCTGGCCTTCCAGGTCCTGGCCCACGGCGCCGAACACGCGCCGCAACGTCTGCCGGCCCTGGTCAGCCTGCTGGCCCGCCGCGTCGGCGCGCCCACCGGCATCGTCGCCGGACAAGCCTGGGAATGCGAACCGTTTGTTGCGCTGCCGGCCTACCACCGCGCCAAGACCGGTTCGCTGTTCTCGGCCTGCACCGAAGCCGGCGCACTGGCCGCTGGTGCCGATCCCCAGGTCTGGCAGGCCTTCGGCCTGTGCCTGGGCGAGGCCTACCAGGTCGCCGACGACATCCGCGATGTCGCCTTCACCACCGACCTGCTGGGCAAGCCCAATGGCCGCGACCTGGCGCTGTGCCGCCCCAGTTCGGCCACCGAACTGGGCCTGAGTGGCGCCATCGCACACTTCGACCAGCTGATGGCCCGCGCCGTGGATGCCATCCCGCCGTGCGCCGGCGCGGCCGCGCTGCGCGCGCTGGCCAGGGCCGAATCCGAACGCCTGGTGCCGCAGGCCACGGTGCGCGACCTGGCCCTGGCCGCTTGAGGCACAAGCCCGACATGGATGTCCCACTGCCCGCACCCCACGTCACGGCGCCCCTCGGCTGGCGCCAGCGCTGGCAGGCCTGGCGCGACAGCGTTCTGACCAGCCCTGAATTCCAGCGCCGCGCCGCGCGCAGCTGGTGGATGCGGCCGATCGCGCGGCGCCGCGCCCGCGGGCTCTTCGACCTGGTGGCCGGCTTCGTCTATTCGCAGGTGCTGCTGGCCTGCGTGCGCCTGAAGGTCTTCGACCTGCTGGCGCGAGGACCGCTGGACGAGCAGGAACTGGCACGCCGCCTGGACCTGCCGCCGGACAGCCTGCAGCGCCTGCTCGCCGCGGCCGTCGCGCTGGGCCTGCTCGAACACCGCCGCAACCGAGACGGCGCGGCCTGCTTCGGCCTGGGCAAGCTGGGCGCGCCCATGGTCGGCAACGGCGCGATCGCGGCGCTGGTCGAACACCACGCCGTGCTCTACGCCGACCTGCAGGACCCGGTGGCCTTGTTGCGCGGCACCGGCGCGTCGCCCGGGCTGTCGGCCTACTGGGCCTACGCCACGGCTGCAGCGCCCGGCGCGCTGGCGCCAGCGCAGGTCAACGACTATTCGGCGCTGATGTCGGCCTCGCAGCCGCTGGTGGCCGACGAGGTGCTCGACACCTACGACGTGCGACGCCACCGCTGCCTGCTCGACGTGGGCGGCGGACAAGGCCGCTTCCTGCGCGCCGCGGCACGCCGGGCGCCGGATCTGCAGCTGATGCTCTTCGACCTCCCGGGCGTGGTGCCAGTGGCCCGCGAAGCCCTGGCCGCCGAAGGCCTGGCCGAACGAAGCACGGTGCACGGCGGCGACTTCGTGCGCGACGCGCTGCCGACAGGCGCCGATATCGCCACTTTGATCCGCGTCATCTACGACCACCCCGACGCCCGGGCGCTGGTCATCCTGCGCGCTGTCTTCAGCGCCTTGCCGCCCGGCGGCACGCTGCTGCTGGCCGAACCGATGGCCGGCGCACCCGGCGCACCCCGCATGGGCGATGCCTATTTCGGCTTCTACCTGCTGGCCATGCACGGTGGCCGCTCGCGCACCGCGGCCGAGCTGCAGGCGCTGATGGAAACCGCTGGCTTCGACAGCGTGCGCGAACTGCCCACGCCCATCCCTTTGCAGGTGGGCGTGCTGGTGGCGAAGAAGCCGGCCCCGAAGCCTGGTTTCTGAGCGCGACATACGTAAATCCTGCTTGACACTTCAAAGCGTCAGCCTAAGATGACATTCATGAAGACCCACGCCGTCGTGATGGAACAGCCCGAGCATCTCCAGCTGATGCATCTGCCGCTGACCGACCCCAGCGACACCGACGTGGTGGTCGACATCGAATTCAGCGGCATTTCCACCGGCACGGAACGCCTGCTGTGGAACGGCAGCATGCCCACCTTTCCCGGCATGGGCTACCCGCTGGTACCCGGCTACGAATCCGTCGGCCACGTGGTGGCTGCCGGGCCGAAGTCGCAGCGCCAGGTCGGCGACCATGTCTACGTGCCGGGCGCCCGCTGCTATGGCGAAGTGCGCGGCCTGTTCGGCGGCGCCGCTTCCAAGCTGGTCGTGCCGGGTGAAAAGGTCGTACCCATCAGCGACAGCCTGGGCGCGCAGGCGGTGCTGCTGGCGCTGGCCGCCACGGCCTATCACGCAGTGGCCTGCGGCGGCAAGGAAGCGCCGCGCCGCCCGCCCGACCTGATCGTCGGCCACGGCGTGCTCGGCCGCCTGCTGGCCCGCATGGTGGTGGCAGCCGGCTTCGCGGCGCCGACGGTCTGGGAACTGAACCCGGCGCGCGTCAGTGGTGCCGTCGGCTACCCGGTCATCGCGCCCGATGAGGACACGCGGCGCGACTACAAGGCCATCTACGACGTCAGCGGCGACAGCGGCATCCTCGACAAGGCCATCGCCCGCCTGGCCTTCGGCGGCGAAGTGGTGCTGGCCGGCTTCTACACCGAGCCGCTGCGCTTCAACTTCGCACCCGCCTTCATGCGCGAAGCGCAGATCCGAACAGCCGCCGAATGGCAGCGCGCCGACATGCTGGCCGTCAAGGAACTGGCCGAGAACGGCCGTCTGTCACTTGAGGGTCTGATTACCCACCACGACGTGGCCACCCACGCCGCAGACGCCTACCGCACCGCTTTCGGCGACGCAGGCTGTCTGAAGATGATCCTCGACTGGAGAGAGTTGTCATGAGTTCCACGAGCACCATCCCCGCGACCGCAACGGTCAATTTCATTTCGCGTGAGCAGTTGCGCGCCGAAGCGGCCATCGAACCCGATCCGGTCGCCAGCGGCCCGGTGACGAAAGAAACCCAGATCATCGCGATCTACGGCAAGGGCGGCATCGGCAAGAGCTTCACGCTGGCCAACCTCAGTTACATGATGGCCCAGCAGGGCAAGAAGGTGCTGCTGATCGGTTGCGATCCGAAGAGCGACACCACCAGTCTGCTGTTCGGTGGCAAGGCCTGCCCGACGATCATCGAGACCAGCAGCAAGAAGAAGCTCGCCGGCGAAGCCGTGGCCATCGGCGACGTCTGCTTCAAGCGCGACGGCGTCTACGCGATGGAACTGGGCGGGCCCGAAGTCGGCCGCGGCTGCGGCGGGCGCGGCATCATCCACGGCTTCGAGACACTGGAAAAACTCGGCTTCCACGACTGGGGTTTCGACTTCGTGCTGCTCGACTTCCTGGGCGACGTGGTCTGCGGCGGCTTCGGCCTGCCGATCGCCCGCGACATGTGCCAGAAGGTCATCGTCGTGGCCAGCAACGACCTGCAGTCGCTCTACGTCGCGAACAACGTCTGCAGCGCGGTCGAGTACTTCCGCAAGCTGGGTGGCAATGTCGGCGTGGCCGGCGTGGTCATCAACAAGGACGACGGCACGGGCGAGGCGCAGGCCTTCGCCCAGGCCGCCGGCATCCCGGTGCTGGCCGCCATTCCCGCCAACGAAGACATCCGCCGCAAGAGCGCCAGCTACGAGATCATCGGCCGGCCGGGCACGCAGTGGGCGCCGCTGTTCGAGGAACTGGCCACCAATGTCGCCGAAGCGCCGCCGGTGCGTCCCAAGCCGCAGACCCAGGACCAGTTGCTGGGCCTGTTCAGCGCCGAGGTCACCGGCCGCGATTTCAAGATGGAACCGGCCACGGTCTTCGACATGGTCGGCAAGCACGAGATCGTCAAGCCCACGCTCGAAGTGGTCTACGACGCCGCCTGACCATGCAGGACATCGAATCCACGCCTGACGCGACCGGGGCCAGCGGCCCGGCCGTGACCTTGGCCGTACCTGCAGCGGCCCAGGCTGACGGCCTGGGCTGCCATTCCGGCAAGGACGCGATGCAAGCCGCCGCCCAAGCCGCCGGCAAGAGCGAAGTCCTGCAGCAATACGCCCGCGACTACCCGCTGCCCGAGGGCGCCGGCCCGCACGAGCAGCCACAGAGCATGTGCCCGGCCTTCGGTTCACTGCGCGTCGGGCTGCGCATGCGGCGCACCCACACCATCCTGTCGGGCAGTGCCTGCTGCGTCTACGGCCTGACCTTCACCAGCCACTTCTACGGTGCCCGGCGCAGCGTGGGCTACGTGCCTTTCAACAGCGAAAGCCTGGTCACCGGCAAGCTGTTCGAGGACATCCGCGACACCGTGCACGCGCAGGCCGACCCGGCGCTGTACGACAGCATCGTCATCATCAACCTGTGCGTGCCCACCGCCAGCGGCGTGCCGCTGCAGTTGCTGCCCAAGCAGATCAACGGCGTGCGCATCATCGGCATCGACGTGCCCGGTTTCGGTGTGCCGACGCACGCGGAAGCGAAAGATGTGCTGGCCGGCGCGATGCTGAAATACGCCCGCACCGAAGCCGAAGCGGGGCCGGTGATGGCACCGCGCAACGGCATCAGCAGCAAGCCGACGGTCAGCCTGCTGGGCGAGATGTTCCCGGCCGACCCGATGATCATCGGCGCGATGCTCGAACCGATGGGTCTGGCCGCCGGCCCGACGGTGCCGACCCGCGAATGGCGCGAGCTGTACGCCGCACTGGACTGCGCGGCAGTCGCCGCCATCCACCCCTTCTACACCGCCAGCGTGCGTGAATTCGTCACCGCCGGTCGACCGGTGGTCGCCTCGGCACCGGTCGGACACGACGGCACCGAAGCTTGGCTGCAGGCCATCGGCGACAGCTGCAACATCGGCCAGGCGCAGATCGACGCGGCCAAGAACCGCTTTCTCCCGGTCATCAAGATGGTGCTGGCCAAGACGCCGATCAAGGGCCGCATCACGGTCAGCGGCTACGAAGGCAGCGAATTGCTGGTCGCTCGGCTGCTGATCGAAAGCGGCGCCGATGTGCCCTACGTGGGCACGGCCTGCCCGCGCACGCCGTGGTCGGCACCCGATCTCGCATGGCTGCAGGCGCGTGGCGTGCATGTGCAATACCGCGCCTCGCTGGAACAGGACATCGCGGCGGTTCGCGAATTCAAGCCCGACCTGGCCATCGGCACCACGCCCGTCGTGCAGGCCGCCAAGCAGGCGACGATACCGGCGCTCTACTTCACCAACCTGATCTCGGCACGTCCGCTGATGGGCCCGGCCGGTGCGGGTTCGCTGGCGCAGGTCGTCAACGCGGCCATCGCCAACAAGGCGCGCTTCGAGCAGATGCGCGAATTCTTCGGCGACGTCGGCGGCGGCGACAAGGCCGGTGTCTGGGAAGGCGTGCCGCAAGAGCGCCCCGAATTCCGCGCCGAAACCAAGCGCCAGGTCATCAAGCTGCTGAAGAAGCGCAACGCCGAGGCGATGATCTGATGGCTGCGCTGCCGAATTACGTCATCGACCATGACCGCGCAGGCGGTTACTGGGGCGCCGTCTACGTCTTCACGGCGATCAAGGGCCTGCAGGTCATCATCGACGGGCCCGTGGGTTGCGAGAACCTGCCGGTCACCAGCGTGCTGCATTACACCGACGCGCTGCCGCCGCACGAACTGCCGATCGTCGTGACCGGCCTGGCCGAAGAGCAGCTGGGCCGCGAAGGCACCGAAGGCGCGATGAAGCGCGCGCATGCCGCGCTCGACCCCGACCTGCCCAGCGTGGTCGTGACCGGCTCGATCGCCGAGATGATCGGTGGCGGCGTAACGCCCGAAGGCACGACGATCGCGCGCTTCCTGCCGCGAACCATCGACGAAGACCAGTGGCAATGCGCCAACCGCGCGATGTACTGGCTGTGGACCGAATACGGCCTGCGCAAGGTGCCGCAACGCACGCCTTTTGCCGACCGTCCAGTTGGCGAACGCCCGCGCGTCAACCTGATCGGCCCCTGCTACGGCACTTTCAACATGCCCAGCGATCTGGCCGAGATCCGCCGCCTGGTGCAGGGTATCGGCGCCGACGTGAACATGGTCTTCCCGCTGGGCAGTCACCTGGCCGATGTGTCACGGCTGGTGGAAGCCGACGTGAACATCTGCATGTACCGCGAATACGGGCGCCTGCTCTGCGAAGCCTTGGAAAGACCGTATCTGCAGGCACCCATCGGCCTGCACAGCACGACCGCCTTCCTGCGCCAATTGGGCCAGTTGCTGCACCTCGACCCCGAGCCTTTCATCCAGCGCGAAAAGCACACCACCATCAAGCCGATCTGGGACCTGTGGCGCAGCGTCACGCAGGACTTTTTCGGCACCGCGAATTTCGCGGTGGTGGCTGGCGAAACCTACAGCCGCGGCATCCGCCATTTCCTGGAAGAGGAACTGGGCCTGCCCTGCAATTTCGCCGTGGCCCGCAAGGCCGGCTCCAAGACCGACAACGAGGCCGTGCGCAAGCTGACGCACGAAAAGCCGCCGCTGGTGATGTTCGGCTCCTACAACGAACGCATGTACCTGGCCGAGTTGAGCGGCGGCCACGGGCCGCGCCCGACCTACATCCCGGCTTCGTTCCCCGGCGCCATCATCCGCCGCGCCACCGGCACGCCCTTCATGGGTTACGCCGGCGCCACCTACATCGTCCAGGAATTCTGCAACGCGCTGTTCGACGCGCTGTTCAACATCCTGCCGCTGGGCACCGAACTCGACAAGGTCGACGCCACGCCGGCGCGTTACCTGGGTGAATTGCCCTGGGATGACGACGCGAAAGATGTGCTGAATGAGGCGGTGGACATGCAGCCCGTGCTGGTCCGCATCTCGGCCGCCAAACGCTGGCGCGATCAGGCCGAGGCCGACGCCCGCCGCCTGGGCGAAGACCGTGTGAATGCAGCGCGCGCTGCAGCAGTTTGCGGCCTCGCCGCAGCGAAAGCCCCGGCATGACACCCATGGCCTGCCGCGGCGGCGCCACCCCTTTGAACCCGTGGCGACACGGGTGCCACCCCACGTCGCGGCGCACGGTCGCGATCGCCCTTGCCGCGCGGGCTTTGCGCGCGGCTGGCCGCAAGGCCAAGCTGAAGGAGTATTCCAATGGCTGACAGCAAGGGCTCGATTTCGGGCCTGACCGACGACGAGGCCCAGGAATTCCACCGCTACTACATCCAGGGTTTCATCGGCTTCACCGCCGTCGCCCTGGCTGCACACATGCTGGTGTGGATTTGGCGCCCCTGGCTCTGATCGTTAGATCGATCAGTTGGCCGCAATGACCTGACAGGAGAAAACGCCATGGCACAAACCCACAACGCGCTGCACGCCACACCATCGATGCCCGAGAGCCGCAAGGATCTCCTCATCTTCGGCTTGAGTTTCATCGTGTTTTTCTTGATTGCCCTCGCCGGGCAAACGCTGGGTCGGCCGTGGCGCGAATGGCTGCCAGGTGCAGAAGGCGTGGGGTCGCTATTCGGGGGTGTGAAAGCCGCCGTGTACACCTTCATGTCGCATTTGATTTGATTGAGGAGCTCGGAATCATGTGGAGAATTTGGCGTCTCGTAGACCCGCTTCGCGCCTTGGTTGTCCAGGGTATTTTTCTGTTCGGACTCGCAGCGATGATTCACCTCATCCTGCTGAGCACGAACAAATACAACTGGCTCGACGGTGGCGCACCGGCCAAGAAGGCCGTGGCTGCCGCCACGGCCGACAGCACCACCACGGTCGCTGCACTGGCCCCGACGAAGTAACCGTCAACGGCTGCACAGCCGAACAGCAACGGGCGGGGACGGCCAGCCGCACCCGCCCGTCTGCAGACATGAATCAGCACATCAAGTCCCGCGCCGCGCCGCGGGCTTGACGCCGGAGGAAGCACCATGGCCATGTTGAGTTTCGAGAGGAAATACCGCGTCCGCGGTGGCACCCTGCTCGGTGGCGATTTGTTCGATTTCTGGATGGGCCCGTTCTACGTCGGCTTCTTCGGCGTCACGACCGTGTTCTTTACGTTTCTGGGTACGGCCATGATCCTGTGGGGCGCAGCGATGGGCCCGACCTGGAACATCTGGCAGATCAGCATCGCGCCGCCCGACCTGTCCTACGGCCTGAAATTCGCGCCGCTGCTGAAGGGCGGCCTGTGGCAGCTGATCACGGTGTGTGCCATCGGCGCCTTCGTGTCCTGGGCGCTGCGCGAGGTGGAAATCTGCCGCAAGCTCGGCATGCAGTACCACGTGCCGATCGCCTTCAGCTTCGCCATCGGCGCCTACGTCACGCTGGTCGTGATCCGTCCGCTGTTGCTGGGTGCCTGGGGCCACGGCTTTCCGTACGGCATCTTCAGCCACCTGGACTGGGTGTCCAACGTCGGCTACCAGTACCTGCACTTCCACTACAACCCGGCGCACATGATCGCCATCAGCTTCTTCTTCACGACGACGCTGGCGCTGTCGATGCACGGCGGCTTGATCCTGTCAGCGAGCAACCCGCCCAAGGGTCAGGTGGTCAAGACCACCGACCACGAGGACACCTTCTTCCGCGACGCCATCGGCTACTCGGTCGGCTCGCTGGGCATCCACCGCCTGGGCCTGTTCCTGGCCCTGGCCGCTGTTTTCTTCAGTGCCGTGTGCATCGTCATCAGCGGACCTTTCTGGACCCGTGGCTGGCCCGAATGGTGGGGCTGGTGGCTGAACATGCCGATCTGGTCGCACTGGCCCATGAAGTGAGCGTCGAGGACCCCCCATGATCGAATACCAAAACCTCTTCACGACCGTCCGCGCTGCGGGACCGACCCACGCCGGCGTCCCCCTCGGGCCGGGCAACGACGTCCGGCTGGGCAGCCAGAAGCCGCTGCAGTTCCCACCGCTGGCCTGGCTGGGCATGGCGCAGATCGGGCCGGTCTACCTGGGCACGCTGGGCGTGGCCTCGCTGTTCTTCGGCACACTGTCCTTCCTGATCATCGGTTTCAACATGCTGGCCTCGGTCGGCTTCGACCCGGTGCAATTCGTCCGCCAGCTGTTCTGGCTGTCGCTGGACCCGCCGGCGCCGAAGTACGGGCTGCACCTGCCGCCCTTGAACGACGGCGGCTGGTGGCTGATGGCCGGCCTGTTCCTGACCATTTCCATCCTGCTGTGGTGGACGCGCATGTACACCCGGGCCCGCGCCCTCGGACTGGGCACGCACATCGCCTGGGCCTTCGCCGCCGCCATCTGGCTGTTCCTGGTGCTGGGCGCTATCCGCCCGGTGTTGATGGGCAGCTGGTCGGAAGCCGTGCCTTTCGGCATCTTCTCTCACCTGGACTGGACGGCTGCCTTCTCGATCCGTTACGGCAACCTCTTCTACAACCCCTTCCACGCGCTGTCGATCGCCTTCCTCTACGGCTCGGCGCTGATCTTCGCGATGCACGGCGCCACCATCCTGGCGGTCAGTCGCTTCGGCGGTGAACGCGAGCTGGAGCAGATCGTCGACCGGGGCACGGCTTCCGAACGGGCCGCCCTCTTCTGGCGCTGGACCATGGGCTTCAACGCGACGATGGAGTCCATCCACCGCTGGGCCTGGTGGTTCGCGGTGCTGTGTCCACTGACCGGCGGCATCGGCATCCTGCTGACCGGCACCGTGGTCGACAACTGGTACCTGTGGGCCGTGCAGCACGGCGTGGCGCCGGCCTACCCGCCGATCTACGGCAACATGGTCGACCCGGCCACCCTGGTGCAGGGGGTCAAGCCATGAAAGCCTTCCACCTGACCCTGCGCCGGATGGCCTGCCTGGCAGCCTGGGGCACAGCCCTGCTACTGGCCGGCTGCGAGCGGCCGCCGATCGATCTCTTGCAGACCGGCTACCGCGGCACCGGCATGCTGCAGGTCCACAACCCGCGCACCGCGGCCCAGGTGGCCGCCGTCAACCAGGCGCCTGCGCTGCTGAGCGGCGGCTCGCCGGACGGCCCCAAGGCCAGCCAGATCTTCAAGAACGTGCAGGTTCTGGGTGATCTCAGCATCGGCCAGTTCACCAGCCAGATGGCGGCCATCACCGCCTGGGTGGCGCCGTCCGAGGGCTGCAATTACTGCCACAACCCCGACAACCTGGCCGAAGACAGCAAGTACACCAAGGTCGTGGCGCGGCGCATGCTGCAGATGACCCGCCGCATCAATGCCGACTGGAAACCCCACGTCGCGGCCACCGGCGTCACCTGCTACACCTGCCACCGCGGCCAGCCGGTGCCGGCACTGGCCTGGACGGCGCCGGTGCCGCAGGACCTGAAGGCCAACTTCATGGGCAACCGCAACGGGCAGAACGCGCCGGCCAGCAGCGTGGGCCTGATGGCACTGCCGAATGACCCGCTGTCGATGTACCTGACCAGCGACACGAAGATCCGCGTGGCCGGCACCACGGCCATCACCGGGCAGCGGCACGACTCGATCCAGGGCACCGAGGGCACCTACGCGCTGATGGCCTACATGTCCAACTCGCTGGGCGTGAATTGCACCTTCTGCCACAACACCCAGTCCTTCGGCAACTGGCAACTCAGCCCGCCGCAACGCACGGTGGCCTGGCACGGCATCCGCATGGCACGCGAGCTGAACACTGAGTACCTGCTGCCGCTGGGCAAGGTCTTGCCCGCCAAGCGCCTGGGACCCACCGGGGACGCTCCCAAGGTCGCCTGCGCGACCTGCCACCAGGGCGTGAACAAACCCCTGTACGGCGTGGCCATGGCCAAGGATTTCCCAGGCCTGCAGGGTCCCGAGACGCCAGCCTCGCCAGCCATCGTGGCGGCGGCCGACGTCAAGCCGGCCAAGGCCAGCGTCAAGGGCAAGTAGCCCGCGACAGCCCCGCAGCAACCCTGGCCAACGGCATGAAACCCAGCGCGCTTCGAGGCCCGGTGCCGGCGGCGCGCACAGCGGCATCCGCCCCCAAACGGCCGGGCGCTGCGCAGCGCAGCGCCACCAGGGGCAGCGGCAAGGCGCCGCCCAAGCCGCGGACCGTTGGCAGCGTGGCCGTGGTCGTGCTGGCCGACCTGCTGCCCGCATCGCGGTCCTGGGGGTGGTCGCGCCTGGTGCTGGGCAACAAGCCCCTGCGACAGGTCCCCGGCCTGGGCTTTTCCAAGGTCCTGGGCAGCGGCGCTGGCGGCGGCTTCGGCCTGTCGCCCAGCGGCACCCACCAGGGGCTGTTCCTGACCTTCGACGAGGAAGACCAGGCCCGCAGCTTCATCGAGCAGTCGCCGCTGCTCGACGCCTACCGCAGCCGTTCGCGCGAGTGCTGCGTGGCCCTGCTGCGGGCCAGTTCCAGCCAGGGCAGCTGGGACGGTACTGCAATGGCGGTGACCGCCGAAGCCCCAGTCCGAGGCCCGGTGGCGGCGCTGACCCGGGCTTCGATCCGACCCCAGCACGCGCTGTCGTTCTGGCGGCTGGCGCCGCCGGCGGAAGTCGACCTGCACGCCGCGGCCGGTTGCCAGCTGGCAGCCGGTCTGGGCGAAGCGCCGCTGCTGCGCCAGGCCACCTTCAGCCTGTGGGACGACACCGCGGCGATGACCGCCTACGCGCACAGCGGCGCCCACCAGCAGGCCATCCACCGCGCTTACAGCGGCGGCTACTTTTCCGAGACCATGTTCGTGCGCTTCGTTCCGCTGCTGGTGCAGGGCGTTTGGCAGGGCCGGCGCCATGGCTGAGCTGCGGACCGACCACCGCGTGGTCGTCGTCGGCGCCGGCATCGGCGGGCTGGTCAGCGCCTTGCTGCTGGCCCGGCGCGGCCTGCAGGTCACGCTGGTCGAGGCGGCCGCCACCCCGGGCGGCAAGATGCGGCAGACCCGGGTCGACGGCGCCGCCATCGACGCCGGCCCGACGGTGTTCACGATGCGCTGGGTTTTCGAGCAGATCCTGGCCGAGGCCGGTGGCACCCTGGCCGACCTGCCCGCGCTGACCCCGCTGAACGTGCTGGCCCGTCACGCCTGGCGCGGCCATCACCAGCGGCTGGACCTGCACGCCAGCCGCGAACAGTCGGCAGCGGCCATCGGCGAATTCGCCGGCCCGGCCGAAGCCCGGCGCTTCCTGGGTTTTTGCGACCAGGCCCAGCGCGTCTACCGGGCGCTGGAAGGCCCCTACATCCGCGCCGCGCGCCCGCGCATGAACGCGCTGGCGCGCGACCTGGGCCCGCGCGGCTTGATGACGCTGGCGGGCCTGGGGCCCTTCGCCTCGCTGTGGAGCAGCCTGGGCCGCCACTTCCACGACCACCGGCTGCGCCAGCTCTTCGCGCGCTATGCCACCTACACCGGCTCGTCACCCTGGCAGTCGCCGGCCACGCTGATGCTGGTGGCGCAGGTCGAACTCGATGGCGTCTGGTCCGTCGATGGCGGCATGCACGCCATCGCGCAAAGCTTCGCCAGGCTGGCCGAGCGGCGCGGCGCCACGCTGCGCTACAACGCGCCCTGCGAACGCATCCTGGTGCAGGGCGGGCGCGTGCGTGGCGTGGTGCTGGCCGGCGGTGAAGAAATCGCCGCCGACTCGGTGGTCTTCAATGGCGCGCCACAAGCGCTGGTCGACGGCCTGCTGGGCGACCGCGTGACCCATGCCGTACCGCCATTGCCGGTTGCCCGGCGTTCACTGTCGGCACTGACCTGGTCGGCACACACGGCCACGGCGGGCTTTCCGCTGGCCCGCCACAACGTCTTCTTCGACGACGACTACCACGCCGAATTCGACGACATCTTCCGCCTTCGGCAGCTACCGCGGGCCGGCACGGTCTACGTCTGCGCGCAGGACCGCAGCGACCACGACAGCCTGCCCGAGGGCGCACGCGAGCGCCTGCTGTGCCTGGTCAACGCCCCCGCCGACGGCGACCATCGCCCCTTGCCCCCCGAGGAGACCCTCCATTGCGAACAACACAGCCTGGCGCTGCTGCGGGGCTGCGGCTTGCAGATCGACTGGACGCCGCAACAGGTGCAGATGACCACGCCGCAGGACTTTCACCACCTGTTCCCGGCCACTGGCGGGGCGCTGTACGGCCAGGCGACCCACGGCTGGATGGCGTCTTTCCAGCGACCGGGGGCGATCTGCCGCATGCCGGGCCTGTACCTGGCGGGGGGCGGGGTGCACCCGGGGCCGGGCGTGCCGATGGCGGCGCTGTCGGGGCAACGGGCGGCCGCGACGCTGCTGGGGCACCTCGATTCGACCAGCCGGTCACGCCGGGTGGCTACCTCTGGTGGTACGTCGACGCGATCAGCGACGACGGCCGCCACGCCTTGACCCTGATCGCCTTCGTGGGCAGCGTCTTCTCGCCCTACTACGCGTGGGCCCTCCGCAAGAACCCGGCCACGCCGGCCGAGAACCACTGCGCCATCAACGTGGCGCTGTACGGCGCCGCCGGCCGGCGCTGGACGATGACCGAACGCAGCGCCGCCAGCGTGCAGCGCAGCGCCAGCGCCTTCCGCGTCGGCCCAAGCAGCCTGCAGTGGGACGGGCGCTCGCTGCAGATCGACCTGAACGAAGTCGGCATGCCGATCCCGCAGCGCGTGCGCGGGCGTGTCCGGGTATGGCCGCGCGGCCTGTCGACCTTTCACGCGCCGCTGGACGACGGCGGCCGTCACCGCTGGGGGCCGATCGCGCCCTGCGCCCGTGTCGAGGTCGAGCTCGACCAGCCCGGCGCGCGCTGGAGCGGCGAGGCCTATCTCGATAGCAACGAAGGCGACGAGCCGATAGACCGCCCCTTCACCGAGTGGGACTGGTCGCGCGCCGCGCTCAAGGACGGCAGCACGGCGGTGATCTACGACGTGCGGCAGAAGTCCGGTGGCGAGCGCGTCATTGCGCGTCGCTTCCGGCCCGACGGCAGCGCCGAGGCTTTCGATGCGCCGCCGCGCCAGGCGCTGCCGCGCAGCGCCTGGCGCATCGAGCGTGCCATGCGCAGCGAACCGGGCGAGCCGGCACGGGTGGCGCAGACGCTGGAAGACACGCCCTTCTACGTGCGTTCGGTGCTCGACTCGCGGCTTTTCGGCGAGCGCGTGACCTCGGTGCACGAATCGCTGAACCTGCCACGCGTGGTTTCCACGCCGGTTCGACTGATGTTGCCCTGGCGCATGCCGCGGGTTCGATGAGACGGAACGACAAGATGAACGCCCTGGGCCAAATGCTGATGCGGACCTGGTCAGGCCTGGGTCCACGCTTCCTGCCCTTTGCCGATGCCGCTTCGGCCGAAGTGCCCTTGTCGCAACTGCTGCGCCTGTCGCTGTTCCAGGTCTCGGTCGGCATGGCGTTGGTGCTGCTGGTCGGCACGCTCAATCGTGTGATGATTGTCGAGCTCGGCGTGCCCTCGTCGCTGGTGGCTATCATGATCTCGCTGCCGGTGGTCTTTGCGCCGCTGCGCGCGCTGATCGGCTTCAAGTCCGACAACCACCGCTCGGCGCTGGGCTGGCGGCGGGTGCCCTACATCTGGAAGGGCACGCTGATTCAGTTCGGCGGTCTGGCGATCATGCCTTTCGCCTTGCTGGTGCTGTCGGGTGGCGGCAATGCCCAACACTGGCCGGTGTGGCTGGGGCAGCTGGGCGCCGGACTGGCCTTCCTGCTGGTCGGCGCCGGCATCCACATCACGCAGACCGCCGGGCTGGCCCTGGCCACCGACCTGACCACCGAGGCGGCACAGCCCAAGGTGGTCGGCCTGATGTACGTGGCGCAGCTCACCGGGATGGTCGTCAGCGCACTGGTCTTCGGTGCCCTGCTGGAAGACTTCAGCCCGGCGCGGCTGATCCAGGTCATCCAGGGCTCGGCGGTGGTCACCCTGGCGCTGAACATGGTGGCGCTGTGGCACCAGGAAACCCGCCAGCGCCGCAGCAAGCCTGCCGGCGAGGCCGAGCCCAGTTTCAGCGAAGCATGGCAGCGCTTCAGGCATGCCGACCACGCGATGCGCCGCCTGGTCGGCGTCGGTCTGGGCACCATGGCCTTCGGCATGCAGGACGTGCTGCTCGAGCCCTATGGCGGCCAGATCCTCGGGCTGTCGGTCGGGTCGACCACCAAGCTGACGGCCACGATGGCCATCGGCGGCCTGATGGGTTTCGGTCTGGCTTCGCGCATCCTGAGCCGCGGCGCCGACCCTTTCCGCATGGCCAGCATCGGCGCCTTCGTGGGCATACCGGCGTTCTTCGCGGTCATCGTGTCGGCGCCGCTGCACCTGCCGGTGCTGTTCGGCATGGGCGCCTGGGCGATCGGCTTCGGCAGCGGCCTGTTCGCGCATGGCACCCTGACTGCCACGATGAACCTGGCGCCCAGGGAACAGGCCGGCCTGGCGCTCGGCGCCTGGGGTGCCGTGCAAGCCACCTGCGCCGGGGCGTCGGTGGCCGTCGGCGGCATCCTGCACGATCTGGTTTCGGCGATGGGCGCGCGCGGCGCCCTGCCGCCCGCCTGGTCCGGCGCCACAGCCAGCTACACCCTGGTCTACAGCCTGGAAGTGCTGCTGCTGCTGGCCACGCTCCTGGCGATGATGCCGCTGATTCGCAGCGCGTCGCGGCTGGCGCCGGTCGAAGCCCGTTGACGATGCCGATCACAAAGCTGACAGCGAAGGAGCACGGTCCCATGAACACCATTTCGACAAGCAAGCCTGGATGGAAATCTGACATGAAGAATTGCTATTTCTGGGGCATGCCCCACACCGAGACCGACCTTGCCGCCTACCAGGCTGCGATCCAGGTCCGCGCCAGGGCGCTGGCAGACGGGCAGTTCGCCGCAGCGACTGCCGTGGAGAACGCGCTGGATGTCGTCACGCGGCGCTCAGTCTCGCTCTTGCTGATCGATCTCCTGTTCACCGCGCTGACCCTGCTGCTGAGCACCAAGGCCGGGGCGGAACAGGCGGCGCTGTTCATGCAGCTGAACCGCTGGGCCTTTGTGCTGGCCCTGGTGGGCGGCACGCTCCTGATGACCAATCTCCGTCTGGTCTGGGCCAGCGACCCGGCCAGCCACTACGCCGATCCGCAGGCCGCCTTTGACTTCAACATGGGCATCTACAAGGGCCGTGCCTGGCGTTACACCTTGGCCTGGGTGCTGAGCGCCTTCGCCTTCGCCTGCATGCTGCTGTCGTTCACGCAGATGAAGTAGCGGGCACCGACCAGCCCGGCAAGGGCTTTGAACTGCCTCAAGGAAAAGGGGCCGGGATCGCGAGATCCCGGCCCCTTTTCACAAGCGCTTCACCAAGCGCTTGTGAAGGCGCAAGCTATTGCTTCTGCGCGGATGGCGCGGTCGCCACCGTGGTCGGGGCATCCGCCGCGGCCGTGGCCTTGGCCTTGTTGCCACCTTGCAGGAAGGCCGGCACCCACGTCGTGTGGGTCAGGATTTGGTAGTGCACGGTGAACGAACTGACGGCCACGGCCGCCAGAAACAACGGCACGCCGACCGTGGGCTTCACCACGCGCCAGATTTTTCCTTGGTTCATGGAGTGCCTTCCTTACTTCAGCCAGGGTGAATAGATATAGGCGAAGAAGTGCGCGAGCAGCGCAATCAGGCCAAAGATGCGAGTTCCCTCGACCAGACCTTGTTGCAGCTCTTCTGCTTCTGCCGTCGTCAGGCCGGAAGGCCACACGCGATCGGGATCACTTGCCATAACGTCTCTCCTAAGTGACATGCCGTGCTAGACCCGCACGAGGGTTACCTGTGGCCTCAACTGCAAACTTCGGGGCCACGTTTTCTGGATTTCCTCAACGAAAACTGTACCCCTCCAAGGGGCGATGGTCAATTTGTGTTTACATATACAAATGTCATGTTTAGATGACACTGCGCACGGAAACCGGCACCGGATGGGCGCGCTGCGCATGCCGCTCAATGCCAGGCGCGCTGCTGCGCAGACTGACGTTCGGACAATTGGATGACCCAGCCCACGCGCTCGTCGAAACTGCGCCCAGGGCTGACGCGGCGGGCCTGCGGCAGGGCCGCCGCATCGACCAGGAACTGCACCGCCGGCAACACCGGCAAGGCAGCCTGGGCCGGTGCCGGGGCACGCAGCACCGCCGTGGCAGCACGGGCGATCAAGGCCAGCTTGCGCGGCCCGGAAACGACGGCGCGGCGGGTGATGGCGTCCAGACCATTGCGTTCCAGCTGGCGGCCGATTTCGGCGTAGACCAGACGGGCCGCGTGGATCGCCGGCCGGCAGTCGCGCGGCAGGCCGGCAATGCCATGTTCGGACCGGCGGTAGAGCGCGTCGGCCTCATCGAGCAAGCGCTGCACGATGCCGGCGAGGGCGGCGTCGAAGCGCGGCGCCAGCAGCCAGGCCTGCGGGTCGATGCCGGCCTCGCGCATCCAGGCGCGCGGCAGGTAGAGGCGGCCGTTGCGAGCGTCTTCGCCGACGTCGCGGGCGATGTTGGTCAGCTGCATCGCCACGCCCAGGTCGCAGGCGCGGGCCAGCGCGGCTTCGTCGCGAACGCCCATCACCAGCGCCATCATCGCGCCGACGGTGCCGGCGACGCGCGCGCCGTAGTCCTGCACCTCGTCCAGCGTCTCGTAGCCACGGCCGCTGGCGTCCCACAGGAAGCCTTCCAGCAGCGCGTCGAGCAAGGCGCGCGGGATGGCGTGGCGGTGCACCACGCTGGCCAGGGCGCGGTCGACCTCGACCGTCAGCGGGCGGCCGGCGTACAGCGCGTCGAGGCGCTGGTGCAGGCCGCGCACGGCCTGCGCGGCATCGACACCGAGGTCGATCTCGTCATCGGCGAGCCGGCAGAACGCGTACAGCGCGGTGGCCGGCGCGCGCACCCGCGCCGGCAGCAGCAGGGACGCCGCAAAGAAGGTCTTGGAGCCACCGCGCATCAGCGCACGGCAGGCCTGGGCGTCGTAGGCGGGGGCCATGGACAAGCCCGCAGCGGGAAGCGCCAAGGTGGGCGCGGCAAAGGCGGGCATGGCTGCCGACTCAGGCAAAACTGCTGACATGGGGAACCACCATTTCCAAGGCTTTGGCTGACATCAGGACGCCGGGGACGCCGGCGCCGGGGTGGGTGCTGGCGCCGACCATGAAGAGGCCCTGCACGTCCTCGCTGCGGTTGTGTGGACGGAACCAGGCGCTTTGCAGCAACAGCGGTTCCAGCCCGAAGGCGGCGCCCTTGTAGGACAGGAGCCGGTCGTGAAAGTCTTGCGGCGTGGTCACGCGCGAGGACACGATGTGCTGGCCCAGGCCCGGCATCACGGTGTCTTCGAGGCGCTTCAGGATGGCCTGCCGGTAGGGCTCGGCCCGGGCCTGCCAATCGGTGCCGCTGTCCAGGTGGGGCACCGGCGCCAGCACGTAGAAGGCGTCGTGTCCAGGTGGCGCCATCGAGGCATCGGTGGCCGTCGGCCGGTGCAGGTAGAGGCTGAAGTCATCGGCCAGGTGGTGGCGCTGGAAGATGTCCTTCAACAGACCTTCGTAGCGCGGGCCCAGCACCATCATGTGGTGGGGCACGTCGTGGAACTGCTTGTCGGTGCCGAAGTACCAGACGAAGAGGCTCATCGAGTAGCTGCCACGTTCGATCTTGCGGTCGGTCCAGTGCTGGCGGTGCTGCGGCGCGACCAGGTGGCGGTAGGTCCAGGCGGTGTCGCCATTGCTGACCACGATGTCGGCCCGGTGGTGGCTGCCGTCGGCCAGCGTGATGCCGGTGGCCCTGCCGTTCTCCACGCTGATCTGCCTGACCTCGGCGTTGCAGCGCACCGCCACGCCGCGTTCGGCCAGCAGCCGGACCAGACCCTGCACCAGCGCGCCGGTGCCGCCCATCGCCCAGTGCACGCCGAAGCGCCGCTCGAGCGTGTTGATCAGGCTGTAGACGCAAGTGACCGAGAACGGGTTGCCCCCGATCAGCAGCGGGTGAAAACTCATCACGATGCGCAGCTTGGGGTTCTTCAGGAAGCCCGCCACCATGCGGTAGATGCTGCGCCAGCCGCGCATGCGCAGCAGCGAAGGCACCGCCTTCAGCAGGCTGGCGATGCCGTCGAAAGGCTGCGCGCCCAGTTCCTCGAAACCCAGCTTGTAGCAAGTCGCGGCTTCGAGCAGGAAGCGCTCGTAGCCCGCCACATCATCGGGGGCGAAGCGGGCCACCTCGGCGCGCATGCGGTCGGCGTCGCCGCTGTAATCGAACCAGCTGCCGTCGTCGAACCGGATGCGGTAATAAGGGTCGAGCGGCCGCAGGTCGATGTCGTCGGCCATGCGTCGGCCGCACAGCGTCCACAGCTCTTCGAGCATGAAGGGCGCAGTCACGATGGTCGGGCCGGCGTCGAAGGTGAATCCGTCCTGGCGCCAGACATAGGCCCGGCCGCCGGGCGCGTCAAGCTTTTCGAAGACCTCGACGTGGTAGCCCTTGCAGCGCAGGCGGATGGCGGCCGCCAAGCCGCCGAAGCCGCTGCCGATGACGATGGCCTTGGGTGCACCGGCCGGCGCGCGGCCACCCGCCTGGACAGGCGGCGCTTGGCCGCTAACGGGCGTGAAGTAACTTTTCATCGGTCGGAGTCGTGGACAAGGCAGGCGGGGGCTTCGGCAAGTTCATGGTCGGGGTCTGCCGCCCCGTCGTGTCTTTCAGCGCCCAGCGCCAGAGCGCCGTGGCTTCCAGCGGCAGCACCAGCAGCCAGTGTTCCAGGATGCCCAGGATCAGCATCGTGGACACCAGCCAGGCACCGACGGCACGGGTGCTGCCGGGCGCCGCGTCCAGCGCCTGGTTGACGATGAAAACCGCCACCGCCGAGGCGGCGCTCACCACGAAGGGGAACAGCAGGTTCATCGCCCGGCGACGGAAATAGCTGCCGAGGTACTTGAGGTGGACAGGCAGCAGTTCGATGCTGAGGTTGCGCACGCCCAGAAAGATGTTCAGCTTGGCGCTGATGCGCAGGAACCAGAGCACGGCGAAGGTGCGGGTGCCGACCTGGTTGGGCTGGTCCCAGGTGATGGTCGCGATCAGCAGGCCCGAAGCGAGGATGGCCAACTCGTGCCACAGGATGGTCTGCACTGCCTGCCTGAAGCGCGGCCAGGCGAGCGCGCCTTCGCCCAGCGGCTGCTGGCGCGGGCCCGTGACCCAGCCGGTGAGGAAGCTCAGTTCGTGCCAACCCCAGACCAGCAAGGCGCAGGTGAAGGCGCAGAAGGCGCCGGCTGGCGTGGTCTGCGGCGCCGTGTGCAGCAAACCCACCAGGGCACCCAGCGCCAGCAGCGAAGAGATCAGGTGGCTCCAACGGAAGGTGGTGCGCGGCAGGCCATCGAGCAGCAGCACGATGCCGGTAGAGAACCACCACACGAAGATCGCGAACCCGATCGGGAGGACAGCGTCAAGCATGCGGCTGGCGGGTTCGAGGCCGACGAACGATCACCAGGCCGGCGCCATGCGCACCTGATGCGGCAGCGCATGCTGCTTCACCGGCAGCAGGTACAGGCGTGCGAAAGTGAAGAAGCCTGCCACCGCCAGACCGGTCTGCTGCAGCTTGCCGACGAGGCCACCGCGGGCCTTGGCCGCTTCCATCCGCGTGGACAGCTCGAACAGGCGCGCCAGTCCGGCGCGGAAAGCCGGGTGGTCGGTGTCCAGCGAGACCGGAAAGACCTGCTTGGAAATCTCGGTGGTGATGCGGAAGACCTCGTAGTCGTAGGTCGTCGCGTCCAGGCCCATCGCATTTTTCAGCATCGGCCGCGTGTGGTCGCGCACGTACATCGTGGCGTAGACGGCCAGCAGGAAGAAGCGGATCCACAACGTGTTCGCGCCGCGCAGCAGGTGCGGCTGCGAACGCATGATCAGCGCGAACGATTCACCGTGGCGGAATTCGTCGTTGCACCAGCGCTCGAACCACTTGAAGATCGGGTGGAAACGCTTGTCGGGGTTGCGTTCCAATTGCCGGAAGATGGTGATGTAGCGCGCGTAGCCGATCTTCTCCGACAGGTAGGTCGCGTAGAAGATGTACTTGGGCTTGAAGTAGGTGTAGGCCTTGGTGCGCTTCAGGTCGCCCAGGTCGATGCCGATGCCGAAGTCCTTCAGGCTCTGGTTGATGAAGCCGGCATGGCGCGATTCGTCGCGTGCCATGTAGCGCATCAGGGCCTTCACGTCGGGGTTGCTGACGTTCTTCTGGATCTCGTTGTAGAGGATGCAGCCCGAGAATTCACTGGTCACCGAACTGATCAGGAATTCGAGGAATTCCTGGCGAAGTTCGGGCGACATCCTGGCCATCTGGGCTTGCGCCTCGACGCCGAATTCCGGCGTGCGCTGGAAATGGTCGTGGTTGTTGTCGCCTTCGTACTCGGCCATCATCGCATCCCATTCGGCGCGGATCGGCGCCACGTCGATGCGGTCCATCGCCTTGAAGTCGGTGGTGTAGAAGCGCGGCGTCAGCAGCGTGCTTTCCTTGGCCTTGCGGCCCGCCTCTTCGGAGCTGGCGATGGCGTTCGCGGTGGTGGCATCGACAGCACTCATGGGGTACTCCGGGTGGCTGCAGGATTGAGGGTCAGCAGGCGCGCAAAAGCGGCTGCATTGGTAGGGCCAAAGGATTCGAGGTCGATGCGTTCGCCAGTGGCCGGGTCGGACAGCGTCAGCCGGCCGTCGGCGCGGGCGATCAGGTCGAAGGCGGCCTCGGAGCCCAGGTTGCGCAGGCGGCGCTCGCGGGCCAGCGCACGCAGTGCGCCGCGCAGGAAGCCGGCTTCGCCTTGCACCCGATCGACCTCGCGGCCGGTCTTGGCATCCAGCACCGCGACGCTGCCGTCAGCGCCGTCCTCGAAGCGCAGGCTGCGGCTGGCCACCGGCGCCGCGTCGGGCGCGTGGATGGCGACGCCGCTCAGGCGGACGGCCGCGACGCCCAGCAGGGTCACGACCACCACCGCCGCGATGGCGACCAGCAGGCCGCGCGGCAGGGCGTCGGGATGGGGGGTTGTGGTGGCGGTCATGGGGTCGGGGGCTCGGCGCAGGTGCTGTGGGTCGGGATCAGCGAACGGCCCAGGCCGGCTGTGAGGCGCTGGACAAGCCGCGGTCGGCCACCGGCACCTCACCGATCACCGGGCCACTCAGTGCCACGCCCGTGCTGCGCGACCAGGCCTGGGCCAGCAGGCGCGCCACGGCGGCGGCTTGCGGCACGCAGCGCAGCATCGGCTCGGGCCGGGCCAGGCGCCAGGCGCGGGCATGCGGCCACAGGTTCAGCCAGGCGATGCGGTCGCTGCCGCTCAGCGTCAGCGGCAGGTCGCCGGTGCCGTTGGCGTCGAGGTGCAGGCCGGCGGCCGCGATGCGCTTGAAGGGGATGTTGAAAGTCAGCGTCAGCACGATGCCGATGCGCATCACCACGCGCTTGTCGGTCACGGTGTAGACCGTGGCGCGCGCCGACAGCCAGGCCAACAGGCCCATCAGACCGATCGCCGTGGCACCCAGCAGGACCATCCACAAGGCGGAAACCAGGACGCCGACGGCCGTCGCGGGCCCGCTGGCCACCACCGCCACGCGCAGCAGCACCAGCGCCGCGAAGTACACCAGCAGCTTGCGCACATGAAAGGCGCGCCGCGCCAGCGTGCGCCAGTCGGGGCTGCCCTGCCACAGCATCCGTTCGCCGGCCGGCAGCGCTTCGGGCAGGCCGCGCACCGGCTCGAATTCGTGTTCGTGCTGCATGGCAGGCTGCGGCTGATCGCCGAGGCTCACAGCAGCGGCTCCAGGCGCGACGGCTCGGCGTACAGCGTGCCGGCGCCGTAGTAGGCCTGGATCTTCTCTTCTTCGAGCAAGGTGATGAGCTCGGCCTGCCGGGTGGCCGGCACCGCCGCGAACTGGCTGCCCAGCACGGCGCCAACTTCGACCTGGTGGCGGCGCACGCGCGCGAAGTTCATCGGCACCATCACGCGACGGCTGCCGTCGCTGAGTTCGACTTCGAGGTAGCGGAACAGCGTCTCGGCCGTGTCGATCCACAGGTCGACGACCTTGCCGCCGGCCACGCCGTCAGCGCCGACAGCCTCCAGGCCGCGCGGGTCGGTGTCGCCCTTCTGCACGCTGTACAGCGGCAGCTTGCGCAACGGCACGATCTTGGGCTGGCCGGTGTAGTCCACATCGGGCCGGTCGGCGCGGTCGGACCAGGCGCCCGGGCCGACCCCGTCGAGCATCGGATGGTGGCCCGTCGGCACCAGCGGGGCGCCGGCCCAGCGGTGCGCCGGCTCGAGGGCCAGGACCTGCGGCGACGGCGTCAGCTTGGGCACGATGGACACGTCGCCGTGGGGCAGCAGGTAGGTCTTGGATTCCGGGATCGGCCAACCACTGATCACGCCGCGGCCGCTCTCGGTTTCCATCGGGTAGCCCTCGCGGTGGTTTTCGCGCGCCAGGTAGTAGCACAGACCGGCGAAGAACAGCCAGAAGGCATACAGCACCAATTGGGCGATGTCGATGTTTTGGGTGACGGAACCGATGCCCATGGGGATCTCCTTCGGGGTGCGACTTGGATTGGGCTAGCCGGGAAAATCGGCCAGACCGAACTTGGGGGCGATGGCAGGCTGGGGGCGCGACAGCGAGCGCACCAGCGGGCCGATGGCGACGAGCGCCGCGAACAACAGCAGGATTTCGATGTGGTAGACGGCGCTGTAGCCCGTGACGGTGTCCTGCAGCGCCTGACCCAGCGATCCGCGCGTGGCCAGCGCCGAGATGCCATCCCGCAGCGCACCGCCGGCCGCCACCGCCAGGCCGCCCGAAAAGGCTTGCACCGCGCCCCAGGCCCCCAGCGCGAGGCCGACGTGTTCGGGGCGCTCCAGCGACATCGCGGCGGTCAGCGTACCGACGGCGAACAGGCCGCCACCGAAGCCGATCAGCGCCGTGCCGCAACGGAACAGCCAGGGCGCGTCCAGCGGCGCCGAGAAGATCACCGCGGCGAAGGCCGGCAGGCCGAGCACGGCGCCGACGGCCGCGACGCGATAGGGGTCGCCGCCGCGGGCCAGCCAGCGAGCGGCCAGCGTGAACGCGACCAGCGCACCGAAAGCCATCACCGCCGTCAGTGCGCTGGTGGCACCCACACCGAGGTGCAGGATCTCGCCGCCATAAGGTTCGAGGACCACGTCCTGCATGTTGAAGGCCGCCGTGCCCAGGCCGACGGTCCACATGAAGCGGCGCGCCTTGGGCTGGGCCATGAAGCTGCGCCAGCGCGGCTTGAAAGCCGCGGCTGGCTCGTCCACCGAATAGCGGCGACCGGGATCACGGGCTTCCTGCTTCCAGACCGCAATGACGTTGAGCAGCACCGACACCACGCCGGCACCCTGCACCACCTGCACCAGACGTGTCGGGCTGAATTCGGCCAGCAGCAGGCTGAAGGCCGCGCCGCCGCCGACCATGCCGGCCAGCAGCATCACGTACATCAGCGCCACGACGCGCGGGCGGGCTTCTTCCGTGGCCAGGTCGGTGGCCAGCGCCAGTCCTGCGGTCTGTGTGGTCTGCAGGCCGGCTCCGACCAGCATGAAGGACAGACCCGCCACCAGATGCCCGACCCAGGCCAGGCCGAAGCGGCCGTCACCGGTCATCAGCAGGAGCGCAAAGGGCATCAGGGCCAGACCCGCGAACTGCAGGAAACTGCCCAGGCCGATGTAGGGAACACGGCGCCAGCCGATGGCCGAGGCGTAGGTGTCGGACTTGTGGCCGATCAGCGCGCGGAAAGGCGCCGCGACGATCGGCAGCGCCACCATCAGCGCCACCAGCCAGGCCGCGACCCCGAGCTCGACAATCATCACACGATTGAGCGTACCGACCATCAGCGCTGCCGCCATGCCCACAGTCACCTGGAAAAGCGACAGCCGCATCAGGCGGGCCAGCGGCAGGTCGGCGCTGGCGGCGTCGGCGAAAGGCAGGAAGCCGGGGGCGACCTGCTTCCACTTGCGCGCCAGGCGCGAAGGACCCTGGGCCCCTCGAGAGGCCTGGGCCAATTCGGCAGCGATGACGGCAACCGGGTTCATGCGCGCAGCAGTTCCATGGCCTGCGAGGTGTAGAAGCCGCTGGCCACGCGCTGGGTGCGCGTGGCATCGAACTGCGGCACACCGGCACCGAGGCGGCGACGCAGCGACTTCTCGGCCACCGGCTCGATCCACGGTGCGCGGTTGGCGCGCGGGAACAGCCGGCCCATCGCCCGCATCGCGGCCAGCGCCGGGTTGCGCGGTGCAAAGGTGAAGAGCATCGAGTGGCGGGTGCGCTGCGACCAGCTTTCGATGACCCGCACCATGTCGACTTCGTCGTAGTGGATCAGCGAATCCATCGCCACCACGTGGTCGAAACCGCCCAGACGCGCGTCGACCATGTCGCCACTGCGCCAGTCGATGCGACCGACGGCGTTGTCGCCGGGGTGCAGTTCGGCCATCCGCTGGCGCGCCACGTCGACCAGCGACGGCGACAGGTCGATGGCCACCACCTCGGCGCCGCGGCGGGCCGCTTCCAGGGCCAGCGCGCCGGTGCCGCAGCCGGCATCCAGCACGCGCGCACCGTGCAGGTCTTGCGGCAACCAGTCGAGCAGTTGCGTGCGCATGCGGTCGCGGCCGGCGCGCACGGTGGCGCGGATGCGACCCACCGGTGCGGTACTGGTCAGTTGTTCCCAGGCCTTCAGCGCAGTGCGGTCGAAGTAGTCCTCGATCTGGCCGCGGCGAATCAGGTAAGCGTCGTTTGACATGGCGTTGTCCGGTGCTGGCGATCAGTCGAAGCCGAGCAGGTCGAAGATGTCGCGGTCTTTCAGCGGAACGGCCGGCAGCGGGTCCGGGCCCAGCCACAGCGATGCGGCCAGGCGCATGTATTCCTTCTGCACGGCCGCCAGTGCGGGGCTGTCCTCCATCTCGAAGATGGTGCTCTTCTTCAGACGGCTGCGGCGGATCACGTCGAGGTCCGGGAAGTGCGCCGCCAGCTTCAGGCCGGTGCGCGCGTTGTACTTGTCGATCTGGTCGGTGGCCGCGCTGCGGTTGGCGATGACGCCACCCAGGCGCACGTTGTAGTTCTTGGCCTTGGCGCCGATGGCCTGCACGATGCGGTTCATCGCGAAGATCGAATCGAAGTCGTTGGCGGTGATGATCATGGCGCGGTCGGCGTGCTGCAACGGCGCTGCGAAGCCGCCGCAGACCACGTCGCCCAGCACGTCGAAGATCACCACGTCGGTGTCCTCCAGCAGGTGGTGTTCCTTCAGCAGCTTGACGGTCTGGCCGACGACGTAGCCGCCGCAGCCGGTGCCGGCCGGCGGGCCGCCCGCTTCGACGCACATCACGCCGTTGTAGCCTTCGAACACGAAGTCCTCGGGGCGCAGTTCCTCAGCGTGGAAGTCGACCGTCTCGAGGATGTCGATGACCGTCGGCAGCATCTTCTTCGTCAGCGTGAAGGTGCTGTCGTGCTTGGGGTCGCAACCGATCTGCAGCACCCGCTTGCCCATCTTGCTGAAGGCGGCGGACAGGTTGGAGCTGGTGGTGCTCTTGCCGATCCCGCCCTTGCCATAGATGGCGAAGACCTTGGCATTGCCGATCTTCACGTTGGGGTCGAGCTGCACCTGCTGGCTGCCCTCGCCGTCGGGTCGGCCGCCCCCGCTTTTCAACTTCGGGAACGGTAGCGTGACAGTCTCATTCATGCGGCAACCCTTTCTTCGAACACGCCTTCGAGGCGGTCTTCCAGCTCTTCGCCTGCACGTCGCAGGGCCTCGAGCGTTTCTGCATCCGGCTGCCAGTACTGCCGCCGATGCGCTTCAAGTAGTCGGTTGGCCACGCGGGCCGACGAGGTGGGGTTCAGCTTGGCCAGGCGTTCGCGCATGGCCGGGTCGAGCACGAAGGTCTCGCTCAGCTTCTGGTAGACCCAGGGCTGGACCTGGCCGGTGGTGGCCGACCAGCCCATGGTGTTGGTCAGGTGCACCTCGATCTGGCGCACGCCTTCGTAGCCGTGTTCCAGCATGCCCTCGTACCACTTGGGGTTGAGCATGCGGGTGCGGGTCTCCAGTGCCACCTGCTCGCCCAGCGTGCGCACCGCGCCGCCGCCGATGCTGTCGTTGGTCTGGTCGCCGATGTAGACCGGGGCGACCTTGGCGTCAGGCCCTTCCTTGACCGATTTCGCGCGCTTCACCGCCCGGCTGATGCCGCCCAGCGTGTCGAAATAGGTGTCGACGGTGGTCACGCCCAGCTCCACCGAATCGAGGTTCTGGTAGGCCAGCTCGACACCGGCGAGCACGCTCTGCAGCAGCTTGGCCTGTTGCACCGGACGCCCGCTGCGGCCGTACGCGAAGCCCTTGCGGCGCGAGTAGGTCTCGGCCAGTTCGTCCTCGTCTTCCCAGCGCGCGTTGTCGATCATCAGGTTGACGTTGGAACCGTAGGCCCCTTCGGCGTTGCCGAAGACACGCAGCGAGGCGGTTTCCAGGTCACCGCCGTGCTCGGCCATGAAGGCCAGCGCGTGCTTGCGAACAAAGTTCTGTTCGGGCGCCTCGTCGGCGCCAGCGGCCAGAAAAGCCGCTTCGGCCAGCAACTTGACCTGCAGCGGCAGCAGGTCACGGAAGATGCCCGACAAGGTGATCACGACGTCGACGCGCGGCCGGCCCAGCTCGGCCAGCGGGATCAACTCGGCGCCGGCCAGCCGGCCGTAGCCGTCGAAGCGCGGGCGGGCGCCGAACAGCGCCAGCGCCTGCGCGATCGGGCCGCCTTCGCTCTTCAGGTTGTCAGTGCCCCACAGCACCAGCGCGACGGACTCGGGCAGGAGGTTGCCGTCGGTCATGTGGCGGTCCAGCAGGCGCTGCGCCTGGCGGGCACCGTCCTTCACCGCGTAGGCGCTGGGGATGCGGAAGGGGTCGAAGCCGTGCAGGTTGCGGCCCGTCGGCAGGATCGCTGGCGTGCGCAGCAGGTCGCCGCCCGGCGCCGGGCGCACGTAGCGGGCGTCCAGTGCATGGACGATGCCCGGCAGCTCGTGGTCATCGGCCAGCAGCGCGTCGGCCTTGGCCAGCTCTTCCAGCAGCGGCAGCAGCTTCTCGTCACCGGCATGCGGCGCGGCCAGGGACTGGGCCGACTGGCCGGCAACCAGCGCCTGCACCATCGCGCGGTCGAGCCGGACGCCGTGCGAGGCTTCGGCCAGCGACTGCAGCAGGTCCACCCGCTCCATGGCGGTCGGCGCCTGGCCGACCACGTGCAGGCCGTGCGGGATCAGCGTGTATTCCAGTTCCAGCACCTTTTCGGCCAGCAGCGCGACCTGTTCGCCGGCGGCGGCGCCCCAGGCAGGATCCAGCTTCGCCAGTTCCAGCTCGACCGCCTGCGCCTGGATCATCTCGCCCAGTTCGACCCGTTCGCGTTCGGCTTCGGGTTCGAGGCTGCGGTAGCGCTCGATGGCCCCCTTCAGATCGACCAGGCCCTTGTACAAGCCGGCCTGTGCAGTGGGCGGCGTCAGGTAGCTGATCAGGGTGGCCGCCGCGCGGCGCTTGGCGATGGTGCCTTCCGAGGGGTTGTTCGAGGCGTAGAGGTAGAAGTTCGGCAGGTCGCCGATCATGCGGTCGGGCCAGCAGTCGGCAGTCATGCCGCTTTGCTTGCCGGGCATGAACTCCAGAGCGCCATGGGTGCCGAAGTGCAGCACCGCGTGGGCCGCGAAGTCTTCGCGCAGCCAGCGGTAGAAAGCCGAGAAGGCGTGCGTCGGTGCGAAGCCCTTCTCGAACAGCAGGCGCATCGGGTCGCCTTCATAGCCGAAGCCCGGCTGGATGCCGACGAAGACATTGCCGTAGCGTTCACCCAGCACGTGGATGCTGCTGCCGTCGCTTTGCTGCTGGCCCGGCGCCGGGCCCCATTGCGCTTCGATCTGCCTGAGCCAGCGTTCGCGCTTGACGTGGTCGTTGGCGGGGATCCGCGCATGCACATTGGCCAACGCGCCGTAGCGCTCGGCGTTGCCCTGGATGACCCCCTCGCGCAGCGCGTCGACGCTGGCCGGCATGTCGACCACGTAGCCCTCGCGCTTCAGCGCAGCCAGGGTGTTGTAGAGCGATTCGAAGACCGACAGGAAGGCCGCCGTGCCGGTGGCGCCTGCATTGGGCGGGAAGTTGAAGATGACCAGCGCGACTTTGCGCCCGGCGCGCTCCGAGCGGCGCAGATCGACCAGCCGGCCGACGCGCGCGGCCAGCATGTCGGCGCGTTCGCTGCAGGTCTGCATGTCGTGACCGGTTTCACTGGCCTCGAAGGAACAGGCCCGGGCGCAGCCGGTGCAGGCGACATGGTTTGCGCTGCCGCGGCCGCCGAAGACCATCGAACCGGTGGCCCCGTCGAGCTCGGGGATCGCCACCATGATGGTTGACTCGACCGGCATGAGGCCGCGCTCGGAACCGCCCCACTGATCGAGGGTCTGGAATTCCAGCGGCGCCACGGCGAGGTAGGGCACGTCCAGCTGGGCCAGGATGTCTTCGGCAGCGCGGGCATCGTTGTAGGCCGGGCCGCCGACCAGCGAGAAGCCGGTCAGGGAGACCACCGCGTCGACGGTGCAACGGCCGCCGGCGATGAAGAACTTCTCGATCGCCGGACGGGCGTCCAGGCCCGATGCGAAGCAGGGCACGACGCGCAGGCCGCGCGCTTCCAGCGCGGTGATCACACCGTCGTAATGGCCCGCATTGCCGGCCAGCAGGTAGGAACGCAGCAGCAGAACGCCGACCGTGCCGCGCTGACCCGAGGTGGCCACCCGCGGCAGTTCGGCCAGCGTTTCGGCCAGCCGGTTGGGGATGCGCGGATGGTAGACGCCGATCTCGGGGTACTCGACCGGCTCGTGCGTCTTGACCAGACCGCGCAGTGCCAGTCTGGGGCCGGCCGCGTAGCGGTCGACCAGGAAATGGACCATGCGGCCGACGTTGTCCTCGCTGCCGGCGAGCCAGTACTGCAGGGTCAGGAAATAGGCCCGCACGTCCTGCGCGGTGCCAGGCACGAAGCGCAGGATCTTCGGCAGGCGACGCAGCATGGCCATCTGCTTGGCGCCGGCGGTGGCCTGGGCGCCGCCCTTGGCGTCGGCGGCGGACTTGCCGCGCAGTTTCTTCAGCATCGTCATCAGCGCGCTGGACGGCGCCTGCATGTCGAACTTGCCCATGCGCGTGAGCTTGCTCACCTCACCGGCTGACATCGCGCAGACCATCGCGTCGCAGTGCTCGCGGCGCGCTTTCAGCACCGGCAGCAGCGGCAGGAAGTGGTCTTCCATGAAGAGCATCGTGACGATGATGATGTCGCCCACGGCGATGTCGGCCTGGCAGCGCGCCAGGGCCGCGTCGTCGCTGCCCCACTCCGCGGCGGCGTGCACCTTGAACTGCAGGCCGGGCAACTGCCGGGCCAGTGTCCGTCCTGCGCGCTGGGCGGCAGTGGCCAGGTGGCTGTCCATCGTGACCAGCACCACGCGGGTCGCTGGGCCGTCGGCTTCAGCGGCTGAAGTGTGCTTTTGCATCGTAGAGCGTCTCGACGGTGATGTGCTTCAAGCCGAGTTCGCCAGCATAGGCCTCGGTGTTGCGGCGAGCCTTGCCGCGCACGAAAAACGGAATCTTCTTGAGTTCCTTTTCGGCGTCCGCCGTCCAGGCGGCGGCGGCCGACACGGCACCGGCCGCGCTGTCGGAAGCGGCGCTGCCGGCCATGATCGAATCGGCGGATGGCGCCGCGGCCGGCGCTGGCATGGCGACCATCGACGCGACAGGCACAGCGGGTACAGCGACCGATTCCAGCACCTCGACCGGCCGCTTGGCCGCCGAGCCCAGGTGCGACGGCGCCGCGTCCTCGTGGAATTCGAAGTCGTCGCGGAACATGTGCAGCAGGTGCTCTTCCAGGCCCATCATCAGCGGGTGGACCCAGGTGTCGAACAGCACGTTCGCGCCTTCGAAGCCCATCTGCGGCGAATGCCGGGCCGGGAAATCCTGCACATGCATCGGCGCCGAGATGACGGCGCAGGGAATGCCCAGGCGTTTGGCGATGTGGCGTTCCATCTGCGTGCCCAGCACCAGCTCGGGCTGCAGCGCGGCTACCTGTTCTTCGACGTCGAGGTAGTCGTCGGTGATCAGCGCCTCGACACCGTAGACCTTGGCGGCCTCGCGCACGTCGCGGGCGAATTCCCGGCTGTAGGTGCCCATGCCGACGACCTGGAAGCCCAGTTCGGTGGCGGCGATGCGCGCTGCGGCCACCACGTGCGTGGCGTCGCCGAAGACATAGACGCGCTTGCCGGTGAGGTAGGTGGAATCGACCGAGCGCGCGTACCAGGTCGAACGGGCCCGCGGGTCGCTCAGCAGCTCGGTCGCGTCAGCACCACTGAGGGCTGCCACCTGCTCGATGAACTCGCGCGTCGCGCCGACGCCGATCGGCACGGTCTTGATGGTGGCCTGGCCAAAGCTGCGGGCCAGCCAGGCGGCCGTCTGCGCGGCCACTTCCGGGTACATCACGACGTTGAAGTCGGCGTTGCCCAGCCGGGTCAGGTCCTGCGGGGTGGCGTCGAGCGGCGCCACGACATTGATGTCGACATCCAGCCGGCGCAGCAGGTCCAGCACCTCGCGCAGGTCATCGCGGTGGCGAAAGCCCAGCGCGGTCGGTCCCAGCACGTTGCAGCGGGCGCGCTCGCCATCGGTGCGCTGGCGCTTGCTGCCCGCCGGCGGCAGCAGCGGCGTGCACAGCGCGCGCACCAGCTGGTACAGGGTTTCGGAGGCGCCCCAGTTTTCCTTGCGCTGGTAGGCCGGCAATTCGAGCGGCACCACCGGTATCGGCAGCTTCAGCGCAGCGGCCAGGCCACCCGGGTCGTCCTGGATCAGCTCGGCGGTGCAGGAAGCACCGACCAACATGGCTTGCGGTTGGAAGCGCTCGAAGGCTTCCAGCGCGGCCGTCTTGAACAGCTCGGCGGTGTCGCCACCCAGGTCACGCGCCTGGAAGGTGGTGTAAGTGACCGGCGGGCGCTGCTTGCGCCGCTCGATCATCGTGAACAGCAGATCGGCGTAGGTGTCGCCCTGCGGCGCATGCAGCACGTAATGCAGTTGCTTCATCGCGGTGGCGATACGCATCGCGCCGATGTGCGGCGGGCCTTCGTAGGTCCACAGGGTCAACTGCATGATCAGGCCGCCATCGGGGTGGTGAGCAGCGCGCGGCGGCGCAGCGGACGTGCAAACAGTTCGGCGAGGTCGCCGGCCTGCTCGAAGCCGTGGATCGGGCTGAACACCAGTTCGATGGCCCACTTCGTGGTCATCCCTTCGGCTTCCAGCGGATTGGCCAGACCGAGGCCGCAGACGACGATGTCGGGCTGCTGGGCGCGGCAGCGGTCGAGCTGCTTTTCGACGTGCTGGCCTTCGCTGAGCATCGTGTCGGCCGGCAGCAGGGCCAGCTCTTCGGCCAAGTGTTCGCGGTGCAGATAGGGCGTACCGACTTCGACCAGCTGCATGCCGAGTTCACGCTGCAGGAAGCGCGCCAGCGGCACTTCCAGTTGCGAATCGGGGAAGAAGAAGATGCGCTTGCCGGCCAGTGCCGGCCGCACACGGGCCAGCGCGGCGGCAGCACGGGCGCGCGGCGCAGCGGTGACCTGTTCGACGGTGCTCGCTGCAATGCCGAAGGCTGCCGCGACCGCCGCGAACCAGGCCGCTGTGCCTTCGGCGCCCAGCGGGAAGGGCGCTGCGATGCGCCTTGCGCCGCGGGATTCCAGCGCCCGCGCGGTATCGGCCAGGAAGGGCTGGGCCAGGATGTAGCGCGTGTTCGCGCCGACCGCCGGCATGGCGTCGCTGCGGCGCGCCGGCAGGAACTGCACGCCGGGCAGGCCCAGCTCGACAAACAGCCGCATGAACTGGTCTTCGATCACATCGGCCAGCGCGCCGACCACCACCAGCGAGGCCGGCGCTGCGGCTGCCGGCAGCGGCAAGGTCGGGACCAGGGACGCCAGGCAGGCGTCTTCGCCCTGCGTGAAGGTGGTCTCGATGCCGCTGCCTGAATAGTTCAGGACGCGGACCTGCGGCAGGTGGCGCCCGCTCAGCCGCTGTGCGGCGCGCGACAGGTCGAGCTTGATGACTTCCGACGGGCAGGATCCAACCAGGAACAGCGTGCGGATGTCCTTGCGGCGCTCCAGCAGGCGCGCCACGACGCGGTCGAGTTCGTCCTGCGCGTCGGCCAGGCCGGCCAGATCGCGCTCGTCGATGATGGCCGTGGCGAAACGCGGCTCGGCAAAGATCATCACGCCAGCCGCCGACTGGATCAGGTGGGCGCAGGTGCGCGAACCGACGACCAGGAAGAAGGCGTCCTGGATCTTGCGGTGCAGCCAGACGATGCCGGTCAGGCCGCAGAAGACTTCGCGCTGGCCGCGCTCTTTCAAAACCGGCGCCTGACCGCAGCCGGTTGCGCCGGCTTCAACGCGCAAGGGGATTACGGCGTTCATGCGGCGACCCCGCCAGCGGTGGCCAGGGTGCCGCCGCGCCGAGCCGCGTCGTCCAGCCGCGCCATGCGCAACTTCCAGATGAACTGCGCCGCGTTGATCGCGTAGGTCACATACGCAGCCAGCGCCAGCATCATCAACTCGCGCGACGTCAAGGCACCGGTGACCAGCGCCACCAGGTAGGCCGTGTGCAAGGCCAGCACCAGCATGCTGAACACGTCTTCCCAGAAGAAGGCCTTGGCGAACAGCCACTGGTCGAAGACGACCTTTTCCCAGATGCAGCCGGTGATCATGATCGTGTACAGCACCAGCGTCTTGACCACGACCGACAGCGTGGCTGCTGTCAGGCCTTCGCCCGTGAAGAGGTAGCGCAGCACCAGCACAGCACTGACCAGGAAGACCAGGAACTGCACGGGAGCCAGGATGCCCTGGACCAGGGTCCAGACGCTGCCGTCACGGCGCTCGCGCTGTGACGGCGTGTACAAAGGGCTGCGCAGCTGGCGCGTTACAGCTGCGCTGGGTGCCTGCAAAGGCCGCTTCGGTCGGTTCATGGGGTCTAGCCTAGAGGCTGCATGCCCTTGTGTCAATTCAGATAGACGTAAATCCTTGTTGACACATTCGGGCACCCACAGTCCGGGCCGCAGACCCCCGGCCACCCCGCGGAAAGGGCGCACCAGACGGCAGCGCCAGCCTCCCGGCCCGGGCCCGCCGGACTGGTGCAAACACCGAGTTCAAAATGTTTTGACGCAAGCGCTGCGGCGGTTTACAACCCCTGTGTCCGAAAGGATGATTGAAACAACCAGTTGAATCGCGCCGTAGCTGTAGGGCCGTCGATTGCACCCGGGCACCGTCGAACACACTGGTTCAAGTCGGTCATCGGACCCTGCAATTGCTGATCCCCGGCGCCGGTGGATCTTGAGCCGACAGCAGCCGTAGCGGGAGATGGACATGCAAGGTGATTCGAGCCGGAATTCCAGCCGAACGCCCGATGAGGCCCCGTCCGTCTGCGCCCCGGAACCAGCGCTGACCTGGCCGGTCGGGGTAAGCAGTTCCGCATGGGCCAACGCCGAGTCCGATCCGCACGATGCCAAGCAGCGCTTGGTCCGCCTGGCCCGGGCGATCGAAACCGATGTCATTCCACGTCTGGTGCAAGCCCACCGGCCGCAAGCTGCCACACCCGTCGAGGCCACTGCCACGATCAGCGACGCCGAGGTTCAGGCCTTCGTGGCGCAGATCATCGGCGAGCAGGAAACGCAGATCGCCACCACCGTCTCGAAGCTGCGCGCACGGGGCGTGGCCGTTGAAGCGCTGTATCTGGAACTGCTCGGCCCCGCAGCCAGGCAACTGGGTCTGCTGTGGGAAGAAGACCTGTGCGACTTCTCGACCGTCACCGTCGCACTGGGTCGTCTGCAACGCCTGATGCGCGAATGGAGCCCGGCCTTCGGCGCCGAGGTCGACCACCCGCCCCACGGCCGCCGCGCCCTCTTCGTGCAGCCCGGCGATGAGCAACACAGCTTTGGGCTGTCGATGGTGGCCGAATTCTTCCGCCGCAACGGCTGGGACGTGCTGGGCGGCGTAGGCGGCGCGGTCACCGACCCGGCAGCCAAGGTGCGCGACGAATGGGTCGACATCATCGGTTTTTCCGTCGGCAGCGACGCCCGCTTGCCCTGGCTCAAGGCCAGCATCCAGGCGGCCCGGGCGGCGGCGCGCAACCCGAATCTGGTGGTGCTGGTCGGCGGCCCGCCTTTCACGCAGCGGGCCGAATTGGCGGCCGAAGTCGGGGCCGATGGAACAGCCCGCGATGGTCGGGAAGCACCGCATCTGGCCGAACGCTTGATGGCCGCCTTGACGTCCCGCATGAGCCGGCACAAGACCTAGACTGCAATATTCCCTTCGCGTGGCAGGCCAGGTTGACACTATCATCTGTCCATCTCCTCGCAACATCAACGGCACATGCCCCGCACTCAAGGCGAACCATACGCACTCGGCGCCCTGGACGCCAAGAGCGTGTCGCGCTTGGTGGGCGCTTCCAGTGATATCGCCCTCGTGCTGGACGGCGAAGGCACGATCCTCGATGTCGTGATCCATGGCGACGACACGGCAGCGGTCGGCGCGCGCGCGTGGCGCGGCCTGCCGTGGGTGCAGACGGTGGCGCCCGACAGCCGCCAGAAGGTCGAAGCGCTGCTGCGCGACGCCCACGCGGCGGTCGAAGCGACGTCGCGCTGGCGCCAGGTCAACCACCCGATGCAGGGCAGCGACGACCTGCCACTGATGTATTCGGCGGTTCGCATCAGCGGAGACGCCGGTTCGCGCGCGAAGAGCCGCATCGTGGCCTTCGGCCGCGACCTGCGGGCCATGGTCGCGCTGCAGCGCCGGCTGGTGGAAACCCAGCAGTCGATGGAACGCGATTACTGGCGCTTTCGTGAGGCGGAGACGCGCTACCGCCACCTGCTGGAGACCTCGTCCGAGGCCGTGCTGGTGGTCGATGGATCGACGCAGAAGGTGCTGGAAGCCAACCCGGCGGCGCGCGCCTTGTGCGGCAGCGTGCGCGCCAAGCTGGTGGGCGGATCGCTGTCTGCCCTCTTCGACCCCGCGCACGGCGAACGCCTGCAGGACATGCTGGCCGCGGCACGCTCGGTGGGCAAGAAGGACGCGATCCAAACCCGCCTGGCCGACGAGGGCGCCGAGTTGTCGGTTTCGGCCTCGGTATTTCGCCAGGATGACGCGGCTTTCGTGCTGGTCCGCCTGACACCCTTGCACAGCGACGCGGCGACGGCCGGCCAGAGCCGCAAAGGCCCGGCCACCGCGCGCGAAGGCACCTGGGAACAGACGCTGGTGGCTTTTGTGCAGAACGTGCCCGATGGCCTGGTTTTTTGCGATGCCTCGGGCAAGGTGCTCAGCGCCAACCGGGCTTTCCTGTCGCTGGCCGGGCTGAGCGGCGAAGACCAGGCGCGCGGCCAGCCGCTCGACCGCTGGCTGGGCCGCACCGGTGTCGAACTGGGTGTGCTGATCAGTAACCTGCGCCAGCGCGGCAGCGTCGGTCGCTTCGTCACCGCCATGCGGGGCGAATACGGCACCGCCGTCGAGGTCGAGATCTCGGCCACCCAACTGATGCCGGCCGAGACCGCGGTGCTGGCCTTCGCCATCCGCGACATCGAACGGCGCCTGAAGCCGGAACCCGAAGGCGGCAAAGCGATGACGCGCTCGGTCAGCGAGCTGACCGAGCTGGTCGGCCGTATGCCGCTGAAGGACATCGTCTCGGAAACCACCGACCTGATCGAGCAGCTGTGCATCGAGACCGCGCTGGGCATGTCGCACGACAACCGCGCATCGGCCGCGCTGCTGTTGGGCCTGTCGCGGCAAAGCCTGTATGTGAAGCTGCGCCGCTACGGCCTGGGCAGCCTGGGCAGCGACGAATAGCGGCGCTGCAAGCAGACCCGACTCAGAAACGGGTGTAAACATAGCTTGACGGCTTTGAGTGTCATGTCCAATATACAGACATGGAACTCCCGGCCTTGCCCGCGTCAGCGGCAATCGACAAGCAACGCACACGGCCTGCGCCTTCGGCGATTGCCGAACTGCTGAAACCCGTCACCTGGTTCCCCCCGATGTGGGCTTTCGGCTGCGGCGTGGTGGCGTCGGGCGTGCCGCTGGCCGGGCGCTGGGGGCTGGTGCTGGCGGGCGTGCTGCTGAGCGGCCCGCTGGTCTGCGCCACCAGCCAGGCCGTCAACGACTGGTACGACCGCCATGTCGACGCGATCAACGAGCCCCAGCGCCCGATCCCTTCGGGCCGCATGCCAGGCCGCTGGGGCCTGTATCTGGCCCTCGTCTGGACGCTGCTGTCGCTGGCCGTTTCGACGCTGCTCGGCCCCTGGGGCGTCGGTGCGGCCGTGGTCGGCCTGTTGCTGGCCTGGGCCTACAGCGCGCCGCCGCTGCGGCTGAAGATGAACGGCTGGTGGGGCTGCGCGGCCTGCGGCATCTGCTACGAAGGCCTGGCCTGGGTCACCGGCGGGGTGGTGATGGCCGGCGGGCAGTCGCCAGGCTGGCCATCGCTGCTGCTGGCAGCGCTGTACAGCGCCGGCGCCCACGGCATCATGACCCTGAACGACTTCAAGGCGATCGAAGGCGACCGGCAGATGGGCATCGGTTCCCTGCCCGTGCGCCTGGGCGTGCCGGGAGCGGCGCGCGCAGCCTGCCTGATCATGGCCCTGCCGCAGTGCGGCGTCGCGGGTCTGTTGCTGGCCTGGGGTCAGCCGCTGCACGCGCTGGCCATCGCCGGCCTGATTTGCGGGCAGGGCCTGATGATGCGGCGCTTCCTGGCCGACCCGATACGCCAGGCGCTCTGGTACAGCGGCTTCGGTGTCCCGCTTTTCGTTGCCGGCATGATGGTCAGCGCCTTTGCGCTGCGCGGCATCCTGCTGGCCGGCTCCTGAATGCCGCCCGCCATCCACCCCCAAGGTCCTGCAAACCCAAGGAACGTCATGAAAGCTGTCGACGCATCCCGCGGATACGACGTGGTCATTATCGGTGGCGGCCCCGCCGGTGCCACCGCCGCCAACGACCTGGCGGCGCTCGGGCACAGCGTGCTCTTGCTGGACCGCGCAGGCCGCATCAAGCCCTGTGGCGGCGCGATTCCGCCGCGCGCCATCAAGGACTTCCTGATCCCCGACCACCTGCTGGTCGCCAAGGCCCGCTCGGCGAGGATGATCTCGCCAGCCGACCGCAAGGTCGACATCCCGATCGAAAACGGTTATGTGGGCATGGTCGACCGCGAACAGTTCGACGAATGGCTGCGCGAGCGCGCAGCCAACAGCGGTGCGGTACGCTGCACCGGCACCTTCGAACGCATCGAGTACACCGACGACGGTGTGCCGGTGGTGCATTTCCGCAACCGCACCGACGACGGCGCGACCGCCTTGCGCAAGGACTTCCGCAGCGAAGGCATCGCCGCCACGGTCCGGGCACGCTGCGTGATCGGCGCCGACGGCGCGCGCTCGGCCGTTGCGCAGCAATGCGTGCCCGGCGCCGAAAAGACCGAATACGTCTTCGCGTACCACGAGATCCTGCGCGCGCCCGCGGTGCGTCCGGCCGGCTACGACGACACGCGCTGCGACGTCTACTACCGAGGCGAACTGTCGCCCGACTTCTACGGCTGGGTCTTCCCGCATGGCAACACGCTCAGCGTCGGCACTGGCAGCGCCGACAAGGGCTTCTCCTTGCGTGGCGCCACCGGGGCCCTGCGACAGGCCGCCGGACTGCAGGCGCTGGAGGTCATCCGTCGCGAAGGCGCACCGCTGCCGATGAAGCCGCTGCCGCGCTGGGACGATGGGCGTGCCGTGGTGCTGGCCGGTGACGCCGCTGGCGTGGTGGCACCGGCATCGGGCGAAGGCATCTATTACGCCCTCTACGGCGGCCGTCTGGCCGCCGAGGCGGCACATGCCTACCTGGAAACCGGCGACGCCCGCGCGCTGGCCACAGCGCGCAAGAAGTTCATGAAGGCCCATGGCAAGGTGTTCTGGGTGCTGGGCATCATGCAGCGCTTCTGGTACAGCAGTGACAAGCGGCGCGAGAGCTTCGTCAAGATCTGCATGGACAAGGACGTCCAACAGCTGACCTTCGAGTCCTACATGAACAAGGAACTCGCGCGCAAGAAGCCAATGGCCCATGTGCGCATCTTCTTCAAGGACATGGCCCACCTGCTGGGGCTGGCCAAGGCGTGATGGCGCGCCATCGAGACACCGGTCTGCAGGGCCGGTCGACCTGAGCGGCCACTGATCGCCGACCGAGAACCCATCCAATCATTACCGAACCGGCCAGGACCATCACTCCACACGAGGCACTGACTATGAGCCGCCGCTTGCTCCAGCCGGCCGACCTGGCTGCCCTGGCCAGCTGCGCACCCGATCTGGCCCAGGTGTTTGTCGCGCTGTCCAGCGACATCGCGCTCGTCATCAGCGACCAGGGTGTGGTTCTCAGCGTGGCGCAAGACCCGCAGGCCCCGATGTCGGTCCTGGCCCGGGGCTGGGTCGGTCAACGCTGGGCCGACACCGTCACGGCAGGTACCCGCCGCAAGATCGAAAAGTTGCTCGGCGACGTCAGCGACACCGGGTTGGCCCGCCGCCGCGAAGTCAATCACGCCAACGAGTCCGGTGGTGACATTCCCGTCGCCTACACCGCCATGCGTCTGGGCGAGCATGGCCCGGTACTCGCTGTCGGGCGCGACCTGCGCACGGTGTCGGCCATCCAGCAGCGTTTTCTCAGCACCCAGCAAGACATCGAGCGTGGCTACTGGCGCAGCCGGCAAACCGAGACGCGCCACCGCCTGTTGCTGCAGGTGGCCACCGATGCCGTGCTGACGGTGGACGCCGACACCCTGTGCATCCTGGACGGCAACGCCGCCGCGACCCTGCTGCTGCAGGATGGCGGCCTGCCGCTGGCCGGCCGCGCCGCCGAACAGCAGTTCGAAGCCCACGCCAGGCCAGCCGTGCGCGAACTGCTGTGGCGGGCGCGCGCCACGGCGCAGCCGGCCGAGATCCGTGCAAGGCTGGCCGGCAGCCACCTGTCGGTTGGTTTGATGGCGCTGCCGCTGCGCACCGCAGCTGGCAATCGCCTGTTGCTGCGCGCCCGCGCAGCCGAACCTTTGTCCAGCGAGGCCTTGCCGCTTGAAGCCGTGCTGAGCCGTCTGGTCGAAGGCACGCGCGACGGCATCCTCGTCACCGACATGCGCGGCCAGGTCCTCGGGGCCAGCCGCGGCTTCGTCCGGCTGGCTGACGCCGACGACGAAGACCAGATCCGCGGGCGGCGCCTGGCCGACTGGCTGGGGCCGGCCGAGTCCGATGTCGCCGACCTGCTGCAGGCGGTGCGCGAGAGCGGCCTGGCCCAGGACAGGCCCTTGACGCTGCGCGCGCAACGCCCCGAACCTCAGGCGCTGGCCGTGACCGGCATGCTGCTGATCGAAGGCGATCAGGAATGCCTGGGTTTCATCGTGCGGCCCACCCTGCCCGCGCAGGGGGCGCCAGCCGGAGCTCCCCTGCAGTCAACGGGCTCTGCGATCGAGGCCCTGGCGGCAGCACTGGGCAACGCGCCCTTGCCCGAACTGCTGCGGCGGGGCGAGAAATGGCTCCGCCACCACCTGGTGCAACAAGCGCTCGCCCGGACGACCAGCGACGACGCGGCGGCCCGGCTGCTCGGCGTGAGCGCCAGCCAGCTGGCCCAGCTGAAGAACGCGATCGCGCTGGAAGCGGCAGCCACCGGGCGCTGAGCCCGACCGGCCGCACGGTTCAGGCGCTGGCCGCGGTCAACTCCAGCAGGTCTTGCGCCGTCAGCACCCGCTGCGCGGCAGCAACCAGTTCGGCCAGTTGTTTCAGCGTCGTGGCGCTGGCGATGGGCGCAGTGATGCCCGGCTGCACCATCTGCCAGGCCAGCGCCACCTGCCCCGTCGTGGTCCGGACGCCATGGCGCGCGGCCACCGCGTCCAGCCCGGCCAGCACGCGCAGGCCGCGTTCGTTGAGGTAGCGGGCGACCACATTCGCACCGCGCGGGCTCTTGCCGGCATCCTCAGGCTGGCGGTACTTGCCAGTCAGGAAGCCCGCCGCCAAACCGTAGAAATTGATCACGCCCAGACCCTGCGCCACGCACAGCGGCTGCAGCGCGTCTTCGAACACCGCGCGGTCGATGGGGTTGAACAGCGGCTGCAGGCTTTCGTAGCGCGCCAGGCCGTTGTCGGCGCTGGCTTGCAGCGCAGCCGCCAGGCGCGGCGCGCTGTAGTTCGACGCGCCCACGGCCCGCACCTTGCCGGCCTTGATCAGGCCGTCGAAAGCGGCCATCGTCTCGGCCAGCGGCGTGTCGACGTCATCGTCATGCGATTGGTAGAGATCGATGTGGTCGGTCTGCAGACGCCGCAAGCTGGCTTCGACGGCCTGGCGGATGTAGGCCGGCTTCAGGCCTTTCTGGTCCGGCCCCATCGGCTTGCCGACCTTGGTCGCCAGCACCACGCGGTTGCGCTTGCCGCTGGTCTTGAACCACTTGCCGATGACGGTTTCCGACTCGCCACCGACATGCCGCGGTGCCCAGGCCGAGTAGACGTCGGCGGTGTCGACGAAGTTGAAGCCGGCGTCCAGCCAGGCGTCGAGCAGCGAGAACGAGGTCGCTTCATCCACCGTCCAACCGAAGACATTACCGCCGAAGCACAGCGGCGACACCATCAGGCCGCTGCGGCCCAGCTCGCGCAAGGGCAGGGTCGCGGCCATCAGAGCTGCTCCTCGCGGAAGAGGTCGAGCTTGTCCTGCACGGCGCGGTCGGAATAGCTGAACAACACGGCGTCACCTGCCTGGGCGCTGGCGCTGTGCGTGACGGTCGCCCAGCTGGGCACGACAAAGATATCGTGAGGACCCCATTCGAAGACCTGCTCGCCGACCGGCGTCGAGATGCGGCTGCTGCCCTGCCCCTCGACCACCGTGAACACCGTGCTGTCGGTCGACCGGTAGGGCCTGGTCTGGAAGCCCTGCGGCAGCAACTGCATGCAGGTGGCCAGCGTGGGCATGGCCCAGCTGCCATTGACCGGGTTGACGTAGCGCATCTTGTGGCCGTGCCAGGCGTTGATCGCGCGAAAGCGCGACATCTGGTCCAGCGCTTCGCGGGTGCGCAGATAGGGATAGTTGAAGATCGGTGAGGTCAGCGTGCCCCACTGCTGGTCGATCGGCAACAGGTTGCTGCCGCTCTCTGCCATCGCCGCGCCCTCGGGCCGGTGCACCGGCTGCACTTCGCCGGGGTAGACCTCGCGAAAGCTGGCGTTGAAGAAGTTGACGATGTGCATGTCCAAGCCGTCCAGCCAGACCATCGGGCCGTCGCCGACATTGCCGTGGTCGTGCCAGGTCATCGACGGCGTGATGACGAAGTCGCCCGGCAGCATCATGGTCTTTTCACCGTCGACCGCGGTGAAGGCATCGCGGCCTTCGATGATGAAGCGCAGCGCAGACGCGGTGTGGCGGTGGGCCGGCGCGATCTCGCCGGGCAGGATGATCTGCAGGCCCGCGAACAGACTTTGCGTGATGCGGCTCTGCCCCGGCAGACCGGGGTTTTCAAAGACCATCACGCGGCGCTCGGCCTCTTCGGTGCTGATCTGTGTGCACGACTCCATCACGAAGGGCCGCACCTCGGCATAGCGCCACAAAGCCGGCACGGCGCGCGGTTTCGGCACCTCCGGCACCAGGCCGCCCAGCACGCGCCACAGCGGCGCCAGATGCTGCTGGCCGGCGCGTTCGTAGAAGCCGCTGCGTGCGGCCTCGGCGGCCAGGTTGACGGTCTCGACATAACCCGAGGTGTCCGGCGACGGTAGGCCGGCCGACGCCTCGGGAACTGGAACGGTGGTGGCTGTGCGCATGCGGTATCCCCGGTTTCGGCCTGCACTTTAAGGCCTGCCAGGGCGCAGTCGGGGCGGGCTCCGGCGGGCTAAGCCGCTGGCTTGGCCGGCAGCAGCCGGTCGTATTCCTTCTTCACGACGGCATAGCACTCGCAGCTGCGGGCCTCCAGGCCCGGCCTGTCGAGTGCAGTGATATGGCCGCGCGCGTAGCGGATCAGCCCGGCCTTCTGCAGCTTCAGCGCCGCTTCGGTGACGCCTTCACGGCGCACGCCCAGCATGTTGGCAATCAGCTCTTGCGTCATCACCAGTTCGTTGCCGTGCAGGCGGTCGAGGCTGAGCAGCAGCCAGCGGCACAGTTGCTGGTCCAGCGTGTGGTGGCGGTTGCACACCGCCGTCTGGGCCATCTGCGTGATCAGCGCCTGCGTGTAGCGCAGCAGCAGGCGCAGCACCGGTGTGGAATTGTTGAACTGTTCCTTCAGCGCCGCAGCCCGCAGGCGAAAGCCGTAACCCGCGCTCTGCACCACAGCGCGGCTGGGCGTGGATTCACCGCCCATGAACAGCGACACGCCGACCAGCCCCTCACGGCCGACGACGGCAATCTCGGCCGAAGCCCCGTCTTCCAGCACATACAGCAGCGAAACGAGCGCCGTGGTGGGGAAGTAGACGTGGGTCATCACCACGCCCGATTCGTGCAACACGCGGCCCAGCGGCAGTTCCACGGCTTCGAGTTGGGGGGCCCAGCGCGCCCATTCGGCAGCCGGCAGTGCGGCCAGCAGGTGGTTGGCCTTGGGGTCGGGGTCGGCAGTCAGGTGTGCTCCGGTTTCTGCAGGGGCACCAAGATCCTGTCCGCCGTGGACGTGGAAGTCAAGGCATGCCCGCATGAGGACGCACCAACGCACGCCAGGGACAACTGTACGCCCCCGCACCCAGCCGCTCTGTGCGCTGGCCCACAAGGACTAGCTTCCGCCGCGGCGCCCGTCGCGGGGGGCCAGACGCTGCAATGCGGCCTTGACCACACCGTAGCACTCGCAGGCACTGGCCCGCAATCCGTCGGCATCGGTGACCGTGATGTGGCCGCGCCGGTAGCGGATGTAGCCCTGCGTCTGCAGCCAGCAGGCCGCCTGGGTGATGCTTTCGCGTCGCACGCCCAGCAAGCTGCCCAGCAGTTCCTGGGTCATCACCAGTTCACCGCCGCTCAGGCGGTCCTGCGTGGCCATCAGCCAGCTGCTGACTTGCTGTTCCACGCTGTGGTGGCGGTAGCAGGCCGCCGTCTGGATGATCTGCGTCATCATCGCCTGCGTGTAGCGCAGCAGCACGGCCTGCAGCGTGTCGCCGCGGTCGAATTCCTGCAGCAAGCGGTGGCGGTCGAGCCGCCACCCGTGGCCGGCGGTATGCACCACGGCCGAACTGCTGGTGGTACCGCCGCCCATGAACAGTGGCATGCCGACCACCCCTTCGCGGCCCACGCCGATGGTCTGCGCCGAGGCCCCGCTTTCGGTGACGTAGTGCAGCGCCACCACCGCCGTGCCCGGGAAGTAGGCGTGGCGCAACTGGAAGCCTGGTTCATAGAGCATCTCGCCCAGGCGCATCGGCACAGGCTCGAGCGCCGCAGCCACGCGGTCGAAGTCGGACCCGCTCAGGCTGGCCAGCAACTCGTTTTGCCGGGGGCTGTCGGACAGGGTGGGCGCCAACACGACAGTGTCCTAGTGGCCGGCCGTCACGTCCACGCCGACGCCGCGGTAGCCCATGAAACGGCAAGCGGTATCGAACATGGGCTGGCCGCTGACGCGGAACTGCCGGCGCGTGCCGTCGGGCAGGCAGCGGTGGAAGGCGTAGTCCAGGAAGGGCTGGTGAGCGGCGATCCTGGCCTGCAAGTCGCGCCGCTCGGCCAGGTCCCAGCCCTGCGCCACGGCCGCCGCGTCCGAGACCTCGGCAGCGGAGGGCAGCGGCTCGTGGATGCCCAGCATCTCGAAAACCGGCCCCGAGGTGCGCACGAAGGCGCCTTCGCTGTCCTGCTCCCAGTACCAGTCCGACGCCAGCTCGGTCAGGCTGCGGTAGCGGGCTTCGCTCTCGCGCAACTCGGCGGTGCGTTGCAGCACCGCGGCTTCCAACTCGGCAGCGTGGGCCGCCAGCCGCCGGTAGAGCAGACGCACTTCCAGCATGTTGTGGATGCGCGTCTTCACCTCCAGCAAATCAAAGGGCTTGCTGATGAAATCCTTGGCACCGGACTGCAAGGCGCGCAGCTTGTGGCCGGGCTGCGCCGTCAGCACGACGACCGGCAGGTAGCCGGCAGCCACGCCGTCGGCCTTCAGGTCATGCAGGTCCTGCATGACCTCGAAGCCGTCCTTGCCGGGCATCTGCAGGTCGAGCAGGATGAGATCGTGGTCATCGCGGGCATGCAGCTCAACGACCTCGGCAGGGTTCATGGTCGAGCTGACGCTGGTGTAGCCGGCTTCGGCCAGCAGGCGGGTCAGCAACTGCACATTGGCCGGCTGGTCGTCGACGATCAGGATCTTGGCGTCGAGGATGTCTTCGGTAATGGCCATCAGAGTGCCCCTTCAGCAAGCAGCAAGGACTTGCTGCTGCGGTCCAGCGCTGCGTCCAGCGCGTGCATGAATTCATCCAGCCGGATCGGCTTGGTCAGGTAGCGGAAAAAGCCTGCAGCCAGGCCCTTTTCGATGTCGTAGGGCATGGCATTGGCGCTCAGCGCCAGCACTGGGATGTGCGCGGTGCGGGCGTCGCCGCGCAGCATCCGCAGTGCCGCGAGTCCGCTGATGCCAGGCAGGTTGATGTCCATCAGCACCAGGTCGGGCAGCGCGCTGCGCGCCAGCGCCACGCCGCCGAGCCCGTCGCAGGCGCTGATCATCCGGATGTCCGGGCGCCGAGCCAGCCAGCGCTCGATCAGCAGCAGGTTGGTCGGGTTGTCCTCCACACACAGCACGGTGGACTGCGGGGTGTCGCTGGCCCGCTCCGCCGGGATGGTGACGACCGGCAGGGCGACCCCCACCGCGGCTTCGGGGTTCGGGCAGACCGGCAGGTCGACCCAGAACTTGCTGCCCACACCGACCGTGCTTTGCGCGCCGATGGCCCCGTCCATCAATTCCACCAGGCGTTTGCTGACGACCAGGCCGATGCCGGTGCCTTCTTCGGCGCTGCCCTCCTGCCCCAGGCGGTTGAAGGGCTGGAACAAGTGCGCCAGCTTGCCTGCATCGAGGCCCAGCCCGGTGTCGCGCACCGAAACACGCACCCGGTTGGCGGTGTGCAGGCGGCACCTGACCTCGACCGATCCACCGGGACGGTTGTACTTGATGGCGTTGGACAGCAGGTTGATGAAGATCTGCTTGGCCCGCGTCCGGTCGGCCATCACATACAGCGGCTGCTGCGGAATGGGGAAGGTCAGGTGGATGCCTTGCTTGTCGGCCTGCGGCTCGATCATCGCCTGGCAATCGGCGAGCACCTCGGCCAGGGCGATCGGCTCGGTGGATAGCGACAGCTTGCCCGATTCGACCAGCGCCAGATCCAGGATCTCGTTGATCAGATCCAGCAGGTACCAGCCGGCCCGCATGATCTGGTCGACGCAGTCCTGCTGACCGGGGGGCGGCGACTCCGTGCCACTGTTCAACAGTTGCGCGAAACCCAGGATGGCGTTCAGCGGCGACCGCAACTCATGGCTCATGTTCGACAGAAAATCCGACTTCGCCAGGTTGGCACGGTCGGCCTCGGCCTTGGCACCTTGCAGGTCGCAATGGGCGCATTGCAGAACCATGGCCAGGCGTTGCTTTTCTGCCTCGACTTGCCGGCGCGCGGTGTTGTCGGTGCCGATCAGCAGGTAGCCGATGATCCTTTCCTGCCCGTCAAGCAAAGCCGTCACCGAAAACAGGACCGGTAGCCACGTGCCGTCGCGCCGCTGACAGCTCAGCTCGTAGACGTCTTCGATGCCGCGCGAGGCCTTGAACACCAGGGCTTCAAAGCCCGGCGCGATGGGCGTGTCGAATTCGACACTGAGCGTGCGCGCGCGATCGATGATTTCCCGCGGGTCCGAGAACTCGGCCGGCGTGATGCGATGCAGCACGTCTTCAGGGTCGTAGCCCAGCATGCGCTGGGCGCCGACGTTGAAGATCTGGATCACGCCCTGCTCGTCGGTGGCGATGCTGGAAAAGTTGGCGCTGTTCAGGATGGCCATCTGCAAGGCCCCGGTCTTCAGCAATTCGCTCTGGCGGCACGCTTTCGTGCGGCGGCCCGGATGGGTTTGCATCCACTGGGGACGGATAGAGCCGGGTTCGGGCATGCAGGGGGCAGAAGTTGACCGGGTGAGGGGTCGCAGGGTGGACGGCATCAGGCGCCGCGAGACGCGATGGTCGGGGTGGCGGCAGCGCCAGTCTGTACGTCAACGAACAGAGGCGGCACGTCCTGTCCAGGGTCGGGCCATGGTCCCTGGGCGCCTGGGCAGCGCTGCGCGCCGCCTCAGGCTCGATGCCAACCAGCAGGCCGTCAGCGGGGTTCCCGCTGTTCCTTCTCGGGTTTGTCGCCGCGGCCGGGCGGGCCGGCGCGATCGGGTCCACGTTCCTGTCCGCGACCCTGACCCTGGTTGTTTGACGGCCCAGCGACCGGCGGCCGGTGCTCCGGCACCGCCGGGTGAGCGGGCGGCTGCGGCCGGGCTTGCCCAGCCGGCGGCTGGGCGGACTGCGGCGGCGTCGCGTTGTCGCGACCCGGGTAGCGGTAATGCTGGTCGCGCAGGGCCTGCTGGTGGTCGGGGGCCTGCGGGTACTGCTCGCCGCGGAAGTTGCGCTGGTAGGTCGGCAGGGGCGCGGCAGCCGGTGTGCGGCTGCGGTCCCAGCGCTCCCAGTTGCCGTGACCCTGCTGCCAGCCTGGCCCGAAATGCTCGCCCCAGCGCGGTGCGGCATCGGCGCGCCAGCCGCGGAAGAAGGGCGGCGGCTGGCGGTAGTAGCGCACCGGCACGCGCAGCACGAAGAGTGGCACGCTGTCCGGGTGCACGGATTGCCACGGGCCGTTGTACCAACTGCTCTGGTACCAGGTGTCGTCACGAAAAACCCAGTACAGGCCGTCGTAGAAGAAGTAGTTGCTGTCGGCCTGCGGGTCGTAGTAAACGGGATAGCCCGGCACACGGATCAGACGCGGGTAGACCGGCACGTTGATACCGATCTGCAAACCCGGCAGGTTCAGACCCAGGCTGATCTGCGCGCTGGCGGGCAGCGCCACTAGCAGCAGGCCGGACAGGATCAAGGGCAGCGGCAGGGGGAAGCGCAGTCGCATGGCGAGCCTCTGGTCATCGGTTGATGGTTCGGATCTGCAGGGTGTTCGGTAGGCCGCGCGGTGTCTGTGCGCCGCCGCACAAGTTCACCAGACGCACCACAGGACCAGTCCGGCTGGGCGCCGTACGCCGCCGCACAGACCTCCTGCCGCGCCCGACCCAAGGTCGATGCAGGTTGGCCGACATCCGCAGGCAGTCGCGTGCGGGGACGCCGCCCGCCGGACTTTCCGGACCCACAAGCACGAGGAAAACGCGATGCAACTGAGATTCAACGCCGCAGCCAGCCTGGCCGCCCTGACGCTCGCCGCCACGCTGGCGGCCACCATGGCGCCATCGGTCTACGCACAGAAAGCCACGCAACCGGCTGGCGTGCCGTTGAACACCGAGACCGGTTCGCCGGCCGGGCGTTCGCAAGTCAAGATGGACACCAAGGAGTTCATGCGCACCCACGAATGGGACGAAGAGCGGTCGGTGTGGGTCGACCTGCCGCCGCGCAAGAGCAAAAAATAGGCAAGCTGCCAGGCCACCGCGACGCGGTGGCCTGGGGCCTCACTGCTCAGGCGAGGGCCTTGTCGATGGCCTGCCGCAGGCGCGCGTTGGCGGCCCGCACGCCGGCTTCGAACTCCTTCCAACGGCTGGCCGCTGCGCGCTTCATCCCGGACAACTGGGCTTCAGCGGCACTCAGGTCCGCCTTCAGGCCGCTCATCTGCACGGCCAGTGCGGCCTTCGCTTCGGCGCCGGCCGCAGCAGCCCGGCGGTCCAGCGCATCCAGATCGGTCTTGCCCTGGCTGATTTCCCGGCCGGCCTGTAGCAGGAAGGCGGCGCGGTCGGCCTTGTCGTCGGTGTACTCGAAGCGCGGCATGGCCGTGACGCTGGCCCTGGTGGCGCCAGCCATCACCAGCTGACCATTCAGGTTCTGAACCTGAGACACCGGCACCGCCACGTCATGCCGGCCGATGCCGACGAAGCCGCCTGCGCCGATGATGAGGTAGCTGACGTTCTTGTCGGGCGACACGATCAGGTCTTCGACCTTGCCGACCTTGGCGCCGCTTTCATTGGTCACGGTCTTGCCGAGGATGCTCTTCTTCACGCTCCAGCCCAAGGCGATGTGCGTGGTCTCGACGACCGTCGCGCCGACCGTGGTCGTGGCACCGGCCACCTGTGCACGGGCCGCGCTGCTGATCGACAGCAGGCCGAAAGTGCTGGCGATTGCAGCGGCGACAAGGATCGTTTTCATGGTCTTTCCTGTGGGGTTGAGGCGGGCTGGGTCAGACCCAGTAGCCGGGCCGCCTGACGTTGTCGTGGAGGCGCATTTCGTATTCGCGGTGGATGGATCCCACGTCTTCGAAGACCGGGCTGGACTTGACCTGTGCGCGCGTCATGCGCACGTGCACCTTCTTCGTGGCCCAGTCGATGCGGTCGACCCAGTTCATGCCGACCAGCACCTTGGCGCCGCCTGGCCACCACTTGCGGGTGTCGACGACCAGGTAGCGGATGGCCCAGCTCGCGTCGTCAAAGATGTAGTCGTGGACCTCGCCGATGCTGTCGTCGCTGGCCTGGATGTCATAGCCCATGACGCTGGCGCTGCTGCGCAGGTGGACGTCAGCGGCGCGGAAATCACGCTCGTGCATCGCCCGGTTGGCCTCGATCTCGGCGCTGCTGGCCAGCGGCAGCGGATAGGGCACGGCGCCCATCGCCCACAGGCCGCCACCGTCCCAGTACTCGGGGTAGCCGTAGTAGCGCAGGTAGTCGCGTTCGTGCTGTCGCGTCACCGGTTGGTGGGTGTCGACGTCGGGGCTGTTGCGCACCTGGGCCTGCGTCAGCGCCAGGTGAATGTGCTTGTCGCCGCCCAGCGGCTGCTTCACCGCATAGGGCGAGATCAGGACCTCGCGGCCGGTTATCCAGGAGCCGGCGTCGACGACCAGGTAGCGGATGGCCCAGCTTCGGTCGTCGAAGAAGGCTTCCTTGACGTGGCCGATGTCGCCGTCGCGGGCGGTGACCTTGGCGCCACTGAGGTGGCTGATGCTGTTCAACATGGTGGATTCCTTCGATGAATGGGGAATGGGTTCGGACTGGCCGTTCAGGTGGCCAGCGTGGTGCGGCCAGCGCCACCGCCGTTGCGGGTGGATTCGAAGAGGAACCAGGTGCGGCGTTCGGTCTCGTCGATCCAGACTTCCAGCATCGCGGCACTGGCGATGTCGCGGTGTTCGTTGCACAGGTCGTGCGCGGTGCGCAGTTGCGCGGCCATGCCGTGGTTGTCGTCGCGCAGTTCCGCCAGCATGTCGGCGGGTTCGACGTATTCGGCATCGTTGTCCAACACGCGCTGGGTGCGCGCGATGTGGCCGATGGAGCGTAGCGTCGGCCCGCCCAGCTTGCGACAGCGCTCGGCCAGCGGGTCGGTCATCGCGAACAATTCGGTGGCCTGCTCATCAAGCATCAGGTGGTAATCGCGGAAGTGCGGGCCGCTCATGTGCCAGTGGAAGTTCTTGGTCTTCAGGTACAGCGCGAAGACATCGGCGAGCACGGCATTCAGCACCGCCGAAATATCCTGCGTGGCCCTGGCGGCCAGGTCGGTGGGGGTGGCCAGCGGCGCGCTGCGACGGTGGGTGAGTTCACGGCTGGATGCGCTGGTGGACGGGCCGTTCGAGGCTGCAGACATGGTGTTTTCTTCCGTGGCCCGATGGGCCGTTTGGGTAGCGAGAGGCCAGCCATGGTGTGGCGTGGGCGACACCGCGTCCGTTCGCTGGCGAACGCCGGCGAACGGCACCACGCGGCGTTCGCCGGCGCACAGACAAGGCCGTCCCCCGCTGCCAGGCTGGCAGCCCGCATGGCCGCCATCCGCACAGGCCGGCGGCCATGTCACCCTCGCCAAGGACCCACATGAACACCCTGCGCAAGACTGCCCTCGCCCTGGCTGCCAGCCTGCTGACCTGCAGCGCCGGGGCCCAGATCACCTTCTACCAAGACGAGGGCTTCCGCGGTCGCGCCTTCACCACCAACAAGCCCGTGCGCGACTTCAACAGCGTGGGTTTCAACGACCGGGCTTCGTCGGTGGTGGTGGAGAGCGGCCGTTGGGAAGTCTGCGAAAACTCGAACTTCGGCGGTGAATGCGTGGTGCTGCGGACGGGTAGCTATTCGTCGCTGGGCGCGATGGGGCTGAACGACCAGCTGTCATCGGTGCGCCCGACGAGCCTGCGCAGGACCAGCGCGCCCGACGCGCCGACGCCGATGCGCGAGCCCGACTACGCGTGGCGCCGGCGGCCCCAGGAAGCGGTCTTCGAGGCCCCGGTGACGGCGGTGCGTGCCGTGATGGGCGCCGCCAATGAGCGTTGCTGGGTCGAGCGTGAGCAGGTGCGCGGCCGCGACGAGCCCAACGCCGGCCGCGCCCTGCTCGGCGCGGTGCTCGGCGGCGTCATCGGCCACCAGATTGGCGGCGGCACCGGCAAGGACCTGGCGACGGTCGGTGGTGCGGTGGCCGGCGGGGTCATCGGCGCCCGCAGTGGCAACGACGACGACACGCGCGAGGTGCGCCGCTGCACCACCACGCCGAACACGACGCCGGCCTACTGGGACGTCAGCTACACCTTCCGCGGCCAGCAACACCGGGTGCAGATGGCCAGCGCACCCGGCGCCACGATCAGCGTGAACCGCGACGGCGAACCGCGGCAGTAGGCGCGCGGCCGCCCGGATCCGATCCGCCGCCCGCGGCCCTCAGCGCCGCTCAGCGCCGCGCGGCCAGCGTCTGCTGGTAGACCCGCGTGTCGGCGGCGTAACAGCTGCACGCAGCGGCCAGCAGACCGGGGCGATCGACCACGGTCAAGGCACCGCGGTGGTAGCGGATCAGGCCACGGCGCTGCAAGGCGCCGGCCGCACCGGTGATGCCGACGCGGCGCACGCCCAGCATGGCGGCCAGGAATTCCTGGGTCAGCGGGAACTGGTCGGCATGCGCGCGGTCCTGGCTCATCAGCAGCCAGCGCGCCAGGCGCGGGCTGATTTCGTGGAAGCGCAGGCAGGCTGCCGCACTGGCCCGCTGCGCCAGCAACACGCTGACGTAGCGGTGCAGGCGCCGCCGCAGCGCGTCGCTGCGCGTCCACTCCGCGCGAAAGGCCGGTGCCGTCATGCGCCAGGCCAGACCCGCGCCTTGCACCAGCACCTTCAGCGGTTCCTGCACGACACCCAGGGCCAGGTGCACGCCCAGCATGCCTTCATCGCCGGCCATGCCGACTTCCAGCCCGTGCTGCCGGTCGAGCTGCGCGATCAGCGAGACGAAACCCTCGGTGGGAAAGTAGACATGGCGGGTGGCCTGCCCGGGTTCAGCCAGGACCTGGGCCAGCACCAGGTGCACAGGTTCGCAGCACGCCAGCAGGTGCTTGCGATCGGCACGGGGCAAGCCGGCGATCAGTTGGTTGTCATGGCTGTTCAGAAGGCCTCCGGGGGATGCGGCATTGGCGCACGGCGCGGGCGTCGGAACCGTCGGCGAGCCTGGCCGCACGCACTGTGGCGCCGCAGCGCCATCGGCTCTGTGTGCTGTCGCACGGAGGCCGTTGCGCAAGGGCCAGCCCTGCGTCAGCCAACGCACAGACCCACCCGGGACGCGCCGCTAAAACCCATTCATCCGAAAGCAATTCGGCCGCACCTGCAAGGCCCGCTCGGCGCAACACGGTGCCAACAGGCCGCCAGCGGGGCTTGTTCATCACTTCGAAGGCTCACCATGACGACCCAGAATCACACCTTGCGCCTGCTGGCCCTGACCAGCATCGGCACCCTGCTGGCCACCGGCGCGCTGGCGCAGGACAGCAGCTACACCTACGGCGGCATCGCCGTCGGCCAGTCGCATGGCAAGTCCGATGCGAGCGGCATGGCGGCCTCCCAGATCAGGGGCTCGGTACCGCCGCTGACGGTCATCGGCCTGAACCGCGACGACACCGACAACGCCTACCGCGTGTTCCTGGGTTACCAGTTCAACCGCAACGTCGGCCTGGAAGCCAGCTTCTTCGACCTCGGGCGGTTCAACTACCACGCCACCACCAGCCCGGCGGGCACGCTGGACGGCCAGACGAAGATCCAGGGCGGCGGGCTCGACGTGGTGGGTGCGTTGCCGATCAGCGAAAACTGGTCGCTGCTGGGCCGCATCGGCGGGCAGTTCGCCAAGACGCGAAATGTCTTCAGCGGCAGCGGCGCGACCTTCGTGTCGGACCCCTCGCCCAGTGCGCGCCAGTTCAACTACAAGGTCGGCGCCGGGTTGCAGTACGCCTTCGGCCCGAACTTCCTGATGCGCGGTGAGGCCGAGCAGTACCGAACCCGCGACGGCATCGGCGGCAACGACCGGGTGCAGGTATTTTCACTGAGCATCGTGGTGCCCTTCGGCGCCGGCGCCGCGACCCACCCGGCGATGAAGACGGCGGTCTACGAGCCCGTGGCCTATGCCGCGCCGGCGGCACCGGCCAGCAAGCCGGTGCCGGTCGCCGAAGCCGCGCCGATGGCGCCGGTCGTGGCCGCCGCGCCGCTGGCGCCGCTGCCCGCGCCGCTGCCCGCGCCGCGGCGAGTCAGCTTCTCGGCCGAATCGCTGTTCGGCTTCGACCAGTCGACGATCCGCCCCGAAGGCAAGACGGCCCTGGATACCTTTGCGCGTGACGTGGCCGGCACGCAGTTCGACCTGATCGTCGTCGAAGGCCATGCCGACCGCGTCGGCACCGAGGCCTACAACCAGACGCTGTCGCTGCAGCGCGCTGAAGCGGTCAAGACCTATCTGGTGAGCGCGGGTGGCCTGGACGGCGCCAAGATCACGGCCACTGGCGTCGGCGAGACCCAGCCGACGCAAGCCGGTGACTGCAAGGCCACGCTGCCGAAGGCCGAGTTGCGGACCTGCCTGCAGCCCGACCGTCGCGTTGACGTCGGCGTGACCGGCACGCGCTGACCGACGGCGGTCACATCACCGCTGCGCTCTGCAGCGGCTGCTAACCCTCGCCGCGCCCAGCGCGGCGACTTCTTTGGCGAGGTCACATGCCCCTGTTCACGCTGGAACACAGCCGCACCGCCTACCGCGTCGACTTCGCGCTCTACGGACTGATCTCGCTGGCCATGGCCAGTGCACTGCTGCTGGCCAGTCCGGCCGGCAGCGGCGCGGCACTGGCCGCCTGGGCCTTGACCGGCCTGCTGGCCTGGAGCCCCGCGGAATACCTGCTGCACCGCTTCGTGCTGCACGGCGTGCCGCCGTTCAACCGCTGGCACGACGAACACCACCGCCGGCCGACCGCACTGATCGGTTCACCGACGCTGATCAGCGTCAGCCTCTTCGCCACGCTGGTCGCCGCGCCAGCGGGCTGGCTGCTCGGCGCCTGGCCCGCCTGCGCAATGACCTTCGGCCTGCTGACCGGCTACCTGGCTTACGGCCTGACACACCACGCCACCCACCACGCGGTACCCGGCCTCAGCCGGCGCGGCGGCTGGCTGGCGCGGCGGCGGCGCTGGCATGCCCTGCATCACCAGGCACATCGCGCCAGCAGCCGCGGCGCGACGGCCGAGCCGGGGCTGCCGGCCGGCCACTACGGTGTCAGCAGCGCGCTGTGGGACCACGCCTTCGGCACCGCCGGCCAGGCGCGGGGCAGCGAAACGGTGCGCCGCGGCTGAACCGCCTGCACGGACAAAGCGCAGCGGCGACTGCACCGGGTGCAGTCGCCGCTGGGCAATCCGACCGGGCCGCAGCCCGGTGCGGCCGGCATCACTTCATGCGCATGTCGTTGGCCACCGAGCTGACGCCCTTCACGCTGCGCGCCAGTTCGACGGCCTTGTCCATCGCCAGGCGGCTGCTGACGAAGCCGCTGAGTTGCACGCGGCCCTTGAAGGTCTCGACGCTGATCTCCATCGATTTCAGCAGCGGCTCGTTGAGGACCAGGGCCTTGACCTTGGTGGTGATGACGGCGTCATCGACGTACTCGCCAGCGCCTTCCTGGGTCCGGGTGGACGCGCAGGCGCCGAGTACCGATGCGCCCGCGACGAGGCCGAGCAGGGCGAGGCGGCGGCTGAGGGTGGAATGGGTGAGGTTCATGGTGTCTTCCTGGTTGAAATCAGGCCCGCCCCGGCGGGGCCGACCGGGCGGGCTTCGCCGCACGCCCTGGGTGACCGAGTCTGTCGGGCGTCGCACCGCGCGTCTGTGGGTCAGCACACGTTGACCCGTCATCCCGGGCCGGGGGCCTGACGCTGCCCGGCGTTCGCTGCCGCACAGACCCTCGGTGCCAGGTCGACGAGCATCGTCATGCCCAACCAGAGGAGTCCACCGTGCTGCACTACGCCACCCTTTTCCTCGTGATCGCGCTCATCGCGGCCCTGTTGGGTTTCGGCGGCCTGGCCAGCGGTGCCGTGGGCATCGCCAAGGTGCTGTTCGGCGTCTTCGTGGTGCTGGCCGTGCTCAGTGGCGCCATCGGTCTGCTGCGCCGCAGCTGACCGGCACCCAGGGCGCCCTGTCGTCGTTCCAGACCCTTCTTCCAACCCCCCGAAAGCGAAATCACCATGAGCAACACGGACATGAAAATCGGCCACGCCCTCAGTGACGGCGCCGCTTCGATGATCAACAGCAGCAGCCACGCGGCCGGGCAGGCGATGGATGGCCTGGCCCGCGAAGCGCAGCACCTGGCGCAGCGCAGCAGCGACCTGCTGCAGGAACGCTCGACGCAGTGGCGCCGGCAGGCCGGACAAGCCCGCGATGCCACGCTGGGCTACATTCAGCACGAGCCGGTCAAGGCGGTGCTGTTCGCCGCTGCCGCCGGCGCCACGCTGGTCCTGCTGGGCAGCCTGCTGGGCCGCGGCAAGCATTGAGACCGGCCATGCCCGACCGGCTCCTTTCCAGCCCGGCTGCAGCGCGGGGCGTGGCAGCCGCAGCCGCCCGGCTGCGGCCACTGGCCCTGTGCGGCGACCCCACCGAACTGCACCGCCACCGCGCCCACTGCAGCGCCGCCCGCAAGCCCTGGCACCTGCTGCAGACGGTGGCGGAATCGATCGACACCTTTCTGTCGCCACGCTTCTTTTCGATGCTGGCGGTACTCGGCGCCGGGGTCGGGCTGGCGTACTGGCTGAGCGCCTGAAAGCGGGCTGACGGCTGATGCGTGGAACTGGATGGGGAGGCAGCAGCGCCCAAGCCCGATCGCGGCAGGACCGCGACTTGCAGCGCTCGCTGCTGGCGCCGGCGCGTGGCCGGTTGCAGCCGCCGATACGCGACGAACTGCTCGGCGCCGCCGGCTTCAGCTTGATCGGCCACGCGCTGGCGCTGCAGCACGGTGACCCGGTCCGCGGTGGTCACGCAACGCCCTTCTTCCCGCGCCTGCGCGAGAACATTGCCGTGCTGCACGAAGCGCACCGTGCCATCGCGCAGCAGGAGCGCAACGGCCGCCATGTCAGCCCGGCCGGCGTCTGGCTGCTCGACAACATCCACCTGGTGGTGGCGCAGACGCGCGAGGTCCACGACGGCCTGCCGCGGCGCTACTTCCGCGGCCTGCCGGTGCTCAGCGGCGGCGCCTGGGCTGACCTGCCGCGCATCTACGCGATCGCCTGGGCCTATGTCGCGCACGCCGACAGTGCCTTCGAGCCGGCGCTGCTGATCGACTTCCTGCGCGCCTACCAGGCCGAGCAGGCGCTGACGCAGGGCGAGTTGTGGGCGCTGCCGACCACCTTGCGCGTGGTGCTGGTGGAAAATCTGCGCCGCCTGGCCGAACGCGTTGCGGCCGAGGAAGCCGCCCGCGAAATCGCGCACACGCTGTGCGAAGGCCTGGACGACCCCGCCGCCGAAACCCGGCCACAGTTGCGGTCCGACGCGCTCTTCGCGCAGTTGCAGGCCCGCGGCGTGCTGCGTTCCTTCGCGCTGCAGGTGGTGCAGCACCTGCACGCCAGCGCCGATGCCGGCAGCGCGCAGGGCGCCATCCGCCGCGCGGCGATCCGCCGCGCGCTGGCCGACGCGCTGCCGGAGCCCGCCGCCGCGCAGGCCGAGCAGCAGGCCGTGCAGGCCGCCGACAACCTCAGCGTGGGCAACGCCATCCGGTCGCTGCAATTGCTGGGCAGCGCCGACTGGCGCGGCCTGATCGCCCAGGCCAGCGGCCTGATGCGCGCGCTGCTGGCCTGGCCGGCTTTCGCCGCCGAACGCGACGACACGCAGGACACCACGCTGCACGCCATCGAACGCCTGGCGCGGCGCAGTCGGCGCAGCGAAGACGCCGTCGCCGGCACCCTGCTGGGGCTGGCGCAAGTGCCACTGGCCGCCGACAGCCTGGGCGAGCATCCGCCGAGCGAGGCGCTGGGCTATTGGTTGCAAGGTGAAGGCCTGCGCAAGCTGCGCGGGGCCCTGGGCCTGTGGCCCGGCGTCGACCCCCGCTGGCGCGCCCGCGCAGCGCTGCCGCTGCTGCTGGGCACGCTGGGGCTGGGGACTGCGGTGCTGGTCGGCGCCTTCCTGCACCAGGCGATGCCGACGCACGCCGGGCCCGGGTGGTGGTCGCTGGTGGCCCTGCTCGCGCTGTGGCCGGCCAGCGAGACCGTGATCGCCGCGCTGAACCGGCTGATCAGCGAATCGGTGCCGCCACACTGCCTGCCTCGGCTGGCACTGGCCGACGGCATCCCGGCCGAACACCGCGTGCTGGTGGTGCTGCCGGCGCTGCTCAGCGACGCCGCCACGGTGGCCGGGCTGGCGCAGCGGCTGGAAGGCCACCACCTGGCGAACCGCGAAAGCCATGCCCAGTTCGCCTTGCTGACCGACCACGCCGATGCCGACAACGAACACAGCGCCAGCGACCGCGCGCTGCTGGCCGCCGCCGTGGACGCCATCGACGCGCTCGAAGCCCGCCACGGCCCGCCGCAGGACGGCGCAGACGGCAACCCGCGCCCGGCGGCCGCGCGGCGCTTCCTGCTGCTGCACCGCGAACGCCAGTGGTGCGACAGCGAACAGCGCTGGATAGGCTGGGAACGCAAGCGCGGCAAGCTGGAACAGCTGGTGGCGCTGCTGGCCAGTCCGGCGGCGTCGCCGCTGCAGCCCAGCGCTTTCGTCGACCTCGGCGCACGTTCGAGGCCGGCGCCGGCTACGCCCTACATCGTCACGCTGGACAGCGACACCGTGCTGCCCCCGGGCGCTCTGCGCGAGCTGGTGGCCATCGCCGCACACCCCTTGAACCAGCCGCGCATCGACGGGGCGCAGCGCCGCGTCGTCGGCGGTCACGGCATCCTGCAGCCGCGCATCGTCGCCGCCTGGCCCACCGACGCGCAAGGCCGCCTGCAGAGTCCGCAAAGTGCCACCGTCTTCCACCGCCTGTTCGCCGGAACCAGCGGCAGCGACCCCTACAACGCCGTGGCCTCCGAGGTCTACCAGGACCTGTTCGACGAGGGCAGCTTCACCGGCAAGGGTCTGCTGCATGTGGCCGCCCTGCAGGCTGTGCTGGGCGGCAGGCTGCCGCAAAACCAGGTACTCAGCCACGACCTGCTGGAAGGCTGCATCGCGCGCTGCGGCAGCGTCAGCGACGTCGCGGTGATCGAGCCTGCGCCGCAGCACGCCGACGTGGCCGCTGCGCGCAGCCACCGCTGGACGCGGGGCGATTGGCAACTGCTGCCGCTGCTGGCGCAGGCCCGGCACTACGGCCTGGGCGCCATCGCGCGCTGGAAGCTGCTGGACAACCTGCGCCGCTCGCTGGTCGCACCGGCCGCGCTGGCGCTGCTGCTCGTCGGCCTGGCCGGCGGCCCGGTCTCGCCGTGGGCAGCGCTGGCGCTGGCCGCTGCAGCCTTCGGTGCCGGGCCGCTGGTCGGCGCCGTCACCGGGCTGGCGCCCAGCCGCGACGACCTGGCGCTGCGCCACTTCGCGCGCCAGGCACTGGCCGAACTGGGCCGCGCGCTGCTCGGGCTGCTGTGGCACATCGCGCTGTGGCTGCGCCAGGCGCTGCTGCTGGCCGACGCCGTGGCGCGCGCGCTGTGGCGCAGCCGGGTCAGCCGGCGCCGCCTGCTGCAGTGGACCACCGCGGCGGCCGCCGAAGCCGCCGCCCTGCAGGGCCCGCTGGCCCTGCTGCGGGCCCACGCCGGTGTGACGCTGGCCGCCGGCGCGCTGGCGGCCGCCCTGCTGGCGCTGGGCACGCCCACGCCAGGGCTGGCGCTGCTGCTGTGCGCCCTGTGGATGGGCACACCGTGGTGGATCGCGCTGGCCAGCCGGCCTGCCAGCGCGCCGCCGCCGCTGCCGGCCGCGGACGCCGACTACCTGCGCGGCGTCGCGCACGACACCTGGTCCTGGTTCGCGCAGTACGTCAACGCCGACAGCAACCACCTGCCGCCCGACAACGTGCAGACCGTGCCGCGCCTGCTGATCGCCGAACGCACCTCGCCGACCAATATCGGCCTGTACCTGCTGTCGCTGGCCTGCGCGCGGGCCTTCGGCTGGGTCACGGGCAGCGAGATGGCCGACCGCCTGCAGGCCACGCTGGACACGCTGGACCGCCTGCAACGCGAGCGCGGCCACTTCATGAACTGGATCGACACCCGAACGCTGCAGACGCTGCCGCCGGCCTATGTGTCGGCGGTCGACAGCGGCAACCTCTGCGGCCACCTGCTGGCCGTGGCCACGGCCTGCGGCGAAGCCGCCGCGGCGACGGTCGACGACGCGCCGCTGCAGGCCCGGCTGGGTGCACTGGCCCTGCGCTGCCGGCACCACGCCGAGGCCGCCGACTTCACCTTCCTGTATGACGCACGGCGGCGCCTGCTGCACATCGGCTGGCGGGTCGCCGAACAGCACCTGGACGCCGGCCACTACGATCTGCTCGCCAGCGAATCGCGGCTGGCCAGCCTGTGGGCCATCGCCAAGGGCGACCTGCCGGCCACCCACTGGGCGGCGCTGGGCCGGCCTTTCCAGGCCACGCGGCAGGAGGTCGGCCTGCGCTCCTGGTCGGGCTCGATGTTCGAGTACCTGATGCCGACCTTGGTGCTCGACGAGCCGGCCGGCAGCGTGCTGGCCTGCGCCGGCCAGATGGCGGTGCAGGAGCAGCGCGACTACGGCCGCCTGCACCACGTGCCCTGGGGGGTCAGCGAATCGGCTTATGCGGCCGCCGACCGGACGCTGGCTTACCAGTACGCGCCGCAGGGCGTGCCGCGGCTGGCATTGCGCCGCACGCCGCCCGACGAGCGGGTGGTCGCGCCCTACGCCAGCGCGCTGGCCGCGCTGGTGGCTGCGCAGCCCGCGGTGGCCAATCTGCGCCGGCTCGATGCCCTGCAGGCACGCAGCCGCTTTGGCTTCATCGAGGCGCTGGACTACACCGCCAGCCGCCAGGCCGACACCGCCCGCCAGGCGGCCGGCGACGGCCCCGCCTTCACGCCCGTGTGCACCGGCATGGCCCACCACCAGGGCATGACGCTGGTGGCGCTGGCCGACGTGCTGCTGCACGGCCTGCCGCGGCGCTGGGCGATGGCCGACCGGCGTCTGGCGGCGGTGGCCACGCTGCTGCAGGAACGGCTGCCGCGCGAAGTGGCCCGGCTGCGGGAACCCGCGCCGGGCCCGCTGCGCAACGAGGGACTCGACCGCGCCGCCCTCGCCCCGCGCGAGATGCTGCCTGGCGCGCACGCACTGCAGCGCACGAAGATGCTGGCCAACGGCCGCTACGGCGTCACGCTGCGCGCCAACGGCGCGGGCTGCAGCCGCCTGGGCGACGTCGACATCAGCCGCAGCCGCGACGACGCGCTGCGCGACGACCACGGCAGCTTCGTCTACCTGCGGCGAGTCGGGTCGGATGGCGTGCTGACGGCGCCGGTGTCGCTGACCCAACACCCCGCTGCCGATCCCGCCGCCGACTACGCGGCCACCTTCCACATCGACCGCGTGACGCTGGACGCCAGTTGGGCCGACCTGCGCACCCGCATCACGGTCTGGGTCAGCCCGGAAGACGACATCGAACTGCGCCGCGTCGAACTCTGGAACACCTCGGCGCGGCCGATCACGCTGGAGTTGCTGTCGGCCTTCGAGGCCTGCCTGTCGCCGGCCCGCGCCGACGAAATGCACCCGGCCTTCGCCAACCTGTTCATCACGGCCGATTGGGACGCCGCCGACCAGGCGCTGTACCTGGCGCGCAAGCCGCGGCGCGACGGCGAGGCCGGCCTGCACGCGGTGCACTTCCTGGCGCATGCAGACACGGCGCCGGCCAGTGTCCGCGCCAGCGCCGACCGCGCCCAGTGGCTGGGCCGGCTGCGAGCCGCCTGGCAACCCCGGGCGCAGTTCGACAGCGCGGCGACAGCGTCGGGATCGATCGCCACCGGCCTCGACCCGGTGGCCGCGCTGGCGCTGCGCCTGACGCTGGCACCGCAAGGGATGGCGCAGCTGACGCTGGCCACCGCAGCAGCGACCGAACGCGCCACGCTGGCCGCGCTGGTCGACCGCTACCGCCTCGCCGTGGGCGTAGAGCGCTCGTCGCAGCTCAGCGCCACCATGGCCCACCTGCGGCAGCGCGAGCAGCGCCTGGCCGGCGACGAACGGGTGGCGGTGCAGACCCTGACCACACTGCTGGTGCTGCTGCACGCGCGGCCGTCGGTACCGGCCGGCACGCCCGGTGTCGAAGCCAGCGCCAGCGCGACCGACCGCCGGCTGCTGTGGCGCTTCGGCATCTCGGGCGACCGGCCGCTGATCGTGGTCACCGTCGCCGCGCCACACGGCCTGCGCCTGGTGCGCACGCTGGTGCAAGGCCTGCTGCGCTGGGCCTGGGGCGGCGTCGGCTGCGACCTGGTGCTGATCAACGCCGAGCCGCGGTCCTACCTGCAGCCCTTGCAGCGCGAACTGCTGGCCCTGCGCGAACGCCACGCCAGCGACGCCGGCGCCGAGGCACCGGCCTGCGCCGGCGGCCTGTTCCTGCTGCACGACAGCGAGGTCACGCCGGCCGAGCGCGGCACCCTGGCCCTGCTGGCCCGGGTGCGGCTGAACGCCGACGGCCGGCCGCTGACCCAGCACGTGGCCGATCTGGTGGCCTGGCACGACGCGGCCCAGGCGGCACGCGACGAAGAAGACAGCGTGGCGCTGGACCCGCGTCCGCCGCCAGCGCCGCGGGTGCCGCCAGCTGCCGCCAAACCTGCTGCAGAAACGGCTGCAGAAACGGCTGCGGCTGCCGGTGTCTTCGACGCCCGCAGCGGCGCCTACACCTTCACCACCAGCACCGACCGGCCAACGCCGCGGCCGTGGGTCAACGTGCTGGCCAACCCCGATTTCGGCGCGATGGTCTCCGAGGTCGGTGCCGGCTGCACCTGGGCCGGCAACAGCCGCCTGTTCCAGCTGACCCCTTGGCGCAACGACCCGCTGGCCGACAACGCCAGCGAGCGCTTCTGGGTCCAGGACCTGCGCAGCCGCGAAACCTGGAGCCTGGGCGCCGGCTTCGGTGGTGGGGCAGGCCTGCACCGCGTCGAACACGCGCCCGGGCACAGCCGCATCGGCCACCGCCAGGGCGACATCGAGTGGCATTGCAGCTGGAGCGTCGATGCCGAACAGGCCGTCAAGCGCGTCCACCTGCGGCTGCGCAACCACGGCGCCCAGCGCCGGGCGCTGCGGGTCGTCGGTCTGCTCGACTGGGTGCTCGGCGCCGTGCTCAGCGACCGGCTGTCGGTGCGCACGGCGATGGTCACGCAGCCGGCCGCCGCAGGGGCCGGGGCGACTGGCGCGGCGGCCGCGCCGGCGGCGAACACCAGCCCGACCGGCACCGAGCGCCGCCGCGAGACGCGCGACGAGGGCGCGAACGCGCGCTGCATCGACACCCTGCTGGCGACCCAGCTGGACGACCACGACGGGCTGGCCGGCCACACCGCCTTCGCCACGCTGCAGCGCGACGGCGCCGACTGCGCGCCGCTGCGCGACTGGACCTGCGACCGCCGCGAACTCTTCGACAGCCGCGGCCGCTGCGTGCTGCCCGACCAGTTCGGCCAGCGCGCCGGCGGCGGCAGCGACCCCTGCGCGGCGCTGGGCCTGACGCTGCTGATCGAGGCCGGCGCCAGCGACGGCTGCACCTTCGCCATCGGCCACGGCGCCACGCGGCAGGCGGCGCTGGACCTGGCGCGCTGGTGCGCGACCGGCGACGGCGCGGCGGGCGGCGACGCCGCGGCCCAGGCCGGCGCCCGCTTCGACAGCCTGCTCGGCGCCGTCACCGTGCAGACGCCCGACCCGCTGTTCGACGCGCTGGTCAACCACTGGTTGCTCTACCAGACCACCGCCTGCCGGCTGTGGGGCCGCGCCGGCTTCTACCAGGCCGGCGGCGCCTATGGCTTTCGCGACCAGTTGCAGGACGCGATGGCACTGGCCACCACCGCGCCACAGCTGCTGCGCGAGCAGATCCTGCGCGCTGCCGCACGGCAATTCGTCGAAGGCGACGTGCAGCACTGGTGGCACCCGCACAGCGGCGCAGGTGTGCGCACCCGCTTCAGCGACGACCTGCTGTGGCTGCCCCACGCGGCGCTGCATTACGTCGAGGCGACCGACGACGAGGCGGTGTGGGACGAACCGCTGCCCTTCATCGAAGGCGAGCCGGTGCCCGAGGGCGCCGAAGACCTGTACAGCGTGCCGAACGCCCCGCGGGCGGCCAGCGAGGGCGGCCCGCCCCAGGCCACGCTGTACGAGCACTGTGCCCGCACGCTGGACCGCAGCATGGCGCTGGGCCGGCACGGCCTGCCGCTGATGGGCAGCGGCGACTGGAACGACGGCATGAACCGCGTGGGCCCTGGCGGCCAGGGTGAATCGGTCTGGCTGGCCTGGTTCCTGTGCCGCATCGTCACCGACTTCACCCCGCTGGCCGCGCAGCGCGGCGAGCACGCGCGCGTCGACCGCTGGCTGGCTGCCGCGCAGGTCTGGCGCGCCGCGCTGCAGGGCCCGGCCTGGGACGGTGCCTGGTTCAAGCGCGCCTTCTTCGACGACGGCAGCGCGCTGGGTTCGAGCAGCAACGCCGAATGCCGCATCGACCTGATCGCGCAGGCCTGGAGCGTGCTGTCTGGTGCCGCCCCGGCGGGCCGCCAGCGGACCGCGATGGCCTCGGCCGGACGCCTGCTGGCCGACGCCCCGCACGGCCTGCTGCGCCTGCTGGACCCGCCGCTGCAGCACGCCCAGCCGTCGGCCGGCTACATCCAGGCCTACCCGCCCGGCGTGCGGGAGAACGGCGGTCAATACAACCACGGCGCGGTGTGGGCGGTGATGGCCTGGGCGCAGCTCGGCCAGGCCGACGCCGCCTGGCGCGCCTGGGTCGCCATCAGCCCGGCGCACCGCGCCGCCCGGCTGCCGGCGCCGTCGCCGCCCGGCACGGCGGCCGAGCAGCCTTACGGGCTGGAACCCTACGCGGTGGCTGCCGACGTCTACAGCCAGCCGCCCTACACCGGGCGCGGCGGCTGGAGCTGGTACACCGGCTCGGCCGGCGGTCTGTACCGCGCGGCCGTGGGGTCCATCTGCGGCCTGCAGGTGCAGGGCGGCCGCCTGCGCATGCGCCCCGCCCTGCCCAGCCATTGGCCTTGCGTGCAGATCACGCTGCGCCGCGCCGCCCGCGTCCACCGCCTCACCTTGTGCGCCGCCACGGCCCACGCCGAGATCGAAGCCGCGCGGGCGCAAGGCGCCCGCGCGCTCGCCGCCGGGGACTGGCTGACGCTGGCGCAAGCCGGCGACCACAGCCACCACCTGGTCATCGGCCAGCCCGGCGAGCCGCGCCCGCTGGCCCCCACCACCGAAGCAGCCGCTGTCCTGAAGTCGCTGGCAAGAAAAAGGCCCTGACCGGCACGCCGGTCAGGGCCTGTGCGAGACGGCCGGCGATGGCCGGGCGGGGTCTAGATCCGCCCCAGCACCAGCAGCACGACGACGATGAGGAGCACCAGGCCGAGCCCGCCGAACGGGGCGTAGCCCCAGTTGGCGCTGTGCGGCCAGGTCGGGAAGGCGCCGAACAGCATCAGCACCAGCAGGATGATCAGGATCGTACCCAGGCTCATGGCGAACTCCGGTGGTGGTGGTGGGTGGTGGCGTTCAATTCGTCGCGCCCGATGCGGCCGGCATCACGATGACCGTGTTGCCGCCGCGGCCCGTGGCGCCAGTGGCGCCAGTGGCACCGGAGGCACCGGTGTCGCCGGTGGCGCCCGTCGCGCCGGTGTAGCCCGGTGAACCTGTGGCCCCGGTGGCGCCCGAGGCGCCCGGCGCACCGGGCAGGACGACCACGGCCGGCGACGGCGGCGTCTCGGTCTTCTGGCAGGCCGACAGGGCGGTGACGGACAGGATGGCGGCGCAGAGCAGCGCGTGGCGCGGGGTGGTTTTCATGGGGCGGCTTTCAGGTTGATGGGTCTTCGGTGCGGTATCGGCCTGGCACCGCCTACAGCGCCGACCGGGCTGCTTGCACCGTATGCGCAACGCGCCGGTCCGTCGGTGCGCTGCCGAACCCGGCGCGCCCTGCGGTCAGCCCGCCGCAGCCGGCAGGCGCTGGCTTTCCGCCAGCTTGACCAGCGCCCACAGCGCGTGGTTCAGCGGCACCGGCACACCCAGTGCCGCGCCGCGCTGCGCGATGTGGCCGTTGAGCTGGTCGATCTCGGTCGGCCGGCCGCGGGCCAGGTCTTGCGCGGTGGACGAACGCTGCAGGGGCATGGCCTGCGCGACGCGCGCCAGCGCCGCCAGCGCCTCATCCAGCGACACCGGCACGCCATCGGCCTGCGCAACGGCCACCGCCTCGCGAACGACGGCGGCCTGCAGTTCGCCGATCGCCGGCAGCGCCGCCATCGCGCCATAGGCCGACGGCGCCAGGCCCGAGATGGCGTTGCAGGCGCAGTTGACGATCAGTTTGTCCCACAGCGCGCGCAGCGGCTGCTCGCTCAGGCGCACCTCGAAGCCGGCGCGGCGGAACAGCGCCGCCAGTTCGACCAGCGGCGGGGCCCCGACGGTCTGCGCCACGCCGGCGGCCGTGATCGCCCCCATCACCAGCCCCTGCCCCCCGGCGTGCTGCACCAGGCCCGGCGCTGGCAAGGCCGCCGCGATGTAGGCCGCGGCGACGGCCAGCGGCTGGCCCAGCGCGTGGCCCAGCGCGGTGGCGTTGTCGACGCCGTTCTGCAAGCTGAGCACCCAGGTGCTGGCACGCAGCAGCGGCGCCAGCTGCAGCGCCACGGCCGCGGTGTCGGCCGACTTGACAGCGACCAGCACCAGATCGGCGTCGCGAACGGCGGCCAGCTCGGTGCTGGCGTCCAGCGTGACGCGGTCCACGCGGCCGGCGCTGTGGACCTGCAGCCCGTCGCGCAGCGTGGCGGCGACATGGGCCGGGCGGCCGATCAGCACCACCCGCTGCCCGGCTTGCGCCAGCCGCGCGCCAACGAAGCTGCCCAGCGCGCCGGCGCCGACGACGGCGATGCGACAAGGCGCGCGGTGCAGGGACGGGTTCATGGGCATGAGGCGGAGGGCGTGCGGCAAGGATGGAGCGCCATTCTGGCGGCGCCGGCCGCCAGGCCCGATCATCGGGGCGCCGCACCAACTTGCCCGAACCGATGAAACCCAGCTTCCTGCTCCTGCTGGCCGCGCTGTCAGGCGCCCTGCCCGGCGCCATGGGTGCTGCCGAAGCCCCGCCCGGCGCGCCGCAGTGGACGCGGCAACGCAGAGGCAACCAGGCGCTGCTGCGCGGCGTCAGCGCCGTCAACGAACGCGGGGCCTGGGCCGTCGGCAACGGCGGCACCGTGGCCGGTCTGCAGCTGGAACGACGGGGGCGGCCCTGAAGCGGCCAGGTCCGCTGCTGCGGGGTCGGGCCTGCGCCGGGCTGCTGCTGGCGCTGGCCGCCGCCCCCGGCACCGCGCCGAGCGCGACGCCTGCCGCTGCGCGGCAGGTCTTGGCCACCCGCGAAGCGGAAATCGCCAGCTGCCTGCCCGGCGAATTGCGCACCTGGCCCGATGGCCGCGACCGGCCGGCCGGTGTCGACGCCGTGCGCCTGGTCTACCGCCACGCCGGCGCGCCGCCGCAGTTTGACGAGGCCACCGTGCTCGGCGCCGTGCAGCGCGCAGCGCGGGCCTGGGCCGGCTGCGGCATCGCGGCTGAGGTGCTGGGCGAGGCAGCGGCCACGCTGCCCGGCGCGCCACCGGTGCTGGTGCAGTGGAACGAAGCCGAGGCCCGCGGCAACTTCGCGCTGACCGACCTGGGCGCGCGCAGGCTGTCGCTGAATGCCGCGATGTTCAAGCTGCTGGCCCAGCGCAACCCGGGCCACCCGGCGGCGCAGACGCTGCAGATGGCGCTCAGCCACGAGATGGGCCACTTCTTCGGCCTGATGGCGCATTCACGCCGCTGCATCGACGTGATGAGCTACTACGACAGCGGCCACGGCGAGGTATGCAGCACGCGCGACGGCGCTTCGCCCAAGGCCGTGGTCGAATACCGGGCCTTGCTGCCGACGGCGTGCGACATCGCGCGCTGCAGGGCCGTCAACGGACGGGCGCGCTGAGGCCCGCCCATTCATCACACCAAAGACCCAGAACCCGAACAGGAGCCCCCATGATCGAACTGCAGGTCGACATCCCCACCGCCGACGGCGCGATGAACAGCTTCGTCGTCCACCCCGAGGAAGACGGTCCGCACCCGGTGGTGCTGTTCTACATGGACGCGCCCGGCAAGCGCGAGGAGTTGCACGACATGGCGCGGCGGCTGGCGGCGGTGGGCTATTTCGTCGTCCTGCCGAACCTTTACTACCGCAGCAGCCGCGACTTCTGGCTGAAGGAACGCAGCGAGGCCACGCTGGCGCAGATGTTCGGCCTGATGGCCACGCTGAACGCCGCGACGACGCGCTGCGACACCGACGCGATGCTGCAGTTCGTCGGCGGCCAGGCCGGCGCCGACGCCAGCCGCATCGGCGCCGTGGGCTACTGCATGAGCGGGCCTTTCGTGATGTGGGCGGCGGCGGCCTTCCCCGACCGGTTGCGCTGCATCGCGTCGATCCACGGCGCCAACATGGCCACCGCCGCGGCGGATTCACCGCATCGCATGGCGCCGCAGATCGCCTGCGAGAGCTATTTCGCCTGCGCCGAAATCGACAAATGGGCACCGCCCGCCGACATCGAAGCGCTGCAGGCCGCGCTGGTGGCAGCCGGCACGCCGCACCGCATCGAGTGGTACCCGGCGGTGGAGCACGGTTTCGTCTTTCCGCAGCGCGGCGCCATCTACAACCGGCCGGCCGCCGAGCGGCATTGGGAACGGCTGTTCAGCCTGTTCGCCCGCAAGCTGCAGCGCTGAAGCGCTGCAATTTCCCGCTCAGCCCAGCATGTCGGCCCAGATGTTGTCGGCCCAGGACTGCGCGTCGCCCGCTTCCTGCGCGCTGGCGGCGGGCGACAGACCGCCCGCACCAGGCACGGTCCTGAAGCTGCGTTCGGCCGCGTCGTAGCGGTGCGCCGTGGCCACGTGGATGGCCAAGCGCGGCGTGACGAAGCTGTAGCAGATGTTCACCGCCAGCGGCGTGGCATTGACGGCCTGACCCTTGAGCAACTGGATCACCGCCGCCGCCGCCACCTTGGCCTGCTGGTTGGCCATGTGGCCCGACTTGGGCATCAGCGGCGCCGGGAAGGTGGCGTCGCCCAGCACGTGCACGCCGGGCCGCACGGTGGACTCCATCGTCAGCCAGTTCACGCCCACCCAGCGCTGGTTGATGTTCACCAGCCCGGCGCTGCGCGCCAGGTCGGCGGCGCGCTGGGGCGGCACCACGTTCAGCACATCAGCCTGGACGTCCTCGAATTCCAGCCTGGCGGTGCGCCCGTCGACGTCCTTCAGCTCGGCGTTCGGCCGGTACTCCAGGATGCCGGCGTGGTGCTCGGCGAAAGCCCGCTCGAACAGCGCCTTCTTGGACTGGATCTCGGGGTTGGCGTCGAGCACCAGCACCTTGCTGCGCGGCTTGGCCGCCCTGAAGTAGCTGGCCACCAGGCAGGCCCGCTCGTAGGGTGCCGGCGGGCAGCGGTAGGGTGCCGGCGGGATGCAGATGGCATAGACGCCACCGTCGGGCATGTCGACCAGCTGCTGGCGCAGCGCGAGCGTCTGCGCACCGGCTTTCCAGGCGTGCACGACGCGGCCACTTTCCAGCCCAGCGGCCAGCCCGCCGACCTGTTCGGTCATGAAGTCGATGCCCGGCGACACGATCAGGCGGTCGTAGGGCAGTTGGCGGCCGTCGGCCAGGCGCACGGTCTTGCCCGCCGCATCGATGGCCACGACCTCGCCCTGCAGCACCCGCACGCCCAAGGCGCTGAGGCCGTCGTAACTTCGCGTGATGGCGGCCAGCTGCCGGTAGCCGCCGACCACCAGGTTGGACATCGGGCAGGAGACGAACTGCGGACTGCGCTCGACCAGCGTGACTTCGACCTGACCGCCCCACAGCCGCAGGTAGCGCGCCGCCGTGGCGCCGCCGTAGCCGCCACCGACCACCACCACGCGGCCGAGCGACGGACCGGCCGGCGTGCTCGCGCAGCCGGCCAGCGCCAGGCCGGTCCAGGCCGCGCCGCCGGCCAGCAGCCGCCGGCGGCCGGCCGCGGCGGCCGCCGGCGGAGCCCATCGCGAATTCGAAGCTTGCATGTCGAGATCTCCTGTCGGCGTCTGAACCGCCGTTTGTACAGGCTCTGGCCGGCCACCGCGCGGCGGCTGAGGCGCGGCGCACGCCGCTAGCTAGCGGCGCAGCGCCCGGGCGCGCAGGGGTTGGCGCGGCTTGTCGTCGCCGCCGCGCGTCGGCTTGGCGCGCAGCGCGCTGTCGCCACCGTCGAGCTGGTCGAGCCCGATCAGGGTGTCGACGCCGGACATGAAACGGCCGAGGTAGGCCGGCGAGATCTCGCGCATGGCCTGCAAGGCGCGCAGCACCAGCCGATCGGAATGCAACGGACCGGCGTTTTCGGGGACCTGGGCCAGCGACTGCGCCAGCTGGCGCTCGACCCGCAGGCCGGACCAGGTGCTTCTGAAGTAGCGCAGCGCTTTCAATTCACCGCTGAAGGCGACCTGGCCGGCGCCGGCCTCGCCCCGCGGACCGGCCGCGGCGGGCGCCGCCTGGCCGTCGATGCGGTGGACCAGATCGGCCAGCAGGCTGCGCGCAGCGGGGCCTTCGGCGCGGCCGGGAAAGGCCGCCACGGCGCCGCCGGGGGTCCGCTCGGCGGCGGCCGGGTTCTGCGCCAGCCGCTGCGCCAGGGCCGCCGTCAGCTCGGCGATACGGGCGCGCAACAGGCGGCCGACGTCGCCGTCCTGCGCCGTCGCCCGGCGGGCCAGTGCTTCAATGAAACGGAAGTGGACCGGGTCCAGCCGCTGGCCGCCGCGCGCCCGCAGGGCCTCGATCGACGGCCCGCCGTCATCTGCCTCGGCCGCTTGCGGGGAAACGGGCGCCTGGCCAGCGCTGATGGCAGTCATGGTGCTGATGACGGCTGCGCCGGCGCCCGGCTGGCTTTCGGCACCGGCGCCATTTCGACGCGCCGGTTGCGCGACCGCCCGGCGGCGTCGGCGTTGGACGCCACCGGCTGCTCGGGCCCGAAGGCCGCGGCGAAGACCGCCGAGGCCGGCACGCCGGCTTCAACCAGCGCGCGGGTCACGGTCAGCGCACGCTGCGCCGACAGCTCCAGGTTGTCGGCGAACTGACGGTTGCTGTCGACCACCGGCCGGTCGTCGGTGTAGCCGCTGACCATCAGCAATTCGCCGCCAGCCCCGAGGTAGACCGCCAGCGGCGCCGCCAAACTCTTCAGGACTTGCCGCCCTTCAGGCTGCAACTGGTCAGAGTTCAAGGCAAACAGCACGCTGCCACTGATGCCGATGCGGCCATTGTTCAGGGTCACGCGGCCGCTCGCCAACGGGCCTGCGAGGGCGCGCTCCAGCGCCAGCCGCTGCTGCTGTTCGGCCTGGCGCTGGCGGACCTCGGAAGCCAGGTGGGTCGCCAGTTCCAGCTGCATGGCCAGCACGCACACCAGCATCAGCACGAAGGCCCCGAGCAGGCCCGACATCAGGTCGCCGAAGACGGCCCAGACGGGCGCGGTCTGCTCCAGGCCGGCGTCGCCGTCGTCCATCAGCCGACCTCGGCGGGAGGTGGCGCCGCCTGGCGGGCGAACTGCTGCAGGTCTTCGACGATCTGCTTCTGCGACAGGATGCTGAGGTCGATGATCTCCCGCGCCTGGGCGACGTAATAGGCCAGCTGCTCGTCGCTGCGCGCGGTGGACTTGTTCAGCGAGGCTTCGATGCGCTGCAAGGTGGCGATCAGCCCGTCGCTGGCGGCGCTGAAGCGCTGCACGCCGAAGCCGAAGGCCTCGCCCAGGCTGGCCACCTCCAGCGCGCTGCCGGTGAGCTGCGCGGCGACCGCGTTCAGCTGGACGGAACCGGCGTCGACGGACGCCGCGAAGCGCGTGCCGACCTCGTGCAGCAGCTGGGCCGACGAGGTCACCAGCGCGTCGATGGCGCCGCGCTGTTCGGCCAAGCCCTGCTGGACGCCGTCGAGCACGCCGCCCAGGCCCTGCAGGATGCGGCTGCGCTCGTCCTGCAACTGTTGGTCGCGCGCCAGGCTGTCGGCCAGCGCCTGGGTGACCAGTTCCTGCTGGCTGCCCAGGCGCGCCGCCAGGGCGCCTTGCTGCAGCTCGGCGCTGCGCGCCAGACTTTCGTGCAGCCGGGTGCTTTCCTGCGCCAGGCTGGCCAAGGTGCGCTCGACGAACGGCTGGACGGCCGCGGCGGTTGCGCGGACGCCCTCGTCCAGGCTGTGCCGCAGCGACTGCTCGACCGACGCCGCCAGACCGCTGTAGGCGGCCTGGGCCTGCTGGTGGAAGCGTTCCTGCTGGGCCAGCAGTTGGGCGTTCAGGGCCAGGCTGTGGTCGCCCAGCTGCGCGATCAAGCCTTGCAACTGCTGCGCCACATCGGGCAGGGCCCGGGCCTGGCCCTGCAGGGCCTTGAGCGTTTCCTCACGCTGGTGGGCCAGCGAAAAGGCGCGCAAGTCGGTCGCGATGCGGCTGTCCAGCCCTTGCGCCGCGTGCAGCCGGGCGCGCCGGCACAAGGCCGACAGCAGTCCCAGCATCGCCGAAGCCGCCACGCCGGCGATGGAGGTGCCGAAGGCCAGCCCCAGGCCCTTGACGGGCGCAGTCAACGCGGCGCGGATGGCCGGCAGATCGGCGGTGCTCTCGATGGCCAGCACCGCGCCGTTCAGCGTCACCACCATGCCCAGGAAGGTACCCAACATGCCCAGCAGCACCAGCAGGCCGACCAGGTAGGGCGTCATCGCCGGGCCGGGCAGGCCCACGCGTTCGCCCTCGATGCGCAGGCGCACCGGGTTCTGCAACGACGGGTGGACCCGGCCGAGCCACGCGCCGAGGTGACTCAGCTTGTCGGGGATCGCGGACAAAGCCAGACGCAGGCTGGACGTGGCCTGGTCGAAACGCAGCAATTCCAGCGCGCCCGCCAGGTAACAGGCGCCGATCAGCGCGGTCATCGTCAGGCCCAGCGGGTTGGCGCCGACATAGCCCCAGCCGACCCAGGCCACGGCGGCCAGTCCGAGCGCGAAAACGGTCAGGCCTGGTGCCCTGTTCATGGCGCGCCCGCGGCTTCGAGGCCCAGCGCTTCGACCATGCCGGCTGTCGCCTGCAGGCGAAAGTCCAGCTCGGCGAGCAGGACGCCTTGCGCGTCGCGGCAGAAGGCGCTCAAGCCGGGCGCCGCCTGCGGCGTCGGAAGCGCCGGCTGCAGGCGCGCGTAATGCCTTTCCAGCACCGCCGGCACTTTGGCCAGCAGATGGCGCTCACGCGGGCCCAGGGCGGCGTCCATCGCGGCATCCAGCGCCGCCAGTTGCCGCAGCGCCGGCGAGCGGGCCGCCAGCGCCGCACGCACCTGGACGCGCAGCGGGCCGATGCGGGCGTCCATCGCCCGCTGGTGGGCCAGATAGCCCCGGCGGTAGGGCAGGAAACCGGTCACCGCCTCGCCGCCGGGCAGCGCCGACGGCAGGGGCGCCGACGGGGTCTGGCCCGGGTCCGCCGGGGCCTCGGCAAAGACCGCGTCGTGCAGCACACCGAGCGTCAGGTCCTGGCGCACCCGGGCAAAGGCTTGCGCCGCGTCGAATCCGGGCACCGGCGCGGCCGGACCGGGCGCAGGCTCGGCCCCTCGCTGCAGCGCGGCCGACAGCGCGATCGCGTCGGTCCAGCCCAGCCAGTCGCCCAGACGGGCGGCCAGGGTCGGCTTGGGCGGGGCGGCGAACCCGGCTGCGGGTCCATCGCCCAGGTCCAGGTCGGAAAGGCAGCGGATGAGGCTGGAACTGCTGAAAGGGGTGCGCGGCCATGCCGCTGCCGAACCGGTCATTGAGCTACCGAGTGAAAAGTGAACGGTGGTCGAACTGCAGATCCGCCACTGGCGGGCCTGCCAACTGCACGCCACGACCGGCTTGTCGCGGCGCCTGGCGGCGCCGCCCTGTCAGCAGGACCGATCCGGGTGCCGGCGCGCGCAGGGCGACAGCGGTGGTGGGCGAGGCGACTGCAAGCGCCAGGCGCCGCCAGCGGGCAGCCCGGATTGTAGGGGGCGGCCTGCGGCCCGCTTCAGCCGGCCGCGCGTTCGCCGAGCGCGATGTCCAGGGTCATCTCGTTGGCCAGGCCCTCGAGGTCGGCACGCAGGGTGTCGTTGCCGACGGCCTGCGGCACCAGCAGGTGCGCGCTGACCTTGAAGCGCACGCTGCCGTCGTCGGCAACCAATGGATCGGTCTGCAACTGCTCGATGCTGACGCCGCGCTCGGCCAGCCGGCGGGTCAACTGGCTGACGATGCCGGCGCGGTCGGCGCCGACCAGGTCGAGCGCCACGCTGCGCCAACCGGGCGCCGGTCCGCCGCTGGCGCTCTGCGCGATCGCGATCTGCAGACCGGCGGTCTGCAACTCGCGCAGCGCGGCGGCCAGGGCCTCGGCGCGGTCGGGCGGCACTTCCAGGTGCACGGTGCCGGCGAACTCGCCAGCCATCCGCGACAGGCGGCTGGCTGCCCAGTTCGCGCCAAAGCGGTGCGCGACATCGGCCAGCCGCGCGACGATGCCGGGCCGGTCGGGGCCCATCACGGTGACCACCAGGTCGGCGGCGGCCGGCACGGCGTCGTCGTCGAGCTTGACGGTGCGGCGCAGCATCGGCGCCCGGGTCGCGAAACGCGGGTCTTGCGTGTGCGCCGGCAGTTCGCCATGGTCGCGCGCATGGCGCACCACCTGGGCCAGCAGCTTCAGGCCCAGCGGCGCCAGCGCGCGCTCCCACAGTTCACGCGCGTTTTCACCGCGGCCGACGAAGCACCAGTCCTGCGCCGCGATGGCGCCGGCGTCCCAGCCGTCGGCCAGGTGGTAGACCGAACCGCCGGCGATGGCGTCGCCTTGCAGCACCGTCCACTCGACGGCCGCGATGCCGCGGTGCCGCGGCAGCAGCGACGGGTGGTAGCCGACGCCACCCAGCCGCGCGCGGGCCAGCGCTTCGTTGCTGACGCGGGCATGGGTGTGGGCGGCAACGATCAGGTCGACCTCGGGCACGGCGTCGCCGGGCACGAGCTTGGGGTTGTCGAGGACGTGGACGGCTTCAACACCGGCGGCGCGCGCGGCCAGCGCCAGCCGGTCATCGGCTGCCGGGGCCACCACCGCCACGATGGATACGCCGGACTCTTGCCGCAGCGCTTGGAACACGGTCGCTGCGAAGTAGCGCGAACCGATCAGGGCGACTTTGAAGGTCAAGGTGAACTCCGTTTTCGATGGCTGGAAGGCAGAGGATAGAGGCAGCCGGGCGGCAGCCATTTTCCCCTGCCGCGCGCGCGTCAGCGCCAGGCGGCGGAAACCCACTGAACCGCTTGCCCGAAAGAACAGGAGCAACCGGGGCGGCGGTCGAGCCCGGCTGAAGGGCCCAGAAAGGACAAAGCCAGCGCGAAGGCTGGCTTTGTGGATGCTTGACTGAGCAAGCGTGTTGGTGGGCCCTGACAGATTCGAACTGTCGACCAACGGATTAAGAGTCCGCTGCTCTACCAACTGAGCTAAGAGCCCGGCGTACCGGTTTGAAGCCCGTGCAGCGACTTCAATGAAATTCCTGGTGGGTCGTGCGTGACTCGAACACGCGACCAACGGATTAAAAGTCCGCTGCTCTACCGACTGAGCTAACGACCCGTCCGCAGAGCCTCACATTATATGCAGAAAATGAACGGAGCTCAGCGAACTTCTTTCGCCAGCAGTTGGGCGATGGCCTCGCCGGCCGCCACCATCCCGAAAGTCGCCGTCACCACCACGCTCGAGCCGTAGCCGTGGCAGTTGAGCGTGCCGTCGCTGGCCACGCCGTCCGGCTTGTCGATGGCACAGGCTGCATCCGGCGCCGCCACCGGCTCACGCGAGAACACGCAGCGCACGCCGATGCAACCCTTGCGCGGCGCGGCGGCTTCCTTGCGCAGGCGCTGGCGCAGGCTGGCCAGCAGCGGGTCGTGCGTGGTGTCGGCGAGGTCTTCCACCTCGACACGCTGCGCCTGGCGCTTGCCGCCGGCCGCGCCGACGCAGACCAGCGGCAACGGCTCGCGCAAAGCCCAGGCCGCCAACGCGACCTTGGCGCGGACCTGGTCGCAGGCGTCGACCAGCGCGTCCACCGGCATGTTCAACAGGGCCGGCCAGTTGTCGGGTGTCACGAAATCGTCCACCACCTGCACCTCGCAGCCGGGGTGAATCTGCGCGATGCGCTCGCGCAGCGCCTGGCCCTTGTGCTGGCCCAGCGTGGGCGTCAGCGCCTGCACCTGGCGGTTGATGTTCGATTCACCGACGTGGTCCAGATCGATCAGCACCAGCTGAGCCACGCCGCTGCGGGCCAGCGCCTCGGCGGTCCACGAACCGACACCGCCGAGGCCGACGACGGCCACCCGCGCGGCGCGCAGGCGCGCATAGCCGACCGGGCCATAGAGACGGCGCAGGCCACCGAAGCGGCGTTCCAGATCGGCTTCCTGCATCGGGCCGCAGCCGCTACTTCAGCGTGGCCAGCCGTTCCTTGGCGGCGACAGCGGCCTCGGACTGCGGATAGGCCTTCTGCAGCTCGTCCAGGGTCTTGCGCGCGGCCTTCGCATCCTTCATCTCGGCCTGGCTGTTGGCCAGGAACAGCAAGGCCTCGGGTGCCCGCGGATGATCGGCAGCGCCGGTCACGAAAGTGCGGAAGGCGCTGATGGCTTCCTTGTAGTCGCGCTTGCCGTACAGCGCATTGCCGAGCCAGAAGCGCGTCGAATCGGTGTAGCTGCTGCCCAGGTAGCGCCGCTGGAAGGCGCCGAGCAAGGCCACGGCCTTGTCGAAGTCGCCGTTGCGGATCACGCCCACGGCTTCTTCGTAGGCCCGGCGCTCGTCTTGCTCGACGACGAATTCCTTGCCATCGATGGTGACCTTCACCGGTTCGAGCTTGCGCAGGCGTTCGTCGGCGGCCTGCGCGGTGTCCTTCTGCCTGCGCTGCAGGTCGGCCAGTTCGCGGGTCAGCTGCTCGCCATGGCCACGCAGCTTGGCGATCTCGCCGCGCATCACTTCCAGCTGGTTGTTCAGATCGAGCAGGCTGCCGCGCAAGGCGCCGACCTGCTCCGTCCATTGCGCGTTGGCCGTGGCGGCTTCGGCGGTGCGGGCCTTCAGCGCATCCTCGACAGCCGTGACGCGGTTGCGCAGGTCGACGATGGCCTTGCGGGCTTCTTCGTCGTCGAACATGCCGGCATGAGCCAGCCTCACCAGGCCCAGGGACCCGGCGAACAAGGCGGCGGCCACCGCCGGCCTGAACATCGCGACAGCCATCTCACCGGTCCTTCAGTTCCGCACGGCGGTTCTTGGCCCAGGCCGCTTCGTCGCCGCCCTGCACCGCCGGGCGCTCTTCGCCGAAGCTGACGGCCTCCAGCTGGGCATCGGTGGCGCCGAGCAGGGTCAGCGAACTGACCACCGCCGCCGCCCGCTTCTGGCCCAGCGCCAGGTTGTATTCGCGGCCGCCGCGCTCGTCGGTGTGGCCTTCGACGACCAGCTTCCTGCTGCGGTTGGCCTGCAGCGCGCGGGCGTAGCCGTCGATCAGTGACTTGAACTCGTCCTTGATGGCGTAGCTGTCGAAGTCGAAGTAGACGACGCGCTGGCTCGGCATGGCCAGCAGGCCAGCGCCGGCGGCAGCGGTGCCATTGCGGGCCAGGTCGACGGTGGTCACGCCGGACTGCGGCGTGGCGGTGGCGGTGGCGGCACCGGCCGCTGAGGCGCCGGTCGCCGGCATCGCCGGCGGGCGGCGCGTTTCCACCGGCGCGACAGCGGCCGGCGTGCCGACCTTGGGCGCCGTGTCACAGCCGGCCAGCAGGGCCAGCGCGGTGGCGAGCAGGGCAGCCGAAGGCATCCAGGCGGTGTTGCGGGTCTTCATCGGGATCTCCTAACGGGGGGGTGAGAGAGCGGACCAGGGGCGGCGGCGCCTGGTTTCAGCGTCCGTACGGCCCCCAGGCAGGTTCGCGCATGTCGGCGCCGCTGCTCAGAAGTCGCGTTTTGATCTTGCCATCAAGGGTGGTGGTCATCAACACGTTGGCGCCCTGCAAGCGGGTGGCGTAGACGATCAAGCGCCCATTGGGCGCGAAACTGGGGCTCTCGTCATCCTGCGTGTCGCTCAGGGCCAGCGGCGCAGCCGTCGGCGTCGCACCCAGTTCCTGCAGCATCAGCCGGTAGGCATTGCCCTGACGCGAGATGTAGGCCATGGCCCGCCCGTCGGGGCTGATCGCGGGGCTGATGTTGTAGCTGCCACTGAAGGTCACGCGTTCGACGCCCCCCCCGCTGGCCGGCAGGCGGTAGATCTGCGGGCCGCCGCCGCGGTCGCTGACGAAGTAGATGCTGGCGCCGTCGGGCGCGAAGACCGGCTCGGTGTCGATGGCGCTGCTGCGGGTCAGCCGCTCGGGCTTGCCGCCGGCCACCGGCAGCGTGTAGATCTGCGCCAGACCGTCCTTCGACAGCGTCAAGGCCAGGCGCTGGCCGTCGGGCGACCAGGCCGGCGCGCTGTTGCTGCCGCGGAAGCTGGCCACGATGCGGCGTTCGCCGGTGCTCAGGTCCTGCACCCAGACCACCGCCTTCTGCGTTTCGAAGGACACGTAGGCCAGTTGCCGGCCGTCGGGCGACCAGGCCGGCGAGATGATGGGCTCGGGGCTGGCCAGCGCCACCTGCCCGCCCTCGCCGTCTGCGTCGGTGACATGCAGCGTGTAGCGGCGACCCGCGCGCACGACGTAGGCGATGCGCGTGGCGTAGACGCCGCGCTCGCCCGTCAACTTCTGGTGGATCTCGTCGGCCATGCGGTGCGCGGCCAGGCGCAGGTCAGCCGGCAAGACCAGCTTGCTCTGACCCAGCAGCTCCTCGCCCTTGACGGTGTCCCACAGCTTGTAGCGCACGTCGAAGCGACCGTCGGCCAGCCGCGTCACCGAGCCCGCGACCAGCGCGTCGGCGCCGCGGCCGCGCCACAGCGCCAGGTCGATGTTGCTGCGCTCGTCCAGTTCAGCGCCGGGCGGCACGGCGCGAAACAGGCCGCTGCGTTCGAGGTCGGCGCGCACGATCTGCGACACCGCCACACCCGACGGGGTCTCGCCGCGGAGAGGCCCCAGGACCAGCGGCACCTGGGTCGCGCCGACGCCGGTGATCTCGACGCGGAACTGCGCGGCCGCGGGCCCGATGGCTGCGGCCAGGCCCAGGGCGGTCAGCATTCGGCGGCGCAAGAGGTCCGTCAGCACAGGGGTCAAGGCAGCAGGTCGACCAGGAATGGGGAGTCGCGATTGTAGGCAGCGCGCTGGCCGCGATAATCCGCCGGCCCCAGCCACCCCGGGGGCAAGCCCCGAGGACCCCGCCACCCATGCCCACCTTGTTGCAGCGCCTGTCGCGGCTGCTGCCCTACCTGCACAGCAGCCGGGCCGGCCTCGTCGGCGCCGGCATCGCAGCGGCCGTCGGCGCCGTCACCGAACCGGCCATCCCCTGGCTGCTGGGCCAGTTGCTCGACCAGGGCTTTGCCGGCGGCGGCCTGCCGCTGTGGCTGGTGCCGCTGGCCATCATCGGGCTGTTCGCGCTGCGCAGCGCGACCGGCTTCGTCGCGCAATACGGCCTGGCCTGGGCCGGCAACCGCGCGGTGCTGCAGCTGCGCAAGGGCATGTTCCAGCGCCTGCTCGACGGCGCGCCCGCGCTGCTGACGCAGCAGACCGCCAGCGGCATGACCAACACCCTGGTCTACGAAGCGCAGTCGGGCGTCAGCATCCTGTCGAACTCGATGCTGACGCTGGTCCGCGACACCCTGGTGCTGGCCGCGCTGCTGGTCTACCTGCTGACGCTGAACTGGCAGCTGACGCTGATCGTCGGCCTGCTGTTCCCGGCCGTGGCGCTGGTGATGCGCGCCCTGGGCCGCCGCCTGCACCGCGTGACGGTGCAAGGCCAGCAGGCCACCGACGAGCTGGCCTATGTGGTCGAGGAAAACATGCTGGCCTGGCGCATCGTGCGCCTGCACGGCGCCGAGGCACAGCAGGGCGGGCGCTTCCTGGAACGCGCCGACCGCGTGCGCCGACTGATGCTGAAGGCCGTGGTCGCCGGCGGCACGATGACGCCGGTGACGCAGATGCTGGCGGCCTGCGCCCTGTCGGTGGTGATCGTCATCGCGCTGTGGCAAAGCCGCAGCGGCGGCACCTCGGTCGGCGAATTCGTGGCCTTCGTCACCGCGATGCTGCAGCTGGTGGCGCCGGCCAAGCACCTGTCGGACGTGATGGCGCCGCTGACGCGCGGCCTGGCCGCGGTCGAACGCGGGCTGGACCTGATCGAGCAGAGTCCGGTCGAGCAAGGCGGCACGCACGACGGCGGCCGGGCGCGCGGCGAGATCCGCTTCGACGCGGTCAGCCTGCGCTACCGCGACGACAGCCCGCCGGCCGTCGATGGGCTGACACTGCGCGTCGAGGCTGGCGAAACGGTGGCGCTGGTCGGCCCGTCGGGCGCCGGCAAGACCACGCTGGTCAACCTGCTGCCGCGCTTCATCGAGCCGACGTCGGGCGCCGTCTGCCTGGACGGCGTGCCGCTGCGCGACTGGGACATCCGCGCGCTGCGCCGGCAGTTCGCGCTGGTCAGCCAGGACGTGGTGCTGTTCAACGACAGCCTGGCCGCCAACGTCACGCTGGGCGCCGAGATGCCGCGCGAAGTGGTGCGCGACGCGCTGCGCAGCGCGAATCTGCTGGACTTCGCCGAGGGCCTGCCGCAAGGCCTGGACACACCGATCGGCCACAACGGCAGCCAGCTGTCGGGCGGCCAGCGCCAGCGGCTGGCGATTGCCCGGGCCATCGCCAAAGACGCGCCGGTGCTGATCCTCGACGAAGCCACCTCGGCGCTGGACAGCGAAAGCGAACGGGCGGTGCAGGACGCGCTGGAGCGCCTGATGCAAGGCCGCACGACGCTGGTCATCGCCCACCGGCTGAGCACCATCGAACACGCCGACCGCGTGCTGGCGCTGGAAGGCGGCCGGTTGGTGGAACAGGGCAGCCACGCCAAACTGCTGGCCGCCGGTGGCCTGTACGCGCGCCTGCATGCCATGCAATTCCGCACTTGAAGGAGACCGCCATGAGCACCGCCGCCTCGATCTCGCGCTACCCCGTGCCCGAACTCGAAGACCTGCCCGAGGACCTGCGCACGCGCATCCTGGAAGTGCAGGAAAAGGCCGGCTTCGTGCCGAATGTCTTCCTCGCGCTGGCCCACCGGCCGGCCGAGTGGCGCGCCTTCATGGCCTACCACGACGCCTTGTTGCTCAAGGAAGGCGGCACGCTCACCAAAGGCGACCGCGAGATGGTCATCGTCGCGACCTCGGCACTGAACCACTGCCTGTACTGCGTGGTGGCCCACGGCGCCATCCTGCGCATCCACGAGAAAAAGCCGCTGCTCGCCGACCAGGTCGCGATCAACCCGCTGAAGGCCGACATCACGCCGCGCCAGCGCGCGATGCTGACCTTCGCGATGAAGGTCTGCACGGCGTCCGACCAGGTGGCCGAAGCCGACTTCGCCGCGCTGCGGGAACACGGCTTCGACGACGAGGACGCCTGGGACATCGCGGCCATCACGGCCTTCTTCGGCCTCAGCAACCGCATGGCCAACGTCACCGCGATGCGGCCCAACGACGAGTTCTTCCTGATGGGCCGCGTGCCCCGCAACAAGGCGATCGCATGAACCGGAAAAGCCCCGTCGCCCTCGCGGCGACCACCCTGCTGGCCGCCGGCCTGGCGGGCTGCACCAGCAACCCCGGCACGCCTGGCAACGGCGGCGGCGCCAGCAGCGCCGAGGCGCGCAGCGTCAGCATCGTGCGCACGACACACGGCATCCCGCACATCACCGCGCCCGACCTGGAAACCCTGGCCTACGGCGTGGCCTACGCGCAGGCGGAAGACAACGTCTGCCAGACGGCGCGGCAGCTGGTCACCGTGCGCGGCGAACGCGCGCGCTGGTTCGGGCCCACGGCGCTGGGCCTGCTGGGCATCCGCATGCTGCCCAACGAGGTCGCCGACACCTTCATCGCCGCCCACATGGACGACGCGAAACTGGCGCGCGGCGTGGTCGAAGGCAGTGAAGCAGCGCAGCTCAGCCGCGGCTACGTGGCCGGCTACAACCGCTATCTGGCCGACCACGGCGGCCGGCTGCCGGCGGACTGCCGGGGCCAGCCCTGGGTGCGGCCGATGACGGCGGCCGACTACGCGCGAATGAACGAGCTGACGATGGTGCAGGCCGGTGTGGCCGCGCTGGCCGATGGCGTGGTCGGTGCCCAGCCGCCGGCGCCCGCCGCCGTGAGCACGCCGGTCGCGGCAGCGCCGGCCGAGGTCGACCTGGCCGATGCGGCGCAGGCGATGCGCGAAGCCGGCCTGCTCGACTCGCCGCTGGGCTCCAACGCCTGGGCCTTCGGCCGCGAGACCACCGCTGACGGCCGCGGCCTGCTGCTGGGCAACCCGCACTTCCCCTGGGTCGGCGTGAACCGCTTCTACGAGATGCACGTCACCGTGCCGGGCCAGCTGGACGTGATGGGCGCCACCAGTGCCAACGGGCCCTTCGTCAGCATCGGCTTCAACAAGGATGTGGCCTGGTCGCATACCGTGTCCACCGGCAAGCGCTTCACGCTGCACGCGCTGACGCTGGTGGCGGGCGACCCGACGAGCTATGTCGTCGATGGCCAGCCGGAGAAGATGAGCGCGCGCGACGTCCGCGTCGATGTGCTGAACGGCGACCACACCGTGTCGACGCGCCAGCGCAGGCTGTGGTCGACACGCTGGGGCCCGGTGGTCGTCATCCCGCGCGCCGGGCTGAACTGGACGGCCACCACGGCCTACGCCGTGCAGGACGCCAACGCCGGCAACCAGCGCTTCACCGGCACCTGGCTGGCCATCGCGCGCGCCGGCAGCGTGGCCGACATCCAGACCGCGCTGACCCCGCTGGGAACACCCTGGGTCAACACCATCGCCGCGGACCGCGCCGGCAACGCGCTGTACGCCGACGTCAGCGTGGTGCCCGACGTCGACGCCGCGCAGCTGGAACGCTGCACGCCGAACAAGGCCCTGGCCGCGCTGCGCGGCGTGGCCGGGCTCGTCGTGCTGGACGGCGCCCGCAGCGACTGCGACTGGCGGCGTGACGCGGCCTCACCGGTGCCCGGGCTGACGCCGATCAGCCGCATGCCGATCGCGGTGCGCGGCGACTGGGTGCACAACAGCAACGACAGTTTCGTCTACACCCACCCGCCGCTGGCCTTCACCGGCATCTCGCCGCTGGTCGGCGACAACCGGGTCGACAGCATGCGCACGCGCGCCGGCCTGACCGAGATTCCGGAACTGGTGGCGCGCGGCAAGGTCACCGCGCAGGCCGTGCAGCGGCAGCTCTTCGAGAACCGCAACTTCATGGGCCAGGCCTTGCTGCCCGACCTGCTGGCCGCCTGCAGCGCCAGCCCGCCAACCAGCCCGGCCGCCCGCGAAGGCTGCGCGGCGCTGGCGGGCTGGGACCGCAAGAGCGACCTCGAATCGCGCGGCGCCCACCTGTTTCGCGAGTTCTGGCGCACGGCGCGGCTGATTCCCGGCGTCTACCGCGTGGCCTTCGACGCGGCCCAGCCGGTGGCCACGCCGGGCGGCCTGAAGATGGCCGACGCCGCCGTCGCCGGCAAGGTCTGGGACGCGCTGACCCAAGCCGTCAACACGGTGCGCGCCGCCGGCTTCGCGCTGGACACCCCGCTGGGCGCGGTGCAGCGCCCGGCGATCACCGAAGGCGCCATCGCGCTGCACGGCGGCGAGCCCTTCGAGGGCGTGCTGAACTACCTGGGCAACCAGTTCGCCCCCGGCCTGACGGCCAAGGGCCTGCGGGTGGATTACGGCACCAGCTACGTGCAGACGGTGGGCTTCGACGCCCGTGGCCCGGTGGCCCAGGCCATCCTGACCTACGGCCAGAGCAGCGACCCGGCGTCCCCGCATGCGAACGACCAGCTGACGCTGTTCTCGCGCAAGACCTGGCCGACGCTGCCCTTCCATCCGGAAGACGTCGCGCAGGCACAGATCGGTGCCACGCTGAAGCTGACCCGGCCCTGAACGGCAAACGGGGCCGCACGGGCCCCGTTTTTCCTGGACGCCGCAGCGTCAGCGCATCACGGCAACTGTTGCAGCGCGCGGATGCGGTCTTCGATCGGCGGGTGGCTGTTGAACAGCGCCATCAGCCCGCTGGGCTTGCCAGCGATACCCATGGCCTGCACGCTCTGCGGCAGGTCGCCGGCGTCGATGCCACCGAGGCGCGCCAGCGCGTTGATCATCGGCTGCTTCTTGCCCATCAGGGCAGCCGCACCGGCGTCGGCGCGGTACTCGCGATGGCGCGAGAAAGCCGCGACGACCACCGAAGCCAGCACGCCCAGCACGATGTCCAGCACGATGGTGGTGATGAAGTAGCCGATGCCCGTGCCTTCGCGTTCGTTGCGCAGCACCACCTTGTCGACGAAATAGCCGATGACGCGCGACAGGAAGACCACGAAGGTGTTCATCACGCCCTGGATCAGCGTCAGCGTGACCATGTCGCCGTTCGCGACGTGGCTCACTTCGTGGGCAATGACAGCGTCGACCTCGTCGCGCGTCATGTTCTGCAGCAGCCCGGTCGACACCGCCACCAGGGCCGAGTTCCTGAAGGCGCCGGTGGCGAAGGCATTCGGCTCACCCTCGTAGAGCGCCACCTCGGGCATGGCGATGCCGGCCTTCTGTGCGAAGCGCTCGACGGTGCCGACGATCCAGCGGTGCGTGGGGTCGGTGGAATCGTTGATGACCTGGGCGCCGGTGCTCCACTTGGCCACCGGTTTGCTGATCAGCAGCGAGATGAAGGCGCCGCCGAATCCCATGATCAGGGCGAAGCCCAGCAGCTTGCCCAGGCTCAGCCCTCCAGCGCCGATGTAGCGATTCACGCCGAGCAGGCTGGCAGCGATGCCCAGCACCAGCATCACGGCCAGGTTGGTGGCGATGAAGAGCAGGATGCGTTTCATGGTGGCGACGGCCCACGCGGGGCCGCAAAAAATTGACGACGGGCCGAATCTTAGGGCTCGGCCCGCGGTTTCAAGCAGCCCCGCCCGGCGTGGGGTCAAGCCCGGGCGTCAGCGGCGCAGGCGGACCTGCGTCGGCTTGTCGGCCGGCAGCAATTCGAAGCGCTTGGACCACTGCGCGAACAGCTTCAGCGACGAGCTGTTCTTGCCCAGCAGCTGCGCCTCGCGCAGGCGCTGCACGGCCACGTTGAGCGCCAGGCTGTGCCCGGCGGCCAGTTCGGGCAGGCAGTCCAGCACGGCGTCCATCGACGTGGCGCCGGCGCCGCCCCGTCGGGCCGCGGATTCGGGCTCGGCGCGGTCCGCCGGGCGCGGCTCGCGCTCGGGCGCGACCACCGCGGGCGGCGACGGCATGGGCGCCGCGACCACCTCGGCGAACACCTGCGGCTCGGGCACTGCATCGGCCGCCGCCGCGCGCTTGCGGGCCGGCGTCTTGCGCGCCGGGGCCTTGACCGCAGCGGTCTTGGTCGCCGCCTTCTTCGCTGCCGGCGCCGCCTTCACGGCCGGCGCCTTCCTGGCCGCCGGCGCCTTGGCCGCCGGTGCCTTCGCAGCGGGCGTCTTGGCAGCAGGCGTCTTGCGGGCGGCGGCCTTGCGCGCGGGCCTGGCTTCGGCGCTGGCCGCCGACTTGCGATGCTCGAGCACCGTGTAGTCGTCGTAGACGGCCTGTGTCTCGTCGCCGGTCTTGCCCAGCTGGCCGATGCCGCGCACCACGCAGCCCTTCTCGCGCAGGCGCTGCACCAGCGGCGCGAAGTCGGAATCGGACGAGGCGATGACGACCACATCGGGCCGCTCGGCGAGCACCAGGTCGATGGCGTCGACGGCCATCGCGATGTCGGTGCTGTTCTTGCCGGCGGCCAGGTTGACCATCGGCTTGATGCCCAGGCGCTTGAAGGTGGCCTGGTTGGCCACCGCGCTCTCGGCCGTGCAGTAGGCGCGGCGCACATGCAGCGCGCCGTGCTGGTTGAGCAGCAAGCGAACGGCCTGCTCCATCACATCGACCGACACGTTGTCGGCGTCGATCAGCAGCATCACGCGGTCGGTGGTCATACCAGCTTCCAATTCAAGGTCTCACCGGCCCGCAAGGGCTTGATGAGGGCGTCGCCGAAAGGCAGCGACTCGGGCAGGGCCCAGGCCTGGCGCACCAGGGTGACGCGGCCGCTGTTGCGCGGCAGGCCGTAGAAATCGGCGCCGAAGTGGCTGGCGAAACCTTCCAGTTTGTCCAGCGCGCCGGCGGCCTCGAAGGCCTCGGCGTAGAGCTCGAGCGCGGCCGGCGCGGTGTAGCAACCGGCACCGCAGACCGACTGCTCTTTCAGCGCCGCCGCGTGCGGCGCGCTGTCGGTGCCGAGGAAGAACCTCGGGCTGCCCGAGGTCGCCGCCCGCACCAGCGCCAGACGGTGCGCTTCCCTTTTCAGCACCGGCAGGCAGTAGTGGTGCGGCCGCAGCCCGCCGGTGAACAGCGCATTCCTGTTGTAGAGCAAATGGTGGGCGGTGATGGTGGCCGCCGTCGGGCCGTCGCTGCCGGCCACGTAGGCCGCCGCCTCGGCCGTGGTGATGTGCTCGAACACCACCTTCAGTTCGGGCAAGTCGCGCCGCAGCGGCTGCATGACGCGGTCGATGAAGACCGCCTCGCGGTCGAAGATGTCGACCTCGGGGTCGGTGACTTCGCCGTGCACCAGCAGCAGCAGCCCGGCGCGCTGCATCGCTTCGAGCGTCGGGTAGACCTTGCGCAGCTCGGTCACGCCGGCGTCGCTGTTGGTGGTGGCGCCGGCCGGGTACAGCTTGAGCGCCACGACGCCCGCTGCCTTGGCACGAAGGATCTCGTCGGGCGGCGTGTTGTCGGTCAGGTAGAGCGTCATCAGCGGCTCGAAGGCCGAACCGACCGGCCGGGCTGCCAGGATGCGTTCGCGGTAAGCCTGCGCCGCTTCGGCGGTGGTCACCGGCGGCCGCAGATTGGGCATCACGATGGCCCGCGCGAACTGGCGCGCCGTGGCCGGCAGGACGGCTTGCAGCGCCGCGCCGTCGCGCAGGTGGAGGTGCCAGTCGTCGGGGCGGGTGAGGGTCAGCGTATCAACGGTCATGCCGCGGATTCTCGCACCCGGCCCTCGACGGGCCGGCCCCGGGGGCGGGCCTTCAGTGCTGCAAGATCTTCGACAGGAACTCCTTGGCCCGCGGCGTGCGGGCCAAGGAGTTGCCGAAGAAGGCGTCGGTCCTGCAGTCCTCGACGATTCTGCCAGCGTCCATGAAGATGACGCGGTGGCTGACGCGCCTGGCAAAGCCCATCTCGTGGGTCACGACCATCATCGTCATGCCTTCCTTGGCCAGCAGCACCATCACGTCCAGCACCTCGCCGACCATCTCGGGGTCGAGCGCGCTGGTCGGCTCGTCGAAGAGCATCACGATCGGGTCCATGCTCAGCGCGCGGGCGATGGCCACGCGCTGCTGCTGGCCGCCCGACAACTGGCCCGGGAACTTGTCCTTGTGGACCATCAGGCCGACCCGGTCGAGCATCTTCAGGCCGCGTGCCCTGGCTTCATCGGGGCTGCGACCCAGCACCTTGATCTGCGCCAGCGTCAGGTTCTCGGTGACACTGAGGTGGGGGAAGAGCTCGAAGTGCTGGAAGACCATGCCGACGCGGGCGCGCAGCTGGGGCAGCCTGGTCTTGGGGTCGGAGAGGCTGATGCCGTCGACGGTGATGTCGCCCTTCTGGAAGGGCTCCAGCGCGTTGACGGTCTTGATCAGCGTGCTCTTGCCCGAACCCGAAGGCCCGCAGACGACAACGACCTCGCCCTTCTGGATGCTCGTGCTGCAGTCGGTCAGCACCTGGAAGCTGCCGTACCACTTGCTGACGTTCTGGATGTCGATCATGGCGACGTGCTTTCAACGGATGATGGCGATCCTCTTGTTCAGCCGGCGGACCAGCAGGCTGAGCGAGAAGCAGATGACGAGGTAGACGCAGGCCGCGACCAGGTAGGTCTCGGCCGGCCGGTTGAAGTTCTTGCCGGCGATCTCGAAACCCTTGAGCAGGTCGTAGGCGCCGATGGCGTAGACCAGCGAGGTGTCCTGGAACAGGATGATGGTCTGCGTCAGCAGCACCGGCAGCATGTTGCGGAAGGCCTGCGGCAGGACGACCAGTTGCATCGTCTGCGCGTAGCTCATGCCCACCGCGTAGCCGGCGTGGACCTGGCCCTTGGGCACGCTCTGGATGCCGGCGCGCATGATTTCGGCATAGTAGGCGGCTTCGAACAGCGTGAAGGTGATCACGGCCGACCATTCGGCGCCCAGCGGGCGGCCGATCAGCAGCGGGATCAGCAGGAAGAACCACAGGATCACGATGACCAGCGGGATGCTGCGCATGGCGTTGACGTAGGCCGCAGCCGGCAGCACCAGGACCGTCTTGCCGGACAGCCGCATCAGCGCCAGCAGCGTGCCGATGACGATGCCGCCGACCATCGCGACCAGCGTCAGCTGCACCGAGAAGAGCAGGCCCTTGACGATGAAGCTGGAGATCACGCCCCAGGTGAGGAAGCCGAAGTCGAGGTTCATGCGATCAGTGCCCGCCGATCATGCCGGGCACCCGGAAGCGCTTTTCGACTTCCGCCATCAACCGGTTGACGGCGAAGGAACTGATGAAATAGACCACCGAAACGGCCAGCAGCATTTCGATGTTGCGCGAGGTTTCCTCGCCAGCCTGCAGGTAGAACGACGTCAGTTCGGCGATGCTGACCGCGAAGGCCACCGACGAGTTCTTGACGATGTTCATGCTCTCGCTGGTCAGCGGCGGGATGACGATGCGGAAGGCCATCGGCAGCAGCACGTAGCGGTAGGTCTGCGGCAGCGTCAGGCCGACCGCCAGACCGGCATGGCGCTGGCCCTTGGGCAGGCTCAGGATGCCCGCCTTGACCTGCTCGCTGATGCGCGCGCTGGTGAACAGGCCCAAAGCGAAGACCACCAGCACGAAGCTCGGGATGGCCTGCAGGGGCTTGAACATCGCCGGCAGCACGTGGTACCAGAGAAAAATCTGGACCAGCAGCGGGATGTTGCGGAAGAGCTCGGTCCAGACCTCGCCGAACAGCACCAGTTTCCGGTTGGGCACGGTGCGCAGGATGCCCACCACCGACCCAATGACCAGGGCCACGATCAGGGCCATCGAGGCCACCGACAAGGTCCAGCCCCAGGCCTTCAGCAGCCAGTTCAGGTAGCTCACGTCGGCACCACGGCCGAAGCAGCCGGCCACCGTGTCGCCGCTCGTGATCTCCTTGCAGAAGACACCCCAGTCCATCGCCACGCTCATCGCCCCCCGGCTTCGATCCGCCTGCGCCTACTTCTTGGCGTAGTCTTCGACCGGCTTGTCGTTGGGCTTGGCCCAGGCCAGCTTGGTGGCCTCGCTGGCCGGCAGGCCGACCTTGGTGTTGGCCGGCGCGATCGGCTGCATGAACCACTTGTCGTAGAGCTTGGCGATCTCGCCGCTCTTCATCATCGCGATGAGGCTGTCGTCGACCACCTTCTTGAAGGCCGGGTCGTCCTTGCGCAGCATGATGGCGATGGGTTCGACCGAGAGCACCTCGCCGACGATCTTGTAGTCGGCCGGGTTCTTGGACTTGGCGATGTTGCCGGCCAGGATCTGGCCATCCATCACGAAGGCATCGGCACGACCGGTTTCCAGCAGCAGGAAGCTGTCGGCGTGGTCCTTGCCGAAGACTTCCTTGAAATCCATGCCCGTGGCGCGCTCGTGCTTGCGCAGCAACTGCACGCTGGTGGTGCCGGTGGTGGTCGCAACCGGACGCGCATTCAGCTGGGCAATGCCCGTAATGCCCGAGTTCGCCTTCACGGCGATGCGCACCTCTTCGACGTAAGTCGTGACCGCGAAGGCGGCGTCCTTCTGCCGCGCCTGGGTGTTGGTGGTGCTGCCGCATTCCAGGTCGACGGTGCCGTTCTGCACCAGCGGGATGCGGTTGGCCGAGGTCACGGGCTGGAACTTGACTTCCAGCTTGCTCAGGCCCAGCTTCTTCTGCACATCGGCCAGCACGTGCTGGCAGACCTCGACGTGGAAGCCGGCGTACTTGCCGTCGCCCAGCGTGTAGCTGAGGGCGCCCGAGCTTTCGCGCACCCCCATCGTCGCCGAGGCGCTGTCCTTGATCTTGGTCAGCGTGTCCGCGGCCTGGGCCAGGCCGGTGCTCAGCAGGGCCACGCAAGCAGCCAGCAAGGTCTTTTTCATGGTCTCTCGTCTCCTACGGTCGAACAGAGGGGTCGGGTGGAAGGATGCAAGGCGCGGGCCAAGCCGCGTGCCCCGCCCTGGGCGCGGACTGTAGCCGCGTCGGCGACACAGGCCGCGCGATCGATGTCGATCGCGCCATCGCCAACGCCACAGCGGCAAGGGCCTGCGCAATCAGGCTGCGCCCCCTGTGCCCAGAAAATCCCACAGCGCCTGCACGCCGGGCTTGCGGTGGCGGGCAGTTTCGGGGCGCTCGCGGTAGATGCGCACTTCCATCGTCAGGGCCAGGCTGCCGCCCGGCGCGGCCGGCACCAGGCGGCGCGACTTCAGTTCCTGGCGCACCGAGCTGTGCGGCAGGAAAGCCAGGCCATGGCCTTCCAGCGCCATCGCCTTCAGGCCTTCGGCCATGTCGGTCTCGTAGATCGGTTCCAGGTGCAAGGGTTGGCCGGCCTGCTTCAGGATCAGCTCGACCAGCCGCGCCATGTAGGCGCCCGACGCAAAGCCCAGGAAAGGCACGCGGTCACGCGGCTGGCCGGGCAGGCTGAACAGCGGCTGGCCGTCGGGGCCGGCCTTGGCATAGGGCGCCAGCGTCTCGCTGCCCAGGCTGAGCATCTGGTAGCGGTCGGGCGACAGCTGCAGCGGCTGGCTCGCGTGGTGGTAGGCGATCAGCAGGTCGCAGCCACCTTCGGTCAGGCGCAGCACGGCGTCGTGCACGTTCAGCGCGGTGAGCCGGCTCTTCAGCGCGCCGAAGGTCGGCCGCAGGTCCGTCTTCAGGTCCATGAGCCAGTGCGGGAAGAAGGTGAAGGCCAGCGTGTGCGGCACCGCGAACTCGATCATGTCGCGGCCGGCTGCCTGGTGGCTGCCCATCAGGTTGCGCGTGGCCTGCAGCGCGCCCAGGATCTCCAGCGCCTGGCCGTGGAAGGTTTCGCCGGCCGGCGTCAGCCGCGTCGGGTAGGACGAACGGTCGACCAGGTCGATGCCGGCCCAGGCCTCGAGCGCCTGGATGCGGCGCGAAAACGCCGGCTGCGTGACGTGCCGCAGCTGTGCCGAGCGCGAGAAGCTGCGCGTCTCGGCCAGGCTGACGAAGTCCTCGAGCCACTTGGTGTCCACGACCGCTAGCTGCCTTCCTGCCCGGCCTGCTGCAGCCGCCACATCTGCGCGTAGCGGCCGTTCTTCGCCAGCAGTTCAGTGTGCGGCCCGCGCTCGACCACGCGGCCGGCTTCCAGCACCACGATCTCGTGGGCGTCGACCACGGTGCTCAACCGGTGCGCGATGACCAGCGCCGTCTTGCCCTGCGACACGCTCTTCAGCTCGGCCTGGATGGCCCTTTCGTTGGCCGAATCCAGCGCCGAGGTGGCTTCGTCGAAGATCAGCACCGGCGGGTTCTTCAAGAGCGTTCGAGCAATGGCCACGCGCTGCTTCTCGCCGCCCGACAGCTTCAGACCCCGTTCACCGACCATGGTGTCGTAGCCCTTGGGCGTGGCGCTGATGAAGCCGTGGATGTGGGCGGCTGCGGCGGCCGCCTCGACCTCGGCGCGGGTGGCGCCGACCCGGCCGTAGGCGATGTTGTATTCGACGGTGTCGTTGAACAGCACGGTGTCCTGCGGCACGATGCCGATGGCGGCGCGCAGGCTGCTCTGCGTGACGCTGCGCAGTTCCTGCCCGTCGATGGTGATGGCGCCGCCGTCGATGTCGTAGAAGCGGTAAAGCAGGCGCGCCAGCGTGCTCTTGCCGGCGCCCGACGGCCCCACCACCGCCACCGTCTTGCCCGGCGGGATGTCGAAGCTGACGTCGTGCAGGATGGGCCTTGCCGGGTCGTAGGCAAAGCTGACGTGATCGAAGCGCACATGGCCTGCGGTCACCCGCAGCGGCTGGGCACCCGGCGCGTCGTCGACCTCGCGGTTGCGGTCGAGCAGCGTGAACATCTTGTCCAGGTCGGTCAGGTTCTGCTTGATCTCGCGGTAGATCACGCCCAGGAAGTTCAGCGGGATGTACAGCTGGATCATGAAGGCATTCACCATCACCAGGTCGCCCAGCGTCAGCCGCCCTTCGGCGACGCCCAGCGTGGCGCGGTACAGCATGGACACCAGCGCGATGGCGATGATCAATTGCTGCCCGGTGTTCAGCAGGCTCAGCGTGGTCTGGCTCTTCAGGCTGGCGCGGCGCAGCTTCTCCAGGTTCTCGTCGTAGCGGCGGGCTTCGAAGTCTTCGTTGTTGAAGTACTTCACGGTCTCGTAATTCAGCAGGCTGTCGATGGCCCGGCTGTGCGCAGCGCCATCCATCTCGTTCATCTGCTTGCGGAACTGCGTGCGCCACTCGGTGACGCTGATGGTGAAGGTGATGTAGAAAGCCAGCGCGGCCAGCGTGATCCAGGCGAACCAGGCGTCGAACTTCACCGCCAGCAGGGTCAGGACCAGCGTCACTTCGATCAGCGTGGGGACGATGCTGTACAGCGAGTACGAGATCAGCGAATGCACGGCCCGCGTGCCGCGTTCGATGTCGCGCGTCATGCCGCCGGTCTGGCGTTCGAGGTGAAAGCGCAGGCTCAAAGCGTGCAGGTGGCGGAAGACCTGCAGGCTGATGCTGCGCGCCGTGCCTTCGGTGGCCTTGGCGAAGGTCAGCTCGCGCAGCTCGGTGAACAGCGAGGTCGAGAGGCGCAGCGCGCCGTAGGCCACGACCAGGCCCAGCGGCACGACCAGCAGGCCTTTCGGGTCGCCCGGCTTGATCGACAAGGAATCAACCAGGTTCTTCAGCAGCAGCGGCACCCCGACGTTGGCCACCTTGGCCATGACCAGGAATCCCAGCGCCAGACCGACGCGCCAGCGGTAGCGCCACAGGTAGGGCAGCAGCTTGGCCAGCGTGGCCCAGTCGGAACGCGCGACGACCGGCGCGCCAGGCGCAGGGGGAGCAGGGGCAGGCGGTACAGTGGCTAGGGAACGCATGCAGCGATTGTCGTTGCCCGCAGCGTGGCCCCCCGCCGAGAGGACATCACGATGACAGCCCCGCAGACCACCGACATCCCGCAGCCCCCGATGGCGCCGGCCCAGTTGCCCGACGGCGCGCAGCTGGTGCTGCGCGTGATGCCGCTGCCGGCCGACGTCAACGCCAATGGCGACATCTTCGGCGGGTGGATCATGGCCCAGGTCGACCTGGCCGGCGCGGTGCTGCCCAGCCGCATCGCCAAGGGCCGCATCGCCACCGTGGCGGTCAACCAGTTCGTCTTCAAGCAGCCGGTCTCGCTGGGCGACCTGCTCAGCTTCTACGCCCGCATCACGCGCATCGGCAACACCAGCATCAGCGTGCGGGTCGAGGTCTACGCCGAGCGCAACCCGACCGAGCTGCATGTGGTGAAAGTCACCGAGGCCGATTTGACCTATGTGGCCATCGACGCCCAGGGTCAGCCGCGGCCGGTGCCGCGCTGAGCCCTGACGACGGAGACCAACCGCCATGAACCCCCAACTGCAGAACATCCTGGTTGCCTGCGTGATGCTGGGCTACGCCGGCATGGAGTTCGCCACGCGGCGCTACCAGGCCACGGTGCGCGCCACCGCCGATGACACCAAGCTGGAACTGCTGCAGTTCCTGAGCCTGCTGGCGATTGCCCAGCCACTGGCCCTGCTGGTCACCGACGCGCTGGGCCAGCGCCTGATGCCGGGCCAGCGCAACGCCTGGGCCGACCTGCCCTGGTGGGCGATGGCCGGCGTGCTGCTGCTGGCCGACGACCTGACGCAGTACCTGTGGCACCGCGCTTCGCATTCGGCCCGCCTGTGGCCGCTGCACCGCGCCCACCACACCGCCAGCTACATGAGCATCCGCGTCACCTACCGCAACAACTTCTTCTACTACCTGCTGATGCCCGGCTTGTGGATCGCCGGCATGCTGATCTTCCTGGGCTTCGGCCGCGTCTACGCCGTGTACATCGTGCTGAAGCTGGCGGTGATTCTTGGCGCGCACTGCGCCTGGCGCTGGGACGAGCCGCTGTACCGCATCCGCGCGCTGCGGCCGCTGATGTGGCTGGTCGAGCGCACGATCTCGACGCCGGCCACGCACTGGGCCCACCACGCGCTGACCAACGCCGACGGCATCGGCCACTACAAGGGCAACTTCGGCAATTTCCTGTTCCTGTGGGACGTGCTGCTGGGCACCGCCCACATCACGCGCCGCTACCCGACCCAGGTCGGCCTGCAGGACGACATCAGCCACGGTCCCGAACGCTGGTATGTGCAGATGTTCTACCCGCTGCTGCAATCGCGCCGCGCGCACTCGGCACTGCGCCTGGGCGGTCAGGCCGACGCCGCCGGCCAGACCCAGCCCGACGCGCCGGCCGGCGGCGCGGCCTGAACGCGGCGATTCAGTCGACGAAGAAGTCGGGGATGAAGTGGGTGTTGCCCGGCGTCATCGCGTAGCGGTCGAAGTCGGTCACGCCGTGCTGCGCCAGCAGTTCGTCGTCGATGTGGAAATGGCCGGTGTTGGCGCGGGCGTCGCTGGTGAGGATGAGGTAAGCCGCGTCGGCCAGGATCTCGGGCTTGCGGCACAGCGCCAGGTCGACACCGGGGATCATCTGCATCGCCGCCGTGGCAATCGCCGTGCGCGGCCACAGGCTGTTCACCGCGATGCCGTGCGGGCGGAATTCACCGGCGTGTCCCAGCGTGCATTCGCTCATGCCGTACTTGGCCATGCTGTAGGCCACGTGCGGGCGGAACCAGTGTTCCTTCATGCTCAGCGGCGGGCTCATGTTCAGCACATGCGGATTGCGGCCGGCCTTGGCGCTCTTCAGCAGTTCGGGCAGCGCGGCCTGGGTGCAGCAGTAGGTGCCGCGCACGTTGACGCCGAACATCAGGTCGAAGCGCTTCATCGGCGTCATGGCCGTCGGCGTCAGGCTGATCGCGCTGGCGTTGTTGACCAGGATGTCGATGCCGCCGAAGCGCTCCACCGCCGCGGCCATCGCGCGCGCCACGGCGATCTCGTCGCGGATGTCGGTCTGCACCGGCAGCGCCTGGCCACCGGCGGCCTCGATCTCGGCCGCGGCGCTGGACAGGGTGCCCGGCAGCTTGGGGTTGGGCTCGGTGGTCTTGGCCAGGATCACGATGTTGGCGCCGTCTGCAGCGGCGCGCTTGGCGATGGCCAGGCCGATGCCGCGGCTGGCGCCGGTGATGACGAGCGTCTTGCCTTGCAGGGTGGTCATGTCGCGTCTCCTTCGTCGGTCTGGTTGGAAGGTCTGGACTTCAGAACTTGCTGAAGTCCGGCTTGCGCTTCTGGAAGAAGGCCTGGAAGGCTTCCATCGCCTCGGGGCTGCGCAAACGTCGGGCGAAGATCTCGCCTTCCGTGCGGATGGTCTTCAGCAATTCGGCGTGCTGCGGGCCGCGCATCAACTGCTTGGACTCGCGCACCGCGCCGGGCGGCAGCGCATTGAAACGCTCGGCAATGCGGCGTGCGTGGTTGATGACTTCGCCGGCCGGCAGCACCGCGTTGGCGATGCCGCATTCCACCGCCTGTTCAGGCGTGAAGGGGTCGCCGAGCAGCAGCTTCTCCGCAGCGCGGCGGTGGCCCATCAGCTGCGGCACGATCAGGCTGGAGCCGAACTCGGGCACCAGGCCCAGGCCGACGAAAGGCATGGCCAGGCGGGCTTCGTCCGACACGTAGACGAAGTCGCAGTGCAGCAGCATCGTCGTGCCGATGCCGATGGCCGCGCCCGTGACGGCCGCCACCACCGGCTTGTCGCATTCGATCAGCGCGCGCATGAACTGGAAGACCGGCGAGTCCGTGGCCTCGCTGCCCTGCCCCGGGGCGCGCTGCATGAAGTCCTCGATGTCGTTGCCCGAGGTGAAGATGCCCGGCTGACCGGTGAACAGAACCGCGCGCACGGCCGGGTCGTCCTTCGCGGCCTTCAGCGCCTCGGTCATGGCCTGGTACATGGCCACCGTCAAGGCGTTCTTCTTCTCGGGGCGGGCGATCTCGATGTTCGCCACGCCGTTCAACACACCGGTCTTGATACTCATGCTGGATGTCTCCTCAAACTCTTTCGATGATGCCGGCGGCGCCCTGGCCCATGCCGACGCACATCGTCACCATGCCGTACTTCAGCTGGTGGCGGTGCAGCGCATGGACGACGGTGGCGGCGCGGATGGCGCCCGTCGCACCCAGCGGGTGGCCCAGCGCGATCGCGCCGCCCATCGGGTTGACCTTGGACGGGTCCAGGCCCAGCGTGTTGATCACCGCCAGCGACTGCGCGGCGAAGGCTTCGTTCAGCTCGATCCAGCCGATGTCGGCCAGGCTCAGACCGGCGTAGCCCAGCGCAGCGGGTATGGCCTCGATCGGGCCGATGCCCATGATCTCGGGCGCCACGCCGCGCGCGGCGAAACTGACGAAGCGGGCCAGCGGCTGCAGGTCGAACTGCCGGCAGGCTTTCTCGCTGGCCAGGATCAGCGCGCCGGCGCCGTCGCTGGTCTGGCTGCTGTTGCCGGCGGTGACGCTGCCCTTGGCGGCGAACACCGGGCGCAGCCTGGCCAGGCCGTCGAGCGAGGTGTCGGGCCGCGCGCCTTCGTCAAGATTCACGGTGCGGGTCTTCGTCGTCACCTCACCGGTGGCCAGATTCGGGAACCGGTCCACCACCGTGACCGGCGTCATCTCGGCCGTGAACTCGCCGGCCGCCATCGCCGCAACAGCACGCTGGTGCGACTGCAGCGCGAAGGCGTCCTGCGCCTCGCGGCTGACCTTCCACTGCGCCGCCACTTTCTCGGCCGTCAGACCCATGCCGTAGGCGATGCCGACGTTTTCGTCGCGCGCGAAGACCTCGGGGTTGAAGCTCGGCTTGTTGCCGCCCATCGGCACCATGCTCATGCTCTCGGCGCCGCCGGCGATCATCACGTCGGCCTCGCCGATGCGGATGCGGTCGGCAGCCATCTGCAGCGCGGTCAGGCCGCTGGCGCAGAAGCGGTTGACGGTGACACCGCCCACGCTGTGCGGCAGGCCGGCCAGCACCATCGCCGCCCGGGCCATGTTCATGCCCTGTTCGCCCTCCGGGAAACTGCAGCCGATGATGGCGTCCTCGATGGCCTTGGGGTCGAGGTTGGGCACCTGGGCCAGCGCGCTCTTCACGGCCGCGACCAGCAGGTCGTCGGGCCGCGTGTTGCGGAAGAAGCCGCGCCCGCTGCGGCCGATGGGCGTGCGCGTGGCAGCGACGATGTAGGCGTCTTGAACTTGCTTGCTCATGTCGATTCCTTCGCTCAGTTCCGCACCGGCTTGCCGGTTTGCAGCATGCCCATGATGCGTTCTTGCGACTTCGGGTGTTCCAGCAGCGCGCAGAAGCGCTCGCGCTCCAAGGTCATCACGTAGTCCTCGCTGACCATCGAGCCGGCATCGACATCACCGCCGCAGATCGCTTCGGCAATCAGCGTGCTGATGTGGAAGTCGTGCGCGCTGATGAAGCCGCCGTCGCGCAGGTTGGCGAGCTGGCCCTTGAGGGTGGCGATCGCGCTGCGCCCGGCCACAGCGAACAGCGTCTTCAGCGGCGGCCGGTAGCCGCTGTCGAACATCGCCTTGGCCTGGGTGCTGGCGACGAACAGCAACTCGTCCTTGTTCGGCACGATGATGTCGCTGTCCAGCAGGTAGCCCAGCTTCTTCGACTCCAGCGCGCTGGTGCCCACCTTGGCCATCGCGGCGTTGGTGAAGCCCTCCATCGCGAACTTCATGAGGTCGGCCGTGGCCCAGTTCGTGACATTCGCGGCGCCGGCCATCTCGGCCGCGCGGCGCGCGATGTAGGCCAGGCCGCCACCGGCCGGCACCAGACCGACGCCGACTTCGACCAGACCGACATAGGTCTCCATCGCCGCCACGCGGCGCGCGCAGTGGACCGATATTTCGCAGCCGCCGCCCAAAGCGATGCCGCGCATCGCCGCGACCACCGGCACCTGGGCGTAGCGCAGGCGCAGCATCGCGTCCTGCAGCTTCTTGATCTCGGGCTTGACGCCCTGGGCGCCGTGTTTCATGAACACCGGCATCGCACTTTCCAGGTTGGCACCGGCCGAGAACACATCGTCGGGCGACCAGATCACCAGACCCTTGTAGCCGGCTTCGGCCAGCTCGACGCCCTTCAACAGCCCTTCGACCACCGCCGGGCTGATCAGGTGCAGCTTGCAGGTGATGCTGGCGATCAGCACCTCGCCGTCCAGCGTCCACAGCCGCACGTCGTCGTTCCTGAAGACCTCGGTGCCGGCGTCCAGCGGCGCGACCGCGCCGGCGCCCAGCACGCTCTCGGGGAAATGCTGGCGCTGGTAGACCGGCAAGGTGCTGCGCGGCAGGTAAGCCTTGCGGCTCGGGCTCCAGGAGCCCTCGGACTGGTGCACGCCCGTGCGGCCGTCGAACACCCAGGCCGGCAGCGGCGCGCCGCTCAGCGCCTTGCCGGCCTCGATGTCGGCCTTCACCCATGCGGCCACCTGCTGCCAGCCGGCGTCCTGCCACAGTTCGAAGGGGCCCTGCTTGACGCCGAAGCCCCAGCGCATCGCGAAGTCCACGTCGCGCGCGCTTTCGGCGATTTCGGCCAGGTGCACGGCCGCGTAATGGAAGCTGTCGCGCAGGATGGCCCACAGGAATTGCGCCTGCGGGTTGCTGCTTTCGCGCAGCAGCTTCAGGCGTTCGGCAGCCGGCTTCTTCAGGATCCGGTCGACGAGGGGGTCGGACTTGCCGCCGGCCGGCACGTAATCACCCTTGGCCGGATCCAGGCGCAGGATGTCCTTGCCGATCTTCTTGAAAAAGCCGGCACCGGTCTTCTGGCCGAGCGCGCCCTTGGCGATCAGCGCGGCCAGCACCGGCGGCGTGGCGTAGCTGGGGAAGAAGGGATCGTCGGCCAGATTGGCCTGCAACGTCTGGATGACATGGGCCATGGTGTCCAGGCCCACCACGTCGGCGGTGCGGAAGGTGCCGCTACCGGCACGGCCCAGCTTCTTGCCGGTCAGGTCGTCGACCACGTCGTAGGACAGGCCGAAGTTCGCGGCTTCCTGGATCGTCGCCAGCATGCCGGCGATGCCCACGCGGTTGGCGATGAAGTTCGGCGTGTCCTGCGCCCGCACCACGCCCTTGCCCAAGGCGCTGGTGACGAAGGCTTCCAGCTGGTCGAGCACCTCGGGCTGGGTGGTCGGCGTGTTGATCAATTCGACCAGCGCCATGTAGCGCGGCGGGTTGAAGAAGTGGATGCCGCAGAAGCGCGGCTGGATGCTCTCGGGCAGCACCGCGCTCAGCTGGGTGATGCTCAGACCCGAGGTGTTGCTGGCCACGATGGCCGACGGCGACAGGGCCGGCGCGATCATCTGGTAGAGCGCCAGCTTCCAGTCCATGCGCTCGGCGATGGCCTCGATGACCAGATCGCATTCACCCAGCAGCGCCAGGTGGTCCTCGTAATTGGCCTGCTGGATCAGCGCGGCGTCCTCGTTCAGGCCCAGCGGCGCGGGCTTCAGCTTCTTCAGCCCTTCGACGGCCCGGCTGACGATGCCGTTCTTCGGGCCGTCCTTGGCCGCCAGGTCGAAGAGAACGACGGGCACCTTGCAATTGACGAGGTGGGCGGCGATCTGCGCACCCATCACACCGGCGCCGAGCACGGCGACCTTGCGGACTTGGAATCGGTTCATGGCGCTTTCCTTATTCAACGCGCAACCAGGTCTGTGTGCGGCCCAGCATGGGCATGCCGATGTAGCCACGGACGTCGAGCTTCCTGCCACCCTCGGTGGTTTGCAGGCGCACCTTGTAGACCTTGCCCTCGCGGGCGTCGAGGATGGTGCCGCCGTCCCACAGGTTGTCGGCCGCGCCCTTTTTCACCGCGCGCAGGATTTCCATGCCCAGCATCGGCTGGTCCTTGCGGTCGTCTTCGCACTTGTCGCACCGGGCACCCGGCTCGACGTCGGCCGCCAGCACCTTCTCGACGCGGCCGGAGAAGACGCCGCCGGTTTCGCTGATGCGAACCAGGGCGCGTTCGGTCTTGGTCTTGTCGTCGATGGTCTTCCACAGGCCCGCGGGCGTGGCTTGCGCCCACGCGCCGCAGGCAGCGGTCATCAAGACCAGAACGAGCGTTGCTGCTTTCATCGGTGTCTCCTGGATGGGGGTGGTGGTGTGTGCGCCGGCCTGCGCCCGCGTCAGAACAGGGCTTCGTCCATCGCCATCAGCGGCGCCACGCCGGCGCGCGCGCTGCGGATCAGCGACGCCGTCTCGGGCAGCAGCTTGGCAAAGTAGAAGCGCGTGGTGTGCAGCTTGGCGGTGTAGAAAGGGTCGCCGCTGCCTTGCTTTTCCAGCGCCACCTTGGCCATGCGGGCGAAGAAATAGGCGAACACCAGGTGGCCGACGACGCGCAGGTAGTCCACCGCGGCAGCGCCAACTTCGTCGGCATTGCCGAAGGCCTTCATGCCCAGCTCGGTGGTCAGCTTGGTGACCTTGTCGCCCAGGTCGGCCAGCGGGTTGATGAATTCCTGCATCTCCTCGACGGTGCCTTCTTCTTCGACGAATTCGGCGATCAGCTTGCCGAACTTTTTCAGGCGCGCGCCGTTGTCGCCCAGCACCTTGCGGCCCAGCAGGTCCAGGCTCTGGATGGTGTTGGTGCCCTCGTAGATCATGTTGATGCGGGCGTCGCGCACATGCTGCTCCATGCCCCATTCCTTGATGTAGCCGTGGCCGCCGAAGACCTGCATGCAGTGGCTGGTGGCGAGCCAGGCGTTGTCGGTCAGGAAGGCCTTGACGATCGGCGTCAGCAGTGCGACCTGGTCGGCGGCCTCCTTGCGTTCATCTTCATCGTCGGTGCTGACTTCCTTGTCCAGCATCAGCGCGATGTAGATGGCCAGCGCGCGACCGCCTTCGGCGTAGGCGCGCGCCGTCAGCAGCATCTTGCGCACGTCGGGGTGGTGGATGATGGTGTCGGCCGGCTGGTCGGGGTTCTTCACGCCGCTCAAGGCGCGCATCTGCTGGCGGTCTTTGGCATAGGCCACGGCGTTCTGGTAGGCCACTTCGGTCAGGCCCAGGCCCTGGTTGCCGACGCCCAGACGGGCCGCGTTCATCATCACGAACATCGCCGCCAGGCCCTTGTGCGGCTGGCCGACCAGCGTGCCGACGGCGCCGTCCAGCATCATCTGGCAGGTGGCGTTGCCGTGGATGCCCATCTTGTGTTCGAGCGCGCTGCAGAAGATGGCGTTGCGTTCGCCGATGCCGCCTTCAGGCGTGACCTTGAACTTGGGCACCACGAAGAGGCTGATGCCTTTGCTGCCGGCCGGTGCCGGGTTTTCAGGGTCATGCAGACGGGCCAGCACCAGGTGGATGATGTTCGGCGCCAGGTCGTGTTCGCCAGCGCTGATGAAGATCTTCTGCCCGGTCAGCTTGTAGCTGCCGTCGGCCTGCGCTTCGGCCTTGGTGCGCAGCAGGCCCAGGTCGGTGCCGCAGTGCGGCTCGGTCAGGCACATGGTGCCAGTCCATTCGCCGCTGGTCAGCTTGGGCAGGAAGGTGGCTTTCTGCTCGGGCGTGCCGTGGGTGTGCAGGCACTCGTAGGCGCCGTGGCTCAGGCCGGGGTACATGGTCCAGGCCTGGTTGGCGCTGTTCAGCATCTCGTAGAAGCACTGGTTGACGACGAAAGGCAGGCCCTGGCCGCCGTAGTCGGGGTCGCAGCTCAGCGCCGGCCAACCGCCTTGCACGTACTGCCCATAGGCGGCCTTGAAGCCCTTCGGCGGCGTGACTTCGTGCGTGACCTGGTCCAGCGTGCAGCCTTCGGCGTCGCCGCTGATGTTCAGCGGAAAAGCCACCTCGGCAGCGAACTTGCCGCCCTCTTCCAGCACCGCGTTGATGGTCTCGGCGTCGATGTCGGCGTGGCGCGGCAGCAGCTTCAATTCGTCGCTGACCTTGAGGACTTCGTGCATCACGAAGCGCATGTCGCGCAAGGGCGGGGTGTACTGGGCCATGAAGAACTCCTGGAAAAGGGGCCGGCAAAAAGCCGAAAGGAAAAGAGGACGGGCGGGTCAACGGGCTGCGTAATGCAACAGCGTGCGTTCGAAACCGGCCCGGGCGCGGTCCAGCGCGCCGGGTATGCGCAGGAAGCGGGCGTCATGGTGCAGGGCCAGGATCAGGCCGTGGACCTCGAAGAGCATCTGCGTCGGGTCGGTGTCGGGGCGCAATTCGGCGGTCTCGACGGCCATGCCGATGGCCCGTTCCAGCGCTGCATGCCAGGCGCGCACCATGCTGGCCAGGGCGTCGCGCACGGGGCCCGGCCGGTCGTCGAATTCCACCGCACCGCTGATGTAGATGCAGCCGGAGTCCAGTTCCACCGAGACCTGGCGCACCCACAACTCGAACAGCGCGCGCAGGCGCGGCAGCCCGCGTGCTTCACGCATGGCGGGAAAGAACACCGCTTCTTCAAAACGCGCGTGGTATTCGCGGATCACCGAGATCTGCAGTTCTTCGCGCGAACCGAAGTGCGCGAAGACGCCCGACTTGCTCATCTGCGTGACCTCGGCCAGCGCGCCGATCGACAGGCCTTCCAGCCCAACGTGCGAAGCCAGGCCCAGTGCGGCTTCCAGGATGGTGGCGCGGGTTTGCTGGCCCTTGTGCTGGCCCTTGTTCAGGGCCTTGGCGACCGGGCGTGCGGCAGTATCGGCGGGCGTTTCAGAGGACATGGTCACGGCGCGGGCACAGAATCGAACGATCGTTCTATTTTGCAGACATAAGCCGGCCGCGACACCTGGCCGGCGCGACTTTTTCTAGGGTGCCGGTCCTAGAAGCGGCGATCGGCTACGCTTGTCACCATGGACGTGCTGCAGCTCGATATTTCCGGGCGCCCGCAAGCGTGGATATCCGCTCGCGAGGCCGCTGTGCTTTACGCCAGCGACGCCGTCGCCTGGACGCTGGGCGACGCCTTCCAGGTGCTGCGCGGCGGCACCCAGCGCGCGACCGGGCTCCAGTCCCGCATCGAAGTGCACCCCATCGTCGCGGTACGCGGTGCGGTACCCAGCCGGGCCTGGCGGCTGGCGCCGGCACTGTCCAACCCCAAGCTGTTCGCCCGCGACAAGGGCGTCTGCGCCTACTGCGGCCTGTGCCTGCACCTCGATGCGCTGACGCGCGAACACATCGTGCCGGTGTCCCGCGGCGGCGTCGACAGCTGGATGAACTGCATCACCGCTTGCCGGGCCTGCAACGGCCGCAAGGGCTGCCGGATGCCCGAAGAAGCGCGCATGACGCTTCTTTACCTGCCGTACATCCCCAGTCTGCATGAGGACATGATCCTGCGCGGCCGGCGCATCGTCAGCGACCAGATGGAATTCCTGCTGGCTTCGGTGCCGCGCAGTTCACGCCTTCACGCCTGAGGGCGAGGGCTGACGCGGGGCGGCGCCGAACCTCGCCCCACAATCCGCCAACTTTTCGAAGGGCACCCGCCATGAATCGAGCATTCAACACCGCCTGGCTGGCAGCGGCCACGCTGGCCCTCGGCGCTTGCGCCACCAGCAGCCCCGATGTGGTCAGCCGCCACGACACGCAGCGCATCTCCACGGTCATCGACGCCGTGGTGCTGAGCACCCGGTCGGTCACCGTCGATGGCTCGCAGTCGGGCCTGGGTGCGGCCGCCGGCGGCGTCATCGGCGGCATCGCCGGTTCCAGCGTCGGCGGCCGCCGTGACGGCGCGGTCGCGGGCGTGATCGGCGCGGTGGTCGGCGGCGTCATCGGCAACGTCACCGAAAGGGCCGCCACGCGCGAGGAAGGCCTTGAAATCCTGGTCCAGCTGCGCAATGGCGACCGCCGTTCGGTGGTCCAGGCGCAGGCCGCCGAATCCTTCGCACCTGGTGACGCGGTGGTCCTGGTCACCACCGGCGGCCGGGTGCGGGTGGTCAAGGCGCCAGCGGTGGCACCCGCGGCACGCAGCGCGCCGGGCGGCTGACGCAACCGCCCAGCACAATAGCCAGGTCGAGCTGTTCGACCCACCTGTTCCGCAGCGGCTGAGCACATGAAGAAGATCCTGATCGTCGAAGACCACGCGGTGATCCGCCGCCTGATCCGCATCACACTGGAATTCGAGGACTACGAAATCCACGAAGCGGCCGACGCGAACGCCGGCTGGGATCTGGCGCGCCAGGTCCAACCCGACGTGGTGCTGCTCGACGTGATGATGTCCGGCACCCTCGACGGTCTGGACCTGTGCCGCGCGATCAAGGCCGGCGCCCAGCTGCAGCAGGTGCCCGTGGTGATGCTGTCGGCGCGCGGCGCCAGCGCCGACCGCGAAGCCGGCCTGCAGGCCGGTGCCGACAACTACCTGGTCAAGCCTTTCAGCCCGATGGAGCTGCTGGAACTGCTGGGCAGCCTCTTCAAGGCCGGCGGCACCGACAGCGCCGGCCTGCACCCGAACCCCTGAACCAGCACTTGCGATGAAGCCCTTGCAACCCACCATCCGCCCTGCCGCCCGCTCTGTTGCCCGCACGGCGACCCGTGTGGCAGCCCGCCTGCTCGGCACCGGCGCTCTGCTCTGGGCCGCGGCGGCCGCACCCGCGCTGGCCGGCACGGTGCAAGACCGCGTCAAGGCCGGCAACACAGTGCGCGTGTGCATCTGGCCCGACTACTACGGCATCAGCCTGCGCCACCCGCGGACCCAGCAATTGGCCGGCATCGACATCGACCTGTCGGCCGAGTTCGGCCGCGACATCAAGGCCGCGGTGCAGTACGTGGATTCGTCTTTTGCGACCCTGATCGACGACCTGAAGGGCGACCGTTGCGACATCGCGATGTTCGCCGTCGGCCAGTTGCCAGCGCGCCAGGAACAGCTGGCCTTCACGCGGCCCTACCTGCAGAGCGACATCTATGGCGTCACCACCAAGGGCAATCGCGTGGTGCAGCGCTGGGAAGACATCGACAAGCCCGGCGTGGCCGTGGCCGTGCAGGCCGGCACCTTCATGGAACCGGTGATGGCCGCCGAGCTGAAGCAGGCCCGGCTGGTCCGCGTCAGCCCGCCGGCGACCCGCGAACGCGAACTGGAAGCCGGCCGGGTCGACGTCTTCATGACCGACTACCCCTACAGCCGCCGCCTGCTGGACAACGCCGACTGGGCCACGCTGATCTCGCCGCCGGCGCCGCTGCACGTGCTGCCCTACGCCTACGCCATGAAGAAAGGCGACGCGGCCTGGCTGGCCATGGCCGATGACTTCGTCGCGCGCATCCAGCGCGACGGCCGGCTGGAGGCGGCGGCCAAGCGACACGGCCTGGGCCCCATCGTGCGGCTGCGCTGAAAGGCCCGTCGCGGCATGAAATGGCCGTCGCTGCCCAGGCTGGACTGGCGCTCCAGCGAGCGCACGGTGGTTGCCACGGGCGTGGCACTGATGGCGGCGGTGCTGCTGACCCTGGGCTGGCTGGCGCTGCACGACCGCGAGCAACTGCTCGACAGCCTGCGCGAGCGCAACGAACTGCTGGCTCGGGTCTTCGCCGACCGGGCCACGCGCAACATCGATGTCACCGCCCTGGCGCTGGCCAGCATCGCCGAAGGCGCCGCCCGCGGCCTGCCATTGGACGGCGCCGAAATTCGGGCCGCGTTGACGCAAACCCTGGTCAGCCTGCCCTTCGTTCGCAGCGTGGCCTTGATGGACGCGCAAGGCCAGCTGGTGGCCAGCAGCGAAGCTGGCGAACAGGGCCGGGTGATTGCCCTGAACGCGCTGGGCCGCCTGCCTGCGCCGGGAAAGGACGCGCTGGGACCTTTCGTGCGGGCGCGCCAGCTCGGTGACCTGGCCGAGCTGACCGACGTTGCAGGTGGCCGCGCACCGCGCGTGGCGCCGACCGGCGTCGGTTTCCTGCCGCTGCTGCGTGGCGCGCTGCTGCCCGACCGGCAGATGATCTACGTGGTCGCGCTGCTCAACCTGGAGGCCTTCACCAACTTCCAGCAAGTCGCCGTCAAGGACGAACGCGCCGCATCGGCCCTGCTCACCTACAGCGGCCAGCTGCTGGCAGCCACCGCCGGCGTGCCGCGCAACCCGGGCGACGACGCGTCGTCGCTGCCGCCGTACACCACCTTCCTGCCCCGGCTGGAACAGGGCCCGTGGGTCGGCGAAGGCTTGCGGCCGGGGGTCCAGATCGCAGCCTTCAAGGTGTCGGCGACGCGGCCGCTGGTGGTGCTGGTGGAAATCGACCGCAGCCAGGCGCTGGCGGCCTGGTCGAGCGGCGCGCTGCGGCTGCTGGCAACGGCCCTGGCGGCGCTGCTGGTGATCGGCGGCATGACCGCCACGGCGGCGCGCAGCATGCGCGCCCGCGAGCAGGTCCGGGACCAGCTCGACCAGGCGCAGCAGCAAGTGGCGCGGCGCGAACGCGAGTTGCGCGTGACCATCGCCAGCCTGCAGGAAATCGTCTTCCGCACCGACACCAGCGGCGCCCTCACCTTCGTCAACGAACGCTGGGCCGACTACACCCACACGCCAGTGGAGAGCGCCGTCGGCCGGCACCCCTGGGACCTGCTGGTGCCGGCCGACCGCCCGGCCGTGCGCGCGCTGTTCGCGGCCGCCAACGACGCCGGCCAGCGCCGGCTGCAGGCCCGGATGGTCACCGCGGTGGGCCTGCGCTGGTTCGATGTGTCGGTGATGCCGCTGCAGCAGGACGGGCAACTGCTGGGCTTTGCCGGCAGCGCGATGGACGTCACCGAGTCGCGCAACGCCGAGCGCGCCACCCGCGAAGCCCGCGACGCCGCCGAGGAGGCTTCGCAGGCGAAATCGGAGTTCATCGCCAACATCAGCCACGAGCTGCGCACGCCGCTGCAGTCGATCCTCGGCTTTTCGGAACTGGGGCTGATGCGGGCCCGCGACCAGGACCGGTTCAAGTCGATGTTCGGCGACATCCAGGGCGCGGGCCAGCGCATGTTGAACCTGGTCAACGACCTGCTCGACGTGGCCAAGATCGACAGCACGATCGGCACGATGAACCTGGAGCGCAGCGACCTGCGCGGCCTGGTGCGGGGCGTGGCGGGCGAACTGCTGCCGCAGCTGGGCGCGCGCGGGTTGCGGCTGGAACTGCACCTGCCCGAACAGCCCTTGCGGGCCAAGGTCGACCCGATGCGCTTCGAGCAGGTGCTGCGCAACGTGCTGGCCAATGCCATCAAGTTCTCGCCGGCTGGCGGCCTGATCAGCCTCATCGGCGACCAGGCCGCCAGCGGTGAGCTGCACCTGGCCGTCAGCGATCGGGGACCGGGCATCCCGCCAGCCGAGCTCGAGAGCATCTTCGAAGCTTTCGTGCAGTCCAGCCACACGAAGGACGGCTCGGGCGGCACGGGACTGGGCCTGGCCATCTGCCGCAAGATCGTCGACGCCCACGGCGGCACCATCCACGCCGACAACCGGCCCGGCGGCGGCGCCGTCTTCCACATCCGGCTGCCGGCGCGCAGCACCAGCGAAGGTCCGGCCGATCCTCCATCGTCTTGAGGTTGAGGCCGGCCTCGACGGCGCCTACACTCGTTTCGTGATGGCATCCGATCCCACCGACCGGCCGCTTCCCCCGCGGGCGGCCATGCCCCGTGCCGTCTGGGCGCTGGGCTTCGTCAGCCTGCTGATGGACATCTCGTCGGAGATGGTCCACAGCCTGCTGCCGCTGTTCATGGCCACGGTGCTGGGCGCCAGCGCCTTCAGCATCGGCCTCATCGAAGGCCTGGCCGAGGCCACCGCCCTGATCGTCAAGATCTTTTCGGGCGCGCTCAGCGACTACCTCGGCCGGCGCAAGCCGCTGGCCCTGCTGGGTTACACGATGGGCGCCCTGAGCAAGCCGCTGTTCGCGCTGGCGCCGGGCCTGGGGCTGATCGTCACGGCGCGCCTGGTCGACCGTGTCGGCAAGGGCATCCGCGGCGCGCCGCGCGACGCGCTGGTGGCCGACGTCACGCCGCCGGCGCTGCGCGGGGCGGCCTTCGGCCTGCGGCAGTCGCTGGACACTGTCGGCGCCTTCACGGGCCCGCTGCTGGCGGTCGGTCTGATGCTGCTGTGGGCCGACGATTTCCGCGCCGTGTTCTGGGTCGCCGTGATCCCGGGCCTGCTGGCGGTGGCGGTCCTGGCGCTGGCCGTCCACGAACCGGTGCCGGCGCCCGGCACGCCGCGCACCAACCCGATCCAACGCGCCCAGCTGGCCCGCCTGGGCGCCGGCTATTGGTGGGTGGTGGGCGTCGGCGCGGTCTTCACGCTGGCCCGTTTCAGCGAGGCCTTCCTGGTGCTGCGCGCCCAGCAAAGCGGCATCGCAATGGCGCTGGTGCCGCTGGTCATGGTGGCGATGAACGCCGTCTACGCGGCTTCGGCCTACCCCTTCGGCGCGCTGTCCGACCGCATCAGCCACCGCGCCTTGCTGGCCATGGGCCTGCTGGTGCTGATCGCCGCTGACGCGGTGCTGGCCAGCAGCAGCCACTGGGCTGCGGTGCTCGGCGGGGTGGCGCTGTGGGGCGTGCACATGGGCATCACGCAGGGCCTGATGGCCACCATGGTGGCCGACACCGCACCGGCCGACCTGCGCGGCACGGCCTACGGCGTCTTCAACCTGGTCAGCGGACTGGCGATGCTGGTTGCCAGCGGCACCGCCGGCTGGCTCTGGGACCGCCACGGCGCGCCGGCCACTTTCGCGGCGGGCGCGGCCTTTTCCGGGCTGGCGCTGCTGGGCCTGCTGGTCCGCCGCCCCGACAAGGCGGTGGCGCCGTGACGCAGCCGGCCTGCCGTGTTCTGGTGGTCGACGACAACGCGATCAATCGCGAGGTGGCGGTCGAACTGCTGCGGCACATCGGCGTGCAAGCCGACAGCGCCGCCGACGGTGCCGAGGCGGTGGCGATGGCGCTGAGCCGGGCCTATGACCTGATCGTGATGGACGTGCAGATGCCGGGCATGGACGGCATCGAAGCCACGCGCCGCATCCGCCAGGCCCGCGGGACGCTGCCGGCGATCATCGCACTGACCGCCAATGACCAGGCCGACGACCGCAGCGCCTGCCTCGCCGCCGGCATGGACGACTACCTGACCAAGCCCGTTCGGGCGGCCCAGCTGCAGCGCGCACTGCAGCGCTGGGCGCCAGGCCCGCCGGCCGTGACCGTCAGCCCGCGCCTGACCCAGGCGCCAGCCGCTGCTGACGACGGCGCCCCCCAGCGCCGGCAGCGGCTGGCGGCCATCGCCGGCCTCGACGTCAACGGGTCCCTGCAAAACCTCGGCGGCCAGATGCCGCGGCTCGAACGCGTGCTGCTGCGCTTCGCGACCGTCTACCGCGCCGGCGACCCGGCGCTGCTGCCCGCCGCCAGCCAGGGCGACGCGGCCGCGCTGTGGCGGGCCTGCCATTCGCTGCGCGGCGCCTGCGCGCTCTTGTCCGCCACCGCGCTGGTCCAGCGCATCGAGGCCGTGGAGGCGCTGCTCGGCGCGCAGCAGCCCAGCAGCACATGGCAGGAACCGGTGCAGCGGCTGCAGAGCGAACTGATCGCCCTGGCTGATCAACTGGTGGCCGCACTGGCGCCGCCCTGAAGGCCGTCTGGCCTGGTCAACCCCGCACCCGCTGACCAGGCCCGGGCCGGTGCCCGGCCCGGCGCGCTGCGCCAGCGGTCAAAGCCGGCCGCTCGCCGGCATCGGCTCTCAGCGGCGGCGGCGCACGAAGGCCAGCAGGCCCAGGCCCAGCGCCAGGGTGGCGTAACTGGCGGGTTCGGGCACAGCGAACGTGATGTTGTCGACGCCGACCCAGTCGTAGAAGCTGCCCGGTGTGACGACGACACTGGTGATGGAGTCGGCGTAAGGCCCTGACTTCAACACGAACTGACCCGCCGACTGGCCCGCACCCGTGACGGTGCCCAGCGGCGTCGCGCCGTTGAAGAAGAAGAGGCGCGTGTCGGCGACGTCGTAAACCCCGGCAAAGGTGGCGCTGAAGAAGTTGACCGGCGTGGTAAACGAGACGCGGAAGCTGGCATCGCCATCCTCGTTCAACCAGTCCGACAAGCTGTGCAGCACATTGCCGCTGACCAGCGTCGGGCTTCCCAATTCGCCGACATCGGCATCGGGGCCCGAACTGGCAACGACCGTCATGCCCGTGTTGGTGGCCCAATGCGCACCGCTGCTCGACGACCCGGCGCCGCTGAATGCGTCCGGCGAGAAGGTGACGCCCAGCGATGCGTACTGGTTGGACAGGATGGTGCCGGCGGTGATGCCGATCTCATCGAAGGTGATCGTGATCGTGTCCGCGCCGGCTTGCTGGACGAAAGCCAGGGCCGCGGCGGCCAGTGCGGTCTGGATGAAGGTGTTGGACATGGCAGGCTCGAGATTGGGTTGGAAAGCAGGGGTTCGGTCGGACGCGCTTCAGCCCGACATCGTCGCGTTGGGGAAGAAGGGCAGGCTGCGCTGGCGCGTGCCGGTCAGCTTGAAGTAGGCATTGGCCAGCGCCGGCGCGAAGGTCGGCACGCCCAGTTCACCGACGCCGCCAATGGGCACCGCGGGGTCGGCGACAGCCGGCGCCGGCAGGATCACCACCTGGACCGGCGGCGCTTCGTTGATGCGGATCATCCGGCTGCGGTTGAAGTTCTTGATGTCGGCAGCGCCATTGGTGAAGGTCTGGCGGCCGAACAGCGTGGCATTGATCGCGTGCACCACGCCGCCGACGATCTGCTGCTCGATGCCGTCCGGGCTGACCGGCAGGTAGCAGTCAACCGCGACGGTGACCTTCGAGATGCGGATGCCGGTGGACGTCACGCCCGAGATCTCGACGACCTGGGCGACGATGGTGTTGAAAGCCGTGCCGATCGCGATGCCGCGCGCCGAACCCGCCGGCAGGGCGTTGTTCCAGCCCGCGGCAGTGGCGGCCGCGTCCAGCACCGCCAGCCAGCGCGGGTCGGTCAGGCGGTTGCGTCGGAACTGGTAGGCGTCCTCCTTGCCGTAGGCTGCGACCAGTTCATCGACCACCGATTCCACGACGAAGGTGTTCAGCGATGCGCCGACACTGCGCCAGTAGCCCACCGGCACCGGCGAGGCGTTGAATTTCACCCACTCGACCAGCTTGGAGCCGAACTTGTAGGGCAGCCCGGCCGCCCCTTCGACGGCCTGGGCGTCGTAGGCTGCCGTGGCGTTCGGATACACGGTACCCCGTTGGCCCGGGATCGACTGCGAAACGGTGCGGTAGACCCAGGAATTGATGGTTCCGTTGGCCAGCATGCCGGCCCGCACCCGCATCAGCGCCATCGGCCGGTACTGGTCGTGCGCGAAGTCTTCCTCGCGGGGCCACATCAGCTTCACCGGGCGACCGATCGCCATGCCGACCTGCACCGCCTGGCTGATGAAGTCGACTTCGAGCTTGCGGCCCAGACCGCCGCCCAGCAGGGTCGTGTGGATGGTGACCTGCGCTGCCGTCATGCCGGTGAGGGCCCTCACGACGGCCAGCGCCGTCTTGGCCACCTGGGTCGGCGCCCAGACTTCGCACTTGACCCCGGCCACGTAGTCGACCGTGCAGTTCACCACCTCGAACATCGCGTGGGCGACGTAAGGCAGCGAATAGGTGACGTCCATCTTGATCGCCGACCGACCGAGCAGGTCCACGGCATCGCCCGTGGAGCGCTCGATCGGGTACAGCGAGCCCAGCGGGCTCTGGTCGGGCGCGTTGTAGGGCCGCGCCTGGGTCATGGCCTTCTGCGCGTCGGCAAAGAACTGGGCCGTGTTCAGACTGGCCGCGTTGGCCGGCACCGTCCAGCTCGGCGACAGGCGGCGGGCGCCTTGCCAGGCGTCCCAGGTGCTGGTCCCCACGACGGCCACGGCATTGACGTTGCCGGCCAACTCGCCACCCCGGGCCAGGCTGGCGACGGCGACCGTGGTCATCGTGGTCACGCCAGCTTTGGTAACCGGCACGTCAGGTACCGATCCGCCCGCGAAGACCTTCACCGGCACGACGGCGATCATGCCGGCCGGCGTGGCCGGCACCGCCGCGAGGGTGCTGCCGACGGTGGGCGCGTGCTTGATGACCGCGTAGACCATGTTCGGCACCCGGACGTCGAGCCCGAAGACCGCACTGCCGTCGACCTTGGACGGGATGTCGGCGCGGGGCGCGACGGCGCTCTTGCCGATGTACTGGAACTGGCTGTCGGGCACCAGCGGGCCGCTTGCCGGCACCGGCAACAGCGCCGCTGCGGCCGCCACCTGGCCGTAGCGGTAGCTGGCGCCGCTGCTGTGCGTGATGACCCCGTTGCTGACGCTGTAGTTGCTGCGGGTGGCGTCACCCTGGGCCTGCATGGCGGCACTGACCAGCATCTCGCGGGCAATCGCGCTCGCCTTGCGCACGGTCCAGTAGTTGTTGCGGATGACACCGCTGCCGCCGGTGCTGATGGCAGTGCCGACCGGCGCCGGGCTGACCATCGTCGGCCCACCCTGCACCAGCGACACGCGGGTCGGCGCGACCATCAGGTCTTCGCAGAGCACGATGGCCAGGGTCTGGAAAGAGCCCTGGCCCATGTCGGAAGAACCGATGGTCAGGGTGATGCTGTCGTCGCTGCCGATGGTCAGCCAGGAGTTGACGGCGGTCGCCGTGGCGGCTTCGGCACGCTGCGGCAGGATCAGGCCGAGGGTCAGGCCGCTGAGGGCGGCACTGGCGGCACCGACGGTGCCCAGGAATTGACGACGGGGAAGGCTGGTGGGGGTATTCATGGCGCTTTTCCGGTTCACAGGCCGACGATGGCTTGCTTGATGCGCTGGTAGGTACCGCAGACGCACACGTTCTGCACCTCGTTGGCGATGCTGCTGCCGTGGTGCCCGGCCTTCATCGCGCCGGCCACCGACATCAACATGCCCGACTGGCACCAGCCGCACTGCGGCACCTGGTTCTTGATCCAGGCGACCTGCGCCGGGTGGCTGCGGTCGGCCGACAAGCCCTCGATGGTGGTGATGGCCTTGCCAACGGCCGAACCGACGTCCATGTCGCAGGACTTCTGCGGCTGGCCGTTGACCCACACCGTGCAAGCGCCGCAGACCTCGATGCCGCAACCGTACTTGGTGCCGGTCAGGCCCAGGTGGTCACGCAGAGCCCACAACAGGGGCATGCCGGTGTCGGTAACAGTGATCGTCTGGCTCTTGCCATTGACGTTGAGGGTGAGCTGAGCCATGGAAGATTTCCGTTTGGTGGGAGGCGGTCAAGCCGACAGGCTGATCGTAAGAGGAACCGAGAAAGCGTGCAAATTGCACACTCTGCCAAATTTACTCGCCACCGATCTGGCGCCGCAGCGACGGAATGCAGGTAGAGGAGGCGATGCGAAATCTTCGCAGCAATTGCTTAAGTTCACCTTAAGAATGTCGGACCCCCACCGCAGGCAGGGGGGGGGGGAGTGGGTGGAGGAGGGTCACTGCTACGGGAATTCGGGGTGGCCGGTGGCGCCAGTGGCCGTGGCAACCCGCACGAACGCAGCGCCAGCGCTCACCGCTCACCGCTCAGTCCCATCGTGGCGGGCAGCGCTTGGGAGCCGGACGTTTCCCAGTTGCCGGCGCGTCAGCCGCAGGTCGCTGCCTGAGCCCAGAACGACCGCCTGGCCCTCGAGGTGACGTGGCCTTGGAATGGGTCGAACCCGACGTTCATCCCCAGCGGCCCGGTTCGCTGCCGGTCGGGCAAGACGCCGGCGGTCGAGGGCCCGGACTCGGAACCCGACAGGGGGCAAAGCGGCATCACGGGCACGGCCGGCGTTCCAGCCTGGCCGCTTTCGGGTCGGCCCCAGGCGGCAAACCACCGCACTCGGCGCTGCAGGGCAGCTGCATCAGACCAGAACTCAAGCACCTCGAGCGGTCAATGCATCGCCAAGTCATTGATTTCACTGGTAGGCCGTGTAGGACTTGAACCTACGACCAAAGGATTATGAGTCCTCTGCTCTAACCAACTGAGCTAACGGCCCGGGGACGGACAGCGCTGATTCTAGGAGGTCCGGCGGGGGCCGGCGGCGGCCGGCATTTACCTTGCTTCACGTCAACGACCCGGGTTAACCCGGCGTTGTGTACGCAGGCCAAGCGCATGCGGGGCCCGCTCAGGAGACTCGGAGCCTGCATCGAGACTCTTTTCGGAAGCCATCTCACCATGAACGCCCTCAAGTCCCTGTTCGCCGCCGCCCTGCTGTCAACGACCGCTGTCGCCGCCTTCGCCCAAGCCCCGGCGGCAGCGAAGGCCCCCGTGGCCGCGACACCCGCGGCCACCGCGGCTGCGCCTGCCGCAGCGCCGGCGCCCGCAGCCTCGGATGCGAAGAAGCACCGCAAGCAGCACGCCGCCAAAAAGGCCACCAAGCAGGCTGGCGCCGCGTCCGCCGCGCCGGCCACGAAGTAAACGCCACGCTGCGTCGGCGCTGCCTGGGCGCTGCAGCGCCCGGTGGTGTCAGGGCCCGCCGCGAGCGGGCCTTTTCACGTCCGGGCGCGCAGGCCGGTCAGCGCGCCGACAAGGCGCTGCCGACCAGCCGCGACGTGATGTCGACGATCTGGATCATGCGGTCGTAGGCCATCCGCGTCGGGCCGATGACGCCCAGCGTGCCGACGATGCGGCCGTCGACTTCGTAGGGCGCAGTCACCACGCTCAGTTCCTCGAAGGGCACGACGCGGCTCTCGCCGCCGATGTAGATGCGCACGCCCTCGGCGCGGCTGCTGACTTCCAGCAGGCGCATCAGTTCGGTCTTCTGTTCGAAGACGCCGAACAGCCGGCGCAGGCTGGACATGTCGTTGCCGAAGTCCTGCACCGTCAGCAGATTGCGTTCGCCCGCGACCACGACGTTGTCGGCGCTTTCGGCCAGCACCTCGCTGCCGGCCTGCACGGCGGCCTGCATCAGCGCGGCGATCTCGCCGCGCAGCGCGTCGATCTCGCGCTTCAGGCGTTCGCGCACCTCTTCGATGGTCAGCCCGGCGTAGTGGGCGTTGAGGAAGTTGGAAGCCTCGACCAGTTCGCCCTGCTGGTGGTCGCGGGTGGTGAAGATGACGCGGTTCTGCACGTCACCGTCGGGCGCCACCAGGATCACCAGCACCCGGCGTTCGCCCAGGCGCAGGAATTCGATGTGGTGGAAGACGCTGGCCTTGCGCGGCGCGGTGACCACGCCGACGAAGCTGCTCAGGCTGGACAGCAAGGAAGCGGCCTGCGCGATGACGCGCTGCGGCTGGTCGGGGTGCAGCTGTTCGCGCGCAGCGGCCACGTCGGCCGAGCTGCGCTCGAAGTCCAGCGGGCGCGCCGTCAGCATGGTGTCGACGAAGAGCCGGTAGCCGCGTGCCGTCGGAATGCGCCCGGCGCTGGTGTGCGGGCTGGCGATCAAGCCCAGCTCTTCGAGGTCCGACATCACGTTGCGGATGGTGGCCGGCGACAGGTCCAGGCCCGAGGTGCGGCTCAGCGTGCGTGAACCCACGGGGGTGCCGTCGGCGATGTAGCGCTCGACAAGGGTCTTCAGCAGCGTGCGCGCACGGTCATCCAGCATGCCCCGATTGTAGGGACGGCCCTGCAAGCTGCCACCGCGGGGAGGGCCGGGGCGACAGAGAGCCCTATGGTGTAATGCCGCGCATGCCTTCAGGCTTCCGTCATGCAGCAATCGTGGGCAAGTATCAGGCGCTCGGCATCCGCCCGGCGCTGGAGGATATTGCCGACTTCCTGATGGCCCAGGGCCTCGAGGTGTCCTTCGAAGCCGACACCGCACGCAACACCGGCGTCACCGATTTCGAAGCCCTGACGCCACAGCAGATGGGCCAGCGCTGCGACCTCGCGGTGGTGGTCGGCGGCGACGGCACGATGCTGGGCATCGCCCGCGAACTGGCGCAGTACAACCTGCCGCTGGTCGGCATCAACCAGGGCCGGCTGGGCTTCATCACCGACATCGCGATGGGCCAGTACAAGGAAGCGCTGGCGCCCATGGTGGCCGGCGACTACGAGGAAGAAGCACGCGCGATGCTGGAAAGCGACGTCTGGCGCGACGGCCAGCGCATCTTCGAGGGCCTGTCGCTGAACGACGTGGTGGTCAGCCGCGGCGCCACCGCCGGCATGGTCGAGCTGCGCGTCGACGTCGGCGACGATTTCGTCGCCAACATGCGCGCCGACGGCCTGATCGTGGCCACGCCCACCGGCAGCACCGCCTACGCCTTGTCGGCCGGCGGGCCCATCCTGCACCCCGGCATCGGCGGCATGGTGGTGCTGCCGATCGCCAGCCACACGCTGAGCAACCGCCCCATCGTGCTGCCCGACACCGGCGAGGTGCGCATCGGCATCGTCTCGGGCAAGGACGTGTCGGCCAATTTCGACATGCACATGCTGGCCAGCCTGATGATCGGCGACCAGGTGCGCGTGCGCCGCTCGGCCTTCCAGGTGCGCTTCCTGCACCCGCGCGGCTGGAGCTACTACGCCACGCTGCGCAGAAAACTCCGCTGGTACGAAGGCGTGGTGTGAGGTGTTGAGGCGCCTGTCCCTGCGCGACGTGGTCATCGTGACCGAACTGGAAGTCGATTTCCAGCCCGGCTTCAGCGTGCTGACCGGGGAAACCGGTGCCGGCAAGTCGATCCTCATCGACGCCCTGCAGCTGGCGCTGGGCAACCGCGCCGACGCCGCCCTGGTGCGCGAAGGCGCCAGCCGCGCCGAGGTCAGCGCCGAATTCGATGTACCGGCGTCGCTCAAGCCTTGGCTGGACGAAGCCGGCCTCAGCCGCGAAGACCCTGAGGACGACAGCCTGCTGCTGCGGCGCAGCGTCGATGCCCAAGGCAAGAGCCGGGCCTGGATCAACGGCAGCCCGGCCACCATGGCCCAGCTGCGCGAGGCCGCCGACCACCTGGTCGACATCCACGGCCAGCACGCCTGGCAGAGCCTGACCCGGCCGGCCGCCGTGCGCGCGCTGCTCGACGCGCAGGCCGGCGTCGACAGCAGCGCGCTGACGGCGGCCTGGCAGGCCTGGCGCCTGGCCATCGCGCAGCTGGCTGCGGCGCGCGGCCAGCGCGACACGCTGGAACGCGAACGCGAGCGGCTGGCCTGGCAGATCGCCGAAGTCCACAAGCTGGCGCCGGCCGATGGCGAGTGGGAGACGCTGAACGCCGAGCACCAGCGCCAAGCCCACGCCCAGGCGCTGGTCGACGGCGCGCGGGCGGCGCTGGATGCCATCGCCGAAGACCGCGACAACGCCGACCAGCAGACCTCGCGGGCCATCGCCGCGCTGGACGGCGTGCAGCGCTACGACAGTGAACTGGGCGCCGTCGCCGACCAGCTGCGCGCCGCGCAGGCCCAGCTGGAAGACGCCGCGCACACGCTGCACAGCTACCTGGGTCACCGCGAACCCGACCCCGACAGGCTGGCCGCGCTGGACGAGCGCCTGGGCCTGTGGGTCGGCTTGGCCCGGCGCTACCGCCGCACGCCAGCCGAACTGCCGGCGCTGCTGGCCGGCTGGCAGGCCGAGCTGGCGCAGCTCGACGCGGCGGCCGACCTGGACGGCCTCGAACGCGCCGTCGCGGCCACTGAGCAGCGCTGGCGCAGCGAGGCCGAACGAGTCGCCCGGCTGCGCAAGAAGGCCGCGCCGCGGCTGTCGACTGCCGTCACCGGGGCGATGCAGCAACTCGGCATGGCCGGCGGCCGTTTCGAAGTCGCGCTGCTGCCGCAGGCCGAGCCGCAGGCCTTCGGCCTGGAAGCCGCCGAATTCCGCGTCGCCGGCCACGCCGGCAGCACGCCGCGGCCGCTGGCCAAGGTGGCCTCGGGCGGCGAACTGTCGCGGCTGGCCCTGGCGATTGCCGTGACGACCGCGCAGGGCAGCAGCCAGACGGCTGCCGCGCAACGCAGCGGCGCTTCGACCCTGATCTTCGACGAGATCGACGCCGGCGTCGGCGGCACCGTGGCAGACAGCGTGGGGCGCTTGATGAAGCAGCTCGGGCGGTCGCTGGGACCGACCGGCCAGGTGCTGGCCGTGACCCACCTGGCGCAGGTCGCGGCCTGTGCCGACGGCCACTTCGTCGTCGCCAAGGCCCTGCGCGACAAGCAGACCCTGTCCGACATCCGACCGGTCGACGGCGAAGCCCGGGTGGCCGAAATCGCCCGCATGCTGGGCGGTGAAACGCTGTCGGGCACCGCCCACGCGCAGGCCCTGCTCGGACAGGCCGCAGGGGCCGGACGGTGACCGTGAACGCGACCGACCCCGTCGAAAGCCCGCCGGCGCGCGAAGAGGTGGTCCTGGTCACCGGCATTTCGGGTTCGGGCAAATCGGTGGCGCTGCACGCGCTGGAAGACGCCGGCTACTTCTGCGTCGACAACCTGCCGCCCGAACTGCTGCGCGACTTCATCCGCCTGGAACACCAGCGCTACGCCCAGCGCGTGGCGGTGGCGGTCGACGTGCGCACCGCCGCTTCGCTGCCCAGCCTGGTGCCGCTGATCGAGCAGCTGCGCAGCGAAGGGGTGCGCGTGCGCACGCTGTTCCTCGACGCCAGCACCGACGCGCTGTTGCGCCGCTTTTCCGAAACGCGCCGGCCCCACCCCTTGACCGCCGCGGCCACCAGCGGCGATGTGTCGCGGGCACTGGTCGATGCGATCGAACTGGAACGCGCGCTGCTCGCCGACCTGCGCGACAAGGCCACCGTCATCGACACCAGCCAGTTGCGTCCGGCGCTGCTGCGCAGCTGGGTGCGTGCACTGGTCGGCGCGCGCGACGCCTCGCTGACGCTGGTCTTCGAGTCCTTCGCCTTCAAGCACGGCGTGCCGCTGGACGCCGACTACGTCTTCGACCTGCGGGTGTTGCCCAACCCCTACTACATCCGGGAATTGCGCCCGCTGACCGGCCGCGACGACCCGGTCGCCGCCTACCTGCAGGCGCAGCCCGAAGCGGGCGAGATGCTGCAGCAGATCCACGACTTCCTGCACCGCTGGCTGCCCTCGTTCGAAGACGACCAGCGGAGCTACCTGACCGTGGCCATCGGCTGCACTGGCGGCCAGCACCGCTCGGTCTATGGCGTGGAATGGCTGGCCCGGCGCTTCGAGAGCGCCTACGCCACGCTGGTCCGCCACCGAGAACTCGACGCCCGGGATTGAAGCCCATGACGCCTGCCAGCGAGATCAACACCGGCACCCCGCTGACCACGCCGCTGGCCTTGTTCCCGCTGCAGCTGGTGCTGTTCCCCGGTGCCGTGCTGCACCTGAAGATCTTCGAGGCGCGTTACCTCGACCTGATCGCCGACTGCATGCGCACCCGGCAGCCCTTCGGCGTGGTCTGCCTGCGCCAGGGCGCAGAGGCCGGGCGCGGGCCGCGGGCCCTGCGGGTCGAAGCGGTCGGCACACTGGCCCACATCGAAGAGGTCGACGCCGAGCAGCCCGGCATCCTGCGCGTGCGCTGCCTGGGCGGGCAGCGCTTCCGACTCCAGACCACGCCGACTCAGCTCGACAACGGCCTGTGGACGGCAACGGTGCAGCCCCTCGCGCCGGACACCCTGCGCGCCCCCGGCCCGGCCGTGCTGCCCACCGTCACCGCGCTGGCCGAAGCCATCCGCAAGCTGCAGGCACAAGACCAGTCGCCTTTCGCCAAGCCCTACCGGCTCGACGACGCCGGCTGGGTCGCCAACCGCTGGTGCGAACTGCTGCCGGTCAGCGATGCCGCGAAGCAGAAGCTGATGGAGCTGGAGGACCCGGTGATCCGCCTGTCGCTGGTCGACGGCTTTCTGCGCGACAAGAAGGTCGTCATCGGCTGAGATGGCCCCCCGAGGGGGCGAGTCGGACGAGAGACAGTCCCTGCGGACGGCCTCTCGCCGGCGAGCGCCTGCGGCTTCCCCGCTACAGGCCGTCCGGCTGTGGCCCGGCGGCGCTGGTGCCACGGCGGCCAGCTTGGTCATCCAGTAGGCGACGGACGGGCGTCGGCAAGCCCATCGTCAACGCGGTGTCGACGGACACCCAGCGGCCCGTCGGCAGGTCTTCGGGCGGCGCCGACGCCAGCGGCAGACGCCAGGCCAGCGTGTGCAGCGTCCAGTCGAAATGCGTCAGGGCATGGGCGATCGGCGGCAGCCAGTCGCCGTGGCCCGGGCTGTCGGCCCAGGCGGCCTCCAACGCCTGGACGCCGGCGTACTCGGGCAGGCTCCACAGGCCGGCCCAGACCCCCAGCGCCGGCCGCTGCACCAGAAAGACCTCGCCGCCGCGCTGCAGCCACAGCACGGCGTTCTCGCGACGGCCGCGCTTGAGCTTGCGCGTCTTCACCGGAAAGGCCAGCGGCGCGCCGCTGGCCCTTGCCACGCAGGCGTCGGCCAGCGGGCAGCGCTCGCAGACCGGGCGGCGGTTCTGGCAGACGGTGGCGCCCAGGTCCATCAGACCCTGGGTGTAGACATCGACGTCGCGCAGCGGCAGCAGCCCTTCGGCCAGGGCCCACAGCCGGCGCGTGGCGGTCGCCGAGGCCAGGTCTTCGTCGAAGCCCAGCACCCGCGTCAGCACCCGCTTGACGTTGCCGTCGAGGATGGCCGCGCGCTCGCCGAAGCAGAAAGCGGCAATCGCTGCGGCGGTGGAGCGGCCGATACCGGGCAATTCGGCCAGCGCCGTGCTGTGGGGCGGAAAGGCCCCGCCGTGTTCGGCCACCACCACCTGCGCGCAGCGGTGCAGATTGCGTGCCCGGCTGTAATAGCCCAGGCCACTCCACAGACCGAAGACCTCGTCCAGCGGCGCCGCGGCCAGCGCGACCACCGTGGGGAATCGGGCCAGGAAGCGCGGGAAGTAGTCCAGCACAGTGCTGACCTGCGTCTGCTGCAGCATCACCTCGGACAGCCAGACGCGGTAAGGGTCGCGGCTGCCCTGCCAGGGCAGGCCGTGGCGGCCGTGCAGGCGTTGCCAGGCCACCACCTTCGCGGCCAGCGTCGGGCCGGTCAAGCGGCGTCCTGGCGAGCAGCGGCCAACAGGCCGGCGAATTGCATCGCCAGGCCGCCTTGCAGCTGGTCCAGCGCAAGGTCTTGCGCCTGCACGTCGCTGATGCGGGTCTCGAGTTCGCCCGCAGCCGTCTGCACGCGCAGCAAGGACTCGCGGCGGCGCGCGAAACTGCTGCGGCGCTCGCGCAGCTGAGCGCCAAGCTGCAGGATCGCGGCCCTGCCCCAGCGTTCAAACTCGCTGGCCGCGCTTTCGAAGACCACGCGCAGTTTCGGCACCAACAGGCGCCGGAACTGCTCGGCGAAGCCCGGCTGGGCCAGCCGCCAGGCTTGCCCCGGACCGAGGTAGTGGCTGTAGTTGCGCTCGATGGCCTGCAGTTCGTCGAGCGAGGGCTGCAAGGCGGGCAAGGGCGACAACGCGAAGGCGAAGCCGAATTCGGTGTTCAGTTGTCGGAAGCTGGCTTCCAGCATCTGGTGCATCTCGCCAGCCTGTTCGCCGGCGCCCGCCACCGCAGCCCGCAGGCGCGACATCAGCGCTTCGAAAGCCGTCCGGCCTCCGAGCTTGAAGGGCCAGACGCCCAGCGACGCCTGCATGGCATCGACCTCGACACGCAACCGGTCGCTCGACAGCTGGCCCAGCAAGCTGCGCTGAATGCGCGTCTGCACGGCACGCAGTGCCGCCAGGCGGCCGACGCAGGACTCGAAGTCGCTCGACTCGGCGTCAAGCCGGGCCAACAGCAGCCGCAGCTTGCCGCCGCTCTTGCCGCGCAGGCCGCGCAGCTCCATCAGCTGGTCGGTCAGCTGGCGCCGGCGGTCGGCCAGCCGCCTGGCGCTGGCCGCCTGCAGCCGCTCGACCACGGCCATGGTGGACTGCAGCAGCAGCGTCTGACGTCGCGGCAGCAGCCCGTCGGTCAGCGCCTGCTCCAGCAACGGCAGCCGGCTGGCCTGCAAGGCCCGGTCATCGCCCGCCACGCGGGCCGCCAGAGCCTCTCGGGCAGACAGCGGATAAATGCGTGACAGCGGCAGGCCCAGTGTCTGCGCCACGGTCGAGCACTGCTGGGCGATCTGTTCATCGACTTCAGCGGCGCTGGCCAGCGGGTCGGCCAGGGCATCGATCTTGTTCAGCACGACGAAACGTTCCTGGCTGGACCGGCCCAGGTGTTCACGCCAGATCGCCAGGTCGGCCCGCGTCACACCCGTATCGGCGGCCAGCAGGAAAACCACGGCGTGCGCCGATGGCAGCAGGCCCAGCGTCAGTTCGGGTTCGGCACCGACGGCGTTGAGCCCCGGCGTGTCGATGACGACCAGGCCGCGCGCCAGCAAGGGATGCGGGTAGTTGATCACGGCATGCCGCCAGGCCGGCACCTCGACGCTGCCATCGGCGGCCTGCGGCGGGTTGTCGTCGGGCTGGCTGGCGCTCCACAGGCCGAGCGCTTCGGCTTCTGCGCGGCTGACCCGCTGCGTCCGCGTGACGGCCAGCAGCGACTGCACCAGGCTGTCGCGGTGCCCGGGGTCCAGCGGCAGATGCTGCCAGGCCGCGTCGTGCCGGCTCAGCTCCGACAAGGTGCGGCCGTCCCGCCGCGACGCGATGGGCAGCAGCGACAGGCAGGCTGGGCGGCCGACCTCGAAACCCAGTTCCACCGGGCACATGGTGGTGCGCCCGGGGGTGGCGGGCAGCACGCGGCGGCCGGCGTCGGCAAAGAAGATGGCGTTGATCAGTTCGGACTTGCCGCGCGAGAACTCGGCCACGAAGGCCAGCACCAGCTTGTCGGCAGCCAGTCGATCGCGCAGCGCGCCGAGCACGGCGACATCGGTTTCGTCGAGCAATTCATGCTCGTCCAGCGAGACGACGAGCTGCTCCAGCTGGGCGCCCAGCGCCGTGCGCCAGCGGGCCAGTGCGTCGAGCTCTTCGGCGATCGGGTGCTGGCGGTTCATCAGGCGGCAGCCAGCAGCCATCAGCGGCGCTGACAAGCCGGACAGAAGAAGGTCGACCGCTGGGCCTGGACGACGCGCCGCACCGGCAGGCTGCAGCGAACGCAGGGCAGCCCGGCGCGGCCGTAGACGCCGGCCTCGGCCTGGTAGGCGCCACTGACGCCGTGGGCGTCGGTGAAGTCGCGCAGGGTCGAGCCGCCGACTTCGAGGGCGCGTCCCAGCGTGCTGCGCAAGCCAGCCAGCAGTTTTTCGGCGCGCGGCCGGCTGATGCGATCGGCCCGCAGCGCGGGGTGGATGCCGGCCTGGAACAGGGCCTCGCAAGCGTAGATGTTGCCGGCGCCGACCACCGCGTCGCCCGACAGCAGCAGGGCCTTGATCGGCGTGCGCCGGCGCTGCAGCGCGGCGTGGAAGACGGCCGGCGTCAGCGCCGGGTCGAAGGGCTCGGGGCCCAGGCGCTGCAGCAGCGTGGCGGCCGGCGCTTCATCGATGGCCGGCGACCAGACGACGGCGCCAAAACGCCGCGGGTCGTTCAGGCGCAGCGTGCCGCGGTCGGTCTGCAGGTCGAAATGGTCGTGCGGGCCCGGCTCGGCGATGGCCCCGGCCGGCAGCGGCAACATCGCCAGCGAACCCGACATGCCCAGGTGCAGCAGCAGGCCACCGGCTGCGACGCCGTCGACGAAGAGCGGCAGCCACAGGTACTTGCCACGCCGTGTGACATGGCCGACGCGGCGGCCAACCAGGCTTTGGGGCTCACAGCCCAGGGGCCAGCGCAAGGGTTTGCCCAGTCGCGCGGACAGAACATGGGCCCCGTGCAAAGGTACCGCTATGCCACGCCGCGTGACCTCGACTTCGGGGAGTTCAGGCATGCCCCATTATGTGAGAATGAACCGACGCCACCGCATGGGAATACCGATGACCGAACGCAGCCCAAGGCCTCTCGGGTCGTCCCTGCTGGCTGGCTGGCTGACCACCACCTTGCTGCTGCTGGCATCGGGGGTTCAGGCCCAGATCCCGGGCCCGGCGGCAGCCCCGGAAACGGCGGCCGAGGCTGCTCCGCCGGCCAACTCGGCGCTCGACGACCGGCTGTTCTACCAACTGCTGATCGGCGAAATGGCGCTGAACTCGGGCGACGCCGGCAGCGCCTACGAGCTGATGCTGGATGCCGCCCGCCGCACCCGCGACGAGGCCCTGTTCCGCCGTGCGGTGGACATCGCGCTGAAGGCCCGCGCCGGCGAACAGGCGCTGGCCGCGACGCGCGCCTGGCGCACCGCCAGCCCGCGCTCGGCCGACGCGCTGCGGCTGCAGTTGCAGATCCTGCTGCTGCTGAACCGGCCCACCGCCGTCGGCGAACCGCTGAAGCTGCTGCTGGCGCAGACCCTGCCGGCCGATCTGCCCGACCTCATCTCGGCGCTGCCGCGCTTGTTGCAGCAGGCCAGCGACCCCAAGGGCGTGGCCCAGGTCATCGACGACGCGCTCAAGCCCTACCGCAGCGGCGCCACGGCGGTGGTCGCCCGCGTCGCACAAGGTCGGGCCTGGCTGGAAGCCCGCGACCCCGACCGCGCGCTGGCGCTGGCCCGGGAAGCGCAAGCCGCGGACGCCACCGCTGCGGGACCGGTGCTGCTGGCGATGGAATTGATGCGCGAGCGCCCGATGGCCGAGGCCCTGGTGCTGGGCTACCTGCAGACCGCCCAGGCCGAACCGGCGCTGCGCATGGCTTTCGTGCGCCAGCTGACCGGCCAGCAGCGCTACGGCGACGCCGTCGCCCAACTGGAGGCGCTGACGCGGCAGCAACCCGAGGTGGCGGCGCCCTTCCTGTCGCTGGGCGCCTTGCAGCTGGAACTGAAGCAGGCAGCGGCCGGCGAAGCAGCCTTGCTGCGCTATGTGCAACTGGTGCAAGCGCAACTGGGCAAGCCGGCTGCAAGCGCCGCGGCCCAGCCCGCCGTCCAGCCGTCCCTGAACGTCGCGACCGGCGATGCAGACGACGACAGCGAAGAACCGGCGCACCCCGAACAGGGCCTGCTGCAGGCCTGGTTGATGCTGGCCCAGTCGGCCGAGCAGCGCGGCGACTACGCCACCGCTGAGCGCTGGCTGGCCAAGGTCGACGATCCGCAGCGGGCGCTGGACGTGCAGACCCGCCGGGCTTCGATGCTGGCCCGGCAGGGCCAGCTGGCGCAGGCCCGCGAACTGATTCGCCGCGTGCCGGAAAAGCGGTCCGAAGACGGCCGCGCCAAGCTGGTGGCCGAAGCCGCCCTGCTGCGTGACGCCCGGCGCTGGCGCGACGCCTTCGAGGTGCTGGCCGGCGCCACCCAGCGCTATGCCGACGACCCCGATCTGCTCTACGAGCAGGCCATGATGGCCGAGAAGATCGACCGCGTGGACGAGATGGAAAGGCTGCTGCGCCGGGTCATCGCGCTGAAGCCCGACAACGCCCATGCGCACAACGCGCTGGGCTATTCGCTGGCCGACCGGCAGCAGCGCCTGCCCGAGGCCCGCCAGCTGATCCAGCGCGCGCTGGAGCTGGCGCCGGGCGACCCCTTCATCACCGACAGCCTGGGCTGGGTCGAATTCCGCCTGGGCCACCGCGACGAGGCGCTGCGCCTGCTGAAGAACGCCTACGGGGCGCGGCCCGATCCCGAGATCGCCGCCCACTTTGGCGAGGTGCTGTGGGCCGCCGGCCAGCGCGACGAGGCCCGACGTGTCTGGCGCGAAGGCCGCGTCCGCGAACCGGCCAACGAAGTCCTGCGCGAGACCCTGGGCCGCCTGCGCGTCGAGCTCTGATGCGCACGGCCTGCGCGCTGCTGGCGGCGGCGCTGCTGGGCGCTTGCGCGACGCCGCGCCCGCCCGGGCAACCCGGCGAAGGACCGTGGACCAGCGGCCGCATCAGCGTGCGCATCGAGGCCAGCGCCATGCAGGCGGTGCAGGGCCTCAGCGCATCCTTCGAGCTGCGCGGGGACGGCGCCAGCGGCGAGTTGCGCCTGATCTCGCCACTCGGCTCGCGTCTGGCCGCGGCGCGCTGGGCGCCGGGACTTGCCGTGCTGGACAGCCCGCAGGGCAGGCAGCGCTACGCCACGCTGGACGAACTGTCGAGCCAGACCCTGGGCGAGGCCCTGCCGCTGGCCGCCCTGCCCGCCTGGCTGAGCGGACGCCCCTGGCCCGGCGCCACCCACACCGTGAACGACGCCGGCTTCGAACAACTGGGCTGGCGGGTGCTGCTGGCACGGCGCGCCGAAGGCCTGATCGAAGCCCGCCGCGACGCACCACCGGCCGTGCAGGTCCGCGTGCGGCTGGACAATGAGGCCCCATGAGTTTGCAAGCCCTGTACGACGTCCCGGCCCCGGCCAAGTTGAATCTCTTCCTGCACGTCATCGGCCGGCGCGCCGACGGCTACCACCTGCTGCAGTCACCCTTCGTGTTGATCGACTGGGCCGACACGCTGCACTTCGAGAAACGCAGCGACAGCCTGCTGCGCCGCCACGACCTCGGCCCCGCGCTGCCCGAGGACGACCTCTGCCTGCGGGCGGCGCGGACGCTGCAGGCGGCCAGCGACTGCGCGGCGGGCGTCGACATCCACATCGCCAAGCAGGTCCCCTGGGGTGCCGGCATGGGCGGCGGCAGTTCCGACGCGGCCACCACGCTGCTGGCACTGAACCGACTGTGGGGCCTGAACTGGCCGCGCGCCAGGCTGGCCGAACTGGGTCTGGCGCTGGGTGCCGACGTGCCCTTCTTCGTCGGTGGGCAGAACGCTTTCGTCGAAGGCATCGGCGAGCGGCTGACCCCGCTGCGCTGCGCGCCAGCCCGCTACGCCGTGGTCAAGCCTGCAGCCAGTCTGCCGACCCGAGAAATCTTCAACCACCCCTTGATGGTCCGCAATACAGTTGCTGCTATACTTGAGGGCTGTTCTGAAGAGGCAGGCACGTTTGAGGTGCCGCAGGGTTGGCAGATCGGGTTCGGCAAGAACGATCTGCAGGCGGCTGCGGAAAATCAATGCGCAGAGGTGGCCCAGGCCGCTGGCTGGCTGGAACGGCATTACGGCAACAGCCGCATGACCGGTTCAGGCAGTGCCGTCTTCGCCAGAGCAGGCAAGTCCGACTCACCCTCGGCGACTTTCCCGGCGGATGACCTTCCGGCGGGTTGGGTGGGGCGGATGTGCTGCAGTTTGTCCGAGCATCCCTTGCGGGCTTGGGCCAACTGAACCAGTTTTGGGTTCCGGGCTGTTGCTTCGGTACCCGTGTAGGGGAGTCGCCAAGTTGGTTAAGGCATCGGATTTTGATTCCGACATGCGAAGGTTCGAATCCTTCCTCCCCTGCCAGAATATTGCCCACCCCCGGAGCGCCTACGGCGCTCGCCCGGGATTTGCAAGGTCCCGCCGGACCCGGGGGGCGACGCTGACGGCCCGGCGGCGCCGGACCCATGGCGTTCGCTTGATAGACCGCGCTGATCGATCCAACGACTGAGGTTGCCACCGTGCTGTTCAACACCGTGCTGTTCACCGGCAATGCCAACCCCGCCTTGGCGCAGGAAATGGCCGCGCACCTGGGGGTTGAACTGGGCCAGGCCGAAGTCGGCCGCTTCTCTGACGGCGAGGTCACCGTCGAGATCCAGCAAAACGTTCGTGCCCGCGACGTCTTCGTTGTGCAGCCGACCTGTACGCCGACCAACGAAAACCTGATGGAACTGTTCATCATGGTCGATGCGCTGAAGCGTGCCAGCGCCCGGCGCATCACCGCGGTGATTCCGTACTACGGCTACGCCCGCATGGACCGCCGGCCGCGCAGCATGCGGGTGCCGATCAGCGCCAAGGTCGTGGCCAACATGCTGGAAAGCGTGGGCGTCGAGCGCATGCTGACGATGGACCTGCACGCCGACCAGATCCAGGGCTTTTTCGACATCCCGGTCGACAACATCTACGCCAGCCCGGTGCTGCTGTCCGACCTGAAGAGCAAGGCCTACGCCGACCTGGTGGTGATCAGCCCCGACGTCGGCGGTGTGGTGCGCGCCCGGGCGCTGGCCAAGCAGCTGGGTTGCGATCTGGCCATCATCGACAAGCGGCGGCCGACCGCCAACGTCTCGGAAGTGATGCATGTCATCGGCGAGATCGAAGGCCGCAACTGCGTGATCATGGACGACATGATCGACACCGCCGGCACCCTGGTGAAGGCCGCCGAAGTGCTGAAGGAACGCGGTGCGCGCAGCGTCTACGCCTATTGCACCCACCCGGTCTTCTCAGGTCCGGCGATCGAGCGGATCAGCGCTTCGCAAATCGACGAAGTCGTCATCACCAACACCATCCCCTTGAACGCCGCCGCCAAGGCCTGCCCGAAGATCCGGCAGCTGTCGGTGGCTTTCCTGTTCGCCGAGAGCATCCGCCGCATCAGCGACGGCGAGTCGGTGACGTCCCTGTTTGCGGAGCAGAACAACAACTTCTGATCTGCCAGACCCGGGGTCGGCGCACAGCGCCGGCCTTGTTTCACGGACGTCTGGTCGCGGGCGTCCATCCACCTCGACCCATCTGGAGTCATCATGAAATTCACAGCTTACGAGCGTACGCTGCAGGGGACCGGAGCGAGCCGCCGCCTGCGCAATGCTGCCAAGGTGCCCGGCATCGTTTACGGTGCCGGCACGCCGACGATGATCGAACTCGATCACAACGCCCTGTTCTTCGCGCTGAAGAAAGAGGCCTTCCACTCGTCCATCCTCGAGATGGAACTGGCTGGCAAGATCGAGAAGGTCCTGCTGCGCGACTTCCAGGTCCATGCCTGGAAGCCCATCGTGCTGCACATCGACTTCCAGCGCGTCGACGAAACCACCCGCGTGCACAAGAAGGTCCCGCTGCACTTCACCGGTGAAGAGCTGTCGTCGGCCGTCAAGACCGACAAATGCCTGGTCACGCACGTTCGCCTCGAACTCGAGATCGAATGCCTGGCTTCACAGTTGCCCGAGTTCGTCACCATCGACCTGTCGGGTCTGGTGAAGAACCAGAGCCTGCATGCCAGCGACCTGAAGCTGCCCGAGGGCATCAAGGCCGCCAGGCACGGCACGCAGAACCCGGTGATCGTCGCCGTGACGGTGCCGCGCATCGAAGAAGAAGTCGCGCCGACCGTGGTGGTGGCCGCCGACAAGGGCAAGGCCGCCAAGGCCAAGAAGAGCGAAAAGCAGAACGCCAAGTAACCCGGTTGGGGGTGTACAGACACCCCCTCAGAAACGGCACAGAGCCCCACTCCGGTGGGGCTTTTTCTTTGGGCGCGACCGACATAATTTCACCCCATGATTCGACTCTTTGTAGGCTTGGGCAACCCGGGCCCTGAATACGAAGCCACGCGGCACAACGCCGGGTTCTGGTGGATCGATGCGCTGGCCGACAAGCTCGGCGCGCGGCTGTTGCCCGAGCGCGCCTATCAGGGCCTGATGGCGCGCGTCAACACGGCAGCCGGTCCGGTCTGGCTGCTGCAGCCGATGACCTTCATGAACCGCTCGGGGGCCTCGGTCGCGCCGCTGGCACGCTTCTTCAAGATCGAGCCGAAGGAGATCCTGGTCGTCCACGACGAACTCGACCTGCTGCCCGGCCAGGCCAAGCTGAAGTTCGGTGGCAGCGCGGCCGGGCACAACGGGCTGAAGGACATCCAGGGCCTGCTCGGGACGCAGGACTTCTGGCGGCTGCGCCTGGGCATCGGTCACCCCGGCGTCAAGGCCGAGGTCGCGAACTACGTGCTGAAGAAGCCGTCGGCCGAACACCGCGACGCCGTCGCGCTGGCCACCGAACGTTCGCTGCAGGCCAGCGACCGCCTGCTGGCCGGCGATATGGACGCCGCGCTGGCGCTGATCCACGCCCAGCCGCCACGCCCCAAGCCGCCGCGTCCGGCGGTCCTGCCCATCAGCAAGCCCAACCTGACGCCGACGGCGCTGGCTGCTGCGCTGTCGCTCAAACCGACCCCGGAAGGAGAACCCCAATGAAACTGCCCATCGCCGCCCTGATCCTCGCCCTGCCGGTGCTGGCCGCCGCGCAGTCGCCCACCATCTGGCGCTGCGGCGCCGATGGTCGCAGCTATGCCGATCTGCCTTGCAGCCAAGGCCGGCAACTGGCGCTGGCCGACAGCCGCCCGACAGCCGATGTGCAGGCCGCGCGCGAGCGGGCGGCCCAGGAACAGCGCGCAGCCGACACCCTCCTGCGCGAACGACTGCAACGCGAAGCTGCGCAGCGCAGCCTGGTCGTCGCAACGGACCGACCGGCGACCGCCGTCAAGCCATCGGGGAAATCGTCGGACAAGGCGAAGCGGCGATCTGTCCAGCTTGCAGACCCTGGTACTTTTCGAGCAACTGCGCCGGCGTCTCGACACAGGAAGGGTTGACCGGGATGCAGTCGACCGGGCACACCTGCACGCACTGCGGCTCGTCGAAGTGGCCCACGCATTCGGTGCATTTGCCCGGGTCGATCTCGTAGATCTCGACGCCCATGAAGATGGCCTGGTTCGGGCACTCGGGTTCACAGACATCGCAGTTGATGCACTCGTCGGTGATCCACAGTGCCATCGCGTCGCCCCTCGAGTCCGCTTGGCCGCTTCAGTCCTGCGCCTGCGCGACGCGTTCCCGCAGGCGCCGCAAGACCGAGGGCGCCACGAACTTGGACACATCACCGCCCAGGGTGGCAATCTCGCGCACGAAGGTGGCGCTGACGAACTGGTACTGGTCGCTGGGCGTCATGAAAACAGTCTCGACCTCGGGCATCAGCTGGCGGTTCATGCCGGCCATCTGGAATTCGTATTCGAAGTCGCTGACCGCACGCAGGCCGCGGATCACGACCTTGCCGCCCTGCTCGACCATGAAGTCGCGCAACAGGCCGCGAAAGGGCGTGACCTCGATATTCTTGTAAGGCGCCGCGATCTCGCGGGCAATGGCCAGCCGCTCGTCGATGCTGAACATCGTGCGCTTGTGGTGGCCGGCGGCGACCGCCAGGATCAGGCGGTCGAACAGGCTGGCCGCACGGCGCATCAGGTCTTCATGGCCCAACGTCATCGGGTCGAAGGTGCCGGGGTAGACAGCAGTCAGCGGGGCTTTGAGGGTCATGGCACGGTCCTCGGTGCGGGGACGGGCAGTGGCGGGCGGAACGGGGGCGCAGTGTAGCCGCGGCTCAAGCCCCGCGCCGGTAGAGCCCGGCGTGGACGGCGCCGGCGCGCAGGCTGCGGTGCAGCGTCAGGCCGGGCAGCGTGTCGGCCAGCGGCGCGCCGGCTTCGACGTAAAGGAAACCGCCTTCGACCAGCAGCCGCGTCGCGGCCACGGTCGCCGGGACGGCCAGTTCGGCATCGAAAGGCGGGTCGATCAGCACCAGCTCGAAGCGCGCTGGCGCGCTGCGCGCCATCCAGGCCATGGCATCGGCGCGCTCCACGCGCATGGCGGTCGCGTCCAGGCGCTGGCGCGAGTCGCGCAGGCTGTCGACCAGCAGCGGGTCGTTTTCCAGCAGCAGCACCTCGGCAGCACCGCGCGAAGCGGCCTCGAAACCCAGGGCGCCGCTGCCGGCGAAGGCGTCCAGCACCCGCCATCCGGCCAGGTCCTGGCCCAGCCAGTTGAACAGCGTCTCGCGCACGCGGTCGGGCGTTGGACGCAGCCCGGGCCGGTCGGCCACGGGCAGCTTGCTGCGTTTCCACAGGCCGCCAATCAGCCGGACCTCGCCCAGGTGCTGGGTCGCCGGTTTGATCACCTTGCGGGTGGACTTGGGGTCGCGGCCGTCGGCCTGGGGTCGGGCTTTGCTCATCAGATGCGTACCGGAATGCCATCGCGCGCCAACAGCGCCTTGGCTTGGCCGACGGTGAACTCGCCGTAGTGGAAGATGCTGGCCGCCAGCACCGCGTCGGCACCGCCGATGCGTATGCCTTCGGACAGGTGTTCGAGCGCGCCGACGCCGCCCGAGGCGATCACCGGCACCGCCACCGCGTCGCTCACCGCACGGGTCAGCGCCAGGTCGAAGCCGATCTTGGTGCCGTCGCGGTCCATGCTGGTCAGCAGGATCTCGCCGGCGCCGAATTCCGCCATCTGGCGCGCCCAGGCCACGGCGTCGAGGTGGGTGTTCTGGCGGCCGCCGTGGGTGTAGACGTCCCAGCCCGGGCCCTGGCGGACCCGGTCGTCGCCGACGCGCCGTTTGGCGTCGATGGCCACGACGATGCACTGCGCGCCGTACTTGTCGGACGCATCGCGGATGAGCTGCGGCCGGGCCACGGCCGCCGAGTTGAAACTGACCTTGTCGGCGCCCGCGTTGAGCAGGCGCCGCACGTCTTCGACGCTGCGCACGCCGCCGCCGACCGTCAGCGGGATGAAGACCTGCGAGGCCACGGCTTCGATGATGTGCAGGATCAGGTCGCGGCCGTCGCTGGTGGCGGTGATATCGAGGAAGGTCAACTCATCTGCGCCCTGCTCGTTGTAGCGGGCGGCGATCTCCACCGGGTCACCGGCATCGCGCAGTTCGACGAAGTTGACGCCCTTGACGACACGGCCGCCGGTGACGTCGAGGCAGGGGATGATCCGTTTGGCCAGCATGGGCCGGATTATCCGGTGTAACCACCCCCGCGACTGAGGGGGTGAAGAGCGAAACCGGGAATCAGGACAGCCCACTGACGGGTACCGTTGGCGAGCGCGTCGTTCCTCGCCCCGCAAACCTCAGGAGTGCAGTACCTTGAAAACCCCAACCCTTGCCTTGCTGGCTTCCGCCGTCCTCGTCCTGGTTACACCAGCTCAGGCTGAGATCAAGGTCTTCTCCGTGAACCTCAGCGGTGCCAATGAGGCCACCCCGAACCTCTCGACAGGCACCGGCACGGCGACGATCACGTTCGACACGAGCTTGTCCACGATGCGCGTGCAAGCCAGCTTCAGCGATCTGGTGAACAACTCGACGAATGCACACATCCACTGCTGCACCGCCAGCCCTGGAACAGCCGCTGCAGGTGTAGCCACGGTGACGCCGACCTTCACCGGCTTCCCCTCCGGCGTCAAATCGGGCAGCTACGACAACACCTTCAACATGCTGGACGCAGGTTCCTGGAACGCCGCCTTCATCACCGGCAACGGCGGGACTGCAGCCTCTGCCTTTACAGCATTGCTGGCCGGCGCCACCGCCGGCCAGGCCTACCTGAACATCCACAGCGCTGCGCCGTATACCAGCGGCGAAATCCGCGGCTTCCTGGCACCCGTGCCGGAAGCGTCCACCTACGCGATGATGCTGGCCGGCTTGGTCGCTGTGGGTGCTTTGGCCAGCCGCAGCAAGCGCGTCTGATGACCCTCGGCTCGGGTTGGCCGCTCAGGCCAGCCCGAGTTCGTCGGCGCGCAACTGCCCGGCGGCGAAATCGAGCGCGCCGGTGTAGATGCTGCGCCCGCAGATCACGCCTTCGATGCCCTCGCGGGCCACGGCGCAGAGCCGGTCGATGTCGGCGATATCGGACAGGCCCCCCGACGCGAACACCGGGATCGTCAGCGCCTGCGCCAACTTCACCGTGGCGTCGATGTTGATGCCGGTCAGCATGCCGTCGCGCCCGATGTCGGTGTAGATCACGCCTTCGACGCCGTAGTCCTCGAACTTCTTCGCCAGGTCGACCACTTCGTGGCCGGTGAGCTTGCTCCAGCCGTCGGTGGCGACCTTGCCGTCCTTGGCATCCAGGCCGACGATGATGTGGCCGCCGAAGGCCGTGCAGGCATCGCGCAGGAAGCCCGGGCTCTTGACCGCCGCCGTGCCGATGATCACGTAGCGCAGGCCGTCGTCGAGGTAGCGCTCGATGGTGTCGAGGTCGCGGATGCCGCCGCCGAGCTGCACCGGGATCTTGTCGCCGACCACGCGCAGGATGGCCTTGATCGCGGGCTCGTTGACCGGCTTGCCGGCGAAGGCGCCGTTCAGGTCCACCAGGTGCAGGCGGCGCGCCCCGGCGTCGAGCCAGCGCTGAGCCATCGCCGCCGGGTCTTCGCCGAAGGTGGTGGAGACATCCATGTCCCCTTGTTGCAGGCGGACGCAGTGCCCGTCCTTGAGGTCGATGGCCGGTATGAGCAGCATGGGTGGGCTCAGGCTAGGGTTGCCAGTGGAGGAAGTTGCGGTAGAGGGCCAAACCCTGTTCGGCGCTCTTCTCGGGGTGAAACTGGGTGGCAAAAATATTATCCCGTGCCAGCGCGCAGGTAAAGGGCGCGCCGTAGTCGGTCTGCCCGGCGCTGTGGCGCGGGTCTGCCGGCTCGGCGTAGTAGCTGTGCACGAAGTAGAACCAGCTGTCATCGGGCACGCCGGCCCACAGCGCGTGGGGCTGCCGGTTCTGCGGGCCCTGACTCTGCCGCACGCGGTTCCAGCCCATCTGCGGCACCTTGTAGCGGCTGCCGTCGGGCTGCAGCTGGCCCGCCAGCTGGAAGCGCCGCACCTGGCCGGGAATCAGCCCCAGCCCCGGCGTGTCCTGCTCTTCGCTGTGGTCGAGCAGCATCTGCATGCCCACGCAGACGCCGAGCAGCGGCTTGTGGGCGGCGGCGTGCAGCACGGCGTCCTTCATGCCGGATGCGTCGAGCTCGCGCATGCAGTCGCGCATCGCGCCCTGCCCTGGCAGCACCACGCGGTCGGCGGCCCGCACGTCCTCGGGGCGGCGGGTGACGATGACCTCGACGCCACTGCCCACGGCCACGTGCATCACCGCCTGCGAAACCGAACGCAGATTGCCCATGCCGTAATCGACCACCGCGACCGTGGACATGTCAACCCCTCGCCCGACGGGTGAGTCGGGCCATTCCCCGGGGGGACAGGGGCGTCACAGGCTGCCTTTCGTGGACGGAATCACGCCGGCCGAACGCGGGTCGGGCGTCAGCGCCATGCGCAGCGCGCGGGCGAAGGCCTTGAAGATGGTCTCGCACTGGTGATGGGCGTTGTCGCCCTTCAGGTTGTCGATGTGCAGCGTGACCAGCGCGTGGTTGACGAAGCCCTGGAAGAACTCGTAGGTCAGCTGGGTGTCGAAGGCCCCCACCATGCCGGACTTGAAGGGCACATCCATGTGCAGGCCGGGGCGACCGGAGAAGTCGATCACCACGCGCGACAGGGCCTCGTCCAGCGGCACATAGCTGTGGCCGTAGCGTGTGATGCCCTTCTTGTCGCCGACGGCCTGCGCCACCGCCATGCCCAGCGTGATGCCGACGTCTTCCACCGTGTGGTGGCCGTCGATGTGCAGGTCGCCAACCGCCTGGATGTCGAGGTCGATCAGGCCGTGGCGGGCGATCTGGTCGAGCATGTGGTCGAAGAAGCCGATGCCGGTGGCCAGCTGCGCGGCGCCGCTGCCGTCCAGGTCGATGCGCGCACGGATCTGCGTTTCCTTGGTGTTGCGGGTGACATCGGCGGTGCGGTGGGTCATCAGAGGCTTTCTTGCAGGGCGCGGATCATCACGTCATTCTCGGCCGGCGCGCCGACCGTCAGGCGCAGACAGTTGGCCAGCAGCGGGTGCAGGCCGGCGATGTGCTTGACCAGCACCCCGCGCGCCTTCATGCCTTCGAAGGCGCGCTTCGAGTCGGGCACGCGGACCAGAATCATGTTGGCTTCGCTGGGCCAGGCGTGCACCGCTGGCATGTCGCGCAGGGCGGCCTGCAGGCGGTCGCGTTCGCTGCACAGCAGCGCGGCCTGGCGCTCGTATTCGGCGGCGTTTTCCAGCGCGAACAGCGCAGCGGTGGCGTTCAGCACGCTGACGTTGTAGGGCGGGCGCACCTTGTCGATCTCGGCTATGAGCGCCGCCGCGCCGCACAGATAGCCCAGGCGCACGCCGGCCAGGCCGAACTTCGACAGCGTGCGCAGCACCAGCACGTGGTCGTGTGCGGCCATGCGCTGCATCCAGCTGCGCGCGGCAAAAGGTTGGTAGGCCTCGTCGAAGACCACCAGCCCGTTCTGCGCGCCCACCGCCGCCACGACGCGGTCGATGATGCCGTCATCGAACAGATTCGCCGTCGGGTTGTTCGGGTAGGCGATGTAGGTGATCGCCGGGCGGTGCTTGGCGATGGCCGCCAGCATGGCCGCCTCGTCCAGCTCGAAGTCGGCCGTCAGCGGCACGCCGACGAACTGCAGGCCGCGCAACTGGGCCGACATCGCGTACATGACGAAGCCCGGCAGCGGTGCCAGCACGGTGGCGCCAGGCACGTCGCAGGCCACGCTGAGGATGTCGATCAGTTCGTCGGAGCCGTTGCCGATGATCAGCTTGCAGCCGGCGGGCAAGTCCACGTGCCGGGCCAGCGCGGCCGCCAGATCGGCCACGATCTGCGCCGGGTAGCGGTTGATCGCCGCGCGGCCCAGCCGCTCGCCCAGTTCGCGCTGCAGTTCGGGCGGCAGGCTGAAGGGGTTCTCCATCGCGTCGAGCTTGATCAGGCCGGCGCTGGGCTGGATGGCGTAGGCGTGCATGCTCTGCACGTCCTGGCGCACGGTGTTGCGCATGCGCTCGGCCAGACGGGCTTCGGGCGTCGGGGCGGGCACGGCATCGGCCGACAGGCGCAGTTCGGCGGCCTGTGCGTGGGCCTGCAGGCCTTCACCGTAGGCCAGTTCGGCCGCGATGGGGCCTAGCACCTGCGCGCCGGCGGCGCTGACCTCGATCAGGCTGCTGCGCTTGCAGAAGTCGTAGACGCCCAGCGGCGACGAAAAGCGCGCGGTGCCCGAGGTCGGCAGGACGTGGTTCGGCCCGGCGCAGTAGTCGCCCAGGCTTTCGCTGGTGTAGGCGCCCAGGAAGATCGCGCCGGCGTGGCGCAGCAGCGGTTCCCAGCGGTGCGGATCGCGCGAGCTGACTTCCAGGTGCTCGGGCGCGACGCGGTTGCTGATGGCGCAGGCTTCTTCCATCGAACGCGTGTGGATCAGCGCGCCGCGGCCTTCCAGGCTGGCGCGGATCACGTCGCGGCGCGGCATGCCGGGCAGCAGGCGGTTGATCGCCTCGTGAACCTGCGCGATGTAGTCGGCGTCCGGGCACAGCAGGATGCTCTGCGCCAGTTCGTCGTGCTCGGCTTGGCTGAACAGGTCCATCGCCACCCAGTCGGCGGGCGTGCTGCCGTCGGCCAGCACCAGGATTTCGCTGGGACCGGCAATCATGTCGATGCCGACCTGGCCGAAGACGCGGCGCTTGGCACTCGCCACATACGCATTGCCCGGGCCGGTGATCTTGTCGACGCGCGGCACGGTGGCCGTGCCGTAGGCCAGCGCGGCCACGGCCTGAGCGCCGCCGATGGTGAAGACGCGGTGCACGCCGGCCACCTGCGCGGCGGCCAGCACCAGCGCGTTGCGCTCGCCTTTCGGCGTCGGAACCACCATGACGATTTCCGGCACGCCGGCGACGTGCGCGGGAATGGCGCTCATCAGCACGCTGCTCGGGTAGGCCGCCTTGCCGCCGGGCACGTAGATGCCGACGCGGTCCAGCGGCGTGACCTTCTGGCCCAGCAGGCTGCCGTCGGCGTCGCGGTACTGCCAGCTGCGGCTGGTGGCTTCCAGCTGACGCTGGTGGTAGCTGCGCACGCGGTCGGCGGCCGACTGCAAGGCCGTGCGCTGGGCCGGGGTGATGGCGTCCAGCGCGGCGTGCAGTTCGGCCGGCGTGATCTCCAGCGCCGCGACGCTCTCGGCCTGCACGCCGTCGAAGCGCGCGGTCAGTTCCAGCACCGCTGCATCGCCACGGGCGCGCACGTCGGCCACGATCTCGGCGACGCGGGTTTCGATGGCCGCATCGGTCTCGGCCGACCAGTGCAGCACGCGCTGCAAGCCGGCCTCGAAATCGGCGGCGGTGGTCGCCAGACGGCGGATGTGGACGGGGTTCATGTCGGCACTCCGGCGCGGGCTTGCACGGCGGCTTCGAAGGCGTCGATCAGGCCGCGCAGCGCTTCGCGCTTGAGCTTCAGCGCCGCCGGGTTGACGACCAGCCGGGCGCTGATGTCCATGATCTGCTCGACTTCGACCAGCCGGTTGGCCTTCAGCGTGCTGCCGGTGGACACCAGGTCGACGATGGCATCCGCCAGCCCGGTCAGCGGCGCCAGCTCCATCGAGCCGTAGAGCTTGATCAGGTCGACGTGGACGCCCTTGGAGGCGAAGTGCTGGCGTGCGATGTGGGTGTACTTGGTGGCCACGCGGATGCGCGACCCCTGGCGCACGGCGCTCTGGTAGTCGAAGTCGGCGCGTGTGGCCACACTCATGCGGCAGCGGGCGATCTGCAGGTCGAGCGGCCGGTACAGGCCCACCGCGCCACCGGCCCCGGTGGCCGCGCTGTGTTCCAGCAGGATGTCGAAGCCGGCCACGCCGAGGTCGGCGCCGCCATGCTGGACGTAGGTCGGCACGTCGCTGGCCCGCACGAGCACCACCTGCACGTCGGGCCGGGTGGTGCCGATGATGAGCTTGCGGCTCTTCTCGGGGTCTTCCAGCACCTCGATGCCGGCGGCGCGCAGCAGCGGCATCGAGTCGTCGAAGATGCGGCCCTTGGACAGTGCAAGCGTGATCATCGGTGTGCCGTTCTTGTGCATACAACCGGTGCGCTTCGGCTGAACCCCATCCACGCCCTGTGGGCGCGCAGCGGTTCCCCGCGGCGCACCGCAGGGTCGGTCAGTGGTGGTGGGGCGCCGGGGCAAGCGCTGCGTGCGCAGCGGCTTCAGCGTACTCGGCGGGGGTCAGCGTCTTCATCGAGAGGGCGTGTATCTGCTCGCGCATTCTATCGCCCAGGGCGGCGTAAACCCGCTGGTGGCGGCGCACCCGCGACAGGCCTGCGAATTCGGCGCTGACGAGGGTGGCGAAGAAGTGCTGGCCGTCGCCTTCGACTTCCAGGTGTTCGCAGGGCAGCCCGGCAGCAATGTAAGCGCGGACTTCGTCGGGGGTCGGGTTGGCCATCGCCCTATTCTCTACGAGCGGAGCTTGTAACCCGTCGCCAGCAAGCGCAGCGCGGTGCCGGCCACGACGACGAAGCTGCAGCCGACCACCGCCAGGCTCAGCCAGGGCGAGACGTCGCTGATGCCGAAGAAGCCGCGCCGGAAGCCGTCGATCATGTAGAAGAAGGGGTTCAGGTGGCTGGCCGCCTGCCACAGCCCGGGCAAGGAATGCACCGAGTAGAAGACGCCCGACAGGAAGGTCATCGGCATGATGATGAAGTTCTGGAAGGCCGACAGTTGGTCGAAACGATCGGCCCACAGGCCGGCGATCACACCCAGCGCGCCCAGCATGCCGGCGCCCAGCGCGGCGAAGACCAGGATCCACCCCGGCTCGGCCAGCCGCAGCGGGGCGAACCAGATCGTCACGACCAGCACGCCAGCACCGACCGCCAGGCCGCGCACCATGGCCGCGCCGATGTAGGCCGCGAACCAGGCGCCATGCGACAGCGGCGTGACCAGCAGGAAGACGATGTTGCCGGTGACCTTGCTCTGGATCAGCGAGCTGCTGCTGTTGGCGAAGGCGTTCTGCAGCACGCTCATCATCACCAGGCCGGGCAGCAGGAAACTGGTGTAGCCGACGCCGGGGAAGGCCTCGACGCGCTGGTCGAGCACGTGGCCGAAGATCAGCATGTACATCACCGAGGTCAGCACCGGCGCGGCCACGGTCTGGAAGGCGACGTTCCAGAAACGCAGGATTTCCTTGCGGAACAGGGTGGCTGTGCCGTCGAAGTTCATGCGGCCACCCCGACTGCCATCCCGGCCGGCTCGGCGGCGCTGCCACCCTGCATGATCTCCAGGAACACGTCCTCCAGGTCGGCGCGGCCGATCTCCAGGTCTTCGACCTTCACGCCGCTGCTGCGCAGCGTGGCCAGCATGGTCTCGACCTCGGCCGCGTCATGCGCCTTGGCCTGCACGGTGCGGCCGGTGACGCGCGCGGTGGCGGCGATGGCTGGCGGCAGCGCGTCGTCGGTCTTGAAGCGCAGCATGGTGCTGGCGCGGCCGGCCAGCAGCGCGCTGGTGCTGTCCAGCGCCACCACGCGGCCCTGTTTGAGCATCGCGATGCGCCCGCACAGCGCTTCGGCTTCTTCCAGGTAATGGGTGGTCAGCAGCACGGTGTGGCCTTCGCGGTTCAGCTTGCTGATGAAAGCCCACAGCGTCTGGCGCAGTTCGACATCGACGCCGGCCGTCGGCTCGTCGAGCACGATGACCGGCGGCCGGTGCACCAGGGCCTGCGCCACCAGCACGCGGCGCTTCATGCCGCCGCTCAACTGGCGCATGTTCGAATTGGCCTTGTCGCTCAGACCCAGCGCAGCCAGCAGTTCGGCGATCCAGGCGTCGTTGTGGCGGATGCCGAAGTAGCCGCTCTGGATGCGCAGGGTTTCGATGACGCTGAAGAAGGGGTCGAAGACCAGTTCCTGCGGCACGATGCCCAGGGCCTTGCGGGCGGCGGCGTAGTCGGTGACGACGTCGTGACCCATCACGGTGACACCCCCGCCGCTGGCCCGGGCCAGCCCGGCCAGCACCGAGATCAGCGTCGTCTTGCCGGCGCCGTTGGGCCCCAGCAGGCCGAAGAACTCGCCCTGGTGGATGTCGAAGGACACGCCGTCCAGGGCCCGCAGGCTGCCTCGGGCACCCTGGTAGACCTTGCTGACGTTCGCGAAATGGACGGCGACGGGCGCGGTCGGAGCGGTGGGGGATGGGCTGTGCATGCAGGGCGGGATTGTAGGCAGGCGCAAGGCCGCCGGCCGGTGCCAGAATGTCCCGGAACATGGCCTCTTCCAAGACGACCAAAGCGCCCCGCCGCACCGCCGAGCGCATCCTCGAGGTGTCGCTGGACCTGTTCAACCGCTACGGTGAGCCCAACGTCAGCACCACGCTGATCTCGGCCGAAATGGGCATCAGCCCGGGCAATCTCTACTACCACTACCCGGCCAAGGACGAGCTGATCAATGCGCTCTTTGACCGTTATGAGAAGGCGCTGAACGAGATCCTGCCAGCAGCCGATGGCGCCCGGAACGTCGAAGACGCCTGGCTCTTCTGCCACATGCTCTTCGAGTTGATCTGGTCCTACCGCTTCCTGTACCGCGACCTGAACGACCTGCTCAGCAAGAACCGCCGGCTGGAAACACAGGTCCAGTTCGTGCTGAAGAACAAGGCCCGCGCGATGCACGGTCTGCTCGACGGCCTGGCGCGCTGCGGTGCGGCGCGGCTGGACAGCGCCGAGGCTGCGCCGCTGGCCACCTCGATGGTCGTCGTCGTCACCTACTGGCTCAGCTTCGAGTACGTGCGCGACCCGCGCCACGCGCTGGAAGCCGAGGCCGCCGCGGCCTCGATGGGCCGCGGCGCGTTCCACGCGCTGGCCCTGCTGATGCCCCACCTCGACGAGGCCTCGCGCGCCCACCTGCGGACCCTGGCTGCGGCCTACCTGCCGGCCTGACCGGGCCGGCTGCAGGCACCGGACGCGGGCGCTGTTTGCCGCGGGGCCGGGACGGGGTTTCAGTTTCGGGGTTGGCGGGTCGCGGGACGCGGCCCGGCGGGCTGCCCGCTCCGTGATGCAGCGCACCGACTTGACATCGATCAAGCGGCACCGTGACGGGTGGCCGAAGATGAAGGCACGGGCTGCGCCCCGCCTTTGAGCCAAGGAACCCTGAACATGAGCACCCACCACGCCGTCGTCTTCATCGCCCACGAAAACGCCCAGGTGCTGCAGTTCGACGCCGAACACGTCGAAGCGCAGACGATCAAGGCGCACAGCCACCACACCCGCCAGCACGGCAGCCCGGTGCGTACCGAGCACGAGTTCTTCGGGCAGGTGTGCGATGCGCTGGACGGCATCGCCGCGGTGCTGGCCGTGGGGCCGCACACCGGGCTGGCCGACTTCCAGCATTACGTGCGCAAGCACCGCCCGGCCCTGGTGCCGAAGATCGTCGATTTCCAGGCTGTCGACCACCCGACCGAGCACCAGCTCGTCGCGCTGGCGCGCCAGTACTTCCTGAAGCACGACCGCATGGCCGGCCTGCCGACACCGCACGCACCCTGAGCGCGGCGGGGTTGGCACGAAGGGCAGCAGCGTCTGCCTTATCGTGCGGCCGGTGACTGCGACCAGCCCCCCACCAGCGTCCGGCGACGCCCTGAGCCCGCGCGACCGCCGCGCCCTGCTGGCGACGCTGCTGGCCATCTTCCTGGGCTCGCTGGACACCGCCATCGCCAACACCGCGCTGCCGGCCATTGCCGCCGATCTGCGGGCTTCGCCGGCGGCTTCGATCTGGGTCGTCAATGCCTACCAGCTGGCCATCGTGGCCACGCTGCTGCCGTTTGCGGCCCTGGGCGACCGGTGGGGGCCGCGCCGGGTCTTCCTCGGCGGGCTGGCCTTCTTCACGCTGGCCTCGCTGGGCTGCGCGCTGGCCGACAGCCTGGCCACACTGACGCTGGCCCGCGCGCTGCAGGGCGTGGGCACCAGCGCCATCATGAGCGTCAACATCGCGCTGATCCGCCTGATCTTCCCGGCCCGCCGCCTGGGCCGCGGCGTGGGGCTCAACGCACTGGTGGTGGGCGTCGGTTTCGCGGTCGGGCCGACGGTGGCTTCGCTGGTCCTCAGCGTCGCCGCCTGGCCCTGGCTGTTCGCCATCAACGTGCCGCTGGGCCTGCTGTGCCTGGCCTGCGGCCTGCCGGCGCTGCCGCGCGGCCAGCCGCGCGGCCACACCTTCGATCCGCTCACCGCCGGGCTGACAGCCATCGCCTTTTCGGCGCTGATCGGGGCGCTGGGCCTGGCCACGCAACGCGAAGCCGCCGGCTGGATCGGCGCAGCGCTGCTGACCACGCTGGGCGCTGGCGCGCTGCTGCTGCGCCGCCAGGCCGGCCACCCGGCGCCTATGCTGCCGGTGGACCTGCTGCGCCGGCCGATGTTCGCGCTCTCGGCGCTGACCTCGGTGTGCGCTTTCGCCACCCAGAGCCTGGCGCTGGTGGCGCTGCCCTTCTACCTCGAGCAGGTGCTGCACCGCGACCCCATCGAGACCGGCTTCCTGATGACGCCCTGGGCCGTGGTGGTGGCTGCCGCAGCACCGTTTGCCGGGCGGCTGTCCGACCGCCACCCGCCCGGGCTGCTGGGCGGCATCGGCCTGGCTGTGCTGGCGCTGGGGATGGCTGCACTGGCGCTGCTGCCGGCCCAGCCGGGCGGGCTGGACATCGTGCTGAGGATGGCGCTGTGCGGCCTGGGCTTCGGCTTCTTCCAGTCGCCCAACATGAAGGCGCTGATGGCCAGCGCGCCGCCTGAACGCGCCGGCGGCGCCAGCGGCGTCATCGCGATGGCCCGGCTGCTGGGTCAGGCCTCGGGCGCGGCGCTGGTGGCGCTGTGCTTCGGTCTGGCCGGCGCGCAGGGCGCCGTCTGGGCGCTGTGGCTGGGCGCGGGCACCGCCGCGCTGGCGGCATCGGCCAGCGCGGCCCGACTCTGGGTCCGGCCTTGAGGCTCGGGGCCCGCCCCTAGAATCGCGCCCCCACATCCTCAAGCCGCCATGTTCAAGAACGCGCTCGTCTACCGCATCGACCACTGGGAACAGCCCCCGCACCACGAGATCGAGGCCAAGCTGGCCGGCGCGCGCTTCATCGCCTGCGGCGCCACGCAGCCCGAGTCGCATGGCTTCGTCGAGCCGCGCGGCAACAACCAGGGCGCGCTGCTGGAAAGCGTCGGCGGGCAATTGATCCTCCAGCTGTGCAGCGAGACCAAGGGCGTGCCCAGCGGCGTGGTCAAGGACCAGCTGGAAGCCCGGCTGAAGGACATCGAGGCGCAGACCGGCCGCCGTCCCAAGGGCAAGATGGTCAAGGAACTGAAGGAGGAGATCGTCCACAGCCTGCTGCCACGCGCCTTCCCCAAGCGCGGCAACACGCTGATCTGGATCGACCTGACCGCGCAGCGCATCGTCCTCGGCGCGGCCAGCGCGAAGAAGGCCGACCGGGTGCTGACGCAGCTGGCCGACCTGCTCGGCGGCGGCCTGCGCCTGACGCAGCTGCAGACCGAACTGTCGCCGGCCACCGCGATGGCCACCTGGCTGACCGAGCAGGAAGCGCCGGCCGGTTTCAGCATCGACCGCGAGTGCGAACTGAAGCAGCCCGACAGCGAAAAGGCCGCCGTCCGCTACGCCCGCCACACGCTGGACATTGCCGAAGTCGGTGCGCACATCCAGCAGGGCAAGCTGCCGACGCAGCTGGCGATGACCTGGGCCGGCCGCGTCAGCTTCGTGCTGACCGAGGCGCTGGCGATCAAGAAGATCAAGTTGCTCGACGTGGTGCTGGAAGCCAAGCAGGGCGCCAACGACGGCAAGGACGACGGCGGCTTCGACGCCGACGTGGCGCTGACCACCGGCGAGTTGCGCCGCCTGCTGCCCGAGCTGATCGATGCGCTGGGCGGCGAGCCGGCGCTGGTGCAGGCTGCGGCTGCCGGGGGCAGCACGCAGCCGGCCCAGGCAAAATCCCCGTTTTGAACCTCGAAGCTACAAGGCGCACCGTGGACCTGAAGGTACCGATCACGATCAACGACGAACTGACCGAAGAAGTCATCGTCGGCAAGGCCGCACTGAACCTGGCCAGCGGCGAAATCGGCCGTATCGACTACGAAGACTGGGATGTCGAAACCCAGGGCCCGCCCTTCGAGAGCGAAGACTACGAATTCACCAGCGGCACGCTGTCCAACGCCGGCAAGGACGTGGAGTTCCGCGTCGATGTGAACAAGGTCACCGGGCAGTATTCGGTCAGCGCCAGCGAACTGCTGGAAATCAAGGTCCGTGCGGCGGCGCTGTTCGCCGGCATCACCAGCAAGGAACTGGCGATCAAGGTGCGCGGCGCGGCGCCCGAGCCCGCGCCGGCGCCGCCGGCAGCCCCCAAGCGCTCAGGCGGTCGCGGCCGCTCTCACTGAGGACTGAAGGCCGGCAGAGCCCCCGGCAAGGCCCTCGATGCGGGGGCGGCTTCCTCTGAGGCAGCGCAAGTCCCGCGCCCGACGGCCATGCGACATTGCTGCAAGCCTCAGCGGAAGCAGCCATGGACCAGCCGCCCACCCAGTCCCTGCCCCAGGGCGCCTCGGCGCCGCCGGCCGCTGCGCTGAGCGCGCTGCTGGCGCGCCACCACGCCGACCCGCATGCGCTGGTGCAGATCCTGCGGGAATGGCAGGCCCTGCAGGGCTGGTTGCAGCGCGGCCACCTGCAGCAGATCGCCGCTGGGCTGGGCCTGACGCTGGCCCATGTCGAAGGTGTGGCCAGCTTCTACCGCTTCTTCCACACCCAGCCGGTGGGTGCCTACCGCGTGCTGTTCAGCGACAACGTCACCGACCGCATGCTGGGCAGCGAGGCGCTGATGGCCGACCTCTGCCGCCGCCTGGGCGTGGCGCCAGGGCGGCTCAGCGCCGACGGCAGGGTCAGCGTCGACCACACCGCATGCACGGGCCTGTGCGACAACGGCCCGGCCTTGCTGGTCAACCACCACCAGGTCGTCACCCGGCTGGATGCCCCCCGGGTGGCGCAGATCGCCGAGCACATCCGCCGCCACGTGCCGGTGGCGCGGTGGCCGGCCGACTGGTTCCAGGTGCACGACAACATCCGCCGCGCCGATGTGCTGCTGGGCGAGGCGCCGCCCCCCGGTGCCGCGCTCGGCGCCGCGCTGGCCCGTGGGCCGGTGGCCATGCTGGCCGAGATGAAGCGTTCCAAGCTGCGCGGCCGCGGCGGCGCCGGCTTTGCAACCAGCCTGAAGTGGGAACTGTGCCGCCAGGCGCCCGGGGCCGAGCATGTGGTGGTGTGCAACGCCGACGAGGGCGAACCCGGCACCTTCAAGGACCGCGTGCTGCTGACCCGCCGCGCCGACGCGGTGATCGAAGGCATGAGCATCGCCGCGCTGGTGATCGGCGCGCGCCGGGGCCTGATCTACCTGCGTGGCGAGTACCGCTACCTGCTCGAAGACCTGCAGGCGGTGCTGCAGCGCCGCCGCGACGCCGGTCTGCTCGGTCAGGGCATCGCAGGCCGGGCCGGCTTCGATTTCGACATCGCCATCCACGTCGGCGCCGGGGCCTACGTCTGCGGCGAGGAATCGGCGCTGATCGAGTCGCTGGAAGGAAAACGCGGCACGCCGCGCATCCGCCCGCCCTTCCCCGTCGAGCACGGCTATCTCGGCCACCCGACCGTCGTCAACAACGTCGAGACCTTCAGCGCTGCGGTGCACATCGCGGTGCAGGGCGGCGCCTGGTGGGCCGGCATCGGCACGGCCAAGTCCACCGGCACCAAGATCCACTCGGTGTCGGGCGACTGCGAGCGGCCCGGTCTTTACGAATACCCCTACGGCACGCGCATCGGCCGCATCCTGGAGGACTGCGGCGCCCGCGACACGCAGGCGGTGCAGGTCGGCGGGCCGTCGGGCCTGTGCCTGTCGGCTTTCGAGTTCGGCCGCCGCATCGCCTTCGAAGACGTGCCCACGGCCGGCGCCCTGATGGTCTTCAACCGCAGCCGCGACATGTTCGCGGTGGCCCACGGCTTCGCCCGTTTCTTCGCCCAAGAGAGTTGCGGCTTCTGCACGCCCTGCCGGGTGGGCACGGCCCTGGTCGTCAAGCGCATGGACAAGCTGGCCGCCGGCCGCGGCTCGCGACACGACATCGACGTGCTGTTCGAACTGGACAAGCTGATGCACATGGCCACCCACTGCGGGCTGGGCGCCAGCGCCTGCAACCCTTTGCGCGACACCATCCTGAAGTTCCGCCCGGCCTACGAGCAGCACCTGAAGTCGCTCTACTTCGAGCCGGGTTTCGACCTCAATGCAGAACTGTCCATCGCGCGCCACATGACCGGCCGCAGCGACGCTGGCGCCTACCTGGAGGACCGGACGTGAGCGACGACCTCGCCAGCCCGGACGCCCATACCGGCCCGGGTTTCACGCTGGATGGCGAAGACCTGGCATTCAAGCCGGGCGACACGATCCTGCAAGCCGCCCACCGGGCCAGCCGCTACATCCCGCACCTGTGCTGGCACCCGGCGTTCGCGGCCCATGGCTCCTGCCGGCTGTGCACCGTGCAGATCGACGGCCGCAGCGGCGCTGCCTGCACCGTGCGTGCCGCCGCCGGGCTGACCGTCGAGAGCAACACCGACGCGCTCAACGGCCACCGCAAGACCCTGCTGCAGATGCTCTTCGTCGAGGGCAACCACTTCTGCCCCAGTTGCGAGAAAAGCGGCCACTGCCTGCTGCAGGCCACCGCCTACCAGATGGGCATGGAAGGGCCGCACTTCGAGGCGTTCTATCCGGCACGGCCGGTCGACGCCAGCCACCCCGACATCCTGCTCGACTTCAACCGCTGCATCCTGTGCGGGCTGTGCGTGCGCGCCAGTCGCGACGTCGACGGCAAGAACGTCTTCGCGATCGGCGGCCACGGCATCGACACCCACCTGCTGGTCAACAGCGCCAGCGGCCGGCTGGCCGACACCGCGATGGCGCTGGGCGACCGCGCCGCCAACATCTGCCCGGTGGGCTCGATCCTGCCCAAGCGCCGCGGCTTCGTGATCCCGATCGGCCAGCGGCAATACGACACGCAGTCGGTGGCCGAGCAGGAAGAAAGGCAAGCGCCGTGACGCTGCCGGTGCTGCCCCACGGGCCGCGCAAGCTGAAGGTGGCCACCGTCTCGCTGGCCGGCTGCTTCGGCTGCCACATGTCCTTGCTGGACATCGACGAGCGCCTGTTCGAGCTGCTGGAACACATCGAGTTCGACCGCTCGCCGCTGACCGACATCAAGGCCGTCGGCCACTGCGACATCGGGCTGATCGAAGGCGGGCTGTGCAACGCCGAGAACGTGGTCGTGCTGCGCGAGTTCCGCGCCCACTGCAAGACCCTGGTGGCGGTGGGCGCCTGCGCCATCAACGGCGGCCTGCCGGCGCAGCGCAACCAGTTCGACCTGGGGACGATGCTGACCGAGGTCTACCGCCACCGCCAGGGCCTGAGCGAGGGCAGTGCCATCCCCAACGACCCCGAACTGCCGCTGCCGCTGAACCAGGTGCACCCCATCCATGAGGTCGTGCACGTCGACTATTTCCTGCCCGGCTGCCCGCCGGCGGCCGACGCCTTCTGGGCTTTGCTGACCGACCTGATGGCCGGGCGCACCCCCCACCTGGGCCCCGGCCTGATGCGCTACGACTGACATGACTTCAAGGCTCGAAACCGCCGCCCACCCGCAAGGGCTGCGCCGCGTGGCCATCGACCCGGTGACCCGCGTCGAGGGCCACGGCAAGGTGACCCTCCTGCTCGACGCCCAGAACCACGTGCGGCAGGTGCGGCTGCACATCGTCGAGTTCCGCGGCTTCGAGAAATTCATCGAGGGACGGCCCTACTGGGAAGTGCCGGTGATGGTGCAGCGGCTGTGCGGCATCTGCCCGGTGTCGCACCACCTGGCGGCCAGCAAGGCCTTCGACCGCGTGGTCGGCGCACAGACCGTCACCGGCTCGGCCGAGAAGATCCGCCGCCTGATGCACTACGGCCAGGTGATGCAGTCGCATGCCCTGCACTTCTTCCACCTGGCATCGCCCGACCTGCTGTTCGGCTTCGATTCCGAAGTCGGCCGGCGCAACATCGTCGGGGTCGCGCAGGCCTACCCCGAAATCGCCAGGAAGGGCGTGCTGCTGCGCAAGTTCGGCCAGGAGGTGATCCGCGCCACCGCCGGCAAGCGGGTGCACGGCACGGGCTCGGTGCCCGGCGGCATGAACCAGCCTGTCAGCGCCGAAGACCGCGCGCTGCTGAAGCGCGACGTGGCGCAGCGGGTCGGCTGGGCGCAGGAGGCTGTGGCCATCGCCCGGCAGTTGCACAGCAGCAACCCGGCGCTCTACGACCAATTCGGCAGCTTCCGCGCCAACCAGCTCAGCCTGGTGCGCGCCGACGGCGCGATGGACCTCTACGACGGCGTGCTCCGCGCGCGCGACGCCGACGGCGGCATCCTCTTCGACGGCGCCAGCGACCAGGGCTACCTCGACCTGATCGAGGAGGAGGTCAAGCCCTGGAGCTACATGAAGTTCCCCTTCCTGAAAAGCCTGGGGCCCGCCCTGGGCTGGTACCGCGTGGGGCCGCTGGCGCGCGTGCAGAACTGCGACTTCATCCCCAGCCCGCTGGCCGAGGCCGAGCGCCGCGCCTTCGTGGCCTGGGGCCATGGCGCCACCCTCCACGCCGCGCTGGCCTACCACTGGGCGCGGATGATCGAGATGCTGCACTGCGTCGAGGTGATCCAGGGCCTGCTGGAGGACCCCGAGATCCTGGGCGGCGAGCTGATGGCCGGCGGCCCGCGCCAGCGCAGCGGCATCGGCGTGATCGAGGCCCCGCGCGGCACCCTGATCCACCACTACGAGGTCGGCGACAACGATCTGGTGACGAGGTGCAACCTGATCGTCTCGACGACCCACAACAACCAGGCCATGAACGAGGCCGTGCGCGCGGTGGCGCAGCAATACCTCGACGGCCACGAGCTGACCGAAGGCCTGCTCAACCACATCGAGGTGGCGATCCGCGCCTACGACCCCTGCCTGTCGTGCGCCACCCATGCGCTGGGCCAGATGCCGCTGGACGTGGCCCTGCTCGGCGCTGACGGCGCGCTGCTGGACCGGGTGTTCCAGTCCGGCGGCGGCTTGGTGCGCGACCTGCGGGCACCGACGGGCCTGGCGGCATGAGCAGCCCCGCGCCGGTCGCGCCGGCGGCCGATTCGGCGGGCGCCGCCCCGCTGCTGGTGCTGGGCTGGGGCAACCGCAGCCGCGGCGACGACGCGCTGGGGCCGATGCTGGTCGAGCGCCTGCGCGCCGCATTGGGCGACGCGGCCGGCGTCGAATGCCTGGACGACTACCAGTTGCAGGTCGAGCTGGCGCTCGACCTGGTCGGCCGCCGGGCGGTGCTGCTGGTCGATGCCAGCCTGAGCAGCCCGCCGCCCTTCACGGCCACAGCGCTGCAGCCGGCACGCGATGCCAGCTACTCCAGCCACGCGATGTCACCCCGCTCGCTGCTGCAGGCCTACCGCGACGTGGTCGGACAAGACCCGCCTCCCTGCACCCTGCTGGCCATCCGCGGCGAACGTTGCCAACTGGGCGAGCCGCCGGGCCTGGCGGCGCTGGCGAACCTCGAAGCGGCCCTGGCCTGGGCGCTGGCCTGGGTGCGCCGCGGCGGGCTGGTGGGCGCTCAGTGTGCGCCGCCGGCCTCGGCCGCCGCCCGCCCTTGCGGCGGCCGAGGCCGGGCGAACCACAGCAGCAGCAGCAACAGCAGGAACAGCCCCGACGAGGCGTAGAACAGGTCGGTGGCGGCCATCGTGTAGGCCTGCTGGTCCAGCGTGCGGTTGACCGTCGCCAGCGCCTGATCGGGGCTCAGGCCGCCAGCCGCCAGCTGGGCCAGCGTCTGCGTGACCGCGCTGTTGCCGCGGTTGACGGTCTCGGCAAACTGCGCGTGGTGCAGCACGGCGCGGTCTTCCCACAGCGTCGTGAACAGCGAGGTGCCGATGGCGCCGGCGGTGATGCGGACGAAGTTCGACAGCCCGGCCGCTGACGGCATCTTGTCGGGCGTCAGCCCCGAGAACACGATGGCCTGCAGCGGGATGAAGAAGAAGGCCATCGCCGCGCCCTGCAGCACGGTGGGCAGCAGGATGGTCGCGAAGTCGGCCTGGGCGCTGAAGCGCGAACGCATCCACAGCACCAGCGCGAAGCCGATGAAGGCCACGCTGGCCAGCTTTCGCGGATCGAAACGGCCGACGTTCTTGCCGACCCAGGGCGACAGCAGGATGGCCAGCACGCCCACCGGCGCCGTCGCCAGCCCGGCCCAGGTCGCCGTGTAGCCCATGTACTGCTGGAGCCAAAGCGGCAGCAGCACGACGTTGCCGAAGAACAGGCCGTAGGCCACCGACAGCGACACCGTGCCGACCAGGAAGTTGCGCTGCGCGAACAGCCGCAGGTCGACGATGGGGTGCTTCTCGGTCAGCTCCCAGGCCAGGAAGAACAGGAAGCTGAGCACCGCGACCAGCGCCAGGATCTGGATCTCGCCCGACTCGAACCAGCCCAGTTCCTTGCCCTTGTCGATGCAGATCTGCATCGCGCCGACAAACAGCACCAGCAGCATCAGGCCGACACGGTCCAGCGGCACGCGGCGCGGCCCGGGGTCGCGCTGGCGGTAGATCGACCAGGTCAGCGCGGCGGCGAACAGGCCCACCGGCACGTTGATGTAGAAGATCCACGGCCACGAGATGTTGTCGGTGATCCAGCCGCCCAGCAGCGGCCCGGCCACCGGCGCGACCAGCACCGTCACCGCCCACATCGCCATCGCCGTGCCGGCCTTGGCGGCCGGGTAGCTGGCCAGCAGCAGGGTCTGCGACAGCGGAATCATCGGCCCGGCGACCAGGCCCTGCAGCACGCGGAAGGCGATCAGCGATTCGATGTTCGGCGCCAGGCCGCACAGCCACGAGGCGATGACGAAGAGCAGCACGCTGGCGGTGAACAGGCGCACCTGGCCGAAGCGCTGCGTCAGCCAGCCGGTCAGCGGCACCGAGATGGCGTTGGCCACCGCGAAGGAGGTGATGACCCAGGTGCCCTGCGAAGGGCTGACGCCGAGGTCGCCGGCGATGGCCGGGATGCTGACGTTGGCGATCGACGTGTCGAGCACGTTCATGAAGGTGGCCAGCGACAGCGCCACCGTGCCCCAGACGCGCTGGCTGCCGGTCAGCGGCGGAAAGGCGATCTGGCGCGCCGGCCCGGCCGGGGCCGGCGATGGCACGGGGCCGGAGGCCGCGGTGGAGGCGGGTGCAGACACGGTCGTCGGGCTCGCTCAGTTCATTGCGCGCGGGGCGCCGCGCTGGCCACCGCTTGGGCACTCGGCGCCCGGGCCGCCAGCTTCGCCGGGTGGCCGCCGTTGGCCCCGATGATGCGGCGCACCTCGGCGTCGGCCGCCTGGTTGTTCGTCTCGAAGACCGCCGTCTTCGCCAGCGTCGACGCGCGCGACCCGTCGGCCAGCATGCGGCCGTCGGTCCTGCTGACGTCGACCTTGGCGTCCATCGACAGGCCGACGCGCAGCGGGTGCTCGGCGACTTCCTTGGGGTCCAGCGCGACACGCACCGGCACGCGCTGCACCACCTTGATCCAGTTGCCGGTGGCGTTCTGCGCCGGCAGCAGCGCGAAGGCCGCGCCGGTACCGGCGCCCAGGCCTTCGACGCTGCCGTGGTAGCGCACCTGCTTGCCGTAGACGTCGGCCACCAGTTCCACCGGCTGGCCGATGCGCAGCTTCTGCAACTGGCTTTCCTTGAAGTTGGCCTCGACCCAGACCTGGCTCAGCGCGATCACCGACAGCAGCGGCGTGCCGGCCTGCACGCGCTGACCCAGCTGCACGCTGCGCTTGGCGACGAAACCGTCGACCGGCGACTGCAGGTCGGCGCGCCTGAGCGCCAGGAAGGCTTCGCGCACGCGGGCCGCGGCGCGCGCCACGTTGGGGTGCTGGTCGACGGCCACGCCCTCGGTCAGCACCTGGTTCGACGCCAGCTGTTCGCGCGCCGCCAGCAGCGCCGACTGCGCCGCCGCCACGCTGCTGCGCGCCGCCGTCAGCTGGGCGCTGACGTGGTTGAACTCTTCTTTGCCGACGGCGCCGCTGGCCAGCAGCGGGCCGCGCCGGCTGACGTCGTCCTGCGCCTTGGCGACTTCGGTCTGAGCGCGCGCGAGGTCGGCTTCGCGCAGCGCGATCTGGGCCTGCAGCGTGCCGTTGTTGGCGTACAGCGTGCGCACCTCGCGCACCGTCTGCGCCAGCTGCGCTTCGGCCTGTTCCAGCGCCACCTGGGCATCGGCCGGGTCCAGCTTCACCAGCGTCTGGCCGGCCTTCACGTGGTCGGTGTCGTCGGCGTTGATGGCCACCACCGTGCCACCGACCTGGGGCGTCAGCTGCACGACGTTGCCCTGGACATAGGCGTTGTCGGTGGACTCGAAATGGTTCAGCACCAGCGCCCAGTAGGCGGCGTAGGCGATGCCGCCGACGGCGACCAGCGCGCTGACGGCGGTCAGGGCCTTCTTGCGCGCGGGGTTGCCGGCGCTCGAAGTGGCAGGCCCGGTGGTCGGCGCGGTGGCGTTGGTGTTGGTGTTGGATGCGGGGGCGTTCATGCGGGTACTCCGGAATTCGGTTCGGTGTTCGGGTGCCGATCAGCGCGCAGTCAGCGCCAGCGCGGGGGCATCGGCCGGCCCGGCATAGCCGCCGCCCAGCGCGCGGATCAGGGCGATCTGCGCGTCCCAGGCGCGGGCCTTCAGGTCGGCGGCCAGTCGACGCTGGTTCAGCACGCCGGCTTCGGTGTTCAGCACCACCAGGAAGGTCGACAGACCGGCGCGGTAGCGCTGCGTGGCCAGGTCGTAGGCCGACTCGGCGGCGGCCTGGGCCTGGGCCTGTTCACGCTGCTGCAAGCCGATGGCGCGCAGCGAACCGATCGGGTCGGCCGCCTCATGGACGGCGTCGAGCACGGCGGCGTTGTAGCTTTCGATCGCGGCGTCGAGGTCGGCGGTCTTGCCGCGCAGCCGGGCGCGCAGCCGGCCGGCGTCGAAGATCGGCAGGCGGATCGCCGGGCCGGCGCCGTATTGCTCGCTGCCGGCGTTGATCAGCTTGTCCAGACCGATGCTGGCCAGACCGGCGAAAGCCGTCAGGTTGATGTTCGGGTAGAAGGCCGCCTTCGCGCTGGCCACCTCGCTGCCGGCGGCCTCGATGCGCCAGCGCGCGGCCGTGATGTCGGCGCGGCGGCCCAGCAGGTCGGCCGGCAGGCTGGTCGGCAGGGTCATCGCATCGCCCGGCAGCCGGGCGCTCCCCGGCGCCACGACCAGACTGTCCAGCGCCTGCGGCGGCTGCGCCGTCAGCGCGGCCAGCGCGTGGCGGGTCAGCGTGATCTGCTCGTCGAGCTGTTCGATCTGCTGCCGGGTTTCGGGCACGGCGCCTTCACCCTGGCGCAGTTCCACCGTGGTGTCCAGCCCGGCCTGCACGCGCTGGCGGATCAGGCCCAGCAGTTCCTCGCGCTGCTGCAGCGCGCGCTCGGCGATGGCGCGCTGCTCGAACAGGCGCGCCAGCTGACCGTAGCTGCGCGCCACGTTGCTGGCCAGCACCTGGCGCGCGGCCTGCACCTCGGCCTCGGCGGCTCGGCCGGCACCCAGCGCAGCGGCCAGCGCAGCGCGGTTGCGGCCGAAGAAGTCGAATTCCCAGCCCGCGCCGACCTGGGCATTGGCCAGCGTACGGATCGAGCCGCCCAGCGGCGGCGGGTAGATGCTGGTGGCGCTGAAGCGCTGACGCGTCAGGTCGGCCACGGCGTTGACCTGCAAGCCTTCATCGGCCTGCACCTGGGCGGCCAGCGCCTGGGCGCGTTCGACGCGGGTTTGCGCGCCGCGCAGGCCGGGGTTGCCGGCCAGCGCGCGCTCGATCAGCGCGCTGAACTGGGCGTCGCCGCTGGCGCGCCACCAGTCGGCGGCGATGACCGGCACCTTGTCCGACGTGGCCAGGCCGACGGCGGCCGGCGCCAGCATCGCCGCGCCCGGCGCGATGCCCGCGCTGCTGGCACAGCCGCCCAGGGTCAGCACGGCGCTGGAAGCCAGCGCCAGGGCGAGCATGGCCCAGGCGGGCACCGCGGCGCGGGGCGATGCGGGTTGGGTCGGGATGGGCTGCAGCGGCTCGGGCAAGTGATCGGGCATCGTCATGGTGGGTTGCGAATCAGGTTGGCGGTTCAGGCCGGCGGCTTCAGCTCGGCCAGCCGCAGCGCTTCGCCGGTCTCGACCAGGCGCTGCAGATAGCCCTTCAGCGCCAGCCATTCGGTCTTCGAGAAGCCGGCCAGGTGGGCGTTCAGCACCTCGACCAGCACGGCCGGCACTTCGGTGATGGCGGCAGCGCCCTGTGGCGTCAGTTCGACCTGCACCACGCGCCGGTCGTCGGTCGAACGCACGCGCCTGCAGAGCTGCTTTCTTTCGAGCCGGTCGAGCATCCGGGTCATCGCCCCGGCGTCGATGAACAGCCGGCGCGCCAGCTCGGCCACCGGCAGCGGGCCGGCTTTCTGCAGCACCAGCAGCGGGCCCCACTGCGCGTTGGTCAGGCCATGCGCTTCCAGCCGCCGGTCGGCCTGGCCGACGATGGAAGCGACAGCGCGCTTCATCAGGTAGCCCACGCTCTCGCTGCTGGCGTAGTCGCTGGCGGCATAGAAGTTGGCAGGCGGTGCGGGATGGGCCAAGGCGGGATCAGGGTTTATCCGGAGGCGCCAATATAACTGCCTAGGCAATATTTGTCCTGGCGGGGTCTTTCGAGACCGTGACGGGTCGGCGGCCGCACCGCGACTCATCGCGCCGCGGGCCGAGGCTATGCTCCCGACACCCTGCACACTTTGTGCTGCGCCGCCCCCGCCCTGCCCGCCATGCCCCGCATCCTGATCGCCGGTTACCGGCACGAGACCAACACCTTCGCGCCCAGCCGGGCCGAGAAGCCGTCACCCAGGCGCTGGCGCTGGCCGAAGCGGCGTCCAAGCCGGTCGTCATCGCCGACACCCAGGACAACCCTGGCGGCGACAGCAACACCACCGGCATGCTGCACGCGCTGCTGGCTGCGGGCGCTGCAAGGTGCTGGCCCTCAGCGACGGCCGCTGCACCTTGACCGGGCCGATGATGCGCGGCCTGACCGTGAACCTGGGACCCAGCGCCTGCCTGGAGATCGACGGCATCCGGGTCGCCGTGGTCAGCGGGAAGAAGCAGCTGCTGGACCGCGAACTGCTGCGCATGGTCGGGATCCACACCGAGCAGATGCGCATCGTCGTGGTCAAGAGCAGCAACCATTTCCGCGCCGATTTCCAGCCCCACGCCAGCGCCATCCTGGTGGCCAAGGCCGCCGGCTCGATGGCCGCCGACCCCGGCGATCTGCCGTGGACGCGGCTGCCGGCCACCATCCGCCGACGGCCGTGACCGTCGGCCTCGACCGCGCCATCAACGGGCCCCGATGCCGCTGCGCCTGATCCCCGTGCTGCTGGCCCTGGCCTGGGGCGGCAACTGGCCGGCGGTGAAGATCATGCTGGCTGTGATCCCGCCCTTCGCGCTGCGCGGGCTGGGGCTGGGCGGCGGCGCGCTGCTGCTCCTTGCGCTGGCCGCCACGCAGCGCAAGGCCCTGTGGCCCGAGCGCGCGGCCTGGCCGGGCATCGCGATGGGCGCCTGCACCACGGTGATGGTCTTCAACTTCGCGACCGCCTTCGCGCAACTCAGCACCAGCACCTCGCGCGCCGCGGTGCTGACCTTCACCACACCGCTGATGGCCGCCGCGCTGGCCTGGGTCTTCCTCGGCGAGCGGCCGGGCCGGCGCGGCGGCTGGGCGCTGGTGCTGGGCGGCCTGGGCGTGGCGGTGCTGGCCGAACCGCTGCTCGACACCGCGCTGCACGGCGGCCTGTCGGCGACGCAGGCGCGCGGCCTGCTGCTGCCGCTGCTCGCGGCTTTCGCCTGGGCCAGCGGCACGGTGCTGGCCAAGCGCTGGCCGCCGCAGGGCGACCGCATCGTGGTCACCGCCTGGCAGCTGGGCCTGGGTTCGGTGGTGGGGCTGCTGATCTCGCGGGCCATCGGCGAAGCGGTGCCGGCGGTCTGGCCGCTGCGCGTCGGGCTGGCGATGGTCTACCACGTGCTGATCGCCACCGCGTTGGCCTATGTGCTGTGGTACCGGCTGCTGGCCAGCGCCAGCGCGACCGCCGCCTCCCTGGCGGTGCTGGCCGTGCCCGTCGTCGGCGTGCTGGGCGCGATGCTGCTGGTCGGCGACCGCCCCGGCGCCACCGACTGGCTGGGCTTCGCGCTGGTGCTGGGCGGGGCGGCGCTGGTGGTGCTGAAGCTGCCGGGACGCGGCCGCTGATCGCGGCCCTGGCGTTCCGCTGACCGCTGGCGCAGCGGCTTTGCGGACCGCGATGCTGGTGACGTCGGCTGTTCGGTGAAGCGCCGCCAAGCGGCTTGACCCTCAGCGGGCAGACGCGGCCGGCGCTGGCGTCATGATCACCGTCGCCAGGCCACCGACGCATCCGGTGGTGTGGCCGCCCTTGCAGGCCGCGACATCGGCCGGCACCGGCGGTTTGCCGCTGAGGATGGCGCCGCGCCGACCCAGGATGTAGAGCAGCAAGGTCGCCGCCGTGGCCAAGGCCAGCAGCACGATCAGCAGCCGCCGGCGCTTGGACACCGGCCGGTAGCGCACGCTCTTGTAGCGGTCGCGGTAAGCGGCCTGGTGAGGGTCGGCGGCGGGCTTCTTGAGGAACATCGGGTCGGGTCCGGGGGGGTTTGCGCCTGATGATGCCGCAAGCGCGGCGCCGCCTTTTGCAGGGTGCTTCGAGCAGAACCGGCCGCTTTCCGGTGGTCCGCGATGCGGTTTACGCTTCATCATCCGCTCAGCCCCACGGAGACCCGATGAAGCCCACCGACCTGGCCGATTGCACGGCCACCGAACTGCTGGCCCTGTACCGCACCGGGCAGGCCTCGCCCGTCGCAGCCACCGAGGCGGCGCTGTCCCGGATCGCGCGCCACAACCCCCAGTTGCGCGCCTTCGTCCACGTCGCCGCCGACGAAGCGCTGGCCAGCGCCCGGGCCAGCGAAGCGCGCTGGCAGCGCGGCGCGCCGCTGGGCGCGCTCGACGGCGTGCCGACCTCGATCAAGGACCTGATCCTGACCCGCGGCATGCCGACGCTGCGCGGCAGCCTCACGGTCGACGCCGCGCAGGCCTGGGACGTCGACGCGCCGGTCACGGCCCGGCTGCGCGAGGCCGGCGCGGTGCTGCTGGGCAAGACCGCGACACCCGAGTTCGGCTGCAAGGGCGAGACCAATTCGCCGCGCAACGGCATCACGCGCAACCCCTGGGACCCGAGCAAGACGCCGGGCGGCTCGTCGGGCGGCACCGCCGCCGCCGTCGCAGCCGGCATGGGACCGCTGTCGGTGGGCACCGACGGCGCCGGCAGCGTGCGCATCCCGGCGGCCTTCTGCGGCAACTTCGGGCTCAAGCCCAGCTTCGGCCGCGTACCGGCTTACCCGCTGTCGCCCTTCGGCAGCGTCGCCCACCTCGGTCCGCACACGATGAGCGTGGCCGATGCCGCGCTGATGATGAACGTGATGACGCGGCCCGACGCGCGCGACTGGACATCGCTGCCGCCCGAGGCCCGCGACTACACGGCGGGACTGGACGACGGCATCCGCAACCTGCGCGTCGCCTGGTCGCCGACGCTGGGCTACGCGACGAATGTGGACCCCGAAGTGGCCGTGGCCTGCGCGCAGGCGGTGCGCAAGCTGGTCGATCTGGGCGCCCAGGTCGAAGCGGTGGACCCCGGCTTCGACGACCCGCTGGACATCACCTGCGGCCTCTGGTTCCTGGGCGCCTGGACGCTGTGGAACGGCCTGAACGCCGAGCAGCAGGCCCTGGTCGACCCCGACTTCCGCGCCGAAGCGCAGCTCGGCGCCCGGCTCACGGCGCTGGAGGTCGCACAGCTCCACCTGCGCCGCGGCGCCCTGGGTTCCCACATGCGGCAATTCATGCAGCGCCACGACCTGCTGGTCACGCCGGCGGTCGCGGTGCCGGCTTTCGACGCGAAGCCTGCCGGCCAGAGCGCGCTGAACCCCGACAACATGCTGGGCTGGACGCCCTTCAGCTACCCCTTCAACCTGACCCAGCAGCCGGCCTGCAGCATCCCCTGCGGACTGACCGCCGCCGGCCTGCCGATCGGCCTGCAGATCGTCGGCCCGATGTTCGGCGACGCGCTGGTGCTGCGCGCCGCGCGGGCCCTGGAAAGCGTGCTGCCGATCCCGCGCCCCCGGCTGCCTTGACCCGATGAAAGCCCCGATGCAGCCCGACACCGTCAGCAACCCGAACAGCGACCCGATCACCGACCTCGACGCCACGGCGCTGTCGCGCGCCATCCACGCGCGGCAGCTGTCTTGCCGCGAGGTGATGCAGGCCACGCTGGCCCGCGTCGACCGCCTGAACCCGCACTTCACCGCGATCGTCAGCCGCGTCGACAGTGAAGCGCTGCTGCGACAGGCCGACGCGCGCGACGCCGAGCTGGCACGCGGTGCCGATGCGGCGGGATCGCGCGGCTGGCTGCACGGCGTCCCGCAGGCCATCAAGGACACCGGCAACGCCGCCGGGCTGCCGACCACCTGGGGCAGCCCGCTGCTGGCGAACGCCGTGGCGCAGCACGACAGCATCTACGTGGCGCGCATGAAGGCGGCCGGCTGCATCGTCATCGGCAAGACCAATGTGCCCGAGTTCGCGATGGGCTCGCACACCTACAACCCGGTCTTCGGCACCACGCCGAATGCCTGGGACCGCAGCGTGGTGGCCGGCGGCAGCAGCGGCGGGGCCTGCGTCGCGCTGGCCCAGCGGCTGCTGGCGGTGGCCGACGGCAGCGACTTCATGGGCAGCCTGCGCAACCCCGCCGGCTGGAACCAGGTCTTCGGCCTGCGCCCCAGCCAGGGCCGCGTGCCGGGCTGGCCCAAGGGCGATGTGTGGGTCAGCCAGCTCGGCACCGACGGCCCGCTGGGCCGCAGCGTGCGCGACGTCGCCGGGCTGCTGAACGTGCAGGCCGGCTTCGACGCGCGCGCGCCGCTGTCGCTGGCCCAGACCGGCGTCGATTTCACGCCCGGCGCCGACGCGGCCGAGTGCGGCCTGCAGGGCCTGCGCATCGGCTGGCTGGGCGACCTGGGCGGGCATCTGGCGGTCGAGGACGGCATCCTCGGCGTCTGCGAGAGCGCCCTGCAGCGCATGGCCGGCGCCGGCGCGCAGGTCGAGCCCACGGCGCTGGGTTTCTCGGCACCGGCGCTGTGGGACGCCTGGCTGGTCTGGCGCCGCGCGCTGAACGCGCAGGGCGTGGCGGCGGTGCTGACCAGCCCGACGGCGCGGGCCCAGATCAAGCCCGAAGCGCTGTGGGAATACGACAGCGCGCAGGGCCTGGACTTCGCCAGCTTCATGCAGGCCAGCGGCGTGCGCACGGCCTACCTGCAGCACATGCTGGGCCTGCTGCAGCGTTACGACGTGCTGGCCCTGCCCGTGGCGCAGTGCTGGCCCTTCAGCCTGGACCTGAGCTGGCCGCGCAGCGTGGCCGGCCGGGCGATGGACACCTACCACCGCTGGATGGAATGCACGCTCTACGCGACCTTCGCCGGGCTGCCGGCGATCAGCGTCCCGGCCGGCTTCGACGCCAGCGGGCGCTGGCCGATGGGCTTGCAGCTGATCGGCCAGCCGCTGGGTGAAGCCGCCCTGCTGCGCGCGGCCGCCGGCTACGAGGCGCTGATCCCCGAGATGCTGGCGCGCCGGCCGCCCGAGCCGGTCTGACGCGGCCGCCGGCCCGGGCTGAGGCTCAGGCCGTGGTCCGATCGCCGGCCAGCAAGGCCACCTGGTTCTGCAGCGCTTGCGCCGTCTGCACCAGGTTGCCCGAACTGTGCGTGACGGCCTCGATGCCCTGGCCGTTGTCGCGGATCAGGTCCTGGATCTGGCGCATGTTGTCGGCCACCTTGCGCGCCGACTGGTTCTGCTGCGACGCGGTACTCGCAATCTTGGCGGCCAGCCCGTTGAGGTTCTCGGCGGCGCCCAGGATCTCGCGCAGGATGGCCGAGGTGGCCGTCGTGCTGCGGCCGATTTCGCGCGACACCTCGTTGACCGTGGCGATGGCCTTGACGGCCCGCTCGGCGTCGCCTTCGACGGTGTCCACCCGCTGCTTGATGTCGTCGGTGCTGGTCGACGTGCGTTCGGCCAGGTGGCGGACCTCGGTGGCCACGACCGCGAAGCCCTTGCCCTGGGTTCCGGCGCGGGCGGCTTCGATGCTGGCGTTGATGGCCAGCAGGTTGGTCTGGTGGGCGATCTGGCGGATCGCCCCGGTGATCTCGCCGATCGAGCCGATGGCCAGGCTGAGCACGCGTATCGCGGCGGTCGACTCGTCGACCCGGCTGGCCAGGCCGGTCTGGCTGTCGGCCGAGGCCTGCATGTTCTGGTCGGCCTGCCGGGCCACCCGGCGCGTCTGGTCGGCCGCCGAGGCCGTGGCCTGGGCATGCACCGAGACGTCGGCAATGTCGTCGACCATGCCGCTCATCGTCGCGGCCAGGGCGTCGAGTTCGCCGGCCTCGTGTTCGGCGCGCGCCCGCGCCTGGCTGGCCTCCTGCGCCAGGCGCTGCGCCTCCAGCGCGATGCTGTTGGCGGCAGCCCGCACCTGCTGGACCACGCCCAGGATGCTGGCGATCTGCCGCCGCCCGACCCACAGCGCCGTGCCCATGGTCAGCAGGGTCACGGCGAAGGCGATGAGGGCATCGCGGCGGGCGGCGGTGATCGAGCCCGTGACGACGCCATCCAGCAGACTGCGGTGGGCCTGCGCCTGCTCGGCAATCCGTGCCTGCGCGCGCTGAATCGGTTGGCGCAGCGGCAGCAGGGCCGGCAGCTCACGGCTCCGGGCCACCGCAGCCGCGACCGCGTCGAGGTCCGGGACCGTGGCGCCGTCCTGCGTCTGCAGGGCCTGCAGGGCTTGCGACAGGCGGGCCGCCTCCTGCGCCGCCTTGGCCGCCTTGTCGCTCAGCGAGCCGGAGTCCACCGCGTCGGCCACCCCGTCGACAAAGGTCTTGAACTGCGCCTCACGCTGCATGGCCAGCAGGTAGCGCGGAAATTCCTCGGCGATGGCGCGCGAGTTGTGCCAGCCGCTGAAGGCCTGGTAGGCCGACAAGCCGGTCAGCGGCAGCGCGGCGAGCATCAGCAGCGCGTACAGCTTGGCCGACAAGCTCAGCGCCGCCAGGCGGGCCGCGATGCCCGCCAGGTCCCGGTGCGCGACGGGGTGGACGACCGGGTTTTCGAAGGCCGGGGTGGAATCCAGGTGCATGGGTCGACTCCTGCGCAGACCGTTCAATACTTGCCGATGACGCGCGCCCCGGGTGGGGCGGCGGTGACGTAGCCGACGGCGCCGGGGGTGGCCTTGACGAAGGCACCGACCTCGGCGTCGCTGCCCTTGACAGCCGGCGCGTTGAGGCCCTCGCGGAAGGACTTCTTGGTCCACAAGGCGGTGTACTTGGGCACCTCGACCTGCAGCACCTTGCTGGCGAATTCGGCCTGCGCAGCGGCGTTGTCCACCGGCACCAGCTTGGTCCCGCCGGCGAGTTGCTTCTCGCCCAGGAAGACCTCGCGGACTTCGGCCACGGTCAGCGTGACCGATGCATGGGCGATGATCTCGCCGGCGTGGCCGGCCAGGGGCAGCAGCAGCCCGACCAGGCTCAGACCGCGAACGATGATGTGCTTCATGCTGGCCATCCTCAGAAGGCGATCGAGTACTGGAAGGCGCCGCGGCGGTAGGACCCGCCGCCGAAGGCCACCGGCGCACCGGCTGCGTCGAGCAGGCTGGCGGCGTTCTCGGTGCTGCTGCTGATCTCGAGCTTCAGCGAGGAGCGCGGGTCCAGCGCATAGCGCAGGCCCGCCGAGCTGCGCTGGTAGGATCGGCCCGAGGCCTGGCTGCTGAAGTAGCGGTCGGCGGCGGCCAGCGCGGCCCGTTCGTGACGAACGAAGGGCGTCCACTGCCCGAAGCTCTTGCCGACCTGGGCGAACCAGGCCGCGCTGTTGCGCCCGCCACCGCTGGCGGCGTCGGTGTTGCGGAAGCCGTAGTACTCGGCCAGGACCTCCCAGTCGTCGGCGTCATAGCCGGCGTAGGCGCCCAGCATGCGCACCTGGGTCAGGCTGAGCGCCGCCTCGCTCGCGTCCAGCACCTGCACCCGAGAGGCAAAGCCATGCAGGCCCAGCGTCAGCCCGCTGAGCGCACCGCGCGGTGCATAGCCGAGGTTGAAACCCAGCAGCTTGTTGGCGGTGTCGTCGGTGTAGGCGTTGAAGTCCAGCACCCGGCCGCGGATGCTCGAGCCATTGGCCAGATAGGTGTCGTAGCTCAGCTTGCCGCTGTCCAGCGAGGTCTTGCCGCTGAGCCACAGCCCCACCGAGTGGGCGGCAATGATGCCGCCCTTGTCCTCGAAGTCGACGAAGCGCGGACGGTAGATCGAGGTCTGCAGGTTGGCGCCGTGGTGGAAGGCGGTGTTCCAGAGCCCGAAAGGCGTGTGGAAGCGGCCCGCCCACAGCGTCAGTCCATCGCTGAGCGTGTAGCCGATCTGCAGGCGCTCCATGTCCAGCCCGATGCCGCCATCGGGGCCGTATTCCACCGCCAGTTCGATCAGCGACTTCACGCGGTCGCCGAACTGCGGCGTCAGGTAGAGGTCCAGGGTGCCGCCATTGAAGCCGCGCAGCGGGAGCGAGTCACCCGCGCTGGACCAGGCGCCGCCGACATCGGCGAAGCCATGCAGCGGCAAGCCGGTGTCGTTGCTGCGCTGGCTCAGGCTTTCCGAGATCTGCGCCACGGCCTCCTGCAGCCGGACCAGTTCCGGCGCCGGCTCGGCAACGACGGCCTTGGCAGTTGCTGCCGGTGCCTTGCCGCGTTCGACCTCGGCCAGCCGGCTGGCCAGCGTGTCGATCAGCTTCAGGCTCTGCTCGAGCTTCTTTTCCAGTTGCTCGATGCGGTCGGACTGGGTGTCGGCCAGCGCGTGCGGCGCGATGGCGGCGCACACCGCCGTCAGGGCGAAGGCCCGTGACAGCGACCTGACGGTGGGCAAGGACAGCGGCATCTGGGATCTCCGTGGGTTGACGGCAGAGCGAACCGCGCTGAAAGCGCCGGTTGCGGCTGCATCCGTTCATATCGACAGTGCCCTGCGCGGCTAAAGCGGGAAGTGCGCCGTCGGCTGCGCGCTATTCGCCGGGCTCCGGCCGGCCCCGCCGGCGCAGGATGCGGGCGTGATGCACGCGCAGACGCCCTCCAGCCCGATCCGGCCGCCGCCCGCGCGCTGCAGCCGCCGGCATTGGCTGGTTCTGGCCAGCGGCGGTCTGGGCCCGGCAGCCGCCCAGCCCGCCACAGCAGACCTTTACCGCAACGCCAGCGGCTGGCTCGACGACCAGGCCCAGCCCTGGCGCCTGGAGGCGCTGCGCGGCCGCTACACGGTGCTGACCATGGCCTACGGGGCCTGTCGGCGGATCTGCTCGACCAGCCTGCGGGTGATGGAAAGCCTGCAGCAGCGGGCCGATGAACGGGGCCAGCCGCTGGACTTCGTCGTCATCGGCCTGGACCCGGCCGGCGACAAGCCGGCCGACTGGGCAGCCTGGCGCCGCGACCGCCACCTGAGCCGGCCCAACTGGCATTTTCTGTGGGGCGATGAAGCCGCCACACGCGCGATCGCCCAGCAACTCGGCGTCAAGGTCTGGCGCGTCGACCAGCACCTGATGCACGACTACAAGATCGTGCTGCTGTCGCCGCAAGGCCAGCTGCTGCGCACCGTCGACCGCTTCGACCAGGCGCTGGACACGCTGCTGCCCTGAGGGGGGGCAGACTGCACCCCCGCGCCCTTCAGGCTCGGCGCTTCACTTCACCGCCATTCCGAAGGCGTTGGCGATGAAGGCCAGCGCGTCGGCGCGCTCCTCGATGATCTTGGACGTCGGCTTGCCCGCGCCGTGGCCGGCGTCGGTCTCGATGCGGATCAGTTTGGACGCCGGGCCGGTATCGGTGGCCTGCAGCTGCGCGGTGTACTTGAAGCTGTGCGCGGGCACGACGCGGTCGTCGTGGTCGCCGGTCGTCACCAGGATCGGCGGATAGGTCTTGCCGGCCTGGATGTTGTGCAGTGGCGAATAGGCCTTCAGCGCCTGGAACTGCGCGGCGTCGTCGGAAGAACCGTAGTCGCTGACCCAGGCCCAGCCGATGGTGAACTTGTGGAAGCGCAGCATGTCCATCACGCCGACCTGCGGCACCGCTGCGCCGAACAGCTCGGGCCGCTGGTTGAGCACCGCGCCGACCAGCAGGCCGCCATTGCTGCCGCCGTTGATGGCCAGCTTCTTCGGCTGGGTGATCTTCTGCGCGACCAGCCACTCGGCCGCCGAGATGAAGTCGTCGAAGACGTTCTGCTTGCGCAGCTGGGTGCCGGCCTGGTGCCAGGCCTCGCCGTACTCGCCGCCGCCGCGGATGGCCGCCAGCACGTAGACGCCGCCCATCTGCATCCAGCTCGCGGCGGTGACGCCGAAGCTGGGCGTCATCGAGATGTTGAAACCGCCGTAGCCGTAGAGCAGCGTCGGGTTGTTGCCATCCAGCACCAGGCCCTTCCTGTGGGCGATGAAAACCGGGAACTTCGTGCCGTCCTGGCTGGTGACGAAGGCGCGGCGGGTTTCGAATTCGTCGGTCTTGAAGGCGGTCTGCGGGCGCTTCCACAGCCGGGCCTCGCCGCTGGCCACGTCGTAGCGCCAGATCTCGGCCGGGTTGATCAGGCTGGTGTAGCTGAAGAAGGTTTCGGGGCTGTCGGCGTGGCCGGCAAAGCCGCTGGCGCTGCCCACGCCGGGCAACGCCACCTCGCGCAGCAGGCTGCCGTCGGTGGCGTGCACGCGCACCAGGCTGCTGGCGTCGCGCAGGTACTGCAGCACGTAACGCCCGCCCACCGCGCTGGCGCCCTGCAGCGCTTCGCGGCCCTCGGCGACCACCGTCTTCCAGTTCGCCGGCGCCGGGTCGTCGATGTCGACGCTGATCAGGCGGCCGTTGGGCGCGTCCTTGTCGGTCTGGATGACCAGGCGCTGGCCGGCCGTGGCGATGACCTGGTACTCGGCATCCAGGGCCATCAGCACCGGCTTGGGCTTGCTGCCGTCGAGCCCGCCGTTGACCAGCGGCAGCACCATCAGGCCGTTCTTGCGACCGCTGCGCGGCGAGACCTCGATGACCACCCAACGGCCGTCTTCGGTGGCCTCGGCAGCCCAGCCCCAGGACTTCTCGGCGGCGTTCTCGGCGATCAGGGTGTCGGCGGCCTGCGCGGTGCCGACGCGGTGGTAGTACAGCTTCTGGAAGTAGTTCGCGGCCGTCAGCGCCTTGCCGGCCTGCGGCGCGTCGAAGCGGGCGTAGAAGAAGCCCTTGCTGTCGGGCGTCCAGGCCGCGCGCGAGAACTTCACCCACTCGACCTGGTCGGCCAGGTCCTGGCCCGTGGCCAGGTCGCGAACGTGCCAGGTCTGCCAGTCCGAGCCGGCGCCGGCAGTGCCGTAAGCCAGCAGCCGGCCGTCCTTCGACGGCGCCAGGCCGCTCAGCGCGACGGTGCCGTCCTTGCTCAGGGTGTTCGGGTCCAGCGCCACGGTCGGCACGGCGTTCAAGGCGCTGGCGGTGTAGATCACGCTCTGCTGCTGCAGGCCGTCGTTGCGGCTCCAGAAGTAGCGCCCGCCTTCGCGGCTGGGCAGACCGACCTTCTCGAAGTTGTAGAGCGCGGTGTAGAGCGCGCGCGTCGGCAGGCGCTGCGGCAGGGCCGCCAGCGCGCGCTCGGTCACCGCGTTCTGCGCCACCACCCAGGCCTTGGTCTCGGCGCTGTTGTCGTCCTCGAGCCAGCGATAGGGGTCGGCCACGGCGCTGCCGAAGTAGCGGTCGACCTGGTCGACCTGGCGCGTGGCCGGGTAGTTCAGGCCCGTTGGCGAGGGTGACGGCGAGGGTGACGGCGCCGGGGCGGTGGCACAGGCCACCAGGCTCAGGCCGACCGCCAGGGCGAGCGCCGAATCCAGCCAACGCCGGCGGTGCAAACGGGGTGTCACGTTGTTCATGCTTTCAGAGTTCCTGCGCCGCCGGGGCGCCCTGGGGTTCACGCCTGAAACCGGCCGAGGCGGTCATCAGGCTGCGGGTGTAGTCGGCCTGCACGCGGTGCGCGGCCAGGTCGGCCGAGGCGACCTGCTCGACGACCTGGCCGCGGCGCATCACCATCAGCCGTTCGCACAGGTGGGTGACGACGGCCAGGTCGTGGCTGACCATCACGAAGCTCAAGCCCCGCCGCTGGCGCAGCGCTTCCAGCAGGTTCAGCACCTCGGCCTGGACGGACGCGTCCAGCGCCGACGTGGGCTCGTCGAGCAGCAGCAACTGCGGCTCCAGGATCAGCGCCCGTGCGATGGCCACGCGCTGGCGCTGGCCGCCCGACAGCTGGTGCGGGTAGCGGAAGCGGAAGCCGGTGCCCAGCCCCACCTCGTCCAGCGCCCGCTCGATGCGCGCTTCGGCGTCGGCACCGCCGTGGATGGCCAGCGGCTCGGCCAGGATGCGGTCCACCGTCTGGCGCGGGTGCAGGCTGCCGTAGGGGTCCTGGAAGACCATCTGGACTTCACGGCGGTAGGCCTTGCTGCCCGGCGCCGGCAGGTCGGACCGGCCGGTCAGTGCCACCGTGCCGGCGGCCTTCGGCGCCAGGCCGCAGATCGCGCGCAGCACCGTGCTCTTGCCCGAACCCGATTCGCCGACGATGCCGAAACTCTCGCCCGGACGGACCTCGAAGCTCACGCCATCGACGGCGACGAAGCGGTCGAAGACCACGCGCAGGCCTTCGACCTTCAAGCCGATGCCCGGCTGGTCGGCAGCGGGGGCGCTCATGGCTGCAGCCATTCGGGTTGGCGGTCCAGCGTCGGCAGCGGGTGCTGCGCTGCGCCCAGCCGCGGCAGGCAGTTCAGCAGGCCGCGCGTGTAGGGGTGTTGCGCGTGCTGCAGGTCGCGCGCAGCGATCTCCTCGACCACCCGGCCGGCGTACATCACCAGCACGCGGTCGCAGAAGCTGCTGACCAGGCGCAGGTCGTGCGACACGAAGATCAGGCCCATGCCACGCTCGGCAACCAGCTGGTCCAGGATGCCCAGCACCTGCAGCTGCACCGTCACGTCGAGCGCCGAAGTCGGCTCGTCGGCGATCAGCAGTTCGGGCCCGGCGATCAGCATCATCGCGATCATCGCGCGCTGGCCCATGCCGCCCGAGACCTCGTGCGGGTAGAGCTGGGCCACGCGCGCCGGGTCCTCGATGCCGACCGCCGCCAGCGCCTCGAACACGCGTTCCTGCGCCTCGCGGCGCGGCACGGGAGCGTGCGTCTGCAGCGTCTCGGCGATCTGCGCACCGATGCGCATCACCGGGTCCAGCGAATACTTGGGGTCCTGCAGGATCATCGCGATGCGCCCGCCGCGCAGGCTGCGGCGCTGGGCTGGCGGGCAGGCCAGCAGGTCGATGCCGTCGAAGTTCAAACGCTGGGCCGTGACCCGCCCGCCGGGCGCCGTCAGGCCCAGGATGGCGCGGCCGGTCTGGCTCTTGCCGCTGCCCGATTCGCCGACGATGCCCAGCCGCTCGCGGCCCAGCGTGAAGGACACGCCGCGCACGACGTCGCTGAAAGCCCCTTCGCGATTCGGGTAGGCGACGCGGAGGTCCTGCACTTCGAGCAACGGCTTCATTTCACCGCCTTCGGTTCGAGCCGGCTCATCTCGATCCTTTCGGATCGAGCGCATCCCGCAAGCCGTCGCCCAGCAGGTTGAAGGCCAGGCTGACGACGAAGATCGCCGCGCCCGGCGCCGCCGCCACCCACCACTGATCGAGCACATAGGCCCGGCCGCCGGCGATCATCGCGCCCCATTCGGGCAGCGGCGGCTGTGCGCCCAGGCCCAGGAAACCCAGGCCGGCGGCGGTCAGGATGATGCCGGCCATGTCCAGCGTGACGCGCACGATGACGCTGGACAGGCACAGCGGGACGATGTGGCGCAGCACGATGCGCGCCGGGCTGGCGCCGAGCAGCTTGACGGCGCTGATGTAGTCGGCCTGGCGCAGCGTCAGGGTCTCGGCGCGCGCGATGCGCGCGTAGGGCGGCCAGCTGGTGATGGCGATGGCGATCACCGCGTTCTCGATGCCCGGCCCCAGCGCGGCGACGAAGGCCAGCGCCAGGATCAGCCGCGGGAAGGCCAGGAAGATGTCGGTGACGCGCATCAGCACGGTGTCGACCCAGCCGCCGGCGTAGCCCGCCACCGTGCCGACCAGCAGGCCGATCGGCGCGGCCAGCACCGCCACCAGCGTCACCACGTAGAGCGTGATGCGGCTGCCGTGCATCAGCCGGCTGAGGATGTCGCGGCCCTGGTCGTCGCTGCCGAACCAGTGCGCCGCCGACGGCGGCAGCAGGCGGTCGTTGCCGAGGTCGCCGACGGTCGGCGAATACGGCGCGAGCCACGGCGCCAGGGCGGCGATCAGCACCAGCGCGACCACGATGCCCAGGCCCACCATCGCCAGCCGGTTGCGCGCAAAGCTGCACCAGCCGCCGTAAACGCGGCCCAGCGCAGCCTGCCGGCGCGACTGCGGGCGGTCCGACAGCAGCCACTGCTTGAGGCTGGCCGACTCACTCATCGCGCGGGGCATCATTGGAAAGGGCGCCGCTCATCGCGTGTCCCGGGTGCGCGGGTCGAGCAGGCGGTAGAGGCCGTCGCTCAACAGGTTCAGCGCAATGAACACCGTGCCGACGACGATGGTGCCGCCGAGCACGGCGTTCATGTCGGCGTTCTGCAGCGAATTGGTGATGTACAGGCCCAGCCCGGGCCAGGCGAACACGGTCTCGGTCAGCACGCTGCCCTCGAGCAGGCCGGCGTAGCTCAGCGCGATCACGGTGACCAGCGGGACCATCGCGTTGCGCAGCGCGTGGCGCCAGATGATGCGGGTCTCGCTCAGGCCCTTGGCACGCGCGGCGACGATGTATTCGGCCGCCAGTTCGTTCAGCATGAAGCTGCGCGTCATGCGGCTGATGTAGGCCAGCGAGAAATAGCCCAGCAGGCCAGCCGGCAGCGCCAGATGGCTGAGCGCGTTGCGGAAGGCGTCCCACTCGCCGGCCCGCCAGCCGAAGAGGCCGGCATCCAGCAGCATCAGGCCGGTCGTGCGCTCGAAGCTGTATTCGAAGGCCACGTCGATGCGCCCCGGCCCGGCCACCCAACCCAGCTTGGCGTAGAACAGCACCAGCGCCATCAGCCCGAGCCAGAAGATCGGTACCGAGTAACCGACCAGCCCCATCACGCGCACCGCGTGGTCGGCCAAGCCGCCGCGCCGCACCGCCGCCCAGACGCCCAGCGGCACGCCCAGGCCGGCGCCCAGCAAGATGCCGCAGGTGGCCAGTTCCAGCGTTGCCGGGAAGGTCGCGAGGATGTCGTCGAGCACCGGGTGGGTGGTCAGCACGGAGTTGCCGAAATCGCCGTGCAGCGCCCGGCTGACGTAGCGCACGAACTGCTGCGGCAGCGGCAGGTTCAGCCCCAGTTCCTCGCGCACCCGCTGCAGCACGTGCTCGGGCGCGCGGTCGCCGGCGACGGCCAGCGCCGGGTCCACCGGAATCACGCGGCCAATGAAGAAGGTCACCGCCAGCAGCCCCAGCACGGTCAGCACGATGGCCGCCGCACCCCGTGCGGCTGTTGTCACGCCGCGGGCCGCCGCCGCGCCGCGTTGCAAGGACAGGCTCAAGACCTACTTCTTGCCGACGAGGTAGACGTAGGTGCTGTCCGAGGTCGGCCCGATGTGCAGGTCCTCGACATTCGCCCGGTAAGCCGCCACTTCGGTCTGCTGGTAGAGCATCACGAAGGGGCTGGTCTTGCGGAATTCGGCCTGCAGCGCCAGGTAAAGCTTCGCGCGCTTGGCACCGTCGCGCTCCAGCGCCGCGGCGTCGGCCTGCCTGGTCAGCTCGGGGATGGCCCAGGCGTTGCGCCAGGCCAGCGGCTTGCTTTTGGCGTCGTCGCCGTTGTCGGTGTTGCGCGTGAAGGTGTCGGCGTTGGTGTGCGGGTCCCAGTAGTCGGCGCCCCACTGGCCGATGTAGATGTCGTGGCTGCGAGCACGGTAGCGGGTCAGCGTCTGCTTGCCGTCGCCGGGCAGTATTTCCAGCTCGATGCCGGCCAGCTTCAAGGTCTGCTGGACGGCCTCGGTGATGCCCTGCACGGGCTGCGTGGTGCGCATGTCCACCGTGACCTTGAAACCCTTCGGATAACCCGCCTTGGCCAGCAGCGCACGGGCCTTGGCCACGTCCAGCTTGTAGGGCCGGTCGCTGGCTGCGCCGAGCAGGCCCTGCGGCAGGAAGTTCTGGTTGATCACGCCGATGTTCTTGATCAGCGTCTTGCCGATGGCGTCGTAGTCGACCAGCCACTTGAAAGCCTCGCGGACCTCGGGCTTGGCCAGGATCGGGTTCTTCTGGTTCAGGCCGAAGTAGTAGACCGTGCCTTTCGGCGTCGCCGTGGTCTTCACGTCCTTGTTGGCGGCCAGCGCGTCCAGGTCCTGCGGCGTCAGGTTGCGGGCGATGTCGATGTCGCCCTTTTCCAGCAGCAGGCGCTGGGTGGTCGATTCCTTGACGTGGCGGTAAATCACGCGCGCCGGCTTGCTCTTCGTGCCGGCGAAGTTGTCATTGCGCTCCAGCGCGACGATCTCGTTGGCCCGCCATTCGCGGATCTTCATGGCCCCGCTGCCGGCGTAATTGGTCTTCAGCCAGGCCCAGCCCAGGTCAGGCACGCCGTCCTTGACGACTTCCTTGGACAGCACCAGCTTCTTGTCCACCACCGCGGCCACATTGGCCGTCAGGCAGTTGTAGACCAGCGTTGGCGCGTAGGCCTTGTCGGTTTCCAGCGTCAGCGTCAGCGGGCCGGTGGCCTTGACCTTGTCCTTGACGTTGTCCTTGCTGAAGCCGAACTGCGTCAGGATGAAAGCGGGCTGCTTGTCCAGCAGCACCGCGCGCTGCAGCGACCAGGCCACGTCGTCGGCGCCCAGCGGGTTGCCGCTGGCGAACTTCAGCCCGGGCTTGAGCGTGAAGGTGTAGGTCTTGCCGTCGGCCGACACCGTCCAGCTGGCCGCGACATCGGCCACCAGCTTGCTCGGGTCCTTGACGTCGAAGCGCAGCAGGCGGTCGTAGGCATTGCCGAGCAACTCGCCGGTGCTGATCTCGAAAGACTCGGCCGGGTCCAGGCTGATGATGTCGTCGAAGGCCATGGCCAGGACCAGGGTGTCCTTGGGCGTGGCGGCGTGCAAGGGCAGCGCGGCGGCGCACAAGACGGCGCAGGCGCCGGCCATCACGTGACGGCGGGCCAAACCGCAGATGGGCAACAGGTGTGGATTTGAGCTCATGCTCCCTAGGATACCGGGGACCGAGCTTCCCGCCACGGAACCGGCGCTGCCGGGCCGTCGGTTCGCCCCACCTTGGAGGGTAGCGAGCGCTAGCGAGCTTGGGGGCTCACGGTTCGCCGCCGAAGCGCTCGATCAGCTTGTCGATGTACTGCTCGACCAGCTTTTCGAATTCCCCGCGCACGATGGGCACCACCACCATCTTCATCAGCCCCGGCAGCGGCACGTCCACCGTGCCGGCCACCTTGAATTCCACGGCCGTGGACTTCTTCTTGTCGGTGAGCTGCCAGCTGCCGCCGACCAGCGCGTTGCCCTCGCCCGGCACCGGCGTCCAGACCACGCTGCCCTTGGCCCGGTTGCTGACGTAGCGGCTGGCATAGACGGTCTGGATATGGACCTGCGCCGTGCCGACCTTCGCCATTTCCCAGCGGTAGGTCTTGTCGCCGAGGTCGACCAACTGGTCGACCTGGGGGAAGAAGCTGGCCGAGGTCGGCACGTCGGACAGCAGGTCGAAGACGTCCTTGAAGGGCGCCTTGACTTCGAACTCGTAGCCCAGGTCGATCGCGACAGTGACGGTCATGCAGGTCTCCTTGTGGTCGGTCTGTTCAGGGGTTCAGGCCGCTTCCTGGCCGGCCCAGGGCAGCATCAGCGTCAGGTGCAACAGCTTCTCGAACTCGGGCTCGAAGCGGTCGATGATGTCCTGCGGCTCGGGGCAGCGGCCGGCGTCGGTGATCAGACCGAACTGCACGCTGCCGCCGTAACTCAGGATCGACACGCCGACGCCGACGTCGCCCGAAGCCGGCACCCAGAACATGTTCTGGCGCAGCGTGCTGCCGCACAGCTTCAGCAGCGTGGCGGGGCCCGGCACATTGGTCATCACCGCGGTGGTCTTCTTCGAGAACAGGCCCAGCACGGCGTCCTGCACGGGCTTGATGAACAGCCCCGAGGCCGCCAGCACCACAAAGGCCAGCAGCGGCTGGTAGCTGCCTTTCAGCTCGTCCATGCGCTGGCGCACCGCATGCAGGCGCTGCACCGGGTTGGCGATGCCGATGGGCAGCACCAGCGGCGCCAGGCCGAAACGGTTGCCCAGCTGCCAGGCTTTTTCCAGCGGCCGCAGGTTCACCGGCACCATGGCCCGGATCTCCTTGCCGGCCGGATCCTGCCCCTGGCTGCCCAGGTAATTGCCGATGGCCCCGGCCACGCAGGCCAGCAGCACGTCGTTGACCGTGCAGCCCAGGCCCTTGCCGACGGTCTTGACGGCGTCCAGCGGCATCGGCTCGCTCCAGGCCACCCGCTTGCGACCGGCCAGCGGGCCCTTGAGCAGCGTGGGCGAGTCGTCGGGCATCAGGCCGAGCGCCACCGCGTCGCTCATCACGCGCAGACCGGTGCGCGCCATGTCCACCGAATGGCCCAGGGCCTGCGGGTCGGACAGCAGGTCCATGGTCTTGGCCACGCCGCCGCCGTACAGGCCGATGGCCTTGACCGTCAGGTCAGACAAGGGCTTGAGCACGGCGTCGGTCAGCCAGCCGTGTTCGGCAGCGTCTTCCGAGTGGGCCGGTTTGCGCCGCTTCGGCGGGTCGGTGCCGCCGTCCATGATGCTCATCATCACGCTGGTCAGCGCGATGCCGTCGCCGATGCAGTGGTGGATGCGGGCGATCACGGCGCTGCCGCCTTCGTAGTCCTCGATCAGGTGGAACTGCCACAGCGGCCTCGAGGGGTCGAGCGGTTGCATGGCCAGTTCGCCGCAGCGGTGCTGCAAGGCCTGGCGTTCGGATTCGCCGGGCTCGCGGTGCAGGCTGATGGCCGGCACGTGGTGGGTGATGTCGAAGGCCTCGTCCTCGACCCATTGCGCGCCGACCGCGTCGGCCACCGCCTTCTGGTGGAAGCGCTCGTACTTCAGCAGCTTGTCCCCGATGCGCGCACGCAGCGCGGCCAGCGTGATGGCCGGGGTCAGCAGCCAGACGCCGACGATCATCATCAGGTTGGCGTCGTTGTCCATGCGCAACCAGGCCGTGTCGACGCGCGACATGCGCTGGACTTGTGGGGACATGGGCGGGCTCCTCCGAATGGCGTGCAGACGGGCGTGCAGACGGGCGTTGCCCGATGCTGGCTAACATCCTAGCCGTCAACGCGGCGCGCCGACCCCGGGTAATCCACCCGATCCTGCTGCCGGCCGGCGTCCGGCCGGCGCCCGCCACACCCCGAAAGGACTCGCCATGGCCCAGCTACCCGCCGCCTTCGAAGCCGCCGTCGCGGCCAGCAAGCAATTGCCCGAGAAGCCCGACAACATGACGCTGCTGCGGATCTACGCCCTGTACAAGCAGGCCACGGTCGGCGACGCGCAAGGCCAGCGACCGGGCTTCTCCGACATGGTCGGCCGCGCGAAGTTCGACGCCTGGGCCGCACTGCAGGGCCAGACCGCCGGCGAGGCTCAGCAGGCCTACATCGACCTGATCGAATCGCTGCAGTGAGCCCGCAGCGCAGGCCGCCTCAACGGGCGGCCAGCGCCTTTTCCACCGCGGCAAGGACTTCCTTGCTGTCGGGCGTGGCCTTGCTCGGGTAATAGGCCACGGCCTTGCCGTCACGGCCGATCAGGTATTTGTTGAAGTTCCAGGCCGGGCTCTTGCCGGTGGCCTGCGCCAGTTGCGCGAACAGCGGGTTGGCGGCCTTGCCGCTGACCGCCGAGATGCTGAACATCGGGAACTTCACGCCGTAGGTGTTGAAGCACAGGTCGGCGATCTTCGCGCTGTCGCTGCTTTCCTGGTTGAAGTCGTTCGACGGGAAGCCCATCACCACCAGGCCCTGCGCCGCGTACTTCGCGTGCAGCGCTTCCAGGCCCTCGTACTGCGGCGTGTAGCCGCAATAGCTGGCGGTGTTGACGACCAGCAACACCTTGCCGGCGTACTGGCACAGGTTCTGCGGCTTTTCGTCCTGCAGCCGCGGGAAGCTCTGGTTCAGCAGCGCCGGGCAGGCCGCAGCCGCGGCAACGGCCCCCGGCACGGCGGTCTGCGCGTGCAGCGGGGCGTGCAAGGCGCCGGCGAACAAGGCCAAGGTCAGCAGGGCATACAGCTTCATGGGGCGTCCGGGTCGGATTCAGGAGGCCCGGATCTTGACAGACAAGCCGGCCCGAATCGCGTCCAGGGTCATCGGCGTCGGCGTGTCCAGATCGGGCCGCACCCAGGCCGCGCCCGGGTAGCGGTCGTGAACGAAGAAGGCACTGCGGGTGATGCCGCAGGCGATGCCGGCCGCCTGGGCGGCGAGCAGACCGTTGGGCGTGTCTTCCAGCGCGAAGGCCTCGCCGGCCACCACGCCCAGGCCCTGCAGTGCCCGCAGGTAGACCTGCGGGTGGGGCTTGAGCTGCGGCGCCTCTTCGGCGCAGACGACGGCGGCGAAGCGGCGCCGCCAGTCTGCGCCGAAGAGGCTGCTGAACAGCGCCTGCACATTGCTGCCGGACGTGGTGGTCGCGATGCCCAGTTGCACACCGGCGGCGGCGGCCTCGTCCATCAGGCGCAGCACGCCAGGGCGCGGCGACAGCGCGCCGGCCGCGACGCGCTCGGCGTAGATCGCGTTCTTGCGCAGGTGCAGCGCGCGGGCCAGGGCCTCGCGTTCGGCGGCGGTGGCGGGTGCGTCGGCCCGCTGCGCCATGTCATGCAGGATGCGCTCGCGGCCACCGGCCACGTGCAGCAGCGGGCCGTAGTGGTCGGGGCTCCAGCGCCAGGCCAGGCCGGCTTCCTCGAAAGCCAGGTTGAAGGCCACGCAATGGCCGTCGCGTTCGGTCTCGGCGATGGTGCCGTCGACGTCCCAGATCAAGGCTCGCAACATGTCAGAGGGCCCCCATCGCGCGCTGGCGTCTTTCCATCATGCGCCAGATGAAGGGCGTGAAGATCAGCTGCATCGCGAGTTCCATCTTGCCGCCCGGCACCACCACGGTGTTGGCGCGCGACATGAAGCTGCCGTTGATCATGTTCAGCAGGTAGGGAAAGTCGATGCCCTTGGGCTTGGCAAAGCGGATCACGACCATGCTCTCGTCGGGCGCCGGGATGTCGCGCGCGATGAAGGGGTTGCTGGTGTCAACCATCGGCACGCGCTGGAAGTTGACGTGGGTGTGCTCGAACTGCGGGCAGATGTAGTGCACGTAGTCGGGCATGCGGCGCAGGATGGTGTCGGTGACGGCTTCGGTGCTGTAGCCGCGCTTGCTCTTGTCGCGCCACAGTTTCTGGATCCATTCCAGGTTGATCACCGGCACCACACCGATCAGCAGGTCGGGGTGGCGCGCGATGTTCACCTCGGGCGTCTTGATCGCGCCGTGCAGGCCTTCGTAGAACAGCAGCTCGGTGCCGGCCGGCACATCTTCCCAGGGCGTGAAAGTGCCAGGCTGCTGCTGGTAGGGCGCGGCTTCTTCGGGGTCGTGCAGGTATCTGCGGCGCTTGCCGGTGCCGGTTTGAGCGTAGCTTTCGAACAGCGCTTCCAGTTCGGCGAACAGGTTGTTTTCGGGACCGAAGTGGCTGAAGTTGGTGTTGCCGGCCTTTTCGGCTTCGGCCAGCCGCAGCTTCATGTCCTGGCGGTCGTAGCGGTGGAAGCTGTCGCCTTCGATGATGGCGGCCTTGACGTTTTCGCGACGGAAGATGTTCTCGAAAGTGCGCGTCACCGAGGTGGTGCCTGCGCCGGAAGAACCGGTGATCGCGATGATCGGGTGGCGTTGTGACATGGGGGCTCTCTGCTCAATCTCGAAAGAGGCTGCGCTCGGCGAACAGCGGGCTGGCGCTGTCGCGCACGATGGGCTCGCGGTGGTAGCGCTCGATGCGTTCCACCTCGTGCTTGCTGCCGAAGACCAGGCCGATGCGCTGGTGCAATTCGGTGGGCTGCACCGCCAGCACGGCCTGGCGGCCCGTGCTGGCGCGGCCGCCGGCCTGCTCGATGATGAAACCCACCGGGTTGGCTTCGTAGAGCAGCCGCAGGCGGCCGGGCTTGGCCGGGTCCTTGGTGTCGCGCGGGTACATGAAGACGCCGCCGCGCATCAGGATGCGGTGGGCTTCGGCCACCATGCTGGCGATCCAGCGCATGTTGAAGTCCTTGCCGCGCGGCCCGGTCTTGCCGGCCAGGCATTCGTCGACGTAGCGCTTGACCGGCGGTTCCCAGAAGCGGCTGTTGCTGCTGTTGATGGCGAATTCCTGGGTCTCGGCCGGCACCGTGATCTTCGGGTGCGTCAGCTTGAATTCGCCCAGGTTGGGGTCCAGCGTGAAACCGACCACGCCGTCGCCGACCGTCAGCACCAGCATCGTCGTCGGGCCGTAGATGGCGTAGCCGGCAGCGACCTGCTGCGTGCCGGGCTGCAGGAAGTCGGCCTCGGTGACGTCGCGGCCGGGTGCGGTGTCATGACCGGGCAGGCGCAGGATCGAAAAGATGCTGCCGACCGAGACGTTGACGTCGATGTTGCTGCTGCCGTCCAGCGGGTCGAAGACCAGCAGGTACTTGCCACGCGGATAGCCGGCGGGAATCTGCCGCGCGGTGTCCATTTCCTCGCTGGCCTGGCCGGCCAGGTTGCCGCTCCATTCGGTGGTGCGGATGAAGAACTCGTTGCTGACCACGTCGAGCGGCTTCTGCACCTCGCCCTGCACATTGGTGTCGCCGCCTGGGTTGACTGCGGCGATATCGCGCGTGCTGGGGTCGCCCAAGGCGCCGAAGGCCACGCTGCGCGCGATGGCCTTGCAGGCGATGGAGACGTCCAGGATCAGCGCATTCAACTCCCCGCTGGCGCCGGGAAAGCGGCGGCGTTGTTCGATCAGGTACTGCGTCAGCGTGCGGCGGTTGGACAGGGGCATGGCGGACCGATCAGGGCTGCGGGGTTTCAGGTGCGCTGGAACACGCGGCTGGCCAGCAGGTCTTGCGGCGCCAGCGTGCACAGGTCGGTTTCGGTCAGCACGCGGTCGCCGTCGGCGAACAGTCGGCTGGCCTGGCGCAGGCGCGCTCGGTCCAGCGCATTGCGCACGCTGCGGGCGTTGGCGAAATGCGGTTGGGCGATGCGGCGCGCCAGGTAGCGGTCGAAGACTTCGCGGGTGCCGTCGCCGAATCGGTAATTCATGCCATGCAACATGCGCTCGCCAATTTGCAGCAATTCCGCCGGCGCGTAATCGGGGAAATCGATGTGGTGGGCGATGCGGCTGCTCAGGCCCGGGTTGCTCTGGAAGAAGGTGTCCATGCGGTCTTTGTAGCCCGCCAATATCACCACCAGATCGTCGCGCTGGTTCTCCATCACCTGCAGCAGGATCTCGATGGCTTCCTGCCCGTAGTCGCGTTCGTTCTCCGGCCGATAGAGGTAATACGCTTCGTCGATGAAGAGCACGCCGCCCATCGCCTTCTTCAGCACTTCCTTGGTTTTCGGCGCGGTGTGGCCGATGTACTGGCCGACGAGGTCGTCGCGCGTCACCGCCACGAGGTGACCTTTTCTCGAATAGCCCAGGCGGTGCAGGATCTGCGCCATGCGCAGCGCCACCGTGGTCTTGCCAGTGCCGGGGTTGCCGGTGAAGCACATGTGCAGGCTGGGTCCGCCTTGACCGGATGAAGTCGGCAAGCCCAGGTTGGCGCGCAACTTGTCCACCACCAGCAAGGCCGCGATGTCGCGGATGCGCTGCTTGACCGGCGCCAGGCCGACCAGGTCGCGATCCAGCTCTTCGATGACCGCCATCACCTGGCTCTGCGCCAGCACCTCGTTGACGGTGCGGGCCGTGGCAGGCGACCCGGCCGGCGCGGCGGCGTCAGGCGCGGTTGCGGCCGATGCGGCGGGCGTCGAGCCCGGGATGGCATAGAGCGGTGCGTTCACGCGGTTCAGCCGGTGTAACGCTCGGCCTCGGGCTTGTCGGTGGCGTAGCTGTGCACGGTGTACTGCATGCTGCGCCCGCCCACTTCCTGGCGCACCAGGCCGAAACCCGGTTCCTTCGCCGGCCGGTTGACGATGAAACTCATCACGATGGTTTCGAAGCCGCGCGTGCTGTCGAAAGCCATCAGGCGGATGTAATGCTGCGGGAAGGTCTTGCGGCAATTGTTCAATTCCAGCAAAACGCCGGCGGCGTCCTGCAGGTCGAACATCGGCATGCCGAACATGTCCCAATAGGTGTTGCGGGGGTGCGGGTCGTCGGTGTACTCGACGCTCCAGGCGTAGCCCTTCTTCAGGCCGTAATCGATCTGCATCGAGATCTCGGCGTCGCTCAGGTCGGGCAGGAAACTGAATTGGCCTTGCGTGATGCGGCCGGTGGGGTTGGTCATCATGGTCGAGCGCTCCTTAGGCCACGGCAGGTTGAACGGCGTAGTCGGACGAATCGGTGCTGGCGTAGTTGAAGCTGATCTCGCCCCAGGTGTCCAGCGCCTGCTTCAGCGGGGTGCAGAACTGCGCCGCCTTGCGCAGGATCTCGGGCCCTTCGTTCCGGATGTCGCGCCCTTCGTTGCGCGCCTTGACCATGCATTCCAGCGCCACGCGGTTGGCCACGGCGCCGGCCTGGATGCCAGCCGGGTGGCCGATGGTGCCGCCGCCGAACTGCAGGATCACGTCGTCGCCGAACAGGTCGATCAGCTGGTGCATCTGCCCGGCGTGGATGCCGCCCGAGGCCACCGGCATGACCTTCTTCATGTCGGCCCAGTCCTGGTCGAAAAACAGGCCGCGCGGCAGGTCCTGCTTGGTGTAGCTGTCGCGGCAAACGTTGTAGTAGCCCTGCACCGTCATCGGGTCGCCTTCGAGCTTGCCCACGGCCGTGCCGGTGTGCAGGTGGTCGCAGCCCGCCAGGCGCAGCCATTTGGCGATCACGCGGAAGCTCACGCCGTGGTTCTTCTGCCGCGTGTAGGTGCCGTGGCCGGCACGGTGCATGTGCATCAGCATGTCGTTCTTGCGGCACCACACGGCCATGCTCTGGATCGCCGTCCAGCCGATCACCAGATCGACCATCACGATCACACTGCCCAGGCTCTTGGCGAATTCGGCCCGTTCGTACATCGCCTCCATCGTGCCGGCGGTGATGTTCAAGTAGCTGCCCTTCACTTCGCCCGTCGCGGCGCTCGCCTTGTTGACCGCGTCCATCACGTACAGGAAGCGGTCACGCCAGTGCATGAAGGGTTGCGAATTGATGTTCTCGTCGTCCTTCATGAAGTCCAGCCCGCCCTTCAGGCCTTCGTAGACGACGCGGCCGTAGTTGCGCCCGCTCAGACCCAGCTTGGGCTTGGTGGTGGCGCCCAGCAAGGGGCGGCCGAACTTGTCGAGCCGCTCGCGTTCGACGATCAGCCCGGTCGGCGGGCCCTGGAAGGTCTTGATGTAGGCCACCGGGATGCGGATGTCTTCCAGCCGCGCCGCCTTCAGCGGCTTGAAGCTGAAGACGTTGCCGATCAGGCTGGCCGTCATGTTGCTGATCGAGCCTTCCTCGAACAGGATCAGGTCGTAGGCCACCCAGGCGAAGAACTCGCCGTCGCGGCCCGGCACCGCTTCGACGCGGTAGGCCTTGGCGCGGTAGCTGTCGCAGGCCGTCAGTCTGTCGGTCCACACCACGGTCCAGGTCGCGGTGCTCGATTCACCGGCCACCGCGGCGGCGGCTTCCACCGGGTCGACGCCTTCCTGCGGCGTGATGCGGAACAGGCAGATGGTGTCGGTGTCCACCGGCACGTAGTCGGGCTGCCAGTAGCCCATCTGGCGGTATTTCAGCACCCCGGCCGCATAGCGCTTCTTGCTGTCGGCGGTGATGTCGGTGGCGCCTGTGATCAGGGCGGCTTCGGCAGGGTGGTTCATCGGCTTTTCCTTCGGCGATACGGTGGCTGCGACTCGGGTCTGGGCCCAATGTAGGCAGCCGCTTCGTTCAGGAAAAGTCAGAAATTCTTTGCATTCACATCAGGTAAAACTGATGCATGAACATCACCTTCCGCCAGCTTCGGGTTTTCACCGAGGTCGCGCAGCACGGCAGCATGGCCCGCGCGGCCGAGGCCTTGCACCTCACGCCGCCAGCGGTGAGCATGCAGATCAAGGAGGTCGAAGCCCAGGTCGGCCTGCCGCTGTTCGACCGCCAGGGCCGTGCGGTGGCGCTGTCCACGGCGGGTGAATACTTCCTGGTCCACGCCCGGAAGCTGCTGGCCACGCTGAAGGAGGCCGACGACGCGATGGCGCGGCTCAAGCGCGTCGAACGCGGGCTGCTGACCATCGGCATGGTCAGCACCGCGAAGTACTTCGTGCCCCACCTGATGGCGCGCTTCCACGCCGACCACCCCGGCGTCGACGTGCGGCTGCGCGTGGTCGGCAACCGCGAACAGCTGGTGGCGCTGATGCAGGCCGGCGAAGCCGACCTGTCGATCATGGGCCGGCCGCCGCGTGAACTGGCGACGCGGGCCGAGTCCTTCGCGGCGCACCCGCTGGTCTTCATCGCGCCGCCGGGGCACCCGCTGACCCAGCGCAGCGGCCTGCAGGTGGCCCAGCTGGCGCCCTACGACTTCATCGCCCGCGAGCACGGTTCCGGCACCCGCAACGCGATGGAGACCTTCTTCGCCGAACACCGCTACACGCCGCGCATCGCCATGGAGATGAGCAGCAACGAGACCATCAAGCAGGCCGTCATCGCCGGCCTGGGCTTGAGCTTTCTGTCGATGCACACGATCGGCCTGGAACTGCGCAGCGGCCTGCTGCAGGTGCTGGACATCGCAGGCGCGCCGGTGATGCGCACCTGGAACGTCGTGCACCTGGGCGGCAAGGTGCTGTCACCGGCGGCCGAGGCCTTTCGCTACTACGTGATCGAGGAAGGCTCGGGGTTCTTGCAGGCCCACGACGCACCGCTGCTGCGGCCGGTCACCTGAAGCCTCCGCGGACAACACTGCTTTTTTCCAGCGCACACGGATCACCCTGCACGACGCAAGATCGACACGGGGGGCCGCAAGTTCACCCGGGATGAGATGAATGAGCGCTGACTTCTTCGACAGCAACGTCTTCGTCTACACCTTCGACACATCGAGGGCCTGTTGATCGAAAACCCCTTCAAGGGCTGAAAGGCGGGTCGGCTGCGGCCAGCGCCTGGCGCGCCAGTTCTTCTTCGCTGAGTTCCGGCGCGGCGTCCAGCGCGGCCAGTTCGTCCAGCATCTCGGGCGTCGCCTCGGCATTGCCGAGCATCAGGTCTTCGAAGTTCGCGTGCGGCGCCGCGCGCTCCTCGTGGTCCACCGGCGAGGGATGAACCCGGCCCGGCTCCAGGGCCGGCAGACGGGCCACCGCCAGTTCCAGTTGCTCGTCGATCAGCTTGGCCAATTCGCCCTGGACTGACGTGTCGTGGATGGATGTCATGGCGGTCTCCTGTGTGGGCCTATGTTCCGCCTTTCGCAGGCCGCACGCCAGCGCAGCGCCGCACTCAGCCGCCGGTCGGCTTGCGCAGGGCGCCGACCGCTTGGCGGCAACCTAAGCTAGAAAGGTTCGCACCAGCGCCTCGAAATCATCACTGTCACGTTTCTCCCAGGCGTCCAGGAACATTCGAAATTGGTACCAGCCGTACTTTGAGGCGTCGCCTAGAAGTGACCGGTAATGGTCATTGAAGTACACGGCTTTGTCGGTACCTGCCGGCACCGGGCTAACCATGTGCGCCAGCGCTTGCTCCACGACGTCCATCAGGCGAGCCATACGCTCTCTGCCACCCTCCTCGCCAAGCCAATAGGCCACGGCTACCCGATTCGCGTGCACTTCGCCACGATAGAAATCGCCGCCATTCTTCAGATTGCCGCGCCTTGCATCAACGAAGTGCGACATTTCGTGCGGAACCAGGAAGGCGTTAAACACCTCGCGGAAGAATACCGCCGCAGGCATGGCCGGGGTATCGCCCAGGAGGCTCGCGAAAAAGCCCTGCATGCCCGGCGGACACTGTGACCATTCGACAGTGTGGATGGCGCTCCCATCCTCCTCGATCCAGGACAACTGTGGGGTGAAGGCGATGACGACCATCGGCACGTTTACACCCGGCAGCGTCGCGCGTGCACGGGCCATGAATCTCGCGACAATCGCTTCGACTTCAATACGTGCGGCCTCTATAGCCAAGGGCGAGCCGTTCGCCGCCTGCCCGACCGCCAGCGCGGTCGCCAGACCTGAAGCAAGGAAGGCGCGCCGATCAAGCATTGAACACCGCCGAAGCTTCGGCGCGATCATTTCCATCAGATTCATGTGAATTCATCAATGAGTGCCGGCCGGCAGCATTGTTCGGTGGGACCTGAACCTCTGCGAAGCACCGACTGGTTTCGCATGTGTCCGCGGGCAAGTCTATCGCCGAGTCGCCGTTCGGCGGCTGGCGCTCCATGTTGCCTCGTTTAGGGCGTCGACGGGTCGCATCCGAGCAAGATGTGGATGTTCTCGGCAGGGGCCCGCCCTGCTCTAAAGCAGCTATGCGCGAGCTTCCGCTTGTGGCCGTTATGGATAGCTATGCATAACGGCCATGATGAGAAGTCCCCAGTTATGAAAAGTTTGGCCACCAAGTCAGCGCATACGCGCTCGTACGGACGGGCAATCGGCTTGCTGGACCTACTCATCACCGGCCTGCCAAGGTCAGCTGTCGGCGAGGTCCTCGAACTGGCAGCGCCGGCCAGTTGCGGTAATCCACGCAGCCAGAAGTTCGCCTCGCCAACAACCGGTTCCAAAGGACTGCCGACGTCGCCGGCCACGGTTTGCCGCTGCCGTCGGATGGGTCCCGTTTCTGGACTTCCACTCCGCGTCGGTATCGCATGCAGGCCTGGACTGCCTTGCGCGTGCCGTGCCAGATCCGCGCCGCGCTTCAAGTGGTGGGCGCTGTCGTGAGTTCTGATATCTTCAATCTGCGGAACGTCCACGCTCGGAGAAATTTGTCGCCTGTCGACTGACCTGCTGTGGGATAGTCACCGATAGGCCCGGACTGCAACCGGAGAGACATGGAAAATCTCGCAAGATTGGGTTTGATACCAGGCGAGCCCTTAACCGACCACGACGTGCAGGCGTTGTTCCACGGGCTTTTCGATGCTTGCCTAGATGCCGTCCTGCTGACGCGACCGACAGGGGTCGTCTGGGCAGTCAATCCGGAGGCGTGCGCCTTGTTTGGCGGGTCCGCAAGCGAGATCTGTGAACGCAGCGCCTCGCAGGGGCCTACCGCTTTTGCCGACGACGCCGATCCACGCGTGCAAGAGCTGGTGGCCGAGCGAGAAGCGAAAGGCACTGCACGCGGTGAGCTTCGCCTGCATCGTCTCAACTCAGAGGCCTTCGATGCTGAGGTCTCATCGTTTCGGCTCCATGCCTCCATTGAGCCCCCTGCATTCGTCCTGATGGTGCGAGATCTGACGGCGCAACGTGCGGCCGAGCTTCGAGCAGTTCAAAGCGAGCAGCGACTGGGCTTCGCACTTCAATCGGCCGAGATTGGCGACTGGCGCTTGGACCTGTCAACGGGCAACGTGCGTCGCTCCCTTCATCACGCACGGTGCTTCGGTGACGACGATGCCGATGCGCCGTGGGGCTACGCGGACTTCATGTCCAGGATCGATCCCATGGATCGCAACGCCGTCGAAGAGAGCATCCAACAGGCGCAGGTTGCTGATGGCATTCTCGATGTCGAATTCCGCGTCCGATGGCCCGATGGGTCGATTCACTGGCTCTGGGTCAAGGGCCGTGTCTACTCCGACTCAGAAGGGCGCCCCCAAAGTCTCGCGGGCATCGTCGCCGATGTCACCGAGCGAATACAAGTGCGCGAAGCACTGCGGTTATCCCAGCAGAAGTTCGAGATCGCCTTCTCGAACAATCCTGCAGCCATCGCACTGACCCGCCTGGAAGATGGTTGTGTGGTCGAGGTGAACGAAACCTGGCTTGCGATGACTGCCGAGCGTCGAGAGGACATCATCGGTCAATCCGCACGCTTCATGTGGCCGAGCCCCCAGGATGCCCAACGCTTCATCGAAGCGCTTCAGGCCCACCAAGCGTTGCACAGCTGGGAGCAGGAATTCAGAAACCGTGCCGGCGTGCCGTTCATGACGCAGCTCTCCGCCCAAGTGCTTTCGATCGGCGGCGAAACCATGATCCTGTCGACCTTGATCGACATCACCGATCAAATGAGCACCCAGCATGCGCTGCGTGAACGCGAGGCGCTGCTGAGCACGCTGACCGACCGCGCCCGAGTGGGCATGGTGATGGCCGACAGCAACAGACGCTACGTCTTTGCCAATGCAGCCTACGCTGAAATCCTCGGCCTCGAATCACCGGCGATCGTCGGCAAGCGGATCGCCGATGTATTGCCAGCGGTGTTCGAGGATCAGATCCGACCCAAGTTGGACTTGGCCTTCGCTGGCAGCGCGGTGAGCTACGAGTTGACGGTGCCACGTCGTGCGAACTGGGAGGGCGATCGCGTCTTTGCGGTGACTTACGATCCGCCGGAACCGACGATCCATGGGCCGTCTGTGATCGTGGTGATCGTCGACATCACCGATCGGGTTCGGGCCCAGCTTTCGTTGCAGGACCTTGCTGCCAACCTGGAACGGCGTGTTCTGGAACGGACGAACGAGTTGGCGATCGCACGCGATTCGGAGGCTGCGGCGAACCGCGCCAAGAGCGCCTTCCTTGCCAACATGAGCCACGAGATCCGGACGCCGATGAACGCCATCATCGGCCTGACCCACTTGATGCGGCGCGACACGCGCGATTCGCGCGAGCGCGAGCGCTTGGAGAAAGTCGACAACGCTGCGCACCACCTGCTGCAGGTGCTCAACGACATCCTCGATCTGTCCAAGATCGAGGCCGGCAAGATGACGCTCGAGGACATCGAGTTCTCGCTGGACACCTTGTTGTCCGGCGTCTTTGAGATGGTCAACGGCCGGGCGCGAGACAAGGGCCTTGAGCTGGTGCTGGACACCGACCACCTTCCCGCGCGCCTGCGCGGCGATCCGACCCGCCTTTCGCAGGCCTTGATCAACCTGCTGTCCAATGCGGTGAAGTTCACCGCCAGCGGCTGGGTGCGCCTGCGCGGCGAGGTGCTGCGCGAGACCGCCGAAGCGCTGGTGGTGCGCTTCGAGGTCCAGGACACGGGTGAAGGCATCGCCCCGGAACGCCAGGCCGTGCTGTTCGAGGCCTTCGAGCAGGCGGACAGTTCGACCACGCGTCGCCACGGCGGCACCGGCCTCGGGCTGGCGCTGACGCGACACCTGGCCGCGATGATGGGCGGCGAGGTGGGCTTGGTCAGCACGCCGGGCCAGGGCAGCACCTTCTGGTTCACGGCCCGGCTGGCCCGCGCGGCACAGGCCGGCGACCACGCCGCGCCAGTCCCCTTGGAAGGCCTTCGGGTGTTGCTGGTCGACGACCTGCCTGAGGCGCTGCAGGCGCTGGCCGACCAGCTGCGATTGCTCGGCCTGGTGGTGCATGAGGAGGGAAGCGGCCCTGCGGCACTGCAACGCGCGGCTGCCGAAATTGCAGGCGGTCGGCCCTACGACGCGATGATCATCGACTGGCGCATGGCGCCGCTCGATGGCATCGAGACGCTGCGTCAACTGCGCAATCTGCTGGGCGCTGGCGTGCCACCAGCCATCCTGGTCACGGCATTTGACGAGACGGCCATGCGGCAGCAGGCCCGCAGCGTCGACTACAACATGGTGCTGGTCAAACCGATCACGGCGTCGATGTTGAACGACTCGCTTTCGCGCCTGTTGCGTCCGCAGCTTGGACTTGTCGACCGAGGGCTGCGGGCGGCGAACTCTGCTGAGAACGAACTTCGTCACCGTCACGCCGGCCAGCGGGTGCTGCTCGCTGAAGACAATCCGATCAATCAGGAGATCGCGCAGGAACTTCTTCGTTCGAGCGGGCTGGTGGTCGAGGTCGCAGACGATGGCCAACGCGCGCTGGAGCTGGCGCAGTCCCGCCACTACGACGCGATCCTGATGGACGTGCAGATGCCGCACATGGATGGGCTGGTCGCCACCCGTGCGATCCGCGAGCGCGTCGGTCTCGGGGTGCCGATCATCGCGATGACGGCAAACGCCTTCGGCGAGGACCGCGCCGCCTGCCTGGCGGCGGGGATGAACGACCACGTCGCCAAGCCGGTGAGCCCGGATCTCCTCTATGTCACGCTGCTACGCTGGTTGCCGCTGCAGGCCAGCAAGGTCGAAAGCGAGGCCAACGCGGCGGGCGCCCATCCCATGCAGGTCGCGGACACGCGCCCCTTGCAGCAGCGTCTGGCGGCTGTGCCCAGCCTGGACGTGGCCGGCGCGCTGGAACGTGTGCGCGGCAAGGAAGAAGTGCTGCGGCGCGTCCTCGGGCTCTTTGTCGATACCTACCGAAGAGGCGATGCGTCCCTCCTTCAAATGGATGTCGATGACGCCGACTCCAAAGCGAAATGGCGTGCTGCCTGCCACTCCTTGCGTGGCGCTTGTGCAGCCATCGGTGCCGGACTTCTACTGCAAAAGATCGACGCCTTCGAGTCTCGACTTGATTCAGGGGCAGCGGTAACGTCGCTCGTCGATGAAGGGCACGCCTTGAGCGAGGCGATCCAAGGGCTCTCGGCCTCCCTGGAGTCGGTGCTGGGGGATTGAAGCCCGTGTCGAGGTGCTTGGGTGCGATGGCGCAAGCTGCGCGTGCCGAGTAGGCGTACTCAATACGTCGGACCCTGACAGACCCAATGACAGCAATACGGCAACGCCATCGCGACGTCGAAGGTCGCCTCAGGATCCCGGTGGCCACGAAGGGCGGCTTCGGAGACGTAGAACCCGAAAGCAGTCGGTCCTGGCGTCAGGCTTCTTCAAGCCTGTCCGATGCCCGGCGGGGGCTTCTCAAGTATCGCCTCTACGAAGCGGCCGTTCGTGACCTCACACACGCGGCCATGATGGAGAGCTCTCCATCATGGCCGGTGGCGGGCACAGCGGAGCAACTGCTTCCTAAGGCTTGCGACTGGCCTTCTTCGCGCCGGACTCCGGCGCATCCTGGCTCAGCAGCGCGTCCAGGTTCCTGGTGATTTCGGCCTCGATGGTCTTGCTGAAGGCGCCCAGCAGGAAGCCCAGCCTGGCCTGCAGTTCGAAGTGGTCGGGTGCGACGATCAGGGTGCCCTTGACGCCGCTGCGCGTGAACTCGACGGTGTCGCTGGTCTCGCCTTCGAGCACGCTGCAGTCCATGCCGAATTCGGCTTCCACCTGCTCGGCCCAGGACCAGGCGATCTGGCGCGCCCGTTCAAGGCCCAGCGCGTGATCACGGTGGATGTGGATGTCGGCCATGGCGGGGTCTCCGGTTTCGGTCTTGCAGTCAGTCGGGTGCGGCCAGACGCGCGCGGCGCTGGTCCTTGGACAGGGCGGCCAGGCGCTGCACTTCGGCATAGAAGCGCTGGAAGTCGCCGGCCTGGGAGCGGAACAGGTTTTCGAATTCGGGCACCAGTTCGTTGTAGGCGGCCAGCACGCCCAAGCTGGCATTGTTGGCCCGGGCGAACCAGCCGTCGTAGCCGGCGTAGCCCTGCCAGGGTCCGGCCTTCAGCGCGGCGTGGTCGGCACGCAGCGCGGCCATCAGCGCGGCCTTGCGTTCGGCCTGCGCCGCGGCATCGGCCGGGCCCGCGTAGACCGCTTGCAGCAGGCCGCGGTAGCGCAGCGTCAGCGCGCGGAAGTCTTCGCGGCGGGCCTCGGCGGCGGCCTGGGCTGCACGCACGCCGGGGCTGGCGTGCGCCTCCAGCCAGCGCCGGCTGCCGATGCGCTCGACCGCCACCGCGAAGCTTTCGTTGAAGGTGGTGTCGTCGGCCGCATAGGCCACCTGGTGGGTCAGTTCGTGGAAGACGAGTTGCGCCAGCGCGCCTTCGGGCCAGCCGATGAAGGTGCTCAGCAGCGGGTCGCCGCCGACCCAGTCACTCCAACCCAGCGTGCTGTAGGCCGGTACGCCGTAGACGCTGACCTCCAGGCCCTCGGCCCGCAGTTGCGCGGCCAGCGCGTCGGCGTCTTCGCGCTTGAAATAGCCGCGGTAGCCCACGCAGCCCATCACCGGAAAGCACCAGGTCTTCAGCGTCAGCGACAGCGCCGGCGCGGCGACCACGTTCCAGACCACCGCTTCGCGCTGCAGGTCGGCATAGCGGCGGTAGCTGCGGTTGTCGGGCAGCTTCAGCTCGCCGACCGCAAAGTCGCGCAGGCGCTGGCTGAGTTGCAGGCGCTCACGCAGCGCGGGCGGCGTCGCCGGGTCGGCGACGGCGTCGGCCACCGGCCGCGCGCGCTGCAGCAGCTCGAGATGGCCGCCGGCCGCCTGCGCGTAGTACCCCAAAGCGTCCACCGTGCTGCAGCCACTGCTCAGGCAGACGGCGGCAGCGGCCAGCAGCGCGCTGCCCAGCAGGCCGCCCGCGATGGCGGCGGCCATCAGCCCCGTCGTCCAGCGGCGGCGGCCCACCGCCTCAAGCCGCCTGCACCTCGACCAGGCAGTCGTAGAACGTGGGCGCGCGGCCCAGGTCCGTCAGGCGCTGGTGGGTCAATTCGTTGACGTTGGTGCCAGCCAGACCGAACTTGCGCCACCAGACGCCCAGGCCCACGACGACGCCGGCGCGGGCACGGTCGGTGACCTGCGCCTTGCAGCGGTAGCTGCCGCGGTCGTTGAAGACGCGCACCACCGCGCCGTCGGCGATGCCGCGCGCCGCAGCGTCCTGCGGGTGGACTTCCAGCAGCGGTTCGCCTTCGCTGGCACGCAGGCTGGCGACGTTGACGAAGCTGCTGTTGAGGAAGTTGCGAGCCGGCGGCGAGATCATCGCCAGCGGGTAGCGCGCGGCCAGTCCGGGGCTCGACTGCAGGCTCTCGTAATTCGGCACGTGGTCGGCCACGCCCAGACCGGGCGGGTCGGCCTGGGCCTTGCCGTTCGGCGTGTGGAAACCGCCGTCGGCGAAAGGCGCTTCAGCGATGTTCAGCTTGGCCCAGCCGCGCGTCGCCAGTTCGCCCGGGTCGGCCTGCGCGGGGTCGAAAGCGCCGTGCGCCATGGCCTCGTCGCTGTCGCTGAAGCAGGCCTCGTCGAAGCCCATCCGGGCCGCCAGCGCGCGGAAGATCTCGGCGTTCGATCGCGCCTGCCCGACCGGCGCCACCGCCGGCTGGTTCAGCAACGCGTAGCTGTGACCGTAGGCCATGTGGGCGTCCCAGTGCTCCAGCTGGGTGGTGGCCGGCAGCACGTAGTCGGCGTGGTCGGCGGTATCGGTCAGGAAATGCTCGAGCACCACGGTGAACAGGTCTTCGCGCGCGAAGCCGGCGGCCACCTTGGCGCTTTCGGGTGCCACCGCCACCGGGTTGCTGTTGTAGACCACGAGGGCTTCGATCTTCGGGCCGAAGGCCGGCGAGGCCTCGCGCAGCAGGTCGTCGCCGATGGTCGACATGTTGATCGTGCGCGGCTGGTGGCCGGCCAGCAGATCCGGCCGCTGCAGCCAGGCGCTGTTCAGCACCGGCTTGAACCAGCCCGAGGCCGACAGCAGCAGCCCGCCGGCGCGGTGGCGCCAGGCGCCGACCAGGCAGGGCAGCATCGCGATCAGGCGCACCGCGCTGCCGCCGCCGCGCACCCGCTGCATGCCGTAATTGAGGCGGATGGCGGCCGGCTGGGTGGCGCCGTAATCGCGCGCCAGGCCGCGGATTTCTTCAACGCTGATGCCGCAGACGGCCGCCGCACGTTCGGCCGGCCACGCCAGCGCGCGTTCGCGCAGCGCCGGCCAGCCGTCGACATGGCGCGCCAGGTAGTCGTGGTCCAGGCTGTCCTGGGCGATCAGCTCGTTCATCAGCCCCAGCGCCAGCGCGCCGTCGGTGCCCGGCAGCAGGGCGATGTGCTGGTGGCATTTGTCGGCGGTGTCGGTGCGCCGCGGGTCGATGCAGACCAGCTTCGCGCCGCGGCGTTTGGCCTGCTGCGCGAAGGTCCAGAAATGGACGCTGCTGGTGATCGGGTTGCTGCCCCAGATCAGGATCAGCCGGCTCTCGGCGAAGTGCTCGACATGCATGCCGAGCTTGCCCCCGTAGGTGGCGGCCAGCGCGTCGCCGCCGGCGCTGGCGCAGATGGTGCGGTCAAGCAGGCTGGCGCCGATCTTGTGGAAGAAGCGCGCGGCCATGCCGTCGCCCTGCACCAGGCCCATGGTGCCGGCGTAGCTGTAGGGCAGGATGGCTTGCGCATCGCGCGCCGCGATGGCCTGCAGCTGGGTGGCGATGGCGTCCAGCGCCTCGTCCCAGCCAACCGGCTCGAAACGGCCTTCGCCCTTGCGGCCGACGCGTTTCAGCGGCGTCAGCACGCGTTCGGGGCTGTAGGTGCGTTCGGGGTAGCGGCTGACCTTGGTGCACAGCGCGCCATGCGTCGGCGGGTGGTCGGGGTCGCCGGCCACCCGGGTGACGCGGCCGTCCTCGACGGTGATGCGCAAGGCGCAGGTGTCGGGGCAGTCGTGCGGGCAGGCGCCGCGGACGACGTGGCTGGCGCCAGGGGTAGCGGCAACAGGGGCGGCAACACGGGCGGCGATCGGGATGGTCATCCGCGCAATGTGCCACACCCCTGCGCGCCGCTGACGCCGCGGCTAAGATGCCCCACACCCCTGCCCGGAGCCCCGCATGCAGCTGATCGAACCCATCCTGGCCGACGTGGCCGCCGTCACCGCCATCCGCCGCGACATCCACGCCCACCCCGAGCTGTGCTTCCAGGAAGTCCGCACCGCCGACCTCATCGCCAAAGCGCTGACCGACTGGGGCATCCCCGTCCACCGCGGCCTGGGCACGACGGGCGTGGTCGGCATCGTCCGGAACGGCAGCTCCAGCCGCGCTGTCGGGCTGCGCGCCGACATCGACGCGCTGCCGATGACCGAGCACAACACCTTCGCGCATGCGAGCCAGCACCCCGGCAAGATGCACGCCTGCGGCCACGACGGCCACACCGCGATGCTGCTGGCGGCAGCCAAGCACCTGAGCACGAACCGCCAATTCGACGGCACCGTCTACCTGGTCTTCCAGCCGGCCGAGGAAGGCGGCGGCGGCGCCCGCGAGATGATCAAGGACGGCCTGTTCGAGAAGTTCCCGATGGAGGCCATCTTCGGCGCCCACAACTGGCCCGGCATGGCCGTCGGCCAGTTCGCCGTCAGCCCCGGCCCGATGATGGCCAGCAGCAATGAATTCACCATCACCGTGCGCGGCAAGGGCAGCCACGCCGCACTGCCCCACCTGGGCGTCGACCCGATGCCGGTGGCCTGCCAGATGGTGATGGCCTTCCAGACCATCATCACGCGCAACCGCAACCCGGTCGACCCGGGCGTGATCAGCGTGACCATGATCCACGGCGGCGAAGCGCTGAACGTGGTGCCCGACGCCTGCCAGATCCGCGGCACCGTGCGCACCTTCAGCCTCGAGACGCTGGACCTGATCGAGGCGCGCATGAGGACCGTGGCCGAGCACACCTGCGCGGCCTTCGGCGCGACCTGCGATTTCCACTTCGGCCGCAACTACCCGCCGACCGTCAACCACGCGGCCGAGACCGATTTCGTCAAGGGCGTGCTGGCCGGCGTGGTCGGTGCCGAGAAGGTCACGCCCTTCCAGCCGACGATGGGCGCCGAAGACTTCAGCTTCTTCCTGCAGGCCAAGCCGGGCTGTTATTTCATGATCGGCAACGGCGACGGCGCCCACCGCGAAGGCGGCCACGGCCTGGGGCCCTGCATGCTGCACAACCCGAGCTACGACTTCAACGACGACCTGATCCCGCTGGGCGCGACGGCCTGGGTGCGCATCGCCGAACAGTGGCTGGCCCGGCCCCGCTGAGCCCCCAACGGGCGCGCCGGCGCCGCGTATTCGTTCGCTGCGTGCAAGTCGGCTGAAGCCCAGGCTCAGCCGGCGGTGCTTCAATGGCGCATGAACACCCTGCCCCAGCCCACGAACCACCCCCCGCGGCGCCTGCCGTCGCTGTTCCTGTCGCACGGCTCGCCGATGATCGCGCTGGAGCCGCGTGCGGCCGGCGCCTTCATGCAGCGGCTGGGTCCGGCCATCGCCGCCGCCTTCGGGCGTCCGAGGGCCATCCTGGTGGCTTCGGCGCACACCCTGACGCGCGAACCGGTGCTGCTGGCGGCCCGCCAGCACCAGGCGGTCTACGACTTCGGCGGCTTCGACCCGCGGCTGAACCGGCTGCGCTACGACGCCCCCGGCGCCCCCGAGCTGGCCACCCGCGTGGCGGCGCTGCTGCAGGCCGCCGGCATTCCCGTGCACCGCGTCGACGAGGGCGGGCTGGACCATGGCATCTGGACGCCGCTGCGCTATGTCTTCCCCGACGCCAGCGTCCCGGTGCTGCCGCTGGGCTGGCCGCCGCATTGGACACCCGCGCAGCTCTACGCCCTGGGCGCGGCGCTGGCGCCGCTGGCAGACGAAGGCGTGCTGATCGTCGGCAGCGGCGCCATCACGCACAACCTGCGCCGCGTCTTCGGCGGCGGCGGCCTGCAGCCGGTGGACCGCGCCGCCACGCCCGAGAGCCAGGCCTTCCGCGACTGGTTCGCCACCCGGGTGGCCGCCGCCGACTGGCCGGCCCTGCTGGACTACCGCGCACAGGCCCCGCACGCCGCGCTGATGCACCCCAGCGACGAGCACCTGCTGCCCTTCTTCGTGGCCGCCGGTGCCGGTGTCGGCAGCCACCCCGGCGCCGGGCCGGCCGAGCGCATCCACGCCAGCCTGGAATTCGGCGACCTGGGCATGGACAGCTATGCCTTCGGCGCCGGCGCGGCGCAGCTGGCCGCGGTCTGATCAGCTGAACGACAGCCCGTCGAGGGCGAAGCGCGCGTCCAGCGCCGCCCGCCAGCGCGCCTTGTCGGCGGCCGGCGCGAAGGCGGCTTCGAAGCTGTTGGCGGCCAGCCGGTAGGCCTGCGCCGCACCGAGCTGCGGCAGCGCGTCGAAGGTGGCGATGAAGTTGTCGTTCATGTAGCCGCCGAAATAGGCCGGGTCGTCGCTGTTGACCAGCGCGCACAGGCCAGCGTCGAGCAGCGCCGGCAAATTGTGTTCGGCCATGGTCTTGAAGACGCAGAGCTTGACGTTGGACAGCGGGCAGACGGTCAGCGGCACGCGCTCGGCAGCCAGTCGCCGGACCAGCGCAGGGTCTTCGAGGCAGCGCACGCCGTGGTCGATGCGCTCCACTTTCAGCAGGTCCAGCGCAGCCCGGATGTAAGCCGGCGGCCCTTCCTCGCCGGCGTGCGCCACGACATGCAGACCCAGCTCGCGGCTGCGGGCGTAGACCCGCGCGAACTTCTCCGGCGGGTGGCCCTGCTCGCTGCTGTCCAGGCCGACACCGATGTAGCTGTCGCGGTAAGGCAGCGCAGCCTCCAGCGTTTCGAAGGCCGCCGCTTCGCTGAGGTGGCGCAGGAAGCACAGGATCAGGCTGGCGCTGATGCCGAGTTCGCTGCGCGCGCGCGCGCAGGCGCGCTGCAGGCCGTGGATGACGTGGGCCATCGGAACGCCGCGGTCGGTGTGCGTCTGCGGATCGAAGAAGAGTTCGGCGTGGACCACGTTGTCGGCCTTGGCGCGCCCGAAATAGGCCCAGGCCATGTCGAAGAAGTCGGCTTCCTGCAGCAGCACGCTGGCCCCGGCGTAGTAGATGTCGAGGAAGCTCTGCAGGTCGCTGAACGCATAGGCCGCGCGCAGCGCCTCGACGCTGGGGTAGGCCAGCGCCACGCCGTTGCGCTGCGCCAGCGCGAAGATCAGCTCGGGTTCGAGCGAGCCTTCGATGTGGATGTGCAGTTCGGCCTTGGGCATCTCACGCAGCAGCGCGTGCAACGGGCCGCGGGGCAGTTCGGGCAGGGTGGTGTGGTCCATGGCAGCAGGTCCGTCGTGTGGCTTGCCCGCACTCTAGTCGACACGGGCACGGACCGCGGACCGGTCCGGGGGCCCAGGCTGACCGGCGTTCTAGAAACGCAGCAGCACGGCCCCGGCGCCCGGCTGCGACCAGGTCTGGCTCGGCCGGTAGGACACCACCAGCACCGGCTGCAGCACGGCGGGCAACTGCAGTTGCAGCGGTGGCGGCGGCGCAGCCAGCGGCAGGCGCAGCGCGATCTCGGCCCGGACCTCGGTGGGCGCCTCGTGGGCGCGGTCCTGGGGCGCGACCAGCGCGCGCATCACCTGCTGCTGCAGGAGGGCCTGGGCCTGGGCCGTTGCGGGCCAGCGCCAGCCGCTGGCCGGCACGGCCTGGCCACCCGGCAGCAGCAGCCGGGTGCCGGCCTCCAGTTGGGCGTGCGCGCGTTGCAGCAGCGGCGCCAGCTGCGCGGCTTCGAGCGCGGCGTGCGCCAGCGCAAATGCGCGCACGTCGCTGCCGGGCGCGAGCACGCGCTGCAGCGCCTGCAGATAGTCGATGTGGAAACTCAACTGCAGGTGCGCGGGCTCGCGTTGAACCACCGTCAGCCGGTTGGCCGGCAGTTCGTGCGCCGGCGCGCCGGCAGCCGCCATGGACAGTGCCAGCGCCGCCGCAGCGCGGCGCCCGCCAGCCCGGCCGCTGGCAGCGCTCACCGGCAGTAGGAAGCCGCCGGCTGCGTCGTGCTGCCGCTGGCCGTCGTGAACTGGAAATTCCAGCAGGCCTGCTTGCCCGCGTTGGCGGGCTGGGCCAGCAAGGCCTGCAAGGCCGCGCCGCTGACGCGCTGGTAGCGGACGCGGTAGCTGCCTGGCGCGTTGGCGTAGCTGTCGCTGCCGGTCTCGGTGGTGGTGAAGCTGCGCGCGCTGCCGAACTGCAGCACCTGCCAGCCGTCGACGGGGTCGGTGCCGAGCGACAAACCGGACACCGCAAAGGGCGTGACCGGCGGCTGGCGCAGCGGGCTGTACTTGGCGCCCTGGCCCGCCAGGTCCGGGCTGGGCGTGCCGCGGAAACAAGACAGCACGTAGGGCGCGGCATCGGTGACGTGGTAGCTGTAGCCGGCCGGCGCGTTGGGCACGCTGCTGGTGTTGCCGCCACAGAAGCCGTCGCGCGCGGCCAGCGTGCCGTCGGCGTTGTTGTAGCCGAAGATGGCAAAGCCATCGAGCGCCCAGCCCAAGGGGTGGGTGTCCCAGTAGCTGGCGGGCCGGCCGGCCATCAGGCAGACCGGGGCGGCGTGGTAGTGGTAATCGTCGGCCCGGCCGGCGTGGCCGTTGCAGAGGTCGAGTTCCCCCAGCGCCTTGGTGTCGCCGTTCTGGCAGCCGCCCTGCTTGCAGGGGTTGAAGATCGGCACGCCGTTGATCGCCACGCCGATGGGGCCGTCCACGGCCGAGGTGGTGCTGGCGGCCACGGCCGGGTTCAAGGGGATGCGCCAGGCATTGCTGCCGAAGAAGTTCTGCGCGATGGGCACTTGCAGGTTGGTGGCGGTGATGCCGTCCATCATGCTGTGGGTCGCCAGGCCGGTGGCGGCGATGTAAGCGTAGGACGCGTCGCAACCGGCGGTGGCGGTGCCGGTGGTTGACGCCGCCAGCGAGTTGCGCACGCTCAGGCAAGGCGCCAGCGACCCGGTCGAGGTGCTGCTGCGGCTGTAGTTGACGTTCAGCGTGGCCTGCCCCAGCGTGATGCCGGCCACGGCCGCGCGCAGCGTGGCGCCGTCGACGGCCGTGCTGCTGCCCAGCACCGGCGCCGCCGACAGCGCGTACAGCGTGAAGGTGTAGGTCTTGCTGCCCGCGCCCTGCGAACAGGGCGGCTGGTAGCCGGCCAGTGGCCCGTCGCTGCCGACGCCGGCCGTGCCGGCGCCGAAGGCACTCCGGGCCAGCGCCTGGGCCGTGGCCGGCAGGTTGTAGAGCACCCAGTTGTACTTGGTGCTGCCGTCACCCGGCAGCGTGCTCATCAGCAGGGCGAACTGCTGCGTGCCGGCCGGCGCGTTGGCCCAGGCCAGCGGCGGCGAAGCGCCATTGCCGTCGCAGCTGTGTTCGGCCGGCAGCGCGCCGCCTTCGCTGGCGACGCTGCTGCCCAAGGTGAAGCCGCTGCCGCCGGCGGCCGGCGTGGGCGTGGCACTGGATGCCCCATCGGCGGCGCCGCCGCCACCTCCGCAACCGGCAGCCAGGGCCAGCCACAGGAGCAAGGCACTCAGCCTCGGAACAGGATGCTTCATGGCACCGATGCTAGGCCGCCACCCCGGCGCCTGGATGACAGCTTTGTCATCACGGGCCGCAGCCTGGCGCAGCCGCTTCAGCCGATGGCGGACCCGACACCCGCGGCCTGCGCCTGCTGGTCGGCGTGGTAGCTGCTGCGCACCATCGCGCCGACGGCGGCATGCGTGAAGCCCATCTTGTAGGCCTCGGCCTCGAACATCTTGAAGGTGTCCGGGTGCACATAGCGGCGCACCGGCAGGTGGTGGCCGCTGGGCGCCAGGTACTGGCCGATGGTCAGCATGTCGATGCCGTGTTCGCGCATGTCGCGCATCACCTGCAGGATCTCTTCGTCGGTCTCGCCCAGGCCGACCATCACGCCGCTCTTGGTCGGCACGCCGGGCACCTGTTCCTTGAACTTCTTCAGCAGGTTCAGGCTGAAGGTGTAGTCGCTGCCGGGCCGGGCTTCCTTGTACAGGCGCGACGTGGTTTCCAGGTTGTGGTTCATCACGTCGGGCGGTGCTTCACGCAGGATGGCCAGCGCGCGGTCGTCGCGGCCGCGGAAGTCGGGCACCAGCACCTCGATGCGGGTTTCGGGTGACAGCGCCCGCGTCTGGCGGATGCAGTCGACGAAGTGGCCGGCGCCACCGTCGCGCAGGTCGTCGCGGTCGACGCTGGTGATGACCACGTACTTCAGCTTCAGCGCGGCGATGGTCTGCGCCAGCTTGCGCGGCTCGTCCACGTCCAGCGGGTCGGGCCGGCCGTGGCCGACGTCGCAGAAGGGGCAGCGCCGCGTGCACTTGTCGCCCATGATCATGAAGGTGGCGGTGCCCTTGCCGAAGCATTCGCCGATGTTCGGGCAGCTGGCTTCCTCGCACACCGTGTGCAGCTGCTGCTCGCGCAGGATCTGCTTGATCTCGTAGAAACGGGTCGACGGCGAACCGGCCTTGACCCGGATCCAGTCGGGCTTCTTCAGGACCTCCCCGGCCGCCACCACCTTGATCGGGATGCGGCTGGTCTTGGCCTGCGATTTCTGCTTGGCGGTGGGGTCGTAGGCCGTGGTCATCGGGTGCGGGCACCCGCGCCTGCGGCAGCGGGTTCACTGGGGAACATGGGCGGCCAGTTTAGCGGCCGCACCGGGCACCGGCCTCAGGGCTGCAGCCGTCGGTGCAGGTGGCCTGCGATTTCCGCCGCCGCCTCGTCCCAGGCAGCGGGCACGCCCAAGCTGCGCAGGTCCACGGTCCGCAGGCCGGCGTAGCCGCAGGGGTCGATGCGGCTGTAGGGCTCGAGGTCCATCGCGACGTTCAGCGCCACGCCGTGGTAGCTGCAATGCCGGCTGACCTTGATACCCAGCGCCGCGATCTTGCCCAGGTCCCGGAAGGGATCGAGGCTGGCGCTGTGCAGCACCGCGTGCGAAGCCGGGTCGGCCGGTCGAACGTAGATGCCCGGCGCGCTGCGCACGCGGTGGCCGACGACGCCGAAGGCCCAAAGGGTGTCGATCACCGCCTCTTCGATGCGGTAGACGTATTCCTTGACGTAGATGCCGAGGCGCCGCAGGTCGACCAGCGGGTAGGCCACCACCTGCCCGGGGCCGTGGAAGGTGACCTGGCCGCCGCGGTCGGTGCGGATGACCGGGATGTCGCCCGCCGCCAGCACGTGCGCGTCGCGCCCGGCGATGCCCTGCGTGTAGACCGGCGGGTGCTCGACCAGCCAGAGTTGGTCTTCGCTGTCGGACCCGCGCGCGGCCGTGAAGGCGCGCATCGCGGCCTCCGTTTCGGCATAGGGCTGGCGGCCCAGAAGCTGGATCTGCATGTCTGCGCGAGTCTAGCGAGGCGCGCCGCGCAGGCGGCTGCCGGGGTTCAGCGGCAGGCCTTGGCCGCGGTGTAGTCGATGACGCTGAGGCGGCCGGCAACGATGTCGGCCTTGGCCGCATCGACCTGGCGCCGCATCTCGGGCGTCACCAGCTTGGCGTTGTGCTCGTCGAAGGCCAGGTCCAGCCCACCTTCCTTCAGACCCAGCGCGGTGACGCCGGGCTGCACGCCGCGAAAGGCCTGCTCCACCGCCACGTCGGTGCGCTTCAGCAGGCTGGTCAGGACGCGGCCGGGGTGCAGGCCGTTCTGGTTGCTGTCCACGCCGATGCCCAGGATGTTGAGGTCGGCAGCCGCCTGCAGCACCCCCAGGCCGGTGGTCCCGGCCGCCGCGAAGACCACGTCCACACCCTGCGCGACCTGGGTACGCGTCAGCTCGGCGCCGCGCGCCGGGTCGGTCCAGGCGGCGTTGGTGGTGCCGGTCATCGCCGACACGATCTGCACCTTCGGGTTGGCGTAGCGCGCACCCTGCTCGTAGCCGCACAGCACCTTGCGCACCAGCGGAATGTCCTGCCCGCCGACGAAGCCCAGCTTGCCCGTCTTGCTGGCCAGCGCGCCCAGCAGGCCGGCCAGGAAGGCGCCTTCGTGCTCGCGGTAGACGAAGCTCTGCACATTGGGCAGCTTCACCACCATGTCGACGATGGCGAAGCGGGTGGCCGGAAAGTCGCGCGCCACCGCCTCGATGCTGCTGGCCTGCGGAAAGCCGACCCCGACGACCGGGTTCGCACCCTTCTCGGCGAAGCGCCGCGCGGCCTGTTCGCGCTGCGCGGCGTTGGCAATCTCGAATTCGAGATACGGCTTGCCGGTGGCCTTTTTCCAGCGCTCGGCCCCTTCCCAGGCGGCCTGGCCGAAGCTCTTGTCGTTCTTGCCCCCGAGCTCGAAGATGATGGCCGGCTGGGCGGCCGCCAGCGTGGTGAACAGTGCGCCCACCAGCGCCAGCAGCGGCCTTTTCATCGCGTCAGAAGCTCGCTTTGAATTGCAGGCCGAAGGTCCGCGGGTCGTTGATGAAACCGGTCAGGTTGTTGAAGTCGATGCCACCCACGATACGGATCTGGTTGGTGATGTTGCGACCGTAGGCCGCCAGGTCGTACTTGCCGTTGCCCCAGGCGTAACCGACGCGCAGGCCGCCCTCCACCAGCGCCTTGCCGGTGAATTCGGTGCTCTGGTACAGGAAGAAGTTGACCTTGTCGCGGTAGACCCAGTCGGTGAAGGCGTAGACCTCACCGTTGGCCACCGGCTGGCTGTACTTCAGCGTGAAGCTGCCGGTCAGCTTCGGCGCCTGCGGCAGCGGGTTGCCATTGACCAGCGCCAGACCACCGGTCGTCTTCGGGTTGGTCACGGTGCAGGCCGCGCAGACCGCCACGGCCAGGCCCGGGTCCTTGATCTGGGTGTCGTTGTAGCCGACGCTGACGGTGGTCAGCAGCTGGTCGGTGATGTAGCTCTGGAAGTCGAGCTCGAAGCCCTGGCCGCTGGCCTTCTTGGCGTTCAGCAGGATGTTGGCGTTGGCCGCACCGCCCACCGCCGTCAGCTGCAGGTCTTTCACCGTGTAGCTGAAGACGTTGAAGGCCAGGCGCGCGCGCTTGTTGAACAGGTCGGCCTTGATGCCGGCCTCGATCGACTCGTTGGTCTCGGCCTTGGCCACGCTCTGGTCGTTGAAGGCGCCAGCGCCCTGCACGCTGGAGGCGCGGAAGCCGGTGGCGTAGCGCAGGTAGACGTTGGTGTCCTTGTTCAGCGCGTAGCCGGCGCTGGCGTCCCAGCTGAACTTGCCGTCGCTGGGCGAGGCGCTCAGCGGGCCGGCCTTGCCGAGCTGCGCCAGCGTGCACTTGCTGGACAGCACGCAGGGCACGAAGTCGCTGTTGTTGTAGTCCTCGACCTTGAAGGTCTTCTTGTCCTTGGTGTAGCGCAAGCCGCCGCGCAGCTTCAGGTCGCTGGTCACCGCGTAGTTCAAGGCGCCGAACAGGGCGTAGGCGTCGTTGACCTGCTTGACGCGTTCGTAGCCGTTCTGCGCGTTGCCGCCCAGGCTGTCGTAGCTGAAGCTCTCGACCTTGTAGCTCTCGCGGAACAGGAAGGCGCCGGCCTGCCAGCTCAGAGGCCCGGCGGTGCTGCTTTCCAGCCGCAGTTCCTGCGTGAACTGGCTGTGCTCGGGCATGCCGTCGGCGCTTTCCGACGCGAAAGGGATGCTGCCCGGGCCGCTCTTGGGCAGGAAGCTGGCGCCGTAGCCGCCGTCGATGTCGCCGCGGCTGTAGGTGTGGACCGATTCCAGGCCGGTGATCGAGTACAGCGCCATGCCGCCGAGGTCGAGCTTGACACGCAGGTTGCCGCCGTAGTTCTGCAGCTCGGAGGTGTTCTTGCCGTCGATCGAAATGGTCGCCGGGTCGAAGCCCGCGACCAGGTTGTTGGTGCCCGGCTGGATGATGTTGGCGCGGAACAGGCGGGCCGAGCCCTTGTAGTCGCGGGCGTGCACATTGGCCAGCACGTTCAGCGCGTTGCCGCCGTCATAGAGCAGCTGGGCGCGCAGCGCGCTGTCGCGGTAGCCCTCGAGCTTTTGCGTCGGGCCGGCGGCGACGGTGTTCTTGACCCAGTCGTCGCGCGTCTGGTTCAGCAGCGAAACGCGCATCGCCAGGCCGCCGCCCAGCGGCACGTTGGCCGCGCCTTCGGCGTTGATCGTCTGGTAGGTGCCGAAGCCGATGCTGCCGTAGCCTTCGAGCTTCTTCGTCGGCTTGACCGAATCGAACTTGACCACGCCAGCCGGCGTGTTGCGGCCGAACAGCGTGCCCTGCGGGCCGCGCAGCACCTCGACGCGGTCGATGTCGAAGATCGGGAAGCCCTTCAGGATCGGGTTCTCCTGCACCACGTCGTCATAGACCAGCGAGACCGGCTGCGAGGCGTTCAGGCGGAAGTCGGTGTTGCCGTAGCCGCGGATGTAGAAGCGCGGGAAGGCGCGGCCGAAGGACGACTCGATGTTCAGGCTGGGCACGCGGGCACTGAGCAGGCGCACGTCCTGGCCGCTGGTGTTCAACACGTCCAGCACCTCGCCCTGCAGCGCGCTGACGGCGCTGGGCACTTCGCGGATGTTCTCGACGCGGCGCTCGGCGGTGACGGTGATGGTCTGCAGCTGGCCCGCGGTCTGCGCCGAAGCGCCCATCTGCAGCACGGCCAGCGTGACCGCCGCCAGCGCGTGCTGCGGCTTCAGCGAGCGGGCGAGCGGCCGTTGAACGGACGGGGCGAGGCGGGGACGGAACATGAAAACTCCTGAAATGTCGTGACAGCGGATGATGCCGCGCCCAACCCGGCCCAAGGTGACAAGCCGATGGTCGGCGGCCCTGCAACTGCCGCAATGCAACATCCACGCAACAATCGGCCATGCTGGACACTTCACAGACCGCCGCCTGGCACGACACCGGTTACCTCGTGCTGCCCGGATTCAAGTCGCTCGCCGACTGCGCCGCCGCCATGGCGCGCGCTCACGCGCTGGTCGAGGCTTTCGAACCCGACGCCGGCGCCAGCCGCTTTTCGACACGCGACCGCAGCCTGGTCGCCGACGCCGCACTGCTGGCGTCGGCCGCCACCGTGCAATGTTTTTTCGAGGAAGAGGCCATCGACGATGCCGGGAAGCTGCTGGTGCCCAAGTCGCGCGCCATCAACAAGATCGGCCACGCGCTGCACGACCTCGACGCGGTCTTCAGCGCGTTCTCGCACGGGCCCGAACTGGCCGCGCTGGCCGCTGACCTGGGCCTGCAAGCGCCGCAAGTCTGGCAAAGCCAGCTCATCTTCAAGCAGCCGCACATCGGCGGCGAAGTGGGCTGGCACCAGGACGCCAGCTTCTTCGTCACCGCGCCGCAGACCGTCACCACCTTCTGGTTCGCGCTGGAAGACGCCACGCTGGACAACGGCTGCCTGTGGGTCGAAGCGGGCGGCCACCGCGGCCCGCGCGGCGTGCTGCGCGAGCAGTACGTCTGCGACCACGCGGCCGGCACGCTGCGCATGCAGTCGTTGAATGCCACGCCCTGGCCGACCACGGCGCAGGCCGTGCCGCTGCCGGTGGCGGCCGGGACGCTGGTGGTCTTCCACGGCCTGCTGCCGCACTGCAGCGCGGCCAACCGCTCGGCGAAGTCGCGCCTGGCCTACACGCTGCACGTCACCGATGGCCAGGCCGCCTACGCGCCAGAGAACTGGTTGCAGCGCGGCGGCGAATTCCCGGTTCGCGGCCTCGGCTGAAGGCCGGCGCGCAGGCCGCGCCGGCGAGGCCCCAACGATAATTGCCCCATGGAAGAAACCGCAGCCCTTCTGCTGACCGACTTGGTCGATAGCGCCGCCCTCGCCCATCAATTGGGCGATGCCGAAATGGGCCGCGTCTGGGCCGTGCACGACCGTCTGGCACGCGACCTGCTGCGGGCGTGGCGCGGCCGCGAGATCGACAAGACCGACGGCTTTCTGATCGTCTTCGAACAGGCCCGCGACGCGCTGGCCTACGCGCTGGCCTACCACCGTGCGCTGGCGCAGATGGCGCCGCCGCTGAAGGCCCGCGCCGGCCTGCACGTGGGCGCGGTGAGGCTGCGCGAAACACCGCAGGCCGATGTGGCGCTGGGCGCCAAACCCTTCGAGGCCGACGGTGTCAGCAAGCCCATCGCCGCCCGCGTGATGTCGACTGCCTTAGGCGGCCAGACGCTGCTGACCCAGGCCGCGATGAGCGCGCTCGGGCCGCTGAGGCAGCGCTCGGTTTCACACGGGCATTGGTCCATCAAGGGCCTGCCGGCGCCCATGGAATTGTTCGAGGTGGGTGAGGAAGACGCGCCCTTCAGGCCGCCGCCCGACACCGACAAGGTCTACCGCGTGGTGCGCCAGGGCGAACTGTGGCTGCCGGCGCGCGAAACCCGCCGCAACCTGCCGGCCGAGCGCGACGCCTTCGTCGGCCGCGTGAGCAGCCTGAACGAACTGGCGCAGCGCTACGAACAGGGCGCACGGCTGGTTTCGGTGCTGGGCATGGGCGGCAGCGGCAAGACGCGTTTGGCCACCCGCTACGGCTGGGCCTGGATGGGCGACTACCCCGGCGGCGTGTGGTTCTGCGACCTGGCCCCGGCGCGCACCCTCGAAGGGCTGTTCGGCGCCGTGGCGCAAGGGCTGGAACTGCCACTGGGCCCGGGTGACCCCCTCGCGCAACTGGGCAACGCCATCGCCGGACGCGGGCGCTGCCTGCTGATCCTGGACAACTTCGAACAACTGTCGCGCCACGCCGAAGCCACCCTGGGCCGCTGGCTGGAACGTGCCGGCCAGGCCCACTTTCTGGTCACCACGCGTGAGGTCCTGGGCATCCCGGGCGAAGACACGCTGGATCTGGCGCCCCTGCCGGCCGCCGAGGCGGAAGTCCTGTTCCTGCGCCGCGCCACAGCCGCCCGCCGCGACTTCGTTCCCAGCCTTCAGGAGCGGGCCGACATCGCCACGCTGGTCAAGCTGCTCGACGGCCTGCCGCTGGCCATCGAGCTGGCCGCAGCCCGTGCCCGCACACTCGCACCGCACGCGCTGCTGTCGCGCATGAGCGAGCGCTTCAAGCTGCTGGCCAGTGTCGGCGGCCGCCACGACCGCCAGATGACCTTGCGGGCCACCTTCGACTGGTCCTGGGACTTGCTGAGCGGCGCCGAAAGAATGGCGCTGGCCCAGCTGTCGGTCTTCGAGGGCGGCTTCACGCTGGAAGCCGCCGAAGGTGTCATCGACCTGGGTACGGTGCCCGAGGCGCCGTGGGCGCCGGATGTGGTGCATGCCTTGGTCGACAAATCTTTCGTACGCCAGCAGGGCAGCGAGCGTTTTGCGCTGTTGGTCAGCGTGCAGGCCTACGCCAACGAGCATTTGCACACCGAGAGCCGCTACCCCGGCAGCGGCCCGCAGGCCCTGCTGGCGGCGCAGGCCCGGCATGCGGCCTGGTTTGCAGGGCTGGGGCCGCAACGGGCGGTGCTGGGGGCTTGTGCCGACATGGACAACCTGGTGGTGGCTTGCCGCAGGGCCACGGCAGCGGGCCATGGCCAAGCGGCAGCCGGGGCGCTGGAAGGCGCCTGGGCGGCGCTGCACCTGCGAGGGCCCTTCAGCACGGCCGTTGAACTGAGCCAAGGCGTGCTGCAGGTGCCGCAGTTGGACGGCGCTTCCGGCGTCCGTGCGCAACTCGCCCTGGGGGCGGCGTTCGAGGCTCTGGGCCAACGCGCGCCCGCCACCGACTTGTACGAAACGGCCTTGCGCGGCGCGCGCGCACAGGCGGCCCTTCACCAGCAGGTGCAAGCATCGATACGTCTGGCCCGCCTGCACGGGCGCGCCGGACTGACCGAAGAAGCCTTGCAGGAAATGGGTGAGGCGCTGCAATGGGCCCGGTCACTGGGCGACCGGACCTTGTGCGCCGCCGCGCTGAACTTTCTGGGTGGGACAGCATTCGAGAGCGGGCAATTGACCCTGGCGCGCGAACACTTCGAGGCGGCGCTGGCCGAGGCCCTGGCGGTCGGCGACCTGCGCCTGCAGGGCAGCCTGCTCGGCAATCTGAGCCTGATCCACGCCGACCAGCAACGCCTGGACCTGGGGCAGCAGCTCTGCGAAGAAGCGCTGGCCATCAGCCGCCAGCTGGGCGACCTGCCCCGCGTTGGCGAGCGCCTGGCCGGCCTGGGCATGATGTGCCACTTGCAGGGCGACCACCGCCGGGCCGTGGAGGCGTCGGAGTCAGCACTGCGGATTGCCAGGGAACTGGGGCACGTGCGCCTGGAGTGCGTCTGCCTGAACAACACCGGCCTGGCGCAAATCGCGCTGGGCCAGTTTGACGCTGCAGAACGGGCCTTGAACGCCGGTTCGGCCTTGGCAGACATGCTGAACGACGTCAACATGAAGCGCGAGATCGAAAAATATTTCGAGCTCTTGCGCACCAAGCTGCCAAGCCGGAACGATTGACCGCGCTATTCGCTGACGATCCAGAGATCAGGCGGCGAATCCAAGGGCGTCTTGGACCCCGCCGGCAACACGCTGATCTGGTAAGTCTGCTGCGAGTTGTTGCCCTGCCCCGACTTCTTGCAGGTGACGGTGGTCCTGCTGCCGGCCGTGACGCAGCGGAACGAGGAGCCCGTGCCGGTGATGACCACGGCGCCGGTGAGCGAAAACGTGTAGCCCGGCGTACCGAGCTGGAAGACCAGCGAGTCTTCGGTCGGCGCCAAGGTGACGCCCAGCGGGCTGGCCACCACGGCGCCACCGACCACGGTGACGCCGACGGTCGCCGCCTTGGCGGCTGCGCTCAAGCCCCACAGCACCGCGCCAAGCGCAACCCAGCCCGCTCCCAGTTTTCTTGACATCGCGTCCTCCTGTTTCTTGGTTTGCAGCGCGTCCGCGCCGATCGCTGCATTCTCGGGAATCAGCGGGCATTTGCAAGCCAAGGCGACAAGCCACGGCGACGGGTTGGGCAACGCACGCGGCGCGGCCCGCAACATGGCGTATCTTCAGCGGCTTTCCAGCTCGACCGACGCCTCACGCATGGACAGCGCAACGCCCACCCGCCACATCCGCCTGACCTCGCACCCCGGCCAGGGCACCGACGCCGCACCGACCATCCACTGGGGCGCGGCCGACCCGCAGGTGCGCGGGCCCATCGTGGGCAGCACCGGCAACCGCAGCCAGCGCAACGTCATCGGCACGCACAGCGGCAGCTACGGCGTCTACCGCGCGCTGGCGGTGGCCGCCGGCAACCTGGAACGCGGCCACCGCGCCGACCTGACCGACACCGCGCCGACCGACCCCGTCGGGCCCTGCCCGCAGTGGGGCGACGCGAAACGCATCGTCAGCATCGACCCCTGGGGCGCCAGCGTGCAGACGGTCTATGCCGACTACCTGGCGCAGGGCTACGACATCCGCCCGACCATCGCCGTCACCAAGGCCCACATCCACCTACCCGAAATCAAGCAGGCCCTGGCCTTCCAGCGCCTGGCCATCGACGGCAAGGTGCTGCTCGACGACGCCAGCGCCACGGTCACCAAGGTGGCGCTGGAGCCGGTGTGGTGGCTGCCCGGCGTGGCCGAACGCTTCAAGGTCAGCGAGGCCGATCTGCGCAGGGCCCTGTTTGAAGAGACGGGCGGCATGTACCCCGAACTGGTCACGCGCAGCGACCTCGAGGTCTTCCTGCCGCCGATCGGCGGGCAGACGCTCTACGTCTTCGGCGACATCCGCGACCTGGCCAAGCCCGAGGTGACGCTGACCGCCCGCGTGCACGACGAGTGCAACGGCTCGGACGTCTTCGGCAGCGACATCTGCACCTGCCGGCCCTACCTGACGCACGCCATCGAGGAGTGCATCCGCGGCGCGCAGGCCGGCGGCGTGGGGCTGATCGCCTACAGCCGCAAGGAAGGCCGGGCGTTGGGCGAAGTGACCAAGTTCCTGGTCTACAACGCGCGCAAGCGGCAGGTCGGCGGCGACAGCGCCGACAAGTATTTCCTGCGCACCGAATGCGTCGCCGGGGTGCAGGACATGCGCTTCCAGGAACTGATGCCCGACGTGCTGCATTGGCTGGGCATCCGGAAGATCCACCGGCTGGTGAGCATGAGCAATGACAAGTACGACGCGATCACCGGCAGCGGCATCGAGGTCGGCGAACGCGTGGCGATACCCGACGCGCTGATCCCGGCCGACGCCAAGGTCGAGATGGAAGCCAAGATCGCCGCCGGCTATTTCACCGACGGCCCGGTGCCGACGCAGGCCGATCTGGCCCGCGTGCAGGGGCGTGCCCTTGAGTGAGACCCCTTCGACCGCCAGCCTGCCCGCCGCCAGCCCGCCTTCTCTGCACCCGCTGGCGCCGCTGCACGACCCGGGCACCATCCGCGCGCGCTGCGCGGCCATCCTGCGCGCGGTGGAGGCCAACGTCAGCGAGCACTTCACCGTCGACCGCAGCGCCCTGCCCGGCGTGGCGGCGCGCGTCGCCGCCTTGACGCTGAAGCGCTTTCCGGACCTGTGCATCCCCTTCCACAGCCGCTGGCGCCATTTCGAAGCCGGCGGCCTGGACCGCAAGCCCCTGCTCGACGGGCTGCTGGCCGGCCACAGCCCGGCCGACGCCGCCCGCGTGCGCTTCGACCTGACCGTCGTCAGCGTGCTGCTGGACGCCGGTGCCGGTGCTGCCTGGCGCTACACCGAAGCCGGCACCGGCCAGGTGCTGGGCCGCTCCGAAGGCCTGGGCGTGGCCAGCTGGCATGCGTTCCTGGACGGCCGGTTCTCGTCGTCGGCGGCCGACCCGCTGCGCGCCGACGCGGCCACGCTGAGCCGCGTCGATGCCTCGGTGCTGCGCGCGGTGTTCCAGTCCAGTCCGTCCAACCCGCTGGTCGGCCTGGAAGGCCGCGCCGGCCTGCTGGCGCGGCTGGGCGCAACGCTGCAGGCCGAGGCCGCGAAGACCGGCCTGCCGGCAAGGCCGGCGCTGATGTTCGACCGCCTGACGGCGGGCGGCACCCTGAACACGGTCAGCGCGACCGAGGTGCTGGGCGAGGTGCTGCGCACGCTGGGGCCGATCTGGACCAGCGGGCGCAACGTGCAGGGCCTGATGGCCGGCGATGTCTGGCCCCACCGCTGGGCAGGCGCCACCGTGGGCGACGGCAGCGAAGACCCCACGACAGGCGGCTGGGTGCCCTTCCACAAACTCAGTCTGTGGCTGAGCTATTCGCTGCTGGAACCGCTGCAGTGGGCCGGCGTGACCGTCACCGGGCTGGACGCGCTGACCGGCCTGCCCGAATACCGCAACGGCGGCCTGCTGCTGGACGGCGGCGTCATCATCCCGCGTCATGCGCGCGACCTCTTGCGCACGTTCAAGCCCCAGGACGACTTCATCATCGAATGGCGCGCGCTCACCGTGGCGCTGCTGGACGAAGTGGCCGTGCTGGTGCGCCAGCAACTGGGCAAGACGGCAGAGCAGTTGCCGCTGGCCTGCATCCTGGAAGGCGGCACCTGGGCCGCCGGCCGCGAGATCGCGCTGGAACAGCGCCTGGGCGGCGCGCCGCCGCTGACCATCGACAGCGACGGCACGATCTTCTGAAACCTGAAAGACCCTTAGGCATGAGCACCCCCACCGTCCACCTGATCAGCCACCCGCTGGTGCAGCACAAGCTGACGCTGATGCGCCAGAAAGACCTGTCGACCAGCAGCTTCCGCCGCCTGCTGCACGAGATCAGCATGCTGATGGCCTACGAAGTGACCCGCGACATGCCGACGCAGCTGATCGAGATCGAGACGCCGCTGGAGAAGATGCAGTCGCCGGTCATCGAAGGCCGCAAGACGGTCTTCGTGGTGGTGATGCGGGCGGGCGCCGGCTTCCTCGACGGCATGCTGGAAGTGGTGCCGGGCGCGCGCGTCGGGCACGTCGGCCTGTACCGCGATCCGAAGACGCTGACCGCCGTCGAGTACTACTTCAAGATGCCGAACAACATGCAGGAGCGCGACGCCATCGTGCTCGACCCGATGCTGGCCACCGGCAACTCCGCGGTGGCTGCGGTCGACCGGCTGAAGGAAACCCAGCCGAAGTCGATCCGCTTCGTCAGCCTGCTGGCCGCGCCCGAGGGCCTGAAGACTTTCCATGCCCACCACCCCGATGTGCCGGTCTACACGGCCTGCATCGACCGCCAGCTGAACGATCACGGCTACATCGTGCCGGGGCTGGGCGACGCCGGCGACCGCATCTACGGCACGAAGTAGGCCTTACGCGGCATACGGGTCGGCGTAGCCCAGCGCCAGCAGGATGGCGCTTTCGCGCGCCTCCATCGCCGCCGCTTCGTCTTCCACCTCGTGGTCGTAGCCTTGGGCGTGCAGCGTGCCGTGGACCAGCAGGTGCGCGCAATGGGCTTCCAGCGTCAGACCCTGTTCGGCCGCTTCCTGGGCCAGCACGGGCGCGCAAAGGATGAGGTCGGCGCTGACCACGGGTTCGTGGGCATAGTCGAAGGTCAGCACATTGGTGGCGTAGTCCTTGCCGCGGTAGTCACGGTTCAGCGCCCGGCCTTCTTCGGCGCCGACGAAGCGCACCGTGATCTCGCCGGGGCTTTCCAGGGCCGCGCGCACCCAGCGCTGCACCCGGTGGCGTGGCAGATGGGCGCGGTGCGTGGCATCGGCGAACTGCAGCGACAAGGCCAGCGCGGGCCGGGCGGCGCGGCTCATCGCACGCCCCGCTGGCCCTGCAGACCGCGGTCACGCTCGTAGGCGTCGACGATGCGCGCCACCAGCGGGTGGCGCACCACGTCGGCACCGGTGAAGTGGGTGAAGGCGATGCCGTCGACGCCTTGCAGCACCTGCATCGCATCGACCAGCCCGCTGGCCGTGCCCGAGGGCAGGTCGACCTGGCTGGTGTCGCCGTTGACCACGCAGCGCGTGCCGAAGCCGATGCGGGTCAGGAACATCTGCATCTGCTCGCGCGTCGTGTTCTGCGCTTCGTCGAGGATCACGAAGGCATGGTTCAGCGTGCGCCCGCGCATGAAGGCCAGCGGGGCGATCTCGATCAGGCCCTTGTCGAAGGCCTTGGTCACCCGGTCGAAACCCATCAGGTCGTAGAGCGCGTCGTACAGCGGGCGCAGGTAAGGGTCGACCTTCTGCGCCAGGTCACCGGGCAGAAAGCCCAGGCGTTCGCCGGCTTCGACCGCCGGGCGGGTCAGCACGATGCGCTGCACGCCGTGGCGTTCCAGCGCGTCGACGGCGCAGGCCACCGCCAGGAAGGTCTTGCCGGTGCCGGCCGGGCCGATGCCGAAGGTGATGTCGTGGGCCAGCATCTGCTGCAGGTACTGCATCTGCCGGGGCGTGCGGCCGCTGAGGTCGGCGTGGCGGGTGTGCAGCACGATGGGCTCGGCGGTGGCGTCGGCATCGAGGTCGGCGGCGGCGCCCAGCGGCGCGCTGGGCAGGCCCCCGTGGCGCGACGGCATGAACTTCAGCAGCGCCAGCTGCAGCGCACGTTCGGCGATCGGCGTGCGGGCCATCTCGTAGAGCGCGTCGAGCAGGCGCACCGCGCGCTCGACACCGTCGCGCGGGCCGTCGATGCGGAAGCTGGCGTCTCGCCGCACCAGCAGCACGCCGAGCGCCGCTTCGATGCTGCGCAGATGGCCGTCGAGCGGGCCGCACAGGTGGGCCAGGCGGCGGTTGTCGGGGTTGTCGAAGACGTGGCGTCGGATCACGGGTACGGGGCCATCGGGAGGCTGTGCCGAACGGCACGGCGGCACATTGTCGCAGCCGGCCCTGCGGCCGGGCGCCATGCACAATCGGCCGCGTGCAAAGAGCCCTGGAACGCCGTCGTGTCGCGCTGGTCGCGCGGCTACCCTTGTGGCTGCTGATGGCGCTGCTGGCGCTGGCCGCCTGGGCCCAGCCGGCGCAGGCCCTGACCCTGGAAATCCGCAGTGCGCTGAGCGCGCCGGCCCTGCAACCGCAGGACAAGACTTTTCCCGAAGGCGGCACGCCGGTGCCGGTCAGCCTGCCCGACGAATGGGCGCGCAGCCGGCCCGGCAGCAGCGGGCCGATCTGGTACCGCGTGCAGTTCCAGCCGCTGGCCGACGGGGCCAACGACGAGCTGCTCGCCCTGTTCATCGAACACGTCTGCAGCAGCCTGGATGTCTACCTGAACGGCCAGCTGGTGCACAGCAGCGGCCGCCTGGTCGAGCCGATCATCAACAACTGCAACCACCCGCAACTGGTGACGCTGCCGGTCGCGCTGATCCAGGCCAACGGCAACTTCATCGACATCAAGGTGGCCGGCTACCCGCTGGCCGAGGTCGGCTCGCGCCAGCGAGCCGGCGCCCTGTCGGCGCTGCAGGTCGGGCCGCAGTCGGAACTGGCCTTGCGCCACGCCCGGCTGACGGCCTTGCAGGTCGGCGCGCCGCAGGCCGTCAGTGCCACGCTGCTGCTGATGGGCAGCTTCATGTTCGTGCTCGGTTTCATCAATCGCCGCGAAAGCCACCTGGCCTATTTCGGCGCGATGTCGGTGGGCTGGGCGCTGATCGATGCGCGGCTGTGGCTGCGCAGCGTGCCGGTGCTGCACCTGGGCCATTCGGCGATCGAGTTCCTGCTCTGCGCGATGCTGGGCTTCATCACCTGGGCGGCCGTGCAGTTCCTGCTGCGCGACGCCCGCACCCGCCACCGCGCCGTGGATGTCGGCCTGCCGGTGCAGTCGGCCCTGCTGGCGCTGTCCCTGATGCTCGGCGGCAAGCTGCGGCTGCACGATCTGGCCAACCTCTGGTCCCTGTTGCTGGCGCTGGAGGTGGTGGCGGCGTCGGTCTGGCACCTGCACCACCAGCGGCCGGCACGCTCGGCGTGGCTGATGTCCGTGCTGCTGGCCACCGTCATCATCGCCGGCGGCATCGAATTCGCCGTCCAGTGGACGGGCGCCAGGCCGCTGGCGGCACACCTCGCGCAACTGGTCGTGCCGGTCATCTTTGTCGTGGTCGGCCTGCGCCTGGTTCAGCAGCACGGGTCCGCGCTCTACAGGGCCGAACAGGGCAAGGCGCTGCTTGAAATGCGGGTGCGCGAAGCCACGTCGGAGATCGAGCGCAACTTCCGCCAGCTGGCCGAACTGCGCGTCGAGCAGGTCACCGAGCGCGAACGCAAGCGCATCGCCGCCGATCTGCACGACGACCTCGGCGCCAAGCTGCTGACCATCGTCCACACCAGCGACAACGAGCGCATCAGCACGCTGGCGCGCGAGGCGCTCGAGGAGATGCGCCTCAGCGTGCGCGGCCTGACCGGCCGGCCCGTGCGGCTGGCCGACGCCCTGGGCGACTGGCGGGCCGAGGTGATCTCGCGCCTGGCACAGGCCGGCATCAACGGCGACTGGGAAGCGCCCGAAGACCTGCCGCAGACGCTGTCGGCCCGCGCCTATGTGCAGACGACGCGCATCCTGCGCGAGGCCACCAGCAACATCATCAAGCACAGCCGCGCCGACCACTGCTCGGTGACCGCCAGCCTGAACGACGGCGACTTCCATCTGGTGGTGCAGGACAACGGCCACGGCATCTCGGCCGAGGTCGACGGCCGGCTCGACCGCGGCCACGGCCTGGCCAGCATGAAGCACCGCGCCAAGCAGCTGCAGGGGCAATGCCTGGTGGAATCGGGACCGGGCTATGGAACCGTGATACGCCTCACGCTTCCGCTGGACCGGGCCATCGAAGGCGCCTGAGCGCGGCGCCGGCCTGCCGATAACATCAACTGGCCACCGGAACCCCCCACCATGAAGTCGATTCTGCTGCTCGAAGACCTGCCCGAGATCCGGGCCTGGCTGCGCAAGCTCGTGCTGGAGGTGTTTCCAGGGGCGACGATTGCCGAGAGTGCCCGCGTGCACGACGCCATCGAAAGGGTAGCCTCGGTCAAGTTCGACCTCGCCTTGATCGACCTCGGCCTGCCCGACGGCAGTGGCGTCGACGTGGTCACGCGCCTGCGCGACATGCAGCCCGATGCGCAAAGCGTGGTGGTCACCATCCACGACGACGACGAGCACCTGTTCCCGGCGCTGCAGGCCGGCGCCTTCGGCTACATCCTGAAAGAGCAGGCGCGCGAACTGATCACCGAACAGCTGCAGCGCATCAGCCAGGGCGAACCGCCGCTGTCACCCAGCATCGCGCGCCGCGTGATGGCTTATTTCAGCGCCAAGGCCAAGCCGCAGCCCAACCTGAACGCGATGCCCAACGTCAGCCTCACCGACCGCGAAAGCGAAGTGCTGCTGCGCGTGGCCAAGGGCTACACCTTGCCGGAAATCGGCGTGCAACTGGGCTTGAGCCGGCACACGATCGCCGACTATGTCAAGCAGATCTACCGCAAGCTCAATGTGAGCTCGCGCGCCGAAGCGGCGCTGGAAGCCCAGCGCCTGGGCCTGTTCCGCTGACACGGCGGCTGGCACAGGCGTGAATTTCCAACAACTCCGCTCGGTGCGCGAAGCGGTCCGTCAGGGCTACAACCTGACCGTCGTGGCCGAGGTGCTGCACACCTCGCAGCCTGGCGTGAGCCGGCAGATCCGCGAACTCGAGGACGAACTCGGCATCACGCTCTTCGAACGCGCCGGCAAGCGCCTGACCGGGCTGACCGCGCCAGGCGCGCTGGTCCTGCCCATCGTCGAGCGGCTGCTGCTCGATGCGGAAAACCTCCGGCGTGCGGCCGCCGATTTCGCGGGCCAGGACCACGGTACGCTGACCATCGCGGCGACGCATTCACAGGCCCGCTACGCACTGCCGCCGGCGGTGCGCGACTTCAGCGCCAGCCACCCTGGCGTCGAACTGCGCCTGAAGCAGGGCACGCCGCAGCAGGTCGCCGAACTGCTGCTGGCCGGCGAGGCCGACATTGGCGTGGCCACCGAGGCGCTGGCCGGCTACCCAGGTCTCGTCGCCCTGCCCTGCTACCAGTGGACGCACAGCGTCATCGTGCCGCCGACGCACCCGCTGGCCGACGACGCGCGCCGGCAGCTGACCTTGACGCTGGCCCGTCTGGCGCAGTTTCCGGTCATCACCTACGAACCCGGCTACACCGGCCGCAGCCACATCGACGAGGCCTTCCAGCGCCAGGGCCTGGCCTTCAAGCTGGTGCTGTCGGCGATGGACGCCGACGTCATCAAGACCTATGTCGAGCTGGGCATGGGCGTGGGCATCATCGCGGCCATCGCCCACGACGATCAGCGCGACGCCAACCTGACGGCGATCGACGCGCGCCACCTCTTCGCCAGCAACATGACGCGGCTGGCGGTGCGCCGCGGCAGCTTCCTGCGCGGCTACGTCTACGACTTCATCAGCGCCTTCGCATCGCCGCTGACGCGCGAGGTGGTCGACACGGCACGGTCCGAGGTCTCGGGCAGCGTCTTCGACATCTGAAGGCCGCCGGGCGCCGGAGCGCACGCCGTCAGATGCCCGCGCCGGCCTCGAAGCGCGTGACGCTGCGCGGCCGCAGATGCAGTCGCGAGCCGGGCTCCAGCGACAAGCGCTCGCGCAGCGCCAGGTAGGCCGAACGCGGCAATTCGACGTCGACGTACCCCTCGGCACCCGCCGCATGGCCGCGCCTGAACTCGATGCGCGTGTTGGGCCCGACGGTCAGCGTCTGGCTCAAGGTCACAGGCCAGGTGTCGTCGCCGGCCTCGGCAACGACCTCGAGCTCGTGCGGACGCACATAGGTCACGTCGTCGGCGCCCTGGCCCCTGCGGCCGTGGAAGAGGTTCACATCGCCCAGGAACTGCAGCACGAAGGGCGTGGCCGGATGGTCGTAGACCTCGTCGGGCGTGCCCTGCTGCTCGATGGCGCCATGGTTCATCACGACCACCCGGTCGGCCACTTCCATGGCCTCTTCCTGGTCGTGCGTGACGAAGACGCTGGTGACATGCACCTCATCGTGCAGACGGCGCAACCAGCGGCGCAATTCCTTGCGCACCTTGGCGTCGAGCGCGCCGAAAGGCTCATCGAGCAGCAGCACCTTGGGCTCGACCGCCAGCGCGCGGGCCAGCGCAATGCGCTGGCGCTGGCCGCCCGACAGCTGGTGCGGATAGCGGTCGGCGAGCCAGTCCAGCTGCACCAGCTTCAGCAACTGCATCACCTTGCTCTTGATCTCGGCGTCACTGGGCCGCGTGGCCTTGGGGCGCACGCGCAGGCCGAAGGCGACGTTCTCGAAGATCGTCATGTGGCCGAACAGCGCGTAGTGCTGGAAGACAAAGCCGACCTGGCGCTCGCGCACATCGGTGCGGGTGGCGTCTTCGCCGTGGAAACGCACGCTGCCGCTGTCGGGCACTTCCAGCCCGGCGATGATGCGCAGCAGCGTCGTCTTGCCCGATCCCGAGGGGCCGAGCAGCGCGACCAGTTCGCCATCGGGGATGTCGAGGTTGAGCTGGTCGCAGACGACGGTGGCGCCGAAGCGCTTGTTCAGATTCCGGACTTCGATGCTCATTCGCTTCTTTCTCCAACCGCGCGCTTCTGGCTCTTCACGCGTTGCTCGACCGCGTACTTCAACACCAGCGTGACCAGCGCCAGGCCGGCCAGCAGCGAGGCCACCGCGAAAGCAGCCGCGAACTGGTATTCGTTGTAGACGATCTCGATGTGCAGCGGCAGGGTGTTGGTCTGCCCGCGGATGTGGCCCGACACCACGCTGACCGCGCCGAATTCACCCATCGCCCGGGCGTTGCACAGGATCACGCCGTAGAGCAGCGCCCAGCGGATGTTGGGCAAGGTGACGCGGCGGAAGATCTGCCAGCCGTTGGCACCCAGCACGTGCGCCGCCTCTTCCTGTTCGATGCCCTGGGCCTGCATCAGCGGGATCAGTTCGCGGGCGATGAAGGGGAAGGTCACGAAGACGGTGGCCAGCACGATGCCGGGCACAGCGAAGATGACCTTCATGTCGTGGTCGCGCAGCCACTCGCCGCACCAGCCCTGGAGTCCGAACACCAGCACGTAGATCAGGCCGGCGATGACCGGGCTGACCGAGAACGGCAGGTCGATCAGCGTCAGCAGCAGGCTCTTGCCGTGGAAGTCGAACTTGGTGATGGACCAGGCCGCCGCCACGCCGAAGACCAGGTTCAGCGGCACGCTGATGGCCGCAGCGATCAGCGTCAGCTGGATGGCCGACAGCGCGTCGGCGTCGCTGATGGCCGCGACATAGACGCCGACGCCCTTCTTGAAAGCCTCGTAAAACACCGTGCCCAGCGGCACGAAGAGGAAGAAGGTCATGAAGGCCAGCGCGACGGCGATCAGCAGCCGCTGCACCCAGCGCGGCTCGGTGGTGGCGATCACAGACCGCCCTGCCGCTTTCTGGCCCAGGCCTGCAGCAGGTTGATGACCAGCAGCAGCACGAAGGACGACACCAGCATCACCACCGCGATGGCGGTGGCGCCGGCGTAGTCGTACTGCTCGAGCTTGGTGATGATCAGCAGCGGCGTGATTTCGCTGACCATCGGCATGTTGCCGGCGATGAAGATCACCGAACCGTATTCGCCCAGGGCGCGGGCAAAAGCCAGCGCGAAGCCGGTCAGCAGCGCCGGCATCAGCACCGGGAAGATGACGTGGGTGAAGGTCTGCCAGCGGCTGGCCCCCAGCGTGGCGGCGGCTTCCTCGAGTTCCCGGTTGACGTCTTCCAGCACCGGCTGCAGCGTGCGCACGACGAAGGGCAGGCCGATGAAGACCAGGGCCACGAAGACGCCCAGCGGCGTGTAGCTGACCTTGAACGGCAGGTGGCTGCCGATGAAGCCGTTCTGGGCGTAGATGGCGGTCAGCGCGATGCCGGCCACCGCCGTGGGCAGCGCGAAAGGCAGGTCGACCAGCGCGTCGATGAGGCGTTTGCCCGGGAAGGCATAGCGCACCAGCACCCAGGTCACGACGAGGCCGAAGAAGGCGTTGATCAGCGCGGCGGCGAAGGAGGCGCCGAAGGTCAGCCGGTACGAGGCCATCACGCGTGGCGTGCTCACCGCGTCAACGAACTGCGGCCAGCTCAGCGTGAAAGTCTTCAGGAAGACGGCCGACAGCGGGATCAGCACGATCAGGCTCAGGTAGAGCAGCGCGAAGCCCAGCGCCAGGTCGAAACCGGGCAGCACGGTGTGCTTCTTCAGCAGGGTTCTGGACAGCAACATGGCCGCTATTTCTTGCCACCGATAATCTGGTCGTAGCTGGCACCGTCGGCGAAGTGGTCCTTCTGAGCCTTGGCCCAGTTGCCGAAGACTTCGTCCACCGTGAAGGTGCTGACCTTGGGGAAGGCCTTGGCATACTTCGCCAGCACCTTGGCGTCGCGCGGACGCAGGTGGTGCCGGGCGGCGATCTCCTGGCCGGCTTCGCTGTACAGGAACTGCAGGTAGGCCTCGGCGGCCTTGCGCGTGCCGCGCTTGTCGACCACCTGGTCGACCACGCTGACCGGGTTCTCGGCCAGCAAGGTGCGGCTCGGGTAGATCACTTCGAAGTTGTTGCCGAATTCGCGTTCGATCAGCGGGGCTTCGCTTTCGAAGGTCACCAGCGCGTCGCCGAGGTTGCGCTGGGCGAAGGTCGTGGTGGCGGCGCGCCCGCCGCCGTCGAGCACCGGCACGTTGGCGAAGATGCGCGCCAGCAAGGCCTTGGCGGCCTCCGGGCTGACGCCGTTCTTGATCGCCGAGCCCCAGGCGGCCAGGTAGGTGGCGCGGCCATTACCCGTCAGCTTGGGGTTGGGGATGATGACGCTGACGCCGGGCCGGCCGAGGTCCGACCAGTCGCGGATCGCCTTGGGGTTGCCCTTGCGCACCAGGATGACCTGCACCGAGGTCGTCGGCGCGCTGCCGAAGGGCAGTCGCGTGGCCCAGTTGGCCGGCACCAGGCCGCCGCGTTCGGCCAGCACGTCGATGTCGATGGCCTGGTTCATCGTGATGACGTCGGCCTGCAGCCCGGCGATCACGCTGCCCGCCTGCTTGCTGCTGCCGCCGTGGCTCTGGTTCAGCGTGATGTCCTCGCCGGCGGTCTTCTTCCAGTGCGCGGCAAAGGCGGCGTTGAAGTCCTTGTAGAACTCGCGCGACACGTCATAGCTGACGTTCAGCAGCGTCGTGCCGGCGGCTTGCGCCAGCAAGGGAAAAGCCAGGGCGGCCACCAGCAGGACGCGGCGGCGCAAGAAGAGGATGGTCATGGGGCGGGCCCGAAAAGCAGACTGGCGCGCATGCTAGGCAGCGCGCCAGCAGAGGCGAAGGAATGAAAACGCGGGTACTTATCTGGAAATCGTCTATTTCCGGGTGTAGATCTGGTCGAAGACGCCACCGTCGGCGAAGTGGGTCTTCTGGGCCTGCGTCCAGGCGCCGAAGGTATCGGCGATGGTGAACAGCTTGAGGGCCGGGAACTGCCTGGCGTAAGCAGCCGCCACCTTCGGGTCGATGGGCCGGTAGAAATTGCGCGCGGCGATGTCCTGGCCTTCGGGCGTGTACAGGTAGTCCAGATAAGCCTGGGCCACGGCGCGGGTACCGCGTCGGTCGACCACCTTGTCCACCAGGGCCACCGGCGGCTCGGCCAGGATGCTGATCGGCGGGTAGACGATGTCGAACTTGTCGGCGCCAAATTCCTTCAGTGACAGCCAGGCCTCGTTTTCCCAGGCCAGCAGCACGTCGCCGATCCCACGTTCGGCGAAGGTCACCGTCGAGCCGCGCGCGCCGCTGTCCAGAACCGGCACCTGGGCGAAGAGCTTGCCGATGTAGGCCTTGGCCTTGGCGTCGTTGCCGCCGGGCAGCTTCAAGGCATGGCCGTAGGCGGCCAGGTAGCCCCAGCGCGCCCCGCCGCTGGTCTTGGGGTTGGCGGTGATCACCGAGACGCCGGGCTTTATCAGGTCGCCCCAGTCCTTGATGGCCTTGGGGTTGCCCTTGCGGACCAGGAAGATGATGGTGCTGGTGTAAGGCGTGCTGTTGTGCGCCAGGCGCTTTGACCAGTCGGCCGGCAGCACCTTGGCGCGCTCGGCGATCTCGTCGATGTCGTAGGCCAGGGCCAGCGTGACGACGTCGGCGTCGATGCCGTCGATCACCGAACGCGCCTGCTTGCCCGAACCGCCATGGCTCTGCCTGACGCTGACCGTGTCGCCGGTCTTCTTCTGCCAATAGGCGGCGAAGGCCTTGTTGAAGTCGACATACAGCTCGCGCGTCGGGTCGTAGCTGACGTTGAGCAGGGTGATGTCCTTGGCCTGCGCGCCGACCGTGACGGTGAAGGCGGTCGAGGCCAGGGCCGTGACGGCGACAGCGGCCAGGGCACTGCGCAAGGTGAGACGACGGGTCATCGGAAGAATCCTCGGTGAACAAGACGGGTGAAAGCAAGACCGCAAGCGGCGGATGCTAGGCAGCGCCTGGCCAAGGGGAAACGAAGCAAATCGCCGAAGCTCCCTCGTTTTGCGAGCAAACCGGCGCGGCCAGGCCGCGGCCGTAGCATCGCAACCCATGGACACCGCAAACACCACGACCCTGCATGTGGCCTGCCTGTGCGCCGCCTGGTGCCGCACCTGCGACGCTTACGCCGCCATCTTCGAACAGGCGATGGCCACGCTGCGGCTGCAGCACCCGGCCCTGCAGGCGCACTGGATCGACATCGAGGACGAGTCCGAGCTGCTGGGCGACCTCGACATCGAGACCTTCCCGACGCTGGTCATCGTGGCCGGCGCGCAACTGCGCTTCGCCGGCCCGCTGACTCCGCAGCCCGAGACGCTGCAGCGCGTGCTGCGCGCGGCGCTCGACAACGCCACGCCGACACCGGCTTCGGCCGAGGTCCTGGCTTTCGCGCAGCGACTGCGCAGGCGCCGACCCCATCCCCCAGCCCACCAGGACCCACCATGACACGACCGACCGCCCGGGACTTCCAGCCTGAAGTGCTGCAGCTCTTCGACCGCTATGTGCACGGCGACCTGAGCCGCCGCGACTTCATCGAGCAAGCCAGCCGCCACGCCGGCAGCAGCGCTGCGGCTGTCGGCCTGCTGGCCGCGCTCAGCCCGCAGTTCGCCGCGGCCACCGTGGTGCCGGCCAATGACCCGCGCATCGTCACGCGCCAGCTGGCCTTCGACTCGCCGCTGGGCAACGGCCGGGTCAGCGGCCTGCTGGCCCGGCCGGCGAACGCCAAGGGCCGGCTGCCGGTGGTGCTGGTGGTGCACGAGAACCGCGGGCTGAACCCGCACATCGAGGACATCGCCCGCCGCCTGGCGGTGGACGGCTACATCGCCTACGCCCCCGACGCGCTGGCCGTGGTCGGCGGCTACCCGGGCGACGAGGATCGGGCGCGCGAGGCCTTCGCCAAGCTCGACCAGGCCAAGGCCCGCGCCGACTTCGTGGCCGCCGCGCGCGCGCTGCTGACCCTGGCCGAAGGCCAGGGCAAGGTCGGCGTGGTGGGCTTCTGCTACGGCGGCGGCATGGCCAACTACCTGGCCACCCAGGTGCCGGAACTGGCGGCGGCGGTGCCCTTCTACGGCGGCCAGCCGCCGGCGGCCGATGTGGCGAAGATCCGCACGCCGCTGCTGATCCACCACGCTGCCCAGGACGAACGCATCAACGCCGGCTGGCCGGCCTATGAAGCCGCGTTGAAGGCGGCGGGGGTGCGCTTCGAGGGCCACTTCTACGCCGGCACCGAACACGGCTTCAACAACGACACCACGCCGCGTTTCGACGCCGCGGCGGCGCAGCTGGCCTGGTCGCGCACGCTGGCCTTTTTCAAGGCCGAGCTGGCCTGAAGCCGAGCGCCGGCTGCAGCGCCGCTCAGGTCAGGTAGGCCGCCACCCGCGGCAACGCGCGCCGCAGCCCCCAGGTGCCGGCCAGCGCCAGCGCGAAGATGGCTGCCGGCAGCGCGCCGCCGGCCAGTTCCGGGCCGTGCGCCAGCAGCAGCGCGAAGACCAGACTGTGCGACAGGTAGATGCCGAAAGCGCAGTCGGTCAACGGCGCCAGCTTCAGCGACCACGGCCGCGCCGGACCGGGCGCCCGCAGCAGCAGCCCCAGGCTGGCCGCCAGGCCCACCGCGTAAGGCGTGCCGACCCAGTCGAATGCCGCCAGCAAGGCGGCGGCCAGCACCAGCACCGCGGCCATCGCCAGGCCGACGCGGCGCGGCCACTGCGCCACGCCCAGCGCGAACACACCCACCAGCACCGGCGCCAGCGCATCGGCCCATTGCAGCAGCGGATAGGACAGACCCAGGCTGACCGGCCGCCACCCGTGCGTCGCCGCCATCACCAGCAGCGCCAGCAGCCCGGCCCCGGCCGACAGGCTGCGCAGCGCGACGTGGGCGCGCAGCAGGTCGAGCGCCACCAGCACCCCGAAGACGAAAGGCAGGTACCAGAGGTGGATGCTGGGCCCGGCCAGGATGCCGGCCAGCAGCCCGTGCTCGAGCGGCAGCGCGGGCAGGCCGCGTGCGAGGTTGAAGGCCGCGTACAGGCCGAACCAGACCAGCCAGGGACGCAGCAGGCGCACCGCGCGGCGCCGCAGCGTGGTGCCGTCGGGCCGGCCGGCGCGCCCGCCGAGCGCCACCGACAGCACCAGGAAGACCACCAGCCCGCTGTACGCCAGCGCAATGCCCGCGGTGCCGGCGTGGAACCAAACGATGCCGAAGGCGCTGAGCAGGCGCAGGCCTTCGATGTCGGGGCGTTTGGACGCCGGGCGCGCGGGGGGTGTTTGGGGTTCCTGGGTCAGCGGGTTCATCCGGTTTCAGCCCTGGCAGCCTGCGGGTGTCCGATGGGGCCCTGCCGCTTCAGGGGCGGCGGGCTTTCTTGTACGGCGCGAACCAGCCCAGGCCGGCGGTGGTGCCGGCCTGCGGCCGGTATTCGCAGCCGACCCAGCCCTGCCAGCCGCATTGCGCGCTGACTTCGTCGAGGACATCGAACAGGTAGCCGTGGTTCAGTTCACCCGCATCGGGTTCGTGGCGCTCGGGCACACCGGCGATCTGGATGTGACCGACACGGCCGGTCGGCAGCTCATGGCGCAGCTTCATCGCCACATCGCCCTCGACGATCTGGCAGTGGTAGAGGTCCATCTGCACCTTCAGGTTGGGCGCGCCCACGTCCAGCACGGTGCGGTGGGCCTCGTCCTGCCGGTTCAGGAAGTAGCGCGGGATGTCGCGCGTGTTGATCGGTTCGATCAGGATCTCGCGTCCGGCAGCCCGCGCCTGCTCGGCGGCCCAGGCCAGATTGGCCTGGTAGGTCGCCAGCAACTGCGCGTGTTCGACACCGGCGGGCGCCAGGCCGGCCATCACATGGACGCGCGGGCAGCTCAAGGCCTCGGCATAGGCCAGTGCGGCTTCAATGCCCCGCCGAAATTCCGCTTCAAAGCCCGGCAGGCAGGCGGTGCCGCGTTGACCCGCGTCCGGGTCGCCGGGCGGCGCGTTGAACAGCACCTGCTGCAGGCCGTGATCGGCCAGGCGCTGCGCGAGCAGGCGGCTGTCGTGGGCGTAGGGAAACAGGAACTCGACGGCCTCGAAACCGTCGGCCGCCGCGGCGGCGAAGCGGTCGAGGAAATCATGCTCGGTGTAGAGCATGCTGAGGTTGGCGGCAAAGCGAGGCATGGGCAGTCCTGTCAGGTGTGCACCCGGGGCGCGCCGATCGCCGGTCGGGGCCGGCGCTGCCGGCCCCGACCGGCGTTCACTTCACTTCGGTCAGGAACTCGGCCATCGGGCGGCGCACCTTGGCCAGCTTGGCCAGCCAGTCGCCTTCTTCCTGGCGGTAGCCCAGCGGCAGGATGACCACGCTGCGCAAGCCGCGGGCGCGCAGACCCAGGATCTCGTCGAGCTGGGCGGGGTCGAAACCTTCCATCGGCGTGCAGTCGACCTGCGCCTCGGCGGCGGCCAGCAGGGCCACCCCAACCGCGATGTAGGCCTGGCGCGCGGCGTGCTGGTGGTTGACTTCGGCGCCGCGCTGCGGGTAGGTCTTCAGCAGCATCGCGCGGTAGGCTTCCCAGCCTTCGTTCTTGAAGCCGCGCACCTCGTTGGTCAGGTCGAAGATGTGGTTGATGCGATCGGCGGTGTAGTTGTCCCAGGCCGCGAAGACCAGCAGGTGCGAGCCGTCGGTGATCTGCGCCTGGTTCCAGGCGATGGCACGGATCCGGGCGCGCACTTCGGGGCTGGTCACGGCGATGATCTCGAAGGGCTGCAGCCCGCTGGAGGTCGGCGTCAGGCGCGCGGCTTCGATGATGGCGTCGACCGCGGCTTGCGGCACGGCACGCTCGGGGTTCATCTTCTTGGTGGCGTAGCGCCAGTTCAGGCTGTCGATCAGGGACATGGTGGCAGTTGCCTCAGGGTTGTGACGAAGCGGATTGTCAACGCCCTGCGCAGGGGTCCGCGTTCATCACGCCCGGCGTGGCCCCGGCGCCGGATCAGGCTGGGGCCAGTCCGGCGGCGTCGAACAGGCCTTCGAAGAGCACCGAGCTCAGGTAGCGCTCGCCCGAGTCCGGCAGCACCACGACGATGGTCTTGCCGGCGCTCTCGGGTTTGTGCGCCCAGCGCAGCGCAGCGGCGGTGGCGGCGCCGCAGGAAATGCCGGCCAGGATGCCTTCCTCGCGCGCCAGGCGGCGCGCCACGGCCACGGCTTCCTCGTTGCTGACTGTCTCGATCGCATCGATCAGGCCGAGGTCCAGCACGCCCGGCACGAAACCCGCACCGATGCCCTGGATCTTGTGCGGCCCGGGCGCCAGCGGCAAGCCTGCGCGGGTCTGCGTCAGCACCGGACTGGCCGTCGGCTCGACCGCCACGCTGATGATGGCCTTGCCCTGCTGGTGCTTGAGGTAGCGCGACACGCCGGTGAGGGTGCCGCCGGTGCCGACACCGGCCACGAAGATATCGACCGCGCCGCCGGTGTCTTCCCAGATCTCGGGACCGGTGGTCTTCTCGTGGATGGCCGGGTTGGCCGGGTTGGTGAACTGTTGCAGCAGCACGTATTTCGGGTCGCTGGCGGCGATCGCCTCGGCCTTGGCGATGGCGCCTTTCATGCCCTTGGCGCCCTCGGTCAGCACCAGCTTCGCGCCGTAGGCCAGCAGCAGCTTGCGCCGCTCGATGCTCATCGTTTCCGGCATCGTCAAGGTGATCGGGATGCCGCGCGCAGCGGCCACGAAGGCCAGCGCGATACCGGTGTTGCCGCTGGTCGGCTCGACGATTTCCCGGCCCGGCCCGAGCAGGCCGCGCTGTTCGGCGTCCCAGATCATGGCCGCGCCAATGCGGCACTTGACCGAGTAGGCCGGGTTGCGGCCCTCGATCTTGACCAGCACCGTGGCCTTCGCCCCGTCGGTGATTCGATTCAGGCGGATGAGCGGCGTGCGGCCGATGGACAGCGAGTTGTCTTCGAAGATATGGCTCATGGGTGGTCCCCGTTTCAGGCCAGAGGCGGCGATCGTGGACCCGCAGCATAGCCAGCCCGCGCGCGAAGACCAAGGAAGAAAACGGCGGCTGCTTATTCGCCGACCGAGGAAGCCCTTCAGCGTTCGCGGAAGGCTTCCTGCGTCTTGACCAGCGGCCGCAGCAGGAAGCCCAGCACGCTGCGCTGGCCGGTGCGGATTTCCACGCTGGCGGTCATGCCCGGCAGCAGGTCCAGCGGCTTGTCGAACTGCTTCAGCGTGCCGCGGTCGGCGTTGATGATCGCGCGGTACCAGGTGCCTTCGGCGCTGCTGGCCTTCTCGGGGTCGCTGGCGGCGTCAGGGCTGATCGACAGCACCGTGCCTTCCATCGCGCCGTACAGCGCGTAGTCGTAGGCGGTGAGCTTGACCTTGACCGGATGGCCGACCTTGACGAAGCCGATGTCCGAGGACAGCACGCGGGCCTCGACCAGGATGCGCTGGCCCAGCGGCATCAGCTCCATCACCGGCGCGCCCGGCGCGATGACGCCGCCGACCGTGCTGTTGCGGATGGTCTTGACGATGCCCTTGACCGGCGCGACCAGCGTCGTGCGGCGCAAGGCGTCGTCGCGCACGACCGCCTGTTCGTCCATCAAGGCCAGTTCGTTGCGAACGCGAACCAGGTCGGCAGCGGCGTCCTGTCGGTAGCGGTTGACGCGCTCCTGGGTCTGCAGTTCGAGGTCGTTGAGCTGGCGCCGCACGCGCATCACCTCGACCTCGCTCATCAGGCCCTTGGCCGACAGGCCTTCGGCCACGCCGAGTTCGTGGGCCAGCAGCTTGGCGCTGCGCCGGTTGGTGTCGACGGCCTGGTTCAGCGCGCGCTGCCGGGCGTCGTAGCTTTCGCTCTCGCCGGCCACCACGGCTTCGGGCAGGCCGTCGGGAAACGCCAGCGCCTTGCCGACGGCTTCGGCCTGCAGGCGGGCCTGCGTGCCCTGCAGCGACTGCTTGCGGCTGGTGCCCTCGGCGGCCTGCGCTTCGTAACGCGTCGGGTCGAGCAGCGCCAGCGCCTGGCCTTCGAGCACCTGCTGGCCTTCACGGACCAGCAGTTCGCGCAGGATGCCGCCTTCCAGGCTGGCGATGATCTGCTCGCGGCCGTCGGGCACGATGCGGCCGTTGGCCTTGGCGACGATGTCGACCTGGGCGAAGGCGGCCCAGGTCAGCGCCACCGCGATGGCGCTCAGCATCAGGTAGACGGCCCACAGCGCAGCCGGTGCCGGCTCGATGACCTGGGCCGCATTGACCGGCGTGACATAGGGCATGTCGCGCCGCTGCAATTCGGTGGCCAGCTTGGGCGTGCGCTTGAAGATCGAGGTCAGGCTCATCGCGGGGGCCGCTCAGACGGGTGCTTCGCGCTCGACGGTGCGCGCCGTCGGGTGCAGGTGCAGATTGCTCGGCGGCGCAGCGGCCGCCTGGGCTTGTTGCGGCTGCGGCGGCATGGCCGGCCGCTGGCCGCTGAGCGCCGCCAGCACCTGGGCCTTCGGGCCGTCCATCACCACCCGGCCGGCGTCGACCACCACCACGCGGCTCACCAGTTCCAGCACCGCCGGGCGGTGGGTGACCATCACCAGCGTGCAGTCGCCGCAGGCTTCCTTCAGCTGGCGCAGGAAGGCGACTTCGCTTTGCGCGTCCATCGAACTCGTCGGCTCGTCCATCAGCAGGACCTGCGGCTTGGTGACCAGGCAACGCGCCAGCGCGACCAGTTGCCGCTGGCCGCCCGACAGCAGCGCGCCCGATTCACCGACCGGCAGCTCCCAGCCCTGCGGGTGCTGCGAGACCAGCCGGTCCAGGCCGGTCAGCCGCGCCACGTCGCCCAGGCGCGCCGGGTCGGCGCTGGGGCGGTCGAGCAGCACGTTGTCGCGCAGCGTGCCGTTGAACAGGCGCGGGTCCTGCGCGACGAAGCCGACGCGGGCGCGGTAATCGGCCGGGTCGATCTGGCGCAGGTCGATGCCGTCGGCTTCGACCTGGCCTTCGCTGGGCAGGTACAGCCCGGCCAGCAGGCGCAGCACGGTGCTCTTGCCGCTGCCGATGCGGCCCAGCACGGCGATGCGTTCGCCCGGCGCGATCTGCAGGCTCAGGCCCTTCAACACGCGCGGACCTTCCTTCTGCGGCCGCGTCGGCGCGTGACCCGCGGTGATGGGGTCGACGACCGGGTAGGAGAAACCGACCTCGTTCAAGCCCAGGCGGCCGGTCAGTTCGCGCTTGGGCACGTAGACCTTGCCCGGTTCGCGGTCGACCGGCTTGGCCATCATCTGGTCGAGGGCGCGCATCGCGGCCCGCGCGCCCTGGTAGCGCGTGGCCAGCGAGGTGACGCTGGCCAGCGGGCCCAGCGCGCGGCTGGCATACATCACCGCGCCGATCAGCGCGCCGCCGGTGATGACCTTCTCGTCGATCAGGTAGACGCCCCAGACCAGCATGATCATGGTCACGATCTGCTGCGTGACGGCCGAGATGTTCATCGTCCAGGCGCTGATGCTGCGCGAGCGCAGCATGGCCGTGGCCGCCGCCGCGGTGGACTCCTCATAGCGGCGCAGGAAGCGGCCCTGGGCACCGGCGGCCTTGATGTCTTCCATGCCGTCCACCGCTTCGACCAGCACGCCGTAGAGGTCGGCCTGCTGCTGCATGTGGCTGCTCATCGCGCGGCGCAGCGCGCTCTGGATCAGCGCGCTCATGCCCATCAGCAGCGGTATGCCGATCACCAGCACCCAGCCCAGCGGCCCGCCGGCGAAGAAGGTCATGCCCACGAAGACCAGGATGAAAGGCAGGTCGGAAATCGCCGACAGCGTGGCCGAGGCGAAGAACTCGCGCACCGTTTCCAGCTGCCCCAGCTGGTGGGCATAGGCGCCGGCGCTGTCGGGCCGGTGCTCCATGCGCATGCCCAGGGTCTGGCGGAACAGCAGCGAGCCGACGATCAGGTCGGCCTTGCGCCCGGCCATGTCGATCAGGTAGGTGCGCAGCTGGCGCGACAGCAGGTCGAAGAGCACCGCCAGCCCGGCGCCGATGGCCAGCGCCCACAGCGTGACATAGGCCTGGTGCGGGATGACCTTGTCGTAGATCACGCTGGTGGCCATGCCCGTCACCAGCATCAGGATGTTGCTCAGCATGGCCGCCAGCAGCGCGCCCCGGTAGTAGGGGATGAAGCGCCGCATCGTGCCCCACAGCCAGTGCGAACCGGGGTCGCGCAGCAGCGACGGCGCGGCGTCGGCCTGCTCGGCCCCGGTCTGCGGCGTGGCGACCAGCGCCAGGCCGGTGTATTCGGCTTCCAGCTCGGCCTCGGTGGCGGTGCAGGCGTGGTGCTGGCGCCCCGGCATCACGATGTCGTAGAGGCCGGCGCCGAGGTCGTCGCGCCGCGCCACGACGACGCAGGCGTCACCTTCCTTCAGCAGCAGGATCGCCGGCAGCAGCAGCTGGTGCAGTTCGGCGATGCGGCGCTGCACCAGGCCGGCGCTGTAGCCGGCCTCGCGCAAGGCGCGCAGCGCCTGGTCGGGGGCGAGGCGGCCGGCCAGCGGCAGGCCGGCGAGCAGCGATTCGGGCGAACGCTCGCGGCCGTGGTGGTGCGTCAGCCACGACAACGCGTGGGCCAGGGCATCGTTCTCGACGTCCCAGACCGCAGGGTCGGGCGGGGCTGCGCCGTCAGCAGGGGGCGCGTGGAGGTCGCTCATGGCTCAGGCGGGTTCAGGCTCCACCTGCACGGCGGGCGTCGAGGGCCAGGCGCTCGAAGGCGGCCTCGATGTCGCGCACCACCTGCGGCATGTCGAACAGCGGCGAGCTGCGGCCATGCTCGGCCAGGTAGCGCTTGTAGGACGCCACGCGCGCCGGGTTGCGGCCCAGCGTGACGGCCAACTGCTCGTAGTCGGCCAGGTTTTCCGTCACCAGATCGGGCAGGCCGATGGCGCCCAGCAGGCTGCCGGCCATGCGGCTGATGTAGGTGCGGCCGGCGCGCGTGACGATCGGCGTGCCCATCCACAGCGCGTCGCTGGCGGTGGTGCCGGCGTTGAAGGGGAAGGTGTCCAGCATCACGTCGGCCAGCGCGAAACGCGCCAGGTATTCCGACGGCGCCACGCGCGGCGCGAAGACCAGCCGTTCGGGCGTGATGCCGTGCTCGGCGGCCACGCGCAGCATGTTGGCGCGGGCGGTCTCGTTGTCGGCCAGCAGCCACAGCACGCTGCCTGGCACCTGGGCCAGGATGCGCATCCAGGCACCGAACATCTCGGGCGTGAACTTGTGGTTGTTGTTGAAGCTGCAGAAGACGAACTGCTGGTCGCCCAAGCCATAGCGCGAGCGCGGCGGCAGCGGCGCCACCTCGCGCTGGCGGTCGCTGACCTGGTAGCAATGCGGCAGGTAGATCGGCTTCTCGGTGCAGTAGGGCAGCAGCGCTTCGGGCATCACGAAGCGGTCGGCCAGCATCCAGTCCACCCCAGGCAACGCGCTGGTGCCGGGCAGGCCCAAGTAGCTGACCTGGACCGGCGCGGCCCGGTGGCCGAGGATCGCCGGCCGGGCGCCGTTGGTCAGGCCTTGCAGGTCGACCAGCACGTCGATGCCGGCCTGGGCAATCAGCCGCGCCGCGGTCGTGTCGTCGACGCCGGCCAGGCGCACGTGGTGGTCCCAGCTCCTGATCAGCCGCGCGCGCTGCGCCATGCCGCTGTCGGGCGTCCAGTCGAAAGCGTGGATCTCGAAGCGGCTGCGGTCGTGCAGTTCGAACAGCTCGGCCGTCAGCAGACCAACCGCGTGCATGTGCAGGTCGCCCGACAGGTAACCGATCTTGATGCGCCCGGTTCGCGGTGGCATCTGCGTGTGCAAGGGCACGGCCGGCGGCTTGGGCACTTTCTCGTGGACGAAGCGGGTGGCCGACAGCAGCTGCAGCGCCGGGTCGTCGGACAGGCCCATCGTGGCCAGCAGCGAGGTGCCGAGCAGGAACTGGTTGGGCGTGACCTCGCCGGCCGGCAGATCGTGCGGCCAGGCGCACTGCTTCTGGCGGATGTGGACGTAATGCTGGACGACGTCGGGCTGGGCCGCTTTCAGTTCCAGGCTGCGCCGCATCAGCGCCTCGCCTTCGGGGTAGCGGCGCTGCATTTCCAGCATCCGCGCGCTGTTGTTCAGCGCGTGCAGGCGGTGTTCCAGCGTGGCCGGCGGATCGGCCCCCTCGACCGCCTGCCACTGCGCCAGCGCGGCGTCGATGGCGCCCTTGCGTTCCAGCAGATGGCCCAGGTTCAGGTGCGCCGGCGCGAAATCGGGCACGGCCTTCAGCGCTTCGCGGTAGGCGGCTTCGGCCTGCTCGTCGCGCTGCAGCATCGACAGCACGGTGCCCCAGTTGAAGCACACCACGTGGCGCAGCGGCGACTCGGTGTGGGCCAGCCAGGTCTCGTAGAGCAAGGCCGCCGCCTCGGCGCGGCCGGCGTTCTGCAGCGCCTGGGCCTGCTCCATCAGCGGCGCCAGCGCCATGCCGCCGCTGCGCGCGGCGCCGAAAGGCAGCGCCAGATCGGCGGGCTCGGTGCTCGGGGGCGGCGGGGCGGCCCGCGACGCTGCCGCTGAAGCAGCGGCTGCGGCGATGGCGGTGCGGGCGGTGGCAGGGGCGATGGTGGCGTCCACAAAGCTCCTCAAGGGGAACGGATCACACCGATGCTAGGCAGGCCGGCCGCCGCCGAAAGCCGCATGAAAGGCGGCTACACAGCGCTATTCCGAGGCTGGGTTCTCGCCCGGCAGGGTGAACCGGTGGGCGTGCTGTAATCGCCGCCCGTTGGCCCACTTCGCCGGGCTGGCGAACTGCCTTCAACGCCCCAGGAGCCCCACCATCATGTCCCTGCGCATCAACGACGTCGCCCCCGATTTCACCGCCCAGACCACCCAGGGCGCCATCCGCTTCCACGAGTGGATCGCCGACAGCTACGCGATCCTGTTTTCGCACCCGAAGGACTTCACGCCGGTGTGCACCACCGAACTGGGCGAAGTCGCGCGCATGGCGCCGGCATTCGCCCAGCTGAACACCAAGGTCATCGGCCTGAGCGTGGACCCGGTGGCCAACCATGACAAGTGGGCGCAGGACATCGCGGAAACGCAGGGCCACCTGCCCCACTTCCCGATGATCGGCGACGAAGACCTGAACGTCGCCAAGCTCTACAACATGCTGCCGGCCGGTGAGGTGGCCAGCGACGGCCGCACCGCCGCCACCAACGCCACGGTGCGCAGCGTGTTCATCATCGGGCCGGACAAGAAGATCAAGATGACGATGACCTACCCGATGACCTCGGGCCGCAACTTCGCCGAGATCCTGCGCGTGCTGGAAAGCATCCAGCTGACCGCGAAATACAAGGTGGCCACGCCGGTGAACTGGAAGAACGGCGACGACGTGATCATCGTCACCAGCGTGTCCGACGAAGACGCCAAGGCGATGTTCCCGGCCGGCTTCAAGACGCTGAAGCCCTACCTGCGGACGACGAAGCAGCCGGGTTAAGCCGCATCGCTGGCCGCAGGCCCTGGTGCGGCCAGCGCCTGCAGCGTGGCCAGCGTGTCGGCCTCGTGCAGCGGCTTGTCGTGCCGCACGCGCAGCATGCGCGGGAAGCGCACGGCGATGCCGCTCTTGTGGCGCGGGCTGGCGTTGAGGCCTTCGAAGGCGATCTCGAAGACCAGGCTGGGCTTGACGCTGCGCACCGGGCCGAACTTTTCCAGCGTGGTGGCGCGGATGAGCTTGTCGACGGCGGCGAACTCGGCGTCGCTCAGGCCCGAATAGGCTTTCGCGAAAGGCAGCAATTGCAGCGCGCTGCTGTCGCGCGGCGGCGCCGGTTCCTTGCGCGCGATGGCCTCGATGACGGCCTGCGCTTCGGCGGCGTCGCGCGGCGCGCGGCTCCACACGGCAAAGGTGTAGTCGGTGTAGACGCTGGCCCGGCGGCCGTGACCGGCCTGGGCGTAGACCAGCACCGCGTCGGCGGTGTAGGGCTCGACCTTCCACTTCCACCACAGGCCATCGGCCTTGGTGCGCCCGCTGCCGTAGCGGGCTTCGCGGTGCTTCAGCATGAAACCCTCGACGCCGCGTTCGCGCGACTGCCGGCGCAGCGTGGCCAGCGCCGGCCAGCTGGCCGCCTGCACCTCGGGCGACAGGCGCAGCGGGTGGCCCGCGGCGAAGGTTTCCAGCGCCGCGCGGCGCTGCTGCTGCGGCTGGCCGCGCAGGTCCTGCCCGGCCTGCTCCAGCAGGTCGTAGGCCAGCAGGCACACGGGCGCGTCGGCCAGCAACTTCTTCGGCACCGTCTTGCGGCCCAGGCGCTGCTGCAGCAGGTTGAAAGTGGCCGGCGTGGCGCTGCCCTCGGGCCAGACCAGCAGTTCGCCGTCGACCACCGTGCCGTCGGGCCAGTGCGCGGCTTGGGCAACGACTTCGGGAAAGCGGTCGGTGATCAGTTCCTCGCCGCGCGACCAGAGCCAGACCTGCCCGGCGCGCTTGACGACCTGGGCGCGGATGCCGTCGTACTTCCACTCGACCAGCCAGTCACCCGGCGGGCCCAGCGCGTTTGCGAGGCTGGCGGGTTCGGCCTGCAGCGGGTGGGCCAGGAAGAAGGGGTAAGGCAGGCCCGAGGTCGCGGCCGCCGTGCCGGGCGCGGCCGCCGGCGCAACCAGGGCCGCAAAGCGCGCGGCACTGGGCGTGGCTTTGGCATCCGTCCAGCCGACCAGGCGCTGGGCCATCAGCTTGGGGTCCAGCCCGGCATGCTCGGCCAGCGCGCGCTGGACCAGCAGCTTGCTGACGCCGACGCGCCAGCCGCCGCCGATCAGCTTGACCAGCAGGAAGCGGCCGGCGGCGTCGAGTTCGGCCCAGGCGGCTTCGATCTGCGTCTGCTGCTCGGCTTCGGGCAGGCCGCGCAGCGGCAGCAGGCGGTCTTCCAGCCAATCGGCCAGGCCGGCTTCGCTGGGGCGCGCACCGGGCGGCAGCGACAGCGGCAAGACCAGCGCCAGCGTTTCGGCCAGGTCGCCGACGGCCTGGTAGCAGGCTTCGAACAGCCAGTCGTCGACGCCGGCGATGCGGCAGGCGGTGGCGCGCAGCAGCGCGGTGGGCACCACCTGGCGCGGCTTGCCGCCGGCCAGGAAGTAGGCCGCCCAGGCGGCGTCGGCCGCCGGCGCCTGCGCGAAGTAGCGCACCAGCGCGGCCACCTTGTCGCCGGTGGCGGTGCTGGCGTCGAGGTCCTGGTAAAGGCGGGCGAAGCGCTGCACGCGGGTTCAGCCGGCCTGCAAGGCCGCGACCGCCCAGCCTGCAGCCGGCAGGCCCGCCCCTGCGGCCCCCCCAGCGCCGCTCCGCAGACCCCGCATCACCGTCATGAACAAACCCATCGCGCTGACTCCCAAGGTCCGCCGACCGTCGACCGCTCGCCGCTGCTGGCGGCGAATATCCCAGCGTCCAGTGTCGCAGTCTCGCCGCGCGGCGGGTCGGCAGTCACAATGAATCCGCCTACAACCCGGGGGAAGACCATGAACCCATCGCTGTCGTTTCTGGCGCCCGCCCTGCTGGGCGCCGCTGTGCTGACCGCCAGCGGGCCGCTGGCGGCCGCGCCGGGTGACCAACCGGTGGTCGCCGTCCCCGCGGCCAAGCTGGGCAACGACAAGGCCCGGATGCGCACGGCATCGATCCCGGCCAAGGGCCTGTTCGTCGGCGACCAGCTCAGCGATTCGACGAAAGCCCGGCTGACCGAACTGGTCATCGAAGCGCTGGGCCTGCAGGTGCAGGTGGCGCTGCTGGTGCCGGTGGGCCCGTGGACCATCGACGGCGCCCGCCACACCGACCAGGACCTGAACCAGGCCCGCCTGAACGCGCTGCGCAAATTCCTGGCCGACCGCGGCGTCGACCCCAAGCGCATCTTCGTCGAGAGCCAGATCGACCCCCGGATCCAGGAAGCGCGGCTCGACGTGCAGCTGCTGGGTCAGACCGCCAGCGACTGAGCGTCGGCCGCCGGTGCCAGCGATGGCAAGGCCGGCGCTTCGGCGTCGGCGGTGCCGAATTCGGTGCTGAAGCTGCCGGCCTGCAGGCCCTGGTCGCCGAGCCAGCGCACCATCACCGCTTCGTAGCCGTGGGTGACGATCACCCGCTCGGCGCCGGTGGCCGCGATGGCCCGCTGCAGGCCTGGCCAGTCGGCGTGATCGGAGAGCACGAAGCCGCGGTCGACACCGTGGCGGCGGCGGGCGCCGCGCGACTGCATCCACCCGCTGGCGAAGGCGTCGCTGCAATCGCCCAGCTTGCGCGCCCAGGCGCTGCCCAGCACCGACGGCGGCGCCACCACCAGGGCACGGCGCAGGTCGACCACCTTGTCGCGGGCGTCCAGCTTGCGGGTGGGCGGCAGCGCGACGCCCGCCGCGCGGTAGGCCTCGTTCAGGGGCTCCACCGCGCCGTGGACATGGATGGGTCCGATGCGCTCGTCGACGCCGGCCAGCAGGCGCTGCGCCTTGCCGAAGCTGTAGCCCAGCAGCAGGCTGGTGCGGCCGGCGGCGGCGTTGGCCTGCCACCAGGCATCGATGTCGGCCATCACGGCGGCCTGCGGTGCCCAGCGGTAGATCGGCAGGCCGAAGGTGCTCTCGGTGATGAAGCAGTCGCAGCGTACCGACTCGAAAGGCGCGCAGGTGCGGTTGTGGTCGTCGGCATGCCCCGACACGAAGTAGTCGCCCGAGGCCACCCAGACCTGCCCGCCGTGTTCGACGCGCACCTGCGCCGAGCCCAGCACGTGGCCGGCCGGGTGCAGGCTGATCGTCACGCCATGGCGGACCACGGTTTCGCCGTAGGCCAGGCCCTGCAGCGTGATGTCGCCAAGCCGCGCGCGGAGCACGCCGGCGCTGATGGCGGTAGCCAGGTAGGCGCCGTGGCCGCGCCGCGCGTGGTCGGCGTGGGCGTGGGTGATGACGGCCCGCGGCACCGGTTTCCAGGGGTCGATGTGGAAATCGCCCGGCGGGCAGTACAGGCCCTCGGGGCGCAGCACGATCAGGTCGGCAGCGGAGTCGGCCACGGCGCTCAGCCCGCGGCGGGCGGTTCCAGGAAGGTCTGGCGCAGGTCCAGCGTCGAACGCCGGCCGAGATCGGCGCGGTGTTGCAGCAGGAAGCGGTCGGCGGCTGCACGGCCCAGCGCGTGCAGCGCCTCGAGGAATTCGGCACTGGTGTTGAGCTTGCTGCTGGCGTGCAGCGGCGCCAGGCCGGCGTCGTCGGCCACCATGTGCAGGCGCAGGTTCTTGTACTCGCCAGGCTGCACCCGGCCCTGCGCGATCAGCTTCTGGACGAAGTGGATGGCGCGCATTTCGCCGATCAGCCCGGCGTTGAAGGTGATCTCGTTGACGCGGTCGGCGATTTCCTCGGGTGTGTCGGGCAGGTCGGGCCGCACCAGCGGGTTGATCTTGACCAGCAGCAGATCCAGCGCCGCGGTGTTGTAGGTCAGCGGCCACAACGCGGGGTTGCCGCTGTAGCCGCCGTCCCAGTAGGGTTCACCGTCGATCTCGACGGCGCGGAACATCTGGGGCAGGCAGGCCGATGCCAGCAGGGCATCGATGCTGAGGTCGGCGCGGCGAAACACGCGGGCTTGCCCGGTGCGCACCGCGGTCGCGGTGATGAAGAGCTTCAGTTCGCCCCTGCGCAAGGCCGCCAGCTTGACATGCCGCTGCAGCACGGCGCGCAGCGGGTTGTCGCCCAGCGGGTTGAACTGGTAGGGGCTGAAGGCCTGCAGGAACTGCTTGCTCCAGGCGAAGAAGGGGTTGGCGTCGAGGTTGTAGCCGGCCAGTCCCGAGCCTGGCGCATGCGGCCACTGGCCGAAGACGGCGCCCTGGGCCGCGACGTCCAGCCAGAAAGCCCGCAAGGCGGCCTGGGCGCCGGGCCGTCCGCCTTCGGCCAGGCCGGTGGCCAGCACCGCGGCGTTCAAGGCCCCGGCGCTGGTGCCGGAGGCGCCGGCGAAGGACAGCGTCGCCTCGTCGAGCAGGCGGTCGAGCACGCCCCAGGTGAAAGCACCGTGCGAGCCGCCGCCCTGCAGCGCCAGGTCGAGGGCGACGGGTTTCGGTATCAGCGTTGGGCGGGCCATCCGGCGAGGTTAACCGCGCGGCCCGGCTGCGGGTTCAATACCGGCCGGTGATGCCGGCCACGCGCAGGTAGACGGTGGCGATCCAGGCCACCAGGCCGCTGTGCAGCCAGCGCCGCCAGCCGCTGCGCTGCGGCGCGCCGATGATCTCGCTGGAGACCGCGAAAACGGTCTCGAAGCGTTCGGCCAGCGCCGCGGCGAAGCCGGCGTCGCGCACCACCACATTGGCTTCCAGGTTCAGCAGCAGCGACAGCGGGTCGATGTTGGAGCTGCCGACCGTGGCCCAGTCGCCGTCGATCACGGCCACCTTGGCATGCAGCGGGGCGGGCATGTATTCGAAGATGCGCACGCCGTGGTCGCGCAGGTCGTCGTACATCGCGCGCGCCGCCAGCGCGGCGATGCGGTAGTCGAACTTGCCCTGCATCAGCAGGCGCACGCGAACGCCGCGACGCGCTGCCGAACGCAGCGCACGGCGGAAGCTGCGACCGGGGTAGAAATACGGCACCGCCAGGTCGACGCGGGTCCGGGCGTGGCGGATGGCCTCGACGTAGCTGCGCTCGATGGTGCGGCGCTGGCGCAGGTTGTCGCGAACCAGGAAGGCCGCGCGCACCGGTTCCAGCGCCGGCACCGCCGCCGCGTCCGGGTTGGCCCCGCGCAGTTCGCGCACCAGGGCCAGCGCCTGCAGCACCGGCCGCTGGCTGCGCGCCAGCACCCGCACTTCCTCGCGCCAGCCGCGCCACAAGTGAGCGCGCGCCCACATCGCCCGGGCGGTGACGTGCATGGCCCCGGCCAGCGGGCCGGTCACGGCCACCGCGAAGTCCAGCCGCGGTGCCGCGCCCCAGCCTTGGTTGATGTCGTGGCGGTCGTCGATCAGGTTGATGCCGCCGACGAAAGCCACCGCTTCGTCGCAGACGCAGAGCTTCTGGTGCAGCCGGCGCAGCTGGCCGGGCTGCAGCCAGGCGTACCAGCGGTCGAGCGGGCGGAAGACCTCGAGCTGCACGGCGCTGCCGGCGAACAGGCGGCGCACCGCCGGCAGCGTGGCGATGGAGCCGAAGCCGTCGACGACCACGTGCACCGCCAGCCCGCGCGCGGCGGCCGCGATCAGCGCATCGGCCACCTGCCGGGCCGCCGGGTCGTCGTGGAAGATGTAGGTCGCCAGCCAGATTTCACGCTGCGCCGCAGCCATGGCCTGCACCATGCGCGGAAACAGTTCGTCGCCGCCCTGCAGCAGTTCGACGCGGTTGCCGCCGACGAAGCGCGGCGCCGGCACCGTGGCCCAGCTGCGCAGGCGGGCGACGTCGAGGGCCATGCGGCTACTGCAGCACCAGTTCGGCGACCAGCGGCAGGTGGTCGGACATGCGCGCCCAGCTGACGCCGCGCGGCACCCCGGTCTGGCGGCAGTCCAGGCCGCGCAGGTAGAAGCGGTCGAGTGCGAACACCGGCGCCAGCGACGGGAAGGTGACGCAGTCGATGCGCCGCCCGCGCGGGTCGGCGGCGCGCGTCAGGCCGAGTTCGGCCATCGGGGCATTCAGGCGTTCGCCCCAATCGTTGAAATCGCCGGCGACGACCAGCGGCTCACCCGGCGGCACCTCGGCGGCGATGAAGCGCGCCAGCCTCTCCACCTGGCGCACGCGGCTGCGGTGGACGAGGCCGAAATGCACGACGACGGCGTGCACCGTCAGGCCCTGCCACTGCACCGGCACATGCAGCAGACCGCGCTGCTCGAAGCGGTGGTCGCTGACGTCGTGGTGGCCGATGTCGCCCAGCGGCCAGCGCGACAGCAGCGCGTTGCCGTGCTCGCCCTGGCGCGTGACCGCATTCGTGCGGTAGGCCGACTGGTAGCCCGGCGGGGCCAGGAATTCGGCCTGGCCCTGCGCCGGCCAGCCGTAGCTGCTGCGGTCGAAACGGCGCGCCTCGCCGGTGTGGAACAGGCGAACCTCCTGCAGGAAGACGAGGTCGGCGTCGAAGGCCTCGACGGCCTGGCCCAGGTTGTGGATCTCCAGCCGCTTGCGCAAGCCCAGGCCGCGCACCCCCTTGTGGATGTTGTAGGTGGCCACGCGCAGGACCTCGCTGCCGCGGCTGCGCGCCGGCATCAGCGAAGACTGCAGGGCCCTGAGTGCGCTCACGGCCTTGCGCTCACGGTGGCGTGCCCGTGTTCCCCGCGACAGCCCCGCCAGCCAGGCGCGCCGGCAGCTGCAGGATGGCCGCCTGGTTGCTGGGCGAAAAGCACAAGGCGGCGGCCTCGTGCCAGGGCAACCAGCGCCAGGCCAGGTGTTCGCGCGGGCTCAGCCGCACCGGTCGCGGCGCGGGCAGCATCAGGCCGAAGACATGCTCGGTGTTGCGCGTGACGCCCGGCCCATAGCGGTGCCGCCACTTGGCGTAGATCTCGTAGTCGTTGGCCTGCTGCCAGTTGCTGAGCAGGCCGTCGACGATGCCGGTTTCCTCGAGCACCTCGCGCCGCGCGGTGGCGTCCAGCGGCTCGTCGATGGCGTCCACGGAACCGGTCACGCTTTGCCAGGAACCGGGGCTGTCGGCGCGTTCGATCAGCAGCACGTCCAGCGCCGGGGTGTGGATGACCACCAGCACGGAGACGGGGATTTTGGGCGGGCGAGCCGCCACAGGGAGCGGCTCAGACACCGCTGATGACGGCATCCATGGCGCCGACGATGAGATGCGATTGCTCCCGCAGCGACGCCACTGGCTTGCGCAGCGTTCGGGCATCGACCGGCGCGCACTCCTGCATCACCAGAACCACGGGCTCACCGCGCACGTTCACCGTCGGTGACAACCGTGTCGTCAAGCCTGCGTGGGTCGACAAGTGCCGTGCCAGCGGCGCCACGAGGCGCGTTCCAAGACCTCCAAGCAGGTCGCTCTGTACCACCACCACATAGGGCAGCACCTCGCGCATGCGCGGACTGGGGTTGGGGTAAACGTCCCACTGCGCCATGTGGCTCACCAAGTGCGGATTTCTTCATTCCACAACCCATATTTTTCGAAGCGTTGGTTGTTCTCGTCCACCCACGCCTTGTAGCGCTCGTAGAACTCCTCGGCCGTGCGTGGCGGCGGCACCTCGGCAGGCGCAGCGCGCGCCGACGCAGCGAGCAGCGCCTCGTAATGGGCGGCCGACAAGAGCACGCCATGGCGACGGCCCGACTTTTCAATGAAGACCGGCTCGCGTTGCGCGTGGTCGAGCATCTGCCCGAGTCGGTTCTTGGCTTCGGTGGCGGTGACGTCCATGGCCGGGCTCCTGTTCAGAACCCGGCCATTTTAGCTAAAACGCCTGATCAAGCCGCCGCCGTCGTGTTGCGCAGCCGGATGTGCAGCTCGCGCAGCTGCGCTTCGTCGACGAAGCTCGGCGCGCCGGTCAGCAGGCATTGGGCGCGCTGCGTCTTCGGGAAGGCGATCACGTCGCGGATGCTCTCGGCACCGGTCATCAGCGTCGCGATGCGGTCCAGACCGAAGGCCAGGCCGCCGTGCGGCGGCGCGCCGTACTGCAGCGCGTCGAGCAGGAAGCCGAACTTGACCTTCTGCTCTTCGGGCGTGATGTTCAGCGCTTCGAAGACGCGGGCCTGCACGTCGGCGCGGTGGATACGCACCGAGCCGCCACCGATCTCCCAGCCGTTGAGCACCATGTCGTAGGCCTTGGCGATGCAAGCCCCCGGGTCGGTCTTCATCAGCTCGTCGTGGCCGTCCTTCGGCGCGGTGAACGGGTGGTGGACGGCGTTCCAGCGCTTGGCGTCGTCGTCGTACTCGAACATCGGGAAGTCGACCACCCACAGCGGCGCCCACTTGTCCTCGAACAGACCGTGGTTGCGGCCGAATTCGCTGTGGCCGATCTTCAGGCGCAGCGCGCCGATGGCGTCGTTGACGATCTTGGCCTTGTCGGCGCCGAAGAAGATCAGGTCGCCATTGCGCGCGCCGGTGCGGGCGATGATCTCGGCGATGGCCGCGTCGTGCAGGTTCTTCACCACCGGGCTCTGCAGGCCTTCACGGCCCTTGCCGGCGTCGTTGACCTTGATCCAGGCCAGGCCCTTGGCGCCGTAGATCTTGACGAACTCGGTGTAGGCGTCGATCTCGCCGCGGCTCATCTCGCCGCCGCCGGGAACCCGCAGCGCCGCCACGCGACCACCCGGGGTGGTCGCCGGTCCGGAGAAGACCTTGAAGTCGACCGTCTTCATGACCTCGGTCAGCTCGGTCAGCTGCAGCTTGACGCGCAGGTCGGGCTTGTCGCTGCCGTACTTGAACATCGCCTCGGCGTAGGTCATCTCGGCGTAGACCGGCAGTTCCAGCCCCAGCGTCTTGCGGAAGACGGTGCGGATCATGGCCTCGGTGATGGCGCGGATCTCGGCCTCGCCCAGGAAGCTCGTCTCGATATCGATCTGCGTGAATTCGGGCTGGCGGTCGGCGCGCAGGTCTTCGTCGCGGAAGCACTTGACGATCTGGTAGTAGCGGTCGAAGCCGGCCACCATCAGCAATTGCTTGAACAACTGCGGCGATTGCGGCAGCGCGAAGAACTGGCCGTCGTGGACGCGGCTGGGCACCAGGTAGTCGCGCGCACCTTCGGGCGTGCTCTTGGTCAGCATCGGCGTCTCGATGTCGATGAAGCCCTGCTCGTCGAGGAACTTGCGCACCTCGATGGCCACGCGGTAGCGCAGCATCAGGTTCTTCTGCATCTGCGGGCGGCGCAGGTCGAGCACGCGGTGCGTCAGGCGCACGGTCTCGCTGAGGTTCTCGTCGTCCAGCGGGAACACCGGCGTGACGCTGGCGTTCAGCACTTCCAGCTCATGCGCCAGGACTTCGATCTTGCCGCTGGTCAGGCCGGCGTTCTCGGTGCCGTCGGGGCGCGCACGGACACGGCCGATGACCTTCACGCAGAACTCGTTGCGCACGCTCTCGGCGACCTTGAAGGTCTCGGCGCGGTCCGGGTCGAAGACGATCTGCACCAGGCCTTCGCGGTCGCGCAGGTCGATGAAGATGACGCCGCCATGGTCGCGGCGGCGGTGCGCCCAGCCCATCAGGGTGACGGTCTGGTCCATCAGCTTTTCGCTGACCAAGCCACAGTAGGTGGTTCTCATGGGTTCACTCCAAACGGAAATCGGTAGACAGGGGTGTTCGGCGCTCGCGTGGGCCGGGGGGCGAGGCCCATCAGGGCTGGCCGGCTGCCGGGCCGCGCCAGCCCGGTCAATTTCGCGTTGCGGCGGCCGCCCCGGGCGGCAGCGCTTGCGCATCGGCGCCGGGCACCACCACACCCATCGAGATGACGTACTTCAGCGCCTCGTCCACGCTCATGTTCAAAGGGCGCACGTCGGCCCTGGGCATGATCAGGAAGAAGCCCGACGTCGGGTTGGGGGTGGTCGGCACGTAGACGCTGACATGCTCGCCGTCGAGGTGGGCCGCCACCTCGCCACCGGGCTTGCCGGTGACGAAGGCGATGGTCCAGGAACCGTGGCGCGGGTACTGCACCAGCACGGCTTCGCGGAAGGCATTGCCGGTGCTGGAGAACAGCGTGTCCGAGACCTGCTTGACCGAGTTGTAGATGCTCTTGACGATGGGGATCTGGCCCATCAGCCGGTCCCACTGGCGCACCGCCCACTGGCCGAAGATGTTGGTCACGAAGACCCCGGTCAGCAGCATGCCGGCGACCAGCACCAGCACGCCCAGTCCGGGCACGTGGCGCAGTTGTTCGATGCCGGCGCGCGTCGATTCGGGCAGCACCGCCTGCGTCGCCGACAGCAGGGCCGCGAAGACGCCGTCCAGCGCACCGAGCATCCACGACAGCAGCCAGACGGTGATGGCCAGCGGCAGCCAGACCAGCAGGCCGGCGACGATGTACTTCTTCACGGCGTGCAGACCCCGACCCGGCTCAGCTGCCACTGCTGGGCGGCGGTGCCGCTGCAGCCGGCGCGGGCGCCGGTGCCGGCGAAGCAGCCGGGGCTGCGGGGGCGGACCCGGCAGCGGCGGGCGCCGGGGCAGCCGCCTTGTCGCCGCCTTCGGCCGGCTTGTCGCCGGGCTTGGCGACCACGCCGTCCTTCGGCGTCGCGGCGGTGTTGCCACCGCGGAAGTCGGTCACGTACCAACCCGATCCCTTCAGCTGGAAGCCGGCCGCGGTGACCTGCTTTTCATAGGTCGCGGCGCCACAGGACGGGCAGACGGTGAGCACGTCGTCGGACATCTTCTGCAACACGTCTTGCGCGTGGCCGCAGCTGGCACAGCGATAGGCGTAGATGGGCATGGGGGAAGCAGGGTCCAAAAGGGCGAAAGTATAGGCGGGCGGGTTCACCCGGAAGGCGGGCCTGCCGGCTCAGCCGCCAGCCCGCGTCCAGAAGGCGGTCAGCAGCAAACCGAGGATGAAACCGGTCAGCCCCCACAGCAGGCCTTGCAGCAGGCGGCGGGTGGCGCGCTGCTCGGCCAGCAAAGCCGGCAGCGCGGCCAGCGCGGCGCGCTCGGTGGCGTCGCCTTGCTGGCGCAGCGCCCGGTGCATCAGCCTGGGCAGTTCGGGCAGCAGCTGGGCGTAGCGCGGGGCTTCGTTCTTCAAGCGTTCGAGCAGGCCACGCCAGCCGATCTGCTCGTTCATCCATCGCTCGAGAAAGGGCTTGGCGGTGACCCACAGGTCGAGGTCGGGGTCGAGCTGGCGGCCCAGGCCTTCGATGTTCAAGAGCGTCTTCTGCAGCAGCACCAGCTGCGGCTGGATCTCGACGTTGAAGCGGCGCGAGGTCTGGAACAGCCGCATCAGCACCTGGCCCAGCGAGATTTCCTTCAGCGGCCGGTCGAACTGCGGCTCGCAGACCGCGCGGATCGCGCTCTCCAGCGCATCGACGCGGGTGTTGGCCGGCACCCAGCCGCTCTCGATGTGCAGTTCGGCCACCCGCTTGTAATCGCGCTGGAAGAAGGCCAGGAAGTTGTAGGCCAGGTATTCCTTGTCGTTGTCGGTCAGCGTGCCGACGATGCCGAAGTCCAGCGCCACGTAGCGGCCGAAGGTGGCCGGGTCGAGGCTGACCTGGATGTTGCCCGGGTGCATGTCGGCGTGGAAAAAGCCGTCGCGGAAGACCTGGGTGAAGAACAGCGTGACGCCGTCGCGGGCCAGCTTCTTGAAGTCGACCCCGGCGGCGCGGATGCGCTCGATCTGGCCGATCGGCACGCCGGTCATGCGCTGCATCACGATGACGCTGGGCGTGCACAGCTCCCAGACCATCTCGGGCACCAGCACCAGGTCCAGGCCTTCCATGTTGCGCCGCAGCTGCGCGCCGTTGGCGGCTTCGCGCACCAGGTCCAGCTCGTCGTGCAGGTAGCCGTCGAATTCGGCCACCACCTCGCGCGGCTTCAGCCGCCGGCCGTCGGCCGACAGCCTTTCGATCCAGCGCGCCAGCAGGTGCAGCAGGTTCATGTCCTGGTCGATGACCTCCAGCATGCCCGGACGAAGCACCTTGACAGCCACCTCGCGGCCGTCCTTCATCACCGCGAAGTGGACCTGGGCAATCGACGCGCTGGCCACCGGCTCGGCGTCGAAACTGGTGAAGACGTCCTCGATGCGCCGCCCGAAAGCCTTTTCGACCAGCGCCCGCGACTGCGCCGCCGGGAAGGGCGGCACGCGGTCCTGCAGCCGGGCCAGCTCGTCGGCGACGTCCAGCGGGATCAGGTCGCGCCGCGTCGACAGCACCTGGCCGAACTTGATGAAGATCGGCCCCAGGCGCTCCAGACCCAGGCGCAGGCGTTCGCCGCGCGGGGCGTCCAGGCGGCGGCCGATGGTGGCCAGGCGCACCAGGCCGCGCACCCAGGGCTGGCGGAAGGCCGACAGCGCCACCTCGTCCAGGCCGAAGCGCAGGACGGTGACGACGATCGTCACCAGTCTGCCGATGTGGGCCAAGGTCAGCTGCCGCGTGAGCGCAGGCGGGCGCCGAGGTCGAGCGCTGCGCGCAAGGCCTTGGCCAGCGCCGAGCCGATGCGGTGCAGCGGCTGCGCCACGGTCGGACCGAACAGGCGTTCGAGATCGGCGGCGACGTCCCAGCGCACGTTCTGCAGCAGCCAGTTCACGTCGCCGGCCAGCTGGGCGTCGCCGTCGATCTGCAGCGCCGGCACCTCGCCGCCGATCAGGCGGCCGATCAGCAGGGCCGGGTTCGGCGCGTCGAGCGTCACGGCCAGGTCGGGCGCGGCCAGCGGCTCGACGCCGCACCACTCGACCATGCCAGCCGGCGTGATCCGCCAGGCCAGCGTCGGCGGCGGCGGCAGCAGCGCGGGCCAGCCGCTGATGGACAGGGCCAAGGTGCGGCCGGCGTGCGGCTGCAGGCGGGCCGTCGCCACGGCTTCGCCGGCCAGGACGTGGTTGATGACCAGGGTCAGGCGCTCGGACAGGGCCGGCGCGAGCAGCGCGTGAAGACTTTGCAACATGGGCTGATTGTAGGCAGCGGGCCCCGCCCGTCGCCGCCGGCGGCGGGCCTGAACCTCACATGAATTGGTAGAGAATCGACCACGCACCCCATGGCCCGCAGACCCTCGAGCATCTGCGGGCCGGCTTTTCACCGCGGGCCGCACGGCCGCCAACCCATCCCGCCCTGACCCGCCTTTCATGTTCGAAAACAGAGGCTACAAGACCACGTTCTACAGCGCGCCCCAGTCGGTGACCTCGCTGGTTGCGGCGTTCCTGGAACCGACCATCACGGTCCTGATGTTCCTGGCGGTATCGGCCCTCTTCAACGAGCCGATCGGGCGGTCGGACCTGACCCTGTGCCTGCTGATCTTTGCGCTGACCTTCCCAGGGCGCAACCGCTTCCGCGACCGGCCGCTGAACAGCGCCGTCGACATCAGCACCTCGTGGCTGAGCCTGTTGACGATCCTGGCGCTGTGCAGCTATGCGACCCACAGCCAACGCCTGTTCAAGGGCGAGGTGCTGATGTGGTGGGCGCTGGCCACCCCGGTGCTGCAGTGGCTGGGCTACTACGCGGGCCGCATCGTGCTGCATCGACTGGCCAGCGCGCCCGGCAACCAGCGCACCGCCATCGTCGTGGGCGCCGGCAGCCTGGGCGTGAAGGTGTCGCGCGCCTTCCAGGCCCGCGACGGCCTGGGCCTGGTCTTTCTCGGCTACTTCGACGACCGGGCCGACGAGCGCGTCGACCCCGATGCCGCCGGCCTGCGGCTGGGCGACCTGAAACGGGTGGCGCCCTACATCACCCGGCATGGCGTGCACGAGGTCTACATCACGCTGCCGTTAGGCTCGCAGCCGCGCATCGTCGAGCTGCTGTCGCAGGTGCAGGGCACCACGGCCAGCGTGTTCTTCGTGCCCGACGTCTTCGGCATCAGCATCATCCAGGGCCGGCTGCACGACATGAACGGCGTGCCCGTCGTCGGCCTGCAGGAAACACCGTTCACCGGCACCAACCGGCTGATCAAGCGGCTGTCTGACCTGGTCCTGGCCTGCGCCATCCTGGTGCTGATCTCGCCGCTGCTGGTGTTGGTGGCCATCGGCGTGAAGCTCAGTTCGCCGGGGCCGGTGATCTTCGCGCAGCGCCGCAACGGGCTCGATGGCGAAGAGATCGTGATCTACAAGTTCCGCTCGATGCGCACCGCCGAGGACGGCGCGGTCGTGCCGCAGGCGACCAAGGTCGACCCGCGCATCACGCGCTTTGGCGCCTTCCTGCGCCGCAGCTCGCTGGACGAACTGCCGCAGTTCATCAACGTGCTGCAGGGCCGCATGAGCATCGTCGGGCCGCGCCCGCATGCCGTGGCGCACAACCAGCAATACCGCCAGTTGATCAAGGCCTACATGGTGCGCCACAAGGTCAAGCCGGGCATCACCGGCTGGGCCCAGATCCACGGCCTGCGCGGCGAGACCGAAACCGTGGACAAGATGCAGACGCGGGTCGAATACGACCTGGAATACCTGCGCAACTGGTCGCTGGGTCTGGACCTGCAGATCATCGCGCGCACCATCAAGCTCGTGTTCTTCGACCGCAACGCGTACTGAACGCGGGAGCCTGCGTCACCATGTTTGAAGCCCGAACCCTGTCACGAGCCCATGCGCAGCGCCCGACCCGGGCTGAGCGCTTGCAGCCGCCGGCCCGCATGCCGCTGGCCGCCCTGTCGCTGGCCGGCCTGTCGCTGGCGGCGCCCTGGGCGATGGCCGACACCAGCCCCTACTACATCGGCGCCTCGGCGGCCGTCACGCAGCAAGCCAATCTGCTGCGCCTGGGCGACAACCAGGCCACGCCCGTCGGCTACAGCCGATCGGACAGCATCACGACCGGCGCGCTGCTGGCCGGCTTCGACCAGCTCTTCGGCCGTCAGCGCGCGCGGGCCGACCTCAGCCTGCAGGACAACCGCTACCGCAGCAATTCGATCTTCAACAACCACGGCTACGCGGGCAGTGCCGGGCTGGACTGGGCCACCGTCGAGCGCATCTCGGGCAGGCTCGAGGGCAGCGTCAACCGCTCGCTGTCGAGTTTCAACAACTACTTCGGCCTCAACGTCTCGACCCTGCGCAATATGCAGACGGTGGCGATCGCCAACGCCAGCGCCACCATGGGCCTGGTCACCGAGTACAGCCTGCTGGTCAACCTGGGCCACCGCCGGGTCAGCAATTCGCTCGACCTGCCGCAGGTCAGGGCCCGCGACTTCAACCAGGACAACGCCTCGCTGGGGGTGCAATGGATGCCCCGCAGTTCGACGCAGCTCGGACTCGCGCTGGCGCAGAGCGTCGGTCATTACCCGAACTACCTGCCGACGGCCACCGGTTACCAGGCCGACCGTTTCAAGCAGAACAGCATCGACCTGACCAGCAGCCTGAAGGCCAGCGGCGCCAGCAACGTCGACGCCCGCGTGAGCTACGGCAAGACCCATTACGACCTGAATTCGCCGCGTGACTTCACGGGGGTCACCGGCTCGCTGGGCTGGCAGTGGCAGCCGCGCAGCCGGGTGCGCCTGGACACCCGCCTGTCGCGCGACACCGGCCAGAACGCCTATGGCCTTTACGACCCCTTCGGCCTGCCGGCGACCTCGGACTACAGCCACGTGACCAACACCCTGCGCTTCAAGGGCGACTACGAAGTCAGCGGCAAGCTCAGCGCCACCGCCGGCCTGCAATTCACCGACCGGCGCGTCGCCAGCACGATCCAGGATCCGTTCTTCCCGTCGGCGGCCAGCGGCAAGGACCGCAGCACGCTGCTGTCGGCGGGCGCCCGCTGGGCGCCGTTGCGCAGCGTGCTGGCGGGTTGCGACCTGAGCCGCGAGCAGCGCAGCGCCAGCGGCCAGATCGCCTTCCCGCTGAAGGACCACAGCTTCAGCTGCTTCGGCCAGTTCCAGCTGCAGCGATGAAGCCCACCATCCTGCTGACCGGGGCCACCGGCTACATCGCCACCCACACCTGGCTGGCGCTGCAAGCCGCCGGCTTCCAGGTGGTCGGCGTCGACGACTTCTCGAACAGCTCGCCCGAGGTGCTGAACCGCCTGCGCGAGCTGTCGGGCCAGGAGCCGGTCTTCGAACGCGCCAGCGTCTGCGACGCGGCGGCCATCGAAGGCCTGTTCCAGCGCCACCCCATCGCCGCCGCCGTGCACTTCGCGGCCTTCAAGGCGGTCGGCGAGTCCACCGCCCAGCCGCTGGCCTACTACGCCAACAACATCGGCGGCCTGCTGACCGTCTGCCAGGCCATGCAGCGCCACGGCGTGCGGCGCTTCGTCTTCAGTTCCAGCGCCACCGTCTACGGCGACCCGCAAAGCCTGCCGCTGACCGAAGACTCGCCGCTGTCGGCGACCAACCCCTATGGCCAGACCAAGCTGTTCGGCGAGCAGATCCTGCGCGACCTGGGCGCCGCCGACCCGGCCTGGCAGACCGGCTGCCTGCGCTACTTCAACCCGGTCGGCGCGCACGAGAGCGGCCGCATCGGCGAAGACCCGCGCGGCGTGCCCAACAACCTGATGCCCTATGTGGCGCAGGTCGCCGTCGGGCGCCGGGCGCAGCTGTCGGTCTACGGCGACGACTACCCGACCGTCGACGGCACCGGCGTGCGCGACTACATCCATGTCGCCGACCTGGCCGAAGGCCATGTCGCCGCGCTGCGCCGCCTGTTCGACGCACCCGGTTCCTTCACCGTCAACCTGGGTACCGGTCGCGGCCACAGCGTGCTGGAAGTGGTTGCCGCCTACGCCCGGGCCAGCGGCTGCGCCGTGCCCTACCAGGTGATGCCGCGCCGGCCCGGCGACATCGCCGCCTGCTACGCCGATCCGACGCGCGCCGGGCAACTGCTCGGCTGGACCGCGCAGCACGGCCTGGCGCGGATGTGCGAAGACAGCTGGCGCTGGCAATCGATGAACCCCAAGGGATTTGAAGCATGACGAAAATCGCAGTCCAACCCGTGATCATGGCCGGCGGTTCCGGCACCCGGCTGTGGCCGCTGTCGCGCGCCGGTTTCCCGAAGCAGTTCCTGGTGCTGTCGGGCAACACCAGCCTGTTCCAGCAGGCCGCGTCGCGCCTGCAGGGTCTGGGCGATGCCGACACCGCCGTGGCCGACCCGCTGATCGTCGGCAACGAAGAGCACCGCTTCCTGGTGCTCGACCAGCTGCGTGAAATCAAGGCCGAACCGTCGGCCGTGCTGCTCGAGCCGGTGGGCCGCAACACCGCGCCGGCCGTCACGCTGGCCGCGCTGCACGCGCTGGACGCCGGCGGCGACCCGGTGCTGGTCGTCACCTCGGCCGACCAGACCGTCACTGACGGCGCTGCCTTCACGGCCGCGCTGAAGGGCGCGGTGCGGATGGCCGCCGAAGGCGCCATCGCGATCCTGGGCGTCACGCCCGACCGCCCCGAAACCGGCTACGGCTACATCCGCGCCGACGGCGTGCAGGTTGCGAAGTTCGTCGAGAAGCCCGACCTGGCGACCGCCGAGCAGTACCTCGCCGCCGGCGGCTACTACTGGAACGCCGGCATGTTCGTGCTGAAGGCCTCGGTCTGGATGGCCGCGCTCGAACGCTTCCGCCCCGACATCGCCAGCGCCTGCCGCGCCGCCTGGGCCGCGCGCGCCACCGATGCCAAATTCGTCCGCCCGGCCAAGGCCGAATTCGCCGCGGTGCCGAGCGAGTCGGTCGACTACGCGGTGATGGAACAGTGCCCCGGCCTGCTCGACATCCGCATGCAGCCGCTGGACGCTGGCTGGAACGACCTGGGTGCCTGGGAAGCCGTCTGGCAGGTGGCCGAGAAAGACCTCGCCGGCAACGCCAGCGTCGGCGACGCCATCATCAGCGACAGCCGGAACACCCTGGTCCACGCCACCAGCCGGCTGGTCAGCGTGGTCGGCCTGGACGATGTGGTGGTGGTCGAGACGCCCGACGCCATCCTGGTAGCCAGCCGCGAGAAGAGCCAGGACGTCAAGAACATCGTCAACCAGCTGGGCCGCGAACAGCGCGGCGAGCAGGTGCTGCACCGCAAGGTGCACCGCCCCTGGGGCTGGTACGACAGCATCGACCACGGCCCGCGCCACCAGGCCAAACGCATCATGGTCAAGCCGGGCGCCAGCTTGAGCCTGCAGATGCACCACCACCGCGCCGAACACTGGATCGTCGTCAGCGGCACCGCCGAGGTCACCAACGGCGACAAGGTGCTGATGCTGACCGAGAACCAGAGCACCTACATCCCGCTGGGCCAGGTCCACCGCCTGCGCAACCCGGGCAAGATGGACCTCGAGATCATCGAAGTGCAGAGCGGCAGCTACCTCGGCGAAGACGACATCGTGCGCTTCGAGGACACCTACGGCAGGGTACCCATCAAATGACGATCTTGGTCACCGGCGGTGCCGGCTTCATCGGCAGCAACTTCGTCCTCGACTGGCTGGCGCAGTCGGCCGAGCCCGTCGTCAACCTCGACGCGCTGACCTACGCCGGCAACCTGCAGAACCTGGCAGCCTTGCAAGGCAAGCCGGCGCATGTCTTCGTCAAAGGCGACATCGGCGACCGCGCGCTGCTCGACAGCTTGCTGGCCACCCACCGCCCGCGCGCCGTGGTGCACTTCGCGGCCGAAAGCCACGTCGACCGCAGCATCCACGGCCCCGGCGCGTTCATGAAGACCAACGTCGAAGGCACCTTCACGCTGCTCGAGGCCGTGCGCCAGCACTGGGCCGCCCTGGACGGCGACACGAAGACGGCTTTCCGCTTCCACCACGTCAGCACCGACGAGGTCTACGGCAGCCTGGCGCCCGACGCGCCGGCCTTCACCGAGACCCACCCCTACGAGCCGAACAGCCCGTACAGCGCCAGCAAGGCGGCCAGCGACCACCTGGTGCGCGCCTGGCACCACACCTACGGCCTGCCGGTGGTCACCACCAACTGCAGCAACAACTACGGGCCCTTCCATTTCCCCGAGAAGCTGATCCCGCTGATGATCGTCAACGCCCTGGCCGGCAAGCCGCTGCCGGTCTACGGCGACGGCCAGCAGATCCGCGACTGGCTGTATGTCGGCGACCACTGCAGCGGCATCCGCGCGGTGCTGGCCGGCGGCCGGCTGGGCGAGACCTACAACATCGGCGGCTGGAACGAGAAAGCCAACCTCGACATCGTCAAGACGGTGTGCGCGCTGCTCGACGAGCTGCAGCCCAGCGCGGCCGGGCCCTATGCGCGGCTGATCACCTACGTCACCGACCGCCCCGGCCACGACCGCCGCTACGCCATCGACGCCCGCAAGATCGAGCGAGAACTGGGCTGGCGCCCGGCCGAGACCTTCGAGACCGGCATCCGCAAGACCGTGCAGTGGTACCTGAGCCACGGCGACTGGGTGGCCAATGTGCAGAGCGGCGGCTACAAGGACTGGGTCGCCGCCAACTACGCCGCGCGCTGAGGGCCGCCATGAAGATCCTCTTGCTGGGCAAGAACGGCCAGGTCGGCTGGGAACTGCAGCGTGCGCTGGCGCCGCTGGGCGAGCTCATCGCCTGCGATTTCGACACGCCGGGCGATCTGAAGGCCGACTTCGGCCAGCCCGAGTCGCTGCGCCCGCTGATCCGCGCGCTGCGGCCCGACGTGATCGTCAATTCGGCGGCCCACACCGCCGTCGACAAGGCCGAGAGCGAACCCGATTTCGCCCGCGCGCTGAACGCCACGGCGCCCGGCGTGGTGGCCCAGGAAGCCGCCGCGCTGGGCGCGCTGATGGTCCACTACAGCACCGACTACGTCTTCGACGGCAGCGGTCAGGCGCCGCGCGACGAGACCGCCGCCACCGGCCCGCTCAGCGTCTACGGCCGCACCAAGCTGGAAGGCGAAGACCTCGTGCGGGCCAGCGGCTGCAGCCATTTGATCCTGCGCACCAGCTGGGTCTATGCGGCGCGCGGCGGCAACTTCGCGCGGACCATGCTGAAGCTGGCCGCCGAACGCGAGGCGCTGAATGTCATCGCCGACCAGTTCGGCGCGCCCACCGGCGCCGAACTGCTGGCCGACGTCACCGCCCACGCGCTGCTGCGCACGCGCGCCACACCGGCCCTGGGCGGCACTTACCACTGCGTGGCCGGTGGCGAGACGCACTGGCAGGGCTACGCCCGTTTCGTCATCGAGTGGGCCCGCGCCCACGGCGTGGCGATCAAGGTGGCGGCCGATGCCGTCAAGCCCATCCCCACCAGCGACTACCCCACGCCAGCCCGGCGCCCGCTGAACTCGCGGCTGGACACGCGCAAGCTGCAGTCGAACTTCGACCTCACCCTGCCGCACTGGCAGGCTGGCGTCGAACGCATGCTCATCGAGATCCACGGTCGCTGAACGAAAGAACTTCATGCAACGCAAAGGCATCATCCTGGCCGGCGGCTCCGGCACAAGGCTGCACCCGGCCACGCTGGCCATCAGCAAGCAATTGCTGCCGGTCTACGACAAGCCGATGGTCTATTACCCGCTCAGCACGCTGATGCTGGCCGGCATGCGCGAGGTGCTGATCATCAGCACCCCGCAGGACACGCCGCGCTTCCAGAGCCTGCTGGGCGACGGCAGCCGCTGGGGCATGAACCTCAGTTATTGCGTGCAGCCCAGCCCCGACGGCCTGGCGCAGGCCTTCATCCTGGGGCGTGAATTCGTCGGCGGCGGCCCCAGCGCGCTGGTGCTGGGCGACAACATCTACTACGGCCACGACTTCGCGCAACTGCTGTCGCGTGCCGATCAACGCACCCACGGCGCCACCGTCTTCGCCTACCACGTCACCGACCCCGAGCGTTACGGCGTGGTCGAATTCGATGCCCACAAGCGCGCGCTGAGCATCGAAGAAAAGCCCGCCGTGCCGAAGAGCAATTACGCGGTCACCGGGCTGTACTTCTACGACGAACAGGTCTGCGACATCGCCGCCCACATCAAGCCCAGCGCGCGCGGCGAACTCGAAATCACCACCGTCAACGCGCATTACCTTCAGCAGCAGCAACTCGATGTCGAGATCATGGGCCGCGGCTACGCCTGGCTGGACACCGGCACCCACGACAGCCTGCTCGAAGCCGGCCAGTTCATCGCCACACTGGAAAAGCGCCAGGGCCTGAAGGTGGCCTGCCCCGAGGAAATCGCCTACCGCGCCGGCTGGATCGATGCGGCCCAGCTCGAAATGCTGGCCGCACCGATGATGAAGAACAGCTACGGCCAGTACCTGATGCAGGTGCTGCGCGAAAAGGCCTTCTGATGAAACTGCTGCCGACCACCCTGCCCGGCGTCGTGCTCGTCGAGCCCGCCGTTTTCGGCGACGACCGCGGCTGGTTCTGCGAGAGCTTCAACGAGGCGCGCTTCAACGAAGCGCTGGACGACATCGGCCTGCCGCCGGCACCGCGCTTCGTGCAGGACAACCACTCGTCCAGCAAGGCCGGCGTGCTGCGCGGCCTGCACTACCAGCTGCCGCCGCAGCCCCAGGGCAAGCTCGTGCGCGTGGTGCAGGGCGCGGCCTGGGACGTCGCGGTGGACATCCGCGCCGGATCGGCCACCTTCGGGCAGTGGTTCGGCGCGGAACTGAACGCCGACAACAAGCGCCAGCTGTGGATACCAGCCGGCTTTGCGCACGGCTTCGTCGCGCTGCAGGACGACACCCACTTCCTGTACAAGACCACCGACGTGTGGTCCAAGGCCTGCGAGCGCGCGATCCGCTGGGACGACCCGGCCATCGCGATCGCCTGGCCGATCCCGGCCGGCGTGGCCGCACCGCTGGTCGCGCCCAAGGACGCCGCGGCGCCGCTGCTGGCCGACGCGGAACTGCCGGCAGCCTGAGCCGGGCCGGCGCGGCCGGGCACCGACGAAAAAAAACGCAGCCGAGGCTGCGTTTCTTGTTTGGAGCCAGCACCCGAGGGCGCCGGATCCGGGGCGCTTAGATCGCCTTGATGGTCGAAGCTTGCGGGCCCTTCTGGCCTTGCTTGACTTCGAACTCGACCTTTTGGCCTTCGGCCAGGCTGCGGAAGCCGCCGGTCGATTGGATTTCGCTGAAGTGAGCGAAGAGGTCCTTGCCGCCGCCGTCAGGCGTGATGAAGCCGAAGCCCTTGCCGTCGTCGAACCACTTCACGATACCGGTTTGCGTCGTCATTTGAATTTCCTTTCACGGTTGCTGCGCAGCACATGCTGTCGCAGTGCAGATGCGGGCCAAGATGAATCACCGATCAAGAAATCCAACGATCACCACCGAAGTGGGACACGCCAAACACTGTCTCAAAAAAACCGTCTTGCTCAAATCTACCCAGCTAATGTAGCCGTAAAAACGGCTCACCATGTGAAGCGCAGGCAAAGATAGGCAACCAGGCGCATCCGCCGCCGGTCTTCGGCTCAGCCCGCCAGCGCCGCGCTGCGGCCGATGCCGCTGTACTCGATGCCCTGCAGGCGCATCAAGGCCGGGTCGAAGATGTTGCGGCCGTCGAAGATCAGCGGCTGCTTCAGCGCAGCCTTGATCGCGTCGAAGTCGGGGTTGCGGAATTCCTTCCACTCGGTCACCACCACCAGCGCGTCGGCGCCGGCCAGCGCATCGGCCTGGCTGGTCGCGAAGCGCAGGCCGGGGATGCCCTGCATCACGCGCGCGGCCTCTTCCATGGCCACCGGGTCGTAGGCCTGCACCGCGGCACCGCGGCGCGTCAGCTCGTCGACGATGACGCGGCTGGGCGCCTCGCGCATGTCGTCGGTGTTGGGCTTGAAGGCCAGGCCCCACAGCGCGAAGGTCCGGCCGGCCAGGTCTTCGCCGAAGCGGGCCACGATCTTGTTCACCAGCACGTGCTTCTGGCGGTCGTTGGCGTCTTCCACCGCCTGCAGCACGCCCAGCGCCATGCCGGCTTCCTTGCCGGTGTGGATCAGCGCCTTGACGTCCTTCGGGAAGCAGCTGCCGCCGTAGCCGGTGCCGGGGTAGAGGAAGGACGTGCCGATGCGCGGGTCGCTGCCGATGCCCTTGCGCACCATCTCGATGTCGGCGCCGACGCGCTCGGCCAGCAGCGCCAGCTCGTTCATGAAGCTGATGCGCGTGGCCAGCATCGCGTTGGCGGCGTACTTGGTGAACTCCGCGCTGCGCACGTCCATCACCTGCAGGCGGTCGTGGTTGCGCATGAAGGGCGTGTACAGCGCGCGCATCAGCAGGATGGCGCGCTCGTCGTCGGCGCCGACGACGATGCGGTCGGGGCGCATGCAGTCGTCGACCGCCGCGCCCTCTTTCAGGAATTCGGGGTTGGAGACGACGGCGAACTGGGTGTCGCCCAAGCCGCGCGCCACCAGCGCCGCGCGCACGGCGGCCTTGACCTTGTCGGCGGTGCCCACCGGCACCGTGCTCTTGTCGACGATGACCTTGTAGTCGGTCATGTGGCGGCCGATGTTGGTGGCCGCGGCCAGCACGTACTGCAGGTCGGCCGAACCGTCTTCATCGGGCGGCGTGCCCACGCCGATGAACTGGATGGTGCCGTGGGCCACGGCCTCTTCGACCTTGGTGGTGAACTGCAGGCGGCCGGCGGCCACGTTGCGGTGCACGACGGCTTCGAGGCCCGGCTCGTGGATCGGGATGCCGCCGTCCTTGAGCATCTGGATCTTGCGCTCGTCGATGTCGAGGCAGACCACGTGGTTGCCCATCTCCGACAGGCAGGCGCCTGTGACCAAACCGACGTAGCCGGTGCCGACAACGGTAACTTTCATGGCGGTGCTCTCTGCTTCCAGGGCCAAAGCGCGGCCCGGGCCGCGCGACGATCGCCGATTGTTACCCGGCAATATGACGACCGCGTAGCTGGCGCGCACGGGGCTTGCCCCTTGTGGCCGGCTGATCCACGCCGGCTGCTTCGTGTCACGGAAGCAGTGATATCTTCCAAGCTGGTTTCCACACCCCCATCCCCATGACCAAGACTGCACTCATCACCGGCGTTACGGGCCAAGACGGCGCCTACCTGGCCGAACTGCTGCTGAAGAAGGGCTATGCGGTGCACGGCATCAAGCGCCGCTCGTCGTCGTTCAACACCGACCGCGTCGACCACCTGTACCAGGACCCGCATGTCGACCACCCGAACTTCACGCTGCACTACGGCGACCTGACCGACAGCACCAACCTGATCCGCATCGTCAAGCAGGTGCAGCCCGACGAGATCTACAACCTGGGCGCGATGAGCCACGTGGCCGTGTCCTTCGAGCAGCCCGAGTACACCGCCGACGCCGACGGCATCGGCACGCTGCGCCTGCTGGAAGCGATCCGCATCCTGGGCCTGGAAAAGAAGACCCGCTTCTACCAGGCCAGCACCAGCGAGCTCTACGGCCTGGTGCAGGAAATTCCGCAGAAGGAAACCACGCCCTTCTACCCGCGCAGCCCCTACGCGGTGGCCAAGATGTACGCCTACTGGATCACGGTCAATTACCGCGAGGCCTACGGCATCTACGCCTGCAACGGCATCCTGTTCAACCACGAAAGCCCGATCCGCGGCGAGACCTTCGTCACGCGCAAGATCACGCGGGCCATCGCCCGCATCGCGCTGGGCCTGCAGAACACCCTGCACCTGGGCAACCTGAGCGCGCTGCGCGACTGGGGCCACGCGCGCGACTACGTGGAGATGCAGTGGCTGATGTTGCAACAGCAACAGGCCGAAGACTTCGTCATCGCCACCGGCGAGCAGCACAGCGTGCGCGAATTCGTCCAGCTGTCGGCGGCCGAACTGGGCATCACCGTCGGCTTCGAAGGCGAAGGCGAGAACGAGATCGGCGTCGTCACCGCGGTGGCCAAGACGCAGGGCGAGATGCGCGCCAAGTGCAAGGTCGGCGACGTCATCGTCAAGGTCGACCCGCGCTACTTCCGGCCCACCGAAGTGGAAACCCTGCTGGGCGACCCGACCAAGGCCAAGGTCAAGCTGGGCTGGACGCCGACCACGCCCTTCGGCGAACTGGTTCGCGAGATGGTCGAAAGCGACTACACCGCTGCCAAGCGCGACAGCCTGGTCAAGCTGGCCGGGTTCCAGGCTTACGACCACCACGAGTGAGTCCGGCCATGGACGCCTCCAGCCGCATCTACGTCGCCGGCCACCGCGGCCTGGTGGGCAGCGCCATCGTGCGCTGCCTGCTGGCCGCCGGCTACAGCGATCTCATCACGCGCACCCACGCCGATCTCGACCTGACCGACACCCGCGCCACCGAGCATTTCTTCGAGACCGAAAGGCCGGACTACGTCTTCCTGGCCGCGGCCAAGGTCGGCGGCATCGTCGCCAACAACAGCTTTCCGGCCGAGTTCATCCGCGACAACCTGGCGATCCAGACCAACGTCATCCACGCGGCCTACAAGGCCGGCGTGCAGCGCCTGCTGTTCCTGGGCAGCAGCTGCATCTACCCCAAGCTGGCGCCGCAGCCGATGCGCGAATGCGACCTGCTGACCGGCCCGCTGGAACCCACCAACCGGCCCTACGCGCTGGCCAAGATCGCCGGCGTCGAAATGTGCTGGTCCTACAACCGGCAGTACGGCACCAAGTACCTGGCGGCCATGCCGACCAATCTGTACGGGCCGGGCGACAACTACCACCCGACCCACAGCCACGTCATCCCGGCGCTGCTGCGCAAGTTCCACGACGCCAAGGCGCGCCAGGAGCCGACCGTGACCGTCTGGGGCACCGGCACGCCGCGCCGCGAATTCCTGTACAGCGACGACATGGCCGACGCCTGCGTCTTCCTGATGAAGCTGCCCGACGAGCGCTACACCGCGCTGCTGGGCAGCGACGAAAGCGTCAGCGGCCGCTTCGAGCCGCCGCTGGTGAACATCGGTGTCGGCACCGACGTGACCATCGCCGAACTGGCCGCCGTGGTGGCCCGCGTGGTGGGCTACGGCGGCAGCATCGTCTACGACCGCAGCAAGCCCGACGGCACACCGCGCAAGCTGATGGACGTGGGGCTGATCAAGCGCGCCGGCTGGCAGGCCCGCACCGAGCTGGAAGACGGCTTGCGGGTGGCCTACGCCGAGTTCGCAGCGGCCCATACCGGCTGACCCGACGCCGCCGACCGCGCCAGCCCCAAGCCCCGGCTGGCCGCCAGCGCGGCCACGTCGGGTTCCCCAAAGGCGGCAGGATCAGGCCGAGGGAATTGCCGATCTGGGTGATCTTGAGTGCCGTCATGGCGGGCACCCGCCGTGACCATGGTCATACCAAAGCGCCGAGACCGCCGCTGTCGAGTCGCTCAGGCAGCGGGCGGCAGGGCGGCCTGCTGGAAGCGCTGGCGCACGGCCATGAAGGCCTGCATGAACTGCGGGTAGCGCTGGTCGCGCCAGGCCATCTTCAGCGCGTCGCTGATGTAGGCCTCGGTCGGGTGTTCGCGAAAACGCGACGTCGACCAGCCGAAGCCGTAGGGGTTGTGGGCCAGCGTGCGCCATTGCGGCTGGGTCGCCAGGATCAGCGAGGCCGCGCGTTCGACGAGGAAGACCTTGCGCTGGACGGCGCCGTCCGGGCCCGGGTAGCTGGTGGGCTGAACCAGGCCGGCCCGAATGGCCGCCGGTCCGCTGCCGGCAGCGTCGGCTGGGCGCTCGCAGATCTCGAACAGCGCCTCGTTCAATGCCAGCCAGGCCCGCCAGAAGGCCGGCCTGGCGATGAAATAGTTCGAGAACACCACCTGGCGCGAATCCATCACCAGCTGGCGCAGCGGCGCCGGGCGCCCGATGTGGTCCAGGAAGGCGCTGTAGGCGTCGATCAGGCCGGGGTCGAAGGTTTCGCCCTGCTCGAAGACATTCAGGAAGAAGGCGCCCATGTCGGGCTGCGGCGAGAACAGGAAGACGTCGGTGCTGCTGGCGTTCGCCTCGACAAAGGCCTGCACGTCGGCCAGGCCGAGTTGCGTCTTGCTGCAGAACTTGGGCGAAAAGAAACCGTAATAGGCCGCTTCGTCGAGCGGCTGGGTCAGCAGGTACTGGCGCATCGGCCAGTACTCGAACCAGTCCGGGCGGACATTGGGTTCGTTGTTCAGGTGCAGCCAGCCCGGCGGAATCTGGGCCCGGCTGGCCGCCGAGTAGGCGATCTGGTGCAGGTGGATGGCGGTGGACATGGGCGCAGGAATCCGGTGCAGGCCGCGATGGCCGGACCCAGTCTAGGGCGGGGCTGGGCGGGCGATGCGGCGAAATGGCCGGGGCCTGCGGGCTTGTTCCGGGCTGGCGGTGGGTGTGTCGGGGCCAGGGCCCTTGTCCGACCTTACGCGCCTCGCCACCAGGCCGGCGCCAGGGCGGCGCGCCAGAAACGTCACAGGACTGGTGAAGCCGTTCCGCTTCATGGCCGCGCTGTGCCAGGGCTCGCCGCTAAACTCATCAGGATGCGTGAACCCACCGAAGCACGCCAAACCTTGCCGGTGATGGGCGCGGCGATCGACGTGCTGACCGCGGACACGGCGCTGCACCGCATCTGCAACTGGGCTCAGGACCACCAGAGCCGTTACGTCTGCATCTGCAATGCGCATTCGGTGGTGACCACACGGCAAGACGCGGCGTTTGCGGCGGCAGTGGCCGGTGCCGACATGGCCACGCCCGATGGCGCGCCAGTGGCCTGGATGCTGAGGCGCCTGGGCGCCAAGCAGCAGACCCGCGTGAGCGGCCCCGACCTGATGCTGGACTACTGCAGGCAAGCCAGCCAGACAGGCCAATCCATCTACCTGCTTGGCAGCAAGCCCGACACCCTGGCGGCGCTGCAGTCCGAATTGCAGAGGCGCTGGCCGGAACTGCGCATTGCAGGTGCCGAGTCGCCCCCGTTCAGACCCGCGACCGCCGACGAAGACGCAGCCACCGTGCAGCGCATCAACGCCTCGGGCGCCGGCACCGTGTGGGTCAGCCTGGGCTGCCCCAAGCAGGAACTGTGGATGGCCGCCCACCGCGGCCGGGTCCAGGCGGTGATGGTGGGCGTCGGCGCGGCTTTCGACTTTCATGCCGGCGCCGTGCCGCGCGCACCGGCCTGGATGCGCGACAGCGGCCTGGAATGGCTGCACCGCCTGGCCAGTGAGCCCGGCCGGCTCTGGAAGCGCTACCTGGTGACCAACACGGCCTTCTTGCTGGGGGCAGCGCGCCAGCTGATGCTGCGCAGACCCTGAACCTCGAGATGTTGCCGCCCCCAGAAAGCAGTCCGTTCAAACGATGAAACGCCTGCGCGGTCCCGCTGAAGGCGAATTCGGGGTCAGGCCGTGACCCAGGAAGTGGCCATCATTCAGCGACGGCTGACGCATTACCGGGTGCCGCTGTTCGAGACCTTGCGTGTGCAATTGGCCGCACAAGGCATCCGCTTTCGCCTGCTGCACGGCGACGCGAGCGGCCCTGAACGGTGCAAGGACGACAGTGGCCACCTGGCCTGGGCCGAGCACTTGCCCACCCACTATTTTCTGCACGGTCACCTGTGCTGGCAGCCCTTCTGGCGGCAAGTCGAAGACTGTGACCTGGTTGTCATGACCCAGGAAAACAAGCTCCTGAACAACCTGCCCATGCTCTTGCACCGCCCTGCGAAGGCGCCCCTGCTGGCCTTCTGGGGGCATGGCGAGAACATGCAGGCGCGGCGGAAAGACTGCGCCACCGAGCGCTTCAAGCGCTGGACGAGCCATCGGGTGGACTGGTGGTTTGCCTACACCAGCCTGAGCGCCGGTCTGGTCGAAGCGGCCGGATTCCCCTCGAATCGGATGACCATTCTGAACAACAGCGTCGACACGGCCAGGCTGCGCCTGCAGATCGATCAGGCCACCCGCCGATCACGCGCCGAACTGCGCGCCCAATTCGGACTCGGGCCGGGCCCGCTGGGCGTTTTCATCGGATCGCTGTACGCGGAAAAGCGCATTCCTTTCCTGCTGCAGGCGGCGCTGAAGATCAGGGCCCTGATTCCGGGCTTTCAGTTGGTCATGGCCGGCACGGGGCCTGAGCGCGCAGCGGTTGAACAGGCCGCCGCCGCATCCGGCGGCGTCATCTGCTTTGTGGGCGCTGTTCATGAGGAAGCCAAAGCCAGCCTGCTGGCTTGTGCAAACATCATGCTGAACCCCGGTCTGGTCGGCCTGGGTATCCTGGACGCATTCATTGCAGGCTTGCCCATCGCGACCACCGACTGCGGTTTGCATTCGCCGGAAATTGCCTATCTGGAACATCGGCGTAACGGGTTCATGACCGCCAATTCGATGGACGCGTTTGTTCATGATGTCGCGGCCGCGCTGTCCGACACGGAAAGCCTGGAACGCATGGGGGCTGCCGCCTTGGCGTCGGCTGACCGCTACACGCTGGCCGCGATGGCCGAAAACTTCACGACGGGCATACGGGCCTGCCTGGCAGAGCGCGCACAGGTCTGAAGCCGTGCCATACGATTGACCGCTGAATTCTGCGTCCTGCCCCTGCGAGGGCGCGCAGGTCCCGAACCGCCTTCAAAAGCGCAGCCAAATTCAGGCCCTCCACCCTTGCAGCGGGTTGCTCGTTGACCGTCGCGCCACCCGAAGTCCGTTCATCCGCTGCAGCCGTGTTTCGCATCACAGTCGTCACCAACATACCGGCGCCCTACCGCGTCCCGGTCTACAACCGCCTGGCCAAAGATCCCGGCCTCGCGCTGCATGCCCTGTATGCGGCGCGCTCCGAGCCTGACCGCAGCTGGGATCTGCCGACCTTCGAACACGCGCACACCTTCATGGAGGGGCGCCACATCGAGCGCGCCGGGCGGTACATCCACCACACGCCCGACGTCGCCGTTTACCTGCGCGCCTTGCGGCCTCAGGCCGTGATCACCACGGGCTTCAACCCGACGCACCTGTCGGCCTGGTGGTACGCGAAGCGCAACCGAATTCCGCACATCGTGATGACGGATGGCACCGAAGATTCCGAGGCCCGGCTCAGCCTCGCCCACCGGGCGGTGCGCCGCGTCGTCTTCGCCAATTCAGGCGCCTTCATCGTGGCCAGTGCAGGCGGCGAACGACTGTTGCGCCGCTACGGCGTGGCTGGTGATCGCATCCACCGCTCACCGCTGTGCGCCAACACGTCGGTCAGCTGGACTGCATCACCCGCAGGGGGCCGCGACATCGACCTGCTGTTCTCGGCCAGGCTGGTGCCCATCAAGAATGCCGCCTTTGCGTTGCGCGTGGCAGCTGGTACAGCAGCGCTGCTGGGCAGAACCTTGCGCATGGCCATCATGGGCAGCGGGCCTGAGGAAGGGTCGTTGCGGCGGCAGGCCGAGGCCTTGCGAGGTCAGGTCGAAGTGACCTTCACCGGCCATGTCTTGCAGGCCGAGGTACCCCTGTGGTTCCTGCGTTCGCGCATCTTCCTGTTCCCGACGACCTGGGACCCTTGGGGTGTGGTGGCCAATGAAGCCTGCCTGGCCGGCTTGCCGGTGCTGGTATCGCCCCACGCTGGTGTGGCCGGTGACCTGGTGCGTGACGGGGTCAACGGTCGGGTGTTGCCGCTGCAGGAGGCCGACTGGGTTCGCGCAGCGGCCGACTTGCTGAGCGACGCGGCGAGCTTGCAGCGCATGTCGCTGGCGGCCATCGATGCCGTGGCGCCCTACAACTTCGAAACCGCCGCACAGGGCATGGCAGATGCGGCGCGGCAGGCATTGGCTGGCCAACAGGCGCCGCAGGCATAGTCAGATCCTGCGGCAGACAACAGCGGCCGGTGTTGGCCTGACAAGTCGTGGTTCGGCTGCGGACCAGCCACCTCCGGTTGCACTCGGGGCAGCACGCTGGCTCAAGTCGAACGATCAGGCGCCGAGAACCCGGGGGTAACAGGTCTGCGGCCATGCGCCCGCGGTTTGCTCCTCCGCTCCGGCACCGAACAACATGCTAGCCCTTGCTGATCGAAGAAGTCCCTTTTCGATGACGACTCTCTTGGCAGTACTCGCGTGTCTGACGGCTTGCGGCGGCGGCGGCGGCGGCGACGCGGCCACGGCCGCCGTTCCGACCTCATCGATCTCCAGCGTGAGTGCGGCCCCTGCCGACCCTGTGACAGGCACCGCGGGCGCCAGCGTAGATTCCAGCGTCACAGTCGCCACCAACACCGCATCGGCGCCCACCGTGCAGGCGCTCGGCGTCTCCGGGACCCTCAGTCTCGAAGGCGTACCCAGCACCGCGACATCCGCCCCGGCACCGGCAACAACGGCAGGACGCACCTGGTACGTCGACAGCAACCTCGGCGGCGACAACAATGACGGCGACGCCGCCAGCGCGGGTACGGGCGCTCACGGGCCCTGGCGCACGCTGGCACGCCTGATGACAGCCAGCCTGGCACCGGGCGACCGTGTGGTGCTGGCCTGCAACAGCGTCTGGAACGAAACGCTGCGTTTGCCTGCTTCTGGCACGGCAAGCCAGCCCATCGTGGTCAGCAGACCGACTGCGGGCTGCACCACGCCACCCACCATCGACGGCGGCGTTGCCATCGCACCCAGCGCCTGGGTGCCCCACAAAGGCAACGTCTACAGGGCGACGCTGTCGTCACCGCCGTCGCAACTCTTTGCGGGCAACGGCAACTTCAGCGAAGCACACCACCCCAACCGTGGCTATCTGGCCAGCGACCCCAACTCGGTCTATGCCGCGCTGGCGGCAGACGCCAGCACGGCGACGGTGAACGGGAAGGCCAGCAGCGTGCTCACGACAGGTGGCGACCTGGCGCTGCCCAGCGGCACGAGCATCTCGCCCGGGACGCGTCTGCGCGTCCGCACAGCCAGCTGGCTGATCGACGAGGCCGTGATCAGTTCAGTCAGCGGGGCGCAGCTGACACTGGCCACGCCGACTTCCTATCCGCCGCTGGCCGGCAGCGGCTATCTGTTGCTGGGCCAGCTGTGGATGGTGGACAGCGCGGGCGAGTGGTATTACGACCCGGCAGCCCAGCGGGTCTATGCCTGGATGCCCGATTCGGCAGCCCCCACCGCCACAGTCTGGGCCAGCACGCTGGCCAAGGGCGTCGACGTCGACGGCATGTCCTACCTGGTCATCGACGGGCTGGCCGTGCGCCGCGCGGGAACCGGCGTGTCGCTGCGCAGCAGCACGGGCGTGGCCATCCGCAACAGCACGCTGGAGGACCTGACGCTTGCCGGTATCGATGCGGCTGCCAGCCGGCAGGCCACCTTGGAGTCGAACGCCATCACGCGCGCCGGAACGGACGCGATTTCGGGCCAGAACGACAGCGTGGGCGAGGCCAGTGGCATGGCCGCGCTCAACAACCTGATCCGTGACAGCGGCGTCATCATGCAGGGTGAGCAGGTGCTCAGCCTGCCGCGGCGTTCGTTCGCCGCCATCCACACCGGCACAGGCGGGCTGGCCGTCGGCAACACCATCATCAACAGCGGCTACATCGGCATCCGGGCCAACAGCGGCAGCAGCGTTCAAGGCAATTTCGTTTTCGGGGCTTGCAGCGTACTCGACGACGGTGCGGGCATCTATGCCTGGCGCGCCAATGGTGTGACGATCAGCGGCAACACCGTGATGCACGCACGCGGCGCGGTTTCAGGCAACCCCGCCAACCTGCAATTCACGCAGGCCCAGGGCATCTATCTGGACAACAACACCACCGGCGCCACCGTCCAGAACAACACCGTCCTGGACACGGACCACGGCATCTTCCTGCATGACGCCGCCAACAACGCGCTATCGGGGAACCGCCTCTACGGCAACCGGAAAAGCCAGATCCGGCTGCTCGAAGACAGCAAGCAGGCCAACGCCAATGGTGATGTCTTCGGCAACACGATCATCGGCAACCAGATCGCACCGGCAACCGCCGGTTCATTGGGCCTGCTGCTGCAAACCACCTACGCCGCCACCTCGGCCTTCGGCAGCTTCGACAACAACCGCTACTACGACCGAAGCAACAGCATCGTGGCCACGGCCAGCACGTCCGCCGGCACGCAGGCCTACACGCTGGACCAATGGCGCCATTCTTCAGGCGTGGGTACCAAGTCGTCACCCGATGCCGGCGGAAGCGGTGTCGAAGGCCTGGGCTACGCCAGCTTCGCCGCCAGCGGCAGCAACCTGATTGCCAACAGCGCCATGTTGGCCAATGGGGCGGGGTGGAGCCCCTGGAACGTCACGGCGCCGTACGGGCAGTTCAAGGTGACGGCCTGCACGCTGGGCAACTGCATGCGCTTTATTCCCACATCGTCTTCGGGCAGCATCATTTCCCCGAACTTCTCGGTCGTGCAAGGGCAGTGGTACCGGCTGACGATGGACATGTCACCGGACACCGCGGGCCAGTCGATTGCCCTGGTGGTGCGCCGGGGCGGCGGCGGCAGCAATGGCTACGAGTCCCTCAGCAGTCGCAGCCTGACGATGACGGCCGGCAGCACGGCCTGGGCCCGCTACACGCTGCTCTTCCAGGCCACTGCAACCGTGAACGCACGCGACCCCGTGACCGGCGACAACGGCGCTCGCGTGGACGTCACAGGCCTGGTGACCGGCCAGTCGCTGAGCCTGGCCAACATGGAGCTTGTCCCGGTCGTTGCCGATTCGATGGCACGGGTGACCAGCGCCGTGACCAATGCCGGCAGCGCCCCGATCAGCGCGGCGTGCCCGCTGGTCAGCACAGTGCCCGCAGCCTGCAGCAGCCTGTTCGACCTGACCGACGGCCGGCTGGTGGGCTGGCCACTGGCCGTGGCCGGGGGCAGCACCGTCATCCTGTACGCCCAAAACCCGGCGCTCGTCGACAGCGACGGCGACGGCGTTGCCGACAGCCAGGACAAATGCCCGGGCACGGCAAGTGGCGTTGCGGTCAACGCGGCCGGCTGCAGCATCGACCAACGCTGAGCGCAACAACACATTGCGCTGCCAGCAAATGCTCAGGTTGGGCCTGCGTCGATGGCCTGCTGGTAGATGTCCATCAGCTGGACGTAATTGACTTCAGGCGAGTAACAGGTTTCGTATTCGAGTCGCGCATTCCGGCCCATGACGGCCAGCTTTTCGGGGTTGGCCAGGGCCCAATGCATCTTGGCCGCCAGGTCTGCGGCATTACCTGGATCGAACAACAAGCCGGTCACACCGTCTTTGACAATATGCGCCAAGGCGCCAATCCGGCTTGCAATGACGGGCAAGCCGCAGGCGTAAGCCTCGACCAGCGTGCGCGGAAAGTTTTCGTACCAGATGCTGGGCAACACCAGCGCCACGGCACCCGACATTTCCCGGACCACCGCGGGCCCGGACAGCGAACCCAGCAGGCTCGCTCCTGTGCAGGCCTGCAGCAGCTGCCGCGCCGGCCCTTCACCGGCCACACGCAAGGCACCCATGGGCAGGGCATGGGTTGCTTCTGCCAGGACGGCAACGCCCTTCTCAGGCGACAACCGGCCGACGAAGAGCAGCCCCTGTCTGTCGCGGGGAATCAGACTCGGGTCTTCGACGAAATTGGGCTTGATCGAAATCTTCGCTTCGGGCAAGCCGCCTTGAATGAATTTGTCGCGGCAAAAGTCGTTCAGCGCGATGTAGCGGGTGACCTTGCGCGCCCAGGTGCCCAGGCCCCGGTGCAGAACCAGCATGGCCGCCAGCGTGCCGGTTTGCGCGCGCGAACCGCGGTAGCAGGCGTGGGCGACGCCGGCCCAGGGTGCACGGCCCACGCAGCTTTCGCAAACCTTGCCATCGCGCAGCAGCATCGCCTGCGGACAGATCAGGCGAAAGTTGTGCAAGGTTTGCACGACAGGAACGCCGGCCGATGCCGCAGCCCAGTAGGCTGAAGGAGAAATCAATGGAAATGTGTTGTGCACGTGCATGAGATCGACGCCCGATGACGAGATCACACGCCCGAGATCGGCCACGGTCTGCTGAGACCAGAGGGCACCTGCCGCTACCCGGATGCGGCCCATGCCACCGATGTTGTCGTTGTGTCGCAGGTACTCGACGACTTCGTGGCCATGCGCCCGCAACAAGGCCGCCTCGGATTCGACCACGGCATCTTCGCCGCCGCGTTGCTGGTAGGCGTTGTGGACGAGAAGTATCTTCATTAGCTACCGTTGTGTTGATCCAGAACTAACGCGGTGCAGGCGATTGATGTCAATTCCCAGATCCCGCATCCGATTTGGCTGCAAGTCGTCCGTTGACTCGTGGTCGATGGGGCAGCTCTCTTCCGCGGCTGTGAACCAGCGCAACTCACCAACTCCGATTCGAGCGCCGCGCTGCTGCTATTGATCGCAAAGCGTGCGGCGCAGATGGTGTCGATCAGCAACTACTTCAAAGGGCCTTGGCTGATATCGATGAGACTCGAAACCGTTCTGAAATTGACTGCAGTCACAACCAGCATAAGCACAGAAATCCCGAAGCCCTGAAGAGACGACCCAAATCCCGCATTAACAGAAGAGCTCATGATGACAAGCGCCACCGGCAGAATATGAAGACAAAACAAAAATATATCAGATCCCGAATAAATCGTCAGCACTGGGACGTACAGCAACCATAAGGACACAAAAAAATATGATGCCATCCGATCTCGATTCCACCACCCCATCATCCCAGACAATATCGGTGCTGCAGCCAAGAAATAAATTACATAGTCAACCCAACCTCTGGAATGCGCCGAGACTACTGCTGCGTTATCCAAAGTTGACACATCTCGTTGATCCGGGAATGGCAAGTCCCGCTGTTTAACCACGGAGATACCACCCAGCGCGAACCCATCCGCACCAAGTCGCATGACGGCAGCAGCTATATCGTCAGGGCGCTGCTTGAGGAGGAATCGCCCATTCAAACCGTTACTCAGGTGAGGAGCAGAGCCACCGCCACTCGTGATTCGCTCCGCCCAGGTGCAAGCAAACGCAATGACCAAAGTGCCAATAACAATCATCGCAGCATGGGACATCACTACCCTAATCAACCGCCTGCCATCTAAAGCCAACCCCATTCGACGAAATCCCCGCAATTCCAGATAGATCGTTAACAGAACAAAGATAGAAAAATTTGAGATGACAACACCTGTCGCGAGAATTCCAGGCAGAATAATCCAAAGCACGGGGATCTTGAGTTCTACAAGATCTCTGGCAGCCAAATAAATAACCCATGACAGGGCAAGACAAGACAGGGAAAACTGCTCTGGCAAACTACCAAAAACCAGCATGCCAATCGACAGCATCGATAACAGGCCCAGCTGAATAACGCGCAATGGCGTACATCCCATCAATTGCAAGGCACGTACTTGAAGCGAAAGCGCCAACGAAGCTGCGATGGGTGAAACCCACAACGCCAACTCTAGACGCGCCGCACTTAGGCAGGCAACGTCGCCGCCGTTGACCTGAACGAAAAGCCATGTTGCCAATCGAATGGGCCAGCTAATGAGCTGAGCCAGCAGCGGGTGCAACCCATCCATACGATTGAGGTCTGGCCTGCCCTCAGAAAACCATTGATAATATTTGTTGGCATCGGCATCGAAAAACGTATCCCACTGATGGAGCGCAAATGGACTGGCAGCCCAAATGTGCGCCAGCAGCACATAGGAAACCAATGCAAACAGCGGCATCGCTGTCCGCAACAACCCGTTAGTCCACACTGCGCGGCCTCCTCAGCCTCAATTTAGCGGGCGCTGCCACGCCTCATGGCCAGCGCTGGATATATCCTTCTATCGTGGCCTTCTGGCACCGAGCGCAATTGCCAGCGCTGGCGCCAACCGTTTGAACCATCTCTTACCCCATCGAAGCATCGCTTCTGGCGATCGGGTCAGATAAGCGGAGTATCGCCGCAGAAATTGGTCGGCGGAGCCCGGTCCCGCCGCCGCCAGTGCGGCCAGAAAGCGCTTGTCCGACGGCAGATGCAGCAGGAAGACGCCAGCGTAGGCCGCGAAAGGTCGCTGAACGTGCAGTGGCCTTTCGCTCCAGTAGCGTCCGACGATGCCCAAGGTCCCCGCATCGACCACATTCACGCCTCGTCTGCGCAAGACTTCCAGGGCAGCGGAAGTCAAGGCTTCATCTCCAACATGGTGCGCGGTGGGCAGCGATTCGAGGTAGGCGTCGAAGAGTTCGTCGATGGTGGCGCAAAGCTTCTTGAAGAATGCCGGTGGGCCTGCAATAAATTCACCACCGGCCCATCGACCTTCGCTGCGCATGCCATGCAAGGCCTGCAGGTCACGAATGATCACTTCGTGCCCATAAGCGGGACTGACCTGGTCGGTAATGTCATAGAAAATGGGTACGCCCGCGGCTGACAAGTTCTGCAGGCATCGCGGTTCGTCGCCATTGCAAACCATGTCCAGATCGCAAAGGCCGACGTATGCCTCGTCCAAATCTGCAAAGTATCTGAACACGTCGAACTTGAAGTGCGCCGAGTAGAAGCGGACTCGACGCGGAACGCGCGACGTAAATGGAATTTCCTGGACGTCGAAGTTTTCCGTGTCGGCAGGCAGCCATTCCTTGATCAGCAAGGGCTGGTTCGTCAACAGTGTGAATCGGATACCGCGCTGGCGCAAAGAGGCAGCCAAACACAGCGCATTCTGAATATAGACTTCAACCTGGTCACGGAAACTACGAACCGACACATTGACGGCCGACGCCTCACCCGCCTCAAGGTGCAGAAGACCGAACAGTCTAATCATGAGCAGGCAACTGGCTTCTCGGCAGCGCCGAAGCAATCTGCTCCCGTGTCCACAAACACATTTCCCTCTTGGGCTCTGGGGGCTGGAAATCATCGACCCTGAAGCCGACGTCCCTCGGCAAGATATAAGGCGCAGAGAATAGATCGATCAGCCGAAAATCGCCAGTCTGGATGTCCTTGTTTTCGAATAGACCATTATTGACGTATGTCGTCGTCAAGAGGTACGGAATACCTGAATCCACAAAGTTTTGCAGGACTGAACGGGTATCACGGAAGGAAAGATGAAACAGGCAGTCACGGCAGATCATCAGGTCAGACAGCGGAAACTTTTCAACGATGAGATTGATATGAATAAACCGCGTCGCGCTGCTGCCGAACTTTTCATTGTGCGCCGCAATCAACGGCTCGACGATGTCGCCGCCCGTGTACGTCAATTCATTGGCCTGCAGCACATGCCGCATCCAATTGAAGTCGCCACAGGGTGCATCGAAAACACTTTTCACGGCATATTTTTCGAATAGCGCCGGCAACTGACTGCGCAGGTGGGCTGTATAGGTCAGCGTCGAACCCCAACCACTGACGCTCTCGTCATTTCCCCACACGTTGCGTTCATAGATCGCAGTGAATCGGTCCTCAATCTTGTCCAGCGACAGAACATTTTTCTGAAAGCGATTGCGCTTGATCAGATTGAGCGGGTATCGGTTAAAGCTGTATCGAACGACATTTCTAAGGGTCTTGATCAAGCCCCTATTTTTAAGCGAAGATAATGTCTTATTCAACAGGCTAGGCATTTAATCTTCCTTCAGTGCCAAGACAAAGCGTGGCGAATAAGAACCAAGCTGAAAGCCAGACCAAGGTGACTTCCGGATCGAGCAGACGGGCCCGACGCCGTGCAACAGACACCGCTTACCGGTGAAAAACAGTTGATGTGCATGTCACTGAAGCGTGGCGCACGGGAGCAGCAGCCTTCAGTTGCCGCGGCGCAGCCCGTCTGCATGCTCTTCAGACCGGCGCCGTTGCGGCCACCGAAGCGCCTTTGGCAACGCCATACCAAACCAGATCGCTGCGACGGTCACGCATAGCATGCGTGCAGTTTCTGCGACGACAAGCGGGCGAGTAGAAAGCCGTCCTGACAACGCCAGGCGCAGCCGCACAGTGCTCCCAATGATTTGACTGCGCTCTTGCTGTCAGCCGATGCCCGAAAGCGTATCCGGCGCAGAAGATCATTGCCCAAGCCCGACCCGGGCCCTTGGGCCACAGGTAAGCAGTACCGCCACTGGGCTGCCGCCAGGCAATCATGCGTTGGTGTCTTGACTTCTTCCATCACCGGTATTCCTGCAGCCGGAATTTGAACATCGTGCTCAATTCACCGGCGTGGGCGGCTACCCGGAGTGCATGTCGGATCGCCCACATCGGGCCGAAGGGCAGACCCAGACAGGTCAAGGCAACGCCGGCCAGCAGCATGGCTGAACGGCGCAGCGCCCAGGCCATCAGCGGCAGTAGCCGATTCGGTCGCGCGACAATATCGGCAAAGCTCTGACCACCTCGAAAACTGCGTTGCAGCAGCCAGCGCAAGGTCATGCGGTTGGCGGGCACATGCTCGGTGATCATGGCCGCCGGACACCAAACCATGCGCACACCTTGCTGTGAAAGGCCGAAAAAGAAGTGCGTGTCTTCGCCGCCGGTCAGACCATAGCGGCGGTCAAAGCGGGCCCCATCTGCGATGACCTGCCCCCGCACCAGCGCGTTGTTCGTCGAACCCCAACGCACCGGCGCCCCATTTGGCAGGGCATGCGCCTTGAAGTACCCGCCTCGGCAAATCCAATCCGGTGCCGGCGTTGCCAGACGACCTTCAACCGGCCCAAACACCACGTCAGCGTCAAACTGCCGCTGACATTCAAGCAAGGACCTTAACCAGTTCGGTGGCACGGACTCGTCGTCATCGACAAAGGCGACCCAGTCGGCATCCGTCTGCTCCAGCGCCTCATTCCGGGTCAGTGCAATATTCTTGACGGGCTGGCATCGGTAGATCAATTCCAGTCGGTCCGACCGAAATTCGGCAGCCACTGGTCGTGCCGTACATTCAGCGTCGTTGTCGACAACGATCACACGCAGGGTGCAGGGCTCAAGCAGTTGCTGGCCATCCAGATCGCGCAGCAATTGCCCCAACCACTGGGGCCGTCGGTAGGTTGCAATGCAAACGTCGATCTTCATGCCTCGGTATCGCGGTATTCACCCACATTCAACCCGTTGCGAAAGGTGCGGGAAAGGCGGTGCGCCGCGCGCGAAAGCAGGCTGCCGGCCATCAGCGCGAGGGGCGACACGTAGGTCAATCGCAGCGCCCGGCGTTCCGCTGCGAGCGCCTGCGGATGGGCAGCGTGGGCGCCGCCAGCGGAAAAATAGGCCACGGTGCGGTCCCAGTGGCACAACTGATGGCCCGCCCGCGCAGCGCGCAGGAACCAGTCGTAGTCTGCAGATGTGGACCAGCGCAAATCGAACAGGCCGACTTGCCTGAAAAGCGCCCGCCGAACGAATACCGCCTGATGGCAGGGGTCCGTGTAGGGCAAGGTCAGTCGGTTGATATAGCGCGGGAAAGTCAACACGCTGGAACCTGGCTTCTCAACCACCACCCGGCCGTAAAGGATCTGCAGCGACGGGTCGGCAGCAAAACGTGCGGCAACTTCGGCCAGCACTTCGGGTTCGTGCAGTCTGTCATCGGAGTTCAGGAAGTACAGCACTTCGCCACGCGACATCGCCACGGCCTTGTTCATCGCGTCGTAGATACCCCGGTCCGGTTCGCTGACGAAGCTCGTCGGCGCCCCGGACCGCACCAGTTCCTGCGTGCCATCGGTCGAACCGCCATCAACGACGACCCACTCGCGGTGCTGCCAACTCTGGGCAGCCAACGAGGCCATGGCACGAGGCAGCACGGCGGCGCTGTTGAAGCACACCGTGACCACCGAGATCAGCGGACCCGGATATTCCGAAGTGGCAGCCATCACGCCAACGCGCCCCCGGGCCGTGTGCCGATCACCGTGGCGCGCGCCACCGGGTGGCGCACCGGCGCCGCGGCCACAGCGCCTACCCGGGCGCAAACAATGGGCAAGGCCATCAGGAAGCCCATCAACAGCATGGTGCGCAACTCCACGATCGGCGTACCCACAAGCAGGGTCGGCAGCAAGGCCGCCAAGCCAGCGATCGCTGCAACGGCCAAACCGCGGTGCGCCTCTGCAATTCTGGGCCAGCCTCTGGCAACGTAACGCCCCCAAGCCACCAGCAAGCTGCAAAACAAGGCCAGCCCCAGCAAGCCAGTCTTGAGAAAAATGTGACCGAAGCCACTGTGGACAAAGTCGTAATACCCGCTGTGGTATTCCAAACCTGTTGAATCGAAGACTTTGAACTTGCCGCTAGGCCCCAATCCGAGGATCGGCGACTCTTTCAACGTCTCCCACGCAGTGCGCAATTCATGGAAACGGCTGCGCCTAGGATCACTCTGAAAGTCACTGGTCACGTCGCTGAACGTCTTGTCAATCAGTGAACCCTGGCGCAATGTGCTGCGCTGGCCCTGAACAGCAAGCGACAGCGGAATCGCCAGGACCAACACCACTACCGCCGGCCAGCGCCGACCGCGTGGTAGCAACGCAGTAATCACAAGGGTTCCCAGCAATAAACCGATCTGCGCCGTTCGGCGCGCGGAGAGCAACGGAATCAGAAGCGCCATGAACGCGCCCCCTGCGAAAAGCCACCAGCGGCCGGACCACAGCAGACGGTCCACTAGTACACGCCAACTGCAAAGAGCGAACATCACTACGGCCAACATTGAATCATTGATGTCGAAAAACGTGATTCGCACCTTGCTGGCGCCGACCGTCGCATAAATATTCTGTGGGTCACCGCCAAAGGCCGCGTAGCGCACAAGTCCGAAAATGTGTCGGCCAGCGAGGCACACAATCAGGATGAGCGTCAGGCGCTTGAGGTCGGCCGGCGTGCGAACTACAGAGACCAGCAGCGTGGCCAACATGCCTTGCCAGAGGAGATCGGTGAAGCCACGTTGTGACAAGTCCAGCAGCAAGGCATGCCTGGGCTCTGCCAGCCCGACCAATGCCCAGCCCAAGAGGATGATGCCGAAGGCCAGGTAGTACTTGCTGGTCGGCAGCCAAGTCTGCTTCTCGCGCTGCCATGCGTGGCGGAAGAGCATGGCAAGCCAGGCACCAAACACGCCCATCTCGACGAAGCTGAAGAAGAGCGACCGTGTCCCCTTGACCCAGAAGACATTGGCATCGGTCGGGTCTTCGTAGCCATAGCCCGAAGAAGAAGCCAGCGAAACCATGCAGGCCACGAAGACCATCAACAGCTGCCGCGGCCAGGCCAGCAGCAGGCCGAAGCCGATCAGGATGGACAACATGCCCGCCAGCGCAATGCCCAGCGGAATGCCATAGCCGAACACATAGCCAAGGACTTGATTCATGCTGCCACCTCCTGCACTTGACGGGCCGACAGGCCTTCGCGATAGACCGCCAGCAGACGGGGCAGACGCGATTGCACAGCAGCGCGCGCGTTGGCTGGCCAAATGCAACGGCGCGCCAGAACGGTTGCCGCCGCGAGTTCTTGCGAACTGTTGAAAAGGCACAACTGCCCAGGCTCGCCGTAAGACGTCAATTCGGGCGTGCCGCCCCGGTGCAAGGCCAAAACCGTACGGCCCAGTGCCAGCGCTTCCAGCACCGTGGTGGCGCAAGGCTCGTCCCACACCGACGGCACGACGCTGATGTCAGCCGACTGCAACTGGCTCAGCACTTGAGCCTTGCTGCACCAACCGAGGAACTCGATGCCACGCCCCTGGTGACGCTGCCGCAGCGCTGCCAGGTCGGGACCGTCACCGGCAATCACGATGCGCATTGTTTGCAATGCCGCGTCTGGAATGGCATCCAGCCAGGGTGCGAAGCCCTTGGAAGCGTCGATGCGGCCGGATGCGAAAACGGTCATCCGACTGCTGCCTTCCTGCTGAAATTCGCGGCTTGTCGCCGGCAAACGGCCCGGATCGATGAAGTTGTGCAGAACTTCGGCTCGAATTGAGCTGGCAGCCACGTCCTGCAAATCACAAAAACGCTGCCGCAGAAATTCCGACACGAAAATCGCCTTGTGGCGCTGGAAAGACGCCAGCGAAGCGCGCCGCAGGCCCTGAACCGCCTGCGCACTCAGCCAGCGCTGCGCTGCGTTGGGCTGCGCACAGGCGCAGCCGGCGCAGGCCGCGGGCTCGCGTTCGCGGCACACCTCGCCGACCTTGAAGCGCGTCTTGGTGATGCATTCGGCGCCCTGGTCATGCAGGGTGTGCACGAAGTTCCATGACGCTGGCACCAGGGTGCCCAGGATGGGGTTGTGACCGTGGTAATGCACCACATCCCAGGGCCCGGCCAGGCTGCTGATGGCCTGCCACAGCCGGCGCGCCATGTGCGGGCGCGCCATCGGCAGGAAGGCACCGAAGGCATCTTCGTGCCAGCGGGCACCGCGGAAATCGATCAAGCGGTGCAAAGGCCCCCTGAAGCCATTGTCCTCGCCGGCTGCAGCCGGGTTGCGGTAGCCGAGCAGGTGTACCTCATGGCCCGCGTCGATGAGTGCATTGCCCAGCACCACCGCGTGCTGGCCGGCGCCGCCCAGCATGGACGCCGGAACGTCCTCGGTAACAAGCAGGATGCGCAAGGTTCAGGGCTCCAGGGTCGGCGCGACCAGCGGCCGCCCGCGCAGGCGCCACCACAGGGCGGCGCGGTGCGGCGGCTCGATCACCACCGCCCAGGCATAGGCAGCCAGCAGCAGGACCAGCGCTGCGGCCAAGGGCAGCAGCCACGCCAGCGGCAGTGGATCGTGGCTGGCGAACAGCGCCGTGCAAGCCAGGGCCGCGGCCATCGGCAGCAGACCCGGCACCACCCCGGCGCGCAGAAATTCAGTCAGCGTTGCGGGCACCACACGCCCGTGCACCCAGGCCAGAAAGGCCAGCCCCATGACAACAGACATCCCCAATTGCGCCCAGGCCACGCCTTGAATGCCGCCGACATGCACACCGATCCAGGCCGCGCCCAGCCCGAGCAGCGCGCGCAGGAAGGCGAAGATGCCGGTGTTGGCCGGCGCACCCAGGCCATCGTTCACCAGAGAAGGCAGGTTGGTGTAGGAATCGAAAAGGACGGCCGTCGCGACCAGGGCCAGGATCACGGTGGCCTCGCGGCCGAAAGTGGGGCCCGCCCAATAGAAAAGCAGTTCGCGCCCGAAAAAGATCAGCAAGCAAGAAATGGCCGCGTTCAGGAACATCAAGTAGCGCGCCGAGGTCAGGTAGGTGCGGCGCAGCTGGTCCAGTTGCCCGCTGGCGTTCAGGCGGCTGGCCTCGGGCATCATTACCTGGCCAAAGCGGTAGGTCAGCGAAAACGCCCGATTGGCCAGCAGGAAGGGCACCGTGTAGACGGCCAGCGACTTCATGTCGATGTAGGCGCTGATCAGCAGTTTGTCGGCATTCGCATAGCTGACCGAGGCAAAGCGCGACAGGTAAGCAAACAGGCTGAACGTCAGCAGCCCGCGCGTGACATCGCGGCCGGGCCAGGCCGGCCGCAAGCCGGGAATGAGCTGGCGCACGATGCCCGACAGCACCGCGACATTGGTCACCAGGATGGCCGCTCGCGTGGCCGTGATCTCGACCAGACCACCGCCCAGCAGCACGACCACCAGGGTGGACACCGAAGTCAGGCTGCCGAAAATGCCCTCGGTCCGGGCTGAGACGTCGAAGCGCTGCATCGACTGCGGCACGCTGAGCAGATAGGTCTGGACCTGTGCAAACAGGAAGGCGAGGCCGCCGTAACGCAAGGCCAGAACGGCCTCGTCTTGCAATCCTGGCGGCACATTGAAAACCGAAGTCGCCAGCGCACGGGCATAGACCGCGATGGCCACGCCGCCGACACCGCCGACCAACAGGTAGATGGCCAGGCCCAGGCTGAACAGTTGCCGCGTGCGCAAGTGATCCCGGCGGGCGTTGTATTCGGCCAGATATTTCAACGCGCCCGCCGAGGCATTGATGTCCAGCAGCGCGAAATAGCCGACGATGGAGGTCAGCAAGGTCAGCGTGCCGTACTGCGAAGCGCCCAGCCGCGAGACCACGATGGGCACCGTCAGCAGCGCGGCGATGGTGGGCACCACGCCGCCGGCGAAGTTCCAGACCGAATTGCTCAGCAGGCGCATGTTGGCAGGTCTTGCAGCGGCCGCGCGATCAGCAAATGGCCGCGGAAGCCATCGGGCGTGCAGCCGTTCACCGCGGCTGCACCAGCGAGACGGTGCCAATCAGCAATTCGCGGTCAACCGGATTCATTGCAGCAGCCAAGTCCGCAAGAAACTGGGCCTGCCTGTCGTAGGCCTGCCCCTCCGAACGGTCTATCGACGATGCGCGAACCAGGATACCGTCGGGGATGCGGCGCTGCAGCCCGTAACGGAGGCTCACTTCGCGCCGGCGCCAGGACGAGATCGTGGCTTCGTTGCCGTGAGTCACCCAGTAGGTGATGGGTTCGTAGCGCGGGCCCATGGTGGTGACGAGCCTGCGCACGGGAATTTGCAGTCCGCCGATATTCATCTGTCCGTCGCGCGCCGATTCGAGCTTGAAGCCCTGGCCGACGTAGCAGACTTCGGGCAGATGGACATTGAGCCCGTCAGACTGGTCGCCGCCATAGGCCAGCGCCAACATGACCCGGTAGCCCTTTTCGTTCACATAGGTGCGGGCCAGCGTCTGGTTGTAGATCTTGCTCAGCAGCGCCTGCTGGTCGGGCGGGGGCACGATGACCGGCATATTGCGGTCCAGCGTCCAGGCGCCGAAGGCTTCGGGAATGATCTTGTCCAGCTTCATGCCGCGCCGGCTGTCGGATTCCAGGATCGACGGCCGCGCCCAAGCGGCCAGCACGGACGACCCCACCATGCTCAGCATCAGCCCCAATGCCGTGCGGCGGCTGCTCATGTCCGATTCCGCCAACGCAGCAGAGCGCTCAGGCCCGAATCGATGGACAGGATCATCAACAAGGCCACGAGGAAGAGCACCATACCGGCGAAACCGTGCACGAAACCCTGGCCCGCCTCGTCGCCGAAGTGGTAAGTGACGAGGACCAGAATCATCACCCGTATCACGTTGGCGGCAAAAGACACCGGCACGACGACGATGGCGAGGAAAATGTTGCGCGGCACGGATCGGTAATTCATCAGTTGCAGATACAGCAGACCCAGCGCTTCCAGCGTGAACATGGAATTCAGGCCGGCGCAAGCATCCGCAACCAGCAATTGATAGGGCCCGACCGTCATGACGACGCCGCTGCGGCCGACTGGGTAGCCGATCTGATAAAGCAGATTCGACGCGACCGCCGATACGGCGGACTTCAACGGCGTCGTCACCGTGGCCACCCAGGTGGCCGGTAGCGGGATCATGAAGATCATGAAGAACAGCGGGAACAGGCAGAGCTGAACCGCCCGCCAGCCCTTCAGCAGCAAGAGCATCGCCATCAGCAGCGGAATCTGCGACCCGGCTTCGAGCAGCCAAACTGCCTGCGAACGCCCCACCACGAACATGAACATGGCCAGGAGCAGGGACAACCCGCCGGCGACCCGGGCGGGCTCTGAAGGCATGGTGATCAGTGGCTCGCGCCGCTGCCACAGCAACCACAGGCAGACCGCCATGATGATGGGGCCATGACCCTGCTCGTCGCCGGCCCAGACGGTGCGCGACAAGCGCAGGTAGGTTTCTGCGTAAAGTGCCAGCCAACCGACCAGCAGCATGCCGGCGGTGACCAGATCGACACCCTGCGGCAGCCAGGGCGCCGGACCCGACCGGCGCTTCAACACCTCTGAACCCATGTCGCGCTGGCGGTCTTCAGTGCTCGTTGACCACGACGCCGGCGATGCTGGCATTGCCGGCGCCGACACCAGCGACCAGTTCCTGCAGTGCGTTGACGCGGCTGGCGTTCTTGCGCGCAATCAGCAGCCCGAGACCACAGCGCGCCGTGATGACCATCGCGTCGGCACCCAGCGCCGAGGCGGGCGTGTCGACAATCACGTGGTCGAATTTCGAAGCCAGTTCGCTCATCAGCAGACCGAAGGCCGGCCGTTCGACCAATTCCAGCGGGTTCGGCGGGATCGTGCCGACAGGAAGGACGAAGAGGCTCGGGATGCCTGGTACCTGCTGGATGACCTGCTTGTCGGCGCGACCGGAGAGGATGCTGGACAGACCGGTCTGGTTGCTCAGATTGAAAACCTCGTGAATGCGCGGGCTGCGCATATCGGCATCCACCAGCAAGGTACGGCCACCGAGCTGGGCGAGCGTCGCAGCGAGGTTGGCGGCCGAGTAGGTTTTGCCATCGCCGCTGTCAGGGCTGATCACAGCCACCGCATGGCGCGGGCCGTTCGCGACGAACACACGCATCATCAACTGGCTGCGCAAGGCCCGGAAACTCTCGGCACGGAGCGAGAAAGGCTCGTGTAGCGTGACCAGTTCAGGGCTGACGCTGCGATTTTCTTCGGGCGCGTAGGGGTAATGGAACTGCTGCGACAGCGCGAAGAGCACATCCGCCTTGGTGGCAAAGCCCAACACGACGGCCGCCTCACCAAAGCGCACGCCGTTGTCGCGCTGATAGGCCAGGATCTTCTCGACCTGGTCGGCGGCAAGGTTGCGCAACTCGGCAAGGATGTCGCCGATGCTGCGGTCATGCACCGGGCCATCGGTACCGGGTTCGCGCACAGGCGCTGACGCCGGCGCAGGCCAGACGGCTGAAGATTCTTCGACGACGCTGTTGTCAGGGGAGTTTTCTCGAAACTTGGCCATCACGCCGCCTTGCCAGACTGAGGAATCGGAGCGAGCAGACGCTGCTGCATGAGCGAACCATTTTCATCGCCGGATGCCTTGGCGGTACCCGGCTTGAGCAGTACGCCGATGACAGGCAGATCGAGGACCGTCAGGATGTCCTCTGCACTTCGCACCCGGCGGTCCATCAGTTCAAGCCCGAGTGCCGCTGCGAGAGCCAGCACGGTGCCGCCAAAGAGCGCAAGCAGGGTATTCAAGAGCAGCCGGGGTGAGGCAGGCTCCGTCGGCGCGACCGCTTGAGTCAGCGCGTTGACGTTGCTTTGGGTCGTCTGGCTTTCCAGACTGGTCTGCGTGTAGCGCTGGAGCACAGCGTCATAGGCGCGCTGGGCATTTTCGACATCCCGCATCAACAGCACGCCCTCGTCCCGAACGGCCTTGAGCTTGAGAACCTTGGCCCGTTGCGACTCCAGCGCGGACCGCACATCCGCTTCGCGCTGCTTGTTGATGTTGTTGTTCAAGCCCACGCTGCTGGCGATCTTCTTGATTTCGAGATCGAGCCGGGTGCGCAATTCGGTCAGGTTGGCTTTGGCCTCGATCACCGACGGGTGTGCATCACCGTAGCGTTCGGAAAGACCTTTCAATTGCGCCTCAGCGCGGCTGACATCCGACTTGATTGCCGATATCAGGCCGTTACTGAGCACCTCCTGCAATCGATCGCCCTGAACCCCCTGGGCCTGCTGCTGGCGACTGGCCGACTCGGCAGATACGGCCTGCAAGGCAGTCATCTGGGTCGAGAGTTCGTTGAGCCGCGAATTCTCGATATCCAGCCGCTCATCGGATGCAATGATCCCGTTTTCCTTTTGAAATGAGCTCAACTTGCCCTGCGCCACTTCCAGGACTTCGCGCGACTCTTTCGATCGGGTCTGGAAAAAGCTCGAGTATTGTTTGGCAGGGTCGACGCGCAGTTCGAGCGTGGTGTCGATATAGGCTTGAACGAAAGCATTGGCCAAGGCCGCGGCAAAGCGCGGATCAGGCGACTTGTAGCTGACCTGGATGACGTTGCTTTCGCGCGAAGGAACGACATCCATGTTTTTCTGGAAGCTTCCAGCCACCCACGACTCTATCGAACCGGTGCCGCCCGTCTCGTCCTGCCATTGCGTCCGCACTTGGGGGTTCTCTGCAAGCTTGAGGTTGCGTACCACCCGCAAGGCCACGCGCTCGCTCTGGATGATGTCCACCTGCGTGGCCATGAAACCCAGGGCCGGCCCGCCAAAGTTCAGGGTGGCAGAAACCGGATCGGGCTTGAAGTCGACGACGACGCTGGCAACCGCCTTGTACTGCTTGGGCAGCAAAAAACTGACGCCGACAACCAGCCCGACTGTCAACAACAGCACGGTGATCGCAACCCGCCAGCGGGCGCGAAGGATGGATAGAAATTGACCAAAAGTCATGGGATGGCTCTCCGGAAGCACAACATCGAGTGGCCGTTCATCACCAGCGGGCTAGTCAGACTCGCCGTCAAAACAGGCTCTCGCGCACAAACACCACGTCGCCTTCTTGCAGCTTGTCGGTGAGTCCCGGCGCAACCGTGCTGATGCTGCCGTCGGGCGCTTTGCGGTTCACCCGGATACCCTTCTCGGTGCCGCGCAGCGTCAGGCCGCCACCGCTGGCCAGCACCTGCAGCAGCGTCATGCCGCGTTCCAGGCGCATGGGCCCGGGGCGCTGCACTTCGCCGTAGATGTAGACCAGGGGCTGACGGTCGATGAAAACCGTGTCGCCATTGAGCACCACGATGTCCTTGGCAGCGCCGCCCTCGGCGAACAGCGTCGGCAGGTCCACCTCATGGCGGAAAGCCTTGCCGTCGCGCAGACCCGTGAGCACGACGATGTCGGTGCCACTGGCTGCAATGCCGCCCGCAGTAGCCAGCAGTTCAGTCAGCCGCATGTCGGCGACTTCGATCGGGTAGCGGCCCGGGCGGTTGACCTGGCCCAGCACGCTGGCCTGGCTGCCGCGCACCTGCATCACCACCAGGGACACCTGCGGCTGCTTGACGAAGTTGCCTTTTCGCAGGCCGTCGGCAATCAGTTTTTCGGCTGCGGTCGCGCTCAGGCCACCCAGGCGCACGCTGCCGAGCAAGGGGTAGGACACGACGCCGGCTTCGGACACGCGGCCTTCCAGCGTCAAGTCCGGGTTCTGGAACACGGTGATGCGGACGACGTCGCCCGAACCCAGCTTGTATTCATTCGGCACGCCGGCAGTCGTGGCCGCTGCGGCCGCCTGCGCCTGCGCCGGATCACCGCCGCCCAGCAGCAGGGCTGCCGCCAGGGCGGCGCCCAGGAAAGCCGCCTTGGTGGCCCTCATTTGAGACCCATGCCCTTGCTGATGTCGGTGGCGCCCAGCGCACCCGCACTGGCCGCAGGCGCCGCGCTGGCTGCCGGCGCGGCCGGCGCTGCCGCAGAAGCGGCGGCCTCGGCGAACTTGCCGACGTATTCGATCTTGGCCGCGGCGCGCAGCGCCTTCAGGTCGTCTTCGACGACCTTGCGCTTGCGGTCGTTCAGCAGGTACTGCTCGATCGCCGGGCGGGCCTGTTCTTCGGTGACGGGCTGGCTGCGCGAACCGGCCAGCAGCACCACCTGCAGGCCGTTCTGCGACGGCATCATCATGGCCTGGCCGTCTTTCATCTTGGCGAAAGCTTCCAGGCTGGTCAGCGGCAACTGTTCCGCGGTGCGCACGGCCTGGTTCACGGCGAAGCGGATGTCGTTGGCCTTCAGGTATTCGAAGAAGCCGTTGATGTCCTTGCTGCCCGACAGCTTTTCGCGCAATTCGTTGTAGCGATCAGGCTTGGCCTCGATGGCCACTTCCTGGATGTTGTAGACGCGGCGTTCGCTGAACAGCGCCGGCTTCTCGTCGTAGTACTTCTTGATCTCGGCCGGCGTGGGCTTGGCCGCGGCTTCACCGATCTTCTCGGCGTAGGCGCGCGAGAGGATCTCGCGGCGCGCGGCTTCGAGCTGCTGCACCACGCGCGGGTCGCGGTCCAGCTTCATGTCGTCGCCCTTCTGCAAGGCCAGCTGCTGGTCGATCAGACGCTCCAGGATCTGCCGGCTGGCAGCATCGGCCTGCTCGGGCCGCAGGCCGCGCTGCTGCTGCAGCACGAAGTTGATCTGGTGGACGGTGATCTCGTCCTTGTTGACCTTGACCGCGGTCTGGCTGGCGGCCTTGTCCTTCTTGTCGCCACAGCCCGCCAACACCAGCGCGGCGGCCAGCGCTGCCAGCGGCAGCCAGCTGCGGGCCGCAAACGGGGTCGAGTTCTTCTTCAAGTGCATGGTCACTGTCCTTGTGGTGGTCACATCCGGCCCCATCAAAAAGGCAGCCGGAAGCTGCCTTGGGAGGGGCCTGACGGCAGGGTCTGCAACCCGCCGTCAAGCGAAACGAGTGTAGCGGTCGCCCAGCACAGTTGGCCGTTAGACACCCCTCGACACAATTGGCCTCAGAGGCAGTAATTCATGTTTGCGGCCGTCTTGTGCGCGCCGCAGCGCTGCCGATGCCGGCTGGGTCCAGGGCCGGTAGCGGCCGGCCGCTCAAGTCAGCACTTCACGCCGGCGTGCAGCGCGACGATGCCGCCGGCCAGGCGGTGGACGTCGACATGGCGGAAACCGGCCGACTGCATCATGGCCTTCAGCGTGGCCTGGTCGGGGTGCATGCGGATGCTCTCGGCCAGGTAGCGGTAGCTGTCGCCGTCCTTGGCGATGAGCTGGCCGAGCAGCGGCATCAAGGTGAAGGAATACCAGTCGTAAGGCTTCTGCAGCAGCGGCGCGGGCTTGGAAAACTCCAGCACCAGCAGGCGGCCGCCGGGGCGGAGCACGCGGCACATCTCGGTCAGCGCGGCATCCTTGTGCGTCATGTTGCGCAGCCCGAAGGCGACGCTGACCAGGTCGAAGGCGCCGTCGGCGAACGGCAAGCGTTCGGCGTCGCAGGCCGCCGTGGGCAGCACCAGACCGCCGTCGAGCAGGCGGTCGCGGCCGACGCGCAGCATGGCTTCGTTGATGTCGGTCAGCACCACGCGCCCGTTGGGCCCGGCGCTCTTGGCGAAAGCCCGCGCCAGGTCGCCGGTGCCGCCGGCGATGTCCAGCACCTTCATGCCCGGCTGCACCGCGGCAACGGCCACGGTGTAGGCCTTCCAGAGGCGGTGCAGGCCCATCGACAGCACGTCGTTCATGACGTCGTAGCGGCTGGCGACGGAGTCGAACACGCCGCGCACACGGCGCGCCTTTTCGGCGTCCTCGACGGTCTGGTAGCCGAAATGCGTTTGTGCCATGGCGGCGCCTTTCAGTGGCTGCTGCAGGCGCTGCCGCCGGCCGCCGGCATGGCCGCGTCGCGGGCGACGCCGGCCGCCTGCAGGCGCGCTTCGTAGCGCTGCCACAGCTCGGCCTGGCTGGCACCCAGGTGGTAGAGCAGGTCCCAGGAAAAGATGCCCGATTCGTGGCCGTCGGTGAACACCGGCTGCACCGCGTAATGGCCGACCGCCGCGAGGTCGACGATACCGACGCCGCGCTTGCCGGTCTGCAGCACTTCCTGGCCCGGGCCGTGGCCCTGCACTTCGGCCGACGGCGAGTAGACGCGCATCAGCTCGAAGGGAATGTGGAAGTGGGCGCCGTCGTCGAAGGCGATTTCCAGCGTGCGCGAGGCCTGGTGCACGGTCAGTGCGGTGGGCTGAGGGGTATCGGGGTTCAGACCGGCCATGGGCTCGCAGAAGGTGAAGTCGTTGGGAGGGGAGAACAGCTGGCGGCCGAGTGTATCGCCGGCCCGGCGCGGGACCGGCCCTCAGTCGCGGCGGCGCAAGGCCAGGAAGCCGACCGCGGCCACACCGGCCAGCAGCAACCGGTAGCGCTCGTCGGCGGGCAGGCATTCATCGGCTTCAGCAGGACCACAGGCCATCGCCGCCCAGGCGCTGAGCAAGAGAACGAGCATGACGGCGGCGTGGCGGAAGGACATCGGCTTCTCCAGGATTTCCGGATAGGCCAGTCTGGCAGACCTCGGGAAAACACTCATCCCCCGACTTTAGGGTCAGCAGGGGGTCTGCAGCCGCCTGAAGTGTCGCCAACTGCAACCAGGGCGGCTTTTCCGCCGCTGTGCCTGGGCAGCCGATCAGACCAGCACCCTTTCGATGCCGCCGGCATTGGCCCGCGCCACGTAGTCGGGCAGCCAGTTCTCGCCCAGCATCACGCGCGCCATCTCGACCACGATGTAATCGGCTTCCAGCAGGCCGCTGTTCAGGTCGTCCTCGTAGCGCTTGAGGCCCTGCAGGCAACTGGGGCAGCTGGTCAGGATCTTGACGTTGGCCTGCGCCGCCGCGCTCAGGTCGGGCGTGGCCGCCATCAGCTGGCGCAGTGCGGCTTCGCCCGAGCGGATCTCCTCTTCCTTGCGGAAGCGCACCTGGGTGCTGATGTCGGGCCGCGTCACGCCCAGCGTGCCGCTTTCGCCGCAGCAGCGTTCGTTCTTCAGCACGTTCGGGCCGACCAGGGCCTTGACGGTCTTCATCGGCTCCTGCAGCTTCATCGGGCTGTGGCAGGGGTCGTGGTACAGGTAGCCGGCGGTGTGCGTGGCGTCGAGCTGGATGCCTTTCTCGAGCAGGTATTCGTGGATGTCGACGATGCGGCAGCCGGGGAAGATGTCCTCGAAGCGGTAGCCCTGCAGCTGGTCGTAGCAGGTGCCGCAAGACACCACCACGGTCTTGATGTCCAGGTAGTTCAGCGTGTTGGCGACGCGGTGGAAGAGCACCCGGTTGTCGGTGATGATCTTCTCGGCCTTGTCGGCCTGGCCGCTGCCGCGCTGCGGGTAGCCGCAGCACAGGTAGCCCGGCGGCAACACGGTCTGCACGCCGGCCTGCCACAGCATGGCCTGGGTGGCCAGGCCGACCTGGCTGAACAGGCGCTCGGAACCGCAGCCCGGGAAGTAGAAGACGGCTTCGGTGTCGGCGGTGGTGCGCGCCGGGTTGCGGATGATCGGGACGTAGTCCTTGTCCTCGATGTCGAGCAGCGCGCGCGCGGTCTTCTTGGGCAGGCCGCCGGGCATCTTCTTGTTGATGAAGTGGATGACCTGTTCCTTGATCGGCGCGCGGCCCAGCGTGGCCGGCGGGCTGCCGGTCTGCTGGCGCGCCGCCGGCTTCAGCAGGCCGTTCAGGAAGCGCTGCACCTTGAAGCCGATGTCGACCATGCCCAGCCGCATCAGCTTGATGGTCTGCGGGCTGGTGGCGTTGAGGAACAGCATGGCCGCCGCGTTGCCCGGGCGGAAGCTCTTCTTGCCCATCTTGCGCAGCAGGTTGCGCATGGCCATCGTGACATCGCCGAAGTCGATGTTGACCGGGCAAGGGCTCTCGCACTTGTGGCAGACGGTGCAGTGGTCGGCGACGTCCTCGAAGTCTTCCCAATGCTTGACGCTGATGCCGCGCCGCGTCTGTTCTTCGTAGAGGAAGGCCTCGACCAGCAGCGAGGTGGCCAGGATCTTGTTGCGCGGGCTGTACAGCAGGTTGGCGCGCGGCACGTGGGTGGCGCAGACCGGCTTGCACTTGCCGCAGCGCAGGCAGTCCTTGATGCTGGTGCTGATGGCGCCGATGTCGCTCTGCTGCATGATCAGCGACTCGTGCCCCATCAGGCCGAAGCTGGGCGTGTAGGCCGCGCTGAGGTCGGCCGCGCGGCTGTCGCTGGCGGCGCCGCGCAGCAGCTTGCCCTTGTTGAAGCGGCCTTCGGGGTCGATGCGCTGCTTGTAGTCGGCGAAGGCCTGCAGTTCCTCGTCGGTGACGAATTCCAGCTTGGTGATGCCGATGCCGTGCTCGCCACTGATGACGCCGCCGAGCTGGCGGGCCAGCACCATGATCCGCGACACGGCTTCGTGGGCCGTCTGCAGCATCGCGTAGTTGTCGCTGTTGACGGGGATGTTGGTGTGCACATTGCCGTCGCCGGCGTGCATGTGCAGCGCCGCCCAGACGCGGCCGCGCAGCACGCCCTGGTGGATGCGCTTGCATTCGGCCAGCAGCGGCGCGAAAGCGGCGCCGGCGAACAGGCCTTGCAGCGGCTTCAGGATCTGCGTCTTCCACGACGCGCGCCAGCGCCAGTCCTGCAGCATCGCGAAGCAGGTTTCGCCGCTGCCGTCGTTGGTTCCCGAGGCACCGGCCTGCACCACGTCGAGGTTCGTCAGCCAGTGCTGCCACTGCGCGCGCACCTCGGCCAGCAGGGCCAGCGCCTGCTGCACGCGGTCTTCCAGCAGTTCGGCGCTGGGGATGTCTCCGGCGTCGTCGCTCTTGCCCAGCGGCAGCTGGCCCTTCTCGAAGAAGGCCTGCAGCGCGTCGACCAGTTCCAGCTTGTTGCGCAGGCTGAGTTCGACGTTGATGCGCTCGATGCCTTCGGTGTACTCGCCCATCCGCGGCAACGGGATCACGACGTCCTCGTTCACCTTGAAGGCATTGGTGTGCTTGGCGATGGCCGCGGTGCGCTTGCGGTCGAGCCAGAACTTCTTGCGCGCGTCGGCACTGACCGCGATGAAGCCTTCGCCACCGCGCGAATTGGCGATGCGCACGACCTCGCTGGTGGCGCGCGCGACGGCGTTCTCGTCGTCGCCGACGATGTCGCCGAGCAGCACCATCTTGGGCAGGCCTTGTCCCGATGAACCGCCGAGGGTCGACATCGCCCGCTTGCTCTTGGTGGCGTAGCCGACGGCGCGCAGGTAGCGGTCGTCCAGGTGTTCCAGGCCGGCCAGCAGCACACCCTGCTCTTTCAGACCGAACAGGTAGTCCTTGATCTCGACGATGCTGGGCACCGCGTCCTTCGGGTTGCCGAAGAATTCCAGGCAGACCGTGCGCATGTGCGCCGGCATGCGGTGCAGCACCCAGCGCGCACTGGTGATCAGGCCGTCGCAGCCTTCCTTCTGGACGCCCGGCAGACCGGCCAGGAACTTGTCGGTGACGTCCTTGCCCAGGCCTTCCTTGCGGAAGACGCGGCCGGGGATGTCGAGCTGTTCGGTGCGTTCCAGCTTCTTGCCGCTGGCGTCGAAATACTTCAGCTCGAAGCGGGCCACCGCCACGTCGTGGATCTTGCCCAGGTTGTGGTCCAGCCGCGTGACTTCCAGCCACTTGGCGTCGGGCGTGACCATGCGCCACGAAGCCAGGTTGTCCAGCGCGGTGCCCCACAGCACGGCCTTCTTGCCGCCGGCGTTCATCGCGATGTTGCCGCCGATGCAACTGGCTTCGGCCGAGGTCGGGTCGACCGCGAAGACGAAGCCGGCCTTCTCGGCCGCGTCGGTGACGCGCTGGGTGACGACGCCGGCTTCGCTGGTGATGGTGGCCACCGGCTGGCTCAGGCCCGGCAGCAGCCGCATCTCGACCGCGCCCATCGCCTCGAGCTTCTCGGTGTTGATGACCGCGCTCTTCCAGGTCAGCGGCACGACACCGCCGGTGTAGCCAGTGCCGCCGCCGCGCGGGACGATGGTCAGGCCGAGTTCGATGCAGCCGGCCACCAGCGCGGCCATCTCGGCCTCGCTGTCGGGGGTCAGCACGACGAAGGGGTATTCGACGCGCCAGTCGGTGGCGTCGGTGACGTGGCTGACGCGGCTCAGGCCGTCGAACTTGAGGTTGTCGGCCGCGGTGTGGCGGCCGAGCACGCGGCGCGCGGCCTTGCGCAAGTCCCAGACGGCGCGGAAGCGCGCGGCGAAAGCCTCGACGGCGGCGCTGGCCGCCGCCAGCAATTCGCCGACCAGGGCGTCGCGCTGCGCGTCTTCGGCCGCGTTGCGTCGCTTGCTGACCTCGGCCAGCCGGTGCTGCAGCGCGGTGATCAGCATCTGCCGCCGCTTGGGGTTGTCGAGCAGGTCGTCTTCCAGGTAGGGGTTGCGCTGGACCACCCAGATGTCGCCCAGCACCTCGTAGAGCATGCGCGCGCTGCGACCGGTCTGGCGTTCCTGGCGCAGCAGGCTGAGGATCTCCCAGGCCCGCTCGCCCAGCAGGCGGATGACGATCTCGCGGTCGCTGAACGAGGTGTAGTTGTAGGGAATTTCGCGCAGGCGCTTGGCGCTGTCCGGCGGCGCAACGGCGGCCATCAGGGGTGCGGTGATCGGCAACGGTGCATTCATGGCTGGCAGGTGGCGCTCGGACGAAGGTGACAATGGCGGGCTGGCCCCGCCGGCGGGTATACCCCCGTTGCCGCGCCGGCGCCATCCATGACAGAACCCCGATTGTCACAAAGGCCGGCCAGACTCGTCCTGTTGGCCCCTGATTGCCTTGCGAACGGCCTCGACAAAGGCCCACGGAGACCCCCCCGATGAAACTGTCCACCCGCTTGCACATCCTGGCTTCGGCCGCCGCCCTGGCGCTGGCCGCCTGCCCCACCGCCGCCCACGCCGAAGTCGAAGTGCAATGGTGGCACTCGATGAGCGGCGCTCTGGGTGAATGGGTCGGCGACCTGGCGAAGAACTTCAACGCCAGCCAGACCGACTACAAGATCGTGCCGACCTACAAGGGCAGCTACCCGGAATCGATGACCGCGGCCATCGCCGCGTTCCGCTCGGGCACCAGCCCGGCGGTGCTGCAGGTCTTCGAGGTCGGCACCGCGACGATGATGGCCAGCAAGGGCGCGATCAAGCCGGTCGGCGAGGTGATGAAGGAATCGGGCCTGCCCTTCGACCCGACGGCCTATGTCAGTGCGGTGGCCGGCTACTACACGGCGCCGAACGGCCAGATGCTGAGCATGCCCTTCAACAGCAGCACGACGATCTTCTATTACAACAAGGACGCCTTCAAGGCCGCCGGCATCGACCCCGAGAAGGCGCCCAGCACCTGGCCCGAAGTGGCGCTGGCCGCGGCCAAGCTGAAGGCCAGCGGCCACAAGTGCCCCTTCACCACCGGCTGGCAGAGCTGGACCCAGCTGGAAAGCTTCAGCGCCTGGCACAACGTCGAATTCGCGACCAAGCGCAACGGCTTCGGCGGCCTGGACACGCGGCTGGCCTTCAACACGCCGCTGCACGTGCGCCACATCGAGAACCTGGCCAACATGGCCAAGAGCGGCCTCTTCGTCTACAAGGGCCGCAACAACACGCCGGACGCCACTTTCCCCAGCGGCGAGTGCGCGATGTACACCGGCAGTTCGGGCCTGTACGGCAGCGTCAAGGCGAATGCCAAGTTCGCCTACGGCATGGCGCCCCTGCCCTACTACCCCGACGTGCCCGGCGCGCCACAGAACACCGTCATCGGCGGCGCCAGCCTGTGGGTGATGGCGGGCCACAAGCCGGCCGAATACAAGGGCGTGGCCGCCTTCTTCAACTACCTCAGCAGCCCCGAGGTGCAGGCCGCCAGCCACCAGCGCACCGGCTACCTGCCGATCACCACGGCAGCCTTCAAGCTGACCGACAACAGCGGCTTCTACAAGAAGTTCCCGGGCACCGACGTGGCGCCCAACCAGATGATCCGCAAGGCCACCGACAAGACGCGCGGCATCCGCCTGGGCAACTTCGTGCAGATCCGCACCATCGTCGACGAGGAGCTGGAACAGGTCTGGGGCGGGAAGAAAACCGCCAAGGAAGGGCTGGATGAAGCCGTGAAGCGCGGCAACGAGCAGTTGGAGAAGTTCCAAAAAACCAACAAGGGGTGAGCCCGGACATGAGTCAGTCCCTGCGGACTGACGAATGCCTGGCGAACGGCGGCTGCGTCTCGCAGCCGACTGAGCTTATCGATCATGGCCACTGAGAAGCGCGTCGTCTTCCGCTCGGCCTGGCTGCCCTGGGTGCTGATGGCCCCCCAGGTGGCGATCATCGGCGTGTTCTTCTTCTGGCCGGCCTGGGAAACGCTGCTGCAGTCGCTGCAGCAGCAGGACGCCTTCGGCACCAGCACCGAATGGGTCGGCCTCGAGAACTTCAGGGCCCTGTTCGCCGACCCCAGCTACCTCGCTTCGTTCAAGACCACGGCCGTTTTCTCGGTGCTGGTGGCGGTGTTCGGGCTGGCCATCTCGCTGCTGCTGGCGGTGATGGCCGACCGCGTCGTGAAGGGCGCGCTGGCCTACAAGACGCTGCTGATCTGGCCTTACGCCGTGGCGCCGGCGGTGGCCGGCGTGCTGTGGCTGTTCATGTTCGCGCCCAGCATCGGCGTGGTGTCCCACGCGCTGCGCAAGGCCGGCTTCGAATGGAACCACCTGCTGAACGGCAACCATGCGATGGCGCTGATCGTGATGGCCGCCGTCTGGAAGCAGATCTCCTACAACTTCCTGTTCTTCCTGGCCGGGCTGCAGTCGATCCCGAAGTCGCTGCTGGAAGCCGCCGCCATCGACGGCGCGAAACCCTGGCGGCGCTTCTGGACCATCGTCTTCCCGCTGCTGTCGCCGACGACCTTCTTCCTGTTGGTGATCAACATGGTCTACGCCTTCTTCGACACCTTCGGCATCATCGACGCAGCCACCGAAGGCGGCCCGGGCAAGGAGACCTCGGTGCTGGTCTACAAGGTCTATTACGACGGCTTCAAGGCGCTGGACCTCGGCGGCTCGGCGGCGCAGAGCGTGGTGCTGATGGTCATCGTGGTCGGCCTCACCGTGCTGCAGTTTCGCTTCGTCGAGAAGCAGGTGAACTACTGATGGCGGGCCGTCATGGTTGAAAACCGCCGCTGGCTGACGCTGCTGTCGCACGCCGTGCTGATCGCCGGCGTGCTGTGCGTGGCGCTGCCGGTCTACATCACCTTCATCGCCTCGACGCACACCGCGCAGGCCATCGTGCAGGTGCCGATGCCGCTGCTGCCCGGGGCCGAGTTCTGGCGCAACTACACGGCGGTGCTCAGCGGCACCGGCCACGGCCCGGGTTCGAGCGCGCCGGTGGGCCGGATGATGTGGGTCAGCCTGGTGTCGGCGCTGGTCATCAGCGGCGGCAAGATCGCGATCAGCCTGTTGTCGGCCTTCGCCCTCGTCTACTTCCGTTTCCGCTTCCGGATGTTCTTCTTCTGGGCCATCTTCGTCACGCTGATGCTGCCGGTGGAAGTGCGCATCTTCCCGACCTACAAGGTGGTCGCCGACCTGCACCTGCTGAACAGCTACGCGGGCCTGACGGTGCCGCTGATCGCCTCGGCCACCGCCACCTTCCTGTTCCGCCAGTTCTTCATGACCGTGCCCGACGAACTGGTCGAAGCCGCGCGCGTCGACGGCGCCGGGCCGATGCGCTTCTTCAAGGACATCCTGGTGCCGCTGTCGTCGACCAGCATCGCGGCGCTGTTCGTGATCCAGTTCATCTACGGCTGGAACCAGTACCTGTGGCCGCTGCTGGTGACGACCAACGAGGACATGTACCCGGTGGTCATCGGCATCAAGCGGATGATTTCCGGCGGTGACGCGGCCCAGCAATGGAACCTGGTGATGGCCACCGCGATGCTGGCGATGCTGCCGCCCGCGCTGGTCGTGATGCTGATGCAGAAGTGGTTCGTCAAGGGCCTCGTGGACACAGAGAAATGAAGCAGACGACAGGGGCGCCAAGATGGGCGCGATAGCACTCCGCCAGGTCGAGAAGCGCTACGGCTTCGGGCCGAAAGCGAACCAGGTCATCCACGGCGTCAGCGCCGAGATCGCCGACGGCGAGTTCATCGTCATCGTCGGCCCCAGCGGCTGCGGCAAGAGCACGCTGCTGCGCATGGTGGCGGGCCTGGAAGTCATCACGGGCGGCGAGATCGCCATCGGCGGGCGCGTCGTCAACCGGCTGGAGCCGGCCGAGCGCGACATCGCGATGGTCTTCCAGAACTACGCGCTCTACCCGCACATGAGCGTCTTCGAGAACATGGCCTATGGGCTGAAGATCGCCAAGCTGCCGAAGGCCGAGATCGAGGCGCGGGTGCAGAAGGCGGCGAAGATCCTGGAACTCGGCGCGCTGCTGCAGCGCAAGCCGCGCGAGTTGTCGGGCGGCCAGCGCCAGCGCGTCGCGATGGGCCGCGCGATCGTCCGCCAGCCGCAGGTGTTCCTGTTCGACGAGCCGCTGAGCAACCTCGACGCCAAGCTGCGCGCCGCGACGCGGCTGGAGATCCAGAAGCTGCACGCCGAGCTGGGCGTGACCTCGCTCTTCGTCACCCACGACCAGGTCGAGGCGATGACGCTGGCGCAACGCATGATCGTGATGAACGCCGGCCGCATCGAGCAGATCGGCACGCCCGAGCAGGTCTACGGCCAGCCGGCCACGACCTTCGTCGCCAGTTTCATCGGCAGCCCGCCGATGAACCTGATGCCGGGCGAGGTCGACGGCCTGAGCGTGCGGCTGGGCGAGCAGCGCCTGCCGCTGCCGGCCGCCGCGCCGCGCCAGGGCGCCTTGACGCTGGGCGTGCGGCCGGAACACGCCACGCTGGACGCCGACGGCCCCTGGGCGCTGCAGGTCGAGATGCTGGAGATGCTGGGCGCCGAGCGCCTGGTCTACGGCCGGCTCGGCGGCGCCGCGTTCACGCTGCGCATCGAGGCCACGCTGGCCCCGCCCAAGCCCGGCGACACGGTGCGACTGCGCGTCAAGCCCGAGCACCTGCACTGGTTCGACAGCCGCACGGGGCAGCGGGCATGAGCCGGCACGAGCCCTGGCCGCTGCCGCTGTGGATCGCCCACCGCGGCGCTGGCAAGCTGGCGCCCGAGAACACGCTGGCGGCCTTCCGCGTCGGTGCGTCGCACGGTTACCGCGCCTTCGAGTGCGACGTCAAGCTCAGCGCCGACGGCGTGCCCTTCCTGCTGCACGACAGCCAGCTGGACCGCACGACGCCGGCACGCGGCGTGGCCGGGCTGCAGGACTGGGCCGAGCTGTCGCGCACCGACGCTGGCGGCTGGCACAGCCGCGGCTTCGCCGGCGAGCCCATCCCCAGCCTGGCGCTGATTGCGCGCTATGTGCAGCGCAACGGCTTCGCGCTGAACATCGAGATCAAGCCCACACCCGGCCAGGAACAAGCCACCGGCGCCGCCGTGGGCCGGGCCTGCCTGCAGCTGTGGGACAGCCCTGAGCCGCTGCTGCTGTTCAGCAGCTTCCGCCCCGAAGCGCTGCAGGGTGCGCGCGAGACCGCGCCGCAGATTCCGCGTGCGCTGCTGCTCGACACGCTGTGGCCGGGCTGGTGGGAGATGGCCCAGGCGCTGGGCTGCGTGGCCGTGGTGACGAACTACCGGCTGATGGACGCGGCGCTGATCGAGCGCCTGCACGGCGCCGGCCTGCGCGGCCTGTGCTACACGGTCAACGACCCGGCCGAGGCGCAGCGGCTGTTGAGCCTGGGCATCGACGGCATCATCACCGACGCCGTGGACCGGTTTTCGCCAGGCGCTGTCGGCCTGTACGACTGAGTGTGGACGTGCGGGTCCGGAAGGACCTGCACGCCTCACGAAGGGCCTGGCAGCCCGGCCTCAGCCCACCGGCCGCACGTCGGCTTCGAGCCCCAGCCATTCCGATTCACGTTCGGGCTCGGGCAGGCGCTTCAGGTTGCGGATCAGCGGCAGCTGCCAGGCGACGATCACCAGCAGCACCGACACGCCACCGGCAAAGCCCAGCGCGGCGCGCAGGCCGAGATGTTCACCGAGCCAGCCGCCGAACAGCGCGCCGGGTGCGGCGGCCAGCAGCGTCAGCCAGCGCATGGTGCTGGTCATGCGGCCGAGCAGCGGTTCGGGCGTCACCGCCTGGCGCAGCGCCAGGAAGTTGATGAAGATGAAGACCGCGCCGGTGGTGAAGAGCATCAGCATGGCTGCGAAAGCCGCCACGCCCCAGGCGTTGGCCGGCGCCACGGCCAGCAGCAGCCAGCCGGCGCCGCTGATGGCGTAGCCGACGACCAGGCAAGGCCCGGGGCCGATGCGGTGGCTGACGCGGCGGCCCAGCACGCTGCCGCTGATGGTGCCGAAACCCATGCCCATGTAGCACAGGCCGATGGCGTGTTCGCCCAGGCCCAGGGTGCGCGTCGCGAACAGGATCTGCACCGTCAGCGCCGCGTAGTGGCACATCTGCCAGACGCCCATCAGGATGCCCAGAGTCAGCAGCAGGCGGTTGCCGACGACGAAGCGCAGGCCGACCTGCAGGTCGCGCAGGAAGTGGCCGGGCGGGCGCGGCTCGCGGCGTTCGTGGATCTGGATGCCGCGCAGGATCAGCGCCGAGCCGAGCAGCAGCACGGCGTTGACCAGCAGGGCCAGCGGCGCGCCGAAGACCTTGATCAGCGCGCCGGCCAGTCCCGGCCCGGTGACTTCAGCGCCCGAGGTGGCCAGCGCGTTCTTGGCGTGGGCTTCGACCAGGCGCTCGCGCGCCACGACCTGCGTCAGCACGATCTGCGCGGCGGTGCCCGCGACCGTGTGGACCAGACCGAGCATGAAGCCCACCGTGTAGAGCCAGCCCATGCCCAGCCAGCCCATCCACCAGGCCAGCGGCACGCTGGCCGCCGCAAAGGCCGCCAGCGTTTCGCCGACCACGTAGACCGGCAGCTTGCGCACGCGGTCGAGCCAGACGCCGCCGGGCAGCGAGAAGAGCATGAAGGGCAGCAGCTCGATGGCCGTCAGGCTGCCCATCTGCGTCGGGCTGGCCTGCAGCAGCACGGCCGCTGTCAGCGGCAGCGCCAGCATCATCACCTGGTTGCCGAAGCTGCTGGTGAGGATGCTGGTCCACAGCTTCAGGTAGGCCGGATCGCGCAGCAGGTCGCCGGCGGCGATCTTCGGCCGCACGCTCAGGAGCGGTAGTCCGCGTTGATGCTGACGTAGTCGTGCGACAGGTCGCAGGTCCAGACCGTGGTCTGGGCGGCGCCGCGGTTCAGGCCGATGCGCACGGTGATCTCGCTCTGCTTCATCACGCGCTGGCCGTCTTCCTCGCGGTAGCTGGGCAGGCGCCCGCCTTGCCGCACGACGGCCACGTCGTCGAGGTCCATGTCGATCAGGCTCTGGTCGAGGTCGGCCATGCCGGCGTAGCCGACGGCCGCCAGGATGCGGCCCAGGTTGGGGTCGCTGGCGAAGAAGGCGGTCTTGACCAGCGGCGAATGCGCGATGGCGTAGGCCGCCAGCTTGCATTCGGCTTCGTCGCGTCCGCCCTGCACGGTGACGGTGATGAACTTGGTGGCGCCTTCGCCGTCACGCACGATGGCCTGCGCCAGTTGCTGGGCCAGCGACACCAGCGCGTCGCGCAACGTCAGCCCCTCGGCCGAATCGAGTGCCGTGATGGCCGGGTGGCCGGCCTGCTGCGTGGCCATCAGCACCAGCGAATCGTTGGTCGAGGTGTCGCCGTCGATGGTGATGCGGTTGAAGCTGAGGTCGGCGGCTTCCTGCAGCAGCGGCTGCAGCAGGGCCGGCACGATGACCGCGTCGGTGGCGATGAAGCCCAGCATCGTCGCCATGTTCGGGCGGATCATGCCGGCGCCTTTGGAAATGCCGGTCAGCGTCACCGTGCGGCCGCCGATCTGCAGCTGGCGCGACGCCGCCTTCGGGCAAGTGTCGGTGGTCATGATGCCGGTGGCGGCATCGGCCCAGGCGTCGGCGCGCAGGTCTTGCAGCGCGGCAGGCAGGCCGGCTTCGATGCGCTCGACGGGCAGCGTTTCCATGATCACGCCGGTGGAAAAAGGCAGCACTTGCGCGGGCTGCACAGCCATCAGGCCGGCCAGGGCTCCACAGGTGCGGCGGGCACGGGCGAGGCCGTCGGCGCCAGTGCCGGCGTTGGCATTGCCGGTGTTGATGACGATGGCGCGCACGGCGCTGCCGGCGTTCAAGTGTTCGCGGCAGAGCTGCACCGGCGCGGCGCAGAAGCGGTTCTGCGTGAACACGCCGGCCACGGCCGTGCCGGCCGCGAGTTCGAACACCACCAGGTCGCGCCGGTTGGCCTTGCGGATGCCGGCCATGGCGGTGCCGATGCGCACGCCGGGTACGGGGCGCAGAGATTGCGGGTCGAGAGCGGGAAGATTGACGGGCATGGAATACCTGGACTGGGCCTTTGAACGCTGCGAGCTCGATTCTAGAAGCGCGCAGTCCGGGAAAGTACTCGCCGAAAGGCCCTTCGATACCAGCGCGTTCCGCGTGGCGCCTCAGGAAGCACCCCCCACTTGAATGAGGGATCTTGGTGCAAGTACGGGGGCGGCCTTCCTCGACCTGAGCTACCGTCTGATCTCAAATTGTTACGACTCACGGCGACGGGCTCAGAACTTGCAACAGCCGTGAAAGAAGCACTTCTCCACCAGCCGGAAGTGGTTTCGATGCCCAGCTGGTTCAACCTTTCACCATCAGGACGCTTCATGAAGAGAACTCTCACCCACACGTTCCTTGCCATTGCAGCGTTGGCAGGCAGCAGCGGCTCTCAAGCGACCGTCGTCGATTTCGAGGGCACCATCGATTCGACCGGCGTCGCCTTCTACCCGCTGCTGACACACAACGACTACGTCATCAACAACGGCTATTTCGTTGGCGCCATCAGCACCAAAGCCGGCGCCATCACCGGTGCAGACCTGGTCGGCGCGGTCGTCGACGGCACCGACCTCGCCAGTGGCTGCGGCGACCTGACCTGCCCGACCAACAACAGCAGCAACTTCGTGCTGGCGCTGAACGACGGCCTGATCGACGTGCAGTACACGGGCGCCGAGGCCTTCAAGGCCAGTGGCTTCGATGCCAGCTTCGTGGCGGTGGCCGGCGACGCGATCGGCAGCACCGCGCTGATCCTGCAGGTCGAGGGCTACTCCACGACCGCACTGCTCTTCAGCCAGCAGTTCAGCGTGCCCGGCCCGACGGCTGGCGCCTACAGCTTCGCCCACTACACCTTGAACGCCACCAATGCCGGAACGGCCATCGTCGAACTGGCCTTCCGGGGCTATTACTGCGGCAACTTGACGAGTTGCAACCGCACGTCGGACAAGGCCCAGTTCGCGCTGGACAACGTGGTGCTGAACGCCGTGCCTGAGCCTTCGCAATGGCTGATGCTGGGTCTGGGATTGGTGGGGCTGGGCGGGCTGGCACGCCGGAACGCCCGCCATGGCGCTTGAGCGCACCCCCCTGCAAGCCCTACACAGCAAGGATTCCCCCATGAAACTTCTTTCCATCTCCCTGGCCGTGCTCACACTGATGGGCGGCTATGCCCATGCCGGGACCGCAGACGTTCGTCCGGCCCCGGTCGTGGGTGAGGCGCGCCAGACCTACATCGTGCAACTGGCCGATGAGCCTGCGGCCAGTTACAGCGGCACGCTCAGTGGCTACACCGCCACCCGGCCGGCGGCCGGTACTCGCTTCAACGCGGGCTCCGCCAACGTCAGGGCCTATCACGCCTATCTCGACACGCAGCAGCGCTCGGTGACGTCGCTGGTTGCAAGGGCGCCGATCCTGGCGCGCTACAAGACGGCCTACAACGGCTTCGCTGCGCGGCTGACCGCTGCAGAAGTGGCCACTCTGAAGGCCAGCCCCCTGGTGGTGGACGTCGTGGCCGACGAAGCGCGCAAGCTCGAAACGATCTCAACCTCGAAGTTCCTCGGTCTGACAGCGCCAGGTGGCCTGTGGTCGCAGACTGCAGCAGGCTTGGCCGTCAAGGGCGAGAACATCATCATCGGCATCGTGGACGGCGGTATCTGGCCTGAGAACCCCTCGTTTTTCGACCGTGTCGACGGCACCGGCGCCCCAGTATCCAGCGGCGGGTCGCTGGCCTACACCTCACTGCCCGCCGGTTGGAGCAGCGCGAACTGCGTCGCGGGCGAAGGCCTCGTGCCGGCCACGCATTGCAACAACAAGCTGATCGGCGCGCAATACTTCAACACAGGCTTCCTGGCCTCGGGCCGGGTCAAGCACTTCAGCGAGTTCGTCTCGGCGCGCGACTCCGGCGGCGGCCCCAACTCGCACGGCGGCCACGGCGACCACACGGCGTCGACCTCCGGCGGCAATGCCGGGGCGCAAGTGACCCTGTCAGGCATCTCGATGGGGCCCGCTTCGGGCATGGCGCCGCGCGCCCGCATCGCGGCCTACAAGGTCTGCTGGACCTACGACGATGCCGCCGCCACCGACGGCACCGGCAGCAGCAATTCCTGCTTCACCAGCGACAGCGTTTCGGCCATCGACAAGGCCGTGGCCGACGGTGTCAACGTCATCAACTACTCGATCAGCGGCAGCCAGACCAGCGTCAACGACCCGGTCGAGCAAGCCTTCCTGCGCGCCGCCAATGCCGGCGTGTTCGTGGCTGCTTCAGCCGGCAACAGCGGGCCTGCCCAGGCCGTCGCCCACGTCAGTCCCTGGTTGACCACGGTGGCAGCGTCCACCCATGACCGCGTGCTGTCGGGCGACGTGACGCTGGGCAACGGCGCCAAATACACCGGCGCCTCGATCAACCCGACGGCCCTGCCCGCCGCAGCGATGATCCGCGCCGAAGACGCCGGTCTGCCAGGTGCCAATGCCACCAACCTGAGCCTGTGCTTCTCCAGCCCGCCCGTGCTCGACCCCGCCAAGGTGGCGGGCAAGGTGGTGGTCTGCACGCGCGGCACCAACGCCCGGGTCGACAAGAGCTTGGCTGTGCTGCAAGCCGGCGGCGTCGGCATGGTGATGAAGGACAACGGTGCCGGCCTGGTGGCCGACGTGCATTCGGTGCCGACGGTGCATGTCACTGCGGCCGACGGCGCGATCATCCAGGCCTATGCCGCCACGGCGGGCAGCACGGCGGCGATCTCGACCTTCTACAACGGCGTGGGCGCTGCGCCGCTGATGGCTTCGTTCTCGTCGCGCGGCCCCAATGCCGGTGACGCCAACATGCTCAAGCCCGACCTCACGGCGCCGGGCGTGGACGTGATTGCGGCCGTCACCCCGGACCTGACGGTGACGCAGCGTGACGCCATCATCGCCGGCACCCTGGTGCCCGGCGGCGCCTGGGCTTCGTACCAAGGTACATCGATGTCCAGCCCGCACGTGGCTGGCGTGGCCGCACTGCTGAAGCAGGCCCACCCAACCTGGTCACCGATGGCGATCAAGTCGGCGCTGATGACCACCGCCTACACCACGCTGGACGACGGCCAGGCCGGCTTGGCCAATGGCCTGTTGCCCTGGGCCCAGGGCGCCGGCCACATCGCGCCCAACAAGGCCATGGACCCCGGTTTGGTGTATGACGCGGGCGCGACAGATTTCATCCGCTACCAGTGTCTGGTGAACAAGCCGGCCGTGTCGCCGGCCAGCGATTGCACGACCTACGGCACGCTGGACGCGACCTACAACTTCAACCTGCCCAGCGTCACCGTCGGCAACCTGGTGGGCACCACGCCAGTCACGGTGACGCGCAAGGTGACCAATGTCGGCGCAGCAGCGGCCACCTACACCTCGTCGGTCAGCATGTCCGGTTTCACGACCCTGGTGACGCCCACCAGCCTGACGCTGGCACCCGGCGAAACCAAGTCCTACACACTGAAGCTCACGCCCACCACGGCGCCCACCAACAGCTGGGTCTATGGTTCGATCACCTGGCAGGACGGCACGCACGTGGTCAAGAGCCCTGTGCAGGCCAAGGTCGGCAAGCCGATCGATATCGTGGCCGGGCTCAGTGCCACCACCGCCTCGGGCAGCCGCCTGATCACGGCGAAGACGGGTTTCAGTGGCCGGATGACCGCCAACAAGGGCGGCTTGAAGGATGTGACCATGGGCCCGGTGACCAGCCTGGTTCAGGGTGCACTGAATTCGGCATCGCTGAAGTCGCGCTGCACGACGGGCGTTGACACGGCCAACGTCAAGGTCTATCCGATCACCATCGCGGCCAACACCATCGTTGCGCGCTTCGATTTGCGCAATGCCGATGTCGGCGCTCTGGGCGACGACAACGACATGGGCATCCTGGCGCCGGACGGCACCTGGGTGTACTCGGGCAACGACGGTTCGAACGAATCGGTGCAGATCGCCAGCCCCGCAGCCGGCAGCTACAAGGTGTGCGTGCTTGCCTACGGCTCGGCTTCCGGCAGCCCGACGGCGGCCATGACGCACAAGCTGTCGCAATGGGTCGTGACAACGGCGGATGCTTCCAGCAGCTTCAACGTGCTGCTGCCGAACGCCGTGATCTCAGGCAGTTCGGCCACGGTGGGCTTCTCCTGGTCCGGTCTGGCCAGCGGTGGCCGTTACCTGGCGGGTGCGCAGTTCAAGGACGGCAGCGCCACAGTCCAGGCCACGACCACGCTGTGGGTCGACTTGAGCGCGGCCTCGCCCTTGGCTTTCACCTCCAAGGTGACGACCACCGACAAGCTGCGTCGTTGAGTTGACGCGCCAACGGGTCCGGCATCTTGCCGGCCCGAGTTCGATGCGGGGGCTGCAGATGTTTCATCTGCAGCCCTTCGTTCATGGTGCCGCGGCTGGTCGCAGACTGCGCGCGCACCAGTTCCGCCACCGCCACCGCAGCCGCCAAGCCGATGCGAGATGGCACAAACAGGCACTCGCTGCGCGGCGCCAAGTCGTCGGGCGCCTGGCGCCTGGCAGCCTGGAGGTGAACCAGGGCCTCGTCGGTCCGACTCAGCGTCTTCAGCGCATGGGCCAGATGGAAGTGCGCTTCGGCGAAGCCGGGATGAATTCGCAGTGCCTCGCGCAGGCTGGGCAACGCGGCCTCGGTCTGCCCGGGTTGCCACCGCGTGGCCAGACGCAGGCTATCGGCAGCCGCAGCGAACTGCCCGAGTTGCCTGAGCACGATGCCCAGGGCCGGCAACAGGGCCGCTGCCGCAGCTTCCATCTCGGCATGGCGTCCAGCGTTGAACAGCTTGAACAGCAGCTGCAGTTCGACTGGCGCCGCATCCCGTGCAGCAAGCATCGGTTGACGGTCCTGACTGTTGGGCGTTGAATCCATGGTCATGACGACAACTTTCGCACCGATGCGCACCTGGGCACCGATGGGCGCGCTGACCCTGGTTCTGGGGCTGTCAACGCAAGCCCATGCGCCCATATCCCTCAGCGCCATGGCCGGCGAGCCAGCGACCCCCACCTTGGCAGACATCGAACAGCTGATCGGTCAGGCTGCATGCCGGCAAGACAGTGACTGTCGGGTGATCGGCGTCGGCGCGCGCGCTTGTGGCGGGCCTGAAGGCTACCGCGCCTGGTCGATCACCCAGACCGATGGCGAGGCACTGGCCTTGCTGGTGCAGAGCCAAGCCCAGGCCCGCAGGCTGGCGCTGGAACGCCGGGGCGAGTTGTCGACCTGCGAGATCAAGCCGGTCCCCGGGGTGCGCTGCGCCCTCACCGAGGGCGGCGGTCGCTGCGTGCTGGCTCCCGGCACGGGCGGCGGCGCCGCATAGCGCCGCCCGGCGAAGTCAGGCCAGCTTGCCGTGGCAAGCCTTGTATTTCCGGCCGCTGCCGCAGGGGCAGGGGTCGTTCCGGCCGACCTTGCGCACCTCGGCCACGGCCGTCTCGGGGTCGGTCTCGCGCGAAACGCTGCCGTCCTCGTTGGGGTGGGTGTAGGTCACGTTGGCGATCTGCTCGGCCTGGGCTTCCATCGCCTCGGCAGCCTGCGTCGCCTGGTCGGCCGACTGGATGCGCACGTTCATCAGCACCCGCGTGACCTCCATCTTCACCACGTCGAGCAACTGGCTGAACAGGTCGAAGGCCTCGCGCTTGTATTCCTGCTTGGGGTTCTTCTGGGCGTAGCCGCGCAGGTGGATGCCCTGGCGCAGGTAGTCCAGCGCGGCCAGGTGCTCGCGCCAGTGGCTGTCGATGGACTGCAGCAGCACCATGCGCATGAAAGGCGTGAACTGCTCGCGACCGACCAGTTCGACCTTGGCCGCAAACTGCGCGTCGGCAGCGGCCACGACCTGGGCGATCAGGTCGTCGTCGGTGACGGAATCGCTCTGCTCGACCGCCGCCTTCAAGGCCACATCGAGCTGCCATTCCTGACGCAGCACGCTCTCCAGCGCGTCGAGGTCCCACTGCTCTTCCAGCGTGCCGGCGGGCACGAAAGTGCGCGCCACGTCACGCATCGTGCTCTTGCGCAGGTTGGTGATCTGCTCGTCGAGGTCGGATGCTTCGAGGATCTCGTTGCGCTGCTGGTAGATGACCTTGCGCTGGTCGTTGGCGACGTCGTCGTACTCGAGCAATTGCTTGCGCATGTCGAAGTTGCGCGCCTCGACCTTGCGCTGCGCGCTTTCGATGCTGCGGTTGACGATGCCGGCCTCGATGGCCTCGCCCTCGGGCATCTTCAGGCGGTCCATGATGGCCCGCACGCGGTCGCCCGCGAAGATGCGCATCAGCTGGTCGTCCAGGCTCAGGTAGAAGCGGCTGGCACCGGGGTCGCCCTGCCGGCCCGACCGGCCGCGCAGCTGGTTGTCGATGCGCCGGCTTTCGTGGCGCTCGGTGGCCACGATGCGCAGGCCACCGGCGGCCTTGACCTGGTCGTGCAGCGACTGCCATTCGTCCTTGAGCTGCTGCTCGCGGCGCGCGCGTTCTTCGGGCGCCAGTGAGGCGTCTTCCTCGAGAAACTGGATCTGCTTCTCGACGTTGCCGCCGAGCACGATGTCGGTGCCGCGGCCGGCCATGTTGGTGGCGATGGTGATCACACCCGGCCGCCCGGCCTGGGCCACGATCTCGGCTTCGCGCGCATGCTGCTTGGCGTTCAGCACCTGGTGCGGCAGCTTGGCCTTGGTCAACAACTCGGCGATGAGTTCGGAGTTTTCGATGGACGTGGTGCCCACCAGCACCGGCTGGCCGCGCTGGTGGCAGTCGCGGATGTCGGCGGTGACGGCGTCGTACTTCTCTTTCGTCGTCTTGTAGATCAGGTCGTTGTCGTCCTTGCGGATCGTCGGCCGGTTCGGCGGAATGACCACCGTTTCCAGGTTGTAGATCTCCTGGAATTCATAGGCTTCGGTGTCGGCCGTGCCGGTCATGCCGCCGAGCTTGCCGTACATGCGGAAGTAGTTCTGGAAGGTGACCGAAGCCAGCGTCTGGTTCTCGGACTGGATCTGCACGCCTTCCTTGGCCTCGACAGCCTGGTGCAGGCCGTCGGACCAGCGGCGGCCCGTCATCAGGCGGCCGGTGAATTCGTCGACGATCACCACCTCGCCGTCCTGCACCACGTAATGCTGGTCGCGGTTGTAGAGGTGGTTGGCACGCAGCGCGGCGTACACGTGGTGCATCAACGCGATGTTCGACGGATCGTAGAGACTGGCGCCCTCGGGCAGCAGGCCGGCCTCGGACAGCAATTGCTCGGCCTTCTCGTGGCCCGATTCGGTCAGGAAGACCTGGTGCGTCTTCTCGTCGACGGTGAAGTCGCCGGCGTCGATCACGCCTTCGCCGGTGCGGATGTCTTCCTCACCGATCTGCTTCTTCATGCGCGGCACGATGGCGTTGATCCGCACGTACATCTCGGTGTGGTCTTCGGCCTGGCCCGAGATGATCAGCGGCGTTCGCGCTTCGTCGATCAGGATCGAGTCGACCTCGTCGACGATGGCGTAGTTCAGGCCCCGAGCGACGCGGTCGCGCACGTCCTGGACCATGTTGTCGCGCAGGTAGTCGAAGCCGAATTCGTTGTTCGTGCCGTAGGTGACGTCGGCGGCGAAGGCGGCCTGCTTTTCCTCGCGACTCATGCCGGGCACGTTGACGCCCACGGTCAGGCCGAGGAAGGTGTACAGGCGCCCCATCCACTCGGCGTCGCGCCGCGCGAGGTAGTCGTTGACGGTCACCACGTGGACGCCCTTGCCGGCGACCGCGTTCAGGTAGACCGGCAGCGTGGCCATCAGCGTCTTGCCTTCGCCGGTGCGCATCTCGGCGATCTTCCCCTGGTGCAGCGTGATGCCGCCGATCAGCTGGACGTCGAAGTGGCGCATCTTCAGCGCCCGCTTGCCGCCTTCGCGCACGGTGGCGAAAGCCTCGGGCAGCAGGTCGTCGAGCGAGGTGCCGCCGGCGACGCGCTGGCGGAATTCTTCGGTCTTGGCGCGCAACTCGGTGTCGGACAGCGCTTCGAACTGCGCTTCGAGTGCGTTCACCTGGTCCACGATGCGCCGGTAGGTCTTGAGCAGGCGCTCGTTCCGGCTGCCGAATATCTGGGTCAGGATCTTGGGGAACATGCGGCGTCAAGCTCTCGGGGTTCGGATGCGCGCGCAGCAGCCGGTTTCGGCCGCAGCGCAAGAGCATATCCATCTGGGGTTGTGGCCACCGCTTGCAAGTCGAGGCCGACCTGCGCGGTGCCGCCATGAAAGCGGTGCCGCAAGGGACTCGTGCGGCGCACGCAAAGCGTTTGAGTTTATCACCCGGGATTGCGCCTCAGCGGGGCTGCGGGGGCCGGGTCGTTAGACTGCGGCCGTGACATCCACCACCCAACTCGGGCTCAAGCTCGCCACCGCACTCGACCGCAGCGAACCGCTGGCCGGCCTGCTGCTGCGGGTGCGCGATTCCAAGGCGCGCCTGAACGCGCTGAGCAGCGTGCTGCCAGCGGCGCTGCGCGCGGGCATCCGCCCCGGTCCGCTGGACGATGAGGCCTGGCAACTGCTGGTCGACAACGCCGCGGTGGCCGCCAAGCTGCGCCAGCTGCTGCCGGCCCTGGAAACCGCCTTGCGCGCCCAGGGCTGGACCAAGCCACCGATCAAGATCAAGGTCTTGCCGAGGGGCTGAGAGTGCCTCGCGCTTCGGTGGTGCCGGCTTTCGGAATCGAACCGAAGACCTTCCGCTTACAAGGCGGGTGCTCTACCAACTGAGCTAAGCCGGCACGGCTGCAAATTGTAGGTTCGGCTCGCCCGCGCCGGGCCCCTGCCCCGTGGGCGTCGCGCGCGCGGCAGCGGGCCTACTTGATCCGCTTCAGCGTCGGCCGGCCGCCGGCGGGCGACGGCGGTTCGGGTGGCGGCTCGTCCGCCGCTTCGGTCGCCACAGGCGCCAACGGCTCGGCCGGCGGTTCGCCGGCACTGCTGCCGGTGTCGATACGGGCCAGGCGCAAGCCCCGCACCGGGCTCGGGCCGACCTCGACGGGCGTGTCGGCCTTGACGGCACCGGCGGTGGGCATCGGGAAGGCCATGCCCTGGCCGTTCTCGCGGGCGTAGATCGCCACCACGTGGTCGACCGGCACCTTGATCTCGCGCGCCATGCCGCCGAACCGGGCCTTGAACTCGACGTACTCGTTGCCCAGCTGCAGCCCCGAAGTCGCATCGAAGCCGACGTTGAGCACGATCTCGTTGTTCTTCACGTACTCCATCGGCACCTGCACGCCGGGGCCCACGTGGACCGCGATGTAGGGCGTGTAGCCGTTGTCGGAACACCAGTCGTGCAGCGCCCGCAACAGGTACGGGCGGGTGGACGTGCCTTGGCCATCGAGTGACTCAACCATGGGTTGCTCGCCGTGCTTACTTGCGCATGACCTTCTCGGACGGCGTCAGCGCCTCGATGTAGGCCGGACGCGAGAAGATGCGTTCGGCGTACTTCAGCAGCGGCACGGCGTTCTTGCTGAGGTCGATGCCGTAGTAATCCAGGCGCCACAGCAGCGGCGCGATGGCCACGTCCAGCATGCTGAAGTCGTCGCCCAGCATGTACTTGTTCTTCAGGAAGATCGGCGCCAGCTGCGTCAGGCGGTCGCGGATCTGGTCACGCGCCTTTTCCAGCTGCTTCTCGGTGGCCTTGACGCCACGGCCTTCGAGCAGGTTGACGTTGCTGAACAGCTCCTTCTCGAAGTTGAACAGGAACAGGCGCACGCGGGCGCGTGCCACCGGGTCACCGGGCATCAACTGCGGGTGCGGGAAGCGCTCGTCGATGTACTCGTTGATGATGTGCGACTCGTACAGGATGAGGTCGCGTTCGACGAGGATGGGCACCTCGTTGTACGGGTTCATCAGCGCGATGTCTTCGGGCTTGGCGAAGATATCCACGTCGCGGATCTCGAAATCCATGCCCTTCTCGAACAGTACAAAGCGGCAGCGGTGCGAATAGGGGCAGGTCGTTCCGGAATACAGCACCATCATGGCGTGGGCCTTTCTGTTCAGCTTCTCAGCACTTCAAAAACACAAAACGCAGGGGACGCCTCAGTCGCGACTGAAGGCGCCCCACTGCGCGGCAGGCTCGGCCTGGCGGCCAAGTCCCGACTTCGAACTACTTGATGTCTTTCCAGAACGCAGCGTTCAGGCGCCAGGCGATCACCGTGAAAACGGCCAGGAACAACAGCACCCAGACACCCAGCCGCACGCGGTTGTTCTGCTCGGGCTCGCCCATCCATTGCAGGAAGGCCACCAGATCGGCCACCGAATCGTTGTACTGGGCCTGCGTCTGCGTGCCCGCGGTGATCGGCTCGAAACCCTTGAAGACGTGCACCACCTTGCTCGGGTCGTGGTGGTCCTTCTCTTCTTCGTAGACCGCACGCTGCTGGCCCTGCAGTTCCCACAGCACGTTCGGCATGCCCACGTTGGGGAAAGCGGTGTTGTTCCAGCCGGTGGCCTTGGTCTCGTCGCGGTAGTAGCTGCGCAGGTAGGTGTAGACGTAGTCGGCGCCGCTGCCCTTGGCGCCGTCGGCGCGTGAACGCGTGATCAGCGTCAGGTCGGGCGGCACGCCACCGAACCAGTCCTTGGCGTCCTTCGGGTCCATCGCGGTCTTCATCAGGTCGCCAACCTTGACGCCCGTGAACACCAGCTTGTCCTTGATCTGCGCCTCGCTCAGACCGATGTCGCGCAGGCGGTTGAAACGCATGAAGGCTGCGTTGTGGCAGTTCAGGCAGTAGTTGACGAAGAGCTTGGCGCCGTTCTGCAGCGCGGCCATGTCGGTCAGCCGCTTGGTCGGGAACTTGTCCCAGGCCGGGCCTTCGGTGTTGGCTTGCGCCGAACCCAGCAGCGTCAGCGCAGCCAGCAGGGCGAGGATCAGTTTTTTCATTTTTTCGACTCCGCCGTGCGCGTTCAGTGGGCGTGGAAGGTCACGCGGTCGGGCACCGGCTTGAATTCACCGAGACGGCTCCACCAGGGCATCAACAGGAAGAAGCCGAAGTAGAACAGCGTGCCGGCCTGCGACATCAGGGTGCCCACCGTGGTCGGCGGCTGGATGCCCAGGTAGCCCAGCACGAAGAAGACGACGACGAAGACGCCGTAGAGGATCTTGTTCCAGCTCGGCCGGTAGCGGATCGACTTGACCGGGCTCTGGTCGAACCAGGGCAGACCGAAGAGGATCATCACGGCGCCGCCCATCACGACCACGCCCCAGAACTTGGCGTCGAAGGACTTCAGCATCACCGCCAGCACCAGCGCGCCGACCAAGGGTGCGAACTTCCAGAGGCCCTTCAGGCCCCCCTTGAGGAAGGCCAGCACGCCAGCCACAGCCGTCAAGCCGACGAAGACGTTCACCATGTCGTCGGTGACGGCACGCAGCATCGAGTAGTAAGGCGTGAAGTACCAGACCGGGGCGATGTGCGCCGGCGTCTTCAGCGGGTCGGCGGGGATGAAGTTGTTGAACTCCAGGGAGTAGCCGCCCATCTCCGGCGAGAAGAAGATCACCGCGGTGAAGATCATCAGGAAGACGCTGACGCCCATCACGTCGTGCACCGAGTAATAGGGGTGGAAAGGAATGCCGTCGAGCGGGATGCCGGTCTTCGGGTCCTTCTTGGCCTTGATCTCGATGCCGTCGGGGTTGTTCGAGCCCACGTCGTGCAGCGACAGCAGGTGGGCCACCACCAGGCCCAGCAGCACCAGCGGCACGGCAATGACGTGGAAACTGAAGAAGCGGTTCAACGTGGCGTCGCCAACCACGTAGTCGCCACGGATCAGCAGCGACAGGTCAGGACCGACGAAGGGGATGGCTGCGAACAGGTTGATGATGACCTGGGCGCCCCAGTAGCTCATCTGGCCCCAGGGCAGCAGATAGCCCATGAAGGCCTCGGCCATCAGCGCCAGGAAGATGGCGCAACCGAAGATCCAGACCAGTTCGCGCGGCTTCTTGTAGCTGCCGTAGATCAGCCCGCGGAACATGTGCAGGTAGACCACGACGAAGAAGGCACTGGCGCCGGTGCTGTGCATGTAACGCACCAGCCAGCCCCAGGGCACGTCACGCATGATGTACTCGACCGAGGCGAAGGCCATGCCGGCGTCGGGCTTGTAGTGCATCACCAGGAAGATGCCGGTGACGATCTGGATGACCAGCACCAGCAGCGCCAGAGCGCCGAAGAAGTACCAGAAATTGAAGTTCTTCGGCGCGTAGTACTCCGACATGTGGACCTTGTAGGCATCGAACGCGGTCGGGAACCGGTTTTCGAGCCACGTGGTCGTCTGCACGAGGGCGCCAGCGCCGGCGGGTGCTTCCTTGAATTCAGCCATCTTGACCTCGGTCTTCAGGGTTTACTGCAGGGGACTGAAGGCTCAGGCCTTCTTGTCTTCGCCGATCACGAGGACGGCGTCGGACACGTACATGTGCGGCGGGACTTCGAGGTTGTCGGGGGCGGGCTTGTTCTTGTAGACGCGGCCGGCCATGTCGAAGGTCGACCCGTGGCAGGGGCACAGGAAGCCGCCGTTCCAGTCGTCGGGCAGCGAAGGCTGCGCGCCGGTGGCGAAGCGTTCGCTGGGCGAGCAGCCCAGGTGCGAGCAGATGCCCACGCCGACAAAGAACTCGGGCTTGATCGAGCGGCCTTCATTGCGGGCGTAGACCGGCGTCAGTTCGCCCGGCTTGCGCTCGGACTTCGGGTCGGCCAGGTCCTTGTCGTTCTTGGTCAGCGCGGCGACCTGCTCGGGCGTGCGGCGGATGATCCAGACGGGTTTGCCGCGCCATTCGACGGTCAGCTTTTCGCCGGGCTTGATGGCGCTGATGTCGACTTGAACCGGCGCGCCGGCGGCGCGTGCGCGCTCGGAAGGGGCAAAGGTGCTGACAAAGGGCACGGCCACCGCGGCACCACCCAGGACACCGGCGCCACAGGTGATGGCGACCCAGGTGCGGCGGCCAGAATCAACAGACCCTTCGGCGGTGCCGCCCGGGGTGGAAGCGGGGCTCTCGACTGCGGCGTCGCTCATGGAGTTCCTCGGAATTCGATGTTTATTGGGGACAGCCTCGAATTCTAGCCGACGCGCCAGGACTTGGCTGGACGAGACCGCCCCGTCCATCGGCCGGCACCCGGGCGCCTACCGATTGACCGGGCCCCGGCCTGCCACTACCGTCCCCGCGCCTGCCGGTCGTCCGACCCCAGGCGCCACCTTCAGCCAACAACACAGGAAAGCCTGCGCCATGAGTTTCAGTTCGGAGTTCAAGGAATTCGCCGTCAAGGGCAACGTGATGGACCTCGCCGTCGGCGTGATCATCGGCGGCGCCTTCGGCAAGATCGTCGATTCGGTGGTCGCTGACCTGGTCATGCCCATCGTCGGCAAGATCTTTGGCGGACTGGATTTCAGCAACTACTTCATCGCGCTGTCCGGCCAGACCGCCACCACGCTGGTCGAGGCCCGAAAGGCCGGCGCGGTCCTGGCCTACGGCAACTTCATCACCGTGGCGCTGAATTTCGTGATCCTGGCGCTGATCATCTTCCTGATGGTCAAGCAGATGAATCGCATGAAGCGCGAGGCGCCGGCCGCGCCGCCGGCACCGCCCGCGCCACCGGCGCCGACGCCAGAGGACGTGCTGCTGCTGCGCGAGATCCGCGATGCGCTGAGCCGATAAGCGCGGCCTTCCCGGCGCTGTTGCGCGGCAAGACCGGGCGGGGGCTGCCGCATACTGGGGCGCCGCTGTAGGCGGCCTGCCCCCGCCCATGAAGCCCAACCCCGTCCACCGCCTGCCCGCCCCGCTGGAGGCGGCCATCCAGCGCCTGAAGCTTGCAGCGCGCGAGGCGGCCGAGCGCACCATCGAGAGCCTGGGCCTGGCGGCGCTGGCGGCGCACAACGCTTACCAGCGCGACGGCCTGCTGGGCGCCCAATTCGAGTTGAACCGCAAGTCGGCAGTCTTTGCGCTGACCTTCAACGACGCCCACGACCAGCGCGTGCTGCGCGAGATCACGCCGCGACCCGCCGCCGGCGCGGGCATTGCGGGCGCGGCCAGCGAATTCGCAGCCCTGAGCACGCCCACCGGGGCGCCCACCAACTGGGCCAGCCTGAGCCTGGTCGAGGACCAGGAAGTGGAAGCGCAGATCTCGGCCGAACGCTTCGGCATGGACATCGCCCACACCTGCGAGTGGGAGTTGCGCGAACTCGACGCCTACGTCAGCACCATCCTGGGCGACGCCGGCGGCGAGCACGACCGCAACCCGCTGCGCCCCGCCCTGATCGGCCACGCGATGATCCGCGGCATCACGGCGGTTTCGGACCGCGATGACGTGCGCAAGGTGCTGGCGGCCGAACTCAGCCGGTCGCTGGCCAGCCTGCTGCCGATGGCCTACGGCGACATCGTGGCCGGGCTGCGCAAGGCCGGGGTCGAGCCGCAAAGCCTGGCCGTGCGTCATCGGGCGCAGCGCCGCAGCCTCGGCGAAGGCGGCAACGCTGCGCCCAGCGGCTACGCCGAAGCCACCACCGGCCCCGGCGGCGACGAGCACGAGCGGCACCCGGGCGCCGCCACCGGCCATGGCGGCGGCCTGGACAGCCGCTACAGCACGCGACGCAGCGGCCTGGGCGGCGGCACGGGCAGCCACGGCGGCCACCAGCTGGGCCCGATAGGCTCCGGCTTGATGTCGCTGATCCAGCGCCTGAACCACGGCGGCGCCTGGGGCGGCGGCGCCGGCCACGACGCGCACCCCGATGGACACGATCGCCATCATCGCCACGATGACCACGACAGCGCTGAAGGCGGCGCCAGCCTGCACGCTGCGCAGCCGCGCAACCTGATCCGGGCCCACCGCGACGAGCTGCGCGGGGCCGCCAGCGGCGCGCTCGACCACATGGTGATCGACGTCATCGGCTTCATGTTCGACCAGATCCTGGCCGATCCGAAGGTGCCGCCGCAACTGGCGCGCCAGATCGCCCGGCTGCAGCTGCCCGTGCTGCGCGCGGCGCTCGGCGACAAGACCTTCTTCTCGTCACGCAAGCACCCGGTCCGGCGCTTCATCAACCGCATCGCGTCGCTGGGTTCGGCCTTCGAGGACTTCAACGACGAAGGCGCCCGGCAGTTCCTGAACAAGGTCCGTTCGCTGGTGCAGGAGGTGGCCGAAGGCGACTTCGACCACATCGAGATCTACGAGCAGAAGCTGGCCTCGCTGGAAAGCTTCGCCGCCGCAGGGGCCGACGGCGGTGCGTCCGGCCCGCACGACGCCGCCTCGCTGCTGTCGGAAAAGGAAGACCAGCAGCGCCTGCGCGAGCTCTACGCCGAGCGACTGGCGGGCGAACTGAAGGACCTCGACGCGCCGGTCTTCCTGCGCGAATTCCTGGCCGGCGTCTGGAGCCAGGTGCTGCTGCGCGCCACCGAGCAGGGCGGGCCCACCGGCCCGCTGGTACAGCGCTTGCGCGGGGTCGGCCGCGAGCTCTTCCTCAGCGTGCAGCCCAAAGCCACTGCCCAGCACCGCAAGGCTTTCCTGGCAGAACTGCCCAGGCTGATGCAGGACCTCAGCGCGGGCATGAACCTGATCGCCTGGCCCGAGGCCCAGCGCCGCAGCTTCTTCGGCCAGCTGATGCCCTGCCATGCCGAGGCGATGAAGTCGACCAGCGGCCGCACGCTCGAGATCAACCTGATGGCGCGGCAGATCGACGGCGCCCTGCTGCGGCCGCCGCCCTCGCGCGCGGAACTGGCCACCGCACCCCGACCGAACGCCGCCGACCGGGCCGCCGCCGCGCCGCCGACCTTGACCGCCGATGAAGCGCGGCGCGTCGGCCTGGTGCCGGAATCAGCGGTCGACTGGTCGGGCACGGTGGACATCGAGGTCGGCGGCGAAACCGCGGCGGCGGCCGAGGCCGCGCCCAGCCTGCCGGGCCTGCCCGAAAACACCGACGCCGCCGAGCCGACCGAAGGCCGCGCGCTGGCCGACCACGTGCAGGTCGGCTACCCCTACCGCATGCAGTTGGACCAGACCTGGCAGAAGGTGCGCCTGTCGCACGTCAGCACGGCGCGCAGCTTCTTCGTCTTCACCCACGGCAGCCAGCAGCGCAGCACCGTCACGCTGACCCAGCGCATGCTGCTGCGGCTGTGCGAAACCGGCCGGCTGAAGGCCTACGAGCCGAGCTACCTGGTCGAACGCGCTACCGCCCGCGCCCGCCGACAACTCGCCGGATTGAGCCCCCAAGCGCACTAGCGTTCTCGGCGGCCAGCAGGGTCAAGGCCTCACGGCCACCAGCCGGCGCGCCATGCGCAGCGCGGCGACGAGGCTCGACGGGTCGGCGAGGCCCTGGCCGGCGATGTCGAAGGCCGTGCCGTGGTCGGGGCTGGTGCGCACGAAAGGCAGGCCCAGCGTGACGTTGACGCCCTGCTCCACGCCGAGGTATTTGACCGGGATCAGGCCGTGGTCGTGGGTCATCGCGATCACCAGGTCGAACTCGCCGCGCCGCGCGCGCATGAACACCGTGTCGGGTGCGTAGGGACCGGTCGCCCGGATGCCCTCGGCGACGGCTGCCTGCACGGCCGGGCCGATGATCCGGATCTCTTCGTCGCCGAACAGGCCGCCCTCGCCGGCATGCGGGTTCAGGCCAGCCACCGCGATGCGCGGCGGACCATCTTGCCAGGCCGCCGCCGCGCGCTGCGCGATGCGCAGGGTCTGCAGCACGGCGTCGAAAGTCACGGCGTCGATCGCCTGGCGCAGCGAGGTATGGATGGTCACCAGCACCACGCGCAGCTCCTCGTTGGCCAGCATCATGCGCACAGCCGGTACGGGCGCCTGCGGGTCGTGGGCCGCGGCCAGCGCCTGCAGCATCTCGGTGTGGCCCGGATAAGACAGGCCGGCCGCCGCCAGGGCTTCCTTGTGGATCGGCGCGGTGACGATCGCCGCCCCGAAGCCCCCCTGCACCGCCCGCACCGCCTGCTCGATGCAGCGCGCGGCCGCCGCGCCATTGCGCGCATCGACCACGCCCAGCGGCAGGCCGGCCAGGCCTGGCGGCAGGTCGCGCGGCAGCCACACCGGCAGGCAGCCCGGCGGCACGCCGGACAGGTCGGCCGGGTGTTCGACGACAGCGGTCATCCCGACGCCCGCCGGGCCCCGCGCACGGCGCAGCACGGCCGGATCGCCGACAACCACGGCATCGTGCAGTTCGCCCAGCTGCCAGGCCTTGACGATGGTCTCAGGGCCGATGCCGGCGGCGTCGCCCATCGTCACCAGCAAGGGCTTGGTGGGGATGCTCATGCGGGATTCTCGATGTCGATGAAGGCGTGCGTCAGGCCGAACTGCGCCGCCACCTGCGCGGCCACCGCCGGCGCGCCGTAGCGTTCGGTGGCGTGGTGGCCGCAGGCCAGGAAGGCGACGCCCGTTTCGCGCGCCAGGTGGGCTTGCGCTTCCGAGACCTCGCCGGTGATGAAGGCGTCGGCACCGGCCGCGATGGCGGCTTCGAAATAGCCCTGCGCGCCGCCGCTGCACCAGGCCACGCGGCGCAGCGGGCGGCCGTCGCCGGGCAGCACCAGCGGTGCGCGCACCAACTGCTGCCGCACCAGGTCAGCCAGCGCGGGCAGCGTGGCCGCGGCCGGCGACGCGGCGCCGATGAAGCCCAGGTTCTGTTCGCCGAAACGGGCGTCGGCCTGCAGCACCAGCCGCCGACCCAGCTGCGCGTTGTTGCCGAATTCGGCGTGTGCGTCCAGCGGCAGGTGGTAGGCGAAGAGGTTGACGTCGGCGGCCATCAGGCGCCGCACGCGGGCGGCCAGCCAGCCCGTCAGACGGCCGTCCTGGCCGCGCCAGAACAGGCCGTGGTGGACCAGCAGCGTGTCGGCGCCGGCGGCAATCGCCGCGTCGATGAAAGCCAGGCTGGCGGTCACCCCCGACACGAGGTGGCGCACCGTGCGGCGGCCCTCGACCTGCAGGCCGTTCGGCCCATAATCCTTGAACAGGTCCGGCTGCAGCAGGGCCTGCAGGCCGGCTTCCAAATCGCTTCGATCTGCCATGCGGCCGATTCTGCCCCGCCGCCGCGGCCCTCCCCGGACCACACCCCTCGACACCCCCCGATCGAACTTCGATGTGGCGTAGAACCTGGCTCTTCTTCACGCAGGCCGTCACCGTGGCGCTGGCGGTGCTCTTCGTGCTGCTGACGCTGAAGCCCGAATGGCTGGCACACGGCGGGGTCCGCGGCGGGCTGCCGGCGCCCACGCTGGTGCAGGTGGCGCCGGCCGATGCCGGCGGCGCGGCCGCCGCACCCCCGGTCACCGGTTACGCGCTGGCCGCGCGGCGCGCGGCGCCGGCGGTGGTCAGCGTCACCGCGACCAGGCTGGCACGGCGCAACCCGCACGCCGTTGACCCGCGCTTCAAGTTCTTCTTCAGGGACGGCCCGGGCGATGGTCAGCCGGCGCAAACCGGCCTGGGTTCGGGCGTCATCGTCTCGCCCGAAGGCTATCTGCTGACCAACCACCACGTCATCGAGGACGCCACCGAGATCGAGGTCCAGCTGGCCGATGGCCGGCAGGCCCGCGCGCGGCTGATCGGCAGCGACGCCGAGACCGACATCGCGCTGCTGAAGATCGCCCTCGACCAGCTGCCGGTGATCGCGCTGGGTGACGCGCGCGCCCTGCAGGTCGGCGACGCCGTGCTGGCCATCGGCAACCCCTTCAACGTCGGCCAGACGGTGACCGCCGGCATCGTCAGCGCGCTCGACCGCCAGCAGAGCGACACGCCTTTCCAGAACTTCATCCAGACCGACGCGGCCATCAACCCCGGCAATTCGGGCGGCGCGCTGGTCGACGCGCAGGGCCGTCTGGTGGGCATCAACACGGCCATCTTCTCGGCCAGTGGCGGCAGCCTGGGCATCGGCTTCGCGGTGCCGGTGGACACCGCGCGCGCGGTGATGGAAGCCCTGCTGCGCGGCGGCAGCGTCAAGCGGGGCTGGATCGGCGTGGTGCCGCGCGACTTGTCGACCGAACTGGCCGAGAGCCTGAACCTGCCGGTGAAGGCCGGCGTGCTGATCACCGGCGTGCTGCAGGACGGCCCGGCCGCCCGCGGCGGCGTGCGGCCCGGCGACCTGGTGTTGAAGGTCGGCGACAAGGCCGTCCGTAGCACCACCGAGCTGCTCTCCGCGGTGGCCGCCCTGGCGCCCGACAGCACGGCCACCCTGGGCCTGCAGCGCGGCACGCAAGCCGTGGCGGTGCAGGTGCAGGTCGGCGAACGCAGCAAGGCGCAGCGGCAACAGTGAGGGCCTGCGCTGAAGTCGCGCGCAAGGGCTACAGCAGCAGCGCCAGCCGCTCCAGGATCAGCACCGCAAAGAAGGCCAGGCCGGCCAGCACGGTCCATTTGACGATGACGGTGCCGCGCCGGCGCCAGACCGGCTGGCTGGTGGCGATGTACATCGCGAAGCACAGCACGCCGCAGACCAGCAGCAGGCCGAAGACGAGCCGGAAGAGCAGCATGGTGCGGTCGTGATCCGGCTTACCAGGCCGGCGCCAGCGCCGCGAAGCCGGCCGGCGCGTCGGCGTCGCGCTCGAAGGTGACGACCTCGAAGGCCGTTTCGTCGGCCAGCAGCTTGCGCAGCAGCAGGTTGTTCAGCGCGTGGCCGCTCTTGAAGGCGGTGTAGCTGGCCAGCAGCGGCTTGCCGGCGATGTGCAGGTCGCCGATGGCGTCGAGCAGCTTGTGCTTGACGAATTCATCGTCGTAGCGCAAGCCTTCGCCGTTCAGCACGCGGAACTCGTCGACGACGATCACGTTGTCCATGTTGCCGCCCAGGCCCAGGCCGCGGGCGCGCATCATTTCGACGTCCTTGGTGAAGCCGAAGGTGCGCGCGCGGGCGATGTCGCGCTTGTACTGGCCGGAAGCGAAATCGAATTCGACGCGCTGGCCGGTGGCGTCCAGCGCCGGGTGCTTGAAGGCAATCTCGAAGGCCAGCTTGTAGCCGTGGAAGGGTTCCAGCCGCGCCCACTTCAGGCTGTTGCCTTCGCCTTCGCGGATCTCGACGGCCTTCTTCACGCGGATGAAGCGCTTGGGCGCCGGCTGCAGCTCGATGCCGGCGCTCTGCAGCAGGAACACGAAGCTGGCCGCGCTGCCGTCGAGTATGGGCACTTCCTCGGCGGTGATGTCGACATACAGGTTGTCCAGCCCCAGGCCGGCGCAGGCCGACATCAGGTGCTCGATGGTCTGCACCTTGGGGCCGCCCGGGTCATTCAGCGGGCTGATGGTGCTGGCCATGCGCGTGTCGCTGACGGCCAGCGCGCTGACCGGGATGTCCACCGGCTCGGCCAGGTCGATGCGGCGGAAGACGATGCCGGTGTCGGGTGCCGCCGGGCGCAGCGTCAGTTCCACCTTGTGGCCGCTGTGCACGCCGACGCCCACGGCGCGGGTGATGGACTTGAGCGTGCGTTGCTGGATCATCCTTCGATTGTCCGGCATGGCGCGCCGGCCAGCGCAGGCTGGTCGCTTTCATCCTTCAGCGCCACGCCGGTGCCACCCAGGCGGCGCGCGGCACCGAGCAGCCAGGCAATCTTGCGCGCGGCTTCGCCACAGGCCAGGCCTTGCGGGCGGATGTTGGACACGCAATTGCGCTCGGCGTCGCTGCGCCCCGGCCGCGGCGCCCAGGTCAGGTAGGCGCCCAGGCTGTCGGGCGACGACAGGCCCGGCCGCTCGCCGATCAGCACCAGCACCGCGCGCGCGCGCAGCAGGCCGCCGACTTCGTCGCCCAGCGCCACCCGGGCCTGCCGGGCCAGCAGCACGGGGCCCAGGTGCATCGCCACCGACGCCCCCTGCGCTTCCAGGCGTGGGCGCAATTCCAGCAGCAACGGCAGGGCGTGGCGCTGCGCGGCTTGCGCCGACAGCCCGTCGGCCACGACCACGGCCAGGTCGCAGGCCGGGCGCTGCCAGGCCGCCAGCAGCGCCGCGCTGCGCGGGCTCAGGCGCCGGCCGAGGTCGGGCCGCCGCAGGTAGCCCGCGCGGTCGGGCGCGGCGCTCTCGACCACCGTGCAGTCGAAGTCTTGCAGCGCCGCTTCGTCGGCCAGCGCCAGCGCGTCGAAAGGCGCGTGCACCGCGTCGCGTGCCAACGCGTGGGCCTGCGCGAAACGCAGCCACTCGGCGGTGGGCAGGCTGACGCCGGCGCGGCCCAGCGCGATCCGGGCAGCGGTGTGCGCGCGCAGCGCAGACCAGGGGTCGGGCGTGCTGCTCACCGCAGGCCCGACAGATCAGCCAGCAGCGCATGGCGCGCCGGTGCCGGCAGCAGGCGGCCGCCCTCGCCGGTGATGCCCGAACGCGCCAGCCAGGCCTCGAATTCCGGTGTGCGCCGCAGCCCCAGCAGGTCGCGCAGCACGGCGGCGTCGTGGAAGCTGGTGCTCTGGTAGTTCAGCATGATGTCGTCGGCGCCGGGCACGCCCATGATGAAGTTGACGCCGGCCGCGCCGAGCAGCGTCATCAGCGCGTCCATGTCGTCGCTGTCGGCCTCGGCGTGGTTGGTGTAGCAGATGTCGCAGCCCATCGGCACGCCGAGCAGCTTGCCGCAGAAGTGGTCTTCCAGGCCGGCCCGGATGATCTGCTTGCCGTCGAACAGGTACTCGGGCCCGATGAAGCCGACCACGGTGTTGGTCAGCAGCGGCGAGAAGGACCGCGCCACGCCGTAGGCCCGGGCTTCCATCGTCTGCTGGTCGACGCCGTGGTGGGCGCCGGCGCTGAGCGCCGAGCCCTGGCCGGTCTCGAAGTACATGACGTTGTCGCCCACCGTGCCGCGCTGCAGCGACAGCGCCGCCTGCCGGGCCTGGCGCAGCAGGTCCAGCGTGATGCCGAAGCCGGCGTTGGCCTGCTCGCTGCCGGCGATCGACTGGAACACCAGGTCGACCGGCACCCCGTCGTCGATCAGCCGCAGCGTGTTCGTCACGTGGGTCAGCACGCAGCCCTGGGTCGGGATGGCGTGGCGCTGGATGAGGTCGTCGAGCAGGCGCAGCAGGTCGGCGATGACGCGCAGGCTGTCGCTGGCCGGGTTGATGCCGATGACGGCGTCGCCGCAGCCGTACATCAGGCCGTCGAGCACCGAGGCGGCCACGCCACGCAGATCGTCGGTCGGGTGGTTGGGTTGCAGGCGCACCGCCAGGTGGCCGGGCAGGCCGATGGTGTTGCGCAAGGCCGTGGTGACCTGGCACTTGCTGGCCACCAGCATCAGGTCCTGCAGGCGCATCAGCTTGCTGACCGCGGCGGCCATTTCGGGCGTCAGGCCCGGTGCCAGCGCGCGCAGCGCAGCCGGGGTGGCGGCCGGGCCGAGCAGCCAGTTGCGCAAGTCGCCGACGGTCAGGTGGGCGACCGGCGCGAAGGCCGCCGCGTCGTGGCTGTCGATGATCAGCCGCGTGACCTCGTCGGCTTCGTAAGGCACCAGCGCCTCGCTGAGGAAGGTCTTCAGCGGCAGCTCGGCCAGCGTCAGTTGCGCGGCGATGCGCTCGGCGGCCGTTTCGGCCGCGAGGCCGGCCAGGGCGTCGCCCGAACGCAGCGGCGTGGCCCGCGCCAGCAGCGTTTTCAGGTCATCGAAGCGGTGGCGACGGCCAGCCAGCGTTTGCGTCCAGGGCATGGCCGCAGTCTAGTTGTGAACCTCGGCCTCGCCCTGCGCGGCCAGCAGTTCCATCAGCAGCTTGCGGATCAGCATGCCGGGCCTGTCGCTGTCCATCGAGTGTTCGACGCCGCGACGGCGCGTGTCGACCAGCGCGTCGGGGTCGGTCGACTCCAGGATGTCCTTGTCCTCCCGCGTGATGACCTGGTCGAAGTGGACCAGCATCGCCTCGGGGCAGTCGTCCTCGGTGTCATTGCGGAACAGCCACTGGCAGAGCTGGATGTGGCCGTCGTCGATCGGCGTGAAGCAGTTGATGATGATGTGGCGCACGCCCGGCTTGCCGTTCTCGGCCGGGTATTCGATGTCCAGCCGGCGCGAGAACGGCAGGTAGTAGGCGTTGCGCATGTGGCGCTGGGTGATGGGCGCACGGTTGCCGCTGACCCGGTGGAAAGCCCCGGGGTTGGCCGCGGCGATGACGGTCTCGGCGCAGAAGCCGCCGGCCTGCTGCACCAGTTCGTAGCGACTCGGCTTGGGCTGGTCGGCCACGCCGAAGGTGGCGCGGTGGACGAAGCTGAAGTGGCTGTTGTCGAAGCTGTTTTCCAGCGCCCGCAGCGGGCTGGTGGCCCAGACCTCGTGGAACTGGAAGATGGTCCGCCAGCCCGGCGCGCCGAACTCGGGGATCTCGGGAATCGGCGCCAAGGGCTCTTCGTCGACGCCGACCAGCGCCACCCAGGCGTAACCGAGCTTGGCGACGCAGCGGTAGGCCGGCGTACCGAAGTCGGCCGGTATCGCCCGGCCCGCTTCGTACTGCGGGATGCGGATGACGCGGCCGGCGGCGTTGTAGGTCCAGCCGTGGTAGCCGCATTCGATGCCGCCGTTCACGCAGCGGCCCTTGCTGAGCCGGGCCGTGCGGTGGCAGCAGCGGTCCTTCAGCGCTGCGGGCTGGCCATTCGCGTCGAGAAAGAGCACCAGCTTCTCGCCCAGCAGCGTGAAGGCCTGCGGCGTGCCGCCCGCCAGCTGCGACAGCGGCATCGTGGCGTGCCAGAAGCGGCGGAAGACGGGCTGCCGGGTGACGAGCATGGCGGGCTTTCGAAGGGGCGGCTCAGGCGCGCAGGCGCTGGACCAGGGCCTGCGCGTCGGCGCGCAGCTGCGCCAGGTCGAGGCCCGGCACGCCGTCGTTCTCGACGACCACCCGGCCCTGCACCAGCAGCGCGCGCAGCGGGGTGCGGCCGCCGCTGGCCACCGGCGCGATGGCCGGATCGTGCAAGCCGAAGTGGCGCGGCTGGTCGAGGCTGTAGACGGCGATGTCGGCGGCCATGCCGACCTGCAGCGCGCCGACGCCGTCCAGCCCCAGCACGCGTGCGCCGCCGGCGCTGGCGATGTGGACCACGTCTTCCACGGTCAGCGCGGCGGCATTGCCGCCCGGCTGGGTACCGCCGGCGCGGAGCCGCTGACCCGCTCGCGGGTCGGCTCGATGGGTCAGCCAGGCGGCGTGCATCTCGCTGGCCATGTCGGCGGCTTCGTTGCTGGCCGCGCCGTCCACCGCCAGCGACACCGGGATGCCCAGGGCCAGCGCCTCGGGGATGCGCGCGATCCCGCTGCCCAGCCGCGCGTTGCTCTGCGGGCAGTGGGCGATGCCGGTGCCGGTGCGGGCACAGATCGCCAGGTCGCCGTCGTCGAGGTGCACCATGTGGGCGAACCAGACGTCGGGCCCGACCCAGCCGTGCTGCTCGACGAATTGCAGCGGCGTGCAGCCGTGGACCTCGCGCGCCCAGCGCACGTAGTCATGGGTCTCGCTCAGGTGGCTGTGCAGGCGGATGCCCAGCGCGCGCGCCTGTTCGGCCATCGGCTGCAGGTGCTCGAGCCTGCAGCTCCAGTTCGGCGTCGTGATCGCGCTGACGACGCGGCGCATGGCCATCGGCGACGGGTCGTGGAAGCGCCGCACGTCGCGCTCGATGCCGGCCATGAAGGCGTCCAGCGTTTCGGGTGCGACCTGCGGCGGCGCGGCGGCGTCGGTCATCTCGCGCACCTGGGTCGCACCGCCGCGGCACAGCACGAAGCGCAGGCCCAGCTTGTCGGCCTCGTCGAAGACCGCCGCGCTGGCGTCGAAGGGCATGCCGGGGTAATAGTGGTACTGGTGGTCGGCCACCGTGCCGCAGCCCGACAGCATCAGTTCGACCAGGCCGACTCGGGCCGCCACGCGCAGCGCCTCTTCGTGGTCGAAGTGCCGCCGGTAGGCCACCGGCACGGCCGCCAGCCAGGGCAGCAGCGCCAGGTTGATGCCGGCCGGGATGCCCTTCAGCAGGCTCTGGAACAGGTGGTGGTGGGTGTTGACCGACGCCGGGTGGATGACGCAGCCGCTGGCGTCGAGCACCCGCTCGCCGGGCTCGGCGGACAGCCGGCCGATGGCGGTGATCACCCCCTGGCGAACACGGATGTCGGTGCCGCTGCCGGCCCGCATCGCGTCGCCGCGCAGGCCGGTCCACAGAGCGGTAGCACCTTGAATCAGAAGTTCAGTCATGTGTTTGCTCGCTATCGTGCCAAGCGCCCAGCGCCCACGTCGACAACCCCGCCATCGCCGCGAACAACAGCACGCCGGTGACCGTGATCAGCAGCAGCGCAGCGAACATGCGCGGGATGTTCAGCTGGTAGCCGGCCTGCAGGATCTGGTAGGCCAGACCGGTGCCGGTGCCGCCGGTGCCGGCGACGAATTCGGCCACCACCGCGCCGATCAGGCTCAAGCCGCTGCTGATGCGCAGCCCGCCGAAGAAATAGGGCAGTGCCGACGGGATGCGCAGCCGGACCAGGGTCTGCCAGCGCGAAGCGCGATGCAGTTTGAAGAAGCTCAAGAGCCCCGGGTTGACGCTGCGCAGGCCCAGCGTGGTGTTGGCGATGATCGGGAACAGCGCGACCAGCGTGGCGCAGATCACCAGCGAGGCCGTCGGGTCCTTGACCCAGATGATGATCAGCGGCGCGATGGCCACGATCGGCGTCACCTGCAGCAGCACGGCGTAGGGAAACAGCGCCGTCTCGATGAACCGGCTCTGCACGAAGGCGAAGGCGATCAGCACGCCCAGGGCGGTGGCGCAGGCGAAGGCCAGCAGCGTGATCTTCATCGTCGTCAGCAGCGCGCCGAACAGCAGCCCGGCGTCTTCGAACAGCACCTGGGCCACGCGCAGCGGCGACGGCACCAGGAAAACCGGGACCTCGAAATAGACGACCAGGCCCTGCCAGAGGGCGATCAGCAACAAGGCCACCATCAGCGGCCAGATGAACTTCTGCGACTGGGCGTTCATGCCAGGTCCGCCTCGGCGCCGCTCGCGCGCAAGAGACTGTCCTGCAGCCGCTTGGCGTGCTGGCTGAAGGCCGTCGAGACGCGGAAATCGGCCGTTCGCGGATAGGGTTCGTCGATCGTGAATTCCTCGACGATGCGCCCCGGCCGTGCCGCCATCACGACCACGCGCTGGCTGAGGAAGACGGCCTCGTGGATCGAGTGGGTCACGAAGATGACGGTCAGCTGCTGGCGCTGCCAGAGTGCCAGCAGGTCGCTGTCGAGCCGGTTGCGGGTGATCTCGTCGAGTGCGCCGAAAGGTTCGTCCATCAGCAGCAATTGCGGCTCGGTGACCAGGCCGCGGGCGATCGACACGCGCATCTGCATGCCGCCGCTCAGTTCGCGCGGCAGGCTGTCTGCGAACTTGCTCAGGCCGACGAGCTGCAGCGCGCTGTCGACGCGCGGCGCGGCCTCGGCGGCGGGCAAGCCGGCCAGGTCCAGCGGCAGCCGCACATTGCTGCGCACGCGGGCCCAGGGCATCAGCGTGGCTTCCTGGAAGACGAAGCTCAGGCGGTGCCCGCCGGTCTCCAACTGGTCGACCGGCTGGCGCCACAGCAGCAGCCGGCCGTCGCTGGGTTGCAGCAGGCGGGCCACCATCTTCAGCAGCGTGCTCTTGCCGCAGCCGCTGGGGCCCAGCAGGGTGACGAATTCGCCTTCGAGCACCGTCAAGTTGACGGGCAGCAGCGCGCGCGTGCCGTTGGGGTAGGTCTTCTCGGCGGACAGCACTTCGACGGCCGCCACGCCACTGCCGAGGGCTGGCGGTGTCAGGGCAGCACCCTCAGATCCTTGACGAACTGGGTGCTGTAGGTCTTCTTCAAGTCGACCTTGGTGGGGTCCAGCAGCTTCATGCTGACCAGCATGTCGTAGGTCTGCTTCATGCGCGCGTCGGTGATGATGCCCACGCCCATCGTCTTGGCATCACCGCCCAGCACCATGCCGGTTTCCTTCAGCAGGCGGATGCCGTTCAGCAACTCGTCCTCGCCCATCGCCGGGTTGTCCTTGCGGATCAGCGCGTTGGCCGCTTTCGGGTCGCCGCTCATGTAGGCCTTCCAGCCCTGCATGCTGGCCTTGACGAAAGCCGCCACCTGCTTCGGCTTCTTCTGCAGCGTGGACTCCATGCAGACGATGGTGGTGGTGTAAGGCGGCCAGCCATGGTCGCTCAGCAGGAAGGCATTCGGCTTGAACTTGGCCTGCTTTTCGATGGCATAGGGCTCGCTGGACAGATAGCCCTGCTGGACCACGTTCTTGTCGGCCACGAAGGGCTGGATGTTGAAGGTGTAGGGGCGGATCTGCTTCTCGTCGAGCTGGAAGGTGGCCTGCAGCCAAGGCCAGAAATTGGTCCGCGCGTCGCCCGAGATCAGGATGGTCTTGCCCTTCAGGTCGGCCATCTGCTTGAAGTTCTCGGGGTGGCCGATCATCACCTGCGGGTCTTTCTGGAAGGCCGCCGCCACCGTCACCGCGGTGATGCCCTGCTCGCGGGCCTTCATGGTCTGCACGTCGTAGCCCATCAGGCAATCGACCTGTCCGGCCGCCAGCACCTGCAGGCCATTCACCTGCGGCCCGCCCATTCGGATGCTGACGTCCAGGCCTTCCTGCCTGTACAGCCCGCTGGCCAGCGCCTGGTAGAAGCCGCCGTGCTCGGCCTCGGCGTACCAGTTGGTCAGGTAGACGAATTTTTCGGGCTTGTCCTCGGCCCGGGCGGGCGCGGCGGCGCCGAGCAGCGCCAGCGTGGCGACCAGCGCCGGCAGGGTCTTGCGGCGGGAAAAGGGCTGCGTCATGGAGTCTCCGGAGTCGTGTGAACCGCCGAGTGTCTTGCAAACCGGATGGGCCCGGGGTCTCAGGGTGTCCCGGCCCGGCCCAGCCGGTGGGCTCAGGGCAGCGCTGCCAGGTAGGTCGCCAGCAGCTCGATGTCGTCGGCCGTCATCGCCTGCGCGGCCGAGGTCATGTTGCCGTCCATGTCGAAGCGCGTCTGGGCCTTGAAGCCCTGCAGCTGGATGCGCAGGTAGGCCGCCTGCTGGCCGGCCAGCCGCGGGATGTGCTGCTGGCCCTTCAGCGCCGCGCCGTGGCACTGCACGCAGTTCAGCTGCTCGGCGCGCGCGCGCCCGGCCTGCTGATGGCCATCGCTTTGCGGCGCCGACGTCGCCATCGCCGGCAAGGCGGCGAAGTAGCCGCCCAGCGCGTTGATGTCGGCGTTGCTGATGTTGGCCGTCAGTGCTGCCATCACCGGGTTCAGGCGCCGGCCCTCGCGGAACATCACCAGCTGGGTGGTGATGAACTGCTTGGGCTGGCCAGCCAGCGACGGCACTTCGGGCATCGGCGAATTGCCGTCGGCCCCGTGGCAGGCGCCGCAGGTCTGCACCAGCTGGCGCAGCGCCTCGGCGTCGGCGGCCTGCGCCGACGTGGCCGCCAGCAGGCACAGCGCCGCCAGACCGCCGGCGATGCGCAAGCCCCTCATTTCGCGTAACTGACCCGGTAGACGATGCCGTTGTAGTCGTCAGACACCAGCAGCGCGCCGTCCTTCATCACCAGCACGTCGACCGGCCGGCCCCACATCGGCGGGTCAGCCTTGGGGTCGGTCAGGAAGCCTTCCAGGAAGGGCTTCATCGTCGGCACGCCCTTGGCGTCCAGCGTCACCTGCATGACGTTGTAGCCCTGCTTGTTGGTGCGGTTCCACGAGCCGTGCATCGCGATGAAGATGCTGTTGCGGTAGGCCGGCGGGAACATCGTGCCGGTGTAGAAACGCATGCCCAGCGGCGCGATGTGGGCACCCAGCTTCAGCGACGGCGCGTCGAATTCGGCACAGCTGCGGTTCTTGCCGAACTCGGGGTCGAGCAGGTCACCCTGGTGGCAGAAGGGGAAGCCGAAGTTCATGCCGGCCCTGGGTGCGCGGTTCAGCGTGTCGTTGGGCAGATCGTCGCTGACCCAGTCGCGCGCATGGTTGGTGAACCACAGCTCCCTGGTCTTCGGGTGCCAGTCGAAGCCGACCGTGTTGCGCACGCCGCGCGCGTATTGGTCCATCACGCCGGTCTTCGGGTCGACGCGGTTGATGCTGGCCTGGATGGTGCCCGGCATCACGATGTTGCCCGGCGAGCCGATGTTGAAGTAGAGCTTGCCGTCGGGCCCCATCGCCAGGAACTTCCAGAAGTGGCCGGCTTGGTTGGTGGGGTCCAGGTTGTCGATGACGACCTTGGCCTCCGGCGCGTTGTCGAGCCGGTCTTCGATGCCGTCGTAGCGCGTGATGCGGCCGCGTTCGGCGACGTACAGCGTGCCCTTGTCGAAGGCCAGGCCGTTGGGCGACTTCAGGCCCTTCAGGATGCGCTTGACCTCGCGCTTGCCGTCCTTGTCGACGATGGCGTAGACATCGCTCAGGTTGCGGTTGCTGACGAAGACCGTGCCCTTGTCGCCCAGGGCCAGCGAACGCGCTTCGGGGATGCCGTCGGCATAGACCTCGACCTTGAAGCCGGCCGGCACCTTCAGCGTGTTGACCGGCAGTTCGCTGGCCGGGCGGCCGGTGAAGATCGGCGCGATGGGGTGCAGCGGCGAGGCGTTCTGCTCGGCCGTGCGGCCTTGCTGCCACGACGGGGCCGGCGGCGGTGCCGCAGCCGGCGCGGTGGCCGGTGGCGTCTGGGCTTGTGCCCAGACGGTGCTGCCGGCCAGCCAGGCTGCAGCGATCAGACGGTGGCGCGCATGGTGCATGTCTTGTCTCCTGTCCTTGTGGGTTCGTGATCGGTTCTTCGGCCCTCGAGCCGATTTCAGTTTAGCGGGGTGCTGCCGCAGCCCGGGCTCAGCCCGCGTCGGCCAGGAACTTCGGCGGGCGGCGCATCCGGCTGGCTTGTTCGTAGGCGTGGGCGATGCCCAGCAGCTTGGCGTCCTGCCAGGCCAGCGCGCCGAAAGACAGACCCACCGGCAGTTCAGCGACCAGGCCCATCGGCACGGTGATGTGCGGGTAACCCGACACGGCAAAAGGCGCGGTGAAGCCGGCGCGGCTGCTGAAGTCGCCCAGGATGTGGTCGATGCGCCAGGCCGGGTTGCCGGTGGCGGTGACCACGGCGTCGAGCTGGTTTTCGGCGAACAGCGCGTCCAGGCCTTCGGCGCGCGAGTAGCGGTGGTTGGTGGCCAGCGCATCGACGTAGTCCTTGCTGTCCAGGCCGCTGGTGGCCTGCGCCGACAGGAACAGCTCCTGGTCGAAGAACGGCATGGCCTGCGCCGCGTGGGCGCTGTTCCAGGCGATCAGGTCCTGCAGGTTCTTGACCGGTGCGTCGGGCTGGAAAGCCGCCAGGTACTTGGCCACGCCGTCCTTGAACTCATGCAGCAGCACGGTCGATTCAGTGGCGCCGTACTTGTCGCGGTTGGGGATCTGCAGGTTCTCGACCAGCACCGCGCCCTGCGCCTTCAGCACCGCCAGCGCGGCTTCGAACAGGGCCAGCGCCTGCGGCTGGTTGGGCAGCGGGCTGCGCACGACGCCGATGCGCGCACCTTGCAGGGCGCCGGCCTTCAGCGCGCCCAGGTAGTCGGCCGCGGCGGCGCCGGCCGGCAGCGCCGCGGTCGCGGCGTCGCGCGCATCGGGCCCGGCCAGCACCGACATCAGCAGCGCCGCATCGGCCACGCTGCGCGCCATCGGGCCGGCGGTGTCCTGCGAGGCGGCGATCGGGATGATGCCGTCGCGGCTGACGCGGCCCAGCGTCGGCTTGAAACCGACCACGCCACTGCGGCTGGCCGGCGACACGATGGAGCCATCGGTCTCGGTGCCGACCGCGAAGACGCACAGCCCGGCGGCCACCGCGACGCCGGAGCCCGAACTGCTGCCGCTGGGCGTGCGCGTCAGCGCATAGGCGTTGCGGGTCTGGCCGCCGCGGCTGCTCCAGCCGCTGCTGCTGCGCGTGCTGCGGAAATTGGCCCACTCGCTGAGGTTGGTCTTGCCCAGGATGACCGCGCCGGCCTCGCGCAAGCGCGTGACGATGTGCGCGTCGCGCTGCGCGTGCAGGCCGGCCAGCGCCAGCGAACCGGCGGTGGTGGCCATGCGGTCGGCGGTGGCGATGTTGTCCTTGATCAGCACCGGCATGCCGTGCAGGGGCCCGCGCACGCGGCCGGCCTTGCGTTCGGCGTCCAGCACGCGGGCCTGGGCCAGCGCGTCGGGGTTGACCTCGACCACCGAGCGCAGCTGCGGGCCGGCGTGGTCGATGGCCGCGATGCGGCGCAGACAGGCCCGCGTCAGGCCCAGCGCGCTGAGGCGGCCGGCAGCCATCCGGGCCTGCAGCGCGGCCGCGTCCAGGCCTTCGAGCATCGACGGTGCGACCGCCGCGCGGGCCGGGCCGGCGGCTTGCGCGCCGTCACTCATCGCGCCGGTCACGACAGCGGTCGCCGCAGCGCCCAGGGGCAAGGAGGCGGCCATGAAGCCGCGTCGGTTCACAGGTGCAGTCATCAACAGGGCTCCGGCTCATCGCATCAGGGGAAGGGGAAAACTGGCCAGGCTGGCGTGGCCGCGCGCCGACAGCGCCTGGACGCCGAAGACCACGTTGTCCTTGGACACCGCCAGCGTCAGCGTGCCGACGCGACCGACGTCCTGCGCGTGCTGCCAGGTGGCAGCACCGGTGTCGCGCCAGACCACGCGGTAGCCGACCACGGCGGGATCGGCGCTGACAGTCCAGACCAGGGTGCTGTCGTTGGTCAGCCCGGAAGCGTCGAGCTTCACGCCCTGCGGCGCGGCCGGTGCCAGGGCCAGCGTGGCCAGACCGGCGGCGTTCACGCGCGCCACGTCGGCGACGTAATCGGGCTCGACGAACTCGAACTGGTCGCCATAGACCTGGCCGCCTTCGCTGCGCAGGTTCTGGTGCTGGTGGCGGAAGTTCTCGAAGGGTTCGGTGTAGCGCACCGCGGCGTAGCCGCGTTCGAGGAAGGGGATGTGGTCGCCGCCGCGCAGGTAGCGGTCGCGGCGCTGGATCAGTTGCACCCTGAAGCCCGGCAGGTAGCTTTCGGCGGCGGCCTTCAGATGCCGGCCGAGCTGGTGGGTGGGCAGGTCTTCGCTGCCCCCAGCCAGCGCGATGGCCTGCAGCCGGGCGCGCATCGCGTCGTCGGCCTGGGCTTCGGCCGCATCGGTGGGGCGCTTGGCCGGCGGGCGCACCAGCAGGCGCAGCAGCGGATCGAAACCGTCAGCGAACAGGCGGATGGTCTTCGCGTCGCGCTGGCCGGCGTCACCGGTGGCGCTGCCGACGATGTCGTTGGTGATCATGGCCTCGACGTTCAGGCCCAGCCGGCGCGCTTCGCTGGCGTAATGCGCGGCACCCAGCAGGCCCTGCTCTTCGCCGGGCACGGCCATGAAGACCAGCGTGGCGTCGAAGTTCTGGCTGGCCATCGCGCAGGCCAGTTCCATCACCACGGCCGTTCCCGATGCGTCGTCGTTGGCCCCCGGCGCCTTGCCGACGGCGTCGGCGATGTCGGAATTGCGCGAGTCGTAGTGGCCGCTGACGACCAGCAGGCGGTCGCTCGACACGGCCGAAGTTCCCGGCAGCGTCGCCAGCACGTTGACCAGCGTCGTCGGCTTGGACAGGCGGCCGGCGGCCGGCTCGACCCATTCCTGCGTGCTGACCTGCAGGCGGCCACCGGCAGCCTGTGAACAGGCCTGCAGTTCGCGCGCGATCCAGCGCCGCGCCGCGCCGATGCCACGCAGCTCGGACGCCGTTTCGCTTTCGGTGTGGCGGGTCTCGAAGGCGGCCAGCGCCTGGATCCGCTGTGCGATGCGGTCGCTCGAAATGCCCGCCAGCACCCGCTGCACGACAGGGTCCGGGACCGGCGCGGCAGCGGTGGCCGTGAGGCTGGTGGCAAAGGCAACAGCCAGACCCAGCGAGCGCAATCGCTGGCCTCTGGCGCGAAGTAGGCAGGTGGCAGAAGTCATGGTCAACGAATCAGGACAAGAGGGTCGAATGGAAGCCAGGACTGTAGGGCAATCGACACGGCATGAAGGGGCACTGTAACGGGGCGGCGCGCCCCAGCAGAGCGCAAAAACCGCCGAATTGGGCCGTGCCGCCGAACCACATCTGGGCAATTTGGAATAACAAATGATCGACTCAACACGTTCACAACAGAATTAGCCAACGGGAAGCGAATGGCTTGCCATTGCGTTAACGTTGTCACCGATGCGTCATACAAGCAAGCCGATTGGGCCTTATTGGCCTCAGTGAGCTGCACAGTGCCCCACCGAGGGCAAGGCATTTCAGGGAGTCCGCCGCAGTGGCCGCCCAAGGCCCCGCGACCCGTTCAGTTTCAGCCCAGCATTCAAGAGGAATCCCGCATGCGTTCGCACCGACTTCGTTTCCGTCCAACAGCCGTGGCCCTGGCCGCCGCCCTGGCACCCCTGGTCGTGATGACCGCCCACGCCCAGGGCACCACCGAACGGGTGGAAATCACGGGCTCGTCGATCAAGCGCATCGACGCCGAAACCGCGCTGCCGGTGCAGGTGCTGAACCGCGAGGACATCGCGCGCACCGGCGTCTCCAACGCCGAGCAGTTGCTGAAGAGCGTCATGTCGACGTCGACGGCGGGCGCCTCGCAGGTCGCCAACAGCGGCGCCGGCGGTGGCCAGGGCGGCGCCAGCGGGCAGTCGCTGCTGTCGCTGCGCGGCCTGGGCTCGTCCCGCACCCTGGTGCTGATCAACGGCCGCCGCAGCGCGCCCGCCGTCGGCGGCTCGTCGGGCGTGGACATCTCCAGCATCCCGGTGGCGATGATCGAACGCGTCGAAGTGCTGAAGGACGGGGCTTCCGCGGTCTACGGCAGCGACGCCATGGCCGGCGTGGTGAACTTCATCCTGCGCCGCGACTTCAAGGGCATCGAAGCCAGCACGACCATCGGCGCGCCGACCCGTGCCGGTGGCGGCACCGAAACCAAGGCCAGCGTGATTGCCGGCTTCGGCGACTTCGACACCGACAAGTTCGCGACCACCCTGTCGGCGAGCGTCGCCACCGTCAAGCCGATCTTCGGCTCCGACCGCAGCTTCGCGCGCAACATCAATGTCGCCGAACAGCTCGACAAGACCAGCACGACCTCGTTCCCGGCCAACGTGCGCCTGCCCAACGGGCAACTCGTCAACCCGAACTACCCGAACTGCGGCCCCTACTCGATCGTCTCGCCGCTGACCACGCTGTCACAGTGTCGCTACGACAACGCGCCCTACATCGCGCTGCAGCCCGAATCGACGGTGACCACCCTGTCGGCGGCCGGGCGGTTCAACCTGAGCAGCGCCTTCGAGGGCTATGCAGAAGCCGGTCTGACGCGCAACAAGGTCGAGGACACCACGCAGCATGTGCTGATCAACGGCTCGACGCAGCTGCCCAACAGCCCCTATTTCACGTCGCTGACCAACCTGGTCAACACCAAGTACCCGACGCTGCCGACGGCCGTTCGCAATGCGCTGTTCCCTGCCGGCACGACAGGCATCGCCAACGCCTACGCCCTGCTGCCGCCGACCAGCCCCTACTACCCGACGGCCTTCGCCGCGGCCAACGGCCTGACCGGCCAGCCGCTGGTGCTGATGTTCCGCTCGGTCCCGACCGGCACCCGCAAGACGGAAAACGTCATCGACAACACCCGCCTGGTGGCGGGCGTGCGCGGCACGCTGGGCAGCTGGGACGTCGACTTCGGTGGGGTCTACAGCAAGAACAAGGTCACCACCAACCTGACCCAGGGCTGGACGCTGACCGACAAGTACCTGAACCTGGTCAACAGCGGCGTCATCAACCCCTTCGGCGACACCACCGACGCGGCGGCCCGCCAGGCGGCGATGGACAGCAACTACAACGGCCTGTTCAACGTCACCACCAACACGGTCAAGGGCGTCGACGCCAAGGCCTCGCGTGAGCTGTTCAAGCTGCCGGCCGGCGCCGTCGGCCTGGCGGTCGGTGCCGAGTTCCGCAAGGAATCGCTGGACGTGACCCCGTCGGACGCCAACGCGCAGTTCCTGGTTTCCGGCTTCGGCGCCCCCGGGGTGCCGCTGACGGCCAACCGCAACGTGACCTCGGGCTACGCCGAAGTCAACGTGCCGGTGACCAAGGCGCTCGAGCTGGACGCCGCTGTGCGCTATGACAACTACCAGCGCGTCGGCAGCACCACCAACCCGAAGCTGTCGGCCAAGTGGCGGCCGGTCGAACCGGTGCTGGTCCGCGCCTCGATTGGCAGTGGCTTCCGTGCACCGCTGCTGAGCGACCTGTACAGCCCCGAAACCCGCGGCATCACCACCAACGGCAGCCGCGACCTGCTGCGCTGCCCCCAGGGCACCAGCGGCATCGTCGACTGCAGCACGCAGTTCGTGACCATCGGTGGCGGCAACCCGGCGCTGCAGCCCGAGAAGTCGACCTCTTACACCCTGGGTCTGGTGATCGAGCCGGTGAAGAATCTGTCGCTGGGCGTCGACCTGTACAAGGTCGACATCAGCGACGTGATCCGCAGCGCCCTGTCCTCGGCCACCATCCTGGGCGACCCGGCTCGCTACGCGTCCTACATCCAGCGCGGCGCGGCCGACGGCAACCCCAGCGGCCTGGGCCCGATCACCGGCATCCTGCAGGGCCTGGTCAACCTGGGCAAGGTCCAGGCGGAGGGCATCGACGTTGACGTGACGGGCCGTGTCGCCCTGACGCCGACGGACAGGCTGACGATGCGCCTGAACGGCAACTACGTCAGCACCTACGACGTGCAGAACACCGACGGCACCTACACCTCGTCGATCAACAACCCGGCGGCGGTCGGCATCGGTGTCGTGCTGCGCTGGCGCCATGTGCTGAGCGCGACCTGGGACAACGGCCCGTGGACCGCGACCGTGTCGGAGAACTACCAGGTCGGCTACCGCGACCTGCGCACCGGCCTGCAGACGGCCACAACGACCCCGGTGGCCCGCCAGGTCGGCAGCTACGAGACCTATGACGCCCAGGTGTCGTACACCGGCTTCAAGGCGCTCAAGCTCACGCTGGGCGTCAAGAACCTGTTCGACAGGGACCCGCCGTACACCAACTACGGTGCGGGCTTCGTCGGCAGCTACGACCTGAGCTACACCGACGTGCGCGGGCGCTTCGCCTACGTGACCGCGTCCTACAAGTTCAAGTAAGGAAGCGGGCAGCGTCAGCGCGGCGTCGGGCCGGGGTGCGGAACAAGCACCCCGGTCCGACGCCGCTTTTTTTCGTCCTCCAGCAGTCGGGATGCGCCTGTGCGGGTCGCCTGGGCCGCGGCGCAGCGACTCAAGGCGCGGCCCGGGCAGCCGATAGGCGTGGTGGAAGCCGGCCTGCGCAAGCGCGTGGCTCGTTGCGCCACAGGCTGGAGGGCCGCTGAGATGGATGGTTTCGACAATCCGAAGATCGGAACAAGGCTGGGCGCGGGCTTCGCGTTCCTGATCGTCCTGGGTCTGCTGATGGCGATCTACGGCCGCATGCGACTGGCTGCGGTGGATGCGACGGTCGACCAGTTGACCAAAAACAGCGTGGCCAAGGTGATGCTGCTCGGCGAGATCCGCGACAACACCCAGTCCGTCGCGCGCACGGTGCGCAACGCCGTCCTGTTCACCGACGAGAAGCTGCTGGCCGGCGAACAGAAAAACCTGGGCGTGCGCACCGCGCGCGACGCCGAGTTGATCAGGAAGCTCGAAGCCTCGGTCGTCAGCGAAGAGGGCAAGGCGCTGCTGGCCGCCGTCCACAGCGCCCGGCAGCCCTACCTGGCCGTCGTGGACAAGACGATGGCCCTCGCGCTGGCCGGCAGCAAGGAAGCCGCAGTGGCCGCCTTGATGGCCGAGGTCCGGCCGCAGCAGGTGGCCTACTTCAAGGGCGTCGATGAGCTCGTGACCTTCCAGAAAGGGCAGATGCAGGAAGCCATCGCCGTGGTCAAGGCCACCACCGCCCGCGCCGCAACCTTCATGCTGGCCATCGCCACGGCATCGGCGCTGCTCAGCGCCTGGCTGGCCTGGCGGCTGAGCCTGTCGATCACGCAGCCGCCGACCCACACCGTGGCCACGATGGACGACATCAGCGCCAGCAGCCGGCGCATCGCCGAGATCATCGACGGCATCGCCCTCCAGACCAAGATCCTGGACCTCAACGCCGCCGTCGAGGCCGCTCGCGCGGGCAAGCAGGGGATGGGCCAGGTCGCCGCAGCCGACGGCCAGCTGGACCAGGTGACGCAGCAGAACGCTGCGCTGGTGGACGAGTCGGCTGCCGCCGACAGCCTGCGCCAGCAGGCCGAACGCCTCGGCAAACTGATCAGCGTGTCCAGCTTGACCGCCGCCTGACCGCCGCTCGACGGGCTATGGACCGCGGCCTGCGCCCGCGTCAGCCGCCGTCGCCGCCCATGGGTGGCGGCTGGTCGAGGTCGGCGTCGAAGCCCATCAGCACGCTGGCCAGCGAGAAGGCCCGCCACAGATGGGGCGGCATCTGCAGGATCGCTTCGGGCGTCTTGCCGGCGGCGATCCAGGCGCCGATCTGGGCATGCTGCTCGTCGCTCAGCAGGTGCAGGCTGCGCATCTCGTCGAGCGTCTGCATGGCGGGGCTCCCAGGGCGGTGTCAGCGGGCATCGACCGAGGCCCTGCGTGCCAGCATAACGGCTGGGTCAGGCAGCGCGGCGCGAGGGGCGCAGCGCTTGTGCAGAATCGGGCGTTCAGCCCCGTGGAGTTGGCCATGAACGAAGACCCGCGCTGCTGCGGCAGCGGCACCTGCATCATCGACACCGAAGGCCGCTGCTGGTGCGGCCAGCAATGGGACGGTGAAAAGATGGCCGCACCGCCCCGGCAGCCGGCAAAGCCCGCTGGCAAGGCCACCGCCGGCACCGACCCCGGCCTCGAACCGCAGCCATGATCGGGCGCCGGCAGCTGCCCGGCCGCAACCCACGGGCTTGATCCGTGGGTCGCGGTGAACAGCCAGGGCCCACCGGCGATGCGACCCGCAACGCGCCGGTGCCGCAAGGCCGCGCGAGTCGCTTCCTGCACCTGGGCCGCGCGGTCGGCGAGATGGCGGCCGGTGCGGCCGCCGAAGGGCTGACGCGGCTGGCCCGCGGCGAACGCCCGGCGCTGGCCGATCTGATGCTGACGCCGGCCAACGCGCAGCGCCTGGCCGGCCGGCTGTCGCAGATGCGGGGCGCGGTGATGAAGGTCGGCCAGCTGATGTCGATGGACGGCCACGGCGTGCTGCCGCCGCACTTCGCCGAACTGCTGGGCGGCCTGCGCGACCGGGCCCACCACATGCCGGCGACCCAGCTGGCCGAGGTGCTGGAACGCGAGTACGGCGCCGACTGGCACCGCCGCTTCCGCCGCTTCAGCTTCGCACCCATCGCCGCCGCGTCGATCGGCCAGGTGCACCGCGCCGAGACCCACGACGGCCAGCTGCTGGCGCTGAAGATCCAGTACCCCGGCGTGCGGGCCAGCATCGACAGCGACGTCGCCAACCTGGCGCTGCTGGCGCGCACCCCCGGCCTGGTGCCCGCCGCGCTGGACCCGACCGCGATGCTGGCCCGCGTGCGCGAACAGCTGCACCTCGAGACCGACTACCGCGCCGAAGCCCGCCACGCCTCCGAGTACCGCCGCCGCCTCGGCGACGACCCGGTGCTGACGGTGCCGGCGGTGTTCGAGGAACACTGCACCGCGCACATCATCGCCACGGCTTTCGCGCCCGGCGTGGCGGTCGACCAGCTGACGCGACCCGGCGTGCCGCAGGTCCAGCGCGACCACGTCGCCGCGGCCCTGAGCCGGCTGTCGATCCATGAGTTCTTCCGCATGCGTCTGGTGCAGACCGACCCCAACTTCGGCAACTACCTGTACGACGCCGGTACTGGTCGTGTGGCGCTGGTCGACTTCGGCGCCACCGAAGCGGTCAGCGACAGCCGCGTCGAACAGCTGCGGGAACTGGGCCGCGCACTGCGCGACGCCGACCTCGAACGCTTGACCGCCGCGGCGCAGGCCGCCGGCTTCATCGCCGCCGAAGACCCGCCGACGCAGACGCGCGGCGTCATCGCGATGATGCTGACGGCCGGTGAACCGCTGCAGCAGCGTGGGCCCTACGACTTCGGCGCCACCGACCTCTTCGCCCGCACCTTCGCGCAGGGCCGGGCGCAGTTCTTCGGCGAGGGCTACGCCCGCACGCCACCGCCCGACCTGCTGTTCCTGCAGCGCAAGTTCATCGGCAGCTTCATGCTCTGCACGCGGCTGGGCGCCCGGCTGGACCTGAACGAGGTTTTCGGCGCGGAACTCTGAGCGCCGGGCTGTCCATTCAGCGCCGTTCGCGCCACCACAAGGCCAGCAGGGCCGCAGCGAAGGCCAGCGCCCAGGGCCAGGCCGGCAGCGGCGTGAGCAGGCGCGGCAGGGCCGGCTGGGCACGCACGGCATAGCGGGCAGCGGCCTCGCGGCGCAGCCGGCGCTGCCAGGCCGGCCAGGCGTCGGCGGCATAGACATAGACCGCGGCCACCGGCGTGGCGGCATCCGGGCCCTGCACCCGCTGCCAGCCGGCCTGGCGCGGCCAGAAGGCGGCGCAGGCGGCGTCGGCGCGGTCGGCACGGCGCTGCAGCTGCAGGCGCTGGTCCAGGCCGGGCAGTTCGACGGCCATCTCGGCACGCGCACCGCGGGCACAGACGAGGCTGCGTTCGCCGGCCACGGGCATCGTGTCGGGGAAGTCCCAGACCAGCGCCGGCGCATGCTGGACACCCGATGAGTCCAGCACCCGCTGCCACCAGGCGCCCAGCGCCTGCGGCGCGCTGATCGCGGCGCGGTGCCAGTCGCTGAGGCCCAGCCAGACGATGCGGCCGGCCTGCCAGCGGCGCTGCCACAGCCAGGGCTGGCTGGCGTCGTTGGCCATCCAAGGGCCCGGCCGGGCCCCTGCGGCCGGCACCCAGCGCGTCAGCGGCAGCTGCAGGCTGGCGTCGGGCCCGGGCGCGCGGGTCGGCTCGCCCTCGGTCGCCGCCAGCGGCAATTGCAGTTCGCGCGCCCACAAGGCGGGGTCGCGGGCATTGGCGGCCAGCACCAGCAAGGGCAGACCACCGGCGACCTGGGCCAGCAGCGCGGCGCGGGTCGGGCCGCTGGCACTTTCGAAATACGCGGCGTCGATGACCAGCAGGTCGGGTGCCGACAGCGCCGCGCGCGCGGCCTCGCTGCGCGTGACGGTCTTGCCCAGCGTCAGCTGCCAGTCGACCAGCGCGTCGCTGCCGACCAGCAGGCTGTTCAGCGCCTGGACGTCGAAGGACGGCGCGCCGAAGCGCCCCTGGACCTGCAGCGGCAGGCCGGCCTGCACGCGCAGCGGCAGCGGCCCCTGCTCGAGCACGCGGCCGTCGGCGCCGAGCACGCGGGCCTGCAGCAGCAGCGTTTCGGCCACCGGCGGCAGCCAGCGCAGGCGGGCCTCGGTGGCGGCCCCGGCCGGCGCAGCCTGGGCCAGCAGCCGGCCGCTCTCGTCCAGCAGCTGCAAGCGCCAGCCGGACAAGGGCTGGCTGCGCCGCAGCGTCAGCTCGAAAGGCCGGCCCAGCGCCAGCTGGCGCGGAAATTCCAGCGCCACCACAGCGCCCGCAGCGTCCGCGCCGTCCCCGGCAACCGCGGCTTGCAGCGGCCGCGTCGGCAGGTCGTGCCAGGCGGCGGCGCGCAGGCCTTCGCCCTGCAGGCGCAGCGTGGCGGCGCCACGCACCTGGTCGGGCGTCAGACCCTCGGCGACGGCGACGGTGCCGGCCGGGCTGGCGCCGAAGGAGAGGTCGCTGACCAGCACCGCCAGCGCAGCGGCGGCCACCGCCACCAGCGCGGCATCGATCCAGCGCCGGGCGCGGGCGTACAGCGCGCTGCCGAGAACCCCGGCGGCGGCGACCAAGGCCGCGGCTGCCAGCGCCACGGCGTCGGCGCTCACGACGTTGACGGCGCCCAAGGACAGCGGCATCACGGCGGCCCCCGCCGCAGGGCCTTTTCGAGCGCGCTGGAGAAGGCCGTGCTGCCGCTGTCGGTGGCCTGCAGGCGCGGCAGGGTGTCGGTGATGCCGCCGCGCAGGGCCGCGCGCAGCGTGGCGCGGCAGGGCCCGCAGCCGTCCTGCACATCCTGCACGGCGCGCTGGGCCGCCAGGCGGTCGTCGTCGGCAGCGAGGTGCTCGCGGATCCAGGCCCGTGCGGTGGCCGGCCACAGCGCGGGCAGCGGCGCATCCTCGGCCAGCGCCTGCAGCAGCTCGCGCAGCGCTGCGGGCACCGCCTCGGCCGCCGCGCCCTGCGCGCGGCGGCTGCTGAGCGCGCCCAGCACGTCGCCGCTCAAGCGCTTTTCTTCCTTCAGCGGCGGCGGCGCGAAGGCCGTGCGGTGCAGGTAGATGCGGTCGGCCTGCTGCAGCTGCTTGATGGCTTCGAGCGCGCGGAACTCGAAGGGCAGCGCCGGCTGCGGGGTGATGGCGCGCAGCGCCTTCTCGGCGTCCCACATCGCCGACAGCGCACGGCGGAGCACCTGCTTGGTGGCCTCGTCGAACAAGGTGGCGTTCTCGGCCTGGTCGTGGGTGTGGCCGAACTGAGCCATCAGGTCGGGCTTGCCGGCGCCTGGCTCGGCCTCGTGGTCGTCGGCGTCGCCGAAGAGGCTGGACTCTTCGCCCAGGAACTGGCCATAGCGGCGGCGCAGCTGCGCCTGGTCGCTGGCGATGGACTCGCTGCGCGCGCGGACCTCGGCCGGCTTCGGTTTGGGGTTGGCCTTGATGTTGGCCAGCAGCTGTTCGGTGTCGATGATGATCTGGCGCTGGCTGCGCAGGTTCTCGGGCTTGACCAGCATCGGCAGCGCCGAGGCTTCCTCGCTGGCCGCCAGCGGGCCCGGCAGGCGCAGGGTGACGGTGGCCGAGGTGCTGGTGTGGGGCCGCGGTTCGGCGTTGTCGCTGGCGCGCACGAAGACGTAGAGCTCGTCGCCGGGTTCCATGCCCAGCTCCTTGAGCGTCCAGGTCTGGTCCCAGTCGCGGACGCGCGGGTCGCGGCCCTGCGGCAGCGGCAGTTCGCGGTCGCTGAAGCGCACGTTCTCGCCACTGCCTCGGGCCAGCGTCAGGTGCAGGCTGGCGCGCACCACCTGGTAGTCGTCGCGCACCGTGACGGCAATGCGCGTGCTGGTCTCGGTCTGGCCCAGCGTGCGGATCAGCTCGTCGGGCGCGCGCACGGTGATCAGCGGCGCCGCGTCGGGCTGCACCCGCAGCGTGTGGCGCAGGCCGCGCCAGCGCCAGATCGTCGACTCGCTGGCCAGCCAGCTGGCGCAGCCGGCGACCAGCGGCAGCCGGCTGCCGTCGCTGAGCTCGATGGCTTCGTTGTCGGCGGGCCCTGGCAGGCACCAGCGCACGCGGCTCTGTTCGGGCAACGGCAGGTCGCGCGGCGCGCTGTCGAAGGCGGCGACGCCGGTGTAGGCAGGGGGCGCGATCTGCAGCCGCAGTTCGCCAGCCACGGCCGACGCCGACGCGGCGACTGCGGTGGTGCCGCCGCGCTGGGCCGGCCGGGCGGCGAGCAGCGCCACCCCCCCCGCAGCGGCCAGGCTGAGGACCAGCAGGCGCCAGTCGAAGCCGGCCCGCGTGCGCGCGATCTGCCGCAGCAGCGGCGCATCGACCACGCGGTCCAGGCGCGCCAGCAGGCGCTGCTGCTGCAGCCGCGCCAGCGGCGACGCGGCCCGCACCAGCAGCGCGCTGCTGTCTTCCAGCGCCGGCACCGCGGCGTCGAGCCAGCGCAGCCCCTGGGCGTCGATGCGCCCGCGCAGACGCCAGGCGTCGAGGCCCAGCGCCAGCGCCCACAGCGCCAGGCCGGGCCAGGACTGCAGCAGCAGCCAGGGCAGGCCCGCCGCCAGCCAGCCCGGCAGGCGGCGCCAGAGCGCGACCCGCCACAGGCGCTGGAGCAGGGTCGGCAGCGTGGTGGCAGAAGACCGGGCGGCGGCTTCGCTCACGGCACGCTGCCTGCGGTGGTCGTCGCTGGCACCGGGTGTGGCTGGCGCTGGCGCCAGGCCAGCAAGCGCTCCAACGCGAAGAGCAGCGCCAGCAGCGGCGCCAGCAGCGCGTGGCTGGCGCCGATGGGCTGCAGCGCCGGTTGCGTCGCACGGGCGTCCAGCACCAACGTCGGCGCGGCGTAGGGCAGCGGCTCGCGCTGCAGGCCCTGCCAGTCGTCGAAGAGCGCGCGCGCGCTGTCGAGCGGCTCGCGCTCGTCCAGCGGCCAGCGGTCGCGCGCCCAGACCCGGCCGCGCGGCGTGTCGGCCGCGCGCAGGCTGCCGCTCCGGGCCGCAGCAGCCAGCTCGGCGAAGGCCGCGGGCTGCACCGCCCACCACAGCGGCGCGCGCCAGGCGGGGTCGGGCGCGCCGGGGCGGTCCCAGACGATCAGGTCGGTCCGGGCGTCCGGCGCGGCCTGGATGGCATAGCGCTCGCGGCCCAGGCCCGCGCTCTCGAAGGCCGTGAACAGGGCCCGCCAATCGGCTTCGCGCGCGCTGGCCAGCACGATGTGGCGCTCGACGGGCTGGACGGCTGGCGCGGTGCCGGTCGACGCGGCCTGCAGCCGCACATCGACGCGGTGCACCCACTGCGGGGCCTGCGCCGCCATGGGCACCGCGTCGCCGGTGGCGACGATGGCCAGCCGTGCCCCGGGCTGCCACTCGCGCTCGTGCGCGGCCAGCCAGGCCAGCGGGTCGGCGCCGGGCAGCGGGCTGCGCCGCGCGGCGACCAGCCCGGCGGCCTGGATCTGCGCTTCGGCCCAGACCGGGTCGACCCGGTCGCCGACGAAGACGGTGTCGCCGCGCCAGGCCAGCGCGACGTCGGCCAGCCAGGCGATCAGGCCCAGCAGCAACAGCAGGCGCAGCAGCAGCAGGGTCTTGTCGACCCAGCGCCAGACGCGCAGCTGCTGTGGCGCTGCGGCCGGCAGGAAGCGGGCGGTGGCCAGCGGCAGCGCCTGGGTGCGCTGGCGCTTCTGGCGGTGCCACCAGAGCGGCAAGAGCAGCAGCGGCAGCGCCAGCCACCACCCAGCGAGCGCGCTGCTCACCGGCGCCCTGCCCGCTGCAGCCAGCTGCGCAGCACCGGCCCGACGGCGTCTTCGATCGAGGCCATCAGCAGCGGTACATCGCGCTGCCGGCAGGCCGTGGCGAGGCTGTCGAAATGCGCCTGGCGCGCGGCGAGATAGGCACCACGCGCGGCGGCGTCATAGCGGCGCAGGCCGACGGGGGCGTCCACCGCTTCGGGGTCGCGGTAGCCAGTGCCGGTGGCGAAGCGGCCTTCGGCTTCGGCCTCGGTCTGCAGGACCAGCAGGCGCACGTCGTGCTGCAGGGCGCGCAGGCGCAGCAGGGCGTCGGACAGCGGCGACGGCCATTCGAGGCCGTCGCTGACCGCAAAGACCAGGCTGGGCGCGCGCGCGAAGTGCAGGCTGCTGCGCACGGCGCTGGCGTCGGGCAGACCGCCGCCGGCCTGCGCGCGCTGCAGTTGCGCCAGCACGCGGTGCATCTGGCGCGGCCCGCGCGACGCCGGCGTGAAGAGCATGCGGTCGCCGCCCGCCACGACGAGCCCGAAGGCGTCGCCCTGGCGCTGCGCGATGGCCGCGATGCAGGCCAGCACGGTGCGCGCGAAACCCAGCTTGTCGAGGCCGGCCAGGCGGCGGCTGGGCTCGGCCATCGAGGCGCTGGCGTCGAGCAGCAGCCAGACCGCGACATGGCTGTCGCGCTCGGCCTCGCGCACGTAGTAGCGGTCGGCGCGGGCCAGCAGCTTCCAGTCGACGCGGCGCCATTCGTCACCCGGCGCGTAGGCGCGGTACTCGCTGAACTCGACGCCGGCACCGCGTTCACGGCCGGCGTGCAGGCCATGGCCCAGCCCCGCCAGCACGTGGCGGATGACGAGGTCCAGGTCTGCGGTTTGCGCCCGGATGGCGGACGTGGCCAACATCGCCGAGTAATCCGTCAGTCGACTCGGATCTGTTCGCGCAGCGCGGCCAGGATGTCGGCGATGGCCACGCCGTCGGCCTCGGCCTCGAAGTTGCGCAGCACGCGGTGGGCCAGCACCGGCAGCAGCATCGCGCCGATGTCCTCTCGCGTCACGGCCAACCGGCCGTGCATCAGCGCGCGCGCCTTGGCGGCCAGCACCAGGGCCTGGCCGGCGCGCGGGCCGGCGCCCCAGCCGACATGCTTCTTCACGCTGGCCACCGGGCTGTCGCCCGGCCGCGTCGCGCGCACCAGGCGCGTCGCGTAGCGCAGCAGGTGTTCGCCGATCTCGACGTCGCGCACCAGCTGCTGCAGGCGCAGCAGGCTGGCCAGGTCCATCGCGGCTTGCGCATCGGCCAGGCCGGCGTGGGTGGTCGCCGAGACCATCGCCATCTCTTCGTCTTCGCTCGGGTAGCCGACGTCGATGCGCAGCAGGAAGCGGTCGAGCTGGGCCTCGGGCAGCGGGTAGGTGCCGGCCTGCTCGATCGGGTTCTGCGTGGCCAGCACGAAGAAGGGGCGCGGCAGCGCGTGGGTCAGCCCGGCAAAGGTCACCGAGCGTTCCTGCATCGCCTCGAGCAGCGCCGACTGCGTCTTCGGCGGCGCGCGGTTGATCTCGTCGGCCAGCAGCACCTGCGTGAAGACCGGGCCGCGCTGGAAGCGGAAAACGCGCTGGTGGGTGCTGGTGTCTTCTTCCAGGATCTCGGTGCCGACGATGTCCGAGGGCATCAGGTCGGGCGTGAACTGCACGCGGCGGAACTGCATGTCGGTGGCCTGCGCCAGGCTCTTCACCAGCAGCGTCTTGCCCAGGCCGGGCACGCCTTCGACCAGCGCGTGGCCGCCGGCGATCAGGCAGATCACCAGCGACTCGATGACCCCGGCCTGGCCGATGATGACCTTGGACATGCTGGCCGTCAGGCGGCCCAGCTTGTCCGTCAGCGCGGCGATCTCTTCTTCGTTCCAATCCGACGCATCGCGTTCAGCCAAGGTCCTGCTCCAGGTTCATGCTCGAGGATCACGCGCCCAGCGCGTATTGAATGATGTTGACGGCGAAGCGCGTGTTGTCGATGACCAGCCAGCGCTTGTTGCGGAAGTCGTAGTCCCACTCGCAGCCGTAGTCCTTGTTGCTGTAGAGCAGACGGACGCGGCCGTTGATCTCGACCGCCTTCAGGTAATCGTGCACCAGGTCGTCGCCCCAGCCATTCAGTTCGACGCCGGTGTTCGGCGGGCCGTCGAACTTGAAGAAGCTGGAGTAGACCGGGTGCTGGTTCGGGATCTTGTGCAGCGCTTTCGGGCCGAAGATGCGCGCCACTTCGGCCTCGAAGGACTTGGCAAACAGGCCGTCGATGTCGTGGTTGCAGTCGTCGACGAAGACGAAACCGCCGCCCTTCACGTAGCGCTCGAAGTTCCTGCGCTCGGCCGGCGAAAACTGCACCAGCTTGTGGCCGGCCAGGTAGCAGAACGGCGCTTCCAGCATCTTCGGGTCGGCCAGCGGCACGACGCGTTCGACCGGGTCGACGCGCAGCGTCGTGTACTCGACCAGCGAGTTCAGCACATTGCTCGGCATGCGGATGTCCACGTCCCAGTCGCCCGAGTCGTAGACCAGGCGCGTGAAGTAGAAATCGAAGCCCGAAGTCGTCGCCACGCCGTTTTCGCCCCAGACCGCCTAAACCGCGTCCGACAGGCTGGTGAAGTTGAAGTCGCGCAACTTCATCGCCGGCACCACCACGCGGCGGTTCTCGCCCAGCACCTGCGTCTGCCCCAGTTCGTCGATGTTGTTCAGCATGGTCACCGGGCTTTCGTTGAAGCGGAAGTTCTTCACCGGATACGCGATCTTGCCGTTCTCGATGTAGAAGGTGCCGTCGCGCGTCAGGCCGGTGACCAGCAGCGACTGCGGATCGACCGAACGGATGTACCAGGTGCGGGTGACCAGCACGCCCTTCTTGGTGCTGGCGATCAGTTCGGCCAGCGACTTGCTGCCGCCGGCCATGATCACATTGCCCGGCCGGCCGCAAGCCGCAACGCCCTGCTTGCGCGCCCAGAAAGCCGAATAGTCCAGCGAAGCGACCTTGCCGGCCTGGATCAGGTCGCGGCGCTCGCGGGCCAGCATGGTGTCGCTGTCCCAGGGCCGCACCGGTGCGTCCTTGTCCCAGGGGTCGGTCCGCAGGCTGACCTGCTCGTCGAACAGCTTCTCGCCCAGCCGGTTGCCGCCGCCCTTCTTGCTGAGGAAGCTGCGGCCCTCGTCGGCCTGGCGCGCGTCGAAGGCGCGGAACATGAAGCTCAGGATGTCGGCCGAAGCCGCCGGCTCCAGGATGACGGTGTAGCGGCCGGGCTCGATGGCCTTGGCGTCGACCGAACGCAGCGCCTTCTCGATGGCCACCGCCGAGGCCTCGCGCGCGTCGAAGCGCGCCGCGTCATTGCCGTTGCGCGTGACCCAGCCCGAACCGCGGCCGTCTTCGGTGCGGGTGGTGACGGTGAAGTTCAGATCGGTGTGGGTCTGAAAGCCGAAGACGCCATTGGAATTAGCCACCGCCTCGAAGCCGGTGGTGTCGACGAAGAAGCCGGCCGCCTGCAGGCCCTTCTTGCGGCTGACGCTGATGCTGGCGGCGGCCACTTCGGCGCGGTACTCGGGGTCGATCGCGGCCGTGGCCTTGGCGTAGGTGGCGGAAGCCTTGAAAGCCTGCTTGCCGACGGCCGGCATGAATTCCGGGTTCTCGGGCGCCAGCCGCGCCACGTCTTCGGCGCGGCGCACCAGCTTTTCCAGCGACGCGTCGTCGAACTCGTTCAGCGTGGCCGTGCCCTGGCGCTTGCCGAAGGCCACGCTGACCGCGATCTGCGTGTCCTCGTTCAGGCCCGCCGTGGACACGCTGTTCTGCGCGTAGCGGATGTTGCCGGTGCGACTGCCTTGCAGCGTCACGCGACACTCGTCGGCCTTGGAAAAGCCGATGGCCTTGGCGCAGATGCGCTGGGCGGTTTCTTCGTCGATGGGTTTCACGGTGCGGCCCCGGTTCAAGCGATCTTGCGCGCGGTGTTGATGACGTTGATGCCGTTGAAGCGCGTGGTGGCCGAGCCGTGCGACACCGCGCTGACCTGGCTGGGCTGGCCCTTGCCATCGAAGAAGGAACCGCCCATGCGCCAGTCGCGCTGGTCGCAGATGGCGCTGCAGGCGTTCCAGAATTCCTGGGTGTTGGCCTGGTAGGCGACGTCTTCCAGCGGACCGGTGATCTGGCCGTTGCGGATCTCGTAGAACAGCTGGCCGCCGAACTGGAAGTTGTAGCGTTGCTGGTCGATGCTGTAGCTGCCGCGGCCCAGGATGTAGATGCCCTTCTTGACGTCCTTGACCATCTCGTCGGGCGTCAGCAGGGCCTTGCCGGCGGCCAGCGAAACATTCGGCATGCGCTGGAATTGCACGCTGGACCAGCTGTCGGCGTAGGAGCAGCCGTGCGACGCCGGCTCGTCGATCAGGTGGGCCTGGTCGCGCGTGGCCTGGTAGTTGACCAGCACGCCGTTCCTGACCAGGTCCCAGCGCTTGCAGGCCACGCCTTCGTCATCGAAGCCGGCCGCGCCCAGCGAGCCCGGCGTGGTCTTGTCGGCGAAGAAGTTGACGCGCTCGGCACCGAAGGCGAAGTTCTTGCTGCGCCACTTGTCGAGCGTCGCGAAACTGGTGCCCGCGTAATTGGCCTCGTAGCCCAGCACGCGGTCGAGTTCGGTGGTGTGGCCGACCGATTCGTGGATCGTCAGGAACAGGTGGTCGGGGCTCAGCACCAGGTCGTACTTGCCCGGCTCCACCGACTTGGCGCCCAGCTTTTCCCTGGCCTGGCGGCCGCAGGCGCGGGCTTCCTCGACCAGGTCGCAGGACGCACCGTAGAGCGTGGTCACGCCGCCGGCGGCCTGCAGCTTGTCGGCCGGCCTGGCGTCGAAGAACTCGTAGCCCATGCCGACCGGCGAAGCCAGGCTGTCGCGGCTGCGGAAGCGGTTGCTGGCCTTGTCCACCGCGGTGGCGGTCAGCGGCGCCCACAGGCGGTGGATGTCCTGGTCGATGTAGGAGCCATCGGTCGAGGCGAAATACTTCTGCTGGTTGACCTGGAACAGCCGCGACTGCATGAAGGCCGCGCCGGCCTCGAGCCCGGCGCGGTTGGCCGCGATCAGCATCTCGGCCTTGTCCTTCAAGGGCACCGTGCGCCAGTCTTTCGTCATGGGCGTGGCCCACTGCACCTCGCCGACGCCCTTCACGGGCGCCAGCCGCAGCGGCTCGGTCTGCAGCCGCGCGTTGGCCTTGGCGATGGCCACCGCCTGCCGCGCGGCAGCGGCCACGGCGTCGGGCGTCAGGTCGTTGGTCGACGCGAAGCCGTAGGCGCCCAGCGCGATGACGCGCACGCCGACGCCCAGCGATTCGGTGTTGACGGTGTCCTCGACCCGCGTGTCGCGCGTCGTGATGAACTGGTTCAGGTAGCGGCCGATGCGCACGTCGCAGTAGCTGGCGCCGGCTGCGGTGGCGGCGTTCAGCGCGGTGTCGGCCAGCCGCTTGCGCCCGGCGCGGTCGGCCGGCTGCACCAGCGCTTCGGCCGCGATGGCGTGCCCGAAGACCGGCACCAGCAGCGTGCCGCCGGCGATGCCGGACAGCTTGAGGAGGCGACGTCGTTCCATGGTCTCGTCTCGGAAAAGGTGCCGCCGGGGGCGCGCGGCTGACGGCGTTGCGAACGCGCTAGACGGCGTCGGACAGGCTGGTGAAGTTGAAGTCGCGCACCTTCATCGGCGGAATCAGCATCTGGTAGGGCACCTCGTCGCCGGCAATGATCACCGGCTTGCCGATCTCTTCGATGTTGTTGAGCATCGTCACCGGACTTTCGTTGAAGCGGAAGTTCTTTACCGGGTAGGCGATCTTGCCGTTCTCGATGTAGAAGGTGCCGTCGCGCGTCAGGCCGGTCAGCAGCACCGATTGCGGGTCGACCAGGCGGATGTACCAGGTGCGCGTGACCAGCACGCCCTTCTTGGTGTTGGCGATCAGCTCGGCCAGCGACTTGTCGCCGCCGCCCATGATCATGTTGCCGGGGCCGCCAACCGCCCGGGCACCCTGCTTCTTCGCCCAGTACGGCGAATACTCCAGCGCGTTGACCCGGCCGGCCTTGATGACGTCGGTGCGCTCACGGCCCAGCATGCTGCGCCCGTCCCAGGGCAGCACGCCCACATCCTTGTCCCAGGGGTCGGACCAGACGTTGACCTGCTCGTCGAACAGCTTTTCGCCCAGGCGGTTGCCGCCGCCCTTCTTGCTGAGGAAGCTGCGGCCTTCGTCGGCCTGGCGTGCGTTGAAGCCGCCGAGCATCCGGCCAACCAGTTCCGAGGTCGCCGCCGGTTCCAGGATCACGGTGTAGCGGCCCGGCTCGATGGCCTTGGCTTCGACCGAGCGCAGCGCCTTCTCGATGGCCACGTCCGAGGCCTCGCGGGCGTCGAGGCGCGCGGCGTCGTTGGCCGAACGCTTGACCCAGCCCGAACCGCGGCCATCTTCGGTGCGCACGGTGACGGTGAGGTCCAGCGAGGTGCTGGCCTGGTGGCCGAAGACGCCGTTCGAATTGGCGATGGCGCTGTAGCCCAGGCTGTCGCTGAAGAAACCGGCGGCGGTCAGGCCCTTCTTGCGGCAGGCCTCGATGCTGTAGGCCGCCACCTGGGCGCGGAACTCGGGGTCGATGGCCGCCGTGCTGGGGCTGAAGGTGGGTGAGGCCTTGAAGACCTGCTTGCCCGCCGTGGGCATGAATTCGGGGTTGTCGGGCGCCAGCCGCGCGACGTCTTCGGCGCGGCGGACCAGCTTCTCCAGCGAGGCGTCGTCGAGTTCGTTGATGACCGCCGTGCCCTGCTTCTTGCCGAAGGCCACCGACACCGCCAGCTGGGTGTTTTCGACCAGGCCAGCGGTCGACACGCTGTTGCGCGCATAGCGGATGTTGCCGTCGCGGCTGCCGCTCAGGCTGATGGTGCATTCGTCGGCCCTGGACAGGGCCAGCACCTTGTCGCAGATGCGACGGGCTTCTTCAGAGTTCAGGAATTTCATGGCTTTGCGGTTCGATCAAACGGCGTCGGACAGGCTGGTGAAGTTGAAATCGCGCACCTTCATCGGCGGGATCAGCATCTGGTAGGGCACTTCGTCGCCGGCAATGACCGCCGGTTGGCCGATGGCTTCGATGTTGTTGAGCATCGTCACCGGGCTTTCGTTGAATCGGAAGTTCTTGATCGGGTAGAGGATCTTGCCGTTCTCGATGTAGAAGGTGCCGTCGCGGGTCAGCCCGGTCAGCAGCAGCGACTGCGGGTCGACTTCGCGGATGTACCAGGTGCGCGTGACGAGCACGCCCTTCTTGGTGCCGGCGATCAGTTCGGCCGTCGTCTGCTTGGTGCCGGCCATCACCATGTTGCCGTGTCGGGCGGTGGGGCGCAGGCCCTGCTTCTTGGCCCAGTACAGCGAGTAGTCCAGCGTGTTGACGCGGCCGTCCTTGATGACCTCGGTGCGCTCGCGCGCCAGCATCGTGTCGCCGTCCCAGGGCAGCACGCCGACGTCCGGGTTCCAGGGGTCGGCCCAGATGTTCACCTGCTCGTCGAAGAGCTTTTCGCCCTGTCGGTTGCCGCCGCCTCGTCGGCTGAGGAAGCTGCGGCCCTCGTCGGCCTGGCGGGCGTCGAAACCGGCCAGCATGGTGCCGACGATGTCGGAGGTGGCCGCCGGTTCCAGGATCACCGTGTAGCGGCCCGGCTCGATGGCCTTGGCCTCGACCGAGCGCAGCGCCTTGTCGATCGCCACGTCCGAGGCCTCGCGGGCATCGAAGCGGGCAGCGTCGAAATCCGAGCGCTTGACCCACCCCGAGCCGCGGCCGTCTTCGGTGCGCACGGTGCAGGTGAAGTCCAGCGAGGTGCTGGCCTGGTGGCCGAAGACGCCCCGGGAATTGGCCACCGTCGCGTAGCCGGTGCTGTCGGTGAAGAAACCGGCCGCCACCAGGCCACGCTTGCGGCAGGCCTCGATGCTGTAGGCCGCCGCGCGGGCGCGGAAATCGGCGTCGACCGCGGCGGTGGCCGGGCTGAAGGTGGGGGTGGCCTTGTAGGCCTGCTTGCCGACCGCGGGCATGAACTCGGGGTTGTCGGGGGCCAGCCGGGCCAGCGCTTCGGCCTGACGCACGACGCGGGCCAGCGAGGCGTCGTCCAGTTCGTTGGTGGTGGCCACGCCCTGCTGGCGCCCGAAGGCCACGGCGACGACCAGCTGGGTGTCCTCGACCAGCCCGGCGGTCGACACGCTGTTGCGTGCGTAGCGGATGTTGCCGGTGCGGCTGCCGTTGAGGTTGACCGTGCATTCGTCGGCCTGGCTCAGCGCCATCAGCTTGTCGCACAGGCGCCTGGTTTCGTCGGGGCTGAGCAGCTTCATGCGCGGCCCCGGGCTCAGGCGATCTTGCGGGCGGTGTTGATCACGTTGACCCCGTTGAAGCGCGCCGTGGGCGAGCCGTGCGAGACCGCGCTGGACTGCGAGGGCTGGCCCTTGCCGTCGAAGAAGGAGCCGCCCATGCGCCAGTCGCTGGCGTCGCACAGGGCGCTGCAGGCGTTCCAGAACTCGGTGGTGTTGGACTGGTAGGCCACGTCTTCCAGCTGCGCGCCGAGCTTGCCGTCCTTGATCTCGAAGAACAGCTGGCCGCCGAACTGGAAGTTGTAGCGCTGCTGGTCGATCGAGAACGAGCCGGCGCCGATGATGTAGATGCCCTTCTTGACGTCCTTGATCATCTCGTCGGGCGTCAGTGCGGCCTTGCCGGCCGACAGCGACACATTGGGCATGCGCTGGAACTGCACGCTGGCCCAGCTGTCGGCGTAGGAACAGCCTTGCGATTCAGCCTCGCCCAGCATGTGAACCTGGTCGCGTGTGGCCTGGTAGTTCACCAGCACGCCGTCCTTGACGATGTCCCAGGTCTTGCACTTGACGCCCTCGTCGTCGAAGCCGACCGCTCCCAGCGAACCGGGAATGGTCTTGTCGGCGACGATGTTGACGCGCTCGGCGCCGTACTTGAATTTCTTGCTCTGCCACTTGTCCAGCGTGGCGAAGCTGGTACCCGCGTAATTCGCCTCGTAGCCGAGCACGCGGTCGAGCTCGGTCGGGTGACCGACCGACTCGTGGATCGTCAGCCACAGGTGTTCGGGGCTCAGCACCAGGTCGTACTTGCCGGGCTCGACCGACTTGGCGGTCAGCTTTTCCCTGGCGTGGCGGCCGGCGGCGCGGGCGTCCTCGATCGGGTCGTAGGAAGCCTTGTACAGCGTGGCAACGCCGCCAGCAGCCTTGATCTTGTCCTCCGGCCGGCCGTCGAAGTATTCATAGCCCATGCCCACCGGGGTCGACAGGCCGTCGCGCGAGCGGAACTTGTTGGTGGCCTTGTCCACCGCGGTGGCCGTGATCGGCATCCAGATGCGGTGGATGTCCTGGTCGATGTAGGACCCGTCGGTCGAGGCGAAATACTTCTGCTGGTTGACCTGGAACAGCACCGAGCGCATGAAGTTGGCACCGGCGTCGAAACCGGCCTTGTTGGCGGCGATCAGCAGGTCGGCCTTGTCCTTGATCGGCACCTTGCGCCAGTCCTTCTTCAGCGGCGTCGCCCAGCTGACTTCGCCGACGCCCTTCACCGGGGCCAGGCGCACCGCCTCGCCCTGCAACTTGGCATTCGCCTTGGCGATCGCCACCGCCTGGCGGGCAGCGCCGGCCACGCCGTCGGCGGTCATGTCGTTGGTCGCCGCGAAGCCGTAGGCGCCGCCAGCCAGCACGCGAACGCCGACGCCGGCCGATTCGGTGTTGACGACGTTCTCGACGTTGAGGTCGCGCGTGGTGATGAACTGGTTCAGGTAGCGCCCGACGCGCACATCGCAATAACTGGCGCCGGCGCTGGTGGCGGCGCCCATCGCGGTGTCGGCCAGCATCTTCTTGAACTTCACGGCCATCGGGCTGAGCAGTTCTTCGGCCGCCACCGCGCGCCCGCAGACGGGCACCAGCATCGGGCCCAGGGCCAGGCTGCCGAGATTCAGAAATGAACGACGTTCCATGGTGACTCCAAAGACGAGGACCCGCCGGGCGGGTGCGGCAGGCGGGCGTTGACCGCCGGCGACGTTAACAGGCTCGCCGCGCGGCGGGCGACGCGGAATCAGTCCGCCTGCTTGCGCAGGAAGGCCGGGATGTCGATGTCGTCCATGCCGTTGCTGGCCAGCGCATCGACCTTGGCCGCTGCCTGCGAGCGCGCGCTGCGCCACACGCTGGGCGTGTTCAGCCCTTCGTAGCTGTGCTGCACCGCCGCCGCTGCGTTGATGTTCACCGGCTGCTGCGCCATCGCATGCAGCGGGCTGTTCAGGATCGGCAGGTTGTCGGTGCCGGTGCGCAGGGCCTGCATCGGTTGCGGCACCAGCGTCGGCGGCTGGACCACGGCCTTGCGGGCGCTGCTCAGGCCGGTGGCGATGACCGTCACGCGCAGCAGGTCGCCCAGGCTCTCGTCGTAGGCGGTGCCGAAGATGACGTGCGCGTCGTCGGCCGCGTAACGGCGGATGGTGTTCATCGCGTTGCGGCTCTCGGCCAGCTTGAAGGTGGCCTTGCTGGCCGCGATCAGGACCAGCACGCCGCGCGCGCCGCTCAGGTCGATCCCTTCCAGCAACGGGCAGGCCACGGCCGCATCGGCGGCCTTGGTGGCGCGGTCCGGGCCGCCGGCCACCGCCGTGCCCATCATCGCCTTGCCGGGTTCGCTCATCACGGTCTTGACGTCCTCGAAGTCGACGTTGACCAGGCCCGGGATGTGGATGATGTCGCTGATGCCGCCGACAGCGTTCTTCAGCACGTCGTTGGCGTGCGCGAAGGCCTGGTCCTGGGTGACGTCGTCGCCCATCACGTCGAGCAGTTTCTCGTTCAGGACCACGATCAGGGAGTCGACATTGGCTTCGAGTTCGGCCACGCCGTCGTCGGCCTGCCTGCCGCGGCGCTTGCCTTCGAAGTCGAAAGGCTTGGTCACGACGCCGACCGTCAGGATGCCCATTTCCTTCGCCACGCGGGCGATCACCGGCGCCGCGCCGGTGCCGGTGCCGCCACCCATGCCGGCGGTGATGAACAGCATGTGCGCGCCGGCGATGGCTTGCTTGATGCTCTCCACCGCCTCCTCGGCGCTGAGACGGCCCATCTCGGGCTTGCTGCCGGCGCCCAGGCCGGTCTTGCCCAGCTGCACCAGCGTGCCGGCGGAACTGAGGTGCAAGGCCTGTGCGTCGGTGTTGGCGCAGATGAACTCCACGCCTTGAACGCCCTGGCCGATCATGTGCTCGACGGCATTGCCGCCGCCGCCACCAACGCCGATGACCTTGATCTGGGTGCCTTCGTCAAATTCGTCGATCATTTCGATGGGCATGTGAGCCTCCTACTTGTTGGTGTTGCAGTTGCCTATGGATGAAAAAACCGGGCCCGCTGGATGACAACTCTGGATCATTTGAACGGCCCTTCCTGAAATCAAAAATTACCGAGAAACCAGTCTTTCGCGCGGCCGACGATGTTCTTCATCGACCCGGCCTGCGCCGCCGCCTTGTGGCCGCGGGCGCGCGCCCGACGCGCTTCTTCCAGCAGCCCCATCACGGTGGCGCTGCGCGGATTGGCCACCATGTCGTAGAGCGCGCCGTGGTAGAGCGGAAGGCCCTTGCGCACCGGCTTGAGGAAGATGTCTTCGCCGAGCTCGACCATGCCCGGCATCACCGCGCTGCCGCCGGTGATGACGATGCCGCTGGACAGCAACTCCTCGTAGCCGCTTTCGCGGATGACCTGGTGCACCAGCGTGAAGATCTCTTCGACGCGCGGCTCGATGACGCCGGCCAGGGCCTGACGCGACAGCATGCGCGGCACGCGGTCGCCCAGGCCCGGCACCTCGACCTGGTCGCCCGGGTCGGCCAGCATCTGCTTGGCCACGCCGTGTTCGACCTTGATCTCTTCGGCGTCCTTGGTCGGCGTGCGCAGGGCCATCGCGATGTCGCTGGTGATCAGGTCGCCGGCAATCGGAATGACCGCCGTGTGGCGCACGCTGCCGTCGGTGTAGATCTGCACGTCGGTGGTGCCGGCGCCGATGTCCACCACCGCCACGCCCAGGCTCATTTCGTCGGGCGAGAGCACGGCCGCCGCGCTGGCGCTGGGGTTCAGCACCAGGCGCTCGACTTCCAGGCCACAGCGGCGCACGCACTTCAGGATGTTCTCGGCCGCGCTCTGCGCGCCGGTGACGATGTGCACCTTCACTTCCAGCCGGCTGCCGGACATGCCGATCGGCTCTTTGACCTCATGGCCGTCGATGATGAATTCCTGCGGCTCGACCAGCAGCAGGCGCTGGTCGTTCGGAATGTTGATGGCCTTGGCCGTTTCGACGACGCGGCCGACGTCCACCGGCGTGACCTCGCGGTTGTCCCGCACGATGACCATGCCGGTGCTGTTCTGGCCCCGGATGTGGCCGCCGGTGATGCCGGTGTAGACGCTGGTGATCTTGCAGGCGGCCATCATCTCGGCCTCTTTCAACGCCTGCTGGATGCTCTGCACGGTGGCGTCGATGTTGACCACCACACCGCGCTTCAGGCCGTGGGTCGGCGCCACGCCCAGGCCGGCCACGCGCAGGCTGCCGTCAGGCAGCACCTCGGCGGCCACCACCATCACCTTGGCGGTGCCGATGTCCAGGGCGAACACCATGTCCTTGAATTCTTTGGCCATGCTGGGTTCCCGTTTCGCTTTAATTGGTCTTGTTCGCCGGCGCCGTGGTGCTGACACCGCGCAGCCGCAGGGCATAGCCGCCGGCCTGGCGCAGGTCGGCGTATTCCATCGGCTGGCCGTAGCGGGTCGTCACCTGTGTCAGCGTGCGGGCGAAGCGTTCGGTGCGCGCCAGCACCTCGTCGTCGCTGCCGCGTCCGAGTTCGATCAGCGCGCCGCTGTCCAGCTCGGCCCGCCACGAACCGCGGCCGGTGAGCTGCAATTTGTCGATGGCCAGGTCGAGCCGGGCCAGTACCGGCTGCAGGCGGCGGTACAGGGACAGCACCTGGCGCGCGCTGCCCTCGGGGCCGGCCAGGCTGGGCAGGCCGTCCTGTTCGACGTCGCCGACATTGGCCTCGAAGACCTCGCCAAAGCTGTTGACCAGCTTGTCGGCAGCGGCCTCTTCGACATTGCCGACGCTGACCTGCCACAGCGCTTCGGCGCGGTGTTCTTCCAGGCGGACGAGCAGGCGGTCGGGCCAGACGCGGCGCACGACGGCGCGGCGCACCCAGGGCACGGTCTCGAAGGCGGCGCGGCCTTTCTGCAGGTCGACGCTGTAGAAGTTGCCGGCCAGCATCGGGCCGGCGTTGGCGCGGATCGTCGGCACGCTGTTGCGCGCCAGCTCGCCGTCGAGCTGGATGCTGCGGATCGGGAACAGCGGACTGCGCATCAGCCACAGCACGCCGGCGATCAGCGCCCCCACCGCCGCCAGCGCATACACCGCGCTGGCCACCGCGTTCATCAGGCGGATGTCGGCCGGCATCACCAGCGCCTGAGGGGCGATGGTGTTGAAGCGGGGTGCGGCGCCGCGCGGCATGGTGGTGTCCGTTTCAGCGTGTCGAATCGAGCGTGGCCTGCTGCAGCAAGCGCAGGCAGAGTTGCTCGTAGCTGAGACCGGCGGCGCGCGCCGACATCGGGACCAGCGAATGGCTGGTCATGCCCGGGCTGGTGTTCATTTCCAGCAGGAAGATCTGGCGGTCGGCCGCCCGCATCATCAGGTCGGCGCGGCCCCAGCCGCGGCAGCCCAGGGTGCGGTAGGCGGCCAGTGTCAGGCGCTGGACTTCGGCTTCTTCAGCGGCCGACAAGCCGCTCGGAATGCCATAGCGGACGACGTCGGTGTAGTACTTGTTCTGGAAGTCGTACTGGCCGTCGGGGGCGTCGATGCGAACCACCGGCAAGGCCTTGGCGGCCGCGCCCCGGCCCAGCACGGGACAGGTCAACTCGATGCCTTCGATGAATTCTTCACAGAGCACATCGGGGTCGTATTGCGCGGCCAGCGTGACCGCGTCCTGCATCTGCGAATAGCCGGCCACCTTGCTGATGCCGATCGACGAACCCTCGCGCGGCGGCTTGACGATCAGCGGCAAACCCAATTGGTCCGGCACGGCATTCACGTCCTCGCGCGATTGGCGGTCGGGCGCCAGCCACTGCCAGCGCGGCGTCGGCAGCCCTTCGGTCTGCCAGACGCGCTTGGTCATGACCTTGTCCATCGCGATGGCGCTGGCCATCACGCCGCTGCCGGTGTAGGGAATGCCCAGCAATTCCAGCGCGCCCTGCACCGTGCCGTCTTCGCCATGGCGGCCGTGCAGCGCGATGAAGACGCGGGCAATCCCTGCGCGCCTCAGTTCCACCAGGTCGCGCTCGGCCGGGTCGAAGGCCTGCGCGTCGACACCCTGCGACCGCAACGCCGCCAGCACACCGGCCCCCGACATCAGCGACACCGCGCGTTCGGCGCTGCTGCCGCCCATCAGGACTGCGACCTTGCCGATGGCTGCGCCGCTCATGTTGCGACCTCCTTGTTGTTGGTCAGAAGGCGCGGCAGCGCGCCGATGGAGCCAGCGCCCAGGGTGATCAGCACGTCGCCGTCGCGCAGGGTCTGGGCGATGGCCGCCGGCAGCGCCGCCACCGCGGGTACGAGCTGCACGGCGGTGCAGCCGGCCTCGCGCAGGGCCTGCGCCAGCGCGCGGCCGTCGGCCCCGTCGATCGGCGCTTCACCGGCGGCGTAGACCTCGGTCAGCAGCAGCGCATCGGCTTGCCGCAGGACCGCGACGAAGTCGGCGAAGCAGTCGCGCGTGCGGCTGTATCGGTGGGGCTGGAATGCGAGCACCAGCCGCCGACCGGCGTAGGCGCCGCGCGCCGCGGCGATGACCGCCGCCAGCTCGGCCGGGTGGTGGCCGTAGTCGTCGACCAGCGTGTAGCAGCCGCCGCCGTTCTCGGCGGCGATGGCCACTTCACCGTGGCTTTCGAAACGCCTGGCGACACCGGCGAATTGCGCCAGTGCGCGGGCGATGGGCGCGTCGGGCAATTCGATTTCCCGCGCCACGGCAATCGCCGCCAGCGCGTTGCGAACGTTGTGCTCGCCGGCCAGGTTCAGCGTCACGGCGAGGTCGGCGCAGCCGGCTTGTCGCGCGGTGAAACGCATGCCGCCACCGCCCAGCGCCTGAACGCCGACGGCGCGCAAGTCGGCGCCCTCGTTCAGGCCATAGGTGGTGATGGGCCGCTGCAGCGCCGGCAGGACGGCGCGCACCCCGGCATCGTCGCTGCACAGCACGGCGCGGCCATAGAACGGCAGGCGGTGGATGAATTCGACGAAGGCCGCGTGCAGCCGCGCCAGGTCGTGGCCGTAGGTGGCCATGTGGTCGGTGTCGATGTTGGTGACCACGCAGAGGACCGGACTCAGGTGCAGGAAGCTGGCGTCGCTTTCGTCGGCCTCGACCACGATGGTGTCGCCCTTGCCAAGGTGGGCGCCCGCAGCGCTGGGCTGGTTCGCAGGGGCGCCCTTCAGCTGGCCGCCAATGACGAAGGTCGGGTCGACACCGGCCTCGAGCAGCACGCTGGCGACCAGCGAGCTCGTCGTCGTCTTGCCGTGGGTGCCGGCGATCGCGATGCCCCGTTTCAGGCGCAGCAGTTCGGCCAGCAGCACGGCGCGCGCGACCACCGGGACCTGCTGGATGCGGGCGGCCAGCACCTCGGGGTTGTCGGCGGGCACCGCGCTGCTGATGACCACGGCCTGCGCGCCGGCGATGTGCCCGGCGGCGTGGCCGATGAAGACCGTGATGCCCCGGTCGGCCAGCCGGCGCGTGACGACGCTGTCGCTCTGGTCCGAGCCCGACACGCGGTAGCCCAAGCCCTGAAAGATCTCGGCGATCGGGCTCATGCCCGAGCCGCCGATGCCGACGAAGTGGATGTGCTGGATGGCGTGCTTCATGCCGCCCCCCGACCGCGTTCGACCAGCTTCTCGATTTCGTCGGCGACCCGCGCGGCGGCATGCGGGCGCGCCAGCGCGCGGGCCTTCTCGGCCATCGCCAGCAGGCTGTCGCGGTTCAGGCCGGCCAGCACGGCGGCCAGCTGGGCCGGCGTCAGTTCGGGCTGCGGCAGGTGCAGCGCGGCACCCTGCCTGGCCATCCACGCCGCGTTGTCGCGCTGGTGCGCCGTGGTGTTGGCGATGAAAGGCACCAGCAGCGCCGGCACGCCGGCCGCGCAGAGTTCGCTGACCGTGATCGCGCCGGCGCGGCAGACCATCAGGTCGCAGGCCGCCAGGCGCTGCGGCATGTCGGCGATGAAGGGCAGCACCTCGGCGGTGATGCCGGCAGCGGCGTAGGCGGCGCGCACGCTGTCGGCCTGCGCGACGCCAGTCTGGTGAACGACCAGCGGCCGCTGCGCCAGCGGCAACAGGGCCAGCGCTGCCGGCAGGGCGCTGTTCAGCGCCTGCGCGCCCAGGCTGCCGCCGACAACCAGCAGGCGCAGCGGGCCGCTGCGACCGGCATAGCGCGCGGCCGGCGCGGGCAGCGCTTCGATCTCGGCGCGCACCGGGTTGCCGGTGACAACGGCGTTCTTCGTTCTGGCGGCGGCCTCGCCGGCAAAGCCGAAGGCGACGCGGTCGGCCACGCCGAGCAGGCTCCGGTTCGACAGCAGCAGGCCGGCGTCGGCGTTGACCAGCAGCAGCGGCTTGTTCAGCAGGCTGGCCATGAGGCCGCCGGGGAAGCAGACGTAGCCGCCCATGCCCAGCACCGCGCTGGCACTGCGCGCCCGCAGGATGCCGAAGCAATCGACGAAGGCTTTCAGCAGGCGCAGGCCGCCGGTCAGCGTGTGCAGCAGGCCCTTGCCGCGCAGGCCGCTGAAGGTGATGGTGTCCAGGCGCAAGCCGCTCGGCGGCACGAGCCGGTTTTCCATGCCGTGCGAAGTGCCCAGCCAGCTCACCGTCCAGCCGCGGCCCTGCATCTCCTGCGCGACCGCCAGGCCCGGGATGATGTGGCCGCCGGTGCCGGCCGCCATGATCACCAGGTGGCTCATGCGCGGCCTCCGCGCATCAGGGCTCGGTTCTCGATGTCCACGCGCAGCACGATCGCCAGCGAGATCAGGTTCATCAGGATCGCGCTGCCGCCGAAGCTCATCAGCGGCAGGGTCAGCCCCTTGGTCGGCAGCAGCCCCAGGTTCACGCCCATGTTGATGAAGGTCTGGAAGCCCATCCAGATGCCGATGCCCTGGCACAGCAGCCCGGCGAAGACGCGGTCCAGCGCGATGGCCTGGCGGCCGATGTGGAACAGGCGGCGCGTCATCCAGAAGAAGGCAGCGATGACGGTGGCCACGCCGACGAAGCCCAGCTCTTCGCCGATCACGGCGAGCAGGAAGTCGGTGTGCGCCTCGGGCAGGTAGTGCAGCTTCTCGACGCTGGCGCCCAGGCCCTGGCCGAAGATCTCGCCGCGGCCCAGGGCGATCAGCGAATGCGTCAGCTGGTAGCCCTTGCCCTGCGCGTACTTCGGGTTCCAGGGGTCGAGGTAGGCCAGGATGCGCGCCCGCCGCAGGTCGTCGAAGTACAGGAAGACGGCGGCGGTGGCGACGATGACGATGGCCATCAGGAAGAACATGCGCGCGTTGACGCCGCCCAGGAACAGGATGCCCAAGGCGACGGTGGCCACGACGATGAAGGCGCCCATGTCCGGTTCGCGCATCAGCAGCACGCCGACGATGGCCACGGCCACCACCATCGGCATCACGGCGCGGAAGAACTCCTCGCGCGCGTCCATCCGCCGCACCATGTAGCCCGCTGCGTACAGCGCAATGGCCAGCTTGGCCAGCTCGCTGGGCTGGAAGTTCATGATGCCCAGGGGGATCCAGCGGCGCGAGAAGTTCACCACCTTGCCGATGCCCGGGATCAGCACCAGCACCAGCAGCGCCAGCGAGACCAGGAAGATCAGCGGCGCGTGCTTTTCCCAGAATGCCACCGGCACCTGCACGGTGGCCAGCGCGACGACGAAGGCGATCGCCAGCGACATCAGGTGGCGCTGCAGGAAGAAGGTCGGCGCGTAGGCCGCGAACTTCGGGTTGTCGGGCAGGGCCACGCTGGCCGAATAGACCATCACCACGCCCAGCAGCATCAGCGCGACGATGACCGCCACCAGCGTCTGGTCGAAAGCCATCAGGCGCACCGGGCGGGCGCCGCCGACTTCGACCTGGTCGCGCACCGGCAATGCGCCGACGCGGTCGTGGCGGGCGGCGAACCAGCCCTTGATCGAGGCGGCGAAAGCGCTCATGCCTGCCCTCGCTCGAGCGCCAGAGCCTGCACCGCGGCCACGAAGACCTCGGCGCGGTGGGCGTAGTTGCGGAACATGTCCAGGCTGGCGCAGGCCGGGCTCAGCAGCACCGCGTCGCCGGGCAGCGCCTGCTCGAAGCACCAGCCGACGGCCGCCTGCAGGGTGGCGAAGCGCTGCAGCGGCAACCCGTCCACACCGGCTTCGATGGCGGCTTCGATGGCTTCGGCGTCACGCCCGATGGTGGCCACGGCGCGCGCGTGGCGGGCCAGCGGCGCGGTCAGCGGGCTGAAGTCCTGGCCCTTGCCGTCGCCACCCAGGATCACCACCAGCCTGGACGGCGCCTTGTCGGCGCCCAGGCCGTCGAGCGCGGCCACGGTGGCACCGACGTTGGTGCCCTTGCTGTCGTCGTAGGCCTCGACCTCGCCGACCATGCCGACGGGCTGCACGCGGTGCGGCTCGCCGGCGTATTCGCGCAAGCCGTGCAGCATCGGCGCCAGCGTGCAGCCGATGGCCGTGGCCAGGCTCAGCGCGGCCAGCGCATTCGCGGCGTTGTGGCGGCCGCGCACGCGCAGCGCGTCGGCGGGCATCAGGCGCTGCAGGTGGATCTCCAGTTCCTCGCCTTTCTTCAGCTTGAAGGTCTCGTCCACCGGCAGCGCGCGAACCAGCCAGGCCATGCCGTTTTCGGTGACCAGGCCGAAATCGCCCGGATGGCGCGGGGCGTCCAGGCCGAAACGCATCACGGTCTGGGTGATCGGCCTGGGCTTGGCCTTGCCCTTGATCATCAGCGGCTGCGGCACCAGGGCTTCGACACGCGGGTCGTCGGCGTTGATGACCATCGTCACCGTGCTGTCCGCGGCGCTGCCGAAGACGCGCGCCTTGGCCGCGGTGTAGGCGGCGATGCTGCCGTGCCAGTCGAGGTGGTCCTCGGTGATGTTCAGCACCGTGGCCGCAGTGGGCTGGAAGCCCTTGACGCCGGTGCCGCCGCCCTCCAGTTGGAAGCTGGACAGCTCCAGCACCCAGACTTCGGGCCGCTCGTCGGCAGGCTGGTCCAGCCCGGCCGCGAGCGTGTCCAGCAGTGTCGGCCCGATGTTGCCGGCCACCGCCACGCGCTTGCCAGCCCGCTCGACCAGCATCGCGGTCATCGCGGTGGTGGTGGTCTTGCCGTTGGTGCCGGTGATGGCCAGCACCTGGGGCGCGTAGCCCCCGGTCTCGTGCAGGTCGGCCAGGGCCCGCGCGAACAGGTCGAGTTCGCCCTGCACCGCAATGCCGATGGCCCGCGCTTCGTCGAGCAGCGGCGCCACGCGCGCGTCGGACGGCGGCAGGCCGGGGCTCTTCAGCACCAGCTGCATGCCGATCAGCCGGTCGGCGCCGAGCGGGCCGCTGATGATGTCGACCGCCGGCCATTCACGGTGCAGCGCTGCAGAACCCGGCGCGCTGCCCCGTGAATCCCAGGCCGTGACCCGCGCGCCGTGGCGTGCGCACCAGCGGGCCATCGCCAGACCGCTGTCGCCCAGGCCGAGCACCAGCACGTGGAGATCCTTGAGGAAGTTCATCGCAGCGTCACCGCAACTTCAGGCTGGCCAGCCCGACCAGGCACAGCAGCATGGTGATGATCCAGAAGCGCACCACGACCTGCTGTTCGGCCCAGCCCTTCTTCTCGAAATGGTGGTGCAGCGGCGCCATCAGGAAGATGCGGCGGCCGGTGCCGGTCCTCTTCTTCGTGTATTTGAACCAGCCGACCTGGATCATCACGCTCAGCGCTTCGGCGACGAAGACGCCACCCATGATGCCGAGCACGATTTCCTGGCGCGTGATGACGGCGATGGTGCCCAGAGCGCCGCCCAGCGACAGCGCGCCGACGTCGCCCATGAAGACCTGCGCCGGGTTGGCGTTGAACCACAGGAAGGCCAGGCCGGCGCCGGCCATCGCCGCGCAGAAGACCAGCAGTTCGCCCGAGCCCGGGATGTGCGGGAACAGCAGGTATTTGCTGAACACCGCGCTGCCGGTCACGTAGGCGAAGATGCCGAGCGCGCTGCCCACCATCACCACCGGCATGATGGCCAGGCCGTCGAGGCCGTCGGTGAAGTTCACCGCGTTGCTGGCGCCGACGATGACGAACCAGGTCAGGAAGATGAAGCCGAAGACGCCCAGCGGGTAGCTGACGGTCTTGAAGAACGGCACCATCAGGTCGGCGCGCGGCGGCAGGGTGTTGGAAAAGCCGCTGGCTATCCAGCGCAGGAAGAGTTCCAGCACGCGCAGGTTGCTGGTCTCGCTGACGCTGAAGGCCAGGTAGAGCGCGGCGACGACGCCGATCAGGCTTTGCCAGAAAAACTTCTCGCGGCTGCGCATGCCCTCGGGGTCCTTGTTGACGACCTTGCGGTAGTCGTCGGTCCAGCCGATGGCGCCAAAGCCGAAGGTCACCAGCATCACGACCCAGACGAAGCGGTTGCTCCAGTCGAACCACAGCAGCGTGCTGACGCCGATGCCGATCAGCACCAGCACGCCGCCCATCGTCGGCGTGCCGCGCTTGCCCAGGTGGGTCTGGACGCCGTATTCGCGGATCGGCTGGCCGATCTTCATCTCGGTCAGCTTGCGGATGACCCAGGGCCCGAAGGCCAGGCCGATCAGCAGCGAAGTCATCGCGGCCAGCACGGCGCGGAAGGTCAGGTACTGGAAGACGCGCAGGAAGCCCAAGCTTTCGGGCCATTGCGTCAGCAGCCACTGGCTCAGGCTAAGCAGCATCGTCGGCTTCCTGTTGCAGCGCCAGGACAACCTGTTCCATCTTCATGAATCGCGACCCCTTGACCAGCACCGAGGCCGCAGCCTCGGCCTGGGGCAACGCGGCGACGAGGTCGGCCACGCGGCTGAAATGGCGGTGGGCGCCGGCCTGCGCGCACAGCGCACCGACGGCCCAGAACTGTTCGATGCCGGCCGCGCGGGCGGCGGCGCCGACTTCGGCGTGCAAGCGCGGGCCTTCGTTGCCAACCTCGCCCATGTCGCCCAGCAGCAGCCAGCGCGGGCCGGGCAGCCCGGCGAGCACCTGGATGGCAGCCAGCACCGAATCGGGGTTGGCGTTGTAGCTGTCGTCGATGAGCGTGACGCCGCGGCCCTGGCGCCGCAGCCGCAGCGCCTGCGAACGCCCGGCCACGGCCTCGAAGTTGGCCAGGCCGCGCGCGACGGCGGCCAGCGGTGCGCCAGCAGCGATGGCGCAGGCTGCGGCGGCCGTGGCGTTCAGCAGATTGTGGCGGCCGGCCAGCGACAGCGTGGTGTCGGCGCCGCCCAGCGGGGTGTGCAGTTGCAGTTGCCACTGGGCCGCTTCGGCATGCCACTGCGCTGCGGCCCAGACATGGCTGTACGGGTCGTTGGCTGCCTGCAAACCGAAGGACCAGACGCGCCGCGCGCCGGCGCGTTCGCGCCACAGGGGCGCGTGCGCATCATCGGCCGGGATGACGGCGGTGCCGCCGGCGCCCAGCGCGTCGATGACGCTGCCGTTTTCGCAGGCCACCGCTTCCACGCTGGTCATGAATTCCAGGTGCTCGCGCTGGGCGTTGTTGACCAGGGCCACGGTCGGCGCGGCCAGCCCGGCCAGCAGCGCGATTTCGCCAGGGTGGTTCATGCCCAGCTCGAGCACCGCCGCGCGGTGGTCGGCGCGCAGGCGCAGCAGCGTCAGCGGCACGCCGATGTGGTTGTTGAAGTTGCCGGCGGTGGCCAGGGCCGCCGCGCCGTGCCAGCTGCGCAGGATGGCCGCCGTCATCTGCGTGACCGTGGTCTTGCCGTTGCTGCCGGTGACCGCGATCAGCGGCAGCGTGAAGCGCGCACGCCAGGCGGCGGCCAGCTGCTGCAGGGCGGCCAGCGCGTCGGGCACCAGCAGGCCTGGCATGCCGCTGGCGGCCGACAGGCCGCGTTCGGCCAGCGCCGCCACCGCGCCGGCAGCCTGGGCCTGCGCCAGGTAGTCGGCGCCGTCGAAGCGCTCGCCGCGCAGCGCGACGAAGAGGTCGCCCGGCAGCAGGGTGCGGGTGTCGCTGTGCACGCGTGCAAGGGCCAACGCGCCGTCACCGACGAGCCGGCTGCCAGGCAGCAGCGCGTGGGCCTGGGCCAGCGTCAGCATCATGCGGCCACCCCGGCGTTCTGCGGCTGCCAGCCGCCATCGCGCAACGCCAGCATCGCCCGCGCCTCGGCCAGGTCGGAGAAGGGGCGCTTCACGCCGGCGATCTCCTGGTGGTCCTCATGCCCTTTGCCGGCCAGCAGCACCACATCGCCGGGCGCGGCCTGGCGCAAGGCGTGGGCGATGGCCGCGCGGCGGTCTTCGATGACATCGACCTCGTCGTGGCCGCCGCCGATGACGTTGATGCCGGCCAGGATCTGCGCCAGGATGGCGTCGGGCGATTCGCCACGCGGGTTGTCGCTGGTCAGCACCACGCGGTCGGCGCCGGCCGCCGAGATGGCGCCCATCAGCGGGCGCTTGCTGGCGTCGCGGTTGCCACCGCAGCCGAAAACGCACCACAGCCGGCTGCCGCGCGCGGTGACCAGCGGGCGCAGCGCCTGCAGCACCTTGGCCAGTGCGTCGGGCGTGTGGGCGTAGTCCACCACGACGTCCAGGTCGCCGCCGCTGACGCGCTGCATGCGGCCGGGCACCGGCGTCAACTCGGCCGCCACCTGCGCGGCGTCGGCCAGCGGCACGCCCAGGGCGCGCAGGCCGCCGATGACGACCAGCAGGTTGCTGGCGTTGAATTCACCGACCAGCCGGCTGTGCACGCTGGCGTGCTGGGCGCCTTCGCGAAGGTCGAAAGCCAGGCCGTCGTCGGTGTAGCGCAGGCCGCCGGCCTGCAGGCGGGCGGCGTGATGCAGCGAAACGGTCCAGATGTCGAGCGTCGAATGGCCCAGTTCGGCAGCCAGCGCCGCGCCTTGCTCGTCGTCGGTGTTGATGACCGCCGCCTTCAGACCCGGCACCTCGAACAGCGCTCGCTTGGCTTCCCAGTAGCGGGCCATGCTGCCGTGGTGGTCGAGGTGGTCGCGCGTGAAGTTGGTGAACAGCGCGACATCGATGCGCGCGGCGGCCAGCCGGTGCTCGGCCAGACCGATCGACGAAGCCTCCAGCGCGCAGGCCGAGCAACCGAGGTCGACGAAGTGGCGGAAGGCGCCGTGCAGCGTGACCGGATCGGGCGTGGTCAGGCCGGTCGGCGTGAACCTGCCGGTCGCGTCAGCGCCAGCCTGACTGGGCGGCTCGCCGACGCCCAGGGTGCCGATGACGCCGCAGCGCCGGCCGAGCCGGGTCAGCGCCTGCGCCGTCCACCAGGCGGTGCTGGTCTTGCCGTTGGTGCCGGTCGTGGCGACCACGTCGAGCACGGCGCTGGGCTGGGCGAAGTAGGCGTCGGCAATGTCGCCGGTGGCGGCCTTCAGCCCGTTCACCAGGGCCACGCGTTCGGGGTCGAAGGCGAAGGCCTCGGCACCCTGGGCTTCGACCAGGCAAGCCGCCGCACCGGCGTCCAGCGCGGCCTGCACGTGGCGCCGCCCGTCGGTGGACAGACCCGGCCAGGCGATGAAGCCGTCACCCGGCTGCACCGCGCGGCTGTCCATGCGCAAGTGCCCGCGCACGCGCGCGGCCAGCCACTGGGCGGCTGCGGGGGCGGAGGCCAGCTGCGCGGCCATCAGAAACTCTCCTGCTCGGCGGCAATCGGCACGATCGGCTTGGCGCTGATCTGTGCCTTGACGTCGAGGTCGGGCGCCACGTTCATCATGCGCAGCGTCTGCTGGACGACTTCGCTGAACACCGGCGCGGCAACGTCGCCACCGAAATACACGCCGTTGCTGGGCTCGTCGATCATCACCGCGACGATGATGCGCGGCGCGCTGATCGGGGCCATGCCGACGAACCAGCCGCGGTACTTGTGCGCCGCGTAGCCCTTGCCTTCCTGCTTGTGCGCGGTGCCGCTCTTGCCGCCCACCGAATAACCCACGGTCTGCGCCTTCGGGCCGGTGCCGCCCGGGCCGGCGGCCATCTGCAGCATCTTGCGGATCTCGGCCGTGGTGGCCGCCGACAGCACGCGCGGGCCGCTGGCCGGCTGGTCCTGCTTGAGCATGGTCACCGGGATGACATCGCCGTCGCGCGCCAGTGGCGTGTAGGCACGCGCCATCTGCAGCAGCGATGCCGACAGGCCGTAGCCATAGGCCATCGTGGCCTGCTCCACCGGGCGCCAGTTCTTGTAGGGCTTGAGCCGACCGGTGACCGCGCCGGGGAAGGCGATCTGCGGCTTCTGGCCATAGCCGACCGCGCTGAAAAGCTCCCACAGCTCGCGCGCCGGCATGCCCATCGCGATGCGCGCGGCGCCGATGTTGCTGCTCTTCTGGATCACCTGCTGCACCGTCAGCGCCGGGTGCGGGTGGGCGTCCTTGACCACCAGCGGGCCGACCACCAGGCTGCCCGGTGCGGTGTTGATCACCTGGTCGACCCGCACGCGCTGGGTTTCCAGCGCCAGCGCCACGACCAGCGGCTTCATCGTCGAGCCGGGTTCGAAAACGTCGGTCAGCGCACGGTTGCGCAGCGAACCGCCGCTCAGGCTGCCGCGGTTCGATGGGTCGTAGCTCGGGTAGTTGGCCAGCGCCAGCACCTCGCCGGTCTGGCTGTCCAACACGACCACGCTGCCGGCCTTGGCCTTGTGTTCCCTGACTGCGTCGCGCACGCGCTGGTAGGCGAAGAACTGCACCTTGCTGTCGATGGACAGCGTGATGTCGCTGCCGTTCACCGGGTCGGCCTGGTCGCCCATTTCCTCGACCACGCGGCCGAGCCGGTCGCGCACCACGGTGCGCGCGCCCAGGCGCCCGAGCAGCTGGCTCTGGAAGCCGAGCTCGATGCCGTCGATACCCTTCCCGTCGATGTCGGTGAAGCCCACCACGTGCGCGGCGGCTTCGCCTTCTGGGTAGCGGCGCTGGTATTCACGCACCTCCTGCACACCCTTGATGCCTTCGTCCCGGGCCTGCTGCCTGACCTGCTGCCAGGCCGCTTCTTCGACCAGCCGGCGCAGCGTGACGGTGTTGCTGGCGCCTTCCAGCTTGTCGTCGACCTCGGTCAGCGTCATGCCCAGCGCCTGGCCCAGGGCCTTGCGCTGGGCACTGTCGGCGTTGAAGGTCTTGGGGTCGATCTGCACCGTCGGCAGGGCCACGCTGGTGGCCAGCACCAGACCGTGGCGGTCGAGGATGCGGCCGCGGCTGGCCGGCAGGACCTGCTTGTAGACGAAACGCTTTTCACCCTGGGCCTGGTAGAAATCGGTAGCCCAGATCTGCAGGAAGGCCGCGCGGCCCAGCAGCGCCAGGAAGGCACCGCCGACCAGCACGACGACGAAGCGCGAACGCCAGGTCGGCGTCTGGCTGGTCAGCAAAGGGCTGGTGGCGTAGTTGACACTGCGCACGCTGTTGGCGCCCAGCGTGCGCGCCGCATTGTTCGAGATGGTGCGGCTCACCGCTGCGCTCCGGCGCTGGCCGCGGCGCCGTCGAAGACATAGGTCATCACGCCCTGCTGCGCGCGGTTCATGCCCAGCCTGTCGTGGGCCACGCGTTCGACGCGCATGTTCGTGCTTTGCGCCTGCGCCTCGGCGTCCAGGCGCTTGTACTCGGCGTCGAGCTGGGCCTTCTCGGCGCGCGCGCTGTCGATGGCCGCAAACAGCTGTCGCGACTCGAAAGCCGTCTTCACCAGCAGCAGCGCGCTGAGCAGCAGCGCGACGATGAGCAGCGCATTCAGCTTCATGTCAGGCGACAGCGGTGCGTTCGGCGACACGCAGCACCGCCGAACGTGAACGCGGGTTGCGCAGCACTTCCAGCGCGTCGGGCTTGACGCGGGCCACCGCTTCCAGCCGCATCGGCCGGGCCGGCGCGAAAGGCGCGCGGCGATCGACCTCGTCGCGGCTCTCGCGGGCGATGAAGCTCTTGACGATACGGTCTTCCAGAGAATGGAAGCTGATCACGACCAGCCGCCCCTGCGGCGCCAGCAGGTCCAGCGCCGACTTCAGGCCTTGTTCGAGCGCTTCAAGCTCGGCGTTAACGTGTATCCGAAGAGCTTGAAAGGTCCGCGTGGCGGGGTCCTGGCCCGGTTCGCGGGTCTTGACGACGCGAGCCACGAGCGCGGAAAGATCGCCGGTGCTGCGGATGACCTGTCCGCTTTCGCGGCCAGCGACAAGCGCCTTTGCAATCTGAAAAGCAAACCGTTCTTCGCCGTATTCACGGATGACCTCTGCGATCTCGCGCACGTCGGCGCGGGCCAGGAACTCGGCTGCCGTCTCGCCACGCGTGGTGTCCATGCGCATGTCCAGCGGGGCCTCAAAGCGGAAGCTGAAGCCGCGCTCGGGGTTGTCGATCTGCGGCGAACTGACGCCCAGGTCGAGCAGGATGCCGTCGACCTTCTCGATCCCGCGAGCGGCCAGTTCGCTCCGCATGTCGGCGAAGCTGGCGTGGCAGATCGCAAAGCGCGGGTCGCCGATCGCGGCCGCCGCGGCGATGGCCTCCGGGTCCTTGTCGAAGGCCCACAGGCGGCCGGCCGGCGACAGTTGCGCCAGGATCGCCCGGCTGTGGCCACCGCGGCCGAAGGTGCCATCGACGTAGACACCGCCGGGCTGCGTCACCAGGGCCTCGATGGCTTCGGAGAGCAACACGGGCGTGTGGGTCCACGTTGCCGGGGACGGGGCGGCGGTGTTCACCGGACAACCAGGTTGCGCAGCGCCTCGGGGCGACCGGCGGCCAGCGCCTCGGCCTCGCGGGCTTCGTAGCGGGCCATGTCCCACAATTCGAAGTGCGGGCCGACACCCATGAACTTCACATCCTTGTCCAGACCGGCCCAGGCGCGCAGCTCGGGCGGGATCAGCACGCGGGCCGAGGCGTCGATCTCGACGTCGGTGGCGCTGCCGATGAAAAAGCGGCGCCAGGCGTCGTTCTCGCTGGACAGCTCCAGCAATTGCGCTTCCAGCGCTTCCCACACCGACAAGGGGTACAGACCGAGGCAGCCGTCGGCGTTCTTCGCAACGACCATCTGGCCATTGACGGCGGCCATCAGCAACTCACGCCAACGGGCCGGCACGGTGATGCGCCCCTTCCCGTCCAGCGTGAGCACCGGACCCCCTCGAAACGTCATTGCCGCCACAAAACCCCACTTTTTTGCACTGGCCTGCACTTTAACTGAGTTCAGAACGCAGGGTCAATCGCCTTGGGCGCTGAAAATTCAATCAAATCAAGCACTTACCGGCGGTTTCTGCAGCGGTTCTGGTGGCAAAAACTTGTTCCAAATGAAGCACTTGGGGTCCGTTATGAAAGTGCTTTGTGAGGTGGATGACAGGCGCCGGACCCGGCACGGCGCCTGAGGGACCGCAGCGCTATTTTTTTGCTGCCTGGCGCACGGACAGACAGCCCGGCCGGCCTCACCATCGCGCTTCCGCGCCCTTGCGCGCCGTGTCGACTCGCTCCATGCTGCTGCCCATGAACCGGAAGATCCCGACCTACGCCACCGTCGTTCTGTCCCTGCTGTTGCTGGACCTGGTCTGGCTGGGGCTCGTCGCCCGGCCGATGTACGCCGCCGGCATCGGCCACCTGATGGCGGCGCAGCCGAACTGGGTCGCCGCCGGCCTGTTCTATCTCGTCTACGCGCTCGGCCTGCTGCGTTTCACCGTGCTGCCCTTCGGTGCCGGCGCGGGCTGGCGCGAGCCGCTGCTGACGGCGGCGGCCTTCGGCTTCTTCGCCTACGCCACCTACGACCTGAGCAACCTGGCCACGCTGAAGGGCTGGCCCTGGTCCATCGCGATCACCGACATGGCCTGGGGCAGCGTGGCCAGCGCGCTGGCAGCCGGCGCCGGGCGCCGGGTTCTGCTGCGCAGCGCCGCGGCCGTCACCCCGGAGCCGGGCGCGTGATCCGCCTGCGCCTGTCGCTGGAACTGCACTACGAGATCGCGCCGCCGGGCTGCGACTTCATCTTCAACATTCACGCGGCACAAACCGATTGCCAGCAGGTGCTGCAGGAAGGCCTGCAGATCAGCCCGAACGTGGCCACGCGGGTGGACACCGACCCGGCGACGCGCAACCGCTACCTGCGGCTGAGCGCCGGGCCCGGCTCGCTGCAGGTGTCCTACAACGCCACGGTGGACCTGAACCATCATGTCGAGCAACCCGGCAACATCGCCGAGATCCCGGTCGCCCAGCTGCCGACCAGCGTGCTGGGCTACATCTACCCCAGCCGCTACTGTGAGAGCGACCGCCTGCTGCGTCTGGCGGCGCGCGAATTCGGCCACTGGCAACAAGGCTACAGGCGCGTGCAGGGCATCCGCGACTGGGTGCTGCAGCGCGTGCAGTTCGCGCAGAACACGTCGAACAGCAACACCTCGGCGGTGGACACGCTGCTGGAGACCGTCGGCGTCTGCCGCGACTTCGCGCACCTGATGATCGCGCTGTGCCGCGCGGTCAACATCCCGGCGCGCTTCACCACCGGCATCGACTACGGCGCCGACCCCGCTCTGGGCCCGACCGACTTCCATGCCTACGTCGAGGTCTTCCTGGGCGATCGCTGGTACATCTTCGACCCCTCGGGCACCGCCATCCCGATGGGCTTCGTTCGCTTCGGCACCGGACGCGACGCCGCCGACGTGGCCTTCGCCACCATCTTCGGCCCGGTACAGTCGCACGCACCGCGCATCAGCATCGAAGCGGTGCCAGGGGCCGACGGCCGCCTGCTGATGCCCTACCACTGCCCCGAGGCGCTCTCGATGGATGCCTGAGCCCGCGGGGCCTCACAGCCCGAGGTGCCTCGATGTCGACGCAAGACCCGCTCTGGAAGCTGCGCCACGCGCTGGCCGGTGTCGGCCTGGCGCTGCTGCTGTCGGTGCTGCTGGCCGCCTTCGCCGGCGCGGCACTGGGTGACCTCGTCGGCGACAGCTACGGCACGCGGGTGGCGCTGTACGCGGGCTTGCTGGTCCATGTGCTGACCGGCGCCGTCGTGCTCTTTGTCCGGGTGGCGCAGCACGAGACTGCGCCGGTTTCCTTCGCCCGCGTGGCGCGCTGGCTGGCCAGCCTGTGGCTGTGGCCCTTGCTGTGGCTGGCGGGCAGAAGCAGGACCTAATTCGACTGCATGATCCGCCGACCCGAAGCGGACTGGATCGGCCGCGCGTTCATCGGGTACATGCGCGCAAAGATGTCGATCTGGTCCTTGGTCAGCGTCACGGGCTGGCGCATCACGATCCACTTCACGCCTTCGCTGCACGGCGGCGTGGTCAGTGAGCCCATGTAGGTGAAATAGCGGCGGTCCTTGGGCAGCAGTTCGGCCAGTTCCATCGCGCCGGCGGCCTGGTTCTCCTCGTTCTTTTCCAGCGGCAGGTTGTTCCACACCTGCTGCATCACGGCGTTGGCCTGGCCCTTGTCGAAGAGCAGGCCGACCACGGCGAGCTGGCCCTCGCTGTTCTTGTGCACCAGGTGCAGGCTCATCTCGAACTGGCGGCCGTCGATGCGCTCTTCGGAAGGCCGGTGGAAGTGGAACTGGAGCAGCTCGTAGCGCTTGCCGCCGACTTCGATGGCATTGCCCTGCGCCAGGTTGACCTGCACCGTGTGGCCGTTGTCGACCACGGCGAAGCGGCTGGCCTGGTATTCGAAACGCACCGGTTCCAGGTCGACCGCCAGGCCACCGCGGATGTCGATCGGGCTCTGGCGCTGGCCGTTGCTGCAGGCCGCGAATTCGGGCTTCAGTGAACTCCAGGCCTGCGGGCCGCCGGCGCCGGCGTAGTCCCAGTGCGCCGCGCCGGCCGCATGCGCCGCTTCGTTCTTGGCCGCCTTCTTCGGGCCCCCGCCGTGGCCGCCGGCTGTCACGGCCGCCGGTGCCGGCTTCACGCTGACACGCACTTCACCCAGGGCCGCGCCTTCGGGCGCCTTGCCGTTGTTCAGCTTCTCGGCCAGGCGTTGGCGCAGGTGGTCCATCGGGTCGGCCGGCACGCTGGGCGACACGGCGGCCAGCTTGCTGCCCGGCGCGTCGGCCGGCACCGACTTCTCGGCCTTGGCCGGCGCCGCGTGCTCGGCGGGCAGGGCCGCGGCCGGCAACAAGAGGCCCAGGGCGGCGGCAGCGGACAGCCAGCGGGTGCGAAAAGGGGTGGTCATGGCGTGCGCCTCCTGACCTTCTTATCGGCCGCTGGCCGCCGACCTTGAACCGCAGCCGGCCGCCCGTCAAGGGGCTGCCGCCGCGATCAGGGCAGCCGCGGCCTGACCCAGACCCAGGCCAAGATACCGACGGCCATCATGCCCAGCGACGTGAAGGCCAGCGCGATGGTCGAATGCATCACCAGCGGCGCCACGATGCCGGCCACCGCGGCGTTGGCCAGACTGCCGACACAGGCCTGCACCGACGAGGCCATGCCGCGCCGCTCGGGCACCTGGTCGAGCGCCAGCAGCGTGACCACCGGCACCATCAGCGCCCAGCCGAAGGCGAACACCGCCAGCGGCAGCAGCGCCCACCAGGCCTGGGGTTCGAACAGCAGGTTCAGCACCACGTTGACCAGCGAGGTGATCAGCATGATCAGGAAGCCGTGGCGGATCTGGTGGCGCGGCTTGGTGCGCCCAGCCATGCGGCCCGACAACCAGGCGCCGCCCATGATGCCGCCGATGGTCAGCAGGAAGAACCAGAAGAACTGCGTCGGCACCAGGCGCAGGTGGCGGCCGAGGAATTCCGGCGCCGACAGCACGTAGAGAAACATGCCGTTGAAGGGCACGCCGCTGGCGACGACCAGCGCCAGGAAGCGCGGGCTGCGGATCAGTTGCCAGTAGCCGCTGAGCAGGTGCGCCGGGTGAAACGACTGGCGGGCCTCGGGCTGCAAGGTTTCCGGCAACCAGCGCCAGCAGGCCACCCACAACATCGCACCCAGCACCACCAGCAACCAGAAGATGGAATGCCAGTTGTAGTGCGCGAACAGGAAGCCGCCGACCAGCGGCGCCACCGCCGGCGCGATGCCGAAATAGATCGTCACCTGCGACATCACGCGCTGCGCGTCGGCCGGCGGGAACATGTCGCGGATGATGGCCCGCGACACCACCATGCCGGCGCCGGCCGACATGCCCTGCAGCGCCCGGAAGGCGACCAGCGAGGCGATGGAATTGCTCATCGCGCAACCGACCGAGGCCACGGTGAACAAGGCCACGCCGAACAGGATCACCGGCTTGCGACCCAGGCTGTCGGACAGCGCGCCGTGGAACAGGTTCATCACCGCGAAGCCCAGCAGGTAGCTGGACAGCGTCTGCTGCATCTGCACCGGCGTGGCGCCTATCGTCTGCGCGATGCCCGAGAACGCCGGCAGGTAGGTGTCGATCGAAAACGGCCCGAGCATGCCCAGGCAGGCCAGCATCAGCGCCAGCGTCCAGCGCTTGCCGGGCCACAGCTTTTCGGCTTCGGGGTTCATGCAGGGCGTGCGGCGCAGCCCTGGAGGCTGCGCTGAAGTTGAAAAGTGTGAAGCGAGCCGATAGGCCGGATTCTGTGCAGCAGGTCGGCTTGCGCTTCCCCACCGTGACCGCCATTCCTCTGGGCCCCGGGTCACCCTGGGGCTCGGTGCTACCTACCCGCACACTCGCCGAGCCGGGTCAACGTGTGCCTATTTGGTATTGCTGCGCGTAGAGATTGCCCGTTTCACCCGATTCGGGGCGTTACCCCGAATCGGGTGGCTGTTCGGTTCGGGCTTGCGCCCGTGTCCGTGCGGTGAACCGCACGTCCCGCCGGCTTGCGCCGGCGCCTCACAGACCACCTCCTGCGGCGCCCTGAATCGACTCGTCTCTGTTGCTCTGATCCTCACCTCGCGGTGGGCAGCCGTTAACTGCTACGCTGCTCTGTGCAGTCCGGACCTTCCTCCAGTGCCGTGTTTCCACGCTCGCACCAGCGGCGGTCTGGCTTGCTTCACGAGCTGGATTATGCGGTGCGTCTCAGGTGCTGAGGCGGGCCGACAAGGCATCGACCACCGCGGTCCAGTCCGCATCGCTGGCCAGGGCCTCGCGGAGGAACTGCGCCTGGCTGGGCGTCCAGAAGGCGGCATCCGGCAGACGCACACCCGACGGCCGATGCCGGTGCGTGGCGACGAACCGGTCGATCGCCCACGCATCGTTGGGCAAGCCCAACTGCTGGAACAGATCCTGAAAGCGGTGGAAGGCGGTGTCCATGTCGATGTCAACCTGGCAAAAGGGGCCGCCATCCTGGCACGGGCAGACCGCAAAGTCTGTTCGTCTGACGGCTTCAGATCGACATCTTCGCCCGCACGCCTTCGGCTTCCATGTCCACGCCGCGGCCGCGCTGCACGATCTCGCCGCGCTCCATCACGAGGTACTGGTCGGCCAGTTCCTCGGCGAAGTCGTAGTACTGCTCGACCAGCACGATGGCCATCTTCTGGCCGTTCAGCCCGGTGTCGGCCAGCCTGCGCAGCACGCGGGCGATGTCCTTGATGATGCTGGGCTGGATGCCTTCGGTGGGCTCGTCGAGCATCAGCAGCTTGGGGCTGGCGGCCAGCGCGCGGGCGATGGCCAGTTGCTGCTGCTGGCCGCCCGACAGGTCGCCGCCGCGGCGGTTGATCATCTGCTTCAGCACCGGGAACAGCTCGAACAACTGCGCCGGCACCGCGGTGCCGGCGGGCTTCGTCGCCAGGCCCATGCGCAGGTTTTCGTCGACGGTCAGCCGGCCGAAGATCTCGCGACCCTGCGGCACGTAGCCGAGCCCCAGGCGCACGCGCTCGTAGCTGGTCGCCTTGGTGATGTCGACACCGTCGAGCTTCACGCTGCCGGTCTTCACAGCCACCACGCCCATCAGGCTTTTCAGCAGGGTCGTCTTGCCGACGCCGTTGCGACCCAGGATGACCGTGATCTCGCCGAGCTTGGCCTCGAAGGAGAGCTGGCGCAGGATGTGGCTGCCGCCGTAATACTGGTTCAGGCCTTCGACCCGCAGCAGCGGCTGCGTGCTGTCACTTGAATCAGCGGCCAAGGTAGACCTCCACGACCTTTTCGTTGGCCTGCACTTCGCTCAGCAGCCCTTCGGCCAGCACGCTGCCTTCGTGCAGCACGGTCACCGTCTTGCGGCCCTGCGTCAGCGCATCGACGAATTTCATGTCGTGCTCGACGACGACCAACGAATGCCGGCCTTCCAGGCTCAGGAACAGCTCGGCCGTGCGCTCGGTTTCCTCGTCGGTCATGCCGGCCACCGGCTCGTCGAGCAGCAGCAGCTTCGGATCCTGCATCAGCAGCATGCCGATCTCCAGCCACTGCTTCTGACCGTGGCTGAGCAGGCCGGCCGTGCGCTGCGCGTCGGCTTTCAGGTGGATCAGCGTCAGCACCTCGCCGATGCGGTCGAGTTGCTGGCCGCTGAGGCGGTGGAAGAGCGCGGCGCGCACGCCGCGGTCGGCCTTCAGCGCCAGTTCCAGGTTCTCGAAGACGCTGAGCTGTTCGTAGACCGTCGGCTTCTGGAACTTGCGGCCGATGCCGGCCTGCGCGATCTGCGGCTCGGTCAGGCGCAGCAGGTCGATGTTGCTGCCGAAAAAGACGCTGCCGCTGTCGGGCCGCGTCTTGCCGGTGATGCAGTCCATCATCGTCGTCTTGCCGGCGCCATTGGGGCCGATGATGCAGCGCAGCTCGCCGACATTCACCGTCAGCGTCAGGCCGTTCAAGGCCCGGAAGCCGTCGAAGCTGACGGTGATGCCGTCGACATACAGCGCCACGCCCTGGCCGAAATAGACCGCTTCGCCGGCGATGGCCGAGCCGGCCTTGGCCTTGTGTTCGGCCAGCGCGCGGGCGCCGGCTGCCATCAGATCCGGCGTCATCCGTGCTTCTCCGTCTTGCGCTTGAACAGGCCCATGATGCCCCCCGGCCTGTTCACCAGGCCGACCAATCCATCCGGCAGGAACAGCGTCACCGCGATGAACAGCGCGCCCAGGAAGAACAGCCAGAACTCGGGGAAGGCGACGGTGAACCAGCTCTTGGCGCCGTTGACGAAGAAGGCGCCGACGATGGGCCCGATCAGCGTGGCGCGGCCCCCGACGGCGGCCCAGATGGCGATCTCGATGCTGGCCGCCGGGCTCATCTCGCCGGGGTTGATGATGCCGACCTGCGGCACGTAGAGCGCGCCGGCCACGCCGCACATCACCGCGCTCAGCGTCCAGATGCTGAGCTTGTAGGCGATCGGGTTGTAGCCCGTGAACATCACCCGCGTCTCGGCGTCGCGGATGGCCTGCAGCACGCGGCCGAACTTGCTTTGCACGATGGCCCGGGCCATCAAGAAGAAGCCGATCAGCACCAGACCGCTGATCACGCACAGCAGCACGCGCATGCTCGGCGTGGTGATCGGCGTGCCCAGGATGCGCTTGAAGTCGGTGAAGCCGTTGTTGCCGCCGAAGCCCGTTTCATTGCGGAAGAACAGCAGCATCGCCGCGAAGGTCAGGGCCTGCGTGATGATCGAGAAGTACACGCCCTTGATGCGGCTGCGGAAGGCGAAGAAGCCGAAGACGAAGGCCAGCAGGCCCGGCACCAGCAGCACGAAGAGCATCTGGATCACGAAGCTGTCGCTGAAAGCCCAGGCCGCCGGGAATTCCTTCCAGTTCAGGAAGACCATGAAGTCGGGCATGTCGGACTTGTACTGGCCGTCGCGGCCGATCTGGCGCATCAGGTACATGCCCATCGCGTAACCACCCAGCGCGAAGAACAGGCCGTGACCCAGGCTCAGGATGCCGGTGTAGCCCCAGATCAGGTCCATCGCCAGCGCACAGATCGCGTAGCAGAGGATCTTGCCGAGCAGGCTGACGCTGAAATCGCTGAGGTGGAAGACGTTGCCGTCGGGCACAACCAGGTTCAGCACCGGCACGACGACGCCCATCACCAGCAGGGCTGCGAAGACGGCCAGCCAGCCCTGGGCGGAAAGGATGCGGGTCTTCATTCGGCGGACCGCCCTTTGAGCGCGAAGATGCCCTGCGGGCGCTTCTGGATGAAGATGACGATGAAGGCCAGCACCATGATCTTGGCCAGCACCGCGCCCTGCCAGCCTTCGAGCAGTTTGTTCAGCACGCCCAGGCCCAGGCCGGCGTAGACCGTACCGGCGATCTGCCCCACGCCGCCCAGCACGACGACCATGAAGCTGTCGACGATGTAGCCCTGCCCCAGGTCGGGCCCGACGTTACCGACCTGGCTGAGCGCGCAGCCGGCCAGGCCGGCGATGCCGGCGCCCAGGGCGAAGGCGTAGGTGTCGACCCGCGCCGTGTTGACGCCGACGCAGGCCGCCATGCGGCGGTTCTGCGTGACGCCGCGAACGAAGAGGCCGAGCCGGGTCTGTCCGATCAGCAACGCCATGCCCAGCAGCACCAGCCCCGCAAAAGCCAGGATGGCCAGCCGGTTGTAGGGCAGCACCAGGTTGGGCAGCACCTGCACACCGCCCGACAGCCAGCTCGGGTTCTCGACGCCGACGTTCTGCGCGCCGAACAGCGTGCGCACGCTCTGCATCAGGATCAGGCTGATGCCCCAGGTCGCCAGCAGCGTTTCCAGCGGCCGGCCGTAGAGCCAGCGGATCACCGTGCGTTCCATCAGCGCGCCAACCAGCGCGCTGGCGATGAAGCTGAAGGGGATGGCCGCGAGGATGTACCAGTCGAAGGCGCCGGGCAGCAGCTGCCTGAACAGGTTCTGGACGAGGTAGGTGGCGTAGGCGCCGATCATGATCAGCTCGCCGTGGGCCATGTTGATCACGCCCATCAGGCCATAGGTGATGGCCAGGCCGAGTGCGGCGAGCAGCAGGATCGAACCCAGGCTGACGCCAGTGAACAGCACGCCGAAGCGTTCGCCCCAGGCCAGGCGGCCGGCGACGGTGGCCAGGGACTTGTTCAGCGCGGCCTTGACCTCGGGGTCGGTCTCGGCGGCGACGCGCTCGATCAGCAGGCTCTTGGTCGCCGGCTGGTCGCTGTCGACCAGCAACTGGGCAGCCGCCAGGCGTTTGAACTTGTCGGTCGACGAGATCAGCACGGCGGCTTTGAGCAGCGCCAGCTGGGCCTTGATCTCGCCGTCGGTCTCGGTCTTCTCGGCCTTCTCGATCAGCACCAGCTTGCCTTCATCGGCCTGGTCCTTGAGTTCGGTGACGGCCTTCGCGCGCTCGGCGCGGTCGGGCGAAAACAGCTTCAGTGCAGCCAGCGCGGATTCAAGCTCACGCCGCACACGGTTGGGGTTGACAACCTCTTCGGCGCCGGCCGGCAGGCTGGCGGCCGCACCGCTGGCGGCGTCGCGCGCCTTGCCGTCGCGGACGATCAGCGCCTGGCCGCCGGCGATCTTGACCTCGTCGGCCAGCAAGGCCTGGACATAAGCCGCCAGCGCCGGGTCGGCCGCGACCACGACCTCGTTCAAGGCCGCGATGCGGGCGTCGCTTTCGCCCTGCGCGATGCGCAGGGCCTGGTCGGGAGTCAGTGCCAACGCGGCGCTGACCCCGACAAGAAAAAGGCCTCCGAGGAGGCCTTGCAGCCACTTCATCCGATTACTTCTTGGCGATGACAGGCTCGTCCGGCTTGCCCTTGTTCTCGGGGATGAACGGGCTCCACGGCTGGGCCTTGACCGGGCTCGTCGTCTTCCAGACCACGTTGAACTGGCCGTCAGCCTTGATCTCGCCGATGAACACGCTCTTGTGCAGGTGGTGATTCTTGGCGTCCATCATCGACATGATGCCGCTCGGCGCCTTGTAGGTCTGGCCGGCCATCGCCGCGATCACCTTGTCGGTGTCGGTGCTCTTGGCCTTGGTCACGGCCTGGGCCCACATGTGGAAGCCGATGACGCTGGCTTCCATCGGGTCGTTGGTCAGCGCCTTGTCCTTGTGGCCGGCGATACCCTTGGCCTTGGCGTAGGCCGTCCACTGCTTGATGAATTCGTCGTTGGTCGGGTTCTTGATCGATTGGAAGTAGTTCCAGGCGGCCAGGTGGCCGACCAGCGGCTTGGTGTCGACGCCGCGCAGCTCTTCTTCACCGACGCTGAAAGCCACCACCGGCACGTCGGTCGCCTTCAGGCCCTGGTTGCCCAGTTCCTTGTAGAAAGGCACGTTGCTGTCGCCGTTGATGGTCGAGACGACGGCAGTCTTCTTGCCTTCGGCTGCGAACTTCTTGATCTTGGCGATGATCGACTGGTAGTCGGAGTGGCCGAAAGGCGTGTACTCCTCGATGATGTCCTCGTCCTTCACACCCTTGCTGTGCAGGAAGGAGCGCAGGATCTTGTTGGTCGTTCGCGGGTAGACGTAGTCGGTACCCAGCAGCACCCAGCGCTTGGCGCTGCCGCCGTCCTTGCTCATCAGGTATTCGACGGCCGGGATGGCTTGCTGGTTGGGCGCGGCACCGGTGTAGAAGACGTTCTTGCTGAGCTCTTCACCTTCGTACTGCACCGGGTAGAACAGCAGGCCGTTGAGCTCCTCCACCACCGGCAGCACGCTCTTGCGCGACACGCTGGTCCAGCAGCCGAAGATCACCGAGACCTTGTCCTTGCTGATCAGCTGGCGCGTCTTCTCGGCGAACAGCGGCCAGTTCGAGGCCGGGTCGACGACCACGGCTTCCAGTTGCTTGCCGAGCAGGCCGCCCTTGGCGTTGATGGCGTCGATCTCCATCAGGATGGTGTCCTTCAACACCGTTTCCGAGATCGCCATCGTGCCGCTCAGCGAATGCAGCACGCCGACCTTGATGGTGTCGGCCGCGAAAGCGGACGTGATGCCGAAGCTGGCAGCGGCCAGCGCGACGGCGGTGAAGGTCTTGCCGATTTGGCGGCGGGTGGTGGTCATGGGTCTTGTGCTCCTGGGGGTGCGGGTTGTGATCAGGCTGCCGCAGCTTAGGCAGCACGCCGCGCGGCCGATATACGCCGGACGGCGTACAGCGCGGCGCTGACTCGACTTCCGGCCATGCACCCCGCCCCAGCACGCCGCCGCCGTCACACGGCCTTCCGAACTGCTGCCCCTGCTGCGGCAGGCCGGGCGGCCGCGGTGAAGCGGCCACAACGCGCGACAAGGCGCTACAAGGCGCTCAGTGGCAGCCGGGGGCTGCGGCTTCGAAAGCCGCGTCGGACGGCGCCTGCGGCGGGTTCGTCATCGTGCCCGTGGCCGGGTCGAAGCCCGTGGCCTGCATCACCTGCGCCAGGCCGCCGTCCATGTTCTGCGCATGCGGCACGAACCACTCGGCGAGCGCCGGCACCAATTGCCCGACCATTTCCACCCGGCCGTCCTCGCGCACCCGCCGCTGCACCTCGCGCAGCAGTTGCAGCACCTCGGCGTGTTGCCGCGCATGGCAGTTCTCGGGCTGGAAACCGATGCTGGCCATCCAGGCATCTTCCTGGCCGAAATGGGCTTCGGTGTGTTCGACGAAGCGGTCCAGGCAGGGCAGCAAGCCAGCCGAAGGGCTGGCCGCAGCAGCTTCCAGGGCGGCCAGCAGGTCGATGAACTCGCGGTGCGTGTCGTCCATCAGCGGCTGCTGCAGGGCAAGGTGGTCGGACCAGGTGAGTGCGGACATCGGCGGGCGCGGTGGAATGAACAAGGCCTGCATTGTCGCGCGAGACGACCGGCGCGTGACGGAGGCCCTGAGGCGGCGATCTGGCAGCGCCGGCGGCGCGACCAGGCCAGTGCCCCCATGGCCAAGGACACCAGCGCGAGTGCGCCCGGTTCAGGCACCTTGAACGCGGCGCCGCGCGCGGCTGTGTCCAGCGCGTCGACCGCGAAGAAGCCCTGAATGACACCCTGATCGTTCAAGCCCACACCGGCTGCGTTGCCGCTACCGTCGGTCAGTTTCGGCGCATGGCCGCCGTCCACGCTGTCGTAGGTCACCAGGAACTGATCCAGTCCGGCGGTCTCACTGAACAAGAAGGTGCCGCATGTCAGGCACTCGGCGCGGGCACCCAGCAGGCCCAGCGCAGCACCGAAGGCGTCGTTTTGAGCCTCGGGGAGGAAGTTCTAGGCGGCGGTCCACACCGGCGACGAGAAGGTCCCCAGGTAGCCCACCTGCAATCCCACGACCTGACCGGCAAACACCCTGAAGGCGCGTCTTGCCCAGCCCGCCCATGCCCAGCAGCGTGAGCAGCCGCGTGCGCGGCAGCAGCGCCTTGACCTCGGCCAGTTCCTGTTCGCGGCCGATGAACGAGGTCGTGGGCTGCGGCAGGTTGTTCGGCAGTTCTTTCACCGGCAGCCAGCGCCCGCCGACCTGAACCACGCGGTAGACCTTGTCACCGTCGGGCGGCGCCGCGAAGCCGGTGCCCGGCTCGCCGACCTCGAACAGCTCCACCGGATCGGGTACGCCCTTCATCACCCAGTGGCCGTGCGACTGCAGGGCCAGCGCCGTCGCGCCCAGGGCCTGCCGGGCCTCGGCGGTGAGCAGCGTCTGCCCGCCCACCGCGAGCGACATCACGCGGGCGGCGGTCGGCTTGGCCAGGCCATCGTGCGCGGCCCACAGCTGGGCCATGGCCTCGTCACCGAGCGCCACGGCCAGCCGGGTGCTGTCGACCACATCGGTCAACAGCAGCGCCTTGATGTCGCTGCTGGCGCTGATCTGCTCTGACTGCATGGCGCTTCGACCTGGACGATCCGGCTCTCGGGCGCTGCGCGGCTCAGCCCTGCGACAGCGCCCGCACCTTCTGCACCGCCACACCGGCTGCTGCGGTTCGGGTCTCGACGCCCAGCTTTTCGTAGACCCGCTCGAGGTGCTTCTTCACCGTGGCCGGGCTGCTGCCCAGGATGTCCCCGATGTCGCGGTTGGTCTTGCCCTTGACGACCCAGTACAGCACCTCGCTTTCGCGCAGTGTCAGGCCCAGCGCCTGCATCGTGGCCTCGACGGTGGCGGCGTCGCTGACTTCGCGCAACACGACCAGCCAGTCATCGTCGGGCGTGCGGCCCTGCAGCGTGCAGACCAGCTGCTTGGCGCCGCGCGCGCTGGCCAGCGGGCGGGTCTCGCGGCCGTCGGCGGCGGTCTGCAGCCATTGCAGCAACAGCGCGGGCACCTCGCCGGGCACGCATTCGAAGTACCCGGGCAGCCAGCGCCGGGCCAGCGGCGTCTGCCAGGTCAGCCGTGCCTGGCTGCCTTCGACGCGCACGGCGATGGTCGCGTGGCCGTAAGCGTCGAGCGCGTTGCGTGCCTGCCGGGCCTGGCGCGCGGCCTGCATGTGCGCGGCCATGCGCGCCAGCACCTCGGGCGGGCGTATCGGCTTGGTGACGTAGTCGACGCCACCGGCCTCGAAAGCCGCCAGCACATGTTCGGTGTCGGTCAGGCCGGTCATGAAGACGATCGGGATGTGCGCGGTCTCGGGCCCGGCCTTCAGCCGCCGAGCGACCTCGAAGCCGTCGATGCCGGGCATCACCGCGTCCAGCAGGACGATGTCGGGTTCGGCCTGCGCGGCGCGCTGCAGCGCGGTGGCGCCGTCGGTGGCCACCAGCACGGTGTAGCCGGCCTCGTCCAGGGCATCGTGCAGCAAGGCCAGGTTGTCGGGCACGTCGTCGACGATCAGCACGAGTCCATGAGCCCCCAGGCTCCCTTCGGTCGCCACCCCCCCGGGGGGGCGAATGGGACGAGGAACAGTCCCAGTGGACTGTTCATCGCCTGTGAGCGCCGGCAGCGTCCTCGCTGCCGGCTCAGTCAGCGGCCCGGCGGAGCCGGTTCCGCGCCAGTCCTTGGTCAAGTCGCGGCGTTCAGGTCTTGTCATGGGCCAGTGCCTCTTGGATCAGTGGCGTCATGCGGTCGAACTGGAAACCGGCGGCCAGGGTGCGCAGCGCGGCCAGCCAGGGCGTGCATTCGGGGCGCTCGGCCTCGATCTGGTCGAGCAGCCGCCGCACGCCGCGAGGGTAGCCCAGGTTGACCACCTCGCGCAGCGCCAGCAGCTGGGTTCGCGTGGGCCTGGGTGCATCGGCCGGCGTGGGCGCGGGCGGCGGCGGCGGCGCCTGGGCCAGCCATTGCAGCTGCAGGCGCCGGCCCAGCCAGTCCAGCAACTCGTCGAAGCGCACGGGCTTGGTGATGAAGTCGGCCGCCGAGATGCCGACGTCGTTGTCCAGCCCCTTATCGAAGGCATTCGCCGAGACGATGGCCAGCGGCGCGCTGCTCAGGCGCTGGCGGCGCAGCATGCGGATGGTCTCCCAGCCGTCGATGCCGGGCATCGCCAGGTCCATCAGGATGGCGTCCAGCGGCGTCACCGCCAGCACCTGTTCATGCAGCAGGGCCAGCGCGGCATGGCCCGAACTGGCCTGCAGCACGTCGAAGCCCAGACCCTGCAGCCGGTTGGCCAGCAGCGTGCGGTCGATCTCTTCGTTGTCGACCACCAGCACGCGGCGCTGCGCCCCGGCGTAGCCGGCGCGCAGGGGCAAGGGCTGAGGCGCCTTGGCGCCTTGCAGTTCGGGCAGGAACAGGCGCACGCGGAACAGCGTGCCCGAGGTGCCGGACAGGCCCCCGCCGTCGGCCGCGGTGCGCGACGAAACCGTCATCTCGCCGCCCATCAGGTCGGTCAGCATCTTGGCGATGGTCAGGCCCAGCCCCGTGCCGCCGCCGGCGGTGCCGGCGGCGGCGCCACCGCGCGAGAAGGGTTCGAAGATCCGTTCGAGGTCCCGCGCGGCGATGCCCGGCCCGGTGTCCTCGATCTCGAAGACGGCCATGTCGCGCAGGTGCAGCGCCCGGAAGCTGACCCGGCCGGCCTGGGTGAATTTCACCGCGTTGCCGAGCACGTTGATCAGGATCTGCGTCAGCCGCCGCTCGTCGGCCCTGACCAGCGCGGGGGCGCCTTCGATGTCGTGCTCGAAGTGCAGGCCCTTGCTGGCGGCCTGCAGTTCGAACATCTGCACGATCTGGCGCAGGGCCTCGTGCAGGCGCATCGGCTTGGGTTCCAGCGCCAGCTTGCCGCCTTCGATGCGTGCGATGTCCAGGGTGCCTTCGATCAGGCTCAGCAGGTGCTCGCCGCCGCGCCGGATGACGCCGACCGCCTGCTTGCGGTGGACGGGTAGCGTGGGGTCCTCGTCGAGCAGCTGGGCATAGCCCAGGATGCTGTTCAGCGGCGTGCGCAGCTCGTGGCTGACGGCGCTGATGTAACGCGTCTTGGCCTGGTTGGCGGCCTCGGCAGCCTGCTTGGCGCGCTGCAGGGCCTCGTCGGTGCGGCGGTGCGAGTCGATCTCGCGCACCAGCGCATCGGTCTGGCGCCTGCTTTCTTCCTGCGCCACACGGCGGCTGATCTGCGTCAGCACCAGCCACCAGCCGATGACGCCACCGACCAGCAGCAAGGCGCAATAGATCTTGACGTAGGCCTTGACCAAACCGGCGCGCAGCGCCGGAGCCAGCGCGTCCGCGGTGTCACCCAGCTGGCGCAGTTCGGCCTGGCAGAGCAGGGCCAGCAGGCCGCCCAGCGCCGGCGCCACCACGGCCATCAGCAGCAGGTAGCGGCCCAGGCCGGTGTCCAGCTGCGGCCACCAGGCGCGTGGCGTCAGCCGGCGTGCCAGTGCGGCCACTTGCCAGGACGCGCGTGCGGGCTGGGGCTTGCACAGGTCGTGGCAGCGGGCGTCCAGCGAACAGCACAGGCTGCAGATCGGGCCGCCGTAGGCGGGGCACTGCGCCATGTCCTCGCCTTCGTAATCGCGTTCGCAGATGACGCAGCGGCGCAGCTTCAGCACGCCCGTGCTGGCCCCCAGGTAAGCGCCGTCGACCGATGTTCTGGCGATGTAGTAGCGGCCTTTCGTGAACCAGGCAATCAGCGGCGAGGTGACGAAGGCCACGGCCATCGCGATCACCGCCGAGAAGGCTTGCGCCATCGCGCCGAACACACCCAGGTAGGCGGCGATCGACAGCAGCGAAGCCGCACCCATCGCGCCGACGCCGACCGGGTTGATGTCGTAGAGGTGCGCGCGCTTGAATTCGATGCCCTTGGGCGACCAGCCCAGCGGCTTGTTGACCACCAGGTCGGCGACCACGGCCATGATCCAGCTGATCGCGATGTTGCTGTACAGGCCCAGCACGCCACCTATCGCGCGAAAAACCTCCAGCTCCATCAGCATCAGCGCGATCAGCGTGTTGAAGACCACCCAGACCACGCGGCCCGGGTGGCTGTGCGTCACGCGGGCGAAGAAGTTCGACCAGGCCAGGCTGCCGGCGTAGGCATTCGTGACGTTGATCCTCAGTTGGCTGACGATGACCAGCAGTGCGGTCGCCGCCACCGCCCAGGTGTAATGCGGAAAGACCAGTTCGTAGGCCGCCAGGTACATCTGGTTGGGGTCGACGGCGCGGTCGGCCGGCACCGCCAGCGTCAGCGCCAGGTAGGCCAGCAGCATGCCGCCCAGCATCTTCAACACGCCAGGCACGACCCAGCCCGGCCCGCCGACCAGCACCGCCAGCCACCAGCGGCCGCTCGTGGCCGGCATCTTCTCGGGCATGAAGCGCAGGTAGTCGGCCTGCTCGCCCATCTGCGTGATCAGCGCGATGCCCACGGTCAGCGCGCTGCCGAAGAGCAAGGGGTCGAAAGCACCGCCCTTGCCGCTTTCTCCGGTGTAGGCGCGCAGGTCGGCGACCAGTGTCGGGTGCGCCTGGAACACATAGGCGTAGGGCAGCACCAGCAGCGCCAGCCACAGCGGCTGCGTCCAGACCTGCAACTGGCTGATGGCGGTGACGCCGTGGGTCACCAGCGGGATGACCACCAGCGCACACAGCAGGTAGCCCCAGGTCGGCGGGATGCCCCAGGCCAGCTCCAGCGCGTAGGCCATGATGGCTGCTTCCAGCGCGAAGAAGATGAAGGTGAAGCTGGCGTAGATCAGGCTGGTGATGGTGCTGCCGATGTAGCCGAAACCGGCGCCGCGCGTCAGCAGGTCCATGTCCAGGCCGTGGCGCGCGGCGTAGACGCTGATCGGCAAGCCCGCCGCAAAGATGATCAGCGCGGTGGCCAGGATGGCCCAGAAGGCGTTGATGAAACCGAATTGCAGCAGCAGCGTGCCGCCCACCGCTTCCAGCACCAGGAAGGAAGCCGCGCCGCCGATGGCGGTGCTGGCCACACGCCCGCTGCTCCACTTGCGGAAACTGCGCGGCGTGAAGCGCAGCGCGTAGTCTTCCAGGCTTTCGCTGGCCACCCAGGCGTTGTAGTCGCGGCGCACCTTGATGACGCGCTGTTGCGGCGCCGGCGGGGCGTGGGTCGAATCGGCGGGTAAGGGCAGCGCGCTCATGGTCGGTGCCGATGATGCACGGCCCGCGGCCCAGCCGCTACGGACCGCCAGCACCCCCGGTTAGCATGCTGGCACCGCATGTGCATAGGCTGGAGCCATGGACCTGACCCCCCGCGAGAAAGACAAGCTGCTGCTCTTCACCGCCGGCCTGCTGGCCGAGCGCCGCCGGGCGCGCGGCCTCAAGCTCAACGTGCCCGAGAGCATCGCCTTCATCAGCTGCTACCTCCTCGAGGGCGCACGCGACGGCAAAACCGTGGCCCAGCTGATGAGCGACGGCAAGACCGTGCTCGGCCGCGACGACGTGATGGACGGCGTGCCCGAGATCGTCAGCGAGATCCAGGTCGAAGCGACCTTCCCCGACGGCACCAAGCTGGTGACCGTGCACCAACCGATAGCCTGAAAGCACCTGCCTTGACGGCCCACGACGCATCGACTAAGTTGTTGAACTTTTCAACAATCCGGGTCTGACATGGCGACGATGAATTTCAGCGTACCCGAAGACGTGAAGCAAGCCTTCAACGCCGCCTTCGAGGGCCAGAACAAGAGCGCGGTGCTGACCCAGATGTTGAGATCGGCCATCGCGCAGGCTCAGCAGCAGCGCCTGCGCGAGGCCGCTGCGACCAGCATCCTGGGCATGCGCAGCACGGCGCCCGTACGCAGTGCGAGCCAACTGGCTACCGCACGCCGGGCTGGGCGTCCGTGAAGTTGGTCGTGGATGCCAGCGTCGCGCTGAAGTGGTTCTTTCAGGACCGTGCCGACGAAGCCGATGCCGCCGCGGCCTTGGACATCCTGCAAGGCCATGTCGATGGCCGCCACCAGTTGCTGCAACCGGCGCACTTCCAGGCCGAGGTCTGCGCCGTGCTGGCCCGCGAGGCACCCGAAGCCATGCGCGACAACCTGCGCGACCTGCTGAACCTGTCCATCACCACGCGTGACGACGAGTTGGTGATGTGGCGCGCCATGCAGCTCAGCGCCGACCTGGGCCACCACCTGTTCGACACGCTGTACCACGCCCTGGCGCTGGAGACCGACGACGCTGTGCTGATCACCGCAGACTTGGCCTATTGCCGCAAGGCCGCTGCTTTGGGCCGGGTGCAGCCCCTGTCAACCTGGTCCGTCAACTGAACTCCACCCCAAGGACACCGCGATGACACCCGGCGAACTGTTGATCGAAGATGGCGTGCACACGCTGAACCCCGGCCGACCGACGGCCACGGTGGTGGTGGCCAACACCGGCGACCGACCGATCCAGGTCGGCTCGCACTACCACTTCGCGGAAACCAATGCGGCCTTGCGCTTCGACCGCGAGGTGGCCCGGGGCATGCGCCTGAACATCGCCAGCGGCACCGCGGTGCGCTTCGAGCCGGGGCAGCAACGCACGGTCGAACTCGTCGCCTACGCCGGTCTGCGCCAGGTCTGGGGCTTCCGCGGTCTTGTGAACGGAGCCCTGTGATGGCCCAGATCGGAAAACGCGCCTACGCCGAGATGTACGGCCCCACCGTCGGCGACCGCCTGCGCCTGGCCGACACCGGCCTGATCGTCGAGGTCGAACGAGACCTGACCCTGGGCGCCGGTGGATACGGGGAAGAAGTCAAGTTCGGTGGCGGCAAGACCATCCGGGACGGCATGGGCCAGAGCCAGCTCGTCAACGGCCCCGGCCACGCCGAGGCCGCCGACTGCGTCATCACCAACGCGCTGATCATCGACACCTGGGGCATCGTCAAAGCCGATATCGGGCTCAAGGGCTGCCGCATTGCGGCCATCGGCAAGGCCGGCAACCCCGACGTGCAGCCGGGCGTGGACATCGTCATCGGCCCGGGCACCGAGATCATCGCCGGCGAAGGGATGATCGTCACCGCCGGCGGCATCGACAGCCACATCCACTTCATCTGCCCGCAGCAGATCGAGGAAGCGCTGGCCAGCGGCGTGACGACGATGCTGGGCGGCGGCACCGGTCCGGCCACCGGCACCTTCGCCACCACCTGCACGCCCGGCCCCGAGAACATCCACCGCATGCTGCAGGCGGCCGAGGCCTTCCCGATGAACCTGGGCTTCCTGGGCAAGGGCAACGCCACGCAGGCCGCCGCGCTCAGCCAGCAGATCGCCGCCGGGGCCATCGGCCTGAAGCTGCACGAAGACTGGGGCACCACGCCGGCGGCCATCAGCAACTGCCTGGACGTCGCGGACGCCACCGACACCCAGGTCAGCATCCACAGCGACACGCTGAACGAAAGCGGTTTCGTCGAAAACACGATGGCCGCCACCGGCGGCCGCACGCTGTGCGCCTTCCACACCGAAGGCGCCGGCGGCGGCCACGCGCCGGACATCCTGCGCGTCGTCGGCGAGGCCAACTTCCTGCCCAGCAGCACCAACCCGACCATGCCCTACACCGCCAACACGGTGGACGAGCACCTGGACATGCTGATGGTCTGCCACCACCTCGACCCGTCCATCGCCGAAGACCTGGCCTTCGCCGAAAGCCGCATCCGCCGCGAGACGATCGCCGCCGAAGACGTGCTGCACGACCTGGGCGCGATCAGCATGATGTCCAGCGACAGCCAGGCCATGGGCCGGGTCGGCGAAGTCATCATCCGGACCTGGCAGACGGCGCACAAGATGAAGGCCCAGCGCGGGGCACTGGCCGGTGACAGCGAGCGCAACGACAACCACCGCGTCAAGCGCTACATCGCCAAGTACACGATCAACCCGGCGATCGCGAATGGCATCAGCCACGACGTGGGCAGCATCGAAGTCGGCAAGTGGGCCGACCTGGTGCTGTGGCGCCCGGCCTTCTTCGGCGTCAAGCCCAGCCTGATCCTGAAAGGCGGTTTCATCGCCGCCGCGCTGATGGGCGACGCCAACGCCAGCATCCCGACACCGCAGCCGGTGCACTACCGGCCGATGTTCGGCAGCTACGGCCGGCTGGTGCAGGCGACCAGCCTGACCTTCATGAGCCAGGCGGCGATGGACAACGAGATCGGGGATGAGCTGGGCCTGCGCAAGCGGCTGAGCGCGGTCAAGGGCTGCCGCAGCGTGAAGAAGCAGCACATGGTGCTGAACAACTACCTGCCGTCGATGCAGATCGACGCCCAGACCTACCAGGTGCGGGCCGACGGGCAATTGCTGAGCTGCGAACCGGCAACGGTGCTGCCGCTGGCGCAGAAGTACTTCCTGTTCTAGCCTGGACACCGATTTTCATCGATCAAACCCTGACACCCTGGTGCCCGGACCTGACAGACCCGGCGACAATCACTGCATGCTGACTGTCAACAAACTGCTGCCCCGCTCGCAGGGCCTGGCGCCCGCCCTGCTCAAGCGCGCGGCCACCCTCGAACTGGGCTGGGACGAGCGGCAGAAAAGCCGTCTCGACGCCACCGACAGCGGGGGCCGCAGCCTGGGTGTCTTCCTGCCGCGCGGCAGCGTGCTGCGCGGCGGCGACACGCTGGTGGCCGAAGACGGCTCCCTGGTTCGCGTGCTGGCTGCCCCGCAGCCGGTGCTGGTGGTGCGCGCCTGCCCCGAGCACGGCAGCGCCTTCGACCTCCTGCGCGCGGCCTACCACCTGGGCAACCGCCACGTGCCGCTCGAACTGCAGCCCGACCGCCTGTTGCTGGAACCCGACCATGTGCTGGCCGAGATGCTGCGCGCGATGCACCTGATCGTCAGCGACGAACAGTCGGCCTTCGAGCCCGAGGCGGGCGCCTACACGGCCGGCGGACACGACCACGGCAAGCTGCACACCCACGAAGCCGCCACGCCCGCAGCGGCAACGGCAGCGGCCACACCCACCACAGCGACGGCCGCTGCGCGCGGCAAGCCGCTGGGTATCGCCATCCAGGCCGCGCAACATGTCCACGGCCCGGCTTGCGGCCACGGCCATGGCCATGGCGGCCACGACCACTGAGTCGGCCGCCACCCGGCTGCAGCTGATGTGGCTGGCCTCACCGGCGCTGCCGGTGGGCGGATTCAGCTATTCGGAAGGGCTGGAGGCGGCGGTCGAAGCCGGTTTCGTGATGACGGAAGCGCAGGCCGCCAGTTGGCTGCTGGCCCAGCTGGAAGGGACCCTGGCCCGCGCCGACCTGCCCGCGGTGGCGCAGGCCTGCGCCGCCTGGCTGGCCCACGACGATGAACGGATCCGCGAACTGAACGACTGGCTGCGCTGCACCCGCGAGAGCGCCGAATTCCGCGCCCAGGCCGAGCAGACGGGCCGCAGCCTGCTGGACTGGCTGCGCAACGGCCCGCAGGCCGCCGACCCGCGGCTGGCCACGCTGGCCGCGCTGCAACCGGCGCCGCTGTGGCCCACGGCCTTCGCGCTGGCCGCCGTGCTGGCCGGCGGCGACGCCCGCGGCGCGCTGCTGGCCTGCGCCTGGGGCTGGGCCGAAAACATGGCCCAGGCGGCGATGAAGGCCGTGCCGCTGGGCCAGTCGGCGGCGCAACGCATCCTGGCGCAATTGGCGGCGGCGATACCCGAGGCGGTCGAACGCGCGCTGGTCCTGCCCGACGCCGACCGCCAGGCGCACAGCCCGCTGCTGGCCATCCTCAGCGCACAGCACGAGACGCAGTACTCGCGGCTGTTCCGCTCCTGAACCGCGTCACCGGCGGTTCACGATACTTTGCAAGCCCGCCTGACGCCGCTGGCGCGTTCACGGCATCATGGCGGCTTGAATCTGGAGGTCCTGCCATGCTGAACTCACAACTTTCCTTGCGCGCGCTGACGCGGCTGGCGGCGACCGCTGCCGTGCTCGCCGGCACGATGGTCTCGGCCCAGGCCGATGGGGTGTCGGTGGGCCTGGGCCTGCCGGCGGTCGGCGGCTACGCCAGCGCGGGCGGTCCGGTCGGCCTGATGAGCGTGGGCTACCGCGGCGGCCACGGCGGTGGCCGCGGCGGCTACTACCGCGGCGGCGGTGGCGGCTGGGGCTGGGGTGTCGGCCTGGGCCTGGGCGCCGGCCTGCTGCTGGCCTCGCCCTTTTACTACCCGGGTGTCGTGGTCACGCCGCCGACGACGGTGATCATCGAACAGCCGCCGCAAGGGGCCAGCACGCCGCAGCCGATGCAGCCCAGTCGACCCGAACCGGTGATCTACCCGCGCAACGGCCAGTCCGCGCAGCAACTGGAAGGCGACCGCCAGGCCTGCAACCGCTGGGCGACCACGCAGCCTGCCGCCCTGAACGATTCGTCGGTCTTCATGCGCGCCGTCGACGCCTGCATGGACGCCCGCGGCTACACCAGCAAGTGAACGCCCGGCGGGGCTGACCCCCGCCGGAACGGGCTTGGTGCATCATGACCGGCATGAACAACAGCCCCCTGCACCACATCGCCGGTCGAACCAAGAAGCTGCCCCCGCTGCGCGTCGGCGTCGGCGGCCCGGTCGGCTCGGGCAAGACCACGCTGGTCGAAATGCTGTGCAAGACCATGCGCGAGCGCTGGGACCTGGTGGTGGTCACGAATGACATCTACACCAAGGAAGACCAGCGGCTGCTGACCGTATCCGGTGCCCTCGATGCCGAGCGCATCGTCGGCGTCGAGACCGGCGGCTGCCCGCACACCGCGATCCGCGAAGACGCGTCGATCAACCTCGAAGCGGTCGACCGCATGCTGGAGAAGTTTCCGAACGCCGACATCGTCTTCATCGAGAGTGGCGGCGACAACCTGGCGGCCACCTTCAGCCCCGAATTGAGCGACCTGACGCTCTACGTCATCGACGTGGCCGGCGGCGAGAAGATCCCGCGAAAGGGCGGGCCCGGCATCACCAAGAGCGACTTGCTGGTGATCAACAAGGTCGACCTCGCGCCCCACGTCGGCGCCAGCCTGGACGTGATGGAGGCCGATACCCGGCGCATGCGGCCCGACCACGCCGGCGAAAAGGCCAGGCGGCCCTACGTGATGACCAATCTGCGCACGCGCCAGGGCCTGGACGCGGTGGTGCGCTTCATCGAGACGCGCGGCCTGCTGACCGCCTGAGCCCGTCGCGACCGGCGTGAGCAAACTCTATTTCCGCTATGCCGCGATGAATGCCGGCAAGAGCACCAGCCTGCTGCAGGCGGCACACAACTACGAAGAGCGCGGCATGAGCGTGCGCCTGTTCACGGCCGCCCACGACGACCGCGCCGGCGCCGGCATCATCGGTTCGCGCCTGGGCCTGCAGCGCTCGGTCGAGACCTTCGGTCCGCAGACGGTGTTCGACGCCGCCTGGCTGGCTGATGACCACCGTGCGGGCTGCGCGTGCCTGCTGATCGACGAAGCCCAGTTCCTGACGCCCGAGCAGGTGCGGCAATTGCACCGCCTGGCCCACGCCGCGCACCTGCCGGTGCTGTGCTACGGACTGCGCAGCGATTTCCGCGGCGACGCCTTCCCCGGTGCCGCCGCGCTGCTGACGCTGGCCGACGACCTCGAGGAGATGAAGACCATCTGCGCCTGCGCCCGCAAGGCCAGCATGAACCTGCGCGTCGACGACCAGGGCCGGCGCGTGCAGGAGGGCGAGCAGGTGGTGATCGGCGGCAACGAGCGCTACCGCGCGGTCTGCCCGTCGTGCTTTTACAGCGAGGTCGATGACCCGGCGCAAGCGCCGGGTCTCTTTGGTTGACGGCCCCGATCGGGCGCCCGGTGCGCTGGGGCTGACGCGGCTTCAGGCGCGGCGCGCCATCACCTCGCCCATGCGGATGGCCCGGCCGGGCGTCCAGGCCGGGTTGAAGCGCAGCGGCCCGCGCGGAAGCAGCAACACCACCGTCGAACCCAGCAGGAAGCGGCCCATCTCGGCGCCCTGGGCCAGATCGACCTGCCCGGCCGTGTAAGTCCAGTCGCGCAGCCTGCCCGGCCGCGGCGGATTGACCACGCCATGCCAGACCGTGGCCATGCTGCCGACGATGGTGGCGCCGACCAGCACGTTGACCCACGGCCCGTGCTCGCCGTCGAAGACGCAGACCAGGCGCTCGTTGCGCGCGAACAGCCCGGGCACGCCGCGCGCGGTGGCCGGGTTGACCGAGAACAGTTCGCCCGGCACGTGGATCATGCGCAGCAGCCGGCCCGCGCAGGGCATGTGGATGCGGTGGTAGTCCTTGGGGCTGAGGTAGAGCGTCGCGAAATGGCCGCCGTGGAAATGCGCCGCCAGCGCGCTGTCGCCGCCGAGCAGCGCGGTCGTGCTGTAGCGGTGGCCCTTGGCCTGGAAGATCTGCTCGCCGTCGATGGCGCCGAACTGGCTGATCGCGCCGTCAACCGGGCAGACCAGATCGGCCGCTGCCAGCGGCCGTGCAGCGGGCTGCAGCGCGCGGGTGAAGAAGTCGTTGAAGCTGGCGTAGGCGGCCGGGTCGGGCTGGGCGGCCTCGGCCATGTTGACGCCGTAGCGGGCGATGAACCAGCGGATGATGGCCGTCGTCGCCGCACCGCCCTGCCAACCGGCCACCAGGCCGGCGAATCGCGTCAAGGCCTGCTGGGGCAGCAGGTGCTGCGCGGCCACGGCCGCGCGTTCGCCCAGGGGGACCGGGCCGGTCACCGCAGCGGCGCCATCGCGTGCAGGGCCTTCACCGCGCCGGCACCGACGCTGGCGCCGAAGCGCTTGGCCAGCCGTTCGGCAACGTTCTCGCGCGGCGTGTAGTCGACGATGTCCTCGGCCTTGATGACCTCGCGGGCCACGTAGTCCAGGTTGCCCAGCTTGTCGGCCAGGCCCAGCTTGATGGCCTCTTCGCCGTTCCAGAATAGGCCCGAGAAGGTGTCCGGCGTTTCCTTCAGCCGCTCACCGCGGCCGGCCTTGACCACGGCGATGAACTGGTGGTGGATCTGGTCGAGCATGGCCTGGTTCAGCCGCAGATGCCTTTCCTTGACCGGGCTGAAGGGGTCGAGCATGGCCTTGTTCTCGCCGGCCGTGTACAGGCGGCGCTCGACGCCCAGCTTGTCCATCAGGCCGGTGAAGCCGAAGCCGTCCATCACCACGCCGATGCTGCCGACGATGCTGGCCTTGTCGACGTAGATCTCATCGGCCGCCACCGCGATGTAGTAGGCGCCCGAGGCGCACATTTCCTCGACGACGGCATAGACCTTCTTGTGGTGCTTGGCCTTCAGCCGCCTGATCTCGTCGTTGACGATGCCGCTTTGCACCGGGCTGCCGCCCGGCGAATTGATGCGCAGCACGACGGCTTGCGCGCTGGCGTCTTCGAAGGCGTTCTTCAGCGCGCCGACCAGGGCTTCGGCGCTGGCTTCGGTGTCGGCGCCGATCTCGCCGTGCACCTCGACCAGTGCGGTGTGCGGCGCGCTCGGCGCGCTGGGTGTCAGGCGGTGCGCAAAGCCCAGCCACAGCAAGGCGGCGGCCAAGGCCAGCCAGGCCAGTCGGAAGAAGTTGCGCCAGCGGCGCGCGCTCTTGCGTTCGTGCAGCAGTTCGCTGGCAACGCGTTCCAGCGCAGCTTCCAGACCGGGTCGGCTGGGCAGCGCGACGGCGTCGCCGGCGGGCGGCGCGGCTTCAAAAGGGGATGCCACAGGCGTCGGGGCCTGGGTCGGATCGGGGGTGCTCATCGCGTGCTTTCTTCAGGCCGGCGGGTCGGATGCCAGCGGCCGAATGTCGTGGGAAGGATACCAATACACCCTGCCGTCGCGCTCGTCGGTGCGCAGAGCGGTCAGGCGGCCGCGGCCGCAGGGGCCGCCGACGCAGCGCCCGCTCGCGGGCTCGTAGGCGGCGCCGTGGACGGCGCACAGGATGAAGCGCTGCTCGCTGTCGAGAAATTCGCCCGGCTGCCAGTCCATTTCGACCGGCACATGGGCGCAGCGGTTCAGGTAGGCGTGCACCGCACCGTCGAAACGCAGGGCGAAAGCGCGCACAGGGCGGCCGTATTCCAGCACCTCCCAGCTCCAGGCCTTGCCGCGCTCGGCCAGGGCGCGGGCGTCGCACAAAGGCAGGCCGGTGTCTTCGGCCCTGCGGTCGGCATCGGTCGGCCTCAAGCGTGGTCCAGCAGCCAGGCGTGCAGGTCGGCCGTGCTGTGCGCGACGTGCAGCGGGCCGTGCGCGGCGAAAGCGCCGGCGTCGTGCGCGCCGTAGCTGACGGCCACGCGCGGCGTGCCGGCGTTGGCAGCCAGCTGCAGGTCGTGGGTGGTGTCGCCGATCATCAACGTGCGCTGCGGGCTGACGCCGAATTCGGCCATCAGCTGCTGCAGCATCAGCGGGTGCGGCTTGCTGGCGGTTTCATCGGCCGTCCGGGTGGCGTCGAAGAGCGCGGCCAGCTGCGAATGGGCCAGCGCCTCGTCCAGCCCGCGCCGGTTCTTGCCGGTGGCCACGGCCAGCCAGTGCTGGCGGTCTTTCAGCGCCTGCAGCATCTCCAGCGTGCCGGGGAACAGCACCAGCTCGTGCTGCCTGGCGATGTAGTGGTGGCGGTAGCGCGCGCCCAACTCGGGGTAGCGCTCGGGCGGCAGGCCGGGCACTGCATGCTCGAGGGCGTCGTGCAGACCCAGGCCGATGACGTAGGCGGCGGCCTCGTCGCTGGGCACGGTCACGGCGATGTCGCGGCAGGCGGCCTGGATGCAGCGCACGATCAGCATCGTGCTGTCGAAGAGCGTGCCGTCCCAGTCGAAGACGATGAGGTCGAATTGGCGTTTTTTCATGGATGCGAGGGTGTCGCGCACAGTGTTGCGCAATCGGCAGGCAGCGGCGCCTGCAGGGTGATGCGCTCGCCAGTGGCGGGGTGGTCGAAAGCCAGTTGCCGCGCGTGCAGGAACATGCGCTCGAAGCGGTGCTGCCTGGCGAAGAGCTTGTTGCGCGCGAAGTCGCCGTACTTGGGGTCGCCGACGATGGGGTGGCCGCTGTGCGCCAGGTGGACGCGGATCTGGTGCGTGCGGCCGGTCTTGATGGTCACCTCGAGCAGCGTGAAGTCGGGCCGCCGCTGCAGCACCTTGACCAGCGTGATCGAACGCCGGCCGTCTGCGTGGTCGGCCGGCACCACCCGGACGTGGCGCTCGCCGGCGGCGTCCAGCCCCTTGTGCAGGGCCAGGTCGATGACCTTCAGGTTCTCCGGCCAGGTGCCCAGCACGGCGGCCGCGTAGATCTTGCCGGTATCGCGGCTGCGGAACTGGTCCTGCAGCGCCGTCAGCGCGCTGCGCTTCTTGGCCAGCAGCAGGATGCCCGAGGTTTCCTTGTCGAGCCGGTGCACCAGTTCGAGGAACTTGGCGCCGGGCCGCGAGCGGCGCAACTGCTCGATCACGCCGAAGCTGACGCCGCTGCCGCCGTGCACCGCCACGCCGGCCGGCTTGACGATGGCCAGCAGGTGCTCGTCTTCCAGCAGGATCGGGAACTCGCGGGCCGGCGCCAGCGGGCCGGCCGGCTTTTCTGCCACCCGCACCGGCGGCAGGCGCACGTCGTCGCCCTCGGCGACGCGGGTGTCGGCGTGGACACGGCCCTTGTTGATGCGCACCTCGCCCGAGCGGATGACCCGGTAGACGTGGGTCTTGGGCACGCCCTTGAGCATGCGCATCAGGTAGTTGTCCAGGCGTTGGCCGGCCGATTCGGCGTCCACCGTCAGATGGCGTACGGCAGGCAGGGCTGGGTGATCAGGTAGCGCGACTTTCCCCTCTATACTCTTCAGCTCCACGTTCGGGCCGTAAGTGCTTGATTTGACGGAGTTTACCCGGGCTGTTCCGGCGCTTGCGTGGTCTGCTCTGCACGGAGATCGTGCGGGCAAAGAGGTGATGCAACGCCTGAGGCGGTGATCGGGCCGGGGCCCCCCAGTGACCCGGCAGGCCACAGCCGCAGGCGGCAGAAGAATGCAGAAGAACCCGCCCTCGCTGCACATCGTCAGCGAGGCCACCGTGAATCCCATGGTGCAAGACCCGGTCCGCCGCCGTCTTGCACCCAGCGCCCGGCGCGCTCGCAGCAGTCCATGTCGTCCCCGTCTACCGCCATCCCCAACGCCTGCCCTGTCCTGCCTCGGCCACACGCCGACGCCCGGACTGGCACAGCTTTGGAAACACCGCTGCGCGATCCGCAGCGGCCCGGGCAGACGCCGACCCATCCTGTTGCAGCATCCGCCGAGACGCACGCGCCAACGCTGCGCCACTGACCGCCACCCGGCGGCGTGATCGCAGTCCAGGGCACTCGCGACTTCGGTTCGACCGCGTTTTTCGTGCATCTGTGTCAAGAAGGGCGGCCCACCTGAGCGGCTTGCCCAAGCATGGATGAAGCGGGTCCCAACGGCCCGCAGGAGCGCACATGAAACGCATGTTGATCAATGCCACGCAGCCTGAAGAGCGGCGGCTGGCGATCGTCGATGGCCAGAAACTGCTCGACTTCGAGACCGAAATCGAAGGGCGCGAACAGCGCAAGGGCAATATCTACAAGGCCGTCATCACCCGGGTCGAACCGTCGCTGGAAGCCTGCTTCGTCGACTACGGCGAAGACCGCCACGGCTTCCTGCCGTTCAAGGAAATCAGCAAGAACTACTTCCGCGAGGGCGTCAACGCCCGCGACGCGCGCATCCAGGACGCCGTCCGGGAAGGCGACAGCCTGCTGGTGCAAGTGGAGAAGGAAGAGCGCGGCAACAAGGGCGCAGCGCTGACCACCTTCGTCTCGCTGGCCGGCCGCTACCTGGTGCTGATGCCCAACAACCCGCGCGGCGGTGGCGTCAGCCGCCGCATCGAGGGCGAACAGCGCGAAGAGCTGAAGGAAAACCTCGACCAGCTCGACTACCCCAAGGGCATGTCGCTGATCGCGCGCACCGCCGGCATCGGCCGCAGCGCCGAAGAGCTGCAGTGGGACCTGAACTACATGCTCAAGCTGTGGACCGCCATCGACGGCGCGTCCAAGGGCGGCAAGGGGGCCTACCTGATCTACCAGGAAAGCAGCCTGGTGATCCGCGCCATCCGCGACTACTTCACCGCGGACATCGGCGAGATCCTGATCGACACCGACGACATCTTCGATCAGGCCCAGCAGTTCATGAACCACGTGATGCCGGAAACGGCCAATCGCGTGAAGCGCTACCGCGACGACGCGGCGCTGTTCAGCCGCTTCCAGATCGAGCACCAGATCGAGACGGCCTTCAGCCGCACGGTCAACCTGCCGTCGGGCGGCGCCATCGTCATCGACCACACCGAAGCGCTGGTCAGCGTCGACGTCAACTCGGCGCGCAGCACCCGCGGCAGCGACATCGAGGAAACCGCCACCCGCACCAACCTGGAAGCCGCCGACGAGGTGGCGCGCCAGATGCGCCTGCGCGACCTCGGTGGCCTGATCGTCGTCGACTTCATCGACATGGAAGAGAGCAAGAACCGCCGCGAGGTCGAGACCCGGCTGCGCGACGCGCTGCGCTCGGACCGCGCCCGCGTGCAGTTCTCGTCGATCAGCAAGTTCGGCCTGCTCGAACTGAGCCGCCAGCGGCTGCGCCCGGCGCTGTCCGAGGGCAACCACATCACCTGCCCGCGCTGCAACGGCACCGGCCACATCCGCGACACCGAGTCGTCGGCGCTGCAGATCCTGCGCATCATCCAGGAAGAGGCGCTGAAGGAAAACACCGCCGCGGTGCACGTGCAGGTGCCGGTCGAAGTGACCAGCTTCCTGCTCAACGAGAAGCGCACCGAGATCACCAAGATCGAGATGAAGCAGCGCGTCACCGTCCTGCTGGTGCCCAACCGGCACATCGAGACGCCGAACTACAAGCTCGAACGCCTGCGCCACGACGACCCGCGCCTGGAAAACCTGCAGGCCAGCTACACGATGATCGAGGAGCCGACCGAAGAGGAAAGCGTCACCCGTCGCGAGAAGGCCACCAAGCCCAAGCAGGAACCGCTGATCAAGGGGGTGCTGCCCGACATGCCGGCGCCCTCCGCACCGGTGCCCGCGCCGGTGGTCGCAGCGGCCCCGGTGGCCGTGGTGGCCCCGCGGCCGGCGCCGGCGCCTGCGGCAGCGGCAGCGCCCGCCGCTGCCCCCGGCGGTGGCTTCTTTGGCTGGGTGTCGCGCCTGTTCGGCGCACCGGCTGCGCCAACGCCGGCTGCGGCGCCCGCCGCGGCCCCGGCAGCAGCGCCGGCCGCTGCCACGCCCGAGAAGCGCGACGGCCGACGCGGCGAACGCGGCGGCCGTGGCGGTGAACGCAGCGAGCGCAACGGTGATCGCGGCGGCGAGCGCGGCGCCACCCGCAACGGTCGCGACCGTGACGGCAAGGAAGGCCGTGGCGGCCGCGGTGAGCGGGGTGCCGAGCGCAGCGCCGAGACGCGCAACGAAGCCCGTCCGGAAGGCCGCGAACCGCGCGAGCCGCGTGAACCCCGTGCGCCGCGCGTCGACCTGCCCGTGGTCGACGGCGCGCCGACACCCGAACGCGAAGAACGCGCCCCGCGCGGCGAACGCGGTGAACGGGGTGAAGGCCGCCGCGGTCCGCGCCCCGAGCGCAACGCCGAGCCGCGCGCCGAGGGCAGCAGCGTCGAAGCCGGCGTGCAAGCCCTGGCCGACACGGCCGCCGGCGCCGAGACGCCGGCCGCCGATGGTGAACGCGACGGCCGTCGCCGCCGCCGGCGCGGTGGCCGTGACCGCGGCGAAGGCCGGGCTGACGAAGCCGGTGTGACCCGCGAAGAGGGCGCCAGCGCCGAAGGCAGCGAAGCCGCCGCCGTGACCGGCGCCAGCGGCGCTGGCGATGCCCAGGCGGCACCGGCCGCCGAAGGCAGCGAAGCACCGGCCGAAGGCGGCGAGCGCGAACGCGGCCGTCGCCGCGGCCGCGGTGGCCGTGACCGCAACCGCGAGGGCCGTGAAGAAGGCGTGCCGCGCGCAGCCGATGGCGGTGACAACGGCGGCGAAGCCACGGCCGTCGCGCCGCTGGCCGTGGCCACCTTCGACGAGGGCATGGCCCCGGTGGCCGAACAGGCCACCGCGGCGACACCGGTCGAAGCCGCAGCCGGGGTGGTCGCCGAGGCGCAGCCCGAAGCGGTCGCTGCGCCGGCCGTTGCCGATGTGGTCGTGGCGGCGCCTTTTGCGGCAGCCGCCGCACCGGCCGCCGTGGCGGCACCGGCACCGGCACCGGCACCGGCACCGGCACCGGCACCGGCACCGGCATCTGCGCCCGCAGCGGCGCCCGCAGCGGCGCGCGCCGAGCCTTACACGCTGCCGACCGCAGCGCTGCAGACCATCGCCCAGACCGCCGGTCTGGAGTGGGTCAACTCGGACGCCGAGAAGATCCGCGCCGTGCAGGCCGCGATGGCCGCCGAGCCGCAGCCGGTCCGCGTGCCGCGCGAACCCAAGCGCCACGTGCTGGAAGACGTCGGCCCGCTGGTGCTGGTCGAGACGCGCAAGGACCTGTCGCAGATCAAGCTGCCGTTCGAAGCGAGCGCCAGCCCCTGAAGCACGGGCCGCGCACGCGGCCTGCATCGCAAGGCAAAAGCCCCGCCTGGTGCGGGGCTTTTTTCTGGGCGTCTGCGCTGCGGGCCGGGCACCCGGCCGCGCGGGCGGCAGTCAGGCGGCGTGGAGTTCGATCACGCGCTCGGGCGCCACGCCGTCCGACACCACGATGCGACCGGTGCCCGTATGCAGGTCGGCCTGCAGTTCGGCACCGTGTGCGCCGGCTTGCCAGCGCATCAGCAGGCGGTCAGGCGCACTGTCCAGCAGGCTGAAGGCGCCGCCGAAAGCGGGGTTTTCGTTGCGCAGCCGGATCAGGTCCAGCAGCCGAGCCACCACCGGCCGCTGCAGTGCGGCGGCGATCTCGTCCGGGCTGTAGCGGTGGCGGTTGATGTCGCGACCGACACCGCTGGCGGCCAGCAGGTCGAGGTCGTTCTCGCCAGCCAGCAGGCCGACGTAGTAGACCTGCGGCACGCCGGGCATGAAGAACTGGATGGCACGCGCCAGCAGATAGGCCGCGTCCTGGCGCGCCAGCGCGTCGTAGAAGGTGCAGTTGACCTGGTAGAGGTCGAGGTTGCTGGCCGCAGCGCCAGTGGCCTTGCGGCTGGCGCCGCCGCTGTTGGCGTGGATGCGTTCCACCAGCGCGTCCAGTTCGGCCGGCGGCACCAGACCCGGCCGCCCGACGCGGTCGCTGGCGTCGGCCCCGATGTCGATGATGCCGATGCCGTCGTGGGTGTCCAGCACGGTCAGCGCATTCGCCGGCCGCACGCGGATCCAGGCCTTCAACGGCTCGGCGGTCTGGAAGAACAAGGCGTGCAGCACCAGCGGCGGCAAGGCGAAGTCGTAGACCCAATCGACCTGCTGGGCGATGGCGATCTGCTTTTGGTAATACGAATGGATTTCGACCAGCACCTCGATGCCCAGCGATCGGGCCTGCGCCGCGAAGGCCGCGATGAAGGCGTAAGTCTCGGGCAGCATGAAGCAGCTCGAGCCGGCCTTCTTGATCGCATAACCGACCGCATCCAGCCGCACCATGCGGATGCCGTTGGCGGCGAAGGTGTCCAGGATGCTCTGCAGGTAAGCCGCGCCCTGGTCATGGTGCACGTCGATGTCGACCTGGCTCGGCGTGAAGGTGGTCCACAGGATCTTGCGCTCACCGTTGGCCAGTGTCGTGAAGGTGAAGGGCATGCCGGGCCGCGGGCGGTAGATGGCCAGCAGGTCGCTCTCGGTGGCGCCGTTCGGGAAGACCGCGTCCATCGTCAGGAACAGGCCGGCGTACTTCGACGCCGAACCCAGCCGGGCGTAGTCGCGGAACTGCGGCGAGTCGCTGGACATGTGGTTGACGATGACGTCGCCCATCACCTCGACGTGCCCGGTCAGCGCGCGGATGTCGGCCCAGTCGCCCAGGCGCGGATCGACCTGGGTGTGGTCGATGGGGTCGAAGCCGGCGTCGGCGCCGTCGATCGGGTTGAAGAAAGGCAGCAGGTGGACGCCGCCGAACACACCCTGGAGCTTGGATTCGGGGCCGTTCAGCAGCGCCTGCAGTTCGGCCAGGCCGCCGCCGCCCAGGCGATCGACATAGGTGATGAGCTGGACCTGGTTCTTCATGCGGGTGACGGGATGGCTAGCGTTTTGCGGGTGTCAACGAAGAGCACGGCCAGCGCGGCGCAGGCCAGCAGCGTGCCGGCCAGGCGGATGACGTTGTCGGGTTGGCCGCCGAGCAGCGGGTGGTAGATCAGCGGCAACGTGACCATCTGGATCAGCATGGGCACGACGATGAACATGTTGAAGATGCCCATGTAGACGCCGGCCCGCTCGGGCGGGATGCTGCCGGCCAGCAGCACATACGGGTTGCCCATGATGCTGGCCCAGGCCAGACCGACGCCCAGCATCGGCACGAAGAGCAGCGTCTTGTCGTGGATGGCCGGAATGGCCCACATGCCGGCTGCGGCGGCCGTCAGACACAGCGCGTGGACCTTCTTGGGGCCCAGCCGGCGCACCACCGGGATCATCGCGAAGGCCGCGATGAAGGCGATGAAGTTGTAGAAGCCGCCGATCTGCCCGTTCAGCAGGCTGGCGTCGCGGAAGCCGCTGCTGCTGGCGTCGGCGGTGTTGAACATGGTCTTGGCCAGCGCCGGCACGATGTAGATCCAGTAGCACATCATCCCGTACCACTGGAAGAGCTTCATCCACCAGAGGCGCCGCATCACCGGCGGCATCTCCTTGAAGGCCAGGACGATGTCGCCCAGCGTGGCGGCGATGCCGGTCGGCCGCGCACGCAGTTCGGCCTTCTCGGGCTCGGTCATCGGCAATTCGGGCACCTTGCGCACGCTCCACCACACGGTCGTGATGGACAGCGCGGCGCCGACGATGAAGGCCCACAGCGTGACCTGCGGGATGTGGTTGCCGCCGACCGCGTCCTTGTTCATCCCCAAAATGACGAAGATGCTGGGCGCCAGGTAGGCCAGCGTCTGCGCCAGCCCGGTGAAGGCGCTCTGCGTCAGGAAGCCCAGCGAATGCTGGGCGCTGTCGAGGCGGTCGCTGACGTAGGCGCGGTAAGGCTCCATCGTCACGTTGTTGGCGGCGTCCAGGATCCACAGCAGGCCGGCCGCGAACCACAGCGTGGGGCTGTGCGGCATCAACAGCAGGCCCAGGCTGCACAGCAGCGCGCCGATCATGAAAAACGGCGTCCGCCGGCCCCAGCGCGTGACCGTGCGGTCGCTGAGCGCGCCGATCACCGGCTGCACCAGCAGGCCGGTCAGCGGCCCGGCCAGCCAGAGCAGGGGCAGCTTGCTCTCGTCAGCCCCCAGGTACTGGTAGATCGGGCTCATATTGGCCTGCTGCAGCCCGAAGCTGAACTGGATGCCGAAGAAGCCGACATTCATGTTGACGATCTGCCAGAAGGACAGATGCGGTTTCGTCGGTTTCATCGAAGTTCCAGGTTCAGCCTCGGGTGCAGGGATCGAGCCGCATCAGCAGCAGGATCCGTGCGCACTCAGAAAGCGTACTTCAGCACCACCTTGGCCGTGCGGCCGTTGATGGAGCGCGCAGCGCCGCGGCCGTCGTTGCTTTCGGTGTAGCCGATGGTGTTGGTCAGGTTGTTGACCGACAGCGCCAGCGTGGCTGCCGGCGTCAGCGCCAAGCTGGCGAAGGCGTTGATGGCCATGTAGCCCGGCAGGTCGATGGTCAGCGGGCCGGTCGGGCCGTCGTCCTTCGAGCCACCGGTGCCGACGATGCTGGCGCCGACGTTGATCGTGTCGCCGATGGCCACGCTGGGCGTCAGCTGGTAGACGATCTTGGCCTGGCGCTTGGGCGTCTTGCCGACCAGCGCGGCGTTGCTGCTGGTGGTGATCTTGGCATCGGTGTAGGTCAGGCCGCCCTGCACCGAGAAGGCCCCCATGCGGTAGGCGGTTTCCAGTTCCAGACCCTTGCTGTCGTACTGGTTGGTCGTGACCTTGACCGGCGTGGTCGTCGGGTCGACGTTGATCTCGTCGGTCTTGGCGAAGAACAAGGTCGCGAACAGGCTCAGGCCGCCCTGGCGCCACTTGGCGCCGCCTTCCCACTGCGTGACCTCGTTGACCGGGATCTTGCTGCTGGCGCCGTTGACCAGAGCCGGCGCGTTGAAGAAGGTGATGCGGTCGGCGTTGTAGGCGGCGCCCTTGCTGCTGCGGCCGAAAACCGCCAGGTCGCGGCTCAGCTGGTAATTCGCGCCGACCGAGTAGGCGGTGTGGTCGAAGCTGTAGTCGATGACATTGGGCTTGCTGAGGTCGTAGCTGACACCGGCGTTGGACTGGTAGTAGGCGCCGCTGGCGCTGTTGCTGTCACGGCGCAGGCTGGCGTCGATCGACAGCGGGCCGCTCTCGTAGCCCAGGTTGAGGTAGGGCGCGGTGGTCTTGTACTTCGAGTCCTGCGTGTTCGAGCAGCAGCCGCCGAAGCCCGGCGCGCCGTTGACCACGCCCGGCACGTTCAGCAGCTGCGCATGGTCGGCCACGGCCGACAGCGAATACTGGTTGAAGTTCCAGGTCAGGTTCAGCGTCTGCACACTGGTGTACAGGCCACCGGTGGCCGTCAGCTTGCTGCCGCCACCGAGGTCGAAGGTCTTCGCCAGCTTCAGGTCGTCGGCCACCAGGCTGGCGTCGTCGACCTTGGTGTTGAAGATGACGGCGGTGAACTTCTCGCCGGTGTAGGCCTTGCCCGCGTTGGCGCCGGTCGCCACGGTGGTGCCGGCCGGTGCGGCCGAGACGTCGTCACCGGGGAAGATGCCGATGAAGCGGCCGCTGTTCTTCGACCACTTGAAGTTGTTGCTCAGGCGCAGGCCAGCGCCGACGTCGAGGTCGAGCTCGGAACCGAAGGCATCGGTCTTGGCCGACAAGCCGTCGCGGATGTTGCTGAGCACGCGGCCGTTGCTGCTGCCCAGCGTGTTGTCCAGCGGCCAGCCGGCGTTGTAGAAGGCCGTCTTGCGCGGGTCGAGCCCGGCGATTTCGACGATCTTGCTGCCGACGTACTTCACCGGCGTGGGCATGAAGGTCGGGGTGCGGTCGTCGAGGTGCTTGAAGCTGACGCGGATGAAGCCATTGGCCAGTTCCTGCGTGAGGTTGCCGCGGATCTGGCCCCCACCTTCGGTGCCCGATGCGCCAGCCCGGCCGCCGTCGCCCGAGTGGTAGAAGCCGCCGACCCAGAAGCGCGTCTTGGGCGCCAGGCGGCCGCCGTAGCCCAGGTCGACGCGGGTCTCGTCGTAGCCCAGGCCCTTGGTCAGCGCCAGGCTGCCGCCCTGCTCCTGGCCGTTCTTGCTGACGAAATTGATGATGCCGCCGGGCGCGCCGGTGGCCAGCGTGCTGGCCGAACCGCCGCGCAGCACTTCCAGGCGGTCCAGGCTGGCGTCGGCACGGATCCAGGTGTCGGGCGTCGCGAAGGCGATGTCACCGAACTGCAGCACCGGCAGACCGTCTTCCTGGAACTGGATGTAGCGCGCGCCGCCGGCAGAAATCGGGATGCCGCGCACGCCGACGTTGGCGTTGCTTTCACCGCCGCTGGATTCTGAACGCAGGCCCGGCACCGAGCGCAGGATTTCCGTGGCGCTGGCCGCCGTGCTGGTCACCAGGCTGTCGCCTTCCAGCGACGACAGCGAGACGCTGGAGCGCATCTTGGTGGTCTTGCCGGTGGCACCGGTGACGACGATGCGGTCGAGCTGCAGGCCGTCGTTCTTGTCGACAGCCGCCGGGGCGTCGGCGCTCTGTGCGCTGGCAGCGCCGATCTGCAGCAGGGCCAGCGATACGGCCAGGGACAGCTGGCGGGCCAGCAGGCGACGGGGGTGTTGGGTATGGATGGGCATGTTGTCTCCTCGTTTCGGGATGGCTCGTTGCGGTTCGAGTGCACGCATTGAATGGCTTTTGCAATCGATTGCAAACTAGGGAAAACCTGCACTTCCCGGGTGCATGTTGCGCGCTGGCTACGCCCCGATTTCGCGCATCACCGCCGCCGCGGGCCCGATACGGGCGCGCAGCATGCAATCGAACAGCAAGTGGCCGGCAGCCAAGGGGCAGGCGCGAGCCGGCCGACCGCGATCAGACCGGCAGCGGCGCGCTGTCGCGCAGGACCAGGTGCACCGGCAAGACGCGCGGCGCCGCCCGTTCGCCGCGCAGCAGGGTCAGCAGCGCATCGACCAGTTCGACGCCCGCCAAGGCCACAGGCTGGTGCACCGTGGTCAGCGGCGGGTCGCTGTAGGTGGCCAGCGGCATGTCGTCGTAGCCCACCACGGCGACGTCGGCCGGCACCTGGCGGCCGGCGGCGCGCAGGGCCTGCACGGCCTGCAGGGCCAGCAGGTCGCTGCAGGCGAAGACGCCGTCGAAGGCCGTGCCGCTGGCGCACAGCTGGTCCATCGCCGCGCGCGCCGCGATGATCTCGAAGGGCACAGGCAGCACCAGCGCCGGGTCGGGCTGCGAGCCCGCTTCGGCCAGCGCCTGCCTGTAGCCCTGGTGGCGCAGGTCCACCTCGGGCAGGCGGGCGTCGCCGACGAACGCGATGCGCCGGCAGCCGCGCTGCAGCAGGTGGCGCGTGGCCTGCAGGCCGCCGGCCACGTTGTCGCCGCCCACGCTGCAGTAGAGCTGCTGCGGCAGTTGCCCGCCCCACACCACCACCGGCACCTTGCGCGCCGCCATGTCGTTGAGCTGGTCGTGGTGGCGCCACTGGCCGATGATGATCAGACCGATGGCCTTGCCCGAGTCGTAGAGCGTCGCCGCGCTGTCCAGCCGTTCGGCGTCGACGCGCGACAGCAGCATGTCGTAGCCGCGGTCGGTCAGCGCGTCGGCGATGGCGCCAACGATGCTCAGGAAGAAGGGGTCGGAGATGTGCTGGCGGGCCTGGGCGTCGTAAGGCACGACGACGGCGATGGTCTGGTTTTTCTGGAGCCGCAGGTTCTGCGCGCCCAGGTTGATGCTGTAGTTCAGCGAACGCGCCAGCTGGCCGATGCGCTCGCGGGTTTCTGCGTTGATGAGCGTGCTGCCATTCAGCGCCCGCGAGACGGTGGACACCGAAACACCGGCCAGGCGCGCGATGTCGGTCATCTGCAGGCGCTTGGCTTCGCTGGGGCTGGTCATGTCGGGGTCAGGGCAGGCGTTCCAGCGCGCGCTGGTAGACGGCGTCGTGCATCAGCTCGTCCCAGGTCAGCGGCGGGGTCTGCGGCAGCAGCGCGAGGCGGCGCTGTTCGCTGTCGGGGTCGGGGTGCCAGTGGCCGCGTTCGGCCTGGTCTTCCAGGCCGGCCAGCAAGCCATCGACGGCCGCACCGCCGTCCAGCGTCTGGTTGCACAGCAGCACCAGGTCGCAACCGGCGTTCAGCGCCAGCGCCGCCGCTTCCGAGTAACTCAGGTCGCCGCCTTCCAGGTGGCGAGCGCCTTCCATGCTCAGGTCGTCGCTGAAGATGGCGCCGGTGAAGCCGAACTGGCCGCGCAGGATCTCCTTCAGCCAGCGTTCCGAAAAGCCCGCCGGGTGGCTGTCGACTTTCGGGTAGATCACGTGCGCCGGCATCACCGCGGTCAGCGTCGCGCTGAGCCACTCGTAGGGCCTGGCGTCGTCGGCCAATATCGCCTTCAGGCTGCGCTTGTCGACGGGCACCGCCACATGGCTGTCGGCCTTGACGTAACCGTGGCCGGGGAAGTGTTTGCCGCAATGCGCCATGCCAGCGCGCAGCAGGCCGTGGATGACGGCCTGCGCCAGCACCGCGGTCACGCGCGGGTCGCGGTGGAAGGCGCGTTCGCCGATGACGGTGCTCCCGCCGTGGTCCAGGTCGAGCACGGGCGCGAAGCTCAGGTCGACCCCGCAGGCCCGCAGTTCGCTGGCCAGCACCGTGCCCAGCGCGGTGGCGCTGTCGGTGGCGGTCAACGCGTCGTGCATCCACTGCTCGCCCAGCACGCGCATCGCCGGCAGCGCGGTGAAGCCGTCGGTGCGAAAGCGCTGCACGCGGCCGCCTTCGTGGTCCACCGCGATCAGCAGGTCGGGCCGCAGCTGCTTGATCGAGGCGGTCAGCTCGGTCAGCTGCAAACGGCTTTCGAAATTGCGTGCGAAGAGGATCAGGCCGCCGGTCAGCGGGTGCTGGATGCGCCGCTGGTCGGCGGCGGTCAGCACCGTGCCGGCGATGTCGAGCACGACAGGCGCGTGAGGGGCATGGGCGTTCATGGCAGACCCGCTTTCTTTTCGACGACGACGAAGGAGGCCGCGTAGTCGCTCTCGTCGCTCAGGGTGACGTGACCGACCCAGCCCCGGCCCTCGAACCAGGCCGCCAGGTCGCCCGACAGGCGCAGCACGGGCTTGCCGCTGGGCTCGTTGAGGATCTCGCAAGCGCGCCAGGTCATCGGGCTGCGGATGCCCAGGCCGATGGCCTTCGAGAAGGCTTCCTTGGCCGAGAAACGCGTCGCCAGGTAGCGGATGCCACGGGACTCGACGCGGGCGCGGCGGGCGTGGAAAACCTGCAGCTCGGTCGGGCCGAGCACGCGTTCGGCGAAGCGGTCGCCGCGCCGCTCCAGCGTGGCCGTGATGCGGCGGATGTCGCAGACATCGGTGCCGATGCCGACGATCATCTGACAGGGCTGTCGGGATCACCGCCGCGGCCGAGGCGGATCGCGCGCCGGTAGGCGCGAACGGTCTCGGGCAGGCCGAGTTCCAGCGCGTCGGCGACCAGCGCGTGGCCGATCGAGACCTCGAGCAAGCCGGGCACGGCGCGCAGGAAAGCCGGCAGGTTGTCGCGATTCAGGTCGTGGCCGGCGTTGACGCCCAGGCCCTGGGCCTGGGCCGCTGCGGCGGCGGCCGCAAAGCGTTCCAGCTGGGCGCCCTGCCCGGCCTGGCCGTAAGCGGCCGCATAGGGTTCGGTGTACAGCTCGACGCGGTCGGCGCCGATGGCCCGCGCCATCGGCATCGCCTCGGGCGCCGGGTCCATGAACAGGCTGACGCGCACGCCCAGTGCGTGGCATTCGGCGATCAGCGGGCGCAGACGTTCGCCATCCGCCGCCAGGTCCCAGCCGTGATCACTGGTGAACTGGTCTTCGCTGTCGGGCACGAAGGTCGCCTGGTCCGGCTTCATGCCCTTGCCCGCCAGCTCGCGGATGAAGCCCATCAGGTTCTGGTCGGGGTTGCCTTCGATGTTGTATTCGGCCTGCGGCCAGTCGTGCAGCAGCGCGGCGATGTCGTGCACGTCGTGGGCGCGGATGTGGCGCTCGTCGGGCCGCGGGTGCACGGTGATGCCGTCGGCACCCGCCTGCAGGCACAGCAGGGCCGCCTTGACGACGCTGGGGATGCCCAGGTGGCGCGTGTTGCGCAGCTGGGCCACCTTGTTGACGTTGACCGACAGGGCGGTCAAATCGGTCGAATGGCGTTCGGCGGCGGCGGCGATCAGGGGGTTCATGGGCTGTCGGTTGGGGTCTGCGCCAGCCGCTGCACGCCTTGCCAGACCTGGCGCGTGCGCAGCGGCGCGGAGCCCAGATGATAGTGAAGCAGCGCGCGCAAGGGCACGCGCAGCGCCGCGGCTTCGGGCGCGCAGATCGCGCGCAGCGCGGCGGTGCTGCCCGGGCTGCCGCCCTGGCTTCTGCCGTGGGCCAGCGCCGCTTCCAGCGCCACCCAGGCGCTGCCGCGCGGGCCCTTGCCGGCCGGCACGATGCCGGCCTCGGCCTGCAGCGTGTAGTGCTGCTCGGGCAGCAGGTCTTCGGTGGTCAGCGTGACGCTGTTCAGCTCGGGCAGCCAGCCCAGTTCACGCAGCAGCACCAGCTCGAAGGCCCGCAGCGCGGCGGCTTCGTCGGCTTCGGTGGCCAGCGCGGCCAACGTGTCGGCGTAGGCGTCGAACAGCACCGGCTGCGGGTCCTGCCGCACCAGCAGCTTGAGCAGCAATTCGTTCAGGTAGAAGCCCGAGAACATCGCCGCCGCCGCCAGCAGCGGCCGCCCGCCGGCCCATTCGGCGCTGCGCAGCACATGGACTTCGTTGGCCGCATCGGCCGGCGTCTTGCCGAGCAGCGCGTGCAGCGGCTGGAAGGGCAGCAGCACCGGGCGCAGCTGCGAGGTCGGGCGCTTGGCGCCCTTGGCGATCACCACCACCCGGCCCTGCGCACGGGTGTAGAGCTCGACGATCAGGCTGGTTTCGCTCCAGTCGTAGCGGTGCAGGACATAGGCGAGTAGCGGCTGTGCAGACCTACTCGTAGCCATACGAACGAAGGTGCGCTTCGTCGTCGGCCCAGCCCGAACGCACCTTGACCCACAGTTCGAGGAAGACCTTGGCGTCCCACAGGCGCTCCAAGTCCTGCCGCGTTTCGCTGCCAATGCGCTTCAGGCGCTCGCCGCCCTCGCCGATGATCATGCCCTTGTGGGCTTCGCGCTCGACGACGATGGTCGCCGCGATGCGCCGCAAGTTGCCTTCCTCGACGAAGGAATCGATGACCACGGTGGCGTTGTAGGGCAGCTCGTCGCCGGTCAGGCGGAAGAGCTTTTCACGCACCATCTCGCCAGCCAGGAAGCGCTCGCTGCGGTCGGTCAGCGCGTCTTCCTCGTACAGCCAGGGCTGCTCGGGCAGGTAGGGCTGCACGATGTTCAGCAGGCGCGTCACATCGGCTTCGCGGGTCGCCGACATGGGCACGAATTCGGCGAAGGCGTGGCGCGCCTGCATCTGCTGCAGCCAGGGCAGCACATCCTGCCGGCGCTGCAGTTCGTCGAGCTTGTTGGCGATCAGCAAAGCCGGTTTGCCGGGTGGCAGCAGGCCCATCACCTTGGCGTCGGGCGCGCCGAACTTGCCGGCCTCGACGACGAAGAGCACCACGTCGACATCGCCCAGCGACGACAGCACGGTGCGGTTCAGCGTGCGGTTCAGCGCCGTGCCGTGCTTGGTCTGGAAGCCCGGCGTGTCGACGAAGACGAACTGCGCCAGCCCTTCGGTGCGGATGCCGGTGATGCGGTGGCGCGTGGTCTGCGCCTTGTTGCTGGTAATGCTGATCTTCTGCCCGACCAGCGCGTTCAGCAGCGTGCTCTTGCCGACGTTGGGGCGGCCGACGATGGCCACCAGGCCACAACGTTGCGGCGTTTCTGAAGCCGATTCAGCGTCGGCGTCGGGCTTGGTGTCAGGGTTGTGGTTCACAAGGTCCGTTTCATGATCTCAGCGGGCCACCGGGCTGGTCCTTGGTTTTCAGGCTGGCCAGCAGGCGCCGGGCGGCTTCCTGTTCGGCGATGCGGCGCGAGCGGCCTTCGCCGCGTTCGGCCAGGCCCAGCGTGGGCACGGCGCATTCCACTTCAAAAGTCTGCGCATGGGCCTGCCCGCGCGTGGCCGTGATGCGGTAGGCCGGCACCGGCACGCGGCGGGCCTGCAGCCATTCCTGCAATTCGGTCTTGGCGTCCTTGCCCCAGCTCTCGGCCTCGGTGGCCGAGATGATGTCGCCGAACAGGCGCTGCACCACGGCGTGGGCGGCTTCGTAGCCGCCTTCGAGAAAGACCGCGCCGATCAGCGCTTCCACCGCATCGGCCAGGATCGACGGCCGCTGCGCGCCGCCGCCGCGCGCTTCGCCTTCGGACAGGCGCATCACCTCGGGCAGGCCCAGGCTCAGCGCCACGCGGTGCAGGCTGTCCTCGCGCACCAGGTGGGCGCGCACGCGGGTCAGGTCGCCTTCGTCGCTGTCGGCATGGCGTTCGTACAGCAGGCGCGACACGGCCAGGCTCAGCACCGCGTCGCCGAGGAATTCCAGGCGTTCGTTGTGCTCGGCGCCCCAGCTGCGGTGGGTCAAGGCGCGGCGCAGCAGGTCAGCGCGGGTGTAGCGGTAGCCCAGGCGCGCTTGCAGCGTCTGCAGGGCGGGGACCGCGCCGGCTTCCATGGCGCCTATTTTGAACGGCCCTCGTACTTGATCAGCAAGTACACCGGGCCCATCACGGGGATCACCTTGTCGTAGGCAAAGGCGATCACCACCTTGTCGCTTTCCTTGGTGATCAGCAGATCCTTGCCGGTGATGGAACTGATCGAGTACTCCAGTTCCTTCTGACGCTCGAAAGCCTGCCGGGCCTCGGGCACCGTGGCCGGCTGGGCCCTGGCGATCGCGTCGACGGCCTTCTGGATGGTGTAGTACTCGCTGACGGTGGGCAGCGTGCGGACCAGCATGTAGGCGCCAAAGCCGATCAGGATGACCCAGAACATCAGCCCGAACAGCGTGATGCCGCGCTGGCCGGCGCGGCGGCCCGACAGCGGACCGGAAGGCGCTGCGGCCCGACCCTGGCGCTCAGAAGGCATGCTCACTGCTGCTCACTCCTGCCGGCCCACGCGGGGCTCATTTGAACGCGCCGATGCGCCCCAGGTTGCCGAAGTTCATCCACACGAGGAAAGCCTTGCCGACGATGTTCTCGTCAGGCACGAAGCCCCAGTAGCGCGAGTCCATCGAGTTGTCGCGGTTGTCGCCCATCATGAAGTAATGGCCAGGCGGCACCTTGCAGACCACGCCCTCGGGGCTGTAGCGGCAGTTCTCGGCGTTCGGGAAGCTGTGCGGCTCGGGGCCATAGTAGGCCGAGCGGCGCAGGTCGACGCGCATCTTGTGGTCGACGTCGCCGAGCTTCTCGGTGTACATCGGCGAATAGCTCATGCTGTCTTCGTCGTAGTGCTCGCCTTGGGCCACCGTGGGCACCAGGACACCGTTGATGGTCAGCTTCTGGCCCAGGTAGGCGATCTCGTCCCCGGGCAGGCCGACGACGCGCTTGATGTAGTCCAGACGCGGGTCGACCGGGTAGCGGAAGACCATCACGTCGCCCCGCGCCACCGGGTGGTTGTCGATGATCTTCTTGTTGATCACCGGCAGGCGCACGCCGTAGTGGAACTTGCTGACCAGGATCAGGTCGCCGACCAGCAAGGTCGGCACCATCGAACCCGACGGAATCTTGAACGGCTCGAACAGGAAGCTGCGCAGCAGGAAGACGATCAGGATCACCGGGAACAGGCCGGCCGTCCAGTCGAGCCACCAGGGCTGCATCAGCAACTTGTGCTTGGCTTGCTCGATGTCGCCATCGACGCGGGTGATGCCCTGCTGGGCCAGCACCGCGCGGCGCGCCGCATCCTGCTGTTCCAGGTTGATGGCGGCAGCCAGGCGCCTGGGCTGGAACACGAAGCGCTCGGCCAGCCAGAAGCACAGCGTGACCATCGTCAGCATGAAAAGCAGCAGCGAGAAGTTGCCGCTCCACATCCCGAGGAACCAACCACCGAGGTAGACGATCAGGGCGCCGTAGAGTGCGGCGGTCAAAGTGGCCATGGGCATAGGGTCGTCTATCGTCCGAATCAGTCGTCGACTTGCAGGATGGCCAGGAACGCTTCCTGCGGCACTTCCACCGTGCCGATCTGCTTCATGCGCTTCTTGCCGGCCTTTTGCTTTTCCAGCAGCTTTTTCTTGCGGCTGATGTCGCCGCCGTAGCATTTTGCCAGCACGTTCTTGCGCAGGGCCTTGATGTCTTCGCGGGCAATGATGTTGGCGCCGATCGACGCCTGGATGGCCACGTCGTACATCTGGCGCGGGATCTGCTGACGCATCTTGGCGGCCACCGCTCGGCCGCGGTACAGGCTCTGCGCGCGGTGCACGATGATGGACAGCGCATCGACGCGGTCGCCGTTGATCATCAGATCGACCTTCACGACATCGGCCGCGCGGTATTCCTTGAACTCGTAGTCCATCGACGCGTAGCCGCGCGACACGCTCTTGAGCTTGTCGAAGAAGTCCAGCACGATCTCGGCCAGCGGCAGTTCGTAGGTCAGCATCACCTGGCGGCCGTGATAGGCCATGTTCAGCTGCACGCCGCGCTTGGCGTTGGCCAGCGTCATCACCGGGCCGACGCTGTCCTGCGGCATGTAGAGGTGCACGGTGACGATGGGCTCGCGGATTTCCTTGATACGGCCGAGGTCGGGCATCTTGCTGGGGTTCTCGACCGAGATCACCGTGCCGTCGTTCAGCTCGACTTCGTAGACCACGCTGGGCGCGGTCGTGATCAGGTCCTGATCGAACTCGCGCTCCAGCCGTTCCTGCACGATTTCCATGTGCAGCAGGCCGAGGAAACCGCAGCGGAAACCGAAGCCCAGCGCCTGGCTGACCTCGGGTTCGTAGCGCAGCGAGGAATCGTTGAGCTTGAGCTTCTCCAGCGCGTCGCGCAGCTGGTCGTATTCACTGGCTTCGGTCGGGTAGAGGCCGGCGAAAACCTGCGGCTGGATTTCCTTGAAGCCGGGCAGCGCTTCCAGCGCCGGACCGGCGTTGTTGGGCAGCTTCTTGTCCAGCGTCACCGTGTCGCCCACCTTGGCGGCCTGCAGTTCCTTGATGCCGCAGATGATGAAGCCGACCTCGCCGGCCTTCAGCGCGTCGCGCTGCACGGTCTTGGGCGTGAACACACCCATCTGCTCGATGCCGTAGACCGAGTTGGTCGCCATCATGCGGATGCGCTCGCCCTTGCGCAGGCTGCCGTCCACCACGCGCACCAGCATCACCACACCGACGTAGTTGTCGAACCAGCTGTCGACGATCATCGCCCGCGGCGGGCCGTCGGGGTTGCCGCGTGGCGGCGGCATGCGCGCGATGATGGCTTCCAGGATGTCGTCCAGGCCCATGCCGGTCTTGGCCGAGCAGGGAATCGCGTCGTCGGCGTCGATGCCGATCACGTCCTCGATCTCGCTCTTGGCGTTCTCGGGGTCGGCATTCGGCAAGTCCATCTTGTTCAGCACCGGCACCACCGTCACGCCGAGGTCGAGCGCGGTGTAGCAGTTGGCCACCGTCTGCGCCTCCACGCCCTGCGAGGCGTCGACCACCAGCAGCGCGCCCTCGCAGGCCGACAGCGAGCGGCTGACTTCGTACGAGAAGTCGACGTGGCCCGGTGTGTCGATCAGGTTCAGCTGGTACACCTGCCCGTCGCGCGCCTTGTATTCCAGCGCTGCGGTCTGTGCCTTGATGGTGATGCCACGCTCGCGCTCGATGTCCATCGAGTCGAGCACCTGGGCCTCCATCTCGCGGTCGGACAAACCGCCACAACGCTGGATGATGCGATCGGCCAGCGTGCTCTTGCCGTGGTCGATGTGGGCAATGATCGAGAAATTTCGGATGTGGTTCATGCGATCAAACAGCGAAGCCTCCGGCTGAGGCTGCGGCGGCGCAGCCGCTGCGTTGGAGGCTCATATCGCGCAGCGATGTGAAGGGCCGCCAGGCCGGTGCCGTGAACAAAAAAAAGGCGCGTCCAATGGAGTGACGCGCCTTCCAACAGAACGTTTGGCAACTGCTTGTTGGGACCCTATTGTAGCCAAAAGGACGCGCCTGGGCCCCGCGTCGGGGCTGGCGTTCCGGCCGTTGCAGCGATCCGACAGCGAAACTTGTCCACAAGTCGTTCACAGGATTCCGGCCCATGCCGGGCCTCGGCCTGGCGGTTGCCTTTGGGACACTCCAGCTATCAAATCACCGTCTCCACGCCGCTATTCTAAACGGCCGATGCGCTCATCGCGGCGCTCTTGCCATCGAAGTGAAAGGTCACTAACTTGCAAGATTCAGTCGGCACCGCACAGGCCCGAGGGTATGGGTCGGCAATTGCATGATGCGGAAAGACCCCGCTTGGCAGTCAACTGGCGGCCGGGCCTGCGTGAAGGCGGCGCGGCCGCCAGCCGATCAGCGGCCGGGGCGGATGACGATGTAGTTGGTCCAGTCGCCCCGGCGCACCAGCAGGGTCACGGTCTTGGCCTTCTCGGCTTTGCCAGCCACCGTGGCGAACTGCTTGCCGTCGACGATCTCGGTGTTGTCGACCGACAGGATCACGTCACCCTCGCGCAAGCCGGCCCGCGCTGCGACGCCGTCCACCGCGTCGACCTTCACGCCACCGCGCACGCGCAGCTCCTTCTTCTGCGCGTCGGTGAGCTCAGCCACCGTGATGCCGAGCACGCTCTTGGCAGCGGCCGGTGCGCTGCCGGCTTCGGCGGCGGCCCGCTTGACGGGCTTCTCGGGTTCGAACTCGACCACCGTCACGCCGATGTCCTTGGTGCCGCCACGGCGGAACAACTGCAGCGTGGTCTTGGCGCCCGGCTTGACGCTGCCGATCAGGCGCGGCAGGTCGGCCGACTTCTCGACCGCCTTGCCATCGACCTTCAGCAGGATGTCGCCGGCCTCGATGCCGGCCTTGTCGGCCGGACCGTCCTTCTCGACGCTGGTGACCAGCGCGCCGCGTGGCGCGCCCAGGCCGATGGACTCGGCGACTTCCTTGCTGACCTGCGTGATGCCGACACCGATGCGGCCGCGACTGACGCGCCCGCTGGCGCGCAACTGCTCGGCCACACGCGTGGCCTCGTCGATCGGAATGGCAAAGCTGATGCCCATGTAGCCGCCCGAGCGGCTGTAGATCTGCGAGTTGATGCCGACCACCTCGCCGCGCAGGTTGATCAGCGGCCCCCCCGAATTGCCCGGGTTGATGGCCACGTCGGTCTGGATCAGCGGCAGGTAGCTGTCGCCGGTGTCGCGCTGCTTGGCACTGACGATGCCGGCGGTCACGGTGTTGTCGAGGTCGAAGGGCGAGCCGATGGCCATCACCCATTCGCCGACCTTCAGCCGGCTGACGTCGCCGATCTTCACGAAGGGCAGACCGGCGGCCTCGACCTTGACCACGGCGACGTCGCTGCGCTTGTCGGCGCCGATGAGGCGCGCCTTGAACTCGCGCTTGTCGGTCAGGCGGACGATGACCTCGTCGGCGCCGTCGACGACGTGGGCGTTGGTCATGATGTAGCCGTCGGCGCTGAGGATGAAGCCGGACCCGACGCCGCGCGGCTGGGGTTCTTCCTCGTTGCGCGGCGCCTGGCGCGGGTTGGGCCGGTTCGGCATCGGGATGCCGAAGCGGCGGAAGAATTCCTCGATGTTGGGATCGACTTCGCCGCTGGCCGCTGCGGCGCCGCGCTTTTCGGTGGTCCGGATGTTGACCACCGACGGCCCCACCCGTTCGACCAGCTCGGTGAAATCGGGCAGTTGCAGCGCTGGTGCCGCCTGCGCGTGGCTGAGCCCCGGCGGCAGCGCCGTCAGCGTCAGCAGGCAGAGCACCGCAGCGGCTGCCAAGCGGCCGGACCCGGTGCGGGTGGAAGTCGGGCGAAGTGCGTTCATGCGATGAATGTCCTGGATCGAGAAGTCGGATTGGAACCCGGTGGCGCCGGCGTCGGTCGGAAAGGGCTATTCACGCGGCCGCCGCGGCCTCTGCGGCCGCCAGCCGGGCATCTGCGGGCCTGCATCGCGCAGTTCAAGGCCGCCGCCGGTCGAGGGCTGCGGCGAAGAGCTGCAGCGTGGCCAGCGGCACATCGCCCACCGCGGTCAGCCAGTGCTCGCCGCGGCGCTGTGTGAGCATGGCCGTGGCACCGTTCTGGGCCTGCATCTGCATCTCGCTGCGGTGGCGCTGCGGCTTGAAGCGCTCGACGAACAAGGAGACATGCGTCAGCCCGTCGCTGAAGACCGCCTGCAGCACCGGCTCGTCGTCGCCGGTGGCTTCCATGCCGCGGCGCACGCAACCGGCCAGCCGGAAACCGGGCACCGGCTTGGCCAATGTCCAGCCTTCGCTGTCCAGCGTGCTGCGTTGCTGCTGCGGCTTGACGATGCGCCAGCCGGTGAGTTTGCCCAGGTGCTGCATCGCCAGCGTCACGGCATCGGGCTGCGGCTTGATGCCGATCGCGACCTCCGAGTAGGCGGTCGATTCGAGCACCGCGCGCGACGACGCGGCACCCGTCCCCGCGCCCGCCGCCGACGGGGCCAGCAGGTCGGCCCGCAGCATCAGACCGCTGGCCATGTCGGCCCAGAAGCGCTGCGCGTAGCGCAGGCCATCGCGCGGCTGCAGCAGGAAGACGGCGGCATCGTGGCCGGCCACGCGGCCGTCGGCTTCACGGCGCATGTCGTAGTGCTCCAGCGCCTGCGGCTCGACGGCCTGCGGCGTGGTCGACCAGCCGGGCAGCGTCTCGCGCTTTTCGACGACGGCCGTCCGCGTCTGCGGCCACAGCGTCTGCACCGCGTCGTTGTGGCGAAGGATGCGCTGCTCGCGGCCGTCCAGCGCGTCGAGCTGTTCGTAGACCTGATCGCCGACGGCGTAGTGGCCGACGCGGGAACTGGACAGCGTGCCGCCGGCGCTGAAGACCAGCGTGCCCTGGTAGTTGCCGGTGTTGGCGGCGGCGTGGATGCGCTGGATCCAGACGCGGGACTCGGCCGCCGCGGCCAGGGCCGGCGCCTCGGGCGCGGCCTGCGCAGACAGCGCCAACAGCGCCGCTTGCAGCAGAGCCGCGGCCCGCATCGGCCACACGGGCAGGCTGGTCAAATGCATCAGGGGCGGACCAGGGCGGCAGCGCTGCCTTCGACCCGGCGCAGGCTGCCGCCCGGCGCGGCGGCCTGCAGGCCCCCCCCCATGGCCTGGTGGGCACGCAGGAATTCTTCCAGCCGCGGGTCGGTGATCAGCGCCGTGCCGCCGCCGGGCGGCAGGTCGGCCAGCGCCAGCACCGGGGCCGACGCCCCGCCGGCCGCGGCTTCCAGGCCGGCTGGCACCGGACCGAGACGCGCCACCGTGAAGGCCCCGCCCACCAGCAGCAGGCTGGCCGCCAGCGCCGCCGGCAGGCGCCAGGCCGGGCGCGCGGCCGGCGTCAGCACCACGGGTTCGGCCGCCAGGCGCAGGCGCAACCCGGCCAGGAAGGCGGCGTCGTGGGCCGGCGCGCTGGCCAGGGCTTCTGACCGCATCGCGTCGCCGATCAGGTGGTAGCGGTGCCAGGCTTGCCGGGCGCCGGCGCCTTCGCGCCAGGCGCGGCAGGCCGGCTCGAGGGCCTGGGCCTCGCCGTCGGCGCAGGCCGACAGCCACAGGCGGTCCTGTTCGTCGTCATCGAGAGCAGTCTGGGGCGCGTCGGTTTGGGCAGGCATGGCGGTGTTCGTGCGGGGCTGGCGGGTGTTTCGGCGGGCGCTCGGCGCGTGGCGTGGCTGGGGCGATGGGCAGGCGCAACGCTACCAACGCTTGCCGTCCTGGGCGTCGAGCAAGGGCCGCAGGCGCGCGGCGATGGCGTCACGAGCACGAAAGATGCGCGAGCGCACGGTACCGATGGGGCAGTTCATGGCTTCAGCGATGTCCTCGTAACTCAGGCCTTCGATCTCGCGCAGCGTGATGGCCACACGCAGGTCTTCGGTCAGCGCTTCGATCGCAGCGTTCACGGCGGCGGCGATTTCCTTGCTGGCCAACAGGGCTTCGGGCGTCGCGCCGTCGATTGGTTCATTCTCAGGCCGGAAAGTTTCATCGCTGTCGTCGTCCGCGCCGCGCGCCGACTCGAACAGCAGCGGGTCGCGCTTCATGTCGGCCAAGGCCTGCTTCGCGGTGTTGACGGCGATGCGGTACAGCCAGGTGTAGAAAGCCGCCTCGCCGCGGAACTGCGGCAACGCGCGGTAGGCGCGGATGAAACTTTCCTGCGCGATGTCCTGCACCAGGGCGGCGTCGCGCACCATGCGGCCGATCAGCCTTTCGACGCGCCGCTGGTACTTGACGACCAGCATTTCGAAAGCGCGCAAATCACCGCGCTGGGCGCGCTGGACCAGGCCGGCATCGAGGTCGGTATCGGCCATTCAGGGGCCGGGCGAGCGCTGGTAGACGGCCACGCGCAGGCCGTGCATCGCGGGGCCGGCTTCGCGGGCGCTGACGGCGATCCAGCGCGGCCGGCACCCGCGATCAGCGTCGGGCCGCAGGCGCAGCAGCAGCACGCTGCCGGCATCGAGCATCACGTCCAGCTGGCCCGGCAGGCCGTCGGCCGTCCAGCGCTGGCCATCCCAGACCAGTTCAACCCCACGCGGCGCGGCCAGGCGCCACGCCAGCGCGGCCACCGCGAGCGCCGGCACCGCAGCCCAGCCCGGCGGCTGCCGGGCCCATTGCAAGGCCCAGACGCCGCAGGCCGCCGCCGCCAGGGCCGGCAAAGCGGTCTGCAGACCGCGCCACCACCACCCGCCCGAGCAGCGCAGGCTGACGGGGGGCGCGGCCCGCATGGCCGATCAGACGCGGCGGAAGACCAGCGTGCCGTTGGTGCCGCCGAAGCCGAAGTTGTTCTTCACGGCGACTTCGATCTTCATCTGCCGCGCCTCGTTGGCGCAGTAGTCCAGGTCGCAGTCCGGGTCCTGGTTGAAGATGTTGATCGTCGGCGGGGACACCTGGTGGTGCAGTGCCAGCACCGTGAACACCGACTCGATGCCGCCGGCGCCGCCCAGCAGGTGACCGGTCATCGACTTGGTCGAGTTCACCACCAGCTGCTTCGCGTGGTCACCGAAGGCCAGCTTGATGGCATTGGTTTCGTTGGCGTCGCCCAGCGGTGTGCTGGTGCCGTGCGCATTCAGGTACTGCACCGCGCTGGCATTGACGCCGGCGTTGCGCAGCGCGGCCTTCATGCTGCGCTTGGGGCCGTCGACGTTGGGCGCCGTCATGTGGTGCGCGTCGGCACCCATGCCGAAACCCAGCAGTTCGGCGTAGATCTTGGCGCCGCGCTTCCTGGCGTGTTCGTACTCTTCGAGCACCACCACGCCCGCGCCCTCGCCCAGCACGAAGCCGTCGCGGTCGCGGTCCCAGGGGCGCGAGGCCGTCTTGGGATCGTCGTTGCGGGTCGACAGCGCGCGCGCCGCCGCGAAACCGCCGACGCCCAGCGGCGAGACCGTGCTTTCGGCGCCGCCGGCGATCATCACGTCGGCGTCGCCGTACTCGATCAGCCGCCCGGCTTCGCCGATGGCGTGCAGGCCGGTCGTGCAGGCCGTCACGATGGCCAGATTCGGGCCGGTGTAGCCGTACTGGATCGAGACATGGCCCGAGATCATGTTGATGATCGAGGCCGGCACGAAGAAGGGCGAGATGCGGCGCGGACCGCGTTCGCGGTACTCGCCGTCGGTCTGCTCGATCATCGGCAGACCGCCGATCCCCGAACCGACCAGACAGCCGATGCGCTCGGCCTCGTCTTCGCTCAGCGTGTCGCCATGCGGCAGCCCGGCGTCCTGCACGGCCTGCATGGCGGCCGCCATGCCGAAATGGATGAAGGCATCCATGTGGCGGGCTTCTTTCGCGGGGATGTAATCCTCGATCTTGAAGCCCTTGACCTCACCGGCAAAGCGGCAGGCGAAGTTCGACGCATCGAACTTCGTGATCAGGTCGATGCCCGAGCGGCCGGCCAACACGTTGGCCCAGCCTTCGGACACCGAATTGCCCACCGGGCTCACGAGCCCGAGGCCCGTGACGACGACGCGACGACGGGTCACCGGAAATCAGCCCTTTTGGTGCGTGCTCGCGTAATCGATCGCGAGTTGCACCGTGGTGATCTTTTCGGCTTCTTCGTCGGGGATTTCGATCCCGAACTCGTCCTCGAGGGCCATCACCAGTTCAACGGTGTCGAGCGAGTCTGCACCGAGGTCGGCCACGAAGGCCTTCTCGTTGGTGACATCGGATTCGGGGACGCCGAGTTGCTCGGCAATGATCTTCTTGACTCGCGCTTCAATATCGCTCATGACTCCTCCAGGAGTGGGACGGTTCAAACAGCCCACGATTCTACCGGCGGGGCCTGTACCGGATTTCTTGTGTTCTTCAGGGTGCGCCGATCGGCGCTGGACAGCGCTTCAACCCATGTGCATGCCGCCATTGACAGCCAGTTCGGTGCCGGTGATGTAGCCGGCCTCGGGGCTGGCCAGGAACAGCACGGCATGTGCCACATCCTCGGCCGCACCCAGGCGGCCCAGCGGGATCTGCGCCAGCAAGGCGGTCTTCACGGCGTCGGGCAGGCCCTGCGTCATGTCGGTGGCGATGAAGCCCGGCGCGACGCAGTTGGCGGTGATGTTGCGGCCGCCCAGTTCGCGCGCCAGCGCGCGCGTCAGGCCAGCCACGCCGGCCTTGGCCGCCGCGTAGTTGGCCTGGCCGGCGTTGCCGATGGCGCCGACCACCGAGGTGATGTTGATCAGCCGGCCGTAGCGCTGCTTCATCATCGGCCGGGTGGCGGCTCGGCAGGCGCGGAAGACGGCCTTCAGGTTGGTGTCGTGGACCGCGTCCCAGTCGTCGTCCTTCATCCGCATCGACAGGCCGTCACGCGTGATGCCGGCGTTGTTGACCAGCACGTGCAGGCCGCCCTGCGCCTTGACGAGGGCGTCGATGGCGGCATCGAGCGCCGGACCGTCGGTGACGTCGAGGACGATGCCCTGGCAGCCGGGGAAGCCGGCCAGCGCTTCGCCGATGCTGGCGGCGCCGGCGGCCGAGGTCGCGGTACCGGTGACGCGGTAGCCCGCAGCGGCCAGCGCCAGCGCGATGGCCCGGCCGATGCCGCGCGTGGCGCCGGTGACCAGGGCGACCTGCCCGGCCGGTGCGGTTGCCCTTGCAGCCGTGTTCGGTGCGTCGCTCATGCCAGCAGGCCTTTCGCCAGCGCCAGGCTGGCCGGGTCCAGCACCGTGGTGGTGACGATCTCGGCGTCGATGCGCTTGACCAGGCCGGCCAGCACCTTGCCCGGCCCGCATTCGAAGATGTGCTGCAGGCCGCGCGCCCGCAGCGCCTGCGTCACCTCGACCCAGCGCACCGGGCCGAAGGCCTGGCGGACGAGCGCGTCGCGGATGGCGTCGGGCTCGGTCTGCACGGCCACGTCGATGTTGTTGACCACCGGAATGCGGGGCGAGCGGATGGCCACGCGGGCCAGCCGCTCGCGCAGCACTTCGGCCGCCGGCTTCATCAACGCCGAATGGAAAGGTGCCGACACGGCCAGCAGCAAGGCGCGCTTGGCGCCCAGGCCTTTCAGCTTCTCGCAGGCCAGGTCGACGCCGGCCTTGCTGCCGGCGATGACGGTCTGCTTGGGGTCGTTGAAGTTGGCCGGTGCGACGGCTTCGCCGCTGGCCGCAGCCACCTCGGCGCAGCCGGCGGCGACCACGGCGGCGTCGAGGCCCAGGATGGCGGCCATCGCGCCGGCGCCCACCGGCACGGCCTGTTGCATGGCCTGCGCGCGCAGGCGGACCAGCGGCAGCGCTTCGGCCAGCGTCAGCGCTTCGGCAGCCACCAGCGCGCTGTATTCGCCCAGCGAATGACCGGCCACGGCAGCCGGTTCGGCGCCGCCTTCGGCGCGCCAGGCGCGGTAGCAGGCGATGGCCGAGGCCAGCATCACCGGCTGGGTGTTCGTCGTGAGCTCGAGCGCCTCTTTCGGGCCGGCGTGGATCAGCCCGCCGAGGTCTTCGCCGAGCGCGGCCGCGGCTTCATCGAGCGTGGCCTTGACGGCCGGGTGGTCGCCCCAGGCGTCGAGCATGCCGACGGACTGCGAACCCTGACCGGGAAAGACGAAAGCGAAAGCAGGCATCGGAAGTGTCGTCAGCAAAGTCTGGTGTACAGGACGGGCGCGTTCAGTAGCGCAGCAGCACGGCGCCCCAGGTGAAACCGCCGCCGACGCCTTCGAGCAGCAGCGTCTGGCCGCGCTGCACGCGGCCGCTGCGCACGGCGGCGTCCAGCGCCAGCGGCACCGAGGCGGCCGAGGTGTTGCCGTGCTCGTCGACGGTGACGATGACCTTGTCGAGCGACAGCTTCAGCTTTTTCGCCGTGCCCTGCATGATGCGGATGTTGGCCTGGTGCGGAATCAGCCAGTCGACGTCGGCCTCGGTCAGCCCGGCCTTGGCCAGCACCGCGCGCGCCGCGCTGTCGAGCACGCCGACGGCGAGCTTGAACACCGCCGGGCCGTCCATCTTCAGCAGCGGGTCGCCCAGCACCTGCCCGCCGGCCACATGGCCCGGCACGCACAGGATGCCGACATGCTTGCCGTCGGCGTGCAGGTCGGTGGCCAGGATGCCCGGCTCGTCGCTGGCTTCGAGCACCACGGCGCCGGCGCCGTCGCCGAACAGCACGCAGGTCGTGCGGTCGTTGAAGTCGAGGATGCGCGAGAAGACCTCGGCGCCGACCACCAGCGCGCAGCGCGCGCCGCCCGCACGGATCATCGCGTCGGCCACGGCCAGCGCGTAGACGAAGCCCGAGCACACGGCCTGCAGGTCGAAAGCCGCGCAGCCGTTGGCGCCGAGCTTGTTCTGCAGGATGCAGGCGGTGGACGGGAAGACCATGTCGGGCGTCGACGTGGCCACGATGATCAGGTCGACGTCGGCGGCGCTGCGGCCGGCGGCTTCCAGCGCGGCGCGCGCTGCGTGCAGGGCGAGGTCGCTGGCATGGACGCCGTCGGCAGCGAAGTGGCGGGCGCGGATGCCGGTGCGCTCGACGATCCACTCGTCGCTGGTCTCCAGGCCGCGCTCGGCCAGCAGGCCGACCATGTCGGCGTTGCTCAGGCGGCGTGGCGGCAGGTGGCTGCCGGTGCCGGTGATGCGGGCGTAACGCGGGGCGCTGCCGGGGTTGGGGACTGAGGCCTGTGGGTTCATGCAGCGGATTCCAAGCCAGCGTCGCCGGTTGCCGACGCCGACGAGCCGGCAGCCACCGCGCCGCCAATGCGGTCGTGCACCCGGTCGAGCAGCCGGTTGCGCGCGGCATCATAAGCCCGGGCCAACGCCTGTTCGAAGGCGTAGGCGTCGGCCGAACCATGGCTCTTGAAGACCAGGCCGCGCAGGCCGAGCAGGGCCGCCCCGTTGTAGCGGCGCGGGTCGACGCGGTGCTTGAAACGCTTCAGCACCGGCAGCGCGACCAGCGCGGCCAGCTTGGCGTAGGGGCCGCGGGTGAATTCCTGCTTGATGAATTCGCCCAGCATCGAAGCCAGGCCTTCGCTGGTCTTCAGCAGCACATTGCCGACGAAACCGTCGCAGACCACCACGTCCACCGTGCCCTTGAAGATGTCGTTGCCTTCGACGTTGCCGACGAAGCGGATCTGCCCGGCAGCGCCGGCCGCACGCAGCAGTTCGCCGGCGCGCTTGATGGTTTCACTGCCCTTGATGGCCTCTTCGCCGATGTTCAGCAGGCCCACCGTCGGCTCGGCCGTACCGTCCACCGCCGACACCAGCGCGCTGCCCATCACCGCAAACTGCAGCAGGTGTTCGGGCGTGCAATCGACGTTGGCGCCGAGGTCGAGCACCGTCGTGTAGCCGTCCTGGCGGTTGGGCATCACGGTGGCGATGGCCGGGCGGTCGATGCCGTCCAGCGTCTTCAACAGGAAACGGGCCAGCGCCATCAGCGCACCGGTGTTGCCGGCCGAGACGCAGGCGTCGGCGCCGTCCTTGACCTGATGGAGGGCCACGCGCATCGACGAGTCGCGCTTGCGGCGCAGCGCCACTTCGATGGAATCGTCCATCGACACGACTTCGGTCGCGGTGACCAGCGTGCAGCGCGGCCAGCCCTGGGCCGCGGCCAGCGCAGGCGCCTGGCCGACCAGGATCAGGTCGGCGTTCGGGTGCGCGGCCAGGAAAGCCCGGCAGGCCGGCAGCGTGACCGAAGGCCCGTGGTCGCCGCCCATGCAGTCCACGGCGATGCGGACGCGGTCCAGCGGTGCGGGCGCAGCAGAGATAGCCACAGATTCAGGCAGCGGCAGTGGGCCGGGATCGACCCACGCCGGCTATCAGGCGTCGGCCTTGGTCTTCAGGACCTTGCGGCCCCGGTAGAAACCGGTCGGGCTGATGTGGTGACGCAGGTGCACCTCGCCGGTGGTCGACTCGACGGCCGTACCCGGCGCCGCGACGGCGTTGTGTGAGCGGTGCATGCCGCGCTTGGAAGGCGACTTCTTGTTCTGCTGAACGGCCATGAAATTCTCCTGGGGGGCGGCTGACTGGCCTGGGGGCCGGCGCCAATTTCGGGGCCTGGGGCCCACGCCAGAGTCAACGCGGTGACTCGAAGAGGGGCTAGCCCTCGCAAAGCCTTCAAGTATAGCACTGGCCTACCGGCCGCCGCCAGCGCCGGGTGGCCAGCGCCTCAGGCGTCGCCGTCGCGCGGCGGCTTGCCGCGCAGCGCCGCCAGCGCAGCGAAGGGATGCGGGACCTCGTCTTCCAGCGCGCTGTCGTCGTGCAGCGGGCGCAGCGGTTCGGGGCAGACCGCGTGCATCGGCACGATGGGCAGGCCCAGGATCAGCTCGTCTTCGAGCAGGGTCGCCACGTCCAGCCGCGGCTCGAGCACCAGCACGTCGTCTTCCGAGACTTCGTCCAGCTTCAAGGCCTCGGCTTCGGTGCGAACGAAGCGGAAGCGGCGGTCGACGGGGATGTCGTCGGCCATGGCCTGCAGGCAGCGCTGGCATTGCAGGCTGACCGTGGCCTGCGCCTGCAGGTGCAACCAGACCTCCGCCTCGCCGCCGGTGACCGGCAGCAGGCTGCCCGCCAGCTGCCAGTCCACCGCCGCGTCGGCGTCGCTGCCGACCAGGCTGTCGGACAGCCGCGTCATCGCCGCCAGCGGCCAGCGCCCCTGCAGACTGCCGCCGTGTCGGCAGAAAGCCAGCACCTCCAGGGCGCGGGCATCGGTGGTGGTGTCGGTCATGGGCATCTTCGAAAGCGGGGGCTGAGTGTAGCCAGCGGCAGCCCTCGATCGCCTCAGCCGCTGTTGCGACGAAAATCGGCGCGATGAACCCTGTCCCCCTGCCCCGCCCGCCCCTGATCCTGGCCTCGACCTCACGCTACCGCCGCGAACTGCTGGAACGACTCCACCTGCCCTTCGAGGTGATGGCGCCGCAGGTGGACGAGACGCCCCAACCCGGCGAAACGCCATCCGAACTGGCCCTGCGCCTGGCGGTGGCCAAGGCCCGCGCGGTGGCGCAGGGCCGGCCCGATGCCGTGGTGATCGGGTCCGACCAGGTGGCCGACCTCGACGGCCTGCCCATCGGCAAGCCGGGCAACCACGCCAGGGCGACCGCCCAGCTGCGCCAGCTGAGCGGGCGGCGCGTGGTCTTCCAGACGGCGGTGGCCGTGGTGCGCGCCGACACCGGCTTCGAACAGACGCTGCTGGCGCCGGTCACCGTGCACTTCCGCTCGCTCAGCGACGCCGAGATCGAGCGCTACCTGCGGCTGGAAGAGCCCTACGACTGCGCCGGCAGCGCCAAATGCGAGACGCTGGGCATCGCGCTGCTCGACCGCATCGAGAGCGACGACCCCACGGCGCTGATCGGCCTGCCGCTGATCCGCACCTGCGCGCTGCTGCGCGCCGCCGGCCTGGACGCGCTGCAGCCATGAAGGGCACCCTCGTGCTGATGCCCAATGCCCTGGACCTGGGCACCGAGACCGTCGACCTGCAGGCGGTGCTGCCGCTGGGCGTGATCCGCCGCGCGGCGGCGCTGCGCCACTGGGCGGCCGAAGACGCGCGCAGCGCACGGGCTTTCCTGAAACGCGTGGACGCCATCGCACCGCTGGGCGTGGCGCTGCAAAGCATCGCCATCACCGAATTGCCGCGGCCGCGCAAGGGCAGCCGCGAAGCTGTGCCCGCCACCGAGTGGCAGGCCTTGCTGCAACCGGCGCTGGACGGCCACGACCTGGGCTTGCTGTCGGAAGCCGGCCTGCCCGCGGTGGCCGACCCGGGCGCGGCGCTGGTGCGCGTGGCCCACGCCGCGGGGGTGACGGTGCTGCCGCTGGCCGGCCCCAGTTCGCTGCTGCTGGCGCTGGCCGCCAGCGGCCTGAACGGCCAGAGCTTCGCCTTCGTCGGCTACCTGCCGCAGGACGCCGCGGCGCGGCTGTCCCGGCTGCGCGAACTGGAAGCGCTGTCGCGGCGGCTGCAGCAGACACAGATCGTCATCGAGACGCCCTACCGCAACGCCGCGCTGCTGGACGCGATGCTGGCCGCCTTGGCGCCGCAGACCGGCGTGGCCGTCAGCTGCGGGCTGACCTTGCCGACCGGCTGGTCGCGCACCGACACGGTGGCCGGCTGGCGCGCCCGGCCGCAGACCATGCCCGACCGCTGGCCGGCGGTGTTTTGCCTGCTCGCCAGCTGAATCCGCGCCCTTGCGTCCGGGTTCGTCAGGCGTTCGAGTCCTTCCGGACTCTCACGTCCAGACTCAGCCCGATGCCGTGAAATCGGCTTCGGGCCTTCGTCAGGCGCTCGAGTCCTTCCGGACTCTCACGTCCAGACTCAGCTACCGCCGAGCAGCGCAGCGACCTTCTTCTTCGGCCGGATGTTCGGCGTCAGGCCGCGGCCCGGCGCGATGCTGGCCGAGGCCTTGGCACTCGCTTCCCAGGCCGGCGCCGAATCGGCACTGGCCGCCTCGTAGGGCCGGTCGAAGAAAGGGTCGCGCGAGGGCGCGCTGCGGCGCGGCGCCTCGTGGGCACGAACCGGCGCGCGTTCGGCCGGCCGTTCGGCCGCCTGCGCTTCGGGCGCGCGGTCGGCCTCTTCGTCGTCACGGCGGCGCGGCGGCCGGCGCGGCCGGTCATCTTCCAGCTCGATCGCTTCGATGTCGAGCTTCAGCTTCAGCAGCTTCTCGATGTCGCTGACGAAGCGCGTGTCGCTGGGGGTGACCAGCGTCACCGCCAGGCCCGAAGCGCCGGCGCGGCCGGTGCGACCGATGCGGTGGACGTAGTCCTCGGCGTGGAAAGGCACGTCGAAGTTGAAGACCGCCGGCAGGTCGGCGATGTCCAGCCCGCGGGCCGCCACGTCGGTGGCCACCAGCAGGTCGACTTCACCGGCCTTGAAGGCAGCCAGCGACTTCAGGCGTTCGTCCTGGCTCTTGTCGCCGTGCAGCGCAGCCGTGCGAAGGCCGTCGCGCTCGAAGGAACGCGCCAGGCGCGCGGCGCCCAGCTTGGAATTGACGAAGACGATGGCCTGCTTCAGGTCGCGCGACTTCAGCAATTGCGTGACCACGCGACGCTTGTCGTCGTCGGTGGTGCTGTAGAAGCGCTGTTCGACATTGGTCGCCGTCGCGTTCGGCCGGGCCACTTCGACCAGCACCGGGTCTTGCAGGTAGCTGTTGGCCAGCTTCTTGATCTCGGGCGAGAAAGTGGCCGAGAACAGCAGCGTCTGGCGTTCCTTCGGCAGGTAGGACAGGATGCGCTGCAGGTCGGGCAGGAAGCCGATGTCCAGCATGCGGTCGGCCTCGTCGAGCACCACGTATTCGACGTGGTTGAGCACCGCGTTCTTGGCCTCGATGTGGTCGAGCAGGCGGCCTGGCGTGGCGATCAGCACCTCGACGCCGCCCTTGAGCACCAGCGTCTGCGGCTTCATATCGATGCCGCCGAAGACCACCGTGGACCGCAGGTTGGTGTGCTTGGCGTAGGTCTTGACGTTGTTGGCGACCTGGTCGGCCAGTTCGCGCGTCGGCGCCAGCACCAGGGCCCGCACCGGGTGGCGGGCCGGCGACATGCTGGCGCTTTCGTGGCGCAGCATCTTCTGCAGCAGCGGAATGGTGAAAGCCGCCGTCTTGCCGGTGCCGGTCTGCGCGGCGCCCATCACGTCGCGGCCAGCCAGCACGATGGGAATCGCCTTGGCCTGGATGGGCGTCATCGCCACGTAGCCGGCGTCGGCGACGGCGCGCAGCAGCTTGGGGTCTAGCGGGAGGGTGTTGAAGAGCGGGGGGCTCTGCTCAGCGGCGACATCGATCGCGGGCGCGGAGACTTCGGTGGTTTCTTCATGCATAACCACTGATTATCGACCCTGCGCGCTGAATCAGGTAGTCCACGAACCGGTGACCCTTGACGCGACCGCGTTCAGTAGCCGCGCAGCATGAAGTCGATAGCGGCTTCGACGCGCATTTGATCTTCACTCGCCAAGCGGCCCTGGAAATCCCGCAGCAGGGCCTTGGGAACGGCCAGCACATTGGGCGTGTCGACAACCCAAGACTGACCATCCACGTTGACGACCCATTGGGCGCCCGTCATCACACGCGCATCCCCCATGCGCGGGAACAAGGGCAGACACCATCGGGTTGCTGTACTGACCAGATCACTCTGCACATCCAGGTAAAGCCGATGAACTGCGCGCTGATTCGGGTTCCGATAGACATCGAAGCGCGGCATAGGCTCAACCCTGCATGGCCGCCGACGGGTCCGACAGGAAGCGCTGCAGCTGGTCGGCAGCAGTGCCGTGCTCCTCGATCCCTTGGGCGTAGGCGTCCAGCGCCGACCGGTTGTCCAAGGCCCAGGGGCTGCAGCTTTCATAGCCGCCCGGCGGCTTCCAGCCGTCGGGCGCAGCACCCAGCGCCACCGGCACTTCGCCCGCCATCGCAACCACCCGAACGGGCAGCATTTCGACGCGCCCATCGGCGTGGAAAACCACGTCGAACACCTGTCCGGCAAGGCGCTTGCCCAGGGAGATTTGCCCGCTGGCTCCGACTTCCTTCAACATGGTGACGCCCTCAGAACATGCCCGTTTCATCATGCAGCATGAAGGATGATTCGGCAATCCACCGCCGCCCGCGCCTGGACCGCGAACTGCTCCGCGGCTCAAGGCCGCATGAAAACACGCGCTCGGCCAGCTGGCCTTTGACGGCATCGGCGCTGTAAATACACATAGATGTTTACGAGATTGGCATTCCCGCTGTACTCTATGTGCATGCCCAAGACTGCCCTTGCCCTACTGCAGCTTCCGCCAGCGACGGCTGCCGCCATCGGGAAACTGGGCGCCGACCTGGCTGTAGCCCGCCTGCGGCGCAAAGAGTCGCTGAAGACCTGGGCCCAGCGCATGGGCGTCTCGGTGCCCACGCTGCAGCGGCTGGAAGCGGGTGACCCCGCGGTCGGGATCGGCATCGTGGCCACCGCGCTCTGGCTCATCCAGCGCGACGGCGAACTGGGCAAGCTCGCGGCGCCCGAGCACGACCAGGGTGCCATCGAGCGGGACGTCCGGGCTGCCGTCGAACTCGGCCGCACAAGAGCCCTGGCCTCTGCCGAGGCACGCCTGCGCACGCCCCGCACCAAGGGCTGACATGCGCCTGGACGACTTGTACCTGTGGTACCTGGGCGACCCCGCCACGCCGCGCTACGTTGGCGCACTGAGGCTGGTTGCCGCAGGCAAAGGCGCTTCCCTGCACTACGGCCCGGCGTGGTTGCGCAGCGGATTCGCGCTGAGCGAGGACCTACCGCTCACCGACACCGAGTTCCTGCCACCCGGCGGCCTGGCGGCAGACGCGCAGCGCGCAGTCGGCGCGGTCGACGACGCGCGGCCGGATCGCTGGGGCGAAAAGGTCATCCGCTTCGTGGACAAGCCCAGCCGCCTGTCGCTGATGGAATACCTGCACCACGCCGGTGACGACCGGTTCGGTGCGCTCGGCGTCTCCACTTCAGCCGACCGCTACAGCCCCAGAGACGGGAGCCCCCTGCCCCGACTCGAGCAGGTGCAACAACTCAGCGAGGTGGTGGCCAAGATCGAGGCTTCGGAGCCCATCACGGCCCTGGAAGCCAAAATCATCGCTGGCGGCGGCAGCCCGCTGGGTGGGGCAAGGAAGCGCGCGAGTTGTTCCGTCGCATGGTCTTCAACATCCTGGTCGACAACACCGATGACCACGAGAAGAACCACTCGCTGTTGGTCGTCAACCCGATGGGCCATGGCCGCTTGAAACTGGCGCCGGCCTACGACGTCTTGCCGACGAACTCGGGCCAGGGGTATCAGGAATTCATCTGCGGCGCCCAGGGCCGGGAGTCGACTCTGGAAAACGCCATGTCGCAGTGCGATGCTTTCGGTCTGTTGCCCTCGGAGGCTGCTGCTGAGGTCGCACGGGTCATCCAGGTCGTCAACACTTGGCAGACCCATTACGCGCAGGCGGGTGTGAGCACGCGCGACATCCAGAGCCTGGCCGAGCGGATCGATGGCGTGGCTCTCCTGAGTCAGCGCAGCGGATTCGACCCTGCCAGATCTATGTGGGCACCGACCCGGCCCACGCGGTCAAGCCCGTTTCGGTCTGGCTGAAGTCGTCGCGTGGCAGGGGAACGAGGCTCTGCGGCTTCCAGCCGTCGGACGCACCGCCGGGCACCAGCAGTTCCTTGCGGCCCGCGGCAACCTCGTTTATCGCCTGCCCAGCGGCACCGGCCGGCTGGCCAGCACGCGCATCCAGCGCGGCGACTTGAAGCGCACGATGCGCCAGTACAGCACCACATAGGACACGGCGAACAGGGCCAGCGCGGCCGCGATCAAGGCGGTGTTCTGCCAGAACAGGATGCCGGGCACCACCGACATCATGCACAGCAGCCACAGGAAGGGCGAAGTCATCGAATTGCGCCGGGTCAGCGTCCGGGCGCCGCGGCCGCCCACCGCCCAGCGCAGCAGACGGCGGTAGATCAGCGAATGCAGGTGGATGCCGTCGGGCATGCTGGGCGGCACCGAACGCAGGAAGCGCCGGCGGTAGATGGAGAACAGCGTCTCGAAGACCGGGTAGATGCAGACCAGCAGCGGAAACAGCGGCGACACGCTGGGGTTGCGCACCAGCAGCAGGATGGCGACCTCGGCAACGTAGAAGCCCAGGAAGTAGGCGCCGCCGTCGCCCAGGAAGATCAGGCCGGCCGGAAAATTCCAGATGAAGAAGCCCAGCACCGCGCCGACGCCCATCAGCGCCAGCGTGGCGACGGCCACGTCGTCGACCTGGAAACCCACATAGGCCAGCGCCGCCAGCATGATCATCACGCACATCGAAGACAGGCCGTTGAAGCCGTCGATGATGTTCACCGAATTGGCGATGCCCGCCACCGCAAACACCGTCACCAGCAGCGCGCCGGCGCCGAAGGAAACCAGCAGGTCCAGGCCGGGAATGTCGGTGCGCGTGATCTGCGCGCCCAGCAACCAGAAGGCCAGCCCGGCGGACACCGCGGTGGCCAGCAGGCGCTTGCCGGGGCTGACGCGCTTGGTCAGGTCCTCGATCAGGCCGGCGGCGAAAGCCGGCGCGGCGCACACCAGCAGCATCGCAGCCAGTTCACCCGCAGGGCGGTTCAGCCAGACCATCAGGCCGGCACCGCCGACGGCACCGCCCAGGATGCCGATGCCCCCGACGCGGGGCACGGGCTGGTCATGGAATTTCTGCGGGCCCGAGGTGTCGTGGTCGAACACCAGGCCTCCACCATGCCGCGCGGCGTGCACGACCCAGCCGGTCAGCAGGATGGAAATGAAGAAAGAAATGATCAGGGATTGCACCGACCAAGTCTAACCAAGGCTTGGGGCGCGGTCACTCGTCAATCGGGATGAGGATCCGGGCAGCGCATGGCGGACCCTAGAATGCCAACTTATTGGCGCTTTGCGGCCTCCACGCAGCAGCTCAACTTATCCGATGCGAATGCCTTCCCTGCACTGCCATTTCGACCGTCGATCGCGTGTCCTGGGTCTTTGCATCGCGGCGCTGCTGTCGGCCAGCCCGCTGGTCGCTCGGGCACAAACC